>NZ_JBQCKS010000005.1:0-420239 GCF_051966755.1 Paenibacillus sp. SAFN-054
CCAAGAAAGACCAAACGAAGTTTGGTCGACCGATTGAAAATGGGTCAAACTCGGCTGAGTCGATCATTTTCAATCTTCATCTTCGAAAGAGCGATTCGCTCATTTTGAAACTGACGATATGTTACATCTCATTGTTTTGCTCAATAATCCATTCAGACAGTTGTCATGAACCGGATGATCTCGCGGTCGGTTTCGTTACCGAAACCTGTATCTCACTCGTTGTTCAGTTTTCAAAGATCAAATTCTTTCAAGCTTCTTTCGAAGCTCTCTTTCACTCATCACCGCATCTCAGCGGCAACTTTTATAATATACCATGATTTTTCGAGAATTACAAGCTTTTTTTAAAAATCTTTTTTCTCTCAAACCCGTCGGCACTTACTAGATTTCTTGGCCGGAATAATAATATAACATATATTCAGGTTATTCAGCAAGCAATTTTTAAAAATTCTTTTAGTTAAAGCTCTCCCCCGCTTTTACATGTCGAAAAACAAATGAAAGCAGACATACGCACGTACGCCTGCTTTCGAATTCAACCAACATCTTTGAAAGTGTTAACCCTTAATCCATGGATTCTTGCGCTTTGTAGAAGTCATTTGCTTCTTTGGCTTCTTCGGCTCACTCTTTTCTCGTGAAGGCGTTGTGTTGTTTTTACTGCTGCTTAAAGTTTTAACATTTTGGACGCTATCCTTGACGGGTTCTTCGTTTTTTTCATCTGTCTCTACCGTATGAAAAGAAGCTTCTGTCCCCTGCGCCATATTCACTGTGGCCGTCGGTTCCGTTACAGTCTCCGCAGTTTGTGGCGGATAGGCATAAGCCTGGGTCCGATCCCAATGGGGATACCCCATGCCTCCCCAACCCGGAAATGGACCGTTCGGATCATGGTAAGGTTTGTTGGCTTCATGATATGGCATATTCGGTTCCTGGCCATAAGCAGCTAGCTGGGAATTCGGTGCTGTTCCATAAGGGCTTACCATAGGACCAGGGTATGGATAACACCATGGCGGAAGCGCAAAATGCGGATAACCCCCCGGGTGGTAGTACATCGGTTCCTCATAAACGGGTTCTGGCGCATGATATGCCGGTGAAACACCCGAACAGCCACATGGGTTATAAGGAGGATATGGGGCTTGAACAGGCTCGTAATACATCGGCGAAACGCCCGAAGGTTGGTAGGGCTGATTAGGATGATAGCTTGCAGGAGACTGCATTTGGGGTTCATACGGCACCGGGGACTGATGGTTTTCCCAATGATGACCTCCCAGTCCTCCGCCGGGTGCTTGAGCATAAGGACTTACCAGGGATTGATTCGGCAAATAATCGACGTCCTCCGCGCTCTCGACGATACCTGGATAATGAGATGATTTTCCCGAATAAGGCATGTTGTCGTAAGTATGTTCCGCCTGCAACTCATCACCGCATGGCATGCTGTAAAAAGAGCCCACTTCTTGCGCAGGAGTCGGAAATTGCATAAACGGATGGTGGGCACTACCCACAGAATACTTATCATCACAACCCCAAGGCTCTTCTGCTATAGGCAGAACTTCCATCGGCTTATTCTCTGTAGCCGGCATGATATTCGGTTTCATGTTCGGCATGGTCATCTCCGGCATCACATTCGGCATGATATTCGGCATTGTCATTTCCGGCATCACATTCGGCATGATGTTCGGCATGGTCATCTCCGGCATCACGTTCGGCATGATATTCGGCATGGTCATCTCCGGCATCACGTTCGGCATGATATTCGGCATGGTCATCTCCGGCATCACATTTGGGATCTCATTAGGCTTGATCATTTCGGGCATTACGTTAGCCTCAGGCATCATATTAGACGTATTAGGCATCACGTTCGGGAGATTCGGAAGCATCATTTCGGGCATAATATTCGGGAGGTTCGGCAGTTCAGGGAGCTGCTGTGGCGGCTCTATAGTGGTCGGAGAGGTCATCTCCTCCTTCGGAGCAGTCATTTCTTCCTTAGGACCTGTGTAAGCTTTCCCTCCAGGAAGAACCTTGTCTGGATGTGCATTGACGTTTGCGTTCGTGTTTGCATTTTCATTGGAGTTCTGGCTTCCGCTGGTTTTGGGAATGTTAACGACTTCGCCCACCAGCAGGGCGTTCGGATTCTTGAGCTGGGGATTGGCATCGATCATCTCTTTCAAAGAAACTCCCCATGCTTTCGACAGCTTCCAGAGGCTATCCCCTTGTTTGACGACATGCTTATGGATAATTTGATCATTGCTTGGCACTTGAACGGGCTCGGAAGGGATCTTCACCTTTTGTCCGATCTTCAGCTCATTCGGGTCGGAAATTTGCGGATTGGCGTCGATTATTTTTTGCAAAGGGATATCATACTTTTTGGAAAGCTCATATAAAGTGTCACCACTTTTTACGATGTGTATCTTCACGCGGCAATTACCTCCTAAACTTCTTATAGGCGCATAAATCGTCCGCCTTCGTTACTACATCTTATGCACAGGATAGGCGGATGACATCCCTAATGACAAAAAAATCCTTTCATGAGCTTGTCATGAAAGGATTTTTCGGTAACCAACGCGTTTGTGCCGGGCTATTATTTTACGATTCCCATACCTTGAAGCCGTCTACGCTTACCGCTTTGCGGAACTCTTCGAGCAGTTTCAACGTGACGGGGCCTGCGTGTCCTTCGCCAATGACTCGTCCGTCGATCTCACGGGCAGCAATAACCTCGGCAGCAGTCCCTGTGAAGAATACTTCATCGGCTATATACACGTCATGCATGGTGAACGGTACTTCCTTCAGTGGATATCCCAGCTTCTCGCACAGTTCGATAATGGCCAGGCGCGTAATGCCTTCAAGCGCGCCCAGGTAACATGGAGGCGTGTATACGACACCTTTTTTGACGAGGAAAATATTGTCGCCGGAGCCTTCCGTCACATATCCCTGCGCGTTCAGCATGATCGCTTCATCTGCTTCTGCAAGATTGGACTGGATTTTCACCAGGATGTTGTTCAAGTAATTCAAAGATTTGATCTTCGGATTCAGGGCATCCGGCAAGTTGCGGCGCTGAGAAACGGAAACGGCACGCAGACCTTTCAGGTAAGCCTCTTCCGAGTAAATGGCCAGCTGCTCCACGATAATGAGGACCGTCGGTTTCGGGCAGCGTCTCGGATCCAGTCCGAGATTGCCTGCTCCGCGGGACACGACCAAACGAATATACCCGTCTCGCATATCGTTGCGGCGGATCGTTTCCGCCATAGCTTCGCGCATTTCCTCAAAAGAGAGCGGAATAACCAGATCGATCGATTTTGCGGAGTCGTAGAGACGCTCCAGATGCTCGTCGCATTTGAAGATATTGCCCTGATAAATGCGGATTCCTTCAAAGATGCCATCCCCGTACAAGAAACCATGATCAAAAACGGATACTTTCGCATTTTCCTTGGTTACATATTCGCCATCCAAATAGATCCATTGCTCTGACATGAACTACAGCACCTCCGAAATGAGTTCCTGATACGTATAGCTTGGATAAGACCCGAGAATGCGAACCTGACAACCGAGCGCTTCAATTTCCTCGAACGCTGCGGTCAACAGGACCGAATCCACGGACTCCAGAACATCGATATAAAAATAGTAGCTGCCCAGCTTCTTCTTCGTTGGACGGGATTCAATGCGCGACAAATTCAGCCTTCTCCATGCAAATGTCGCTAACACCTGATGAAGTGCTCCGGCAAAATCCTCAGGGAGCGTAACCAGAACGCTCGTCTTCATCTGCTTTACCGGCTTCGGCAGCTTGGGCAGCTCCTCCTTGCCGATCAAAATAAAGCGCGTGTAGTTGTTGTCATGGTCGGTCACGCGTTCAGCCAGTACGTCCAGCTTATGCGTGGCAGCGCCAAGCGCCGTTCCGACAGCAGCCAGCCCTTGTCCCGGATTAGCCTTCACGATTCCGACGGCTTCCGTGGTACTGCCTGCGTTCACCAGCTCCGCCTGCGGAGCATGCTTGCGGATGAACTGCTGGCATTGAGCCATTGCCACCGGATGAGACATAATGGTCTGGATCCGCGAAAAGTCGACTTCCCCGGATTCCGAGATGAATTCTTCGCGGTCTCCGATCAGATTCTGAATCGATGGATACACCCATTCAATCTGCATCGGAATATCCACTTCGTTAACAAGCCAATCCATATGAAGGCTCACCGAGCCTTCGATCGTATTTTCAATAGGAATGACGCTATAATCCGTTTTGCCATGTACCGTTGACAGGAACACGTCGGAGATCAATTTATGGTACACCAATTCTACCGGTTCATCTCCGAGCAATTGGGCGACAGCCTCGTGTGACACCGACCCTTCAGGCAATAATGCAATTCGTATCATGCTTTTACTTCCCCTTTAATGAATTCCAAGAATGAGCCAGACGGCATACTGCCGATCAGCCGGGTCCCTTCGAGGGACGGATTCAGCCAGCATGCAGATGCGCGAATGCCCTCGGCCTTCATCGTATTCAAAAAGTATGACTTCAGTTCCTCTTTCCGGTCGGAGCACCGGTCAACCAATGCAAGCAGCGTTGGTCCGGCACCGCTAAGCGCAACGCCTAAGGCTCCGTGATTCACACCTTGTTCCAGAATCTCCGTCATTCCGGGTACCAGTTTGGCGCGGTACGGCTGATGAAGACGATCCGACATGGCTCTGCTGATCATATCCAATCTGCCCTGGGCCAACGCGGCAACCAGAAGCGAGGATCGGCTGATATTATATACGGCATCTTTGCGGTCCAGCTGCGCTGGCAGCGCTTTTCTCGCATCGGAGGTCGCCAACTGGAAATCGGGAATCACAACGAGAACTTCCAAATCCCCATGAGGCTCGAGACGGATATAATCCGCCCGCTCGCCGTCCCACACCGCCGTAATCAGCCCGCCGAACAGCGAAGCTCCGACATTGTCGGGATGATCCTCCATAGCGCTCGCCATATCAAAGAGCTTCGCTTGCGAGAGAGGCGAACCAATCAATGCATTCGCTGCAAATAAGGCGCCAACGATGGCAGAAGCGCTGCTGCCAAGCCCCCTCGTCAGCGGAATTTCCGAGTACATGGCGATTTCAAGCTCAGGCACTTGCACTCCCGCTTCGCGGAATACCATTTGGGCTACCTTATACACGAGGTTATTTTTGTCCGTCGGTATTCCTTCCATCTCGGTTCCGTATAACCGGATCACCGTCTCCTGCGAAGCTTTCATGCCGATCCATGCGTACAAGGACAGGGCCATGCCGAGCGTATCGAAGCCGGGACCGAGATTCGCGGTGCTTGCCGGTATTCTTACGCATACGCCATCCGGTTTGATCATGCCCCGGCCTCTTCCAGCTTGGCGATCGCTTCCATGACGGCCGCCTCCGTGTCAGGAACAACGAGCGGATCGGCATTTACCGTTTTGAGAGCGACGTTCGGATCTTTCAAGCCGTTGCCTGTCAGTACGCAGACGACGGATTCGCCGCCTTGGAAATAGCCCTCGCGCTTCAGCTTGAGCACGCCCGCCACGGAAGCTGCGGAAGCTGGTTCCGCAAATACGCCTTCGCGGGAAGCGATCATGCGATAAGCAGCCAAAATCTCCTCATCCGTTACATAATTGATCTGTCCGCCCGATTCCTCTGCCGCTGCCACAGCCGTTGTCCAGCTGGCCGGATTGCCGATGCGGATCGCCGTTGCAATGGTTTCAGGTTCCAGGATCGGCTCGCCTTTGACGATGGCCATCGCGCCTTCCGCCTCAAAGCCTACCATTTTCGGCAGAGACGAAGCTTTGCCTGCTTCGCGGTATTCCTTAAAGCCTTTCCAATAAGCCGAGATATTACCTGCGTTCCCGACTGGGATGGCCAGTACGTCAGGGGCTTTACCAAGCTGGTCGACCACTTCGAACGCTGCCGTCTTCTGCCCTTCGATCCGGTACGGATTGACCGAGTTCACGAGGGTGATCGGATGCTTTGCCGTAATTTCGCGGACAATTTCCAAAGCACGGTCGAAGTTGCCTTCGATGGCGATTACCTTCGCTCCATAAATCATCGCCTGAGCCAGCTTGCCAAGCGCGATATTGTTGTTAGGGATGAGCACAATGCAGTTCAAGCCGGCTCTTGCTGCATACGCCGCCGCCGCTGCGGAGGTGTTGCCCGTGGATGCGCACATGATCGTCCGGCTGCCTTCCTCGATCGCCTTGGCAACGGCCATGACCATGCCGCGGTCCTTAAAAGACCCGGTCGGATTCAATCCCTCATATTTGAAATACAGATCAAGTCCCAATTCCTCCGAAAGATTCTCCGCCCGGATCAGCGGGGTGTTGCCTTCCTTCAGGGTAAGGAGTGGCGTGTTTTCATTGACTGGCAGGTATGATTTGTACGTTTGAAGTAGTCCTTGGTATGACATGGGTATGGCTCCTTTTCGCTTTATATATAGAGATGAATGGGAAATATAACAATATGAGTTAACCCTCTACTCGGTATACGCTCTTGATTTTGCGGATGACCGACAGACCTTCGAAATGCTGGAGCACTTTATCCATGCTCGCTTTAGTCGCATTATGCGTCACGATAATGATTTCCGCTTCCGGATTCAGTTCGTTCGGCTGCTGCACAACCGACTCCAGGCTGACCCCAAACTCGGCGAATACCTGGGTAATCCTGGCGAGCACGCCCGCCTTGTCATCCACATGAAGCAGAATGAAGTTTTTGAAGGAAATCTGTTCGTCATTCTTCAGCTTCTTCGGCTTGTAAGGAACAATGGCCTTCAGACCGTTGACGCCCAGCTTGAGGTTTTTAATCACGGCAACCAGATCCGCTACCACGGACGTCGCGGTTGGCATTTCACCTGCTCCGGCGCCGTAGAACATCGTCTCGCCCACCGCTTCACCATATACATAGACAGCGTTGAATACGCCATTCACGGATGCGATCGGGTGACCCTTGCGCACCATGGTCGGTTGTACGCTGATGCTGACATGATCGTCTTCCCGGTCGGCAATGCCGAGCAGCTTCATCTCATATCCAAGACGCTTGGCGTACATGATATCTTCTTTGGATACCTGAGAGATGCCGCGAACGCTGACATCTTTCAGCTCTACGTTCGTACGGAAGCCCAGCGTGCCGAGAATGGCCATTTTTCGTGCGGCATCCAGCCCTTCCACATCAGACGTCGGATCCGCTTCCGCATAACCAAGCTTCTGAGCCTCTTCAAGCACACTCTCATAGGAGGCGCCTTCCTGGCTCATTTTCGTTAAAATAAAGTTCGTCGTGCCGTTCACAATCCCCATGATTTTCAAAATCCGATCCGACGAGAAGCCCTCGATCAACGTTCGGATGATCGGAATGCCACCGGCAACGCTCGCTTCATAGAATACGTCGCACTGCTTCTCCTGGGCTTTAGCCAGAATTTCCGAGCCATGAAGCGCCATTAGATCCTTGTTGGCGGTAACGATATGTTTGCCCCGCTCGAGCGCCTCCAGAATGTATGCCTTGGTATCGTCGATTCCGCCCATCACCTCGACGATCACGTCGATTTCCGGGTCGCGGATCACTTCCCACGGATCCTCTGTAAGCTTGCTCTTGTCCACTTGGATGCTGCGGGCCTTTTCGCTGTTCTTGACGGCGAGTTTCTCGATAATAATCGGAGAGCCGACCTGACTGCTCAAATCTTCTTGATGCCCCTCCACGATTCTTACGACGCCCGTACCTACGGTGCCAAGCCCCAACAATCCCACTTTTACCGGTTTCATTCCCATACCTCCCGTTTCGTATGATGCATTCTCTTGCTTTCTTGTTAGCCTTGACCGATCAGATTGGCGCGTTTGACGCCGGCGCAATCCCGAAGGCTTTCCAGCATGTCACCCAGCTCATCGCTCATTCTGGATACCTCAACGGATATGACCACATTCGCAATTCCCTGTAAGGGTATGCTTTGGTGTATGGTCAGCACGTTCCCTCCAAATCCCGCAACGAGACTAAGTACTTTGGACAGCATGCCGGAGCGGTGCTCCATATCGATGGAGATCGTCACAATCCGCTCCCTCTCCAGCTGGTTGATCAGGTGGATGCCGTCCTTATATTTGTAAAAGGCGCTGCGGCTCATCCCAACCTGCTCCACAGCTTCATGCACCGTCTTCGCGTCCCCGGCCGCAAGCAGCTGCTTTACCTGCATGGTTTTGACCACGGCTTCCGGTAAAATATCTTCACGGACCAAATAATAGCGTTCTTTCACGAACGTCCTCTCCTCAAAGACTGATGTATTCATATAGTGGACATTATAAAGAAATGTGCCGGATGGGTCAATAGATTTCAGCCTTTTTATCCTGCGAAATCCAAGGAAGCGCTTACGCTGTCTATGTACAAAAAAGCCGCCCAAGGTACATAACCGTACCTTAAACGGCTTTTCGATTTAATAGTAGCTGCTGCCTTCTACGAATTCAAATTCGAAATCGGCAATCCGGACGATGGTGCCTTCCACCGCTCCGCGTTTGCGCAGCTCGTCATCGATGCCCATATGGCGCATCGTACGCGCAAGCTTCAGGATGGCCTCGTGCGAATTCATTTGAATCCGTTTCAGCATCCGCTCGATCTTCACGCTGTGCACGACGTAAGCTTCATTATCCCGCGTAATGGTAAATGCGTTGTCTTCGTCCTTCTTATCCAGCTTGTATACTTTTCTTTCGTTCGTCTCGGCGACTTCCTCGACATGAGTCTCCTGCGGGTTCGCATCCAGAATGTCCGCCGCGCGGTAAAGAAGCTCCTGAACACCTTTGCGCGTAAGAGAAGAGATCGGCATGATTTCAATATCCGGTCTCAGTTTCTGCACCTGTTCACGGAACAGGGCTAGGTTTTCTTCCGCTTCAGGCATATCCATCTTGTTCGCTGCCACTATCTGCGGACGCTCGGCCAGCGCTTCGTTATAAAGCTTGAGCTCCTGATTGATTTTCTCCCAATCCTCAAACGGGTCACGGCCTTCCGATCCCGCCATGTCGACGACGTGAATAATAATCCGCGTGCGCTCCACATGCCGCAAAAACTCGTGTCCCAAACCTACGCCTTCATGAGCACCTTCAATCAGTCCCGGCAAATCGGCCATCACGAAACTGCGGCCATCCCCGACCTCGACCATGCCCAGATTCGGTGTTATTGTCGTAAAATGATAGGCACCGATTTTTGGCTCAGCCGCCGAAACCACAGACAACAATGTCGATTTGCCGACGCTCGGGAAGCCCACGAGCCCCACATCCGCCATTACTTTAAGCTCCATGAGCAAATAGCGCTCCTGGCCCTCTTCACCGTTCTCGGCAATTTCCGGCGCCGGATTTTTCGGTGTGGCGAAACGGGTGTTGCCGCGTCCGCCGCGTCCGCCGCGGGCGACGACAATCTGCTGGCCATGGCGTACCATATCCGCCAGCACCTCGCCTGTGTCATCATCGATCAGCACGGTGCCCGGCGGGATCCGCACGATCATATTCTCCGCATTAGCGCCATGCTGGCTCTTATTCCGTCCCTTTACACCGCGGTCTGCTTTAAAATGCCGCTGGTAGCGGAAATCCATCAACGTCCGCAGTCCTTCATCAACCCGAAAAATGACGTCTCCGCCTTTTCCTCCGTCTCCGCCGGCCGGCCCGCCTTCAGGAACGTATTTCTCCCGCCGGAACGCGACGAGACCGTCTCCGCCGTCTCCGCCTTTGACGTAAATCTTCGCTTTATCTACAAACATGAATTCACCTTCCTCATGACTCACACGGCAAGCGCAGCTGAAATGAAGCCTGGGAGGGATGAAGCTGCTCCGCTTTCATTCGCTTGCCTTGTACCACTTTATAAATTTGCTGCTTTAATAATTCAGGATCTCCCATGGAGCCGTCCTCTTCAAAGCTCACGATCACGTCCGTATCCTCCTGCCGAAGGGTCAGCAGCAGTTTGCGCGTATCCCCCCAGGATACTCTACCGCTATATTGATAAGCACGAACGGTTTGCATGATGACCGCGGCCAGGTCCGCTCCGTCCTCAGGGCTCAGCTTGTCCAGCTGAATATCCGGATCCACCGTAATTTCAAGCTCCAGACTGCTGCCCGATGTCCGAAATGACTGGAGATAGAACACGAGCGAAGGAATGCCGAGCTTCGAGATTTTGCTTTCCTGATTCATCCGCTCTTTTATTCTTTCCACACATTGAACCGCTTTATCAATTTTTCCGAGCTGAATGTATCCGTACAAGATCTGCAGATCATTCATCCAGTCATGCCTATGATGGTTCAGCGTCCGTATCGCCGCCTGCTCAAAGCTTCGCAGCAGTGCCTGCTGCTCCTTCTCATGAAGGCGCGTAAGCAGTATAAAGCCTCCGGCAAACACGGCCGCCACCCAAAGCACCAGCAGAATGCTCCAAACCACCGATCTGTATTGAATCACGAAAAATAAAGGCACGGCCACGGATATAGCGAATATAGCCAATAGGGTCTTCCAGGATTTCAATAGACTCTCCCCGTTCCTGATCACCGATCATTCTTACATCAATTACCAGTATACCACAGCTATCCTTGATTGATCATCCACCAGCTGCAAGAAAAAAGCAATTCTCCTGATCCCGCCGCTGCCGATCCTGGATGGACGCCCGGGGAAAGGCCATATTCCACTCAAAAGAGCCCTATTTGCAATATTCGCTTTCGAGCCTATAGCATACCTGCCTATATATTTAAAAAAAGCCTCCGGCAAGCACTGCCGAAGGCTCTTCTCGTTAATCCAACCCGTTTCGTGAAACTTAAGCTTCCACTGCTGCCGCTACCGGAGCGACATCAACAGGGTAGACGCTCACTTTTTTGCGGTCGCGGCCCCAACGTTCGAATTTCACAACGCCGTCCACTTTTGCAAACAAAGTATCGTCTTTGCCGATGCCCACGTTCGTACCAGGATGAATTTTAGTTCCGCGTTGACGAACCAAAATGCTTCCGCCAGTAACGGTTTGTCCGTCAGCACGCTTCACGCCGAGACGTTTCGCTTGGCTGTCGCGTCCGTTCTTTGTGGAACCAACACCCTTTTTCGATGCGAACAATTGAAGATTCAACTTTAACATGTTGTCTACCTCCTTCTTTGAGTAATAACTTCTTTTATTTGAATATACTTCCCGTATGATTCTGCAATCGAATTCAGCATCACGACCATGGACTCGAGCAGCAGTTGCACTCCGCTTCCTGCATCCCCATTCCCGTCAACGGGAAGGTAGGCGCTTAAAAAGCCATCGTTCATTCTGCTGTCCATAACGGTTCCGGTTAAAGCTTCCAAGGAATTCACAGTTCCGACCGTGACCGTCGATACGCCGGCACACACAATGTCCTCACCATGCTTCGCAAAGTTCGCGTGACCCTTCACCTCAAACCCATGAATGCTGCCATTCTCCTGACGTAGTATGCGCACATTAATCAAATCAAGTGCACCTTCTTACGCCTGGATTTTTTCGATGGTTACTTTAGTGTAAGGTTGACGATGGCCTTGTTTCTTGTGGTAGTTCTTCTTAGGTTTGTATTTGTATACAACAACCTTCGCACCTTTGCCATGTCTCTCCACTTTTGCGGTTACGGCTGCGCCGGAAACCAGTGGCGTACCTGCTACCAAACCGTTGTCATTGGATACGGCCAATACACGATCGAAAGTCACGCTTTCGCCGTCGCCCGCATTCAATTTTTCGATGTACAATACGTCGCCCTCTTGAACTTTGTATTGTTTACCGCCAGTTTCGATAATTGCGTACATTTGCTTGCACCTCCTCATGTCTCAGACTCGCCTGATCCAGGTGGCCGCCCTAAGGCATGCGCTTGACAACCCGACCGGAGCGGTTACAGCATGTGACAAGCATAAATACCGGACACATACTCATAGATATTAACATAGAGAGACTATCCGAGTCAATGGATGCCCAGCAGATTTATTTTACCTGTGCCATCGCAGGCATCGCATGGTTTCGTGAACAGCATGGCGGTATCGTCGCGCACTTTCTTGCGAGTCAATTCCAGCAGCCCAAGCTTCGTCCACCCGACGACATGGCTTTTCGTCCGGTCTTTGCTCATTCCGGCCTCCAGCTTGTCCACCACGTCCTGCCGGTGCTGGTCCTGCTCCATATCAATAAAATCGACAACGATGATGCCGCCCACGTCGCGAAGCCGGATCAACCTGGCGATCTCCTCGGCCGCCTGCATATTGGTGCGGGTCACCGTATCCTCCAGACTGTCTCCGCCAATGTACTTGCCGGTATTCACGTCCACTACCGTAAGAGCCTCCGTCTGATCCCATATGATCGAGCCCCCGCTTTCCAGGATCACCTTGCGCGCGAAATCCCGCTCCAGCTGTTCCTGGACCCGGAAGTGCTTGAATATATGCTCCTGTCCCTGATATACCTTGACAGGCAGATGGCTGCCGTGGGCGATTTCCTCCAGAAAGACTTCCGCTTCCCTGGCCTCCTTGGCGCTGTCGATCTGCAGCTCGTCCTGCTGAGGGTCAAACACATCCCGGATAAACCTCTGCACGATGCTCAGATCCTGATGCAGAAGGGACGGCGCACTGCAGGCTTCCGCCCGCTTTTGGATTGACCGCCACTGCTCCCGCAGCAGACTGAGATCGCCCGCGATCGCATCCGGGTGCTCCTCTTCCGAAACGGTTCTCATGATGATGCCTTCCCCGTCAAGGCGTATCTCTTCGCCCAGCATTTTGAGGCGCCCGCGCTCATGTTCCTTGCTGACCTTCTTGGATACCGCCACGTAATCGGCATTCGGCATATATACCACCCAGCGCCCCGGAAGGGAATAATGCGTGGTGACGCGGGGACCCTTGCTTCCAAGAGGCTCCTTCATCACCTGCACGACAACCTCCTGGCCCGCGCGAAGCAGATTCTCGATCGACGGTTTCTCTTTCGGCTGCTTATCCAGATGAGGATGAAGAACGTCGTCTACGTACAAAAAAGCATTCTTCTTGTGCCCGATATCCACGAAAGCCGCCTGCATGCCTGGAAGCACATTGACGACGCGTCCTTTATAAAAGCTTCCCACAAGACTGTGGTTATGACTGCGCTCAACCGCAAACTCCACCAGCTTGCCTTCCTCCATGAGGGCCATCTGCGTCTGCTTCGGTTCACAATGAACTATCATTTGTTTCATGGCTTCACCCCTGTTAGAAGACATTTCCATTCCATTTTACCATGAAATCCCCTTTTTTAGCGTATCGCTTGCACTTGAATTTCGATCCCATTGTCAATGATGTATGTTATAAATGGTGCCCCGCAAAATAAGCCGAAATGAGGCGCTGCTCCGGAAGCATGGCAACGAGGCTGCCCTGCTTGTTCATCACATAAATGACATGAACCTTCTCTCTTTTAAATAGACGCAAAATACTCTCCAAATGTTTCGTCGGATCTGCAATGATCGGCTGCGCATGCGCGCTCGTCCGGAGCGCCTTTTCATATCTTCTTTCCCGGCTCATGAGGAATCTCGCGAAACGGTAGGGCACGTGCCGATAATCAATCCAATTGGAATATAGCAGAAAAATACCGATCAGCAGCAGATTCAGCTGGATACGCCCTTCCCCCTGCAAAAGCGGCAGCACCGCGAAAAGGACGACGCCCGCGCTCCCCGCGATACTGATTCTGGACGACCAAAGCAGCGTTTGGTGATAAGGGAAAATCAGGCTGGCCGCAGCCTGCAGAACCTTGCCCCCATCCAGCGGAAGCACGGGCAGCAGGTTGAACAGGGCGATCATCATGTTCCCATAAATTACATAGTTCATGAAGGCTTCTCCACCCGGATCCAGCTCACGGCACAGCATGGCTGCCAGGATCATGAGCACATTCTGAAGGGGTCCGGCCAGCGCGATGACCATGTCTTTCCATGCCGTCAGCTGTCCTTGATCCTCCATTTCCACAACGCCGCCGAACGGAAGCATCTGAATGGAGCGGATCCGCACGCCAAACAGCAGCGCTGCCGTCAAATGCCCAAGTTCATGGATAAACACGATCGTGAATAACACGATCAGCTCCAGAAAATGCCCGGTAATGACCGAAAACAGCATCAGAATGACGAAAAAGGGATGAAGTGACAGTTTAATGCCCCTAATATTAATCAAAAGGGATCACATCCGCAGGGTCCACGTAGTCACCGTCCTTTTTCATGGAGAAGAACAAGGTTGGGGTCTCCTCACCCGCCACGGCCTGCACCTGTCCGATCGTATCTCCACCCTCAACCCAGTCGTTCTTTTGCAGCTTTGTCCCCGTTAAATGGCCATAAGAGGCCACCATTTTCCCGGTATGCTGAATGGTTACGGTAATACCCGTTTCAGGCTGGTTTGAAACGTCGATGACGCGTCCTGTTTCTACACTTTTCACCTCAAGCGGGACATTTGAAACTTTGCTTGGAGCAATTTCCACGCCTTTCAGGTTCACGGCAAACGCCTGCACGATTTCTCCCTGCAGCGGCGGAACCATGGATTTGGAGGCATTCACTTTCAAAGGATCAGTCTGATTTTGCTTAAAAATTGGAATGAACGTCGGTGCTTTGCCGAAATGGGACTCGTACCATGCTTCAGCCGCCTGGAAATCCATCTCGCGGTTCAGAGACTGCATCACGTAATCCTGCGCCTTGATGCTCCATGGCTGCGGGAATTTAAACAAGCCCCAGATAAGGCCGAATACGATCACGCTGAAAAATACCCTCCACATAAAGCCCGAAACGAAACGCGTTTTATGATAAAACGGGCCGCTGCCCTTTGCATGCTCTTTTTTCCATATCCTCTCCGGATCCGGCTCAGGCGCAAAAGACTCCGGCAATTTTCCTTTATTCCACAACTGGAGGGGCTCCTGAACGGGCTGCGGCTCCCGCTTGACCGGATCCTCGCGGAGCAATAGATCCCTGATTCTCTCTTCCCGGCGCTGCTTGATGGAGGATTTTGTATCCATGTGGGTTTTCCCCTTTCAGGCTTGTTCTTTTAACGTATTTTATGAGGGGATGTCCCCGGTTTAGAACAAGCCTCTAGCCTTCAGGGATGCTGATGAGCCGGTAAAACGAGTAATAAAAAAAGAAGAACCCCTCACGTCGGAGGAGTCCTTCTTTAGGGCAAGTGCCCATTATAAAATATTTTGCACTTTAGACGGAGCAGGGGCACCGCCGGATTTGCGCTTGGCCAAATCCATCTTGCGCTGCAGCATGCCGAGCACGACATCTGCTACGATGGCAAGCAGGGCAGCCGGTATGGCGCCTGCAAAAATGCGCAGCGAGTTGTTGCTGTTCAGCCCCGCATAAATTTCGCGTCCCAGCCCCCCTCCGCCAACAAGCGGCGCGATTGTAACGACCCCGATCGCGATGACGGCCGCAATGCGCAGCCCGGACATGATATAAGTCAGCGAAAGCGGAAACCGCACCTTAACGAGCAGTTGAAATGCGCTCATGCCAATCCCTTTTCCCGACTCGAGGTAACTGGGATTCACCTGTTTTAACCCGACGTACGTGTTGCGGGCAATCGGGTTGAGCGAATACAGGAACAATCCTACCATTACGGTCTTGGTTCCCAGCCCAAGCCACAGCATAAGCACAACCAGCATCGCAAGGCTTGGTACAACTTGCAGGATGTTGGTGATGAACAAGATGACCTTGGCCGCCCATTTATTTTTGGAGCAAAGAATGCCGAGCGGGATCCCGACGATCACCGCCAGTCCAAGCCCGATCACCACCATCACCAGGTGCTGGATGAAATATTCCCACAGCATGCCGCTGTTACGGGATACGTAGGACAGAAAGTCCGAAAACGTTAAATGTGTATTTTCCATGCTTACCCTCCTTTAGCTTTTCAAGAGGCCCTGCTGCTTCAAGTATGCCAGCGCAACCTCCCTCTCGCTTTTCTTCTCGATGTCTACCTGGTAATTAAGGGATATCATCGTGTCCGCATCCAGATGTCCGATTAAAGGCGCGATGGCATCCTCAATTTCGGGGTGCTTCTTCAGAAGGTCCGAACGCAGCACCGGGCTGGCATCATAAGGAGGGAAGAATTGCTTGTCATCCTTCAGCGTTTGGAGATTGTAAGCTTTCAGCCGGGAATCCGTCGAGTAGGCAAGCACGATGTCCACTTGTTTATTGGCGACGGCGCTGTATACCAGACTGATTTCCATCGGGAATGTTTGACCGAACTTGATGCCATAAGCTTTGGAGAATGCCGGATAACCGTCCGTGCTTCTTTCGAGCCAGGTAGTATCCACTCCAAGCTTCATGTTGGCCATGTCTTTCTTGACGTCGGAGATCTTCGTATAGCCATTCGCTTCCGCAAGTTCCTTGCGCACCGTAAAGGCATACGTATTTTCGAATCCGAGCGGATTCATCCAGGTGAACTGGAATTTCTTCTGAAACCCTTCCTGAGCTTCCTTCAGCACCTTCTGCCGGTCCTTTGTGCCGCTGATCGGAAAATAGTTATTGAAAATTTCGCCGGTATATAACGTTGCCATTTGCACATCATCGCGCTCCATCGCATTGATGACCAGCGAGCTGGATGCCAAATCCGGAATAATATCCACGCTGAGACCGGTACGGTCTTCAATCAGGGCTCTGTACATTTCGGCTAAAATCTTGGATTCGGTATAGGTTTGAGTGCCGATCGTAACCTGGCTCTGGATCCCGCAAGCCGAAGTGATTCCGGCAAGGATGATCGCGCAGGCCAATATCGCTATCCATCGTAATCTTTTCAGTTTCATCACGCCTCCCTCTCTGCGTCTCGGTCGCTGTTTCGGAATGAGCCCGCTCATATGGCAGATTCCCGCGTCTGATGATAATGTCGGCTGAGCCAGCCTTCGAGAAGACCAAGCAAACCGTCAGCGATTAGAGCAAGCAGAATGGCGCCGATGCCGCCGATAAATATCATCTCCGGTTTGTTGACCCCTAGTCCGGATACGATAAGCTGGCCCAGCCCGCCGGCGCCGATCAGGGAAGCAAGCGTTGCCCAGCTGATGATATAAACCGTGGTGATCCGGATGCCTGACATAATGTAGGGAAGCGATAAAGGGAGCTGAATCCTCAGAATGGTCTGAGCGGTGCTGTACCCCATGCCTCTCGCGGAGTTCAGCACGCCTTTATCGACGGAATGGAAGCCGTCATAAGTATTCCGAAGAATTGGCATCAGAGAATATAAAAGCAGAGCCAGAATGGCCGGCTTCGTCCCGATCCCGAGCAGCGGGATCAGGATGGCCAATAACGCCAGACTCGGAACTGTTTGAAACAGGTTGGCAATAAAAAACACAATGCTGTTGACCCAGCCCACACGGTTATACACCAGCAGAATACCGATAGGAACTGCGATGATCGTACCGAGAATGACCGCGGAGAAGGATAAAACGAGATGCTCCTGCAAAGCCTTCAAAATATCCGGATATCGATCCGTGATGAAGCTCCAGAATGCATTCATATCACTCACCCTCTCCGTCCGGCAGCGGAGGGACCATGGTTGGATAGACTTCGGCCAAATGTTTAACTACACTGCCTCTTGTGATGAGCCCGAGAAACCTGTTGTTGCTGTCGATGACGGGGAGGTTGCTCAGCTGATGGCTGTCCATGATTTCGATCGCCTGCGGAAGCGTGCTTCCGGAAGCCACGGAAAAACGGACCGGATGCATCACGTCCGCCACGGTTTTGCCTTCTTCGCCGTATTGATCCAATACCCGATAGATGGAAACCGCTCCCTGCAGCTGCTTGTTGCGATCAACGATCAGCAAAGAGTCCACCCGTTTCATTTCCATCATCTTGATGGCTTCTGCGAGCCCCCTGCTTGGGAAAGCGGTGACCGGATTGGTAATCATGACTTCATCCACCAAAGGAATTTCGTAGGTGCTTTCACTTTCGTCCTGCAGACGCTTCGAACCGATGAAATTACGGACGAACTCGTTAGCCGGGTGGCGCAGGATCGCATCCGGTCTGCCGGTTTGGACCACTTCGCCGTCTTTCATCAAAATGATGGTATCCGCGATCTTGATCGCTTCATCCATGTCATGCGTCACGAAAATGATGGTTTTATGGAGATCCTGCTGCAGCCGAATCAGCTCATCCTGCAGCTGCTCGCGGCTGATCGGGTCGAGCGCCGAGAACGGCTCGTCCATCAAGATAATATCCGGATCGGCCGCAAGCGCCCTTACGACGCCGACGCGCTGCTGCTGCCCGCCGCTGAGCTCCGAAGGATAACGGGTACTGTAGATCGAATGATCCAAACCGACCATATCCAGCAGTTCTTTCACTTTTTGATCCGTCTTGTCTTTATCCCATTTTTTCAGACGAGGGACGACACCGACGTTTTTAGCGATATTCATATGCGGGAACAGACCAACGCTTTGAATGACATAGCCGATATTGCGCCGCAGTTCAACCGGATTCATTTCCGAGATATCCTTACCATCGATCAACACCTTGCCGGATGAAGGCGTGTTAAGCGCATTGATCAGCTTCATCGTCGTCGATTTGCCGCAGCCGCTCGGTCCGATCAGGACGGTAATTTCTCCCTCCTTGAATTCGAGATTAATGTCCTTCAACGCGTGAAAGCCATTATCATAAACTTTGTTCACATGCTCCAGTACTATCATTCAATCGCCCCTTTGCAAGCATTATCCATATTATGCGGAGCATTTGGCATATCATCCATGAGGCAACCAAAAATCTGGCGTAAGAAGCAGCAAAGCTAACGGAAGGCAGCAGCCTTATTATGTAGGAACGGAAATAAAACTAAGTAAGATGGCCTTTAATAACAAATGGAATGGGATTAAGCGCATTTTAGGGTTGTAAACCGATGAAAGAGGAAGCCCTGTGGGGGACTTACGTTTGAAGCCAAAAGTCATCGTTACGGCATTGACTTACATACCTTGAATTCCACCTTTATATGCAATGAAGCTATCCGGAACCTGTGCAATCACCCTGTTCATATCCATGCCATCCATCCGAAACATTCCAAGCCGGACAAGCCCGTGTTCCTATAGAAAAAGGTATGCGCTCTCAAGTGCAACAATCTTCTATATCTGCGAGAAGTTTAAATGTCCATGAATACACTGTTCCATGCTTCTCCCAGCCCAATGGATATATGCAAAATGCGTATGCAGGCAACATTCACCTAAAGGATTAGGTCTGTATACCTGCAATAATATGTTTAATACATTTACCCATTCGGCTTGGGGATGAACCATGCATATAGAAGGAACTGCTGATGTTATCTTTTGGTACCCCGGGTCCAAAACCCTCCATGAAGCAGGACGGGTTCCGTTACAACGATAAAAGCCTTGGGATCCAGCTCCAGAATCGAATTATACAATTTTTTCTGATTTTTGCGCTTCGCCAATACCTCGAAAACCAGCCGGTGTCCGTCCCGGCCGCTTCCGATCCAGGATGTGACCCCATACCCATGATCCCGCAGCCTGTTGGCCATATCGCTTTGCGGGTCGTTCAAGATGACCTTCATCGTAATGTACCCTAGTGCGATACGTCCTTCAATCCAGGAACCGACAAGCACGCCAAGCCCGTAACCTAACGCGTAGACAATAAGGCTGATCGGCTGGTTCACATACTTCAGGACAATGCTGAGGCCTAGCACGTAGATGGTAATCTCGAACATGCTGAGAACCGCGGCCAGATACTTCTGGCCCTTCAGCGTCAAAATCATGCGCAGCGTGAAAAAGGTGACGTAAATAATTTGAATAACAAAAATGGATGCAAGAATTCCTAGCATTCCGGTTCACTCCTTTGTGGGTCTGGTTGATATGGCCTTACGGCTGTGCCGGTCAAAAACGTCCGTATGATGTAACTTAACCGAATTTGAAGCCTCGTTATACATTCCCGTCAGATCAGAGGTGAAGCATTCTCTGACTTTAATGAGTCGTTTATTCCATCTAAAAAAGCCGCTGCTTCTAAGCAGCGGCTTTCGTCGTATGGGTTAACCTATACCAAACAGCTTTTTAAACTTGGAGAACATGCCCTTCTTCTGATCCAGCTGCATCAAAGGCACCGTATCCCCCAGAATGCGGCGGGCGATGTTCCGGTAAGCGATGGCCGCCCGCGAATCGGGATTCATCACCGTCGGCTCCCCGCTGTTCGCGGCTTTGATGACATACTCGTCATCGGGCACGATCCCGATCAGGTCAATATTCAGCACCTGCAGCACATCTTCAATGTCCAGCATGTCCCCGGTTTTCACCATATTGGGGCGAATGCGGTTTACGACAAGCTTCGGCGATTCGATATCCGAGCTCTCCAGGAGGCCGATAATTCGGTCGGCATCGCGAACGGCTGCATTTTCCGGTGTCGTTACGACGATCGCTTTATCCGCCCCGGCAATCGCATTCTTAAAGCCCTGCTCGATGCCGGCCGGGCAGTCGATAATGATGTACTCGTATTCTTTTTTCAATTCAAGTATGATGTCTCTGACCTGCTCTGGCGACACGGCGTTTTTATCCTTCGTCTGGGCAGCCGGCAGCATATACAGCTCATCGAAACGTTTGTCTTTTACAAGCGCCTGATTCAAGCGGCAGCGTCCTTCCGCAACATCACATAAATCGTAGATGATCCGGTTTTCCAGCCCCATGACCACATCCAAATTGCGCAGGCCGATGTCCGTATCCACCAGACAGACCTTTTTGCCAAGCAGCGCAAGCGCAGTCCCGATATTCGCGGATGTGGTCGTCTTGCCCACACCGCCTTTACCGGAAGTAACGACAATAGCCTCTCCCATGTGCTACACCCCTTTAAACACGTTAAAATCGCGCCGTATCCGTACAATGTTGCTAATTTTATCGATTTGCATCGCTCCGTTTTGCAAAAACGCAAATTCCATGCTGGTTTCCCGCGTCTCCCACTCATCCGGCGGACGGCTGATTTGCTCAGCAATCCGCAGCTGTGTAGGAGCAAAATGTGACGCCGCGATGATGGCCTCTTCATTGCCCTCAAACCCCGCATGCGCCATTCCCCGCAAAGCACCCAGAATATAAATGTCTCCCGTGCACAGAATGCTGCCTCCCGGGTTCACGTCTCCTAGAAACAATAAGTCCCCATCATGGTGCAGCACCTGCCCGGAGCGCACCATGCCGCTCATAATCGCGTACACAGGAGCCTGCTTCGGCTCCGATTCAGGAAATTCGACAGAACGGATGAGCAAATTCCCTTTTTGTTTTAAAATGTCGAGCATGTCTTGCTTCTGATCTTCCGTAATACGCCTTGAGCCCATCTTTACATCCACATGAATGATGGGGCCGGTCAAAATATTTTGATGGCTGTGCTCCAGCTTGTAACGGAGTTCAGCCAGCAGTTCCTCATATTCACATTCATCGTCAAGCAGGAATACCAGGCCATCTTTGATGCCCTTGATCGTGACATGATTCGATTTTACTGCCATGCCTGTCCCCCCTATCTCATTACATTTCGTCTTCCAGTGGCAAAGTTCCTGCCGGAAAAGAAAAATGGCGGGCGAGGATTACGCCGCCTTCTCCTTTTTCTCCCGTCTAGCAATCTTTTCAAGCTGCTTGCGGAGAGGAACATATATAATGAGCCCGAATACGAAATGGACGACAAGATCGGGTAATACATGATGCAGCAGATTCCAGTCATACGAAACCTGCGTTAACGAGAATACGCGGTAAATCGCGAAAAGCATGCTGTCAAACAGCAGGCTTCCCAAGATGACGACCGTCATCATCAGCGGCATAGGTGCCCGCGGAACGCGGAAAATAAAACCCATAATGTAAGTAGAAAATCCCATGACAAGGGAATAAGTGCCGATCATGTCTCCATAGTAGACCACGTCATGGATCATTCCGAAGATGATGCCGAGGACGAGTGCCGTATGGCGATGATGATAGACCGATACAAATAACAAGACGATAAAGACCAGGTTCGGACTAATGACGTTCTGCCAGGAGGGCGGCAGCAGCCACGGAACGATCGCCCCTTCCAGGATGAACAGGAGAAACAGCAGCAGCACGAGAACTTGCTTGCGAATCATCATTTACTCCGGTAACTCCGGGGTAAAGACGACAAACAGCTGCTTCCAGTCCTGGAATTCAGCTTCAGGCTTAATGGTAGCCGTCTTTGTTTTGCCGAACTTGCTCACCTGGACATTTTGCACCGTTCCGATTATCAAGCCCCGCGGATACTTATCCGTATCGCCCAGAGAGACGATGGTATCCCCTTTTTTGATCGGGTCCTCCTGCTTGATTTGGTTCATGATCAGCATGCCGGACGCCTCATCATAGCTTTCGACGATACCGAAGGTTTTGTGATTGCTCATGGAAGTAACGGCTATGCCGTTAGAGTTCGGATCCTTCGCGTCCATCGTCGTAATCAGCTTCACGGTGGAGGTGAAATTGCTGACATGGCTGACCACACCGACCATGCCCTTTATAGAAATAACCGACTGCCCAACCTTAACCCCGTCGCGGCTTCCTAAATCAATGACCAATGTTTTGTTGACCGTATCGGTGTTAACGCTGATGACTTGGGCGATATGATAGGAGTAATCAAATTTTCCTTCTTGCTGCCTTGTGAACTTCAGATCTTCCATTAATTCTTTGTTTTGCTTTTCTATGAAATTATAATTTGCTTTTTCGCGCGTATACTGCGCCAGCGCGATTTTTAACCGCTCGTTCTCCTTGTATGTCTCGCGCATATTGCCGATATCTTTAAACAAGCCCGCTACATAGCCAGCGGGCTTATAAAAAATATTCTGGGCAAAGCCGACGGTATCTCTGAGGAACTTCTCGGGCCAGGTGAGCGTAGCTCTGGGCCCGAGCGTGAAACCCATCAGCGCAATAAACATGACAAGGGCGATTAAAATCACAAATAAGCGTTTGTTTCCAAGCAGCTTAAACAGTTTCAACACCCTCTAACTCTACTGATTTCTCTCCCAATATCAGGGGTTGAGCCACAAAAGTCGGCCTTAGCGTTTCGAGCGTACGGCCGAGCTGCTGCGGGATTTAAACAGATGAATGTTCTCAAGCGCTTTCCCTGTACCGATCGCAACACAGTCCAGAGGATTCTCAGCCACGATGACAGGCATGCCCGTTTCTTCGGCCAGCAGCTTGTCCAGGTTGCGCAGCAGGGCTCCGCCGCCTGTAAGCACGATCCCGCGGTCCATAATATCGGCCGCAAGCTCCGGAGGACATTTCTCCAGCGTAACTTTGACTGCTTCGACAATGGCATTGACCGTATCGGAAAGCGCCTCGCTGATTTCATCGGACGTAATGGTGATCGTTTTCGGCAGACCTGTTACAAGGTCGCGGCCGCGAATTTCGCTCGTTTCCACCTGCTCGAGCGGCAGTGCAGAGCCGATTTCCATTTTGAGCTGCTCGGACGTTCTTTCACCAATCATCAGATTGTACTGGCGTTTGATGTATTGAATGATGGACTCGTCCATTTCATCGCCCGCAACGCGAACGGAGCGGCTCGTGACAATACCGCCAAGAGAAATAACGGCCACTTCCGTCGTACCTCCGCCGATATCAACGACCATGCTGCCTGTCGGTTCCCATACCGGCAAATCAGCACCGATCGCAGCCGCAAACGGTTCTTCGATCGTATAAGCTTCGCGGGCACCGGCTTGCTTCGTCGCGTCTTCAACGGCGCGCTGCTCAACGGCGGTAATCCCCGACGGCACGCATACCATGACATTCGGATGGCGCTGGAACATCGAGCGCTGTTTCTGAGCTTGACGGATGAAATATTTAATCATTGTTGCCGTCGTGTCGAAATCAGCGATTACGCCGTCTTTCATCGGGCGAATGGCACGGATGTTGCCAGGCGTGCGTCCGATCATTTTCTTCGCAGACTCACCGACAGCCTCGATGCTTTTCGTATCCGTACGAATCGCAACAACGGAAGGTTCTCTTACAACAATTCCTTTACCACGGACATAGACGAGCGTATTCGCTGTCCCCAAATCAATTCCCAAGTCTTTCGTGAAACTTCCTAACATGCTGTAATCTCCCTTTCTTCGTCAATCTCAACTATTATATTACATCAAGCCTTGCTCCTTCAAACTGACGAATTCCCCGTCACCGATAATCAGATGATCCAGCACTTCGATGCCCACGATTTCCCCTGCTTCCTTCAAACGTGAAGTCAGGGAAATATCTTCGGGACTCGGCGTCGGATCTCCGCTCGGATGGTTATGCGCGCAGACAAGCGATGCACTGCTGCACTTGATGGCTGCACGAAACACCTCGCGCGGATGGACAATGGAGGCGTTCAGACTGCCGATCGAAAGCGTCTCTTGAGCAATAATGTGATTTTTCGTATTTAGAAATAAACAAACAAAATGTTCTTTTTGCAGGTAACGCAGCTGTTCCGTCAGAACTTCAGCCGCATCCCGCGGACTGCGGATAATGACCGGTTCGTCCATACGGGTGCGTGCCAGCCGCTGCCCAAGCTCGATTCCGGCTTTGAGCTGAACGGCTTTGGCGCTGCCGATTCCTTTGATGGCCATCATTTCCTCAATGCTCATGTCCACAAGCCGGCGCATGCTGCCAACCTGCTTCAAGATACGCTGGGCCAAGTGCACGGCGGATTCCTGCCGCGTACCCGTCCGGAGTAGAATAGCCAACAATTCTGCGTGGCTCAGTGCGCCCGCCCCATACTGCAGCATGCGTTCTCTGGGTCTTTCCTGATGGGGGATGTCGCGAAGCATGTACGTTTGCGACTCCATAAGTTCCCCTACTTTCCCTTCACTCAAATCTCATCCACGCTTACAGAACGTCTATGCCAAATTCCGACAGCATGTCGGAAAGCAGCGAAATAGGCAGTCCAACGACGGTAAAATAACAGCCCTCAATCCGTTCCACCAAAGTGGCGCCTAAACCTTGAATGCCGTATGCGCCAGCTTTATCGCCGGGCTCCCCGCTTTTTACGTAAGCATCTATTTTCTCATCAGAAAGCTTCTTCATGGTTACCTTCGTCGAACGGTGGCGTACAAGCGTTTCGCCGCTTGCCGCATCAATGCACGCGATTCCCGTGTACACAAAATGAGTGTTGCCCTGCAAAGATTTCAGCATTCGAAAAGCATCCGCGTCATCCGCGGGCTTGCCGAGAACCTGCTCATTCAGGACAACGATCGTATCACTGCCAACAATGACGGCATTCTCGGAAGGATCCGCTATAAGGGCATAAACCGCCTGCGCTTTGCGAAGCGCCAAGCCCTCTACGATTTGCTGGGGCGTCCAGTCTTCCGGAGTATGTTCGTCTGCATGGCTGGGATGGATCTCGTACGGTATATGTAGAGAAGCGATCAGCTCCTGCCTTCTGGGTGAGGTCGATGCCAGTACGATCCGGCGTGAATGGTTTGATTTCAATGAAAGGATCTCCTTTTTCCGGTAGTTACAGCCTGCGATACAGCCACACGGAGACGATGATGCCGATCAAACTCAGCAGGCTCAGTTTCATTTGAATGGTGATGTCGTAGCTGATAATGTCCAAATTAGCTTGTGGTGACCACTTAATGAGTGTTGATGCAGTCAGAAAAGAAAGGGCTTGTACAGGTTCCAGGGCCTTTGCGATCCAGGCACCCGCCAGCCAGCCAAGCAGTATAAACAAGAGCAGTATTCCTACGTTCTTTTTCATCCTTCTCTTCCCTCGCCATAATTTGACACCCACATTATTATACGGTTATTTGGACACCAATACAAACACAAATCCGGTATGGGGAACTATTTCCAGTTCCATACCGGATATGCATTGACTTACAAAATGAACCGCCATCCGGCCTTCCACCTTCTTCCTGAAAAGGTTCCGGACCCGCGATGATTCGCCTATGCTTTCCCCAATTTCCCGATCAATGCCTTCTGGCCTTTGATGTACTCCAGCATGCTGGACTGCACTTCCCACAAATGCCCTTTCGAATGGTTGCGGTTGTATTCCGTGATCGCCGAAACTGCGCTGTTCATCGACTGCTCCATCCGGGCTCCGAGCTCCTCTTCATCCTGTCCAAGGCCGGTTTGAAGCGATTTGATCGACTCCAGCCAGTGGCTGTGGAGGTCGGTCAGGACAGCGTTGTTATCGGCGTCCAGCGCCGGAGGGTTCTCCTGGCCGAGAAGCTCAGCCGAAATTTGGCTCAGCTTGGATACAAGCTCGGAGCTGACGGCGAAATACTGGTTAACCGTGTCCGCTTCACCGCCAAAATTCATCTCCGTTGCTGCCGGAAGCTTGATTTCTTTGACGTAGAGCTCCAGCCCCTCGCCCTTCATCTGATTGCTGAGGAGCTTGGCCAGGTCGCGGTCCGTGGACACCCCAGCGTATACACGGTTCTCCTGATCCGGATCCCGGCCGGCGGCAACGCCGAGCTGCTGCAGCTCTTTTTGCGCCTGTTCTGCCCGTTCCTGACTGCTGAAGACGCCATACTGAAGCATATAGTATGATTGTCCCTGGACCTGCACCGTGACCGGGGCGGCCTTGGCGGCTTCGGTCTGTGCCTGAGTCACGGATTCCGTGCCCGGACTCCCCGGGAGAATAGAGCCCTCGGAGCCATCCTTAAAGAAGGAAAGAACCACGAATCCGAATAACGCTCCCGTCACGACCGCGCCTGTAATGGTGCCGACAATCTTCCAGAGCGAAGCCGGACGCCGCGGGCGGTAAGATCCGTCCCTAATCTCCGGATAGACGGAGTCGGCGAGATTCATCCCTTCCGCTGCATAATCATCCTTCACGATCTCGCTGCCGTATGCATCGAGATCATAAAGATCCTCAAGCCTGGAATCCGTCTCATTCTTCAAAGGTGGCTGCTGACCGGCCAGCATCTCGCCCCAAGGGTCTTCTTTCTCGAACGGATCCGACCATCCCGGCATCGGTCCGGAAATCACCGTCAGATGATCACGCGTTTTCTTCACGGGTTCATGCAGCTCATAATCATACCGGAAGGAATCCATGATATCGGTATGTCCTTGCCCCTGAGCTTCCATCTCCTGCTTCTCTTCGGCCTGCCGCGGTGCAGTCTTCTGCTCGTCCTGATCAGCCTTAAGCTTGTCGGATCTCTCCTCATTGAACCGGAAAGTCATTCTCGCTTTATTCACCGTCATACACCTCGCCCTTGTCTCATTACAAAGTATATATGACAGATTGTCCGAAGTTATGCCGCAAGAAGTCGGCTTACCTGCTAAAGACTGATTCCATTCCCTTCTCACCTTCTCTGGATTAGAACAAATGACAAGCCAAAAAAAGGATAGTTCCATCCGCAGTCTAACTTGCGGTTGGAACTATCCTCTGAAAGCAGCCTATGTAAGCCGCAGATCTTAATAGAAACCTAAAGCTCTTTCGCCAGCTGATAGCCGACCTTCCAAATATCTCCGGCTCCCATCGTAATGACGAGCGTCCCCGGCTGAATTCGCTGCTTCAGATCCGCCAGGACGTCTTCCTTGGTTGGAAGATATCTTGCGCCGGCATTGCTGTTCTGGATAATCAGCTCCACCAGCTTCGAGGAATGAACGCCTTCGATCTGTTTCTCTCCCGCGGGCGAATAGATGTCAGTAATAATGACTTCGTCCGCTTCGCTGAACGCCCGGCTGAATGCATCCAGCAGGAAGAACGTACGGGTGTACCGCTGCGGCTGGAATACCGCAATAATCCGTTTGCCCGTCGCTTTTGCAGCACTGATCGTTGCCTCGATCTCCGTTGGATGATGGGCGTAATCGTCGATGATGAGCATATCGTTCTTTTCACCGAGCACTTGGAAGCGGCGCTTGGCTCCATGGAACTTCGAGATGCCCTCGGCAATGCTCGCGAACGGAATCCCTGCCAGAAGACAGGAAATCACCGTCGCCATCGCGTTATACACGTTATGGCGTCCCGGTACAGACAACTCGACCGTTCCGAGCGGGTTGCCCTTGTGATTCATCGTAAACGATACGTGCCGGTCTCCAAGCACCAGATCGGTTGCGGTATACTCCGCGTCCGTATCGATTCCGTATGTGGCCACCTGGCAGCGGATGCCCGGAATGATCGCCTGAATGTTGGCATCGTCTCCGCACACCACGGCCGTGCCGTCCTCGCGGATTTGATTCAGAAACTGAACGTATGCTCCCTTCAGCTTCTCGAAGTCGCCGTCGTAGTTCTCCAGATGGTCGGCTTCAATGTTGGTCACGATGCCGAGCCATGGATGATACTGAAGGAAAGAACCATCGCTTTCATCCGCTTCAGCGACGACGAAGTCGCCTTTTCCGGCCTTCGCGTTGGTACCGACGTTCATGATCTCGCCGCCGATAATATAGGTGGGATCCACGCCGCATTCCTCCATGACCAAAGCGATCATGGAAGACGTCGTCGTCTTGCCGTGGGCACCGGCGACCGCTACACCCTTGCGCTCATTCAGCAGTCTCGCCAGCATCTGTGAGCGGTGAAGAATCGGAATGTTCAGCTGCTCCGCTTCCACCCGTTCCACATTGTCTTTGGACAAAGCTGTCGAGTACACGACCAAATCTGCACCGTGCACCTGCTCCGCCGTATGTCCGATATAAATTTTGGCGCCTTTGGCAGCCAATTTCTCCGTTAATTCCTGGGAAGCCACATCCGAGCCCGTGACCTTATATCCCATTTCAAGCATAACCCGTGCGATGGCGCTCATCCCGTAGCCACCAATACCGATAAAATGAACATGTTCCGTATTCAACAGATTTTCACCAACCTTTTTCAGAATCGGTCTGACCCAGCAGAGCGGCCCGCACATCCGATATTAAATAAAGCGTGCCGGATACCACCGCCAAATCCTCCGCTTCTGTCCGTGACTTAAGTAGTTCTAGCGCGTTCTTCCAATCCGGTTCTACGATGATTTGCAAACCTGGTTTGCCGTAGGAATGCTTCAGCCCCTCTGCGATGTCATGCAGCGCAGCGGCGTCCATTTTTTTCCGGAAGTCCGGCTCGGTCAGGATAAGCGTATCCACTATAGGAAGTATATGCTTCAAGTAGGATTCATGATGCTTATTCGACAGCATTCCCATCATCAAATTTAAACGTTCATGCGGATAGTGCCTCTCAATGCTTTTCCGCAGGGATTCCGCTCCCTCCGGGTTATGGGCCCCATCCAGTACGATCCGCGGCGTGGATGGAATTTCTTCCATGCGCCCAGCCCAGAACGTATCGCGGAATCCTTGTAAAATATCCTCTTCATCCATGACGAAGGCCATGTATTGGCGAAGGACTTCTAGTGCCATCAGCGCACCGGCCGCGTTGGCGATCTGATGCTCACCCTTCATGCCGATTTCAATGTCGTACTCACGGAACGGACCCGAAAAGTGGAACGTCTGGTACGGCCCCTTTTCGCCCGTATACTCGTAGCTGAACTTTTCACCCGCCAAATACAGGGTGGTCCGGCATTCCTCCGCTTTTTTGCGGAGCACCTGAATGGCTTCCGGCTGCTGCACGCAGCTGACGACAGGTACACCCGGTTTAATGATGCCTGCCTTTTCAAAAGCGATCTGCTCAACCGTGTCGCCAAGCACGTCCGTATGATCCATGCCCACGTTGGTGATGACCGACACCACCGGGAATACGATATTGGTTACATCCAGCCTTCCCCCAAGCCCGGTCTCCCATACGACGATGTCCGGTACGCATTCCTCTGCATAATACACGATCGCTAGTGCCGTCGACACCTCGAACATGGTAGGCGATCCGAGCTCCGTTGCCGCAATGGCTTCCACGATCGGGTACAGACGGTTTGCAATCGCGAGCAGCGTCTCTTCCGGAATGTCCTCCCCGTTATACTGAAAACGGTTCGTGAATTTGGTGATGTACGGGGAAGTGAAGGTTCCCACCGTATATCCGCTTTGCAGCAGAACCCGGGTTAAAAACGCGCAGGTCGAACCCTTGCCGTTCGTTCCCGCGACATGGACGAACTTCAGGCGCCGATGAGGGTTGTGCAGCATTTCCATCATCTTTTCGATTCTTGACATGCCCGGGCGGATTCCAAAAGGAATCAGCCCGTTAATCCAGTCTACAGCTTCTGTATATGTGTTCAGGTATGCAGAGGCTTCAAATTGATCTCCCATTTACCATTTCACCTTCTGAATTTATTTGGTCGTTGGATGTCGTTGATCCCCGGTCAATCGGTTTGCCGCTAATCAGCCCTTCAATTCCTCGATGCGCGCGATGACCTTGCTTCGCTTATCGGAGTAATCGGCCATCTTCGCCTTTTCCTCCTCAATGACCTTCGCCGGTGCCTTCGAGACGAAGCCTTCGTTGCCGAGCTTCTTCTCGACGCGCTGCACTTCGCCGTTCAGGTTCTGAAGCTCTTTTTCAAGACGGGCAATTTCCTGGTCGATATCGATCAGGCCTGCCAGCGGCAGGTAGAGCTCCGCGCCTGTAACGACCGCAGTCATCGCTTTGTCAGGGGTTTCAAGCCCGAGCCCTGCTTCAAAGCTGGACGTATTACAGAAGCGCTGAACGTAAATTTCGTTGCGGTTTACGATCTGAAGCAGCTGATCATCCCCGGCCTTAAGCATCAGCTCAACCTTTTTGCTCATCGGCACGTTCACTTCGGCGCGAATGTTCCGTACCGAACGGATGACGTCCATCAGCAAGGACATCTCGCGGGCAGCCTCGGCATTCTCAAGAGCAGGATCGAATTCCGGCCAGGAGGCCAGCGTGATCGACTCGCCCTGATGCGGGAGATGCTGCCAGATCTCTTCCGAGATAAAAGGCATGAACGGATGAATCATCCGCAGCGTGCGGTCAAGCACGTAGGAAAGCACCGACTTCGTCGTATTCTTCGCTGCCTCGTCTTCCCCATACAGGGACAGTTTGGAGAATTCGATATACCAGTCGCAGAGGTCATCCCAGATGAAGTTGTACAGCAGGCGGCCGGTTTCACCAAATTCATAGGCATCTATTAGACGCGTGATGTCGCGGGAAGTTTCGTTCAACCGGTGCAGAATCCAGCGGTCAGCCGTGCTGAGCTCGCCGCTTATGTCTATGTCGTCATAAGTGAAGCCCTGCAGGTTCATGAGCGCAAAACGCGAAGCATTCCAGATTTTGTTAGCGAAGTTCCGAGCCTGTTCCACGCGCTCCCAACGGAAACGGAGATCCTGTCCCGGGGTGCTGCTCGTCGAAATCATGTAACGCATGGCATCCGCGCCGTATTGTTCGATCACATCCAGCGGATCTACGCCGTTACCGAGCGATTTGGACATCTTCTTGCCTTCCGGATCGCGAACCAGGCCATGCATCAGCACGTCCTTGAACGGAATTTCCCCGGTGAATTCCAGCGCCGTAAAGATCATGCGGGCCACCCAGAAATAAATGATATCGTATCCGGTAACCAGCACATCCGTCGGATAGAACCGCTTCAGATCCTCCGTCTGGTCCGGCCAGCCGAGGGTCGAGAACGGCCACAGCGCCGAGCTGAACCAGGTATCGAGCACGTCCTCATCTTGGCGAAGCGAGGTCGAGCCGCATTTCGAGCACTTCGTTACGTCCTCATGGGCCACATGGATTTCACCGCAGGATTCGCAGTACCATGCCGGAATGCGATGTCCCCACCACAGCTGACGGGAAATGCACCAGTCACGAACATTTTCGATCCAGTTCAAATAGGTCTTTTCAAAACGGTCGGGCACGAAGTTTACGCCCTTGCCGGATTTTTGGGCTTCGATCGCTGCTTCGGCCAGCGGCTGCATTTTTACGAACCACTGCGTGGACAGATAAGGCTCTACAACCGCTCCGGTGCGCTCGCTGTGTCCAACCTGGTGAAGATGGTCTTCGATCTTGATGAGTACACCCTGATCTTTCAAATCCTGAACGATTTGCTTGCGGCATTCGCTGCGGTCAAGCCCCTCGTATTTGCCCGCCAGCTCATTCATCGTGCCGGTCTCGTCCATTACCGTAATTTGCGGAAGGTTATGGCGCTGGCCTACCTCGAAGTCGTTCGGGTCATGGGACGGCGTAATTTTCACAGCGCCGCTTCCGAATTCCTTGTCAACGTATTCGTCGGCGATCACCGGAATTTCGCGTCCGACGATCGGCAGCACAAGCATTTTCCCGATCATGTCCTTGTAACGCTCGTCTTTCGGGTGAACGGCAACGGCCGAATCGCCCAGCATCGTTTCCGGGCGCGTCGTCGCGACCGTAATATGTCCGCTTCCATCCTTCAGCGGGTACGACAGATGATACAAGTGTCCCTGTACCTCTTTGTATTCAACCTCGATATCGGAAAGCGCCGTACGTGCCGCCGGATCCCAGTTGATGATGCGCTTGCCCCGGTAGATCAGGCCTTTATCGTGCAGCTTGACGAACACCTCGCGCACAGCTTTGGACAAGCCTTCGTCCAGCGTGAAGCGTTCTCTGGAGTAATCGAGGGAGAAGCCCATTTTTGCCCACTGCTCGTGAATGGTATCCGCATATTTATCCTTCCATTCCCATACCTTCTCAAGGAACTTCTCCCGGCCCAGGTCATAGCGGGTCACGCCTTCCTCGCGAAGCTTTTGCTCAACTTTCGTTTGGGTCGCGATGCCCGCATGGTCGGATCCCGGGAGCCACAATGCGTCGTAGCCCTGCATCCGCTTCGTGCGGATCAGGATATCCTGCAGCGTAAAGTCCAGCGCGTGCCCGATATGAAGCATCCCCGTTACGTTCGGGGGCGGAATGACGATGGTGTAGGGCTTGGCGTCTTTGCGCTGGCCTGCCTTGAAAAATTCGCCCTCGATCCAGTATTTGTACCATTTCTCTTCCGCTGCCTTCGGATCATAAGTCGTCGGCATTTCGGTCGTTAATTTGTTGTCCTGCTCTGTCATCTTTCATTCCTCCATCACAAGATCAGCTGTTATTCCGAAAAAAACAAAAAAGCCCTTCGTCCTCAAAGGACGAAAGGCTGTTCTTTCGCGGTACCACCTTTGTTTCGCGTATGCCGATGCAAAAACATCCTCGCCCTCGGCTGGCCACACTTAAGCGGCTGCCTGTACGTACGCGACACTTCATGCAGATAACGGCTGCGGCCGGTCATGCCCTAACCCGATTCAACAGGCTCAAGCAGACAACTCCCGGGCGACTTTTGGCTGTATGCATCCTGCGGAATCTCACAGCGCAGCAATTCCGCTCTCTGAAGGGCATGACATCCTACTCTTCCCGATCATCGTTCTTGACAAAATATATACACATCATAACTTGGTTGTTGACTTAAGTCAACATTACCTGAATGCTGCCGTTTTTCGGAGAATTTACGCTACAGCTATATTATTATCATATGTATCGTTCTTAAACGGGTGTCCCCGGCGAAAACACAAAAAAGCGCCCGGGCTTCTCTGTAAAGCGCCGGACGCCTCCATTTATCGTTTTGTCGGTTCGATGCTCACGGAATATAGAGGACCTGACCTTCCTCGATCGTCTGTTCAGCCAGCCGGTTGTACAGCAGAATTTCACGGGCGCTAAGCTGGTAACGGTCCGCGATGGTCTCAAGCGTTTCCTCCCGCTGTACGATGCAGAGCCGCACTTTGCGGAACTGATTCTTCTCCGAGCTGCTTCCGAGAAACAGATTCTGCCACTGGATATCGTCGCCGGCGGTCGTTTCGCGTTCCGCTTCCTCCCTTTGCGCCTCTTCCGACACCGCCTGCTGCTCCTGCTCCTTAAGGGTACGGCTTGAAGCCAAAAGCGAAGAAAAGCCGATGGCTTCCTGAGGTGCGGACTGCGTTTCCTTCTTGCTGCTGAGCGCAATCCGCGGTTCTCGTTCGTCCGCCGCTTCTTCCTTGTGAACGGATTCCTGCTGGAAGGCGCTGAACGGGAAAGCGGGCTCCGAAGAAGCGGAGGTGAGGTAGATATCCTTCTCCTGATCCTCTTCTTCATCTGCAGGAATGGCGGTGTTCTCCGGATGAAGCAGCTCTGCTTCATCTTCATGCTCAAAGTGCCAGGAATTCGAAGACGCCGCTTTGTTCCCGCTGCGCTCTATGGATTCCTTGTCCGCATGAAACGCGGCTTGTGCAGATACCTCCTCAGGCTCCGGCGCCTTTGCATCTTCCCGCTGCTGGTAAGAAGGCTCGGGTTCCGGCGCAGCCTGCGGCTGGAATTCGGAATTAACGGCTTGGGCGGGCTCAGAAATGGCGTAGCTCTCCGCCGCATAGGCCTGCGATTCGTTATACGCTGAAGCAGTGGCTTCATTCGTTTCCCTGATCTCGGACTCATCCGCGCTTTCCTCCTCCTCTAAAAACGCGGCCAGCACCGGATCCTCCGCCGGATTGTCGGAGGCATGCACGACCGTAAATTCATCCGCATTCCAAGCCCCTGCCGGCTCATTCACCGCCGTTTCAATGCCCCGGAGTGAGAGCACGCCCGTAATGTTCAAGCTTCGCTGAGATAGAAGATCCACGTCGAAGTTCTCGATTTCAACGGCAATCTCGTCCAGAGAAGACACGCGGTTGGTAGGAACGGTGATCTCAACGGGAATAAAATGCTCGAGCCGCTGCGTATCGTCCTCCCCGTCTCCTCTGTATAATCCGCTGAGCAGCAGATGGCCCCGAAGCGCAACCTGATCTCCCTGGCTGATGACCTGAATGTGAGGCAGCAGCTCGATTTCTTCCAGCTCAGCAATACCTGCTACATCTTCCGATAGATGAATTCGTTCATAAATATCAAAGCGCAAACCGTAGGACTGGTCAAACACAGATAATGTCCTCCTTTCGGCATATTTCTAACCGTGAGTCTGCTCACGGCATGAGCCCTTCAATGCGTTACTCATTCTATCTATATGCTCCAAATAGGAGGGCATTCCAGTTTTACTCCAGCCTTAGCGGATTGCGCCAAGATTTTCTTTGGGAAAAGCTAGCAGTACGCTTCCTCAGAACAATTCCGTACTCTACGCTCTTCTGCTTCCCCGTATGCTTATTCGCTTATTGGGTTTGACTCAGCTTGTCCTGCAGGTTCTGCAAATCATCCGGCCAAGGATCATAAATTTCGATCCGCTCTCCCGTGAAGGGATGGTTGAACGCCAGCCGTTCACCGTGAAGCGCCTGCCTCGGAATTAAAGCAGTACTGCCGCCATACAGCGAATCCCCCAGCAGCGGATGTCCGGCATGGCTGAGATGCACGCGGATTTGATGCGTGCGCCCCGTTTCCAGCTCAAGGCGGACCCATGAGGCGTTTCTATAAATCTCCCCGACGGTAACGTGCGTTATGGCATGTTGTCCAGTACTGGACACCCTTCTTCGCTGCTTATGATGCCGATCCTTACCAATCGGCTGATCGATGACGGAGAGCTCGCGGGAGACCCTCCCTTGCACGAATGCTACATAGCTTCGGGCAATACGTTTGTGCCGCATATCTTCATCCAGCTTCAGCTGTGCCCAGTCGTTCTTGGCATACAGGACCGGACCCGACGTATCCTGATCCAATCTGTGGATATGCCGGACGGCAATCTCCTCCCCCTGCATCTGAACATGCGCCGCAACCGCATGATCAAGCGTAGGAACGGTCACGCCTTTGCTGCCGTCAGGGTGGATGTTTATGCCTGCAGGCTTATGCACGACAAGGCAGAAATCATCCTCGTACAAGATCTCAAGCTCCTGCCAAATCGGTTCAATGCCTGCCGGTTGAACGGGAAAGAGGGCCAGCCGAAGCCGGTCCCCCCTCCATTCCATTCCTTTATCGGCACGCAGCCGGTTTAACAGCTTCTCCGGCATGCCAAGCGTGCCCAGCAGCCAAGCCGCCGCTGCCTCGTCCCGATCCGGGGCAGCACTCAAACTTTTTCCGGGAGACAGCTCCAGCCACTGCCCGCGCCGCGTCCAGGTAATCACAGGTTTTTCAGGGCGTTGTAGTTGGCGTCGATAGTCGCATCGATATCCTCGACGCTGTGCGCGGCCGATACAAACATCCCTTCAAACTGGGAAGGGGCTACGCTGACGCCCTCTTCCACCAGATTGGCGAAGTACTTGGTAAAGCGCTGCAGATCACTTGCTTTGGCCGTATCATAGTTCACGACAGGGCCCTCCGTGAAGAACGGGCATACCATGGAACCGACGCGGTTCAATGTCACCGGAACGCCAAGCTCCTTGGCGTTCTTCTCGAAGCCTGCTGCCAGGCGCGAAGCACGCTCTTCAAGCTGCTCGTACACGGCTGGCGTGAGCAGTTTCAAAGTCGTATACCCCGCAACCATTGCCAGCGGATTGCCGCTAAGCGTACCGGCCTGGTAAATCGGTCCGGACGGAGCGATCTGCTCCATGATTTCGCGTTTGCCGCCATAGGCACCGACCGGCAGGCCGCCGCCGATGACCTTGCCGAGGCAGGTCAGGTCAGGCGTGATGCCGAACATTCCCTGCGCGCAGTGAATGTTGACGCGGAAACCGGTCATGACTTCATCGAAAATCAGCAGGCTGCCGTAGCGCGTCGTAATATCGCGCAAGCCTTGCAGGAAGCCCGGGAGCGGAGGCACGACGCCCATGTTGCCGGCAATCGGCTCGACAATGACGCAGGCAATCTCCTCGCCGAAGCGTTCAAACGCTACTTTAACGGATTCCAGATCGTTGTAAGCCACCGTAATGGTGCTCGAAGCGACGCTTTCCGGTACGCCCGGGCTGTCCGGCAGGCCGAGCGTAGCTACGCCCGAACCGGCTTTGATCAGCAGGCTGTCCGCATGGCCGTGGTAAGAGCCCTCGAATTTCAGGATTTTGCCCCGGCCCGTATATCCGCGGGCCAGCCGGATTGCGCTCATTGTCGCTTCCGTGCCTGAGTTAACCATCCGCACCACATCAATCGAAGGGACGCGTTCGCACACCAGCTTAGCCATTTCCGTCTCGATCAAGGTCGGAGCGCCGAAGCTCGTGCCTTTCGCGGCCGTCTCCTGAATGGCCGATATGACTTCGGGATGGGCATGGCCCATAATCAGGGGACCCCAGGAACCGATGTAATCGATAAAGCTGTTGCCGTCGATATCGTAAATCCTCGAACCTTTGGCGTGGTCCACATAAATGGGCGTGAGGCCGACCGATTTAAAGGCCCGTACCGGGCTGTTCACCCCACCGGGCAAATAATGTTTGGCTTCTTCGAACGCGGTGCGGGAAGCCTCTTCGTTACGCTTTCCAGACATACTCATGAAAGTCACTCCGTTTCTATATTTTAGCGCTCCTGCATCCAGCGGGCGGCGTCTTTGGCAAAGTAAGTAATGATGATGTCAGCCCCGGCGCGCTTCATGCCAATCAGCATCTCCTGCACGATCGCTTTTTCATTGATCCAGCCCTGCATTGCTGCGGCCTTCACCATCGAGTATTCACCGCTCACATTGTAAGCAACAAGCGGCAGATCGAACTGATCTTTGAGCGTACGCATAACGTCCATGTAAGCAAGAGCAGGCTTAACCATCAGCATGTCCGCGCCTTCCAGCACGTCGGTTTCCGCTTCCCGCAGCGCCTCGCGTGCGTTCGCCGGATCCATTTGGTACGTTTTGCGGTCGCCGAACTGCGGCGTGGAATCCGCCGCTTCGCGGAACGGTCCGTAAAAAGCGGAAGCATATTTTACAGAGTACGACATAATCGGCACGTTCTCGAATCCGGCTTCGTCCAGACCCGCACGGATCGCCTGTACGAATCCGTCCATCATGTTGGATGGCGCGATGATGTCCGCGCCGGCTTTGGCCTGGCTAACAGCTGTCTTCGTTAGCAGCTCCAGCGATTCGTCGTTCATGACGTCGCCGTATACTTGTCCGTCCACTTCGAAGGTGTGAACCATGCCGCAGTGGCCGTGATCGGTAAACTCGCACAAGCAGGTATCGGCTACAACGAGCAGGTGAGGATACCATTTTTTAATCAGACGCGTGGCTTCCTGTACGATCCCATCCTCAACGTAAGCGGAAGAGCCCACGCTGTCCTTCGTTTCGGGAACCCCGAACAAAAGCACGGCCGGAATCCCCAGCTCTACGATTTCGTCCACTTCGGACTTGAGTGTATCGAGCGAGAAATGGTAGACTCCCGGCATCGATGAAATTTCATTTTTCACGCCTTGACCATAAGTCACGAAAATCGGCATAATCAAATCATTCACGTTCAGTACGGTTTCACGCACAAGATTACGCATACCTGTAGATTGACGCAAGCGACGATGTCTTATAATTGGAAAACTCATATCTATAACCTCCAGTATCGCATTTCATTCATAGTTCAAAAAAAGCTGCATCATTGGTGTTGATGCCGATTTGTCATGTGTGAGCACAACGACTCCACCAAACCGTCAATGGTAGCTTGATCAGCAACCATGCTTACCCTAAGTCCTGCATCGCGGGCCGTCTTCGCGGTTATCTCCCCGATACATGCAGCCTCCGATCGGCTGAGCAGTTGAACCGGATCCTGTACACCCATACGCTTCAGCTTTTCGAGCAAATGGGTCACGGTCGAGGAGCTGGTGAAAGTCACGGCATGTATTGCCCCTTCCGTAAGCAGCCTGATCAGCTCATGATCCTCTTCCTGGCTCATGACCGTCTGATAGGTATCGACAGCCGTAACCTCAAGTCCCATTTCCTCAAGCTTCTCAGGCAGCCAGCTCCGGGCCAGATCACCGCGCGGAAGCAGCACTTTCTGGCCAGGCAGCAGCTCCGCGCCAAGCGTTTCGATCATGCCCTCAGCCTGAAACCTCCCCGGCAGCTCGACGGGAATAATCCCGCGCTCCTTAAGCGCTTGTGCCGTGGCCGGGCCTACGGCAGCAATCTTCGCATGGTACAGGCTTCGTATATCCTTGCCCTGTTCAGACATATGCCGGTAAAAGTATTCAACGCCATTGACGCTCGTGAAGAATACCCAATCGTAGCCTTCAAGCCGGGAAAGGGCCTCCTGAATCCTGTCCAACGTATCCTGGTCCTGCGGATAGACCGTTTCAATGACAGGAAATTCATAGGACTCTCCGCCGAGCTCGTCAATCCGGCTCACAAGCTCGGACGCCTGAGACCTGGTACGAGTCACCAGAATCCGTTTGCCGAAAAGCGGAAGAACCTCCGCCCATTTCAGCTGTTCCCGCTGAAGCACGACATCGCCGACGATGATGACGGCCGGAGGTTGAAAGTTTGCTTCCAACACTCTTTGTTCGATGTCCTCAAGGGTTCCCGTCAGCGTATCCTGCTCGGCGCGGGTTCCCCACCGTACCAGGGCGACCGGCGTATGTCCAGGCCTTCCGTGCTCCATAAGCTGATTTGCGATATATCCGATTTTGGACACGCCCATCATAAAAATGAGCGTCCCCGTCGCGTTCGTGACCTTTTCCCAATCAATCATGCGGTCTAGCTTATCCGGGCTTTCGTGTCCGGTAATGATCGACAGTGATGAAGCGAAGTCCCGGTGAGTGACAGGAATGCCGGCATAAGCCGGAACGCTGATGGCAGCCGTAACTCCGGGCACGATTTCGTAAGCAATCCCGTTCTTCTTCAGCAGTCCGGCTTCTTCGCCGACCCGGCCGAAGATCGTTGGATCTCCGCCTTTCAAACGCACAACCGTGTTTCCTTCAAGCGCCAGATCCACCAGAAGCTGATTGATTTCTTCCTGCTTCATCGTATGGCGATCCGGGAGCTTTCCCACGTAAATTTTACGGGTTCCTGGTTTTACCGCACCAAGGAGCTGCGGCGCGGCAAGACGATCGTAGACAACCACATCCGCTTTTTGCAGGCATTCCAGACCTTTCACGGTTATTAACTTGGCGTGGCCCGGGCCTGCACCAACCAGATATACTTTTCCCGCCATCTCCTCATCCCCTACTCCCTGACTTGTTCGAGAATCTTTTCCGCACCCCGCTCAATCAGCTTTCCGGCTACTTCTTCCCCTAACTTCACCGGATCTGTGCCAAGCAGCGTTTCCTTCAAGATGACATCTCCCTCAGGAGATCCCACCATTCCGGTCAATTCCATAACGTTTTGTCCCGCAAGAGAATGTCCTTCCGGCGCCGTAACCAGGACTGCATGCGCACCGATCGGGACTTGGCAGCCGCCGTTCAACACGCCAAGGAATTTGCGTTCTGCGGCTATGGTCAGCTCGGACTCCTTGTCATTATATAGCGCCAGCAGCTTGCGCAGCTCCTCGTCATCTTCACGGCACTCAATGCCAAGCGCTCCCTGGCCGACCGCGGGCAGGCAGGTTTCCACAGGAAGATAAGCCGTAATCCTGTCTTCCCAGCCCATCCGGAACAGCCCGGCCGCAGCGAGCAGTATCGCTTGAAAGCCTTCGGTCTCAAGCTTCTTGAGGCGGGAATCGATGTTGCCGCGGACCGGTTCCAACTGCAGGTCAGGGCGGTAAGCCTTGAGCTGACTGGAACGGCGGAGACTGCTCGTCCCTACCTTGGCGCCTTGCGGCAGATCATCGATACTCTTCCCATCTAGCGTAATGAGGCAGTCGCGCGGATCTACCCGGCGAGGCACCGCACCGTTCATGAGGCCATCCGGAAGTACGGAAGGCATATCCTTCATGCTGTGTACCGCCATATCGATTTCACCGTCCAGCATCGCCTGCTCAATTTCTTTGACGAACAGTCCCTTGCCCCCAACTTTGGAGAGCGACACATCCAAGATGCGGTCGCCTTTGGTGACGATTCGCTTCACTTCGAAATCGAAATCGAAGCCATGCTCCTTGCTGAGCCTCTTCAGGTCTTCAATGACTTGTCCCGTTTGTGTCAGTGCCAAGGCACTTTGTCTGCTGCCTACTACGATTGTCCGCATTCCCATTCCTCCTGATTGTCGTTGATCCACTTCCTGATTTCTTCCGCATCGCCTGGCTTAAAGCCCCCCTGCCGCACGGAATCAAGAACCTCCGGACCGCTAGCCTTTCGTAATAAGGCTTGCCGCATTGCCGGATCGCTAACCTGCTGCTGGATCATCCTGCGCATTGCATATAAATGATCGAGGTATACCTCGAATTCGTTTCCATAATCGTCCTCCAGCTTTCTGCGGATCGCTCGGGCGGCCAGCGGCCCCGCTCCCGAAGTCGATACGGCGATCACAAGCCGGCCGCGCCGGAGAACGCTGGGATGTATAAAGCTGCCCATCTCGGGCTGATCGGCCACATTGGCAAGAATCCCTTTGGCCTTGGCTTCCGCAGCTGCAAGCCGGTTCGCTTCGGAATCATCCGCTGCGGCATACAGCATAAACGCGCCATTCAGATCGCCTTCGGCATACCTTCGGGGAAGCCACTCCAGCTTGCCCTCCTCATGATACTGCTGTATAGGCGTTGTGACTGTTGGACTGATGACCGTAATGCGGGCTGAAGCCGCAAGCAGCTCCTTTATCTTCCTCTCGGCAACTCGTCCGCCTCCGATTACCACGCAAACCTTGCCTTCGCAGTCCAGCATGATCGGCATGTACACAGCCATCCCGGTTCACTCCCCGCTCCAATGGTGGAAATCAGACCATGTATTCAGCACGAAAATGATAATAATAAATATATACCCCGTTAAAATCCATTTAGCCATCCTCGTACCCGAATGCTGCTGCGAGCGCTTCTTAAAAAGGTAGAAATAATAGAAGCTAAGACCCGCGAAAGTTGCCAGCACCTTCAAATCCAGAAGCAGGTTCAGCCTTCCTTCCGATATTACGGATAAAGCCGCGACGATAAATGAAACCGTCAGCACCGGCGTACCGATAAAAGCCAGCGAGTATGCATATTTATCGAGCAGTTCAAGGCTGGGCAACCGCCGGACCGTGTCCGTCCATTTCTTTCCTTTCAATTTCCGGTGAAGGAAAAGATACATCACCGCAAATACCGCGGCAATCGTATAAATGACGAAGCTAAGATTCGCAAGCGTAATATGCAGAATGAGGAGGCCATGCACCGTCTCCCAGTGCTTAAGCGGATTGTTTCCCGGGGAGAACCACAGCCTGTCCAGCACCTGCACGCTGAAGCCGATGATACTGAGCAGCAGCACGGCGAATTCCGCCCGCTGCAGCAAATGAACAATCAATGAGGCAACGACAAGACTGAAAGCAAGCAGGAGGAGAAAATCAAAAGGCGTAAAGATCGGAAGCGTCCGCTCCTCGACAGCCCTGATGATTAAAGCCCCTCCCTGCAGCATTCCGACTACAGCAAGAAGCCCTGTACCCATCCGCTTCGCGCTCCGATTGCGTCGTATGCAATCCGAGATAAAAAACAGAAGGCTCAGGGCATAGATATAAATACCGGCATCATAAAATCCCGTAAGCATGTCCACTCCCCCTGTCAGCCTTACAGGCCAGCTGGTGTCAGCGAACCTTTAATGGCAAACGGTTTGTTTTCATGCTTCTCTCTGCTGAGTTCATTTTTGGCTGGGGCGGGCGGCTTCATCCGTCCCGGCTCCGCTCCGGCTTCATTCAAATCGTCTTCCAATGCAAAAATCTGTGTGAAGTACTCCAGCGCTTCATTGCCGTCTTTGCCTGCCGTCAGCTCTTTGATCCGGTTAATCGGATCATGCATCATCTGGTTGACGATGCTCTTGGTCAATCGGCGGATGACCTTACGCTGATGTTCGTCCAGTTCCGGCAGCTTGTTAAACAAGCTTTGCAGCGTTTCTTCGTGAATATTCGAGGACTTTTCCTGCAGCGCACGGATCGCCGGTCTTACGCCCAGCGTCTTCAGCCACGTATAAAACTCGTCCATTTCTTCGGAGATCATTGTTTCGATTTTGGCCGCCTCGGCTCTGCGCATCTCCAGATTGCTTTCAACGATTCCTTCCAGGTCATCAATATCGTACAGGAAGACGTTGTTCAGTTCCGCAATGGCTGGATCGATGTCGCGCGGAACGGCAATGTCGATGATAAACAGCGGCCGGGATTGCCGCTTCTTCATGCTCTCGCTGACCTGTGTACGGTCCAGGACGTAATCCTTCGCGCCCGTGGAGCTGATCAGAATATCCACTTCATGAAGACGCCCCAGCGCCTGTTCCATCGTGCAAGGCGTCCCTTTGAATTTGCTTGCCAGCTCCTCGGCGCGGGCGAGCGTCCGGTTGGCCACGATAACTTCTTCCGCGCCGTTTGCATACAAGTGCTTCACCGTAAGCTCGCTCATTTTGCCTGCACCTAGAATCAGTACCTTCTTATCGTCGAACATGCCAAAAATCCGTTTGCCCAGCTCTACGGCTGCATAGCTGACGGAAACGGCGCTTTCGCCGATCGAAGTTTCGGAATGTGCTCTTTTGCCAAGCGTTACGGCCTGCTTGAACAACATGTTAAACCATGTTCCTGTCGCCTTTTCCTGCTGACTTTGCAGAAATGCGGTACGAACCTGACCCAAAATTTGCGTTTCTCCGATCACCATGGAATCGAGTCCGCATGTGACGCGGAAGAGGTGGGAGATCGCCTGCTCGTCTTCATATATATATAAATGCTGGGTGAATTCCTCGCGGGGAATGTCAAACCACTGCTCCATAAAGCTCCGGATAAAGTATCCGCACATATGCAGGCGGTCCACCACAACATATATTTCCGTACGGTTGCAAGTCGCCACGATGACGCCTTCCATCACGCTTTTGGTCAGCATAAGCTGGCTGAGCGCTTCCGGCATTTCATTTTGTTCAAACGTAAAACGTTCCCTTACTTCTACAGGCGCTGTGCGATAGTTCAATCCGACAACGACGATATGCATTTACATGTTCACCTGCCTAAGGTTCATTTCAAAAAAAAAGATCCAATTCAGGATTAACTTTTTTGGTTGCTATTCATTTTCATTATGTTAATTATATCACAGTTGTAAAGTAACCCCGACATATTTTATGAAATGTTTATGAAAATACATCGTTTCGACAAATAGGGTCTTGCATTTTATTATTTTGCCTTAAACATCCCAAGAATATACCGCTTTATTAACCATCTCCTACTCACCTTTAACCAAGGCCTCGAGCCGCTTCCCCGCTGTTTCCAGTTCATCGTTCCTCGAAGCGATCACATGGCCGCTTTCGCTAAGCAGCTGTTGGTACGGTTCAACCACCCCGGAGAATACCTCGCTGTAACTGCCGAGCAGCTCCTTTTCCGCATCGCTTAATGGACGCTTACCGCCGATCTGCCAGGTCGTGAGGGACTCCACCAGCCCGTTTAACGCCGGAAAAGAGTAGAGTTTATCCTTGCCAAGCGATTTCATCAGCCGTTCATGGGTAAAGGCAGCCGAATATGCCGCAAGCTTCAGCGCATCCAAGTCCCCGGTATTTGCCGCATCGGCCGTATCGAGAAGCGATGTATTCAGCACCTGTATTTGGAAAAGCGATACTTCATACAGCATCTGCTTTGCATCGGCATGACTTGCCTGCGGACGCATCATGCGGTATGCCTGGTATGCCAGTATAATGACCAGCAGCGCAATCAGAATTACAAACAGCAGATCTCTTGATTTTCGTCTTCTCATTTGTCCCGGCCCCCTATTTGTCACGAGCTTGTTCCACCCGTATAGTATATGGGACCCCCAAAAAACAAATAACCATGGAGACGGATCTCCATGGTTATGAATTATTTATCAATGATTTAAGCGCCAAGCCTTTATACCAGCTCGACCTGTTTCATTTCCGGCGTTTCCACCTTCAACTCGCCCAAACCGCGTACCAGCTTCTTCGCATACGTTTTTTCAGGTTTCAATACGGATACCAGGTAATCAATAGCCAGTTGTGGATCTACTGTTTCGCCACAGGTGTAGCAATCAATCGCTGCAAATCCTCTCTCGGGATACGTATGAATCGAGAGGTGGCTTTCTGACAGCAACACAAGAACTGTCGCTCCTTGAGGTTCAAACTGCTTGGATTGAACCGACATAACGGTTGCTCCGCACGCTTCCGCAGCCTCAACCATGTGGGCCTGCAAAAACTCGGCGTCGTTCAGCATATCAAAGTCGACTCCCCAAGTATCAACAGCAACGTGTCTTCCGAAAGTTGAGTATTCCATCTTCCGGTTTCCCCCTTCCTAGGAATAAAATGTTTGAAAATTTCATCCGCTAGGACCTACGTCATTCACTTCCCGAGGGAATAATCTCTCGCAACATTCAATGTCCTGAGTGAATCCTGGTTCCTAATATATTCTTTTCAACGAGATTAAAAATAACATCTATCAGGGCGAAATGCAATACTTTTTTACAGGTTTCCGGGTGTTTTATTTTCTCATCTTTGTCCCATCAAAAGTGCGGCTAAAAGCTCATATACACGCTTTTGCATAACTCCTCATTCCTATCCCTTTTCACAAAAAAAGAACTCCTTCATATTTCGAAGGAATTCCCTGATTCATATATGAGTTCAAGCTTCTAATGCAAACCATTTGGCGGCGCTTTGCCGCAATTTTTGATCAATGCGGGCAATTTGCTCCTGGGTTACCGCTTTGTTGCGCTCATCCAGCCAGTAGTTGATATCCTGATAAAGCCGGGATATTTCCTGCTCTACATCGTCGAGCTGATAAACCCGCTGCAATTCACCTGCTGTATGCTTATACTCGTATACCAGCTTGCTCTGGGATGGAGTCACTTCTTCAATTTTTCGAACCGAGCCGTTCTCATAATAATACATCATTGTGAATCCTTGATAAATACGGTTAACAACGCCTCCGCCTTTGCAGGCCACAAACAGCTTGCGCACCAGGTTCGTCATACGGGGGTTCACCAAGCGGCATGACAACTCACAGAAGTACAGGCCATCCTTACTTTCAAGAGGGAAATGAACCTCCTCGCCGCTTTCGTCTTCCAGCACAATTTCTTGTCCTCCGCTGTCCAGCACCTTGACGATCACGTGCATGTGACAGCATTCAGCCGAATGCATAAACTGGTTCAATTGAAGCTCCGTGATTTGTAAAGTGGCTTTAACATACTCCGTGGCTAACCGCTGAGCCATAAAAATCTCCTCAATTCTTTTTTATGATTACAGAACTTCCGCTAAAGCTACCCGGATCGATTCCGTAATCGCAAGAAAAATTTCCGCCGTCAGGCGGTCCGGCTTTTGTGAATGTACGTCCATGACGTTCTGCAAGAATCCTTAGTATTATTATACAGCACAATTCAAAACCATTGCCTGCGGACGAAAGCTTGAATTTTCTTCATATTTCATAAAAAAACGGATTAAGCCGGATTTTTGAGCAAACTTTTCACGGGATGCTCACTTTCCTGCCGGATAAAGTCTGAATCCCTACGCGACACGTCGAAAATCCATCATTCTAATCGACCCGCATGCTCGCTTATTCGGCGGGATGCTCCGATTCGGGCAGCACGTTTTCCTGCTGGTTAAGTCCGGCAATGGATTGGATCTGAGCCCATAATTCTTCTTTGCCCAATCCGGTTTCGGACGAATACATCACAAAAGCGTCTGTCTTGCGCATGAGCAGCGCTTCCTTCATCTGCTTTACATGCTTTGGCCAGCGGCTCTTCGGAATTTTGTCCGCCTTGGTCGCGACCACGCAAATCGGAATGTCATAATGCTTCAGCCAGTCGTACATCATTTCATCGTCTTTCGTCGGCGGATGGCGCAGGTCCACGATGAGCAGCACCATTCGGAGCGTCTCCCGCTCTAGCAGGTATTTCTCGATCATTTTCCCCCATGCCTGACGCTGGGTTTTGGATACCTTCGCATAGCCGTAACCGGGAAAATCGACGAAATAAAGCTCCTCATTGATCCGGTAATAGTTAAGATGCTGGGTTTTGCCCGGGGTGGAGCTCGTTCTTGCTAAATTTTTACGGTTGATCATCCGGTTAATAAGGGATGACTTGCCTACATTCGAACGCCCTGCCAGAGCAATCTCCGGCAAGGCGTCCTCAGGATATTGGTCAGGGCCAACGGCGCTGATTACAAACTCCGCTTGGGTTACTTTCATGTCAATGGTTCCTCTCTAGTGCACTCCCGCCTGTTCCACAAGCGCATGCTTCAGCACTTGATCCATGTGGGCCACAGGAACAAATTCCACTTCATCTTTAACGCTGTCCGGAATGTCTCTCAAATCCCGTTCATTGTCTTTCGGGAGCAATATTTTCTTATAGCCTGCGCGATGCGCTGCAAGCGACTTTTCTTTCAGGCCGCCGATCGGCAGCACCCGTCCGCGAAGCGTGATTTCCCCGGTCATGGCCACGTCCTTGGAAACATGCTTTTTGGTAAGGGCCGAAATGAGAGCTGTGGCGATCGTGATGCCGGCCGAAGGACCGTCTTTCGGGATCGCACCCTCAGGAATATGAATATGAATATCGTTCTTTTCATGGAAATCCGGATCGATGCCGAGCTCCGCCGACTTGCTGCGGGTGTAGCTGAACGCAGCCTGTGCGGACTCTTTCATCACATCGCCCAGTTTACCGGTGAGCGTGAGCTTGCCGGAGCCGGGTACGACCGTGACCTCGATCACCAGCGTTACGCCGCCTACCTCGGTCCACGCGAGCCCGGTAACCGTGCCGATCTGGTCTTCCAGGTCAGCTACGCCATGCCGGAATTTGGCTGCTCCAAGGTAATCCTTGATATCGTCAGGCTCCATCGTTATCGTTTCGTTTTCAGCGGACACGATTTTTTTGGCAGCCTTGCGGCATAACGCCGCGACCTGCTGTTCCAGATTACGGACGCCCGATTCACGCGTATACTCGCGAATCACTTTAAGCAGCGCTTCTTCATTGATCTGAAGCTGCTCCTCCTGCAGGCCATGCTCCCTCTTCTGCTTAGGCAGCAGATAGCGATTGGCGATCTGCAGCTTCTCGAGCTCGGTGTATCCGGGAATGTTGAGCACTTCCATACGGTCCAGCAGCGGCCGCGGAATATTGTGTATCACGTTCGCGGTTGTTATGAACATGACCTGAGACAGATCAAACGGAATCTCAATAAAATGGTCGCTAAACGTGTTGTTTTGTTCCGGATCCAGCACCTCCAGCAATGCCGAAGACGGGTCCCCACGGAAATCCGAAGCCATTTTATCGATTTCGTCCAGCAAAAAGACCGGATTCATGGCACCTGCGCTCTTCATGCCCTGAATAATGCGTCCCGGCATGGCCCCGACGTACGTACGTCGATGCCCGCGAATTTCGGCCTCGTCACGGACTCCGCCAAGCGAGATGCGGACAAACTTGCGATTCAGCGATCTTGCGATGGAGCGCGCAAGCGAGGTTTTACCTACGCCCGGAGGACCCACAAGGCAAAGAATCGGCCCCTTCATCCTTTTGACCAGCTTCTGCACGGCCAAATATTCGAGTACCCGTTCCTTCGGTTCGTCCAGACTGTAGTGATCCTCGTTCAATATCTGCTCTGCTTTGTGGATGTCCAGATCATCCTCGGTTTTATTGCTCCAAGGAAGACCCAGCAGCCAGTCCAGATAATTGCGGATGACACCGCCCTCTGCGGAGCTTGCAGGCATTTTCTCAAGCCGGTCGATTTCTTTGTCAACCTTCTCCTTCACCTTCTCAGGCAGCTCCTGCTTCTCCATCAGTTCGCGAAGCTCTTCCACCTCGCCGGCGCGTCCTTCCTTTTCACCCAGTTCTTTTTGGATGGCCTTCATCTGCTCGCGCAGGTAATATTCCTTCTGCGTCTTCTCCATCTGCTTCTTGACGCGCTGATTGATCTTGCGTTCAAGCTCCAGCACTTCCCGCTCGTTGTTCAGAATATCCAGCAATTTCTCAAGACGCTTGCCGACATCGACGGTCTCGAGAATCTCCTGCTTATCCTTGATCTTAAGCGACAAATGACTGGTAATGACATCGGCAAGGCGCCCCGGTTCTTCAATGTCGGAAACCGCAGCAAGCGTCTCCGGGGTCACCTTCTTGGATAAATTGATATAATGCTCAAACTGGCTTAATACGGTACGCATCAGCGCATCCACTTCCGGATTGTCGCTGTCCTCTTCATGCAGCTCACGGGCGAGGACTTCATAATATTCCTCATTGTCCGTGTACTGAATAATTTCGGCGCGTTCCATCCCTTCCACAAGGACTCGGATCGTACCGTTCGGAAGCTTAAGCATTTGTCTTACGTTGGCAACGGTGCCAATACGGAAAATATCTTCTTGGGTCGGTTCTTCTATGTTCACCTCGGATTGAGAACAAAGGAGAATCAGGTTATCTTCCACCATCGCTTTTTCCAGAGCCTTGACCGATTTCTCCCGGCCTACATCGAGATGCAGTACCATGCTCGGGTAGACTAGAAGGCCTCGCAAAGGCAATAACGGAAAACGGCGGCCTTTCGCTTTACTAAGCCCCATCGCTTTCGCACCTCCAGCCGTTCTCAGGTTATAACATCCGGTTATATTTTAGCAAATGTTCACAGAAAACACCAATAATTAAGCTGCTTCAGCATGTCCCCGCATCGGTAATCTGTCCGGATCGGCCCGGATTAGCCTGCAAATACGGAGCGGAAGGCGACTGAGGGAAGATCTCCGGTGCAGCGCTTTTCTCCAGTGCATCGTTCCGCAGCTCCTCGTGCACATGGATATGCTGGGCCGGCTTCAGCTCGCTGCCGAAGACATGGACGAACACCTCCTGCACGTTTTCCACGGGAATGACCTTCAAACTGCCGAGATCCTCGAACAGCGTCTGCCAGTTCTCTTTTGGAATGATCACCGTCGTTGCTCCCGCCTGGAATGCCGCTTCCACCTTGGCGATGACGCCGCCGATCGGCTTAACCTTGCCGTGGATGCTGATTTCGCCTGTCATGGCGATTCGGTTATCTACAGGCACGCACCGGATCGCGGACATGATGGCCGTGGCCATAGCGATGCCGGCAGACGGCCCGTCAATCGGCGTACCTCCGGGGAAGTTGATATGAAGATCATAGTCACCGGGCTTAAGGCCGAGGGAGCGAAGCACCGTCAGCACATTCTCGACCGACCCCTTCGCCATGCTCTTGCGCCGGAGCGTTCTCGAGCTGCCGCCAATCTCCTCTTCTTCAACGACACCCGTTATATTGTACTTCCCTTCTCCCGGAGCCACCGGTACAGCCGTCACTTCAATTTCAAGCAGGGTGCCCATATTGGGGCCGTACACGGCCAACCCGTTCACAAGACCGATTTGCGGCTGTTCCGGGATCTTCCGGTCCGGACGCGGCTGCAGCTGGCTGCTGCTTGCCACCCACTCCACATCGGATGCCGCCAGCAAATCTCTTTTCTCTGTCAGAGCAAGACCTGCCGCGAGCTGAATGATGTTGACCGCCTCGCGCCCATTCGTCGCGTACTGCTTCACAACCTCGACAGCCTCGGGACAAGGCTTAAGTCCGATCTTCTGGATGGCATCCTCGGCAATCCGCCCGATCTCGTCAGGCAGCAGCGGCCGGAAGTAAATTTCCATGCAGCGGGACCGCAGTGCAGGAGGCAATTCCTGCGGCGAACGTGTGGTAGCTCCCACCAGACGAAAATCCGCAGGCAGACCATTTTGAAAAATGTCATGCACGTAAGCAGGCGTATTGCTGTCCTCCGAATTGTAGTATGCGCTCTCGAGCAGGACTTTACGGTCTTCGAGTACTTTTAACAACTTATTCATCTGGATCGGATGCAATTCACCGATTTCGTCCACGAACAAAATACCGCCATGCGCCTTTGTCACCGCTCCCGGTTTAGGCTGCGGAATACCGGCTACGCCCATCGAACCGGCCCCCTGATAGATCGGGTCATGCACGGAGCCAATCAGCGGATCGGCGATGCCGCGCTCGTCAAAGCGTGCTGTCGTCGCATCGATCTCCGTGAACTTGGCGTCAGCTTTAAAGGGGGAAGCCGGGTTGCGCTTCGCTTCTTCCATGACCACGCGCGCTGCGGCGGTTTTTCCGACCCCCGGCGGACCATAAATAATAACATGCTGCGGGTTTCCGCTGCACAGCGCAGCCTTCAGGGCCCGCAAGCCGTCCTTTTGACCGACAATGTCCTGAAGCGACTGCGGCCTGGTCTTCTCCGCCAGCGGCTTCGTGAGCGAAATGGAGCGAAGCTTGCGCAGCTTATCCATTTCCTTGCGGGACTCCCGGTCCACAGCGGTCCGGTTCGTTTTTTGTCCGCGCAGCAAATTCCAAAAATAAATGCCGATGATGACGGCAAAGAAAAATTGTACAAGCATCATTACCATGCTTAAATTCATTTCAAAACCCTCCCGTTTCTCTTATGCGGCCAGTTTTCCCTTGAACTCTACTTCGGTTATACGACGGGTTAGCCTGATACATGGTAGTATAGCCGTTTCACACCCAGGTAAACGCCTGAAGCAGGATTTATGGTAAGGTTTTTCAAAAAAAATGATAAGCGAACTGGATCAACTACGGATTCTAAATAAAAAAGCTGCATGCCTTATTGAAAGGCAATGCAGCTTGGGATTATGCATTTGATTTAATGCTTGCGACCGGGAATGGTCCCCGTCTCTTCATATACACGTACGATAGAGTCAATTTCTTTTTTGAGCTCCTCTACCATCTCGGCTTCCGGCACCTTACGGATCATTTCCCCGTAGCGGAACAGCAGGCCTTCGCCTCGTCCGCCGGCGATGCCGATATCCGCCTCGCGGGCTTCACCGGGACCGTTCACCGCGCAGCCGAGCACCGATACTTTAATCGGCACTTTCAGCTTCGAAATGTACTCCTCGACCTCGTTGGCGATCGAGAACAGGTCGATATCGAGCCGTCCGCATGTAGGGCAAGATACGAGCGTAGCCGCGTTAGAGATCAGGCCGAAGGTTTTCAGCAGCTCGCGCGCTACCTTGATCTCTTCTACCGGATCCGCACTCAGGGAAATCCGAACCGTGCTGCCGATGCCCATGGACAGCAATGCACCGATGCCTGCAGAGCTCTTAATCGTCCCCGAGAACAACGTTCCCGATTCGGTAATCCCGAGGTGGAGCGGGTAAGGAATGACTTCCGCCGCTTTCCGGTAAGCTTCGATGGCCATCGGCACATCGGAGGCTTTGAGCGACACGATGATATCGTGGAAATCAAGCTCCTCCAGAATGTTGATGTGGAATAATGCGCTCTCCACCATCGCCTCCGGAGTCGGATAGCCGTACTTCTCAAGCAAATGGCTTTCCAATGAACCGGCATTGACCCCGATGCGAATCGGAATACCGCGCTCCTTGCAGGCCTTCACTACCGCTTCAACCTTATCCCGGCTGCCGATGTTGCCTGGATTGATACGTACTTTATCTATGCCGTTTTCAATCGCTTTGAGGGCAAGCTGATAGTTAAAATGAATATCCGCAACAAGCGGGATATGAATGCGTTTCTTGATTTCCTTGATTGCTTCCGCAGCTTCCTTGTTATTGACCGTGACGCGAACCAGCTGGCAGCCGGCTTCCTCCAAACGGAGAATTTCGGCAACCGTCGCCTCCACGTCTGCTGTCTTCGTCGTACACATGCTTTGAATGACGACTTCATTGCTTCCGCCGATCGTCAAATTACCGACTTTAACGGGTCTTGTGTCTTGTCTCAAAAACATGATCTTTTCTCTCCCATAACGCCAAGACTCCACCCCATCCCCTCAAAAAGACGAACAGCCTGAGGGGTGAAGTGGAGAAACGGCAATGAATTTCCGAAAGCCGCCTCACCTTACAATAAAAGGATTAGGCGCTTTCTTCCTGTTTATTATCTTTCTTGCTGATGAGCTCAGGAACGATTTTCTCCTTCACAACCTGTTCCGTGATGACGCAGTCTTTAATGTCATCGCGGGAAGGAACCTCGTACATCACGTCAAGCATGATGCCTTCGATGATCGCTCGGAGGCCACGGGCGCCGGTATTGCGCTTGATGGCTTCTCTCGCAATGGCTTCGAGGGCTTCCGGCTCGAACTTGAGCGCTACGTTATCCATTTCCAGCAGTTTTTGGTACTGCTTGGTCAGCGCATTTTTCGGTTCGGAAAGGATTCGTACAAGTGTCTTCTCATCCAGCGGCTCCAGTGTGGAGATGATTGGAAGACGACCTACGAATTCCGGAATCAGGCCGAATTTCAGCAGATCTTCCGGAAGTACCATGCCCAGGTATTCGCCTGGTTTGAGATCCTTTTGATTCTCGCCCACGGCATTGAAGCCTATCACTTTTTTGCCGATCCGGCGCTTGATCATTTGCTCGAGGCCGTCAAAGGCACCGCCGCAAATGAACAGAACGTTCGTCGTATCGATTTGGATGAATTCCTGGTGAGGATGCTTGCGTCCGCCTTGCGGTGGAACGGAAGCCACGGTTCCCTCCAGAATTTTCAGAAGCGCCTGCTGTACGCCTTCTCCGGATACGTCGCGCGTAATCGACGGATTCTCGGACTTGCGGGCTACTTTATCGATTTCATCAATATAAATAATGCCGCGTTCGGCTTTTTCCACATCGTAGTCTGCGGCCTGGATCAGCTTCAGCAAAATATTCTCGACGTCTTCGCCGACATAGCCGGCTTCCGTCAGAGATGTCGCATCCGCAATCGCAAATGGCACGTTCAGAATTTTGGCCATGGTTTGTGCAAGCAGCGTCTTACCGGATCCGGTAGGGCCCAGCAGCAGAATGTTACTCTTCTGCAGCTCCACGTCTTCGATTTTACTGCCTGTATTGATCCGTTTGTAGTGGTTATATACCGCAACGGACAGCGATTTCTTGGCTTGTTCCTGGCCGATGATATATTGATCCAGAATATCGCAGATTTCCTTAGGCTTCGGAATATCCTTGAGATCCAGCTCTTCGTCATGACCCAGCTCTTCCTCTACAATTTCCGTGCAGAGCTCGATGCACTCATCGCATATATAGACTCCAGGACCGGCCACAAGCTTGCGCACCTGCTCCTGGGATTTCCCGCAAAAAGAGCATTTCAGCTGCCCTTTTTCATCGTTGAATTTAAACATGTAAACACCCCTTTAAGATTTAATCGGTGAAGTGAGAACCTGGTCGATAAGGCCATATGCCTTCGCTTCCTCCGCGCTCATGAAAAAGTCGCGATCGGTGTCCCGCTCGATTTTTTCAAGGGGCTGACCTGTGCGTTCCACATATATTTGATTGAGCTTTTCTCTTGTTTTGATGATCCAGCTCGCGTGAATCTGGATGTCTGCTGCCTGCCCCTGAACTCCTCCCAGCGGTTGGTGAATCATCACTTCGCTGTTAGATAACGCAAAACGTTTCCCCGGCGCACCTGCAGTCAGCAGCAGGGAACCCATGCTTGCCGCCATGCCCACGCAGATGGTTGATACATCCGGTTTAATGTATTGCATCGTATCGTATATACCCATCCCTGCCGTGACAGAACCACCAGGAGAATTGATATATAAATGAATATCCTTCTCGGGATCCTCCGCAGCAAGGAACAATAACTGTGCTATGACGAGATTGGCAACATCGTCGTCGATTGCGCTGCTGAGAAAAATAATGCGATCCTTCAGCAATCTGGAGTAAATATCGTAAGATCTCTCGCCTCGGCTTGTTTGCTCTACAACCATAGGTATCAGACTCATGTGTCCAACCTCTTTTCCGTTTAAAAGATGTAATGCCTGCTTGGATCAGTCTTACAGCATTATTCTAACATGTTCAAAGCATGATGTCATTTTTCACTTTATACCCTGCAATACAGTGTATGAACCTGGCTGCGAAATATAGCCCAAACGAAAACTTCTACTAAAGCGGTCTGTCTTCTGTGAAGGTGTGCTTCGGTAAACGTTTTTTAATATGTATGGAAGAAAAATTTATCCATTTTATACTTTAATTAGGAATAAAATGGATACTTCCAGTTAAAAATAAGGCACGCAATGGAATATACGTGCCTTATCTCTCTATAGATTCATATGTTCGGCCTCACAACCGCGAAGCCTGCATTTGAATGCTTAACTTTTCGTTATTATTCGGCTTTTTCTTCCGCAGCTTCTTCAACACCTTCAACTTCCTTGCTGTTGTCAACGAGGAGTTCAACGGTTTTGCGAAGGGAAATTTCGTCACGCAGGCTTGCAAGCGATCCGTTGGCTGTCAAAATGTTACGGATTTCGTCAGCAGAACGTTTGTAAGCTTCAGCCATCGTTTCGAGTTCCTTGTTGATGTCTTCTTCAGTAACCTCGATGTTTTCTTCTTTGGCGATTTGCTCAAGCACAAGGTTGTTGCGAACGCGTTTTTCAGCGTCATCCTTCATTTGCTCTTGCAGATCAGCCGTTGTTTGTCCGGAGAAGCTCAGGAACATTTCAAGGTTCATGCCTTGGCCGCGCAGACGGTTGTCAAAATCACGCATCATGTTCTGAATTTCACTGTCGATCATCGCTTGTGGAATTTCCACTTCAGCATTTTCGGAAACCTTGTCTACGACAGCGGATTCCTTTTTGCCTTTCGCTTCTTGTTCCTTGCGAGCCAGAAGTTCTTTCTTCAGATCTTCTTTGTACTCGGCCAGCGTTTCAAATTCACTTACGTCTTTTGCAAACTCGTCGTCCAGCTCAGGCAGCTGTTTGCGTTTGATTTCGTGAACTTTCACTTTGAATACCGCTTGCTTGTTAGCCAGCTCTTCAGCATGATAAGTTTCTGGGAACGTCACTTCAACATCTTTGAAGTCGCCTGTTGCCAGACCAACAACCTGCTCTTCGAAACCAGGGATGAACGTGCCACTTCCAAGTTCGAGAGAGTAACGTTCAGCTTTTCCGCCTTCGAAAGGAGTGCCGTCTACATAGCCGTCAAAGTCGATAACAGCGATGTCGCCGTCTTGAGCTGCGCCTTCGTCGATCACGGCGAGTTCAGCATGACGCTCTTGCAAACGGTTCAGCTCTTCGTTCACTTCTTCTTCGGATACTTCCACTTTCTCTGCAGCAACTTCTACGCCTTTGTAGTCGCCAAGCTTAACTTCAGGCTTAACGGTAACTTTGGCTTTGAATTTAAAGGCTTGTCCTTTTGCAAATTGATCGATTTCAACTTCAGGACGGTCTACAGGGAAAATATCCGTTTCGTCAACAGCTTCTGTATATACCTCTGGAAGCAAAATGTCGATGGCGTCTTGGTACAGAGCCTCTACCCCGTAACGAGCTTCAAAAATCGGCCGAGGTACTTTACCTTTGCGGAATCCAGGTACGCTCGCTTTTTTAACGACTTTATTAAAGGCTTTGTCTAGCGCATCGGAAACACGATCCGCCTCTACTTCTACTTCAAGAACGCCAAGGTTCTTCTCTATTTTTTCCCAGGTTGCTTTCATTTTATGCCTTCCCCTCCAAAAATATTTCACATGGTCATTAGTTTTAACACGCACAGAATAACCACTATAGTATAAACAAGATCGCACCCTTTTTCAAGGGCAACCCTCTGGCAAGTCAGCAACCAGAGCTTCCTCTATTTTCTACCCGTTCGTACCGGCTGCGACAAACTGCTTCATCGTGCGGTACGCCTGCTCGAAGCAAAAGCGCATCGTATCCGTTACTCCGTACATGTATCTGATATCTTCATCGCTGCGGCTGCCGGTCAGACTCTCGGAAACAATCTGATGTAGCGATGCGGCCCAGATGTCGATCGTTTCGTCGTTCTCGTCAATGATGGAAAAGTAATCGTCCGTTCCGTAAATGGCCATGATAAATTGCGTCCACAGCTCCTGCGCAAAATAAAACAGCGTCGGTTCCTGGACTTCCGTCTGCCCGGCTACCCGTTCGGTAATCAACCCGACCTGCGGCGGAAATTCCTCCGGGCTCAGTGGCACGGCTTCCACGTCGATGCGAGCCCGTTCCTGTCCGCGGGTAAGTTCGATGTTCCCCTGCATTCCGCGTTTGCGCAGCGTCTGCAAGACTCTGAATTGCAGCAAGGGATGGAGCGGCTTGTCCTGCAGCCATTTGACGAGTGCTTCGTCGATCACAGCACCTTCCAGATAGGACAGCTGCTCCAGCGCAAGCATGTTCTGTTCGCTAAGCGGCTCCTGCATGGCGGTCTCCAGCAGTTTGTCCGCATAGAAACGGTCCTCCGCAAGCCTTGCCTGCACGTTCTGACGCTTCATCTCATCTTCGTCAGGCTCCTCTTCGTCAGACTCCGGCATATCATCAGCGGCCGAATTGCCGCGGTTGTACTGCGGAAATGCAGCTTCGAGCCATTCCAGCAGCGCCTGCCATTCGTCGTAATGCCGCTGATCCTGACCTTGGCACTGCAGCAAAAAACGCAGAAGATCCATGGCTTCCCCGTATCGTTCGTTTTCCAGCATGACTGTCAGCTGAATCTGATAGAAGTCGAGTGTCTTTGGAAATAGGACTAAGTTGTCTTTGGCTGGGGAATTGGAATCATTAATAGGGGGTTCCTCCTTTCTGTCCGGGTATGTTCAATTAATTGTTGATTATAGCATACCCGCTTTGCACATGAAAAAAAACAGCCTGCATATGTACAATCCTCTCTCGTATAATATATAAAGCCGGCCGCAAAATCAGATACAAAAAACATTAATGAAGATTGAATCTATTGAAACAGTTTCGGGAGATTTTGTAGGCGCTGCTGCCCTTTTAATTAACCTTGTTAATTTGTTGTTGTAAAATTTCCACCCATATGCTATGATATTTCTTGCTTGAAATTTTTCATGTCCCAGTAGCTCAGCTGGATAGAGCAACGGCCTTCTAAGCCGTCGGTCGGGGGTTCGAATCCCTCCTGGGACGTAACATAAGCCACTCTTCGGAGTGGCTTTTTAAATTCCTCGGAGGGTTGAGAACCCATCAGGGGTTCGTCGGAGCATATGCATCGGGAGCATACACTTCGCAGTCAGCCCGCAGGGCTGTATCCCTCCTGGGACGTAACATAAGCCACTCTTCGGAGTGGCTTTTTAAATTCCTCCGAGGGTTGAGAACCCATCAGGGTTCGTCGGAGCATCCGCATCGGGAGCATACGCTTCGCAGTCAGCCCGCAGGGCTGTATCCCTCCTGGGACGTCATTAAAGCCACTCATTGCGAGTGGCTTTGTACATTCTTTAAAATTTTTTTTGTAGGTGAACCGCTCCGCAAACGAACCATTCCCCCGATCCTACTGGCCCCCATTTCCCGATTTTTTTCAAGGGTTAAAATTCGGGGACAAAGGCGACCGCTGCCGTTTCTACACCATATCCAGACCTGAATCCGGATTCTCATTTCCAATCCAATATCTCAAAAGCACTCCCCTACTGTTGAAAGTAGCATTAGTGTTTTTAACCTTACAGAAGGAACATGAACATCAAAACTCTGGGAATTGTCAATGGGTTCAGCACGGCCAACAATCCAGTTCCTCAGCTTCCATCCAGCCTCAGTAAGATTGCCCAAGCTATATACGACCGGACTTCCGCAAGCAATACAGTTGAATGGGAATCTCATTTAACATGTTTTGAGTGGAATCATACGATTTATCTCGAGAAGGGACCATAACCGGTCCGTCAATTCTTCCGCAGAACATGGCATGGATTGGTTAAACCACCATTCGATAACGCCGACGATCGCCGAACTCATGAATTGCGCAAATATCGTTTTGCTCAAATCATCTATGTTTATATTGATTTCATTCATATGTACCATGATCTGCTTATTTATCATTCTGTCCAGATGAACCCTGAAGGAGGAAACGTCTTTAATGCTGAGCAAGATCTTATATAATGGAGCGTTTTGTTTGATTTCTTGAATCGTATCAAGCAAGAGGGTTTTCGTCGGAAAAGATTCCGTCATATCCGGGGAGTAACAGCTTTCCATCAAATGAGCCAGTTGGGCTTCTATGAACTTATCCAACAGATCGTATTTATCCGAGTAATGCGAATACACGGTGCCCCGATTGACGTCCGCACGCTCTGAGATATCATTGATCGTTATTTTCTCGAATTCTTTCTCCGTTATCAATTGCATGAAAGCATTCATGATGGCAGCTTGATTTTTTTTGATTCTTCGATCCATGAAAAAGTCCACCTTTATTAAACAATTCATATTCAACTGTTGAAAAACAAACAAAACCGATAAACTTAGCGATTGCTGACCGTTCGGTAGGCTGCTATTTTTATTTTATTCAATGAATGATCAAAAATCAACAGATGTTGAATAAAGGGGATATAAAGATGAGGATATTGGTTTATGGAGCGGGCGTTATGGGCAGTTACCTTGCACATGTATTGGTACGCGGAGGAAATGAGGTTACCCTGCTGGCAAGAGGAAAGAGAGCCATGCAACTGATGACGAATGGGCTTGTTATCCGACATTATTTTCAGCGTCACAACACAGTCGATGAAGTAAACGTTATTCAAGAGCTTACTGCCGACGATCTTTACGATCTCATTTTTGTCGTTATGAAATACAATGATTTCCCATCCGTTCTTTCTTTACTAGCCGCGAATCAGTCTTCCAATATCGTCCTCGTGGGGAATAATGCGGATGCCCGCGGGATGTACAATGAAATTCAAGAAAAGAGTAAAACGAAGAAAAACGTCATTTTCGGATTTCAGATTAGCGCCGGAATCCGAGAGGAGAGCGGACGCATAATCTGCATCCGTGGAGGCGGGCAAATGATATTAGGCAGCTTAGACGGCGAAATTACAATAAAACCTGTCCTGGAGAGCGCATTTAAGAAAGTGAAATATAGAATCGTTTATCATGAAGATATCGATGCCTGGCTTAAAAGCCATATTGTCACGATCGTTGCCTTGAATTCGGTTAGTTATCTATACGACGGCGATTTAAAGAAAGCATCGAAGGACAAGAAACTCTTTAATCAGGCCATTTCTGCAATGGACGAAGGATTTCATCTATTACTGAAGCTAAATTACACGGTTACTCCTGTCAGTCAGGTTAACCTTATCCGTAAGCATAGACGGATCACACATCTGGGTCTAACCTTCATTCACAAATTGCCGTTTATGAAATTGATAGATGGTTCTTTCAGTGAAATTGCAGCTTTGTTCGATTCATTTAACAAACTAAAAAAAAATATACAGATCTCGACACCCTATTGGGATGAATTGGAGAGACAAACGATGTCCAAGTTTGCTGGCCGTTTAAATTAGCACCGCGGCGGAGCGTCGCCCTTCCTTATTAGAGGCATTGTTTTCGCAGAGTGTTACTCTTGCTTAAACCAAAGAACCAGCCATAAAGATGGCTGGTTCGGATTCATGCGGCGTGCATGCACGTCTATTCCTCCTCCGACGCCTGCCGCGCATGATTGTAGAGCTGCTCATAATAGCCATGCATGGCGAGCAGCTCATCATGCGTGCCCTCCTCCACCGCTCTTCCGTCCTTCATGACAAGAATACGGTCGGCGTGCATCACCGTGGATAGGCGGTGGGCGATGATCAGCGTCGTCCGTCCTTCGGATACGGTTTGCAGCGCGTTTTGCACCAGCTGCTCGGTCTGCGAATCCAGATGAGCCGTTGCCTCGTCCAGGATCAGGATCCTCGGCTCGAACACCATGATGCGCGCAAAAGAGATCAGCTGGCGTTCGCCAGCGGACAAGCCGCTTCCCCGTTCGGATAAGAGCGAATCGTATCCCTGTGGCATCCGCATGATCATGTCATGCACTCCGACATGCCGGCACGCTTCTGTCACCTTTTCCCGGGAAATGTCGGTTTGGAACAGCCTTACATTGTCCAGCACGCTGCCCGAGAACAGGAACGGTTCCTGCTGGATCAGGCCCACCAGACGGTGAAGCTGCTGCTGCGGTATGTCCCGGATGTCGATATCGTCGATCCGGATGCTGCCCCGGTTGACGTCATAGAAGCGGTTCAACAGGCTGATCAACGTGCTTTTACCAGCGCCCGTCGTGCCTACGATGCCGACCATTTCCCCGGCGTCCAGATGGAGGTCGAGATGGGGGATAACCGGCTTTGACGATGAATAACCGAAGGTAATGTGATCAAAATCGACTTTACCGCGGGCTTCGTCCACCTTCAGCACGGTTTTCTGCTCAGGCAGCGGGTCTTTGACATCCGGCTCGGTGCTGAAAATTTTCCAGATCCGGTCCATGGACACCATCGTGGATTGGAACGTATTCCACTGCATCGTAATCTGGTTGATCGGCTGAAAAAACTGCCGGATATAGCTCGTGAAAGCGTACAGGACGCCGACCTCCATCGCATTATGGAACACCGCCATGCCGCCGAGCCACACGACCAGCACAAGGGCAAGGTTACCCAGAATATCGAAAGTCCGGTTGAACAGTACGTTAGCCCGTACTTCGCGCATGTTTCCTTCCCAGTAGCTTTGGTTGTGCTCATTAAAGCGCCGGGTTTGTTCCTCTTCCTGCCGGAAGGCCTGAATCAGGCCCATGCCGGAAAGATTCTCCGCAATGAAGCCGATCAGCCGCGAGAGCCGGCTCCGGGTAACCTGATAAGCCTGGCGCAAATAACGCCGGAACATGAAAGCCACGAGGGCGATGACAGGCAAGATGATCAATGAATACCACGCCAGCGTCGTATCCAAACGAAACATGAAATAGATGATCAGGACAAGCGTCATCCCGTCACGGATCAGGCTCAGGAGCACTTGGGTAAAAAACTGGCTGATCGTCTCCGTATCGCTCGACACGTTCGTGACCAGGCTGCCGCGATGGACTTTATCAAAATACGACATGGACATCCTCGAGATATGATGAAACAAATCTTTGCGGATCTTCGCTACGATGCCCTGTCCGGCAAACTGGAGCAGGTTGTTCTGCAGATATGTGAATATAAAGCTGATGAGCGAGATCCCAAGATAAATTCCCGCCATCATGGCGATAAAGCCGAACTCCGCTTTGCCTTTGGCCAAATGGTCGTCAATGACGATCTTGACCAGATAAGGCTGGAGCAAATCCGCTGATATGCCGAGCAGCGCGCAGAAAAAGATGCCTACAAACGTAAGCTTATGCGGCTTGGCGTACTTCAATATATGTTTAAAAGCGTCAAAGGACTTGCCTTTGTCCTCGCCGGACGGCTGATTTGCGGGCAGCGCGGCGGTCTGAATATTAGGCATGCTGCAGTCCCTCCTGTTGCATCCGATATAAGGAAGCGTACAATCCGTCCCTGCGGGCCATAAGCTCCTCATGGCTGCCGCGCTGCACGATCTTTCCTTCATCCAATACGATGATCTCGCTCGCATGCTGCACGCTGCTGATCCGGTGTGCGATGATCAGCGTCGTCTTGCCTTTTCTTTCTTTGACGAGGTTGCCCAGTATGCCGGATTCCGTCAACGTATCCACCGCGCTCATGCTGTCGTCCAGAATCAGCAGCTCGGGTCGTTTCATCAGCCCCCTCGCCAGGCTTGCGCGCTGCCTTTGACCGCCCGAAAGCGTAAGACCGCGTTCTCCGAGCTTGGTCTGAAAGCCTTCCTGGAATGTGTTCACGCTGTCCAGCAGTAAAGCCTGATCCGCCGCGCTTCTGATCTGCTGCAAATTCGCAGACCGGTCGCTGAAGGCAATATTATCCGCGATGTCCGTACTGAACAAAAAGCCATCCTGCGGCACATAGCCGATTTTGCGGCGCAGCGTCTCGAGCGAAACGTCCGTAATATCCTCGCCGCTGACGCGTATGCTGCCCGCAGGCGGCTCATAAACTCGCAGCAGAAGCTTGGCCAAGGTGGACTTCCCGCTGCCCGTTCGGCCGATGAGGCCGACCGTATGCCCTTTGCGAATCGTAAAGCTCACATCCTCGAGAGCTTTCTCCGAGGTACCCGGATAGGAGAAATTCAAGTGACTGATTTCAATATCGCCGATGGAATTCAGCGGGATGGCCGCATCATGATCCCTGACGCTCGGCACCTCGGCGAGCAGGCGGTTGACCCGCTCCAGCGATGCCCCTGAGCGCTGCATCATATTAATGACGTTGCCGATCTGTTGAAGCGGCCCGGTCAGCATCCGCAGGTAAAAGGTCAACGCCACGAAGCTTCCCAGCGTCAAATGGTTCTGAATGGTCATGTAGCCGCCAACCAGCAGCGAAACGACGAGGGATAATGCCCCGAGAAACGGCAGGATAGCCTGAAAAAGGGACGACATCCGCACCAGACGCAGCTGCGAAGCCCGAACCCCATCGACGGTATCATCGAATCGGTGCTGCGCCGTTTCCTCCGTGGCAAAGGTTTTCGTGACCCGAATCCCGCCGATTTGTTCGTCGGCCGATTCCGTCATCGTCGCCAGGTCTTCCTGCACATGCATGGATCTTTCGCGAATGCGCGGCCCGAAGTATATGACCAGAAATGGAATCATGATCAGCGGGCATACGCTTACGACGATTAGCAAAACAGGAATGCCGGTAATCAGCATCATCGCCACGCAGGAAATGACCATGAACACGGCGTTCGTCGTCTGCGTCACCCCAAAGGAAATGGCCTCACGTACCGACGTGACGTCATTCATGACGTAGCTCAGCAGCTTGCCTGTCCCCTGTTTAGAGAAGAAATCCTCGCTCAACCTGGAAAACTGGGTAAAAATCCGGCCACGCGTCAAAAACTCGAAACGCCGCCCCAGCCTCATGATCGTAAATTGTCCAAGGCCGAACATCAAACCGTAAGATACGGCGATCGCCAGCAGAATGAGGCTGTACCGGATAATTCCGTCCCGTCCCAGCGAGCCATCCTTCAGCCCGTCCGTGACCTTGCCCAGCACCTGCGGCAGCAAAGACTGATCTACGTTCGATAAGATGATCAGAACCACAGCCGTCAGATAGAGCAGCTTGTTTTGCTTCACATAACTGGTGAGAAGCTCAAAATTCTTCATCGCGTTCATCCCCTCCTTATGCTGAGACTTCATACTCCCATACCCGAAACGTTATCTAAAATATAGCATATATAACAAAAATCCGCGGCATGCGAAACGGGAACGAAGAGCACAAAACCCTTGTCACATCTGGGTTTTGCACACAATAAAAAAAGGATTTCATCCTTGCTCAAAGTATAAGAAGAGATGGAAAGTCCGCTATTAGTTATAGTTTATTCCTATATGTTCTATATCATTAATATATTTCACATATAAGGCTACTCATGTGACAATAGGGGCAGCCAAATAAACCGGAGGTGTTAGGACATGGATTCCAAAAATCAGTGGCAGCCGGACTCGTATGATCAAAAGTTAGGGTTTGTATCCGAGTACGGAAAAGACCTGTTGTCTTTGTTAAACCCGGGGGAACACGAAGTCGTTCTCGACTTGGGCTGCGGCACAGGCGATCTCACCCGCGATATTGCACGGACCGGGGCAAAGGTAGTTGGAATGGATGCTTCCGCCGAGATGATAGCCCGGGCAAAAGAAAAATATCCCGAAATGGTTTTCCAGGTCGGCGATGCGCAATGCTTCAGTCTGGACATTCCATGCGATGCCGTATTTTCCAACGCGGCACTCCACTGGATGCGGGATGCCGGCGGCGTCGTCCGGAGCGTCTGGAATGCGCTAAAGCCCGGCGGCCGCTTCATTGCGGAGTTCGGCGGAGCAGGAAACGTAGGTACGATCGTCCAGGCCATTACGGAAGTTTTAACCGCAGAATACGGCATTGACGCTGAGGCAAGAAATCCGTGGTATTTTCCGAGTCCGGGGGAATACAGCTCACTCCTCGAGCAGCAGGGTTTTATCGTTCGACTGGTTTATTATTTCGACCGCCCTACCAGGCTCCAAGACGGCAGGGACGGAATGCTCAGCTGGCTCGCCCAGTTCGGGGGCGATTTCTTTCAAGGCCTGAAGCCGGAAGAAATCCAAGAGGCTTGCCGAAAGATTGGAACGAAGGTGCAAGGGGACTTATGGAGGGACGGAGCCATCTACGCAGATTACAAACGCCTCCGGGTTGTAGCCGAAAAGCCTGCGGTCATGGGAGGCTGAGATCTCCCCGATATTTCCCCAGCACTACATTTGCGCCGAAAAAAAGAGCTGCTTCCGCAGCTCTTTTCACGCGCATTAACTCAGCGCGTCAATTTTCCTTTTCGTAACGGGAATCCAGATTTCGCTTTTAAATAGAGGCGAGGTTACATCCTTATTCTCGTTCCACAATATTTCCGGTCCGGGAACCGCCTCATAACTCGATGAAGGAAACCATTCCGAATAGATGCGTCCCCATATGTTCTGGAGCGTAGCCGGAAACGGACCGACCGCTTCGAATACAGCCCAAGTCATGGCGGGCACCTCCAGCTTAGACAGATGTTCCGGACAAGCTTCCGTGGTTGCGGCACCAATATAATGATCGAGCTCTCCCTGCTCCTCCATCCGCCCTTCCGAAAAGTTGACGGACGCGCTGATCAATCCCCGCGGCTCCACGTTGGACAAATCCTTTAACAGCTTGATCTCTTGTTCAGTCAGCCCCTCCCACATGGATGCAATTTCCGGATTGACGCCGCTGAACTGGATCGGCACCCTTTTCTTCAAGCCTGCAATGCGAAATGCGCTTTTCTCAACGATACGGTAGTTCATGCCTTCTCCTCCTTGAATGGACAACTGGAAGGCCATCGGCGGATAAGCTTTGAGCGAGTGTCCATGCTCCCGAGCCTCGGAAGGCGAAATGCCGTGCAGCTGCATAAAGGCCCTGGCAAACGAATCCGGGGATTGATACCCGTATTTCACCGCCGCATCCACCACTCTGACCCGGCTGTCGGCAAGCTCGAATGCGGCCAGTGTCAGGCGTCTGCGCCGAACATACTCGGAGAGCGGGATGCCTGCCAGAGAGGAAAACATTCTTTTAAAATGATATTCGGAGCATAACGCCCTTCTTGCCGCTTCCTTGTAATCCATTTCGCCCGTCAAGTTCTCTTCGATATATCGAAGTGCCTCGTTCATGCTTCTCAACAAATCCATTCCTTTGACCTCCTAATGGCAGCATAACAGGAGAGGAAGACCCCTATCCGACATTCCGTGCACCGATATGCAGGATCGCCTTTAACGCAAACCAAGTCCGCTCGAGAAAAAAGGCAGTCGGAAGGTCGTATGCCGACCCACCCGGGCTGCCCCTTGCTTATTTTTCACCGACGTAGCGGTTATTTCCTGCACCCCAGCCTGCCAACATATAAATGATGCCTGCCGCAATGAGGAGAAGGATCGCAGCGGTCCAGCTCCCCGTCATGTCATGGACTAGGCCGAACAGAAGCGGACCGACCGCTGCCAGCAGGTAACCCACGGACTGGGCCATGCCGGACAGCTCAGCTGCCTGCTGGGAATGGCGGGTACGAAGCACGAAGAACATCGTAACCAGACCAAAGGCGGCTCCCGTGCCCATGCCGATCGGTATGACGGCTGCCGGCACGAGTGCCTGAACGCCTGTCAGCAGCAGCAGAAAGCCGACCATCAAGCATAAGAATGTGAAAAACACCAGCAGGCGCTGATTTTTAAACCGGGCTGCCAGGATCGGTACCACAAAAGTAACCGGCACACTGAACAGCTGCAGCAGCGAGAGCATCCAACCCGCCGTGGACGGGCTCATGCCGCGCTGGGTCAATATTTCCGGCAGCCAGGCCACCACGGAATAGAACACGAAGGATTGCAGTCCCATGACGATAGTTACCTGCCAGGCGAGCTTCGAGCTCCAGATGCTGCTTTTACCCGATACCTGGACACTTGCCGCTTCATGGCGATATCGAAGCTGGGGAAGCCACACGAGCAGCGAGATGACAGCCAGAATGCTCCACATGACCAGCGATCCTCGCCAGCCGGAATGCAAATGGCCTGCCACCGGGACGCTGATACCCGAAGCAATCGCCGCAAAAACGTTCATCGAGACGGAATAAATGCCCGTCATGACTCCCGTGCGGAGCGGAAAGTCGCGCTTGATGAGGCTGGGCAGCAGCACGTTGCTCAGCGCGATGCCAAGCCCAAGCAGAATGGTCCCGCCAAACAAAGCGGTCAACGAAGGAATAAAGCGCAGAATAATGCCTGCGGTCACGGCGCATACGCCAACGAACAAAGCACGTTCCATCCCCCAGCGGCGTGACATTCGCGGAGCAATCGGTGACATGAGTGCAAATGCCAGCAGCGGGAACGTCGTCAGCAGTCCGGCTAACGTGTGGGACATCCCCGTGTCGCTGCGGATCGTTTCAATTAGCGGTCCTACCGCCGTAATCGGTGACCGCAGGGTCGTTGCGATCATAATGATGCCGACGAGCAGCAAAGCCGCCTTCATCCCCGTGGATACGGGGTCGCCGTCCGTCTTTGGTTTTACCTGAGTTACGTTATTCATGATGCCATTCATTGCCTCCTTCAATTTGCTTCAAAAGCATGTCGCGGGATATATCGATATAGCTGCGGACAGCTTCCGCAGAGCCTTCGGCATCTTGCGCGGCAATCGCCTGCATAAGACGTTCGTTCATCTCGGTATGATATTTTAACAGAGCCAGATGGGCGCCGCCGTAAGTAACCACCTGCTGAACCGCCTCACGGATCGATTCGTAAAGGTCGCTCAAGATGGAATTATGGGCCGCTGCGATCACAGCGTTGTGAAAAGCATAATCCGAGCGAATCAAGCGCTCGACTTCCTGTTCCCGTTCAGCACGGCAGTAGTCTTCGAAAGCGGACCGAATGCGGCCCATGTCTTCCGGCGTCCGGCGCAGGGCCGCCAAACGCGCCCCTTCCTGCTCCAAGGCGGAACGAACATCCAGCGTATCGCCAAGCTTGGAGCGTTCCAGCCGGCGCGTCAATGCCGGAGCAAGGCTGCTGGACGAGCATACATAAGTTCCGTCCCCCTGCCTTGTGCGCAGCATGCCGGCATGGATCAGCGCGTGTACGGCTTCACGGATCGTATTGCGGCTGACGCCAAGTTCCTTGACAAGCTCTGGCTCCGCAGGAATTCGTTCCCCCACCTGCCAGGTGCCATTTTCAATCAGCCGTTCCAGTTGGGCTACAATTTGTTCAACCAGCGTTCGTTTTGTCAGACGCTGTAAGTTCGACATCGCAACTCCTCCAAACATCGGATGTTTGGTTCAGTATAGCACAGATTTTACATATGCTTTTGCATTTTCATCAAAAATGTTCGCACGTAAATGTTGGCACCTCCTCAAGGAACACCAAAAAAGCTGCCCTGGAAGGGGCAGCTTTCTCTACTACTATTGAACCTATTTATGCAATGGAAGAATTAATGAAGAATTAAGACTGCAACTCGCTGCGCTGCGACGACGCCGTTTTGTTCCGGTAAAGGGCAGGCATTTTGAAAAATAAAAAGCTGTAAATCTCCACGATCGCAATGGCTCCGATGACATCCATAATGACATGCTGCTTCATAAAGAGCGTCGAAGCGATAATCAAAAGGGACATTCCGCTGATCAGCGTAACATTGATCCGGCTTCGGGCCGGACTTTTCCAGATCATCCGCATCACCATATAGCTGGAGAAGCAGTGGATGCTTGGAAAACAATTGAATGGCTGGTCGCGGTTATAAATAAATCGTGTCAGCTGGTCAAAGGGATCGTTGCCGATAACGACAGGCCGCGGTACAGTCGTCTGGAATACCAGGTAGACGCCGTAGCATGTCAAAGCGCATACCGTATAGATGAGCAGCGAACGGTAATACGACGGCCGGTCACGGAAGAAAAAGTAGACCAGGCAGACGTAAATATAAAATATCCACACGCCGTAGGGCAGAGCGAAGTATTTAATAAAAGGTGTCGCTTGATCGAAAGGCGTCAGGAGGGAGTATACGTTATCCGTCGGCCGGTTAACCAGATGATATAAGCTCCCGAGAACGGGGAAAATAAGCATCAGCAATAAAGGTGCCCAGCGCAGCAGCTGCTTGGGTGCCCTGTTTTTAAGCCATGTCATGTCATCATTACCTTTCTTCTTATCTGCTTTCAGAAATCAGTGCGTCGGCAACGCCCTCAGGCCTTGCCGCTGCCATCCTTGCTGAATCATTGTACCCCGCGATCCTCCATCATTCAACACCAATGTATGTAGAACCTTCTTGAGGAATCAGCTCTCTGCCAGCGAAAACCGGAAAATATGACGCAGAACGACCGCCGCCCCTCCAATCAGTCCTGCATCGGGTCCCAGCAATGACGGCGCGATGACAATACCATCCTTGGAAATACGCATGCCATGTTTGTGAACATGATCACGGACCTGTCCAAGCAATGCCGGATTATCACATACAAGGCTTCCATCCAAGATGATGACGCCGGGATTCAGCAAATTGACCATATTCATGATGCCTGCGCTTAGGTGCCCGGCAATTTCTTCGTTGATGTCTAACGCGAAAGGATCTCCAAGTCGAATCGCTTCTTTATATATAGACGGACGAATCTCCGATATGTTACCCCTGCACAGCTCATTCATCAGCGTGGATCGACCGGAAGAAATCCCGGCTACGATCCTCGAATATACCGCCGGCCAGCTGATCTCATTTTCAAGGCAGCCGACGTTCCCGCATTCGCACCGGATTCCGCTGCGGCTGATACTCGTATGTCCGAATTCCCCCGCTCCTCCGCTGCTTCCTCTCAGAACTTGATCGTTGACCAGAATGCCAGCGCCGACGCCCTCATCAACGACAATATACATCAAATCCTGATGTTCTCCCCAGCCCCCGAATCTCCGCTCCGCAAGCACGGCTGCATTAGCGTCATTCTCGATCCAAGTGCGTAGACCAAAGCGGCCTTCAAGGATTGCCTGCAAAGGAACATGGTCGAGGCGAAGCTTGGAATTATAATTCACGATACCCTGCTCCACGTTGACGATGCCGGGGACGGTAACCGCAATGCCCACGCAGCTATCCAGAGAAACGGTTTCCTTCATAAATAAATCTAGTTCTTCCGTCATAAGCCGAATGACCTGATCACCCTTGGCGCCACCCGTCAGCTTCACGCGCTTGCGTCTTAAACGTGCCTCCAGATTCAGCTCGGCGATCTCGATGGAGCTGTTCGTTACGGCTGCCGCAATGATGAAATGGTTGTCGGGTGCGAACTGCAGCAGGATCGGTTTTCTTCCGCCGCTTGACTCGCCTTCCCCCAGCTCGGATACGTATCCTTCCTTTATAAGCTCCTGTACGGCGGATGCGACGGTAGAGGGGCTGATGCGGCATTCCTTGGCCAGGCTAATCCGGGAAATCGGACCCTTGCTGCGGATTTGGTTCAAAATGATCGAACGGTTCAGCTCCTGGACAAGCTTCAAATCACCTTTCCTCATCTGTTTCAACCATGTTCTCCTCTCTTCACCAGAATACGATCAACACACTTCCATCCTATTCCATTCAGGCCATAAAATATAGTTCGTTCTACACGGATCGCAAGACTTATTCCAATGAGAATAATATGTAAGCTTTTACCGAGTCCCCAAACTCAAACTTATTCCACAAACTGAACTTACCAAATTAATATTTAAACTTTTTTGTAATCGCTTACTTGAAAAAAATATACTGCAAAGCTATAATCTTACGCAACAGATGTCATAGTTTTCCTGAATTGCTATTGTGGAGACAGGAATGAATCATTTTTACTTTTTTCGATGAATGGAATAACTATGACAAAATCATACGGGAAAGGAGGAAGTTCTACATACGAGGCAGCGTTTACTGAAGATTAAATCCGTACTAAAAACTAAATTAGGAGGAAATGTCGATGAGAAAAAGAGCTAGTGTACTCATAACGATTCTGTTCCTGTTTACTACGGTTTTAGCTGGTTGCGGTTCTTCCTCCGGGGATGCAAGCGGAAAAAAGGTCATCAACGTCGCCCTCTGGGATGAAAATGTCAGGGATACGCTCACCAAAACCATCCAGCTGTACAACAAAAGTCATCCGGATGTCGAAGTAAAGGTCACCTATACACCATGGGCGGATTACTGGACCAAGCTCAAAACGAGTCTTGCGGGCAACAGCGGACCGGACGTGTTCTGGATGAACGGCCCCAACTTCTATGCGTATGCCTCGAACGGCTGGATCAAGGATCTTCAGCCTCTGATCGATTCAAGCAAGCTGGATACTTCCGTCTATACCGACGCGCTTGTGGATCTCTACTCTTACAACGACCATCTGTACGGCCTCCCTTATTTCCTCGATGCCGTAGGTCTTTACTATAACAAGGAATTATTCGACAAAGCCGGAATCGCCTATCCGGCCCCAACATGGACGTGGAATACGGTGGAAGAAAACGCGGCCAAATTGACCGACAAAGCAAACGGCACCTACGGGTACGCAGCCCTCATCGACAGCCAGTCGGGATATTACGATCTGATTCACCAGGCTGGCGGCCATATCATTTCGGAAGACAAAAAGAGCTCCGGCTTCAACTCTCCCGAAGCCTTGTCCGCATTCAAGTGGGAACAAAACCTGATGGAACAAGGGTACTCCCCGAGTGCGCAGCAGCAGCTCGAAACGAAACCTCTGCAGCTGTTCGGTTCAGGCAAAATTGCCATGTTCCCTGCCATTTCCGTCAGCGCTCCCGAGCTGTATAAGCTGCTTGGAGACAAGCTTGGCGTCGCCCCGCTTCCTGCCGGGAAACAACAAGCCACGATCGTCCACGGCCTCAGCTGGGCCATGAACGGAAAGACCAAGCATGAGAAGGAAGCCTGGGATTTGATTCAGGTCCTCTCCGGCAAAGAAGGCGAGCAGCTGCTCGCAGACTCCGGATTCAGCATCCCGGCCTACAAAGGAACCGAGGAAGGCTGGCTGAAGTCCATCCCGTCCTTGGACCTCCAAGTATTCGTGGACAGTCTCAAGTTTGCCGTACCGTATCCTGTATCCGAAAAGACCGCCGAATGGCAGGACGTCGAATCGAAGGAAATTCAAGACGCCTTCCTCGGCAAAAAAACGTTTGAGGAAGCGCTCAAAACGATCGCGGACAAAATGGACGGCATTCTCGCCACAGAAGGCAAAAAGTAGCTGGCCATACGAACCCATGACAACGAAAGGAAGGTGCTGCCCGTGAGTTTCCCGGCGGCTTCAGCGAAGCATCAGCCCGACGTCCCATTGAAGAAAAAGCGCAAGGCCTCCAAGCTTTCCATGCGGGAAGCAGCTTGGGGTTACCTGTTCATCCTGCCGGTTGCTCTGGGACTCGCCATATTCTATATGGCGCCCTCTGCCGCATCCCTGTTCCTGTCCTTTACGACCTGGGACGGCATGTCCTCCCCCGTGTTTAACGGACTGGATAATTTCACGCAGCTCGCGGGGGATGAGAAATTTACGCGTTCCCTCCTGAACACGCTGCTCTATACCGTTGCGACCGTTCCGATTTCGATTGCCTTGGCCGTCATTCTGGCCGTGCTTCTGAACCAAAAGATCAAGGGTATGGTCCTGTACCGGACGCTCTACTTCATCCCCGTCATCACGATGCCCATTGCCGTCGGCATGGTCTGGAAATGGCTTTACAATTCGGAGTTCGGTCTCATCAACTTCGTGCTCGGTACGCTGCATCTGCCGCAGCCGAACTGGCTGTTCGACGAGAAATTCGCCCTGTTCTCGATTGTGATCGTGAGCGTTTGGACCAGCATCGGGTATAACGCCGTTATTCTGCTGTCCGGACTGCAGGGCATATCGGCAAGCTACTATGAAGCCGCTTCTTTGGACGGGGCCGGGACGCTCTACCGGTTTTTCCGGATCACGCTGCCCCTTCTGACACCAAGCCTGTTCTTCGTGCTGGTCATGTCCTTTATCAATTCCTTCCAGGTCTTCGACCTCGTCTTTATCATGATGGGACAGCAGACCTCGCTGCTCGATTCGACCCGCACCGTCGTATACAGCATTTGGGAGGATGGCTTCAAATACTTCAATATGGGCTATGCGTCGGCTGAAGCCTTCATCCTGTTTATCGTCATTCTCGTGATTACGGCGTTCCAGATGTATTTCCAGAAGCGCTGGGTTCATTACCAATAGGAAAGGAGGGGCACATCAATGACAAGCTACGCTGCGGACAAGCCCCGCCGGATCGCGGTTCACATTTTGCTGATTGCCGGCGCGGTACTCATGATCATGCCTTTTTTATGGATGCTGTCCACATCCTTCAAATCGTTTCCGGACTCCATGAAGGTGCCTCCGACCTTGCTTCCGACCGAGTGGCATTTCGACAACTATGCGAAGGTGCTGAGCACGATCGATTTCGGAAGGTATTACGCCAATACGCTTATCGTGACCGTGGGCAGGACGGCAGGGCAGCTGCTCCTCTGCTCGCTTGCGGCGTATTCCTTTGCCTGCCTTAAATTCCCGGGCAAGAACGTCATCTTTCTGGCGCTGCTGGCGGTTCTGATGGTTCCGTCCCAAGTGGTCATGATTCCAAGCTTCGTCATTATGCGCGAGCTGAACTGGCTCGATTCGTTCTATGTGCTGATTATCCCCGGCATCTTCAGCGCCTTCGGCACCTTCCTGCTGCGCCAGTTCTTCATGACGCTGCCCAAAGACCTGGAGGAAGCCGCCAAGATCGACGGATGCAGCTATTTCCGCATCTACTGGAACATTTACCTTCCGCTGTCGAAGTCGGCGCTCGTGTCGTTGGCCATATTCACCATTCTCGCCTCCTGGAACGAGCTGCTCTGGCCGCTGATCATGACCAGCTCCGAGGATATGCGCGTGCTGTCCATCGGCATTTCCACCTTCCAAGGCCAGCATTCCACCGATTATCCGCTGCTGATGGCGGGCGCAGTCATGGCGACGCTGCCGATCATCATCCTGTTCATCTTCCTGCAGCGCTATTTTATTGAAGGAATCGCGATGAACGGAATTAAAGGATAAGCCCGATTGGCAGAAAAAAGAAAAAGAACCTTCTTTCCCTTGGGAGAGAAGGTTCTTTCGCGTAGTTTCGTACTGTTGCCGGTCAGTCCGTCATTTCCTGAGCCTGCGGTTATTGATCCAAAGCGGGATACGGAATAGCAGATTGATGAGCAGAACGATGATGACGAGCACGGCTGCCGATCGGTCGGCAATCTGCGCCGCGTCTTCAACAATGGCCTCCGATTGGACGTACCACAGGTGTACGGCCAGCGTCTCGCCCGGCGAGAACAAATTAAAGTCCCACATGTCTCCCGACGTGCTGAGACCTGCGGTCAGCAGAATGACTGCCGACTCCCCGAAAGCGCGCCCCGCCACCAGGCAGATGCCCGTAATGATCCCCTGCAGCGCCATCGGAATGACTGCCGTGCGGATGCATTGGAATTTCGTCATACCAAGCGCATAGGAAGCGTTCTTCACGTCGCCGGGAACCGCCCTCACCGCCTCCTCGGTTACCCGTGCCAGCATCGGCAGGTTCAGGAACGCGAGACTGACGGCGCCGCCCAGAATGGTGAGGCCGATCTGAAAGTATTCGGCGAAGATCGCAAGCCCCAGCATGCCGAATACGATTGAAGGCACCGAGGACAAGCTTTCCACGCAAATGCGCAGCACTTCTGTGAATTTGTTCTCCGGCGCGTATTCCGCCATATAGATCCCAGCCCCTACGCCAATCGGGATGGAGAGAAGCAGCGACAGGAACAATATATAGAAGGAATTGAACAGCACGGGCCCGATTCCGCCTCCGGCATCCATATCCTCGGGGAGATCCAGCAGAAAAGCCGGTGTGAGTCCGGGAAGCCCTTTGCCCAGAATCGTGAAGAGGAGCCACAGAATGAGGAGCGCGACCAATGCTCCGAGTCCGTAAAAAGCGAAGGTTGCCAGCTTGTTATAGATGATCGAGCGCTGCATCTTGCCGCTACGCTTCAGATTCATCATGCCTTGTCACTCCCCTTTCAGCCCAGGTAGCGGATCAACAAAATTAAAACGAACGAGATGACAAGCAGCAGGAAGGCCATCATATGCAGGGCATCGTTCCAGGCGGAATCAAACTCCACATTGGAAATCTGCATCACGATATTGCTGGTGAGCACCGAGGCCGGGGTAAAAAGCGTCTTCGCCAGCTGCGCCGTATTTCCGATAACCATCACGACCGCCATCGTCTCGCCGATCGCACGGGTCATCCCCATGATAACGGCCGCAACGATCCCTCTGCCCGCTGCCGGAATCACCACCCTGAAGATGACCTGAAGCCTTGTCGACCCGAGTGCATAGGCGGCTTCCCGGTATTTCTTCGGTACCATATTGATGGCTTCATCGCTGATGCGGCAAATCGTAGGCAGGACCATCAGCGCCAGCACCAAGGCTGCCGCAAGCAGGCCGTCCCCCAGATTCTCGCCGCTCAGCCTGCGCAAGAAAGGAATAAGGACGGTCAAGCCCAAATATCCATACACGATGGATGGAATGCCAACAAGGAGATCCAGCACGGGTCGGAGCATGTTTTTGATCCACGCCGGTGCGATCTCGGCAATCCATACCGCCAGCGAAACGGCGACCGGAACCGCCAGCACCAGCGTCAGTGCTGTAAGGGAGAGCGTGTTCACGATAATTCCCGCGGCTCCGAAGCGGTTCTCCTCGGGCGTCCAGTCAAACGATAAGAAAAATTCCTTGAAGGAAATATGCTCAAAGGTCAAAAGCGCAGTTCTGCCGATAAAAAAGATGACCAGGCCGAGCACGAAGCATAAGGCAAGAATGCTGGACAAAAAATAATACTTAAAAAACCGGTCTGCCATTCTCGCGCGCATATAACGGCTAAGCCGCCGTTTGCCGGATGGCCTGGAAAATACGAAATCTTCAGGCATGGCCTGCGGGGTGGACGTGCTCACAAGGTTTCCTCCTGTAAAGCAGCCAGCTCCCTATCCGTTCGGGGCTGGCTGCAGCATCAATACGTTGTAACATACAGTTTCATGGCTCTAAAATTTCTTAACGCATCGCGGAGATCGGAATAAATTTCAGCTTCTTGAGCGAACCCTGCTGGAACTTTTGGCTTTGCACATATTCGATGAACGCTTTGGTAGCGCCGGTAGGCTGGCCCTTCGTCATGTAATAGCCGTAAGCCCAAATTTTGTACGTGCCGTTGATGACGTTGTCCGTCGTCGGTGCTACGCCGTTGTGGCTGATGGCTTTGACGTCACTATTCACGTATACAAGGTCGATATAGCCGATCGCGTTTGGCGTCGTGGCAACAGCGGTTTTCATGTCCCCGCTCGAACCGACCTCCTTGTAATTTTTGGACTTCTTGACGATATCGCCGCCTGCCAGTGCCTTCGCCTGGTAGTTGACGCGGGTGCCGGAGCCGAATGCTCGCGTGATGACCACGATGTCCGCATTGTCGCCGCCGACTTCCTTCCAGTTCGTAATTTTGCCCGCATAGATGCCCTTGAGCTGTTCGGTAGTCAAGTTGCCCACCTTCACGTTTTTGTTGGCAATGGTCGCGAACGGTATGACTGCAACCTTGTTCGCTACCTGCCCGTCAAAAGCTTTGAAGCCGGGAACGTCCATGCTGGCGTCCCAGTCGCAGGCGCCGATATCGGCGATACCTTTTTTTACGGCCTGGGGTCCTGTAACCGAGCCTTTGCCGGAAGCTGCAATTTTCACCTTCGGATTCAGCTTTTGAAATTCCTTGGCCGCCTGAAGGGTCAGGGGAAGCAGCGCCGTGGAGCCGTTAACGTTGATTTTGCCGGACAGGTTCGAAGCCGCAGAAGCGGATCCGACAAGGGTGGAGACGGCTACCAGGGATGCGGCCGCCAGCAGCGATACTTTCTTGAATAATTTCATGTGAATAATCTCCTCTCATTTTGCGGTACATTATTTGGTAAGCTGACTTGCCTTGCCGTCTTGAATCAGGAATACCTTCCCATCAGCCAAGGCCGCCACCCGGCTGCCGTCTGCTGAAATCGCGAGATCGGCAATGTCGCCATCCGTGCTGAAGATTTCCTTTTTCGAGCCTGACACAACGCTGTATACCTTCGTGCTTCCGTCTGCCGCGATGCCTGCGGCAACCAGATGCCCGCTCGCGTTAACCGCGCTCAAAGTTACATCGACATCACCGAGCAAATCCTGGATTTGACCATCGGGAAGGATCGCTTTGATAATGCCCCTCGAACTGCTGCTGCCCGGATCAGCGCTCAGATAAGCGACGCTGCCATTGCTGAGAAAAGCCGGATACAGCTTGTTGTCGCCGGTGCTTGTTGCCTTGGCCGGTTTGGCGTCCTTCACGCCAAGGTCAAGCGTATAGATTTGTTCCCCGGCAGCGGAATAATCGATCTGAAGCGATTCTTCCGTGCTGTCCTTGTCGTTTTGGGCCACGCCGGTGATGTTGACGATATATGTGATTTTCTTTCCGTCTGCCGAGACATGAACCTCGGATTTATTTTCCACCTTGTCGGCTACGACCTCAGTGATTTTGCCGGTATCCACGCTTATGTAAGAGACTTTCTCCTGCTTGTCGCCTTGAATGAAATAAATGTGTTTGCCGTCCGCTGTCCATGACAGATCTGTTTTGACAGAGGTGTCGGCGCCGAGTTTAACCGGCTCTGCTGCTCCGCTCCATCCCAGCAGGTAAAGCTGCCCGGTCTCATCCGTGAAAGCGGCGGTGTCGCCGTTCGGAGAAATTGTCATATTGAGCACGCTGCTGCCGGCAGATAATAAATGAGAGCTGTAGTCGGCTTTCAGGCTCAGCAGCTGTGGCGGATCCGCATCATCCTTTACGGCGATCACTTGGCCTTTAGCGTCAAATTTCACGGAGGCGAAGCTTCCGGAAATTCTTTCGGCCGTCAGGATTTGCAGGGTTTGTCCGCCATCCAGCACCTCGCCGCCGAGTGCAGCCACGACCGGCATCCATTCGACGAACGAACGGTTATCCTGAAGAATGGGCGCCACCGTGAACGAATAATCCTCGCCGTCCAGCTTGAATGTTTTGGAGGCTGCTTGAATCTGCAGGATGTGACCGCTGTGTCCAGCGGTGATCGTAATGATTCCCTTGGACGAAGATACGGAGGCGCCGAACGCTTTGACCAGATCGCTTACGGCGATCAATTTTCCGTTACCTGCTTGGATCATACGCACAGGCATGCTCTTTCCGTTTACCAAAATCTGTGCGGTTGCAACCGGGCGTTTTGCGGCAGGCACCTTCGTTACGGTACTTTTGGCAGGGGTTATGGCTGCGGCTGCCTCGATATTGCCTGCTGTCATGGCCGAGGATACAATCGCTGCGGCTGCAATGATCTGGAACATTTTAATGTTTTTCAAATGGCTCACCCTTTTCTCATCGCTTCGTGGATCTAGGCCTATTTTCGTATACGATTGTTAAAAGCGTTCCGTTGGTATGTTATGGAAACATTAAATATTTACCGTTGTCTTTTGTAAAAATAGGTATTATCCTAGTTAGAAATAGAGCTTATCCCAGAAAAATGCCTGATTATGGATGTTACCTTGCAATTCCTTGTTAACTGAAGTTATGGAGGCCAAAAAATCGTGTATGTTATCGGATTTATATTATCGCTTGTCATTGTGCTTGCACTTATTCCGCCGCTGCGGAAGCTGGCGATCCGGGTCGATTTCGTCGACCGGCCGACCAGCCGCAAAATTCATAAGGAGCCGGTTCCGCATCTGGCGAGCATCGCCATCTTTCTTGGCTTCATGATTCCGTACCTGATTCTTTCCCGTCATTGGGACCGCGAAATGGCGGGCATCATCGCGGGCTCGCTGCTGATCGTGGGAATCGGCATGGTGGATGACTGGTACAAAACCCGGGGCAAGGATTTCCCCGCCCTGCCGAAGACGATCGTACAGGTCGCCGCGGCCGTCATCGTGTACTACTCCGGAATATCCTTTGCAGGCGTTACGATCCCTTTTGCCGGCCACATGATCGTATTTCCGGATTGGCTCCAGTTTATTTTAACCATCCTGTGGATTTTCGGCGTAACGACGGTCATCAATTTCATGGATGGACTGGATGGCCTTTCCGGGGGTGTCGCCGGGATTTCGGCATTGACGCTGTTCGTTGTAGCGATCGCTAAAGGCCAATCCCATTCCGCCATCATGGCCATTATTTTGGTCGGCGTTGCGGTGGGCTATCTGAAATACAATAAACCGCCTGCCAAAATTTATATGGGCGATGCCGGGGCAACGTTTATCGGATTCATGCTGGGCATCATCGCGCTGGACGGCGCTTTCAAGCAGGTAACCGTCATTTCCATCCTGGTGCCGGTGCTGGCGCTTGGCGTCCCGATTTTCGACAATATTTACGTCGTGATCAAGCGGTACCTGAACGGACAACCGGTATACAAGGCGGACCGGAGCCAAATCCATTATCGCCTTATATCGTGGGGCCTCAGCCCGAAGCAGGCCGTCGTGTTTATTTATCTGATCAGCGCCTGCCTGTCGCTTTCCTCTATTATTCTGATGCTGCTGAGTTAAGTTTCAAAGTAAATACAAAAAGCTCCACAGACCTGTACCCAGGCAGATGGAGCTTTTTTGATGATTCATTATCTTTTTCAACCGCCGGATGGCTTTACTTCACAGAGAGCTTCGTCCTGAAAGATGTCTGCGGGAAGCGATCTATACATGAAACAAAAGGCCCGAAATGAGGACATCGCTAGGAAGTGTCCCTTTTCAGGCCTTACTTGCCGGTAACTTAATGGGGAATTCTGTTCCCTTTTCCCACGGACTCTCCCGGAACCAGGGTCACGTAAATGCGCTCATGGTCCACCTTTTCCCCTGCGAGGATTTTAATCAGCTGCTCTGAGGCCAGAGCTCCCCATTTGCGCTTGGAGTAGTCAATCGTGGCAAGTCTCGGCTGCATGTACCGGGTAAGCTCGATATTATCAAAGCCGATCAAGTGGATCTGCTCTCCGATGGTATAGTCCGTATCCGCCAGCCGGTTACATAAGCCGATCGCCATCTCGTCATTAAGGCAGAACACGGCGACCGGTTCGGTATACTCCCGGATGATCTGCTCGGCTGCCTTTTCGCCGCCGCTCTTCTTGAAGTCGCCCTGAATTTCAATCCATTCCACGTCGTCAGCCCGGTCCGCCACCATCTTGACGGCTTTCATCCGCTGGTTCGAATCGTATGAGCCCTCAGGTCCGGATACGACATAAATTTTGGAATGACCCTGCTCGACCAGATATTCCGTAGCCAAGGTTGCACCGGCCTTGTTATCCAGCAATACCTGGTTGATATTCGGATGTGCCAGTTCACGGTCCAGGACGACAATTTTATGGTTGCGCTCCGCGTATTTGAGCAGCTCTTCGCTTGAGAATGTATGATCCAGAATGACCGCGCCATCGATCATGCGCTCCGGAAGCATCCGGTGCGATTGTTTGCCGCTGCATACGATCAGGTCATAGCCCTGTGAATTGCAGACTTCCTTCATCCCATCCAGCAGTTCCCCGTACACATCGCCCTTAAAATCCGTCAAGAAGACGCCGAGAATTTTGGACTCTCTCTTTTTCAACGTTCTTGCCGCTGCGTTAGGGACATAGTTCAGTTCCTTGGCGATCGCCAGTATCTTGGCGCTTGTCTCATCCGTTACCTTGCTGCTCCCGTTCAGGGCATAAGATACCGTAGAAATCGAAACCCCCGCTTTTTTAGCGATATCCTTTATACTTACCAATGGTCCTCGCTCCTTACGTTAAACCGATTCGTTCTCTATATGGCAAAATAATTGCTTATGGAAAATGGCGATCCCTAAAGATCGCCTAAAATTTACATAAAAATGTCAATTGTGTTCTGCTGATCGTTCATCGCTTGTTCGAAGGCTTCCTTGGAAATCCGGAGCCCGCCTTCGCGATACGGGTTAGCCAATCTTTCCGCATCCAGCGTCTCTCCGTTCAATACGATCTTGCTGACAGGCGCACCCGTAATATGGTAGACAAACGTTACATTCACCGCGTCATATTGGAAGTCGAAGCGCATCCCGTCAAGGGCAGGCGGCAGCACCGGATCGATGACGAGGCCTTCATGATCCTGACGGATGCCAAGCGCGTTCGAAATCAGCTGATTCATGTAGATCCCCGGTCCGCTGGAGTAAATTCTCCAGCCGCCCTTCACCTGAACCTCGCCGCTGCGAAGCTTGTCAAAATTCGTCTGGGCATCGTACCGGTTGTTAAACTTTCCGTCCGAGCTGCTAAAATAGGCATTGCTCTGCCGGATTTCCGCATTTGGAACGACATTGCGGATACCTACCGGGTTAATGACGTTCAGTCCGTTCCACACATCGTCGGCATGCCCGAGCTTCGCCATCGCTTCCACGAAGCGGATATGCGCGTGCACGTACTGGAGTCCGACCTCGCGTCCGAAGTTCGAAGCCTGCTCCGCCCGTTTGAAATGCGTGCTGACTCCGCCCGCGTATTGGGCAGGACGGTTCATCAGACGGACGCCGTCCGGGAAGAACAGCTTCTCCTTGATCAGCTCGTAATGTGATTTCGCGCGTTCCGGATCCAGGAGCTCGGCAATCATGCTGCGGGTCATTGGCAGCAAACGGTACTGGATGCCGGTCTCGGTATCGGTCGGATGCAGCATCAGCTTGGTGTTCTCCGGATCTTCCATATAGAGGAACCCGGGAATGACGTCCGTTTGCAGCATGTATTCGTTGAAATCCCGTTTGATGCCGGATGCCATCTCCTGAAGCTCGTCCGCAAGAGCAGGCTCCTCGGAGACCAGTATCGCGGAAAGCTGAGTCAGCGTCTGGTACGTGAGCGCAACCGTCCAGCTGCTGACCATATACTGCTTAAGCTGCGCGTTCGCCGGCTGGAGGGTATCATCCCAATCCCCGTCGCCATAAGCAGACAAGTACGTGTCATGAAGAAAATGACTGCGAATGTAGCCGATTTCCTTGTTTACATGCTCCAGCAGGGTATGCTGCTGCTCCGTAAACCGGAAGCTTCCCTTCGTCGTATAGGAAACCTTTTCCTTCAAAATACTGTAATCCTGAGTAGCCGTCAAATAATCGCTGAGCACCTTCAGCGGCCACACGATGATATCGCCATGGCTTTCTTCCTGCTGCACAGGAGCATAATTATCGAACATGAACCATTGCGGCCAGTTACCGTCATCCTCGTACTGATGGGCGTATACCGTCAGCAGAATATCGCGGACTTGTTCGAATTTCTGGGTGGCCAGGAAGTATTCCGAAGGTCCCTGACATACGTCCCGTGTTCCCCAAGCCGCACCGCCATACTGCTCCAAGCCGTGTGGTACCGAGTAATGGACGAGCATGTTGTGGGTATACCACCACGCCAGCGCGTTGACCTTGAAGAAATCTTCCTCTTCTTCCCCGCTTGCGCCGGTAAGGCGGAAATGGTTCATAACCTGCTGATAGAATTCATGGTATTTGGTAATCTCTTCTTCTATATTCTTGCTCGATGCCGGAAGTTCCTCTCCGTCCAGCAATCCTTGTATCGTAAGTGTCCATTCCGGCGCCGATTCGATCTGCATGGTCACCAGCGACGCGCACCCAGCCTGAACACCATCCGCAAGGACGGTTTCATCGCCGATTTCGGCTCCGGCTCCGTCAACCCACATGCGGTACCTCAAATTCGGATAGGCCTCCATCCGGATCGCATCCTGACCGCCAAAGAACGTGAGGACGCCATGATCGTTCTGCATGCGAACCGGCGACTCATACTCGTTCACATCCATGATGACCTGGTTTGTGACCAGGTAACGATAAGCCTTGCCGCTTTCGGAGCGCACGTTCAATCGAACCTCCGGTGTATCGACAGTCGTAAAGTTCGTAATAATCAGCGTATCTGCTTCCGTTTTATAATACCAGCGCACGTAGTTGAAGCCGATCTCATACAGGGAAGGCATCGTCAGCAGACGGTACTGTCCGTCCACTTCCACATAAATCCGTTGTCCGGCTGTTTTCGGCACATTAAGCGCATTGCGGGCATTGCTCATCATTTTGTTGAAGTTGGTGTTGCCTACGACAAAATGAGAGTTGAAAATGCCATACATATAAGAGGTGGTCGTTACGACCTGGGCTCCGAATTTCACATTATTCCCGCTCATGAGAATATGTCCATGCGGACGTTCCACCAGAAGCTCCTTCTCTTTTAAAACGACATGCTCATACTTATCCGTGAAAAAGGCGAGCAGTTGTCCCTCTTCCCGCTCTTCCTGATGACGGGTTTGGCTAGGATAACGTTCATTGATATCCGCTTCGGTCATGGACAGCGTCTGCAGCGGACTTCCCATTACAGGCTTTAGCCGAACAGGCGCAAGCCCGCGAAGCGGCTCTTTGCTGTCCTCCGCCTGGATTTCTTCCCATGCCAGCTGAACCTCGTCCTTGAATTCAAGCTCGGTCACCGCCGCAGCATGGTCTGCCTGAATCAAACCGTAAAATACAAAGCGTGCTTCCCCGTTCAGGGATACCCGTTCGGACTGAAGTGCCGTGTAGGCGAATTCGTATTGATAGATTTCGTTGGCCAGCTTCTCCCGGGTTAAGCAGGAGGGCACATTCGTTTCCTTGTAGGACAAACCGAAGAATTGGAAACCGTCGGTGGAATATCCGGCCGCGCGTGTCAGAGAGCCCTGCTGGATATACGGGAACGCCCCGCCTTGAGGCTGATTCTGACGGGAACAGACGACATAGCCGAGCTGTTCATCCTCATATACAGAATGGTCGATGTATTGCGAAAGATAGGCTTCGTTGCTCCGTACGGCTCCGATATCCGCATTGCCGAGATCTTGACCGTAAATGACGTCGATTTGCACGCCTTCGCCGCGGGTCACAACATCCCAGAACCACACCCCTCGTGCAGACAGCATGAAGGTTACGCGGTAGTCAACGCCCTCTACGCTTCCTTCCCATACCATGCGATTGCTGCTTGCACTGACTTTGCTGTCCGAATGGATGCCCAGCAGCGGATGAAAGGAAATGCCCGAGTCACGGTGAATACGCAGGTATACATTATTTAAAGACCCCTCGAGTGGGCTTGTCATCAGTTGGTTGATCATGGTGCGGCCGCTCACGGCCTGGTACAGATCTCCGCTTTCCCAGAAGGTAAAGCGGAGATCGCCAGCTTGAATACTAAGCTTGGAATTCGTCATCGTGGCTGTCATGTGATTGATTATTCCTCCTATCCAATGAACGAGTCGGCTGCTAGGCCGTCGTTATGAGATGCTTGATTTGACGTCGATCAATTTGAAATGCTGTTCCAGCGTATCGCGGCTGTTCGGGCCTACGAACACCTGGAAGCTTCCCGGATCGCTTCTATAACTGAGATCCGAATGGTGATAACGAAGCTGTTCTTCCGTGATCGCAAAGGTTGCCGTAGCGCTTTGCCCCGGCGCAAGCGTCAGCTTCTCAAAGCCTTTAAGCTCGCGCATCGGGCGCACCACTTCTCCCGCTACATCGCGAATGTACAGCTGGACCGTTTCTACCCCTTCCCGTTCTCCCGTATTCGTCACTTTTACCTGTACCTTCAATGTCTCGCCCGCTTTCATCTCCGGATTTGACACCGTCAAATCGCTGTATTCAAACGTGGTATAGGATAAGCCGAAGCCGAAGGGAAGAAGCGGATCATTCGGGCTGTCAATATACTTGGACACATAGCGTTCTTCGTTCTTCGCCGGATTGAGCGGACGCCCCGTGTTGAAATGATTATAGTAAACCGGAACCTGACCCACCGACCGCGGGAAGGACATCGTCAAGCGGGCCGAAGGGTTGATGCGCCCAACCAAGATGTCCGCAATGGCCGCTCCGCCTTCGCTGCCCGGGAACCAGGCCTCCAGCAAAGCATCCGCTTCGTCAAAGATGCCGCTCAAGTCAAGCGGACGGCCATTGAAAATAACAGCGGCCAGCGGTTTGCCCAGCTTTTTCAGCTGTTTGACCAGCTCAAGCTGTGCTTCCGGGAGACGAATGCTCGTACGCGAACCTCCCTCACCGCTCATCGACGATTCTTCGCCAAGAGCCAGCACGATGACATCCGCATTCTTAGCGGTTGCCAGCGCGGCTTCCAGCTGCTCCGGCGACATGCTGTCCGTGCTGCTGCCTTCGGCAAAGCTGACTTGGCCGCCGGACAGACGGTCTTTCAGCGATTTCCCAAGCGAGGCCGCATCTTCCTTGACGCCTTCACAGGACCACCAGCCCAAAATATCGTCGCTTTGCGCAAACGGTCCGATGAGCGCGATGTTCGCATCCGGCCGAAGCGGCAGGACGCCGTTATTTTTGAGGAGCACGCTTGATTTGGCGGCAAGTTCATACGAAACGTTTCGATGTTCAGTGCAGTAAACAATCTCGCGCTCTCGTTCCGGGTCTGCTGCACGCAGCGGATTTTCAAAAAGTCCGAGCTTATCCTTCAGCTGAAGGATGCGCAGCACCGCTTCATCGATCAGCTTTTCGTCGACTTGGCCGCTCTCGATGAGCTTAGGTAGATGATGGACGTAGCAAGGTGTCATCATTTCGATATCCACGCCTGCACGAATCGCCCGGTAAGCCGCTTCGCGGTCGTCCTCGGCAGCGCCGTGCGCTATCATTTCCCGGATCGATGCCCAGTCCGATATCAGTACGCCGTCAAAGCCCCATTCATCGCGGAGTATTCCGCGCATCAGCTTTTCGTTGCCGGTAGCCGGTATACCGTCCACCGTATTGAAAGAGGTCATCACCATTTCGCAGCCTTCATCCAGCGCTGCCTTGTAAGCCGGCAGGTATTGTTCGCGCAGCTGCCGTTCGGACATATTCACCGTGTTATAATCCCGTCCGCCTTCCGGAGCACCGTATGCCGCAAAGTGCTTCACGCATGCTGCGAGCCGCTCCGGATTATCTTTCAGCTGATCGCCTTGATAACCGCGGACGAACGCTTTGGCAAACAGGCTGTTCAGATAAGGGTCTTCCCCGGTCGTTTCCATCACTCTGCCCCAACGCGGGTCGCGAACCAGATCCACCATCGGCGCGAACGTGACATGAATCCCCGAAACCGCCGATTCCTTGGCGGCGATTTCCGCGCTTTTCTCAGCCAGCTGCACGTCCCACGAGCAGCCGATCGCAAGCGGAATCGGGAATATCGTCTTGAACCCGTGGACGACATCCGCCATGAACAGCAGCGGGATGCCAAGACGGCTTTTTTTCAAATATGCATTTTGAACATCTATAACAGCCTGGGCTCCCGAAAGGCCGAGTACGGAACCGCTGGCGGTTACCATGGACTCGGTAATCCCCATTTCCTCCATCGGACCTGTCACTTGTCCTTCGTGATCCGTGCCTTCATGAAAATGGGCGGTAAGCTGCAGCAATTGGGCGATTTTTTCTTCAAGCGTCATTTGGGCTATCAGACCTTGTAATTGCTGATTGTCCATACAGTTCCCCTCCACAACCTATTAAGATTCTGATCCAGAATCAAAGAGAAGCACTTTCTCTTTCCCTTTTATTCTTTCTCCTTTCTCAGGAGCTTGCACAAAGTCTTCCATCATTCAATGGATAGAATCGAAGCCTCTTGCTTCGCCTTTTGTGCAAATTCCTCATTCAGAAGAATCCTGCTGACTCCTCTTCCTTATGGAACAGGACCGGTCCTTGGGAATCAAAGCTCGATCCTGAACACATGTTTGGAAGAGAAGAACCCGGCGGCATCCAACATCCTGCACACCGGGTTCCATGAACCAGGACTGAGGCATAACCTTTCGTCCGGTCCGTTTGAAGCGGTATCCTTACTTGGCAAATTTGCTGTTCAATTCATCCAGTACCGGTTGAACGAGGGATTGCTTGCTTTGTACCCATTTCTTCCAGTTCGCTTCCAAGTCGCCATTTTGGAGAATCAGGTTGGCATACTCGTTTTGGTACTCGAAAGATGCCTGGCTCTTGGCTTTGGAATCATACAATTGAACGTCCCAGTCATACGTAGCCAGCTTGCCGCCTTCTTTACCCAGCTTCGCTTTGTCTTGGAAATGTTTCACTGCCGTATCCCGGTATTCTTTCTTGATCGCCGGATTCACGACACTGAAGTCATCGCCCAGGACGTACATGCCTTCAAAGCGTGCAGGATATTTTTCTTCGAGCGTCTTGCCTTCCGGAAGCAGGCTCACCAGCTCTTTATTCTCATTATACTTCCAGTCTTTTCCTTCAAAGCCCATATTCACGAGCAGTTGTCCTTCTTCGCTAGTCGAGTAGTCGATCAAGTCCATGATGCGCTCGAATTTCTCTTCACTGATGTTCGGCGAGAAGATCAGGGACGACCAGAAGTTAACTTGCTCCAGGTTGCGATACTTGCCGTCGTCGCCGACAACGATCGCGGTATGAACCAGATCATCGCTGTTTACGCCGAGGTTTTTCTTCATATTCGTATCCATGTCTTGTCTGTAGGAAGCCAGGCCGCCGAGGGACGTAATGCCCGCCACGCCTTTAACTCTGAAGTTGTCGCTGCCTTCGTTATTCTTCCAGGTGTAGAATTCCGGATTCAGCAGTCCTTCTTTGTACGCTTTTTGCATCAATTTCAGGCCTGTAAGCGTCTCGGGATCTGCTGGACCCCAGTGGAACTTGCCGTCTTCGCCTTTATAGAATGCGGATTCCACGCGGGAGTGCTCGCTGTTGGCCATGATGATGTTGGTCAAAGCGTCGTCAGCGTTATAGGACATTGGAACAAGCTTCGAACCCACTTTGCCAGGGTCCTTTTCTTTGATCAGCTCTGCGTATTTCATGAGTTCGCTTGTCGTGTACTGATCTTTGAGTTCAAATCCGACCGCTTTCGCCCAGTCCTTGCGCAGCGCGATAACGCCGATTTGGTTCACCAGCGGATCAGCAGGCTTGTTCTGGTAGTACACCGGTTTTGGCAGAATGTATGTGCCGCCCGTCAGTTCTTCCAGCTTGTCGCCAAGGCCTGTCAGCTTATAGGCTGCAGCGACGTTCGGCCAGCGTTCCTTCCAGTCGTCAGGGAATTTATACAACAGTCCTTGGTCCACGTAGTTCATGAAATCGCCATGCACGTAGTTCCAGCTCGCTACGTCCGGCAGGTCCCCCGAGTTGATCCACAGGCGAAGCTTCTCTGCCCAGGAATCCCACTGGATATAGTTGTAGTCCCATTCGATATTGAATTTGTCCATCCAGAACTTGTGGAACTCGTTGTTCAGTTGGCCGTCCTTCAGTTCCGTCGTTTGCGCGAAGGAAATCTTGAGTTTGTCCTTGTAGTTTCCATCCGCGTCCTTTTCGTTGCCGCCAGATGCCGAATCTTTGGAGCAGGCAGTAACCGTCAGCATAACCGCCGATAATGCGACAGCCAGAAGAGGTTTAAGCAGCTTTCTCGTTTTCATGTTTTATCCCCCATGTTGTTCAGATTTTTGGATTAAAAATCTATTGCATTAATCAGGTCTTGATAGCCCCTGTCAATACCCCTTTAGCGAAATGCTTTTGCAGCAGTGGGAAGAAGCACATAATCGGTACCATCGATACGAATACAGACGCCATTTTCATCCCTGTCGAGAAGCCGCCTTTGTTGAGGGAGTCGACGCTCGCGGCGTTCGATACGTTCGTCGTCGATTCCACGATGATGGTCCTCAGAACATTTTGCAGCGGCAGCATTTCCGATTTTCGGAGGAAGATCATGGCATCATACCATCCGTTCCAGAAGGCGACGCCATAGAACAGCGTTATGGTCGCCATAATCGGCGCAGCCAGCGGCAGCACGATGGAGAAAAGGATTTTCCATTCACCTGCGCCGTCGAGCCTTGCGGACTCCATCAGCGATTCCGGCAGGCCCTGGAAGTAGTTCATCATCAGGATCATATTGAAAGCACTGAAGCTTCCCACCAGAATGACGGACCATAAGGTGCCGGTCAAATGCATCGATTTCATGACCAGATACAGCGGCACGATCCCGCCGTTAAAGATCATCGTGAACAGTACCAGGAAAAAGATCAGTTTTTTGCCCGGGAATTTGTTGCGGCTCAGGCCATAGGCCATCGTGCTTGTCAGGAACAAGCTGAGCGGCAGCCCGACCACCAGAATCTTAATCGTATTCCAGAAGCCCGTAAGGATCCGTCCGTCATTGAACAAGGCCTTGTAAGCTTCCAGCGTCGGATGTTTCGGGAACAGCATCATCGGATTATCCGCATATTCCTTTTGGGAAGCGAATGAGATCATAATGACGTTCCAGAACGGGATGATAATCATCAAAGACAAGATAATCAGCATCACCAGGAGGATGTAATCCAGGATCGTCATTTTGCCGACCCGGTATTTATGCTGTTTCACAGCTTTGGTACTCATCTGTTTGCACTCCTTTCCTTAACGGAATAAACCGTCTCCGCCCATCAATTTGGCCACTCTGTCGGCAGCCAGCAGTAGAATCATATTCACCAGCGAACGGAACAAGCTGACAGCCGTCGAGAACGAGAAGTCCGTGGAAGACTGGAACGTAATCCGGTAAATATATACATCCAGTACCTGGGACACGTTTTGCGTCGCCGCGTTGGCCAAGTTGAAAATCTGGTCAAAGCCTGCAGACATGAGTCCGCCTACATTCAGGATGAACATAACGGTTACGGTTGGCAGAATGTTCGGCAGCGTGACCTTGAAAATTTGCTGCATGCGCGAAGCGCCGTCGATCTGCGCCGATTCATACTGGTCCTGGTCGATCCCGGAAATGGCGGCCAGGAAGATAATCGCGCCCCAACCGGTCGATTTCCAGACATCCGTCAGAATCAGCATCGGCAGGAACATTTTCTCGGAGCCGAGGAAATTGATCGTCGGCAGTCCGAACAGCTGCAAAGCGCTGTTCAGCAGTCCGTCATAGGAAAGAACGTTGATGACGATCCCGGAAACGATGATCCAAGACAAAAACTGCGGAAACGTAAATACCGTTTGAAACAGCTTTTTCGTCTTCTTCATCCGCAGCTCGTTCAGCAGCAGGGCCAGAAGAATCGGGAATGGGAATGTGATGACGAGCTTGATGATATTAATGTACAGCGTTCTCCACACCGCTTGCGCAAAGGTAGGATCCCGAAATACGTATTTAAAATTTTCAAATCCTACCCAAGGACTGCCCCAGATGCCCTCGTTGGCCTTGTAATGCTTGAAAGCCAGGGATAGGCCGCCCATCGGCAGGTAAGCGAACAAGATCAACCAGATCAGACCGGGTATTAGCAGTGTGTAGGTCATCCGGTGCTTCCAGATTTCCTTGTACCAGGATCCGGAACCCGAACTTCCTTTTAATTTTTTGTCAGGCCCTAAGGCTGCGGGTTTCAATTTGCATCGCCTCACTCTACTTTAATTCTTTTCGTCAAACAGGAAGCTGAAAGCCGTTTTCAAATGCTTTTCCCAAAAAAGCCAATCATGCGTTCCCGGACCCTCCACGTATTCGAAGTCAAACGGCGTTTGCCGCATGTAGTCCGCGAATTCGCGGTTCATCCCGATAAACGGGTCTTCGGTTCCGCAGCAGCACAGCACCGGGGGCAGTGAACCGCCCTCTTCGATTCGTTTCGCAGCAAGCGCATATAAATCCTGATCCGGCTTGATCACAAGCTCCGTCCCGAATACCGCCTGCATCTCCTTCGCCATCCCCGGTTCCATGTTCGGATCGCGAAGACGCTGCTGGATATCGGTTACACCGGATAACGACACCGCCTTGGCATATTGCTTCGGATATGTCAGTGCCGCCTTTAATGCTCCGTACCCGCCCATCGACAACCCTGCTATGAAAGTCCGACCCGGATTGTCGTCTAACCGGAACAGGCGACCACAAATTTCCGGAAGCTCCTGTGTCACGTAGTAGAAGTAATCGAGTCCGTATGCCATATCCGTGTAATAGCTTCGGTTTGCTTCCGGCATGATGACCGTACATCCATACTTCGCCGCGTACTGTTCAATGGTCGTCAGACGGTGCCATGTACTCGCGTTATCGCCTGCGCCATGGAGCAGATACAGTGTGCTGCTGGTCGGTTGGCCGGTATCTACGGGAGAGACCACATGGACACTTGTTGTCATTCGCAAAGTAGGCGATCCTGTGTCTATCGTGATATGCGCCATTTGTAACCCCTTTCATATTGAGCGTTTTCCGGTAGGTCTGAGAAGTAGTTGCTACATATATACCATCGAAGCGCAGGATTGAAACGAAACGTTTCTTTAATTTCCATAAAAAAACGAAGAGGAAGAAAAATCAAGCCTTATCGCTTATAACATGTGGCCTTATAGCCTATACGCTTAAGTAATAAAATTATAAACTCGGTCTCTTTCTTCACCTTGTAAGCGATTAATTCGAATCGTTTCGATAACATCATAATCCTCGTGACAAAACATGTCAACTATGATTTCGAAATTGCTGACATGTGCCGGTGCAATGTTCACTTTTTCGCAGAAATTTACCCTTTTAATCCCAAAACTGTGATAGGAAAACGCTTCCAAGTAAAGGTTGACATGAAAACCGAATTGTACTACATTCGAGGATGTAAAGAAAATCATGGAAACGTTTCTATTGGGTGAGGACAATAAAATAAAAAGAAGAACAGAAACAGAAAGAAGGTTACTTCGATGTCTATCTCATTGAACGGGTTTGTGCAGCATGTGGCCGCGCAGAACTTGAATGTCCTGTCCGCCCGCGTTCTGCAAAAGGGAGAGCCGCTGGCCACATGGGATCTGACAGTGGACGAACGCAGGCTGCAGCATTCCGTCAGTAAATCCTTTACATGCATGGCGGTGGGCTTGGCCATTCAGGAGGGTAAACTTTCTTTGGACACGAAGCTCAAGGATTTATTTCCCGAGCATGCGAAGAACAATTCGTCCGAGGACCTCGCCCTTCGTCCGGGAGAGCTCACGCTCTACAATCTGCTGCGTATGGCTTCAGGCCATGACTCCCCTCCGCTGTGGGCGGAAGAACGAGCCTCTCTTCAGGAGAAGGACTGGGTAAAGTACTATATGTCCCTGCCTTTGGACAGGTCTCCCGGGGAAATGTTCACATACAGCAGCGGGGATACGTTCATGATCTCCGCGCTGGTGCAGGCCGCGGTCGGCGAAACGGTGAAGGACTATCTGACACCGCGTCTGTTCGAGCCGCTCGGCATGCACGACGTAAGCTGGGAGACTTCCCCGCTTGGCGTGACGCTCGGCTGCGCCGGGTTGTCCATCAGCAACGAAGAGCTGAGCCGCTTCGGCCAGCTGCTTTTGCAGAAGGGCATGTGGGAAGGCAAGCCGCTCATTCCGGCGGAGTGGATCGATTTCGTGACCCGGAAACAGATCAACAATCAGGGCAGCCCGGATTGGAGTCAGGGATACGGCTGCCAGTTCTGGATGTGCAGGCATGAGGCGTACCGCGCGGACGGTGCGCACGGCCAGCTGTGCATTGTCATTCCCGGCAAAGAGGCCGTCATTGCGGTGAACAGCCAGGAGGATAATATCCAAGGCATATTGGATGCGGTGTGGGCGGAGATTTTGCCTTTGCTTTAGGTTTTAATCCGTGCTGGACGCTCCTCTCCCTCCGATCGCTGTTGTTTGACGCTCTGCATGCGAATCATCCCTCCGATCGCTGTTGTTCCCGGATTTATTTGAATGATCAAATTCAATGTTCAAATCCGGGAACAAAGGCGACCGCTTCGCTTCTTCGGGATTGATTCGCCTGCTCCGCTGCTTCGATGTTTTAAAACCAAACGCAAAAGCAAAAGCCACTCCGCGGGGTGGCTTTTTACGACTTACAGGCTGCGCTACTTCCAGTCTTGATTATTATACCTCTAATTATTGTCATCGTTGTGAACACGGTGCCGCTGCAATGTTTGCTCTATTGGCAACCTGTGTAGGAAGGCTTGTGGTCAGTTACCAACTTTATGGGAACCGAGAAAATTGCCGACAATAGTTCTGTTATTTTTAAAGGGAATTCGGATTTTATGGTGGTCATACCAGTAGTGAACGAAATGTGGTTGATTGGTTTAATAACCATATTACTGAAGGCTTATTATAGGGGACAACTAAAGCCAGCCAATTCTGTATGAGAATGACTGGCTTTTATTCATTTGGAGTTGCGATCCATTTTTCTCCCCATTCGCGCATTTGAAGGAGTATTGCCCTAAAACTTAAAGTTATGGAGTAAGAAGTTATATAACTATGTCAACTTCGCTCAACGCTTTAAATGCCTCGGTGGAGACTTTCAAGAAGCTTTTGTGGGTAAACCGCTCCGCTAACGAATCATTCCTCCGATCGCTGTTGCCCCAAATTTTCTGAATGTTTTTTCAAGGGTTAAAATTCGGGGGCAAAGGCGAGCGCTGCCGCTTCTTCAGAATTGATTCGTCCGCTCCGCTTCTTCGTAGGAAGGATCAAACAAAGCCACTCACATGAGTGGCTTTGGACGTCCCAGGAGGGATGCAGCCCTGCAGGCTGACTGCGAAGCGTATCCTCTCGATGCTTATGCTCCGACGAACCCCAGTGGGTTCTCATCCCTCCGAGAAAGCCACTCACATGAGTGGCTTTGGACGTCCCAGGAGGGATACAGCCCTGTGGGCTGACTGCGAAGCCTATCCTCCCGATGCCGATGCTCCGACGAACCCCAGTGGGTTCTCATCCCTCCGAGGAAATTTAAAAAGCCACTCGTAATGAGTGGCTTTAATGACGTCCCAGGAGGGATACAGCCCTGCGGGCTGACTGCGAAGCGTACCCTCCCGATGCCGATGCTCCGACGAACCCCAGTGGGTTCTCATCCCTCCGAGGAAATTAAAAAGCCACTCACAAGGAGTGGCTTTGGACGTCCCAGGAGGGATTCGAACCCCCGACCGACGGCTTAGAAGGCCGTTGCTCTATCCAGCTGAGCTACTGGGACTTAGTATGTAAGCAATTCATTTATTAAAAATGATGCGTTTATTATTATAACTGATTCCTTCCAAAATTCCAAGAGGAATTTTATAAAATGAATCATCGCAAGGAGCCGGGGGTAATATGATAACACCATACATCATTGTAAAGGAGCGTGTGCTATGCGTCAATTGTTGTCTGCATTATCCTACTTCAGCATATTTTTTGCTCCATTCCTCTTTCCCTTGATCGTTTGGATTGCTTCCGGAGACCGTTATGTCGCCATGCATTCGAAGCGAGCGCTGCTATCGCATATCCTTCCATTCGCTGCTGCGGTGCCCCTGCTGATTCTCACCTTCGGAGCAGACAATCCCGGCTCGGTATTCGGCTATATCCTTTTGTTCGTCATCATCTATTTCGGGACGTTCATCTACAATATCGTTAAGGGCATTCAGGTTTTGCGCGAGTATGCCTAAGTCCATAAAAATAAATCTCTTCCATTATATGTAACAATCAATCAGGTGCAGAGCAAGTGATAAACCTCCGGGCAAACCGGAGGTTTTGTCATTTAGGGGTTACTGGTTTACTTGTTGCCAAAACGCCGCGGGCTTTGCGGAACAGCCATATTCTTGTCGTTTTTGCTCAGGACCTCTTCAGCAAATTCAGTCTGGTGGGCATACTTGTTGCCTTTCGTCTTTTTGTACGTGTTTGCCACTTTCGCTCACCCCCCCTGAAGGATAGTATGGGACGTATGCCGAGTCGTTATAAGCCATAATTATTGGCTTCGTCCAACCAATGAGAAACGTCGTTCAAATTGAGAACAGACACCCACGTTCTATGAAAGGTTCATGACAGCATCCCCCTATCTTGTGACAAGTTTCCTCAAAGGGTCTTCGCCTTCGGACAGACATTTTCTGCCCATCTTCGGCATATAACTGTATCACTTTCACAAATGCAATTCGGCAGTATCCCGAGCAGGGATGGATAGCAGTGGATAAAAAGACAAAAAGAAAGGATGACCCGTCATGTGCGGAATAACCGGTTTTGTTCAGTGGAGCGGCGATTTGACGCAGCATTCGCAAACGCTCACCAAAATGACGGAAACCTTGACCCCGAGGGGACCCGATGCCTATGGAACCTGGATTTCGGGCCCATGTGCCTTCGGCCATCGGAGGCTTAGCGTCATTGATCCGGAAAACGGGGCGCAGCCCATGCTTGTATACGATGATGAGGATTTATACACCATAGTATATAACGGGGAATTGTATAATGCGGCAGAACTCAAAGGGGAGCTGCTGAAAAGAGGTCACCGCTTCCGCACGAATTGCGATACGGAAGTTCTGCTGGTCTCCTACATCGAGTGGGGACCTGCATGCGTCGACAAATTTAACGGCATTTTTGCCTTTGCGATTTGGGACAGCGTGCGTGAGCAGATCTTCATGGCACGGGACCGGCTGGGCGTGAAGCCCTTCTTTTACAGCCTGATCGGAGGCACGCTGATTTTCGGCTCCGAGCCCAAGGCACTGCTCCAGCATCCGAAGGTTGAGCCTGTCGTCGGCGCGGAAGGATTGGCCGAGGTATTCATGGTCGGGCCTGCGCGCACCCCCGGGCAGGGCGTATACCGCGATATTAAGGAACTGCGCGCCGGGAATGCCATGTTGTTCACCCGCGGCGGTTTGAGGTCCTACGCTTACTGGAAGCTCGACAGCTACCAGCATGAAGACGATACGGAAGCTACGGCAGCGCGGCTTCGGGAGCTGCTCCAGGATACGCTCGAGCGTCAGCTCGTCTCGGACGTCCCGGTCTGTACACTGCTGTCCGGAGGCCTGGATTCCAGCGCATTGACGGCACTGGCCGTTCAATATTACAACCGAACCGGACAGGGGCAGATCGACACCTACTCGGTCGATTACGTCGGCAACGACAAGCATTTCAAATCCCATGCCTTCCAGCCCGGTGCCGACGGTCCCTGGATTCAGCGGATGGTGGAAGAGCTAAGAACGAACCATCACTACATCGAGTTCGATACGCCGGAGCTGATTGAGTCTCTGAACCATTCCACCTTAACGCGGGACCTGCCCGGCATGGCCGATGTGGACGGCTCCCTCTACCTGTTTTGCAAGGAAATCAAGAAAGGTGCCACCGTTGCGGTATCCGGTGAGGCGGCGGATGAAATATTCGGCGGCTATCCCTGGTTCCACCGTGAAGACATGTTGAACTCCGGTACCTTCCCCTGGGCGGTGGCCACGGAGATGCGCGCAAGCTTGCTCGCTCCCGATATCCGCGAATGGACCCGGCCGATCGACTACTTGGGAGACCGGTATGCCGATGCCGTACGCGAAGTGCCAAAGCTGCGCGGCGAAGACGGCAAGCAGGCACAGATGCGCGTCATGTCTTATCTGAACATCACCCGCTTCATGCCCACCCTTCTTGACCGGAAGGACCGGATGAGCATGGGCGTGGGCCTTGAAGTCCGCGTTCCTTATTGTGACCACCGTCTGGTCCAGTATGTATGGAATATCCCCTGGGAAATGAAAATGACCGGCGGCCGCGAAAAAGGGATCCTGCGTAAAGCACTGGAAGGCGTACTGCCGGACGATGTACTGTACCGCAAAAAAAGCCCCTATCCGAAAACCCATAACCCGGATTTCCTTACCGCCGTGAAACAGCAAATGCTGGATATCCTTGATGATTCCTCTGCGCCGATTCTCCCGCTGATTAACCAGGAAAAGGTGCGCGAGATCGCCGCATCTCCCGAGGCTTCCTCCAACCTGCCTTGGTTCGGCCAGCTGATGTCCGGGCCACAGCTGTTCGCCTACCTGGCACAGGTGAACAACTGGCTGAAAACCTATAATATCGTCATTAAATAAAGTGATTTCGTCCATCAAAGAACCCCATCTCTCCTGAGACGGGGCTCTTTGTGCTTCGGGATGCGATTCTTCGCAATTCGCAGTTCTTAGGCGATAACGCCTTTGGACAGAATCAGATTTCCGTACAATGCCTTCTCGCCTGTGGCGATGACGGCATAAGCCTTTTTCGCACGCTCATAAAATTCAAAACGCTCAAGTTCAGCGAACTCAATTCCCGCTTCCGCTTGGTCCACCAAGCTCCGGTACACATCCCATACGGGGGTCTCTACCGGATCGCCGGGCACCACCTGCATCAGCATCACGGGATGCGTCAGATACCGGTTCAGCGGAAATAATTCGAGCGTGGCCGCAAGCAGCTCGGGAATGCCGTGGCCGTCAGCGCGGACGAGCCGGTTCGCCATCGAAACCGAAGGGAAATTCGCGTCAGCAAACACGATTTCGTCTCCATGTCCCATTTCGCACAAAATTTTGAGCAGCTCAGGGGACAACAACGGGGAAATACCTTTCAGCATAATGAATCCTCCTTTACATCTCCACATTTCTTATCTACTAATTACGACATCGTCCGAGGCAATCCTGCCCGAACCGTCAATTAAACCTTATTCCGTCGCATCCTGGCATGAAAAAAGCCCGGGCAACAAGTCCGAGCTTCCATTCAAGGGCTATGCTGTTGACGGTATTTCAATGGCGATACTCCCGTCAGCTCTTTGAAAATGCGTCCAAAATGGGTGAGGCTCTCGAAGCCTACCTTCTCCGCAATGACTGCGACTTTGTCGGTACCCCCGGCCAGAAGCGCTTTGGCCTCTTTGACACGCACATTGTTCACATACTCGGTGAACGTAAATCCCGTGCTTTTCCGGAACATTTTGCAAAAATACGATGGGCTGATATAAAAACGGCTGGAAATCTGCTCGATGGTAAGCCGCTCCTCGAAATGGCGGTTGATGTAATCGACGATCTCGAACGTTTTCTTGTGAATGGAGTGGACCACGGTTTGCTCTGCGGCAGCACATAAGGACATCTTGCGGTGGATGAACAGCAGCAGCTGGAACAGAAGGGTCTGCAGGCATGCCTCATATCCCTCCGGCTTTTTTGTGAATTCCAGAATCATTTGGCCCATCTGCCTTTCCACAAAGCTCATTTCCTGTCCCGTCAATTTGACGAAAGGCCGCCCTTGCCGAAAAACGCTCATAACATCGGTGGGTAGTCCGTTCAGATAGAGCGCATCCAAAAACTCTTTTTTGAATTCCAGCGTGATTCTTTCGAAGGTTGCGCCGCTTGCGTTCACCAGCTTATGGATCTCGTTCATATCGACCAGGAGCAGGGCTCCGCTGACAGCCTGATAAGCTTGGCCATTAATGAAATAGCAGATATCGCCGGACACCAGATATAAAATCTCGTATCCGTCATGATAATGCTGCGACGGCATGCTCGATTGAACCTTCCGTTCCCTGTCGATGTAAAACAACGAAGCTTCATAGAAATTGGTCTCCATCCTTCTCCGCCCCTCTGCTTTTCTGTTACAGAAAACACAAGATAAGATATGTAGAAAAACAGGCATAATCAGCCCTATATGGAATGAATATGATCTTATCATGAGGTATAGTGGGTAGCAAGCACCGAAAAAGAACGTTTGGAGGCTCTCCCATGACATTTGATCTGCATACGCATCACAACCGCTGCGGGCATGCTTACGGCTCGGTTCGCGACTACATTATAGCAGCCGTGGACAAAGGGTTGTTGTATATCGGCATTTCGGACCACACACCCTTTTTCGCGGAGGAGGACGATCATTCTTCTCCGGAAGCCAGCATGGCCAAAAGCGAATTTCCCGTTTATGTCCAGGAGGTTTTGGCACTGAAAAAAGAATTCGCGGGAAGCATCGAGGTCCTGCTTGGCGTGGAGGCGGACTACCTTCCGGACAGCCATGACCTTTATCAGCATATGCTCCGTTCGTATCCCTTTGATTACGTCATCGGATCCGTCCATGATTTTGCCGGGGTAAGCTTGTATGACGCCGATTATTGGGAGCGCCTTTCTCCTGAAGGCAGACTGCAGCTAAAGGAAACCTACTACCGCTATATCGCACAGTCGGCGGCCTCCGGCCTTTACGATATTCTGGGTCACGTAGATGCACTGAACCGCTATTTCCCCGGGTATGCCGAGCTTCGCACCGAAGCAGCGGATCAAACCCTGCAGGTGATCGCCAAGCATGACATCGTTATGGAGATCAATTCCTCCGATGAGCTCTGGGTACCGGACGGATGGCTGCTTGAACGCGCCCTTCATTATGGCGTCAAAGTCACCTTCGGCTCCGATGCCCATGAGCCCGCCCGCGTGGGCGAATATTTCGACGACATCCGCAAGCATCTCCTCGATATCGGGTACAGGGAGTGGGCCGTATTCCACAACCGGGAGCGGATCATGCTGCCGCTGGATGCAAGCCTGCTTGCATAACCCCTCACTCCTGAATCACCGCAAAAAAAAAGCAGACCGAGACGAATGTTCTTGGTCTGCTTTGCATTATGCTACCGCATCAGTTTCACCTCCGAGGCTGATGCCCAGCCTCCCGTGCCCGCCACTGCCTTCAGCTTCACGTATTTGGCGGAAATCCCATTCCATGCTGCCGTTTTCTCCGCGTGGTCGTTAGCCCACGTGCCGCTCGCAACCAGGGTGTACGCTGCGCCATCCGTGCTTACGTAAATCTCGTAAGAGGTGATATTTCCGTTGTTCATCCCTGCCCCGCTGGTATCCTGACGGGGCAAGTACAGAAGCGAGGATACCTGAACCGTAGAATCGAGCGTCAAGATCAGCTCGCGGACGGTATCTGTGCCGTCCCACTTCGTATGCCATATGGTTGCCGTATTGCCGTCCAGTGCCTTTGCGGGTTCATGACCGGGCTCATACGACGAAGCCGTCGCGGTAATCGCCGATGGAGGCACCTGCTCGCTCTTGAACACGGAAATTTCCGCTGCCGATGCCCAGCCTCCGGAGCCTGCGGTCGCTTCCAGCTTGATGTAAGCGGCGCTGACCGGCGCAAAGCTTGCCGTTTTTCGCGTGCTGTTGTTCGGCCAGGTCCCCGAGGCTACCTTGGTAAAGTTCGTACCGTCAATGCTCGCATAGACGTTATAGGCCGTAATGTTGCCATTTGAATTCCCGTCCTGGCGCGGGACATATTGAAGACTGCCTACCTGGTATGTTCCCCCCAGCTGAAGCGTGATGGATTGAGGCAAGGGGTTGCTGAGATCCCATTTCGTATGCCAATTCGTCCCCGTATTGGAGTCGATCGCCATCTGCGGAGACTGGCCAGGCTGGAAGCTCGTTGCGCTGGCCGTCATCTGCGACTGGGGAATCTCGCTTGTTACCGGCGGCGATGCGGGAGGGAACGCCGTGCCCGTATATTCGCTCGCCCCGATATCCGGCGCGCCATTGTAGAGCGGCCCGCCGAAGTAATCCTTTCCGCCGTTGTTCGCGATCCACCGGCCGGTGTTGATCGCAGGTGAATCCGGCTGCAGCTTGTAACCGGCGGTCGATCCGATGCCGCTTCCTCCGGTGCCAGGCGCAACCAGCTTCGGATCGGCCGTGATAGCCGTTGCATCTGTGTTCGGAACCGAAGCGAAGCCGTAATATACGTTCGATTTGTAATTCAATGCAGCTGTGCTGAATGAAAGATCGGACAATGTTCCTTCGTTGTAAAAGATGTTGTTGAATACCTGGACCTGATGATCCGGGCCGCCCGAGTAGTTATACACGAACTGACGCGCCACACCCGGTCCCATGTAAACCGTGTTGTTGTAGAACATGGCTCCTTTCATCGATGCCCTTGGCTGGATCAGCCCATGGGACGTATTGTCGTTCTGGCTGATGTTGTATCTGTAGATGCCGTCATAGCTCGGAAGGGTATCCGTATTGCACCACATCGCGAAGCCCCCTGCGTTGTTATGAACGTAGTTGTATTGAACGTAGGTCACGTCGTTCAAGGCATCGATCTCGATGCCTTGGGCATCCCCGGCTGGCTGCGTGTCGTACACCTCGTTGTATTGAATGGTCGTGTTGGTCGAGTTCCAGTTGAAGATGCCGACAGCGTAGGTGCCGTCCAGGGCTGCCCGGTATACGGTGTTATGCTCAACGATGACGTCCTTGCAATCGCGGATAATGATGCCGTCGCCGCCGACATCGTGAATGACGTTGTTGTAAATGTGAATATTGAGCGAAGGCGTGTACGGACCGATGCCCCGCTGGTCGTTAATAGGGAATTTGCCGTCAGGCTGCTGCGTCCGGTTGACCCAGGACGAGTGGAATTTGATCCCCGTTCTGCTCACATGCTCGATCGTGCTGTCGCTGACGGCAATGTCCTCGAACCATGTAGGCTGCCGAAGCGATGGGGTGTCGGGATTGAACTGGACGTGATAGACGATTCCGCCCGACACTTTTCCTTCATTCGTGTCCGGGCCTTTGAATCCTTTGATGTGAACGTTCCGGATGTAAATATGCTTGATGGCTCCGGCATCCTGTGCCTCAATATATATGCCGCGGCGGTATACGTCGGTATTCATCGGATTAATGCTTTCATACTTCGGGTCAAAAAGTTCCAGCCCTTCGATTTCCCAGTACGATTGGTTATACAGCTTAATGACGCTGTTGACCTTCACGTTTCGCTTCACGTAATTGTTCATGGTCATGGTCGGCTCCACCCAGTCATTTCCCGGCTGAAGCACGGGCTTGGCCCCGTTTCCGTACGTGCTGATTTGAATCGGGGCCGCTGCCGTCCCCGAGCCCTTCGGTTCCAGGCGGCCCGTAAAAACGGAGCCGGCTTTGAACAGAATCCGGTCCCCCGGCTGGAAAGTCATGCTGCTGACTTTGGACAGCGACTTCCATGCCTTTGCTTCGCTGGTCCCGTCATTGCTGTCATTGCCTGCGGAGGAATCGACGTAATACGTCTGATTGGCAGCGGCATGGGCCAGATCGGAAGGCATCCCTACAGAAAAGGTTCCCATAACCAATAAAAATGCCAGCATCCATGCAAAAAGCTTGCGAACGCTTCGATGCATCGCCCATCTTCCCTTCATTTGTAAAATGGCTTGCAGCTTGTACGCAGCGCAGCATTACGTGGCCAACCCGGTTTGGAGAATCAGGTTCTCATCCCGGGTAACGACCGCTTGCCGGGTCAGCTCGTCTACAAGCGTTTGATATTTGGCTTCCGTAAGCAGCAGTTTTAATTGGTCCTCCACCTCTTCAAAGGACTGGTAGCCCTGAGGAACCCTGGAGACGCACTTTAAAAGCGTCAGCTCCGTTCCAGTTTCGATCACGGCACTCACCTGTCCCACGGACAGCTTCTCTGCCTCCTCTAGCAGAACCGGATATGCATTAGCGTCGATGCGGCGGTTCTCATCCGTGAATCGCTGCGTCTCCACCCTTCCCGTTCTTCCTAACCGGGCAGCGATGTTGTCGAAAGCCTCGCCTCCGTCCGCATCCGCCAGAACCTGCTGCATCCTCTGATGAGCCTCCTGCGTCGAGCTGTCCGTGATGAGTCCCTTCGGGTCAGCCAAACCAATAACGATTTTCTCGACCTCTAACGTATCCCGCTTCTTGTATACCTCCTTCCTCTGCTTGTAAAGGGTTCGCAGTTCGCCGGTCTCAAGCGAAATAACGCCTTCCGCAAGCAGCTTGGGCTTCAATTCAATGACGGCCTTGCTTAGCGCATAGTCCTCGTAATCCCGGTCGCGCAGCTGCTGAACGCCAAATACGACCTGCCCGTTCTGCTGCTTGTTCAGCCGGTCCTCGTTGTCCTCCTGCCGCATCCGATCCAGAAACCCGATATCCTTCACGATGCCGTACTTTTTCGCCAAGCCCCACTGCACCCTCGATCTCACGATGGCCTCTTCCGCCTTCTGCCGGAGTCGATCGATCGGTCTCTCTCCCCCGTAATGGTCTTGCCAGAAATCCGGACCCGCCAGTGCTCCGTATTCCCGTTCGAAATAGCTGTAAATGCTCGTGCTAGCCTGCTGCATTTCAGCCTGATACGCTTCGAAGGTTACCGGCTGCCTGTTGACGGTCATGATGACCGCATCCTCCAGGGATGCTGCCGACGAATTAAAGTGTGCGCTAACGGCCATAACGGCGGCGATAACGGCCGCCGCTCCCAAGATCGCAGGAAACCACGTTACCGGATGGCTTTTCCAGCCTGCATAAGTCATGCTTTTCCCTCCATTTCGCTTAGAACGTCCGCTTACGGATAAAGGAAAAGGCTGCTCTGATGAATACCGACAGAGACAACCTCCTGATGCCTGCTTGCTATTCATTTGCTTCATGATGAAAATAGCTTAACCTTTCAAACCGCCGACGTTAATCCCCTGCAGCAGCTGCTTCTGCCCGACTAAAAATAACAGCACGGTCGGAATCAGCACCAGCACCAGCGCGGCAAACAAGGCGCTCCAGTCGGTAGCATAGCGCTGTACCTCGAACAAATTGGCAAGCCCTACGGGAAGCGTTTTTTTACTGTCCGACTGGATCAGCACGAGCGCGAGCGGATATTCATTCCAATGTCCCATCGCCGACAGCATCGCCACGGTTACGATGCCCGGCCTGGCGAGCGGGGCAATGACCCGCACCAAAATGCCGATATTGCCGCATCCGTCAATCATTGCCGCTTCCTCGTATTCCCGGGATATGGTCCGCAAGAACCCGCTCAGCACGAAGATGGCAAACGGAAATGACATGACCGCATAAATGACGCCCAGCGCAGCGCGGTTGTCCAGCAGCCCAAACGAGCTGGTTTGCAGAAACAGCGGAACCATGATATACGTTGCCTGGATGAATATGCAGGCCATGTATAGGTTCATGATCGCCCGCGACCCCCAAAATTTATATCGTGTCAACACGTAGGAAATGGGCAGGACGAGCACGATCATCAGGGCAGTTGACAGAACGACCAGCAGGATCGAGTTGAGGAAGTAATCCCCCATCTTGGACTTTACGAATGCCCGGGTGTAGTTTTCGAAATGCAGGGAATGCGGCAGGGAAAACGGGTCGGTCAGAAATTCCGTATTGCTCTTGAAGGATGCAAGAATGTTCCACACGAACGGATACACCAAAACGATTGTCGCCGCGATCATAAACAGCCGGATGGCCCATGTCCACAGCCTGGCACGGAAGATGCTGGATTCATTGCTCATATCGCGTTCACCTACCCTTCCGCCTTGTTCGTCAGTAATCTGGACAGGAATGATAGCACGAAGGATATCGCCAGGGTAAAAATAGCGACTGCCATGGCGTACCCGAAGTTCGAGTTCTGAAAGGCTTGGGTGTACATGTACTGCAGTAAAACGGAGGTGGCCCCTGCCGGCCCTCCTGCCGTCATGACGCTGACGACCACGAAGCTGAGATTGATCGTTCCCGAAAGCGCCAGCACGAAGGTAATCCCGATAATATCCTTTAGCAGCGGAGCCGTAATACTTACCAGCTTCCGGAATTGTCCCGCCCCGTCGATCGTGGCCGCCTCGAATATGTCGTTCGAAATGCCGTCGATCGCCGCGACGTACATGACCATATAGTAGCCTACCGCCTGCCAGACTAAAGTTACCGCCACGCACCAAAGCGCCGTTCCGCCTTCTCCCAGCCAGGGCGAAGCCCAGCTGCCCAAGCCAATCATCGAGAGCACATTGTTCAGAATCCCCATGTTGGGATGAAACACGAATGACCACACGATGCCGACGACGGTCAGCGATACGATGCTCGGGAAGAAAAAGACGGTGCGATAGAAGGCTTTTTCCTTCAGCTTCGTCTGGGTCAGCAAAAAGGCCAGGATCAAGCTGAAGATGAGCGTGATCACGGGAACGACGAGCATCAGCTTCAGCGTGTTGCCCAGCGCAAGCAGGAACATCTTGTCGCTGAACATATATTTGTAGTTATCCAGAAAGATAAACTTGTTATCATCGCTCATGCCTGTCGCGTCGGTAAAAGACATCATAAAGGCCCGGATCGTCGGGATAATCATGATAATCAAGGTTAACAGCAGCGGCGGTATGGTACATACCGCGATAAAAAGCTTCGGCTTCTTTCTCTTTCCCGCCCCAAGGCGTCTTGCTTCCACCATGTCATCCACTCCTCCTCATATGGAATAGGCATCCCGATTAACGACGTGTACCTGCTGCCTTAACCAAGATGCCCTCCACATGGGTGAATAATTGCCAGATTACTTGTGCAAGTTTATTTATTCAACTACTGCTCGGAACGGATTTGGGCAAACGCCTTCTCCACGTTGTCCATCCACTGATCTGTCGTCATTTGACCGTTCATCACCGGCGTTACCGTGTTCTTGAACAGCTCATCGGATACGTTGACCTTCGATCCCTTAGGAAGTGCCTGCCAGTTCTGCAGCAGCGTCGTTGCCCCGTCGTACGCGCTGAACATTTCGTATACGCCTGTGGTCAGATAAGGCTTCGAAAGCTCCTTCGCATCCTTCAGGGCATACGCGCCGTTGGATTTTTCCGCAAACAGCTTCACGGATTCATCCGTGTACAGGAACTTCAGGAATTCCTTGGCCAGCTCCGGATTTTTGGCCTTGGCCGGAATCGAGAACTGCTCATAGCTGGAGAGGACGAAGCGTTCGTCGCCTGCATTGAAGACGGGAACCGGAATCATGCCGAACTCGAAGCCTTTTTCTCGCGGCGAATCCTTCATTTCGTTCTCCATCCAGTTGCCGTTGACGATAAACAGCGCTTTGCCGAGCATCATGTCGGTCTGGGCCTGCGTGTGGTTCAGCGCCACGGTACCGTCCATCAAATATCCGTCCTTGGAAATTTTGGCGAACACATCCAGCACCTTTTTGACGTTGTCGTTCTTGAAGGAGCCTTCTTCATAATTGAAAATCTTGCTCAGCATATCCTTGCCGCCGGCATTGGCCAGAGCCGGATAGAGTATTTCCTCCAGGTATGCCGGATAAATGCCCTGATAAGTGAAAAGCGCCCGCTTGCTCTTCTTCCCCTTCTCGTCCACCAGGTAATTTTCTTCCTTCTTCAGCTCCTCGCCGAGGGCGAAAAACTCATCCCAGGTTTCCGGCAGCTTCCAGCCTTTTTCCTGGAACAGCGTCTTGTTGTAGACGAGTCCCATCGGACCCGCGTTAAACGGCGCCAGATAGACCTTTCCGTCCTGATATGGCGAGAAGCGCGTGCTCTCCAGCATACCCGGCAGAATCATGTCCTTGATGGTCTGGTCCTTGTCCAGTGCTTTGCTCTCGAACACGTCCGAGATGTCCAGCAGTCCCCGCTCCTTGATCAGCGAGTTGATGATGCCGCTCTGCTCGTTGTCGCTGATGGAGAGGAAATCCGGCGGGTTGCCTGCCACGATTTGCGGCCGGATAATTTCGCCGATCTTCGGGTTAATCGTCATATTGACCTTGACGCCCGGATATGCCCCTTCAAATTTGGTCACGATCTCATTCCAGTAGTCAGGCCCATATCCGCCCTGGAAAACGGCAATCTTCAGCTCCTTGTTCTCAAAATCCTTCCCGCCTTCTTTCGGTTCCTCCTTCGCGGCCGTCTCCGTTTTGGGCGGTTCCGTTGTCTTCGTCTCTTGCGTTTGCGCCTCCTGTGTTTTTGCGCCGCAGCCGATCAAGGCGGTGCCGAGCATCATCGTTGTCAGCAGCATGCCAAACCACTTTTTCTTCATACCAATACCCCTTTCGTTTCGTTTCTCTGTTCCCTTGTTTTCGTATCAGGCCATAAAGCCATGCCTCTTAATGATGTAAGCGCATCCATCCGGTAGATCCAATATAATTCGTTTTCTCCGGTCGGAACATGAACAAACCTAGCGTACCTTTGCACGATATTCGCTTTCTTGACGAAATACTGCGAATGCTGCCGGTTTGCAGGGAACGCTTCCCGGAATACGCCGGCTCGTCTATACCGTGTTCGCCCGATGAAGCCTATAGACGATTTTATCGAACTTGTATACGATTTTATCCTCTTCGTTCCCGCAGCTTATGTAAGCGGTTTCCCTGTGATATGATAGACAACAAGCGAAGGAGCCTCAGCCCGCAGCACAGGTTAACCCCAGGCAGCCCTTCGGAATCCATCGACATCTTGGCCTTTGCAAAATCCACGTTCCTTATTCGATTTTCACCCTCAAGGAGGAGGATTAAGAAAGATGTATCATGTCATGCTGGTGGACGACGAGCCGATTGTCAAAGTAGCGCTTCGTACGATGATTCCATGGGATGAGCTGGGCTTTCCGATTTGCGGAACGGCTTCGGACGGGCTTGAAGCTTTATCGATTGTCGATAAGCTTGCGCCGGATATTATCATTACCGATCTGAAAATGCCTAAAATGGACGGGCTTGAACTGATCAAAGAGCTCATAGACCGGGGGTACATGGGTAAAATTATCGTTGCCAGCAATTTCGGCGAATACGAGCTTGTCCGCGAGGCGCTTGTGCTCGGTGCTGTGGATTATTTGCTGAAAATCAGCATCAAGAAGGATAATTTGATCGAACAGCTGCACAAAACGGCTTTGCTTCTTCAGCGGGAGCGTCTGACGATAGAGGAACAGAAAACGAGGGATAAGCTGATCCAAAGCAATTTGAAAAGCGTCAAAAACGCGATTTTGAAAGACTTTTTTACGGATCCGTCATATGAAGAGAGCAGGCTGTACGAGCATGAGCATCTGATTCTCCACAACAGAAATGCCCCCTGCTATTTGCTTTATGTCACCTTTGACCACTCGGCAGCGAGCGAATCGCGGCGGCAGCAGCCAGTATCGGCCTCGTTCATTGAAAACATCATACTCGATGCGCTTGCAAAGGTGGATGGCGCGGAAACCGTCCAGGTGGAAAAAAGCTGCCTGCTTGTGCTCATTCCGAAGCAGCAGCTGCAGGAGCATGCCATCCGGTACCGCGGTTTTATCGATAAAATCGTATCCCTCCTGCAGATGTACGTTTCCATCATCCCTTCCATCGTGTACACCTCAGAGGTTCAAGGATATTCGGAGGCCAAGCGGGCGTTTGTCGCGTGCCGGAATGCGGTGCAGGTCAATTTCTACGTGCATCAGTCGGTTCTCTCCCTGGACACGGTAAGCTTGCAGAATAGCATGGAAGGATTCCAAGCGGCAGAACTGTCGTCCCGAATCATCGCAGCCTGCGAAAATCAGGATATGGCCGAAGCCACGCAGCAGCTGACCATGCTGGTTCAGCAGGCCGGGGTGAAATCGGTGCATCCGGATGCCGTGAAGCGCTTCATCGTCAAATGCCTGGACTATATATCGATCAGCAGCCAGCGGCTGGTCTGGATGGACGATGACAGAGCGGAATCGGGCAAAGCCTCCATCCTTCACGCCAAAAATGCCAAGGAACTCATCGACCGAACCCTCGATACGCTTCAATCGTTCGGCTATCGCTATGGAGGCGGACCAGAGGTCCTGTACAAAAAAGAAGTCCAACTGGCCATCGCATACATTCACAACCATTATCAGGATAAAATCACGCTCGAGATGATTTCCGATCACGTGAATCTGAGCGAAAATTACTTGTGCCGGGTGTTTAAAGAGCAGGTCGGAACAAGCATCGTCAGCTATTTGAATAAGCTGCGGATGGATAAAGCTGCCGAGCTGATCGTCACCGGCAGCAGCTATATGAAGGAGGTAGCATCTTCCGTCGGCATAAGCGACCAGTTTTACTTCAATCGACTGTTCAAAAAATACTTCGGCGTCAACCCGACAGAATACAAAGTCCGTACGCCCTCCCGGCTGTAAATGCCAGGAGAACGTACGGACTTTGTGGGTAAGGGCAATCGTTTATAGGCGGATATCAGCCACGACCGGATAGTGATCCGAAGGCATTTTGCCTTGGCTGTGGTCAGGTATCGATCCATAGCTGAGCACATGCGCATGCTCTGTCACGAATATGAAATCGATAGGGCTTTCAAATTCGATTTCATGCTTCGCCTGCCCCTCCAGAAATGCCGGAAAAGAGCGGGCTGCCACTTCCCGTGAATCAAAGCCCTGGAACGTGAAAGCCGGACCGAAGTGCTTATAGTCGGCGGTCGTGCTGGCATCGCGCAGCAGGGTTGGACCTGCCTTATCCTGCTGCGTGAGCACCCGGTACGGCACGGAATCCGAGGTTACGTTGAAGTCGCCGGTGAGTACAGCCGGACGGCCTTCCGTAATATTGCCGATCCGCTGCAGGATGAGATGGGCGCTTTGCTCCACGGCCACCTGTCCGATATGATCGAAGTGGGTGTTGAAATGAAGGAATCTTTTTCCCGTATATGTATCCTCGAATTCGCCCCACGTCACGACGCGCCGGCAGGCGGCATCCCATCCGAGCGTCCCCGGCTCATCCGGCTGTTCCGACAGCCAGAAGGTGCTTTGGCGCAGCGGTTGCAGCCTGCACTTGCGGTAGAAAATGCAGGAGAACTCTCCATCCTGTTTGCCGTCTTCCCTTCCGACGCCGATCCACCCGTATTCGGGCAGCAGCTGCTCCAAATCCTCCAGCTGGTTATGCAGCACTTCCTGCATCCCTACCAGATCCGGACGGTGAAAGCGAATCACGCCTGCCACCAGCTCCTTGCGGCTGGACCAGACATTCTCGCCTTCCTTATCGTATGCGTTTTTGATGTTATAGGACATGCAGCGCAGGTCTAATTCCGCTTGCATCTTCTCTGCTGACATTCCTCTCACTCCCATTCTGAATAAATAGTAAGTTGAACCCCGATATGCCCCATCATACCAAAAAACGGGAGGCGAATGAGTCCCTGTACAAAAAAAGACCACTCACCTCCCCTGCAAGGGAACGATCGTGGTCTTCGCCGCCGGATCGATTTACAGCTCCGGCTGCTGCTTCAGCATGCTGATCAGGCTCCGGAGCGCCGCTCCGCGGTGGCTGATCGCCTGCTTTTCTTCCATGGTGATTTCCGCCATCGTTTTCTCGTAATCCGGCAGGTAAAACAGCGGGTCATAGCCGAATCCACCGCAGCCGGCGGGCTCGTCCGTGATCCAGCCATCCACGGCTCCGCAGGCTTCCATATGGATGCCCGTTGCCGGATTGTACAGCACCAGCGAGCAGACAAAGCGGGCGGGACTCAGAAGCGGCTGGTCCGTATCCTCGCCCAGCTTTTTGTCTTCCAGCATGCGGAGCAGCTTCTCGTTGTTCTCCTGGTCCGTGGCATGCTCGCCGGCAAAGCGGGCAGAGTACACGCCCGGGCGGCCTTCCAGCTCATCGACGCATAAACCGGAATCATCCGCCAAAACCGGCAGTCCAAGGGCATCTCCGACCGTTTTCGCTTTCTTCAGCGCGTTCTCGGCAAAGGTCACCCCGTCCTCCACGACCTCAGGCAGCTCCGGATAATCGAACATGCTCTTTACCTGCTTGCCGAGCTGGGCGAAGGCGTGCTCAAATTCCTTGACCTTTCCCGGATTCCGGGTTGCGACGATGATCAGATCACTGTCCAGAATCATGTCTAAACCTCTCTTCCCGCCTGGCCGGAGCCAATCATAAGGGAGATCGGTCCAAGCAGCTCCTTCTGCTTCTCAATCAGCCGCAGGATTCCTGTTTCGCCCAGCGCCAGCAGCTGATTCAGCTCCTCGCGGGTGAAAGGACTTTCCTCGCCTGTTCCCTGCAGCTCGACGAAAGCCCCGCCGCCGGTCATCACCAGGTTCATATCCACCTTCGCGCTCGAATCTTCCTCATAATTGAGGTCAAGCATCGGCTCGCCGTTTACGACGCCTACGCTGACCGAAGCCAGGTAGTCCGTAATCGGAAATACCGGGAGCTTATGCTGCTGCGCGATCTTGCTCACCGCGATGGCCATCGCGACGAAGGCACCGGTAATCGATGTCGTCCGCGTTCCCCCGTCGGCCTGAATGACGTCGCAATCGAGCGTAATCGTGCGCTCGCCGAGCGCCTTTAAATCAACGACGGAGCGCAGCGCTCTGCCGATCAACCGCTGAATTTCCATCGTCCGGCCGCTGAGCTTGCCGCGCGCGCTTTCCCGCTGATTGCGGGACTGCGTGGCCCGCGGCAGCATGGAATATTCCGCGGTCACCCAGCCCTTACCCTGTCCCTTCAAAAATGGGGGAACCTTCTCGTCCACCGTTGCCGTGCATAATACCTTCGTATCTCCCATTTCAATGAACACGGAGCCTTCCGCATATTTGTTCACATTCACTGTCAAATTCATCGGTCTGAGCTGATCGCTGCTGCGCCCGTTTGATCTCATCTTTTCTGCCTCCTACATTTACGCATCCTGTTGTATCGTTCGAAAACCATCTATTTCATTAACCATTTTAGCAAAGTGGCGGATCAAAAGCACCCCGCAGGCATTTTATAGCGGAATTTCATTAATGTAATCGGGTCTGGATACCGGTTTGCTGTAGTCCTGGTCGTCATTTCCCATCACTTGGACAGCATCGTTCATGTTGATTTTCACCTTCGAATTGGAGGCATTCTCGGATATGGTCAGCACGACGGATTGCAGGAGCTCGGAAGGAATTTTCTCGTCCTTCTCAAACATGTCATCCTTTAAGGCAACGGTCACCGTGCCGTCTTTGGCTGTTTTTACCGACTCCACTTTCGTTCCGGCCGTCATGACCTGCTCCAGGCCATCGGCCTGCTGCGGTCCCCGGATCAGCTCCTGCAGCGCCGCGGTCAGTCTATTCTGTCCCGGCTGTACCAGACGTGTAACGGGCACATAGTATGAAACGCCGTCCTCGGACAAAGTAGAGAAATATACCGTGACCGGCGTGGAATTCGTCAATGCGACGCCATCCGCTTTCTGAAGGTTGATGCCGAAGCTGCGGGTCAGCGGCTGGTTAAGCGGCGTGCCCGCAAGCGGCATGACCTCCAAGGCTTTGCCGTCTACCATAAGCTGCACCTTCTGCACGCCGGCAAATCCGGTGAGCGTCCAGGTGAGAGCCTCCAGTATTTTGCGTTCATCCGGCGCGTTGTATTTATTGAAGGCGCTATTAAAATCGACGATCGCCGTCTTTTGTTCCTTATCCACCGTCAGCTTGTTGATTTCGGTGCCTTTGGGGAGCAGAGCGGTAAATCCTTTCGGCAAGTATGCTGCATAGCTTCCTTCGGTTACCATCGCTTGAAGCGCCTGCTTCATAGTGTTGGTATCTTTGGCCTCTGGAATACCAATCGAGACGGGAGCCAGAAGCCCCTTCCCATTGGCCAGGTACACCGTCGTTTTCGGGCCGGTTGTCGCGGCTGTCGTTTTCGCTTTGGCTGCTCCTCCACCCGTCATGTTCAGCATTTGCTGCTCGACCTCAGCCGGCGGCTTGTCAATATCCATGGAAGACTGCGATCCGAACAGACTGCAGCCGGACAGCATGACAGGAACTGCGAGCAATCCGGCAGCGGAAATGCCGCGAATTTTACTGATTTTTTTCATATGCATGGTTCCTCCTAATCATTTTGTACAGATTGTACTACCATGTATACGAGCCCCCTTCGTAAAAAATAACAGCCGGTCCAAATAAAAAAACGTTGATCGGCGTTTTCTCAAAGGAGACAGACTGCATTTAGATGTTGTCTTTTTTGCGAGATAAGGATTGCTTGCTAAAAAAACGGCATCCGTCAGGCCGTGCCCTGAATACTGTTCGGGCCGGGAATTTGACCGTATTTCAGCGTATAGGCGATGCGGTTTTGGGTAAAACTGGACAAACTGTATGGGAGAAACGTACAATCTTACTACTACACGATAACGGGGGGATAAAATATGAGTGATCCGAAACCAGACAAGATACCTTACAGCCTGAACAGTCAGAAGGTAGCCCGCGCGACGCGCGAATGGATGCATAAACGAGGCGTGAAGCTGGAGGAAATCGCGGAGCTCGTGATGCTCCTTCAGAAGAAATATTATCCTGATTTGACGATGGAAGAATGCTTGGATAACGTGGACAAGGTTCTCAGCAAACGCGAGGTGCAAAACGCGGTGCTGACGGGCATTCAGCTCGATGTTCTTGCCGAGGAAGGCAAGCTTTTTTCACCATTGCAGGAGATGCTGGAGAATGACGAGGGCTTGTACGGCGTGGATGAAATCCTTGCCTTCTCGATCGTCAACGTCTATGGCAGCATCGGCTTTACGAACTACGGCTACGTCGACAAGTTGAAGCCAGGCATCCTCGAACGCCTGAATGATAAGAGCACCGGCGAAACGCATACGTTTCTTGACGATATTGTCGGGGCCATCGCAGCCGCGGCGAGCAGCCGGATTGCCCACCGCAAGCAGGCCGAACGCGAGCAGCAGGTGGAAGGCGGGGAGCTTGACCAACCCGAAGATTAATATGAAATGAAGAAGGGACAGCTTCCGGGAAGCTGTCCCTTCTTCATGCTCAAGCGGATTTACATCAATCGGTATGTCGATACGCCATCCGCATCGTCAGCTGCCTTGATGCGGCCCCTGCGTTCCAGCTCGCGCGTATGTGCAAGCGTCTCGCACATGGCAAAACGCATTTGATGAATTCCTAGCCTGCTGCCGAACAATGAGGTGCACAGCTCAAAGCCCGTCGCAGGCGCATCGGCAAGCAGCCGTTCGATCTTCGTCAGCCGCTCTTCATGATGCAGCAGCAGCGCCACGATCCGCTCTTGGAAATGCTGGAACGGATTGCGGTGACCCGGGTACGCCGTGCTGACCTCCAGATTTTTCAGCTTCAGGAGCCCCTGCAGAAAAGACTGGAGCGGCTCCGGATCGCTTCCCGGCATCAGGCTCACATTCGGCGAGATTTGCGGCAGGACGGCATCGCCGCACAACAGGATGCCGCTTTCCGGGTCATGGAAGGAAAGATGACCCGGCGCATGCCCGGCGGTCTCCACCGGCAGCCATTCCCGGCCGCCCATCGCGAACGGTTCGGCATCTGGAATCCAGGAAACCTCCGGTTGTGGCGTAATTTGCGGCACAAAGCCGTTCATATGTACTTCCATCTGGCCAGCCCATTCCTCGGGCATTCCCTGACTGCGAAGCAGCGCGGTCAAGTCGGCATTCATCCCGGACTTCGGCCCCCACATCAGCTGCGACTCCTGATAAGACCGCTCCGACATCCACACCTTGCACCCGGCCTGCTGCTGAATCCAGCCTGAGCATCCGAGATGGTCGGGATGGTGATGCGTCAGCACTACATCCTTTACATCACTAAACGAAATGCCCAGATCCCGCAAAGCCCGTGTCCATTCATCCTCATTCTCCGGCGTGTGCGGACCCGGGTCGATGATCGTGTACCCTCCAGAGCCGGGGAGAATATAGCTGTTGACCCAGCGCAGCGGGAAGGACATCGATATTTTGACTTGAATAATTCCATTGTGATGATCTGTTATTTCCGGCATGTTCATGTTACCTGACCTCTTTTCACGTCTCCTTGCGGCTTGGGCAATGCCCCACGAAAATCATCCGTTCGGATGACTCCTCCCGGTAGTCTTCATCCTCGTCGTACCCGCCATGGACCTCGTCGACGGCGAGTCCTGCCGCAGCAAGCATCGACTTCATCTGCTCCAGCGTATACAGCTTTACGCGTTCATGATAACTCCGCTCATCCCCTTGACCGTCGCAGGGAGAGATCGTGATATCTTTCTTTACGAAGTTGTCCTCGATAATGCGTTTCTCCACGATTCGCTGTCCCTCGGCTTCGCGCTCCGATTCCGGTACCAGATGGGCACGGACATGAGGAGAGTTCATAAAATCGATAATAAAACGGCCTCCCGGCTTCAGCATGCGACGAATTTCCCGCAGCACCTTCATCTGTTCCTCATCCTCGCGGAAATATCCGAAGGACGTGAACAAATTCAGCACGGCATCGTAATTCCCTTCCAGCGGAATGTCGCGCATATCAGCCTGATGCCATTCCACGCGTTCTTTCGAATCCAGCTTGCGGGCTTCCCGCAGCAGCACCGCTGAAAGATCCACGCCGGTAACATCGTAACCGGCATCCGCAAGCGCGATGGAATGACGGCCGGTGCCGCAGCATAAATCAAGCACCCGGGCATGCTCCGGCAGATCCAGCCAGGAGATCATTTTCTTGACCTCGCGCACGGCCCCTGCCGCATCCCGGTGTTTATATACGAGCAAATAATCTTCTCCAAAGCTTTTTTCGTACCAGTCTTTGATCATGATGTCCTCCTGAATATGTTGGCTTTGACTATATACTATTACATACAGTAAAAAGCTCTTGCCTGAACCATATTCTGCCCATCCGTGAACAAAAGACCTTCCCTTTCAACGTCAATCATAATCTTGGACCAGAATCGAATACAGGTAAGAGTCCACGAATCCCCCTTTATTGGAAAGGAGATGCTCGCGCAGATGCCCCTCTTTCTGCATGCCAAGCTTCTGCATCACACGTTCCGAGCCCTTATTCCCGGGCCGGCAGGTAGCGTAAATCCGGTGCAATCCGAACTGCCTGAAGCCGAGTTCAAGCATGGCGGCCGCGCTCTCGCAAGCATAGCCCTGTCCCCAATAATCCGGATGGAAGCAGTAGCCGACTTCTCCATTGGTTCCGTTCTTATGCAGTCCGACCCCTCCGATGATCTCTCCGCTTTCTTTCAGCGTAACCGCAAATTCGTGACCCGTGCGCGGCTCCTCCCGCTGCATCGCCAGCATCGCTTCGATATGCGCCAGCGTCTCCTCAGGCGAGTTGGGACCCCATAATGTATATGTTGTCACGAGTGGATTTGAGGCATATCGATGCACGCCGGCATAGTCATCCTGCCGATATTCGCGGATGATGAGTCGATCAGTTTCTATGATCATGACGATCCCTCCCATGGTACGAACCACTGCTCTCAGATTATAGTATATGGGGGGTTCTTGCCAAGACATCACGTCACATCTGCTCGCAGACCACTAATATATAACATTCGAATGAAATGAAACGTTCTATATAAGAAAGACAAAGCGGGGGAGAGATGTTGTATCAAAACGAAAATCATGTGCTTATCATTGTTCATGCTGATCCTGTTCATTACAGGCTGCCAGGACCGCAATACGATGAACGGACCTCTGTATCCAGGAAGGCCTTTGAACATCGGCGTGATCGGGGACGCGCCTGACGTACGGGAAACAACCGTAACCTTCATGCCCCTTACCTTAAACGAGCTGGAAAAGAACTCAGACAAGCTTGCCGGACAGTTCGATGCCGTCTTCATCACGAAGGATTATTTCCGTGAGGCTTCCGAGCAGAAGTACAAGGAGGCATACAAAAAATCCGGCATTCCCATTCTATTCATCAAGCTGGATAAGCTGGGTGTGGCATATACGTTAAATGATTTGACTTATGACGATGTCCCGGATGCAATAAACAAATCACTGGCAACAGGGATTTACTACGCCTCGGCAGCAAAAGAAGCTACGCAATGGGAGTTTGGTTTGTATAATGATGTGGAAAATAATACAAACGTCAAAAGTGCCTACTCCGGCATTTTCAGTTTCATTGAGAAAAGACGCTTGCAAAATTAGTCTTATGTCTGGCTACCAGCTTGAAGAAAAAAGGACCGTACTTCGACACAACAGCGACGCAAGCCGTTATTTGCCGAAATATACAAGAAAATAAAGTGATGGAAGGCTCCTATTACGACAAACGTTTTCATAGACAAGTGATATATTGATATTGCACTTATGAATAGGTGTATAAATTGGAGGGATTAAACAATGGAAAATTTCGAAAACGAACTGCAGCTGTCCGAAGAAGAGGTACAGGAATCCCAAATCGACGACATTGAAGAAAGCGACGACGAGGAAGAAGACGACGAAGAGGCTGAATTCGAATCAGACGACGAGGAAGATTCGGAGGAAGACGAAGAACCCGAGCAATAATAGTTTTACAATCCCTTCTCCAAGGAACGGCAGACTTATCCAAACCCAACCTGTTCAGTCATGAACAGGTTTTTCTCTGTGCGAACCTCTTGATCCGCAACGCCAAAAAGGCGCGGGACTCCTGCTGGAGCCCTGCGCCTTTTACATGGTAAGTATTATTTGCTCAGCGTTTCGGTCAGCACCGGCACGATTTGCGATTTACGGGAAACGACGCCTTTCAGTACGGCTGTATTGTTTACCAGCTTCACGTTGTATGCTGTTTCCACGGCGGACGCTGCGCTGCCCAAAGCCAAAGCGACGGAGTCATTGTTCAGAATATCCGTTACGACGAATACGAACAAGTCGAGCCCTTTCTGGCTGATGATATTGCCCAGCGCATCCTCGAGCTCTGTCTGGCGGCCCAGGACGTCATTCGTGTCCACAACGTTCACTTGGGCAATTTCCACCTTATGGCTGCCCATTTGGAACTCCTTGGCGTCCAGGGAGATCAGTTCGGCAATCGTTTTGCTGCTCATGTCGGCCCCTGCTTTCAGCATTTCAAGGCCATACTCTTCCAGGTTCACGCCGGCAATGTCAGCCAGCTCGCGAACGGCAGCCACGTCCTCGTCCGTGCAGGTTGGCGATTTAAGAAGAAGCGTATCCGACACGATCGCCGACACCATCAATCCGGCCATTTCCTTCGTTACGGCCACGTTCTTTTCCTTGAACAGCTTGTTCAGAATCGTTGCTGTGCAGCCTACAGGCTCGGCGCGGTAGTACAGGGGATGGCTGGTCTCGAAGTTCGCGATACGGTGGTGGTCGATAACCTCGGTTACGCGCACCTGGTCGATGTCGTCAGCGCTTTGCTGGCGTTCGTTGTGGTCGACGAGAATTACTTCTGCCGCTTCGCCTGCCACTTTCTCCACCAGGCGCGGAGCTTCCACCTTGAAGGTGTCCAATGCATACTGCGTTTCGCCGTTTACATTGCCCAGACGAACGGCTTCCGTATCGAAGCCAAGCTGGTTCTTCAAGTAGGAATATACAATAGCTGAAGTAATCGTGTCCGTATCCGGATTTTTATGTCCGAAAATCAAAGTTTTAGCCATAAGTTTCATTGCTCCTTATCCATGTATAAAGTACAGACATGTCAAAAATGTCTTGGTCTACATTCGATTATAGCGGTAATCCGTTAATATTCCAATTCCTTTACAGAGATTTATTTACAGCGGACCGGGATCAGGCTTCGTGAACCGTTTTTCTCGGAATCTCGTTCAAAGGCAATCCCTCTTTATAGTAGAGCGAAGGCTGCAGCAGCACATAAAAAATATGCGCGCGGTCATACCCCTGCCGCTTCAAATGTTCATTGATCATTTTGGCAATGGCATCATGCTTTTCCTGTTCCCTTGGAAACATGAAGATCTCGACCGACTGCGGACTATTTGTGATTTTTTCCACATGTAAAAGCTCGATTTTTACGATTTCCTGCGGTATGTTGGCGATGGCTGCCAGTTCCTCGACAATCGCTGGCGCGACCGTTTCCACCACGTTTTTCTCGAATCCCGTAAATCTGACAAAAGGCAAAGCGGTTCCCTTCTTTCTTGAAGTTGTGTTTCTGCGTTCTGGTATATTATACCCTACCACAAAAACACCGGAGGAGTCACCTTATGTCAAGGGACCCCTCCGTGAATAATAGTTACTCCATAATTTTGGATGGATTCGCCACCGTTTCGATCTTCTCCTGCACGCGCTCCCGGTCGCCGAGAAAATGGCGGTTCAGCGGCTTCAGGTTATCGTCCAGCTCATACAGAATCGGCACCGCGGTCGGAATGTTCAGATCCAGGATATCCTCGTCGCTGATGTCCTCAAGCACCTTCATCAGAGCCCGGAGACTGTTGCCGTGCGCCACGACCAGCACTTTTTTGCCTGCCTTGATCTGAGGAACGATCTCCGCTTCCCAGTACGGCAGCACCCTGGCAATCGTATCCTTAAGACTCTCGCCCAGCGGAATTTCCTGCTCCGTCAGCCGTCCGTAGCGCTTATCCTTCTGCGGATACCGGTCATCCTCGGCGGTAATCTGAAGCGGCTTCACGTCAAAGCTTCGGCGCCAGAGCTGTACCTGCTCCGCCCCGTACTTCTCGGCTGTTTCCCGCTTGTTCAATCCCTGCAGCGCGCCGTAATGGCGCTCATTCAGCTTCCAGCTTTTATGAATCGGGATCCATAGGAGATCGTTGACGTCGAGGATATAGTTCAGCGTCTTGATCGCCCTTTTGAGGACGGACGTAAACGCAATGTCAATTTCGTAAGGTACTTTCTTGAGCAGTTCCCCCGCTTTAATCGCTTCGTTCACGCCCTTTTCCGTCAAATCGACGTCGGTCCAGCCCGTGAACCGGTTCTCCTGGTTCCAAAGGCTTTCGCCGTGTCTTACCAGCACGACTTTAAACATTGGTTGCATACCTCCCTCGCAGTCTTAACGGCTTCGAACTGCATGGTCTATTGTTAGCCTATCCTATGTTTTTAACCGCTACTCGGTCCTTGTATTCATCCTTACGACGAAATTGTCCGTGGTGAGATAATTCAGCTTGTGCGCCTTTTCGTCGTATTCATAAATCAGGATCGTTCCGTATGTACTTGAGTTCTCGTTGTTGTTAATGATCGCGAACCGGTTGCCGCCAAGATAGACGCCGCCTCCGTTTACGTCGGTTTTCACGTCCCTTTGACCTGGATAGCTTGACGAGTTGAAGCCCGAAGCATGAACATCCAGACTGCCTCCCGTAATGAAAGTTTCTTTCGATCCGCTCATTGGAGGCTGAGTTTCCGGTCTCATCAAATACAGGATGAAAATAATCAGCAGCCCATAAAATAAATACATGTAAGCATTTTTCTTCAGATCCAACCAAATCACCATGCCTTCCGAATAATGTAATAAATAAGTGCAGTGCAGTTCACGTCACAAACGCGTAAATTTGCCCCTTCCTTGCCCATCCTGTAAAATTGAATGAAGATTACATATCGTAAGGAGGAATAACAAGTGAGAGACTCTTATGTATTCTGGGTCATGCTGCGTACGCGCAACACCATCATCCAGAAGGTCCAAAATCTCCCCGAGGACAAACGAAATGTGATTCCACAGGGCTTCAACAACAGCATTCATTGGCAGCTCGGACATCTGCTGACCGTAACGAATCTTATCGTGTTCCATTTCGCAGGCAAAGAATCCGTTATCCCGGACAGCTATAAAGCATTCTTCGGTCCCGGCACCAAACCGTCCGATTGGACCGCAGAGCCTCCAGCCTGGGATGCGCTGATCGAAGAGCTGACTTCCCAGTGCAAAGTCATCGAGGACACGTTTAGCGGCAAGCTTCAGGAGCCTTTGGCGGTCCTGGACAATTTTGCCAAAGCGGAAACCGCCTTTGAAGCGCTGCTCATGAATATCAGCCACGAGAGCTCGCATTCCGGCATGATCAACGCCATGTTGAAAGTGCTCGCCTAAACATAAAGAAACCCTGGCTTCTTAAGAGTCAGGGTATTTTTTATTTATCCATATTATTACATATAATGCCATGCCCTGCATAGAATAATTTGTTATATTTTGGATTTTACGAGCTTGATCCTATAGGTGGAAGCGGCGAAGCAAACCAGGATAAACAGAATGCCGATCATGAATGCGCCGGCTGCTTCCGTCATCCCCTGGCTTTGCTGGAGCCATCGGACGGATATTTGCGGCAGTGAACCGGGATTCCAGGCAAGGGATGCCGGAAGCCATCCTGAAACCATCGACAGCAGCAGCGCTGCCCCTAAACTGACAAAGGCGATTCCCGCCGCAGGGTTCAGCAGCGAGCTGGCCAGCAGCGTCAGCGAACCCGCGAACCACATCCACAGCAGATAGAAGAGTCCCGCCTTCAAAGCTGCTCCGGCATCGACCGATCCGATCATTTGAACCGTATAGTACCAAGCTCCGGCGTAGCCAAGTCCGAAAGATACGGTGATCAGGGAGAGCATACTCATCCATTTTGCTGCTGTATACGACACGAACGACACCGCTTTGGAAAAGATCATCTGCGACACGCCGCTCTGGCGTTCGCCCGAAATCATCGTCATGACAGACAGGACCAGAATGAGCAGTCCGACCGAATTGTATTGGCCGAGCGTCTGCGCCATGACTTCCGCTCCCGAAGGCGTCTCCATCGTGATCGTCATGCCTTTGGGCATGTTCCCCGCCGACTTCAGGATTTCCGGCATGAAGCGGGTGACGATCGGCTGCATGACGCCCAGCATCAGGAAGACCAGAGGCACCCACAGCCATTTGTAGCTGCGGCCCATTTCCAGCATCTCCTTGCGAAAAAACAACCTGAACTGTCTCATGCCTGCACCACCTTCATAAATAATTCCTCCAGTGTGCTCTGGCCAGATTCGAATTGCCGGAACAATACGCGATGGGCTACCGCGTCCGCCATCAGCTCATGCAAAGCTTGCTCCACGTCCGTTACCGTCAGCTCCGCCCGGGTTCCCGCCAGCTCGTGATGGAGCACAAAGGCTCTGCTGCCGACCGAAGCCAGCCATTCACGAGATGCCTTATCCCCGCTGACCTCCATACGGATCACAGGCTCACTGTATTCTCTACGGATCGAATCCAGATTGCCCTGCAAAGCAATTTCTCCGGACTTCATCATGAGAATTTCATCACAAATCTCTTCGGCATCATGCAGCACGTGGGTTGAGAACAGAACCGTCGTTTCGCGGCGAATGCGCTGCAGCAGGCGGAGCACATCTTTGCGGCCCGCAGGGTCCAGCGCGGAGACCGGCTCGTCCAGAATGAGCAGTTTGGGGCGGTGAATCAAGGCTTGCGCCAGTCCTAACCTCTGTTTCATCCCGCCGGAGTAGCCTCCGATCTTGCGCTTCCCGTCATCACCGAGACCTACAGCTTCCAGCCACTCTCCGGTCTTCAGCGCCGACTCCCGGCCAGTAAGCCCGGCCAATTCGCCGGTATAGCTCAAAAATTCCTTGCCGCTCATCCACGGATAGAAGACCGGCATTTGCGGCAAATATCCGATGTAAGGCCTGCGATCCGGAACCGCTCTTCCATCATGAATCAATTGTATTGAGCCTTTCGTCGGCTCAAGCAGACCCGCCAGCATGCTGATCGTCGTCGTTTTCCCTGCTCCGTTCGGCCCGAGCAGGGCTGCGCAGCTGCCTTCGGCAACGCTAAAAGATATTCCCTTGACGACCGTGCGTTCCTTGAATCGTTTGGTTAACCCTTCCACTTGAAGCAGCGGCTGTGTCATGAGACATCCTTCCTTCCAATGACAAAGTAAGCGACGGAACCCAGCAGATTGCCGCACAAAATAATGATCGCCCATATCCATTTGGGCCCGCGGGTTGCTTCTGTTTTATACAAAGAAATGAATCCCACCACAGCCAGGATCAGCTGGATGACGATCAATGGAGCAATCAAATTCCATGGAATATCGGTATTCACGCGTATTTCCCCCTTCGCGTTTCATATGAAGTTTATTTCTTCCGTTCTTTTCTCCTTGGCCAGTAAATATAGACAAACCAGTAAGCTACAAGGGGGCTCGGGCACTGGATGAGCCCGATAATGCCCCAAAACCAGTAATATTTCGTATGGCGGCGTGCATTCGTGAACAACCAGAGGCTCTGGGCCAGCAAAATGCATACGACGAGCACGAGAGCCCATACGGGAAGCGATTCCGGATTGGATCTAGGCATGTCCTGACTTCACCTTCTTCCGGGACCTTTGGATGAACCGAAGGACAAAGGCAATCGCGCCAATGAACAGCACGCCTTGAATCGCAGCAAAGACAAGGATGCTGCTTGTGGCGAGGAATAGATTGCCGCCGATGATGACGAGGGCCAGAACAAGAAACAGAGCCCATTCCAAGCCTGCCCGTTTGCGCAGCTTCTTCCGCCGGTCTGTCACGAGCAGCTCCAGCTCATGCAGCGCGGGTGGTTCGGGATGCTGGATAATTAGATCCATCTGGTCGAATCCCGCTCTTAGCTGCGTGATCAGGGCATCGTTATCCGCGGCATCCTCTTCGCCCAGGTGGATGGGCTCGGACTGCTGATTCTCCTTCTTCGAATCACGGCTTCCCTGGATGCGTTTATTCCGTTTCATCTGTCTTCAGCTCCTTTCTTAACTGCTGCAATCCGTGATGGACCCTTGATTTGACCGTGCCCGGCGCGATATCCATGATGTCGGCGATTTCGTCGTATGAATAACCGTAATAATGCTTGAGCAGAATCGGCAGGCGCCATTCATAACTGAGCCTGGACAGGGCTTGGACCGCATCGGTCCAGGCTTCCCTCTGGTGCTTCAGCTGCCATTCGGTCTGGCGCAGTGCTTGCTCCTGGTCCTTCCACCGCTTCTCTACCTGCGTGCGGCGCATCTGGTCGATGTAGATCCGGGTGGCCAGCGTAATTAGCCAGCTAGAAAATTTGGATTTGCCGTTATATAAACGAATTTTTTCGATGCACCTCAGCATGGTCTCCTGCGCCACGTCCTCCGCTAGTGCCGGGTTCATCGTCAGTTTGATCAGATACTTCATTAAAAAGGAGTAGTGGGATTGCAGCAGCTGCGCCATCGCCTGACTATCCCCGCGCTGGGCGCGTTTGATTTGCTTCTGTTCGTCCAACTGCTGCCACCGGCTCCTTTCTCTGACGGATTGTGAATGGTGTTAACGACTTGCACTCGTCCGTACGCGACTCATGCAATCACCCATAGTACGAATAGGTTCTCTCTTTCGTTCACGGAAATCCAAAATCTTTTTCAGGAATATTATTCCCGCCCGTTCACAGACTCTTTTTCATAGTCCGCAAGTGATGCTTAACGTTATCCGTAACCTTTGAGGCTGCAGAACGTTCTATGTATAAAGGAGGCGATTCGATGCCACCTTCGCCGCGTTTTGTGCATTTCCATACGTTGTATTCCGCTTCTTCCTTTAAGGAGATGTTCTTATGTTTATTATCAGCATCTTTGGCATTCTGATCATTGCATTAAGCTGGCGGCGGCTTCGCAACCCTTCTCAGGGCTGGGAACGCAGCCAAGGCTGGAAGGTGGACGGCGAATCCGAGCCCAGCGAAAATTATCTCGTGTCGGTCGAAATCAGCTGTATATTCGGCTTTGTCTTCGGCGCCTTCCTGGTTCTCCTGGGAATCTTTAAAATGTTCTATTGAACGCAGACTGGCGTCCACTACCGGCGCCAGTTTATTTATTTTCCGTTGTACCCGGCTTTCCTCTCTTTTTCATCGGCTAGACTTATCGCGAAATGAAATGACCTGCTCCTTACGATAAAAATCCTTATCCGGCGTTCACTTCCTCTCATCCTGTTTAAAAGATACTTAAGGATTCAAGGGCAGAAGTAAAGGGGGTGAATGATCGATGCCTAGCAACAAGAAACCATCCGTCCACACGGTACCGAGTCCCCAAGGCGGCTGGGACAATAAACAGGGTGGCAGCGTAACAAGCCATGCCGACACCAAGGCGGAAGCTCAGAAACTCGGAAGACTCGCTGCACTCGAGGATAAGACAGAGCATGTGATTCATAACAGGGACGGCAGAATCTCCGAATCCAACAGCTACGGGAATGATCCTTTCCCGCCAAGAGGTTAATATGCGCCCGGCTTCCGCTTATATAGCGGAACAGCCGGGTATTATATGACATCTTCCAATCCACCGCAACCTGCAAGAAAGTGACAAGCGATACGCATTACGCCCTGGACTCCCAAATGAGACCCCGTCTCCTGCACGAAAAAACAGACCATCCCAACGGGATGATCTGATCTTCATCGTCTATTGTATTTCGTTAACCCATGCCCTTCTTGTTATTACACGGAGGCTAAAACCGTCTTGGTTGCAAACCATAGCGCATCGCATACATCGGAATGCGAAGGGGGTTCACCCTGCCGGCTGTCCGGCAGCATTGACCTGGGAATGACCCAGTGAAAATAATGGCTTATCTTCTCTGAATTATAATCCACACAAAAGCCATTTTCTAAGTTATCGCCCACAAACTCCATCATCTGTCCGATCGAAAAAAGCGGCAGCGCTTCGCCTTGATAGAAATCCTCTTCAAAGTCACGATCATCCGAATGGACGATAGGTCCTTTATAGCGGGCGACGCCATCATCCATTACCTTCACCGCGTAGAGATCAAACCTTCCGGGATTTCTCATCTTCCACCATAAACGCAGCTTCTCTTTTTGCTCGTCGGACAGTTCATTCAGATTTTCGATGGTTATCCATTGCTTCATATTAAGGCTGCTGCCCCTCTCTTATTCATTCGATATGATCAAGAGGATTATTCCATTCGTTAGGTTTGAATCCCTTTATTCACATTTATCCTTTTAGTGCAGCGTTCATTTCATTTCCCCCCTACAAAGCAAAGAACCTTCTCGCCATGCCCTCCTTATGAGATAAGGAAGACACAGTCCAGAAGGCCAAGGGCGCTTGAAGGCATCGATCAGATCTTTAATTCCCCGAGCTTGATCAGCTCGACGACGGCCTGAGAACGGCCTTTGACATTGAGTTTCTGCATGACGTTCGTAGTATGTTTTCAAGCACACACAATGGACGTGATTGTACATTGCGCTAAATGTATGTCTGGATCGTGACTTTACCGTCCTTATCCACCTCAATGCGCTTCACCACTTGCATTAATAGTACCCTGAGTTTCTCAACATCATTATAACTTTTTAAGTTCGTTATTTCCTTGACTGCCTTCTTTGTCTCTTTAATAATTTTTTCAATATCCAGGCTTTTTTTTTCATTCGCTCTTACGACTGCCAGCCGTGATTCAAAATCAGTGATTTCTTTTTCATATTGAGCTTTCTCATATTCGTACTGACTTGAATCGATATCTCCAAGCATATTTTGCCTTCTGATTTCAAATAATAATTTCCGATTATCTTCGATCCGGCGTTCAAGCTTTTTGCGTTCCTTTTCAAAGTCATTATCCGGTAACGCTGGAATCAGAGAGTCCGTCCCCCACCGCTCTACAACCTTAAGGGAATCTGTCAGCATTTTCAATATCTCTCCAATGAGCTCGTCCCTCAGTTCTTCATAAGGAAGCCACTTCCCATTGCAACAGCCAGCTTCCCCAGTTCTTCGTCGTCTTGAACAGAAGAGATACCGATAGTATTGCTTTTTACCTCCTGATTTCATCGTCACCATTGCTGAGCCGCATTCAGAACAGAAGATCATCTTTGCAAACACATTCACAAAATTCCTTCTACCGCCCTTTGTTCCTCCACCCCGTATCAGCCTAATTTCTTGGGCTTGTTGGAAGGTTTCTTCTGTGATTATTGCTTCATGCGTTTGGAATGAGGTCCGCTCCCATTCTGATTTTGGCTTTTGAATCAACTTCTTACCACGATCCATTAGGTCGTTCAAATCGTTGTAAGAAACTTCGACAGTATGCCTGCCAAATACGGTATATCCGGTATAATTCTCATTCTGGAGAATTCTCTGAATACTGGATAATCCCCACACGCCGCCTTTATATGACGGTATAGGCTGCCCTGTTTCATTATCGCCGTTCAGATAATTAACAATTGACTTCTCACCATTGCCATTTAGGTACAACTCAAATATTTTCCGAACAATTTCAGCTTGCACGGGGCTCACTTCGAGTGTTTTGCGCTTCCCGTCCATCACTTTGCGGTAGCCATATGGTGGAATGGATCCCGTGTAATTCCCATTCATGGCGGACTGACGTATTCCTCGCCTGGAAGAAATGCTTATATCACCACTCGTATTTTGATTTACAACTGATTTGATTCCAAAGAGCAGCTCATCATCTTTTACAGCCGAATCATACCCATCTTCAATCGACACAACCCTAATCTTCAATGCATTAACGAGGATTCTTTTGAGAGAAATGGCGTCGAGTGCATCACGGCTAAAACGAGACAGAGAGACGAACCAAAGCGATCTGATTTCGCCTCTTTTGGCATCAGCGATCATCTTCTGAACATCTTCTCGAGCTACGATACTCGTTGCCGAATCACGGTCCTCATATACCTTTTTAATCTCCACATTCATTTGAGTAGCCCGCTCTTTTATGAACGCCTCTTGGTGCTCTGGACTATCTTTCTGAGAGTCCTTAAGAGTCGATACCCTAACGTATGCTCTATCCTCTTTCATGCTCATTACGCATTTCCCCCGAAATATATTTGTCCAAAATCTCATCCAAATTGTACGCTACGGCTCCGTGTTTATCCAGAACTTTTTGGATAGCCTGTTTTGCCAATGACTTAATTATCGCATCGGATTGGACTGTATCTTCGGATCGGACGAAATGTAGAGTATAAGCTTTAGTTTTATTTTTCATGCTTTCATCACCCACTAATATGCTATGAGAAGAGGCTTGTTTAACTTGCCCCTTCACCGAAATTCACCTCTTTCTCTTTCTCCACGAGCACATCAAAATTCGAAGCCAATTTATAAAAAGCCTTCCAGCGGACTTTACTGTATTTACCTTCACTGATTGGCGGTTGAAATACGTGATTATAGACATGTTGATCGGTAATGTAATCATGCTCAATGGTCATATACCTTTCTTGGATCAAGAAGCCCTCCATGCGCGGCATCCTTTTCACAACTCGTTCAACACGCTCGCAAAAACTCTTCTGTTTCGCCTGGGTGTCGACATTGTAAATCGCAATGTTGGCCGTCTGGTCACTCGTCGTTCCTGTGAAGCTCCTCGGTATATCGCTGATACTTGATGTCGTATTGGCCTCACGCTCTTCAAAAGTGAGGAACTTATACATCCTATATCGTTCAAGAATAGCTTCAACGGCCTCCTGGGTTCTTTTGCGATCAATCTCTGGCAAGAAACTCATTTGACCCACCTTTTCCTCACCTCACAAACCAAGGGGATTCCCCGGCCGAAGCCGGGGCCATGTTGCAATCAAAACGGCAGATCATCTTCATTTTCTGGCATCGGCGGACCGTCTTCCTCAGAAGCTGCTGCAGCCTCATCGATCGTCATCTGGTTTTTATCTTCAACATCGACCGTTCCGTCCTGATTGATCTTGCCACGAACGCCTTCCCGGTATTGCTCCTGTGCCTCCCTGAACTCGTCGATATCCATCTGCGATTCAGTGATTGTGAGCTCAACGTCCGTGCCGGCCATCTTGTAAAACTCAAATGTCTGGGCAGCCGATGAGTCTCCTTTCACTTCAAACTCCAGGACCGTCTTCTTGGAATCCTTGGCTGACTTCTTAAACTCGGCTGTGAGCTCCACTTCATCCAGTCCAGCGATCTGTAGGATAACAACCTCCCGGGTCAACTGGTTCAGCTCCGGACGTTTCTCGTCCTCACCTGTTACATAGAATTGAACCTGCTCCTTTTTGGAGTCCTTCGTCTGTTTATTAAAATGGGCTTTGATTTGAATTTGCATAGATTATTTCCCCTCTCGATTAGATATTAAATGATTGCTTGTGCTGCACTATCATCTGTCCGCCCAAGCAGATAATCCGTCGTCGTATGAAGCGCATCAGCGAGCTTTACCAATGTGTTCAGATCAGGTTGGCGCCTGGCGCTGTCCTCATAATGGCCGACAGCTGCGCGGGTCAGGCCGATCCTTTCCGCGAGCTCCCACTGCCTTAAACCCTGCTGCTTGCGGAGCTGGCGTATTCGCATTCCAAGGACATTAACTCCCGTGTCTGGCATGGTTAACCTCACTCCCCCTGTGCTGGTAGCCGGTGGCTAAAGGACTTTTCCGCCGTGACGTGTGGGCCGTGTAGCGTTATAGACCATCTTCTCCCGGATCGCTTGCTCCAGATCAATTCCGTATCGGCCGCAGGCATCAAATACGCGGATAACGATGTCGGCCAACTCGGACGGGATGCCACAGGGCTTCCAAGTTGAATCAAGGAATAGTCCGTGTTTGACGACACTTCCTTCAACTGTTTTCTCCTCATACCAAGCCTTATCAGGAGCGTGGCCGTCACGATGATCCTCCAGCGCCTCGGATGCTTCCGAGTGGATCAGCGCAATGATTTCGCCAAAGCTCCTATCCTCGTCCCACCAGCCTTTTGATTTCGCGTTTTCATGTGCTGCTTGAACATATTTGTTAATGGATTTCATCAGATTCATCTCTCCCAAAATGTATTTAAAATAGCTCCAGCTGACCGATAAATAAATCTTTGAGCTGTACATAATTCGGAGCAGCTTCCCATGCGTCCTGGCCTCGCCCATTGAACTCATACTCCCGGCGAATTTGCTTTTGATGTGGGAGGGCAAGGAAAACATGCAGTTTGTCTCCGGCTTTGCCGACGAAACTCCATTTATAAAGCTTGTTTACAGCGATCAATTCAACATCGATATTGCTGGCGCAGATGATCGTTTTTATTTCCTCAGCATGCTGGAGCATTTCAGGTTTGCTTGCAGTTACCGCATGCGATGAGTCTCTATAAAAGGGGCCTTTCAAGCTCTCATACCTCCCCACTTAAGCAACATCAAACGTCTGTGCTTACTCCGTCCAATAATTCTCCAACCTGCTGCCTTAAAACAGCACCCGGGATTTGAACTTCTTATCTTGCTGGCATCAACATATGTGATGATTCCGTCCGTTGGCGGCAGCCCCCATTCTGCAACCGTTGCGGCCACAGCATCGCGGATCATGTCAGAACTTCGATTAATTGATTCATTTCGGAAAATTGTACATTCCCAAGCATCAAAACCGTCGTCTCGCACTCCTGACCAAGTAACCCACACAGCATCACCTTCGGCAGTCCTAAGTGTCAGGTTCTTTCCCGGTCTTGTGAACATCGGGTGCCCTGGGTGCTGACGGGAGTAATGCCGATCTGCAAGAAGCCTACATGACACGTCTCCTTTATGAGTCACGATCCACGGTCCGTATTGAGGAATGTCTAACATCATCTGGTTCATTAATGCACCATCGCCGGCTGCTCTTCGTTCATCGGAGCCACCCATACTGGGTCCCAACTCATTTCAAAAGTGATTCCTGCCTCTGCTTGAGCTCCGGCCAATAAGATGACATTCCCCATAGCCTCCGCAGCATCACGCGGTACAGCATTCCCGATGTACTCACGTGCTTTTGCGTCGCTGCATCCTTCAAGCTGAAATGGTCTCCCATCGGGCAAATGCGACGGAAAGCTCTGCAGCATTGCAAGCTCATATGTTGTGAGCGGGCGGTGACGAGTGCCGTCCAAGGAGATTATCGTCCAGACGCCCTGCTCGTTATCGGCCGGGATACGCGGGTCGGCGATTGCCACGGCTGAAGCATGGACATCTGCACTACCGATCACCGTTTTGGACGGTTGTTCCCAATCCAAGACACCCATCGTATCGGCGCGGGGTGCACTTTTTATCCGAGGATCGGCGATGAGCTGCGCTCCGTTTTGCACGTCCGTTGATCCCGTTACCGTAGCTGCTGGACCATCAATCGACTGCATGCGGAACTGATCCGTATATCGTCCAGGTCTATCCGGCACCCGAGGATCGGACACACTACCAGCCGCCTGCATAATGCGATTCGCTGAACGGACCGTCTTGGCCGTTGAATTCCAATCCTGTACGCCGTAGCTGTCTGGATGTAGCTTTGTATTAACCCTCGGATCAGCGACTGCAATGGCTCCAGATCCAAACCTTGTTCCTGTCACGCAAGGGGCTGGCTCGTCTGCTCGAACGATACGGTACACTCCTGGGTGTCTCCCGTCCCTATCCTTCAAGTTGGGGTCAGTTATACAACCTGCACCTTGATTCGGTCCGGCAGCTCCTGTAATGCATGTTGCTGGTTCATCTATAAGTTGCACGCGGAACAGGTTCGTTTTTCCGTCCCCATTGATCTGCAAGCGTGGATCTGATACAGCTGTCACTCCGTTGCTACGCCCGGGTCCCGCTGTGCTTGTAACCGCCCTGCTCGGCTTGTCCCAGTCGGACACCTCGAAAGCACCACGACGTGGCTCGTGAATAACTCTAAGATTCTGCCAGTCTACTTTATTCAAGTCCCGCCAATCGCCGCCGGCAGGGATGAGTGCGAGTCGCATCCACGTTTTCCACTGAAGCCTTGGCAGCCGGTGTAGAGGTCCACCTGCTTCCGTATCCCCGGGTGCTGGTAAATCGCCGATAACGTCCCCAATGCTGCGGAGTGGCTTCTTTTCCGGATAGTAAATGACATTAGGTACTTTCGACTCAAGACGGGCCATAAGCAGGAACCGAACACGTCCTTGACCAAGTCCCCCGATTTCTCCGAGATTATGATCTGCCCTGATACTGACCGCGTACCCAAACTTTACAAGCAACTTTTTGAGCTGCCGTAACAGCGGCTTGCCTCGCGAAGTTATCCGCGGCACGTTCTCGAGCTGAATGATCGCCGGGAGACTGCCGCCATATTCCAAGCAAGCCTTCAACGATATTTCCAGCCCGCTGACCGTCAAGTAATTCATAGCCTGATACTTATCCGAATCAGATTTCTCCTGTGGCAGAAGCCCGCTCAGTCCCTTACAGGGTGGACTGAGGAAGAGAAAGAATGGTACTTGCTTCTTGAATGCAACCCAGATATCCCACGGAGTAACTTCTTGCCAATCACTTGGCGGTTCGTGGCCGTGCCATGCCTCATACTGCCAGCGTCGGAACAGATCCATCTCGACCGCAGTCTGTTCTCCTGTAATAAGATCGTGATTCCTACAGGCCACCGGATCACTGTCGATCGAGCAAAGGAGTTTGAACCGATATAACTTGCCGCCATACTCGACTTGTGATTTTAGAAGCCCAGCAGACTCGCCGCCGATGCCGCCAAATAAGACCGCAGCAGTTTTATACTGAACGTTGTCTTGTAACTGCATTTATCCATCCTCCTCCCTATCTCGAAATCTTCTGATCAATCCCAAGCGCAATCGCCATCCGGCATATATCAAGCTTGCTACGGCCAAGAATCTGAGCAGCTTCCGAGCGTTTATGGCGATATCTCCCGTAGTTTTCACGCATCCAGTTTCTCTCTTCCGGAGTGATAGACAAAGGAGGAAGCGGAGGAGCTTCGATTTTATGCTTTACGGGCTCTATCTCCGACACATTAGCATTGAGCTCATACTTTCCTTTGCTCACCTTTACCAAGACCTTACGTAATTTGAGATAGTTGATGACGGAATAGAACGAGCTTTCCTGCATGTCCAGCTTCGCAGCGCCTTCTTTGATGCTTCCCGTCTCAAAGTATGCCTTCAGCACTTTTCCTTGCGATCGGTTGATGTATTCATCCTCCTGCAAATTGTCAATGTGCTCCTTTATCTCCGGGTCCAGTTTTGGCATGTCTTACATCCCCTTTCCGTCAAAATAAGAACTGCTGTTCCTTTAAATGGGTGTGACTGCCCGCCGCCGCAGGCTTCCCTGGGCGTTTGTTCGTTTTCGGTTTCTTTGGAGTCTTGGTTTTCTTCGCTTCCTTCGGATCAATGATTGCAGTGATAACCTCGCCCTGATATATCCGATATGATGCCGGCTGTGCCTCACCTTGGCGGACCTTAAATACCGCCTGCGCAATCTTCGCAATAATGAATGCATCGGTCACGTTGTCACTCGGATTCTCATATCCGAAGTGCTCCCGTGCTGCGGCCGCCATCGCTTTCTTTTTCTCGGTACTTGGAACCCGGCCTACGTTGACGAATTTTTTCGTTCGCTGCGGATTGACTTCAATGTACTTGAGCCCCTTTCGGTAGATCATAGACCGGAGCCCGCCGTGGATCATTCCTGTTGTTACTCCCGCCTGCGTCCCCATTGCCGGCTGTTCGATCGCTATGATGTCCCCGGGCTTCAGCAGCTTGTACACCTGATTTTCAAGGGAGACAAGCTGCTCGGTTGTAAGCCCGCCTGTCATCTTCTTTCCGGCTCCAATAACCTCGATCTCCACCAGGACATTCCCCTGTTCGTCAAGGGCGACAAATCCGGTTTTTGTGGCGGGGTCGATCCCCACGAATCGCATATTTCAACCACCTCGTTTCCTCTTCCCGTTCTTTCCATAGCGCTTGTCCTCTTCCTCGGCAACCTCATTCCAGAGCCGAGCAAATTCCTGCTCGAGGTATTCCCGCGCCATTTCGTGAGGAATCTGAAGAGCAGACATCTCAGCCAGCATCCGCCTTGTCATATGATCAAGCTCCTGGAGTTTTTCTTTATAGAGCCAGCAAAAGGAATTCCATGTATGTTTCATTTCCCGCTCGCAGTTCTTTCTCGTTTTCGGAAGCATCGCAAATGCCCCCTAATCATCCAGCCAGGATGAGAGTCCTGCCGAAGGCTCCGCCTGTTTTGGCACTTCTTCCGGCTCCTTCGGGATTTCCAGCGGCGCCGGGTCCTCTGCTTGCGGGCTCCCTGGCTGCTCATGCTCCTGCCAATGATATCCGATCTGCTGATATACATCCCGTAAATACGGGAATTGCTGTACGAGCCCGCCACGGCGATAATGCATCATCAAGTCGGTGGTCCGGTCATATATTCCCTGCTTCTTATCTCGCTCAACAGCCGTCATGCCACTCAGTGGATCATCGAGCTCCGCTGCCATTTTCAAGACCGCAAGCCGTGCCTTTTCATACTGTTCATCGTTTTGAATGACCTTGCCGCTCATGCTCCCTCACCTTCTCCGCAAGCTTTTCCTTGTCTTCTTTAGTTAAATTGATGAACCGCCCCGTCTTCCGGTTAAATACCATTTCGATTGTGCCGGTCCCGATCTTACGGCCCTTTGCCACGATAAGCTCAATAATTCCTTTCCGGACAGTATCCGGATAATAGTAATCATCGCGGTAAAGGAAGATGATGATATCGGCATCGAATTCGATATTTCCTGATTCCCGCAAGTCTGACATCATCGGCCTCTTGTCGTTCCGCTCTTCGCATTTCCGGCCGACCGAGGATATTGCAATCACCGGCACATTAAATGTCCGTGCAATCTGTTTGAGCTGTTTGGATACGTAATTGACTCGATCAGCATTGTTGATGAATTTCTTCTCGCTTTCGATAAGCTGCAGGTAGTCAATATAAACAATCATGTTCCGATGTTTTTTCTGCATTTCCTTCACTTGCCGTCGGATATATTCGATGGTCATCCCCGGTGAATCGTCGATATAGATTGGTAGAGACTCCAGAATATCGAGCGCTTTACTGTACGAGTCCCAATCATTTTCAGTCAGGAGTCCACTCCTCACCTTCTTACTGTCGATATTGCCAATGGCACATATAAACCGCTCAGACACATCATCAGAAGGCATTTCAGCAGAGAAAATAACGGGTGTACTACCTGATTTAGCTGCTGCCGTTGCATCATTTACAATTCCTGCCGTTTTTCCAATACTCGGCCGGGCCGCAATAATGGTTACATCTCCCTTTTGATGCCCTCCACCCATTTGATCCAAGTCGTTACTCACGGTCTTTACTCCTGTAAGACCGGCACGGCTCCCGCGCTCTCGAATCTTTTTATGGTGATCCTGAAGCACTTCGGACATCTTGATGGGTCCAGATGTATGTCCGCTTGGCTGCAGCTCTGCTATTTTTTGTAGCTTGTCTACCGTATCAGCGATGTTCACTTCTCCAGAAGCTGCAGCCTCAGCAAGGGCAATACGGCTCATTCTCTGGATATGCGCTTGCCGAACGATATTCTGGTAATGTTCGAAATTGGTCACTGAGGGAACTGCATCCCGAAGTTTCATCAGGTAGCTCACGCCACCGATCTTTTGCAATCGGCTCCCCCAGTGCTCGGCAAGGACTACGAAATCAAATGGGTTTGGTTTATCGGCAAATTGTTCGTGTGCCCAACTCAGAGCATCCATCACCAAACCATTTGGGCCATCCGGATCAAAGTCTTGTGCTCCGAGGTAGCAGTCATCCTTCAGTTCCGGCTTTCGGAGCAGTGCCCCCAATACAGCCTGTTCTGCCTCAAGACTCATCCCCGTTCACTCTCCGTTCCTTCGCGAACCGTTCAATCCGTTCCCTGATGTGATCAGGCATGGGGATCGCCTTCTCTTTGTATGCTTCCAGAGCCAACTGATCTGCCTCTTCTTCTGCACGCTGCAGCTCGTAGAATGATTTTTCCTCTTGGGCGATTGGGTTCACAATCTCTGATATCGTGGGAGCAAACCGACTGGATCTGATGTGATCCGCAAGCCTGCTCTGCGCTGTTTTATAATCGAGATTCGCCAGCATCATATGCCATAAGCGCACACCCGGCTCTGTCACTTCAAAGAAGGGGTAAGCGGTCTTGATCATCGCCAGGAAGCTTGCCGTCTCCGTTTGCTTCACGTGCTGCTCCCTCCTCATAGAATTGATTAAGGATATCTTGCTCCTCTTGATTCCGTTGCTGTTTGGTTTTAAAGGTTTTGGATTTCTCCAAGTCTTTTTTTATCCAAACTCTGATCGTCTTGTTGTGATCCTTCTTATGCTGACTCGGCTTTTTATTGGTCTGCCATTCATCAAGAGCTTCAATGGTGTTATCAACACGATGCTTGCCGAATTCAGAACAAAGTTTTTCATATTGATCAAGGGTCAGATAGACGGTGTCATGGAACTTGAGTTTGTCCATATCTATATCCTCTTTCTTTAAAGTTTTCTTTCTTTCTTTCTTGGGGGGTCTATTGACCCCCACTACTGGGGGTGAATTGTCCACCACTCTGGGGGTCATTTGACCACCACTAGGTTTTTTAGATAGTGGGGGTGATTTGACCACCACTCCCCATTCTTCAAAGCGTTTATTAAATGCAATTTTCCGAGGCTGTATTCCATGAGCCTCCTGGGTAATAACAAGGATTCGACGATCGATGAGATTGCCTAACTCCTTTTTTACACCCTTCAAATCCCCATCAATAGCCTCTTTGATGAAACTGACCGACAAGGCGCAATCCTTTCGGTTAAACCCGTAAGTGTAGCGCCAGACAGTCAAAAGAATGGAATACTGCGTGCCGTTGAGCTTCCGCCTGGCTACCTCCTCCAAAATTGCATTTGCAATCCGGGTATAACCGTCTTCAAGTTGCGGTCCTGCCATTTTCTTTCACCAACGTTCAGGATGATTTCTGCAGCAGCTCGATAATACCGTCGGATAGTTCGTACAGTTCAGCGTCGGTAACGTCACCCGGATCGGTGTACCATTTCTCGATGAGCCGCTTCACCTTGTCACGTGGAGTAGGCTCGACGGTGTAACCATTGACCAGGGCATTAATGAGGTCAAACCCTCTGTTGTTAGATGCAAATGCCTTGAGTACCTGCAATCGAGGCAACGGCGTTCCATGTGAAAATGTGGATAGCATACGGATAATGTAGTCAACATCATGTCCCTCATCACGATAGCTCTGAAGCGCATCTGCCACATCCCGTGGCAGCTCCACCTTCTGCACGTCCCTCGCACGATCGACCTCTTGCTGCAGTCTCAGCTTTTCATTCTGTAGGTCAACAATGGTCTGCGCGTGCTTCGCGAGGTCGTCGATTGCTTTATTGCGTTGAATGAGGACCTCTTCAAATTCAGACTCGGTATAAACAATCCTGCCGTCAGGAAAGTGGACTCCAGCAGTTCCATCATTGTCGAAACCTACGACAAAATAATGTCCGTGCTTTGCATAAGCTAAATCGAATAATTGCCCCATTCTTCCGTGGTACCATGTAGCAGAATTCGAGTCATTCGTAATCAATACTTTTGGCATTTAGACCACCTCGCGAGGTTCATATTTATTGGAAGTACCAAATAGATAAGCGTGTTGAGGAGCCCAAGCCGGAGGACCGTATTTGCTCAAATAACCAAGCTTGTTGAGGTATCCATCAACCGGATCGGCAGCATTCATGGCCTTGAGCAGTTCCCAGCAGCCGATTACATCATTCAACGCTCGATGAGCTCCCTCCAACTCAATTCCGTATCTGCCACACATATCCGTTAGCTTATGAGGGTAGGTATGCCGCTCTCGGCTTATCGTCAGAGTATCGATGAACGGATTGCTGAATGTCTTACCGGCGAGACGCTGCAGGGCATGGTGCAGGAATTGAAGATCGAAAGCCGCATTGTGAGCGACCAAAAGGCTATCTCCCATGATGTTCCGAAGGATCCGGAACGCGAGAGCTTCGTCCATTGCATCCGTCAACATCTCATCAGTAATCCCCGTGATTTCCGTGATCTTGGGTTCCAATAATCGTCCTGGCTTGACCAGTGCATGGAAGCTGGTTACGATCTCCCCCCCGGTCACCCTGATTGCCGCCATTTCGATAACACGCTCTGTTTGAGCATTCAATCCTGTTGTTTCAAAGTCGAAGACCGTAATATCTGAAAGCATTTATACCACCTCGATTTCATAGTGTTGTCCTGCTACAAACCCATGCTGCCGGAGCGCCGCCTTCACAGTCATTTCTGCCAACTGCGGGCTGTTGTTCTCTCCTGACAAGTGCGTCAGGTATATCTGCTCACCGCGGCCCCGTACGACTTGCTGCAGAGCCGCCGCTGTTTGTTCGTTGCTCAGGTGGCCTATATCGGAGAGGATACGGGCTTTCACGGAGTCCGGCCGGCTGCACAGCGGCACCAAGTCCGGATCGTGATTTGCCTCGATAATGATGATCTGGCCCTCCATCATATCGATGATGTCTTCGTCTACATGGCCCGTATCCAGAACGATGCAGGCGCGGCCGCCGTAGTCGTCCTCCACTGCATAACCGACAGGCTCCATCGCGTCATGATGGACCTTGAAGGGATAAACATGCATTCCGCCGAGTTCAATCATCTCGTATTTGCTGAATCTGGTATCTGCCGTCCGCCGCAGGTCCTCGTCTACGCCGGATATCTTGTGCCATTCTCCGTACGCTGCATAAACCGGGATCTGGAATTTGTTCGCCAGGGGCAGTCCCTTTACATGGTCATTATGTGCGTGTGTCACGAATATCGCAGAGATGTGATCTGGCCGGATGCCCGCGGCCAGAAGCCGCTTTTCGATTTTGGTTTTCGGAATCCCGGCATCGATTAGGATGATCTGCTCGCCGGAGGTCACTGCGATACAGTTGCCGGAGCTGCCGGACGCTAGGATATCGACTTTCATGGTTGATCTGCCCTCTCTGCTTCTTCCCTTCGATCATTGTCGGAAAGCATCATGGCGTAATTCGCAATGTTAGAGCAGCGACGCCGGAATTCTGGGTGTGACTTGCAACTGAACAGTCTTCGAAAGTTCTTTTCAAGCTGATTGCGAAGATATTGCGGTGTACAGTTCTCCCATCCGGATTTGTGATCGTTAGCAATGAGTTGTTCTTCCATCTCCATGGCAAACCGTGAAACTTGCTTTCGTGGAGCCCGTACTCTGACGTCCACTTGTTGTACAAAAAATCCAACCGGCTCGCCGAGTTCGTAAACCTTAACGCAATCACGATCTAATCCAAAACGAAGAGCAATCAAATCGCCATCCTTATTCATGTAGGTTTCCAAAGTCAAATGATCTTCAAAAGCCCTGGCTGCTTCATTAACAAACTCCAAATGTCTGGGGTAAATTTGCTTCATATCGCACGCTCCCTCATCGTCTTCTCCCGCCACTCCTTGTCAAAGGTGCAAGTCTTAGCGGCCCATTCATAATGCCGGCGCCCGAGGACATAGGATACAAACAGCCCCGTCGCCTGCTCATAATACACGCCGTTCAGTACCTCCCCGGCCGGGGCCGGAGGGCTGTCCAACTCAGCGCCGCCGAATAGGTCGAGCTGCTCGGGTACGCTTTCGTTTTGCACGCATGCTCCCCTCCAGTTCTCGTTTGCAGGTTCCACAGACTCGCAGATTGTGGAATATCTCATCCTTGCCGGGATTTATTTCGTTGCCGCAAACCTGGCAGTCAGGTGCGAGCTGGTATATTTCAATTAGCGGCCCCATGGCTTACAGGGGAAGCTCGTCCTGTGCGTTCTCGGCTGCCTGTTTTTCTTGGATTTGCAGGTCCAAGATTTTGAGATATGCGGTAATCTCGGCGATGGTTGGTGACTCGCCTTTCACCTTGAAGTGCTTCGCCATGTGCTCATCCATTGCAGGCTTGTCGGTAATGCCCAGCTTTCCGAATTTCCGTTTCATTTCAGCTTTGAGGGCCTTGATTTTATCTGCTTCATTCTGGTCCTCGTTATCTGGTTGCTTTGGCTCTGGCGCCTTCGGTGTAGACTGGATCACTTCTTCAGTGATATCTTTGCGTTCAAAGGAATCCGTGACAGCAACTGGCTGCTGATCAACATTTTCGTCGCCAAAATCCAATCCGTATTGTTTTTTGAGTCCGCGTTGTTCAGCGTGTTTCCCGATCATGTCAGGCTCCCATTTGTTCCAGTTATCCTTGTTTTGGCCGGTGTACATATGTGCAATGTGGTCTTTATCTACGAAGACTGTGACAGGTCTATAACCGTCTCTGTATGCAATAGAATAAGCACCAATAATTTTCCCGCGAGGGAATGAAACCTCATGTTCGACTATTTCCCACTCATCTTCTTGTTGACCAGTACTCTCGTTGATTACTTTTGTTTTCTTTGCTTTGAACGTATCGTTTTCACAAACAACCTGCGTATCAGGCGGCTGGAAACCTTCTTTTTCCCGGGCCTTCGAAAGATAGGCCTCGGCTGCGAATTGGATACGTGCTTGGCTGCCGTACTTGATAAAGAAGATTTCATTTTTGAAGGGATCAAGCCGATACGAAGCAGCTTTATGAGCAAAGAGAAGGAATTCCGGATCCGTTGCGTTCGGGCAGAGAGACGTGCGAATTACGTCCAGCACTTCGGTTGGAAAAACCTCTTTAATTTCAGGGGTATAAGTCATAATTTGCGAGTTATTTGACATGGGCTTGTTGCCTCCTATAAGTAAATGATTTCGGTTGTGCTGGTTGAGCGATGAATAAGTTCAAGCCGATCGTCCAGTGCTTTACATACGAGCCAGTTATCCGGGTCAAAGCCTGCTTCTTTGATGACAATCTTCTGTCGGCGGGATGGGTTTTTACCGTTTTTCACTTGACTCCTCCTTTGCTACATATCCGATGATCGTTGCCTTAGTCCCGTCAATCTCTATGGAGTCAATGCTGTGGACGGTAAACGGATCGATTCCTGGTATTTCCCAAACTTTCCTTACCTCGAGCTTAGCTGCCCGAGTCATAGGAATCTCAAGCAAGAATGGATGTCCTTTTCTCATCGAACAGCCACCTCCGTTTCGATCTTGAGCTCTTGGTCGTGAACCGCCCTTGCTGTGATCAGCTGGTCATACACAGCAACCTTTCCGGTGTACTCGCCGATCCCGTCGATAAAGGTCGGGACGATCAGGCCGGATTGCTTGTGCAGCACCTCAGTGAGTTCAAGTCCTGCTGCGATCCTCTCCCCGGTGGAAAGGGTTGCGTAATCCTTTCCGTCCATCTGGATCGAGAAGTCTGGCTCGTATTCTCCGCTGGTCTTCACGAATTTGAAGAGGCGGATTTGGAGTCTAGTGAATAGCGACTGGACCTTTGCCGCCTGGAGCTCGGCTTCCTTGGCGCGGTATGCTTTAATGGCGTCTAGGATGAAGATGGACTCTTTCAGTGCGGTAAGCGTGTCTGTTTCCGATTGCTTGGCGGTCGTGACATCTTCCTGGAGTCTTTTCCTTGCCTGTTCTGCGTGAAGAGCATCTTCAATGGCATCCACTTTCCGTTCGAGCTCTCGCATTTCATTCCAGAGGTCAGAAACATCGATCTCTTCGAACGAAGCAAGTTCTGCTTCCAATTCCTTTCGATTGGCGACCAAGTCAGCGTGTTCCTCACGAAGTTCCTCTTTTCGTTGCTCCTTTACGTCGGTAACAGCCTTCACAGCTGCCTCATCTAGTTGCCGTTTACAGCTCGGGCACGTGTCTTCAATTGCCTCGTTGAAAACTTTCATATACCGTTGCTTCGCAGACTCTACTTGCTGCCGTGCGGCGTGGAGTGCTGACTGTATCGCAACTCTCTTTTCGTTTACCTCCTTGGCAGCTTCAATTTGCTCATAAATCTCTCGAACCCGCTCTTTCAATTCGACAGATTCGTTTTTCATATCTTCTGTAACAGCCACCGTATCCGGCAGACGATCAAGCTGCTCCTGCAGCGTCTTGGTCCGGCTCTGCGCGGCGATGTGCTGCTTCTCCAGCTTTGACTTCTGGCCGCCAGTGCCGCCGTGAATCTTTTGTAGATCATCCAGCGAGTGCTTCTTCATAAGCTCGTCCAGCTTGGCAGCCGCAGGATTCAGCTTGATATCCTTCGCCTTCTGATCCGTGCTTGTCCGGCTCATCTCCTTGAGTACTTCGGACTTAGCCGGCGGAACGGAGTACTTCAGGACCTGCTCCCGCTGCTTGGTCCAGTGCTGGGTAAAGAAGTAGCCTGGATTGTACATAGCGAGGAAATCCTCTTTATCGAATAAGGCAGCCACCGCTTCCTCATATTCCTTGGCTTTGACGGGTACTGAATTGATGTACAGGGCGTTCTTGCCCTTCTCGTCAATCTCCCTTGCGAATTCCATCTGCTCGCCGTCTACCTCAAGCACCAACGTCGCCATGACGCGGTCATATTCGTAAGTGGTTGGAGACGGATTATATTTGCTTCCGTTAATGTCCGTGCCGTAGAAAGTCCATACAGGGCTTGTACCGATGGATGTCTTGCCCTCGCCGTTTTTCCCGGACAACTTTGTAATGTCGCCGTACTCAACCGCTGTATCGCCTTCAAGCCCTGCGAAGTTCCGGAGGCCGAGGCGGATAAACCTAAAGTGCTTTGCCATTTGCGCACCTCATCTTTCGTGGTATGATGGATTCGGATAATTTTTTATTGACCGCTCTCTAGGGCGGCTTTTTTTGTGTGATTCAGCGTAAGATTGTACTTGCGCTCGTAAAGCTGCATTTCACCAAGGAGCACTTCACGCACGGCCGGATCAGATTCATCAAGGTACATTTCGTAAGCATATAGGTACCGATCTATGTCTACCTGAATCTCCGTTGGGAGGCTGCTGCGAAGCATCTGGAATAGCTCGCTTTCGTTTCGAACTGGTGAGAAATCCCCCATGAAAACCTCCGTTTTAGGGTTCAAAAACCCGATTTTGGCAAAAAAATAATAGGACCTTTTAATCCAGATCAATTTCCCCGTCCATCTCCGTCCAGTACGTGTTGCCCATATTGTCGGAGACTAGGATATCAACAGTCCCATCTTCGTGCTGTTGAGCGTCGATGACTTCAATTTGACGGGTAACCGTCCCCTTACGGCCGATCAAGTCGCGGCGTGTTTTTGTACTCATCCGTGTTGTTCACCCCCTCCCATGGAATCTGCGATCAAGTCTGATCATGCTGGTGTTGCTTGCCTTGCCTGTATCAGTTCACCATCGCCCCAACTACCTGTCAGCTGCCGGCGGTATGTGCGGTACTCTGCGCGGGCGTCCAATGCTTCAATGTATTTGTGTTCTGCCAGCAGGCGTTTCTCAGCCGCTAAAGCCAGGGCCATCTTGTTGCGTAATTTGTTCGTATTCAAGATCAGCTTTTCTCCTTTCCTTAAGTTCAGTTGCTAGCCAGAGGCTAACTATGATCCGCAGATTCAGCAGAATGATTGCGAATACAATCAGCAGGTGCGGCCACATGGTTTTATACCGGTGTCGCGTTCGATCATTGCGATCTCCATGCGGACGAAGTCGATTTTGTCTGGGGCGATCAGACCGCTGTTGATGAATCGATGAAGGTTGTTGTAGTGGTTGATTACCTCCGAAGATAGATTGTTTAATGATTCGGACATTACGTGAGTCACCATCCTTTAGTCAGTGTTTTAATCACAGTTCTCAGGTTAGTTACTTCGTCCTTGAGATTCATATTTTCGGTGACTAAATCAGAGGAAACATCTTCGGCAGTATCTTGTGCGACAACATTCAGTTCCAGTCCGAGAGCGTTTAATACTTTTTCAAGTGAATCCTCATTCCAACGACGTTTACCATTGAGCAAGTCATATATGTGTTGGTAGCTGTAGCCAGTAGAATCAGCCAACTGTTGTTTATTGACCTCTGCTCTCAACATTGCTATCTTTATACAATCTGAGAATTTCAACATAATTAAATCACTCTCCGCATAAGCTATTATCGCGTACGTGTATTTCCGTCCCTTTAATCAAATTTAAATCTAGGTCTAGAAAACAAGCCAACTTAGATAAAGTTTCAACACTTGGCATATACCGCCCATTCTCGATATCAGATATATAATTTCGGGACAGCCCAGTGCTTTCAGAAACTTGATACTGTCGTAGTTTTTTGTTTTTACGCTGGCTTTGTATGATTTTTCCCAGTAACTTTTTATCCATAATTTTCATCACCTCCTGTGTTAATAATGTAGTGTATTACCGTCCATTTTGTAAAACTTGGAATTCTATTAAATTGGAGCAAATCTACGAAAAAAGACAATAATAACGCGTATTTCCGTCTATTTGCTATTAATTACGTGTTTTTCCGTCTTTTTATGAATTGTATTACCGACATTTTAACTTTATAATCATCATGAAAATAATAAGTAGAGGAAGGTTTTAACGGATATGATCGGATCAAGTATAAAGGCGTGGAGAAAACATAGAAAAATAACTCAGTACCAATTAGCAGAAAAGACTAACCTCTCAAGATCATACGTCGCTGATGTAGAAAGAGGTCGTTACAATCCTAGTCTTGAAACGCTGGAGGCAATCGCAAAAGCACTTGACGTTAAGATCTCAGACCTCATGGAAGAAAATAAAAAAGACCCCGATTCACATGAGGAGTCGGAGTTGGCGGATATTCCTATAGAGAAATTGAATCAATATACCCTGAGTTATAAAGGACAAACATTAAGCAAGGAAGAAGCTGATGATGTCATTGAGCTTTTGGAGGCTGCTTTGAAGCGTTGGAAGAAATAAGACTTTCAAGGTATTGCTCAACCTTAGATACATCGACATTTTTGGATTTCATTATTCTTAAAAACGATTCCAAATCAATTTCAGAATTCCCCATAGACATTCACTCCCTGGTTGTAATAAATTGCCGAATTTGATGTTAAATTGAGTATAGCACCTTCCTCAAATAAATGCGAACAAAAACACGAACATAATGTGTACAAAACTTGAACGGAAGGGAGATACCAACATTGGCGTTCCTGCTCGGGGAATGCCTGCTCCTGGATCGGCTTGACGAGAAAGGGATAACACCGGCAGAGTTTGCCAGACATATGGGGTGTTCGCGTTCATACGTGAGCCAGTTGATATCCGGAAAAGCGAAGATGTCTCTTCCTTTTGCTATTAACGCCGCCCATTATCTCGGTTGCCATGTGACTGATTTTTATGTACTTCATTGGTCCAGAGACAGGAAGGAGTAGAATTTATTGCTCCGCCCCTGAGCAAAGTGTTAAGTATTAGTTAACAATCCCCATCGTGATAAGTCTCGCTTTTTTCCTAGAAATGGATTAATACATAATTGTAAAATCGTTTCACCTCCTTTCAAGAGAACGCAAAAAGGCCGTTGTTTACTGAGTTTTTTGTTCTAGGAAAAAGTACTTTATTTTGGCAATTGTAATGCCAATAAAGTGTTTTTTTTAAAATAAACCTAGATTCAATTAAACTCAGATCACAACGGCCCATAATTAGCCTAATTAAATTATGATCAGAATGGAAAATTAGACCATCATCACTTGAATGGATCTAAAGATATGCATGAATAGTATCATAGACTTAGAAAAAGTGTCAAAGGGCACCTTTATTTTATTCTTTTCACCATTTCTTCTACAGTTGACTGAAACACCTTAAATGGTCGTCCATCCACCTTGTACCTCCCCACCCCCACTATCCACAAATAAGGGAACACCTTCTTCCCCGCAGGCTGCCAAGACTCCTTTTCCCACGCTCCGCTAACATAATACTGCTCATATCGATTGAGCTTATCGGCCATGATCCGCTCCGTATAATGCGTCCGCTGGATCTCAATAAACCACGGAGCCCCTTTCCAGATGACGAACGCGTCCGGCTCCGGCAGTCCCTTGCCGCCCAATTTGGGCTCAACTAGAAATATCCGAGGCTGCTCTATACGTCGCAGCTGCCGATAGAAGTCGGCGATCGCCAGGAAGTGACTCACCTTTTGCGAGTCCGTCTTGATAGTGCGTTCCGCTGGGAAATAGATGTATTTCCGCCGATCGGTTGAGCACCTGATAAGGCCATCCCTCCGCATACGTTTGAGGACCATATTAGCATGTGTGACCGGGTGCTTGGTATGCGCAAAGTGCAGGTCTGCGACGTCGTCCCTGGATAAGCAACGGAATCGCTCCAGATCGGCCAGGATGGCCTTGTCACGCGCGATCATATCAACCCCACCTCCACATACTCATCTTCCTGTTCTGATGGCTCTGCTTCCGCCTGCTCTTGCTGTGCAGTATCTTCCGCCCGGCGGTATGGTTCGAGCAGCTTCTTTGCCTCGGCCAGCTCCAGATGAGGCCCCTGAACATGATGTAGCCCATCAAGTTTTAGGACGAGCTTTCCCTTTTCGCTCTGCTTGATCTCCGCAGCCTCCCCGCTGCCGATCGTGATCCGGCTGTTGATCTCGTCAGCATGCCGGAAAGCCATCCGGACGGTCAGGTTATTTTTGAGCTTGCCGTCCAAAACCGTAGCATCCGGCCGCTGCATGGACAGGATCAAAAACATGCCCAGCGCGCGGCCGATGGTCGCGATTTCTTCAATGCCCTCCATGATATCCGTCTCCTTTTTAAGGAGCGCCACCTCATCTACTGCCAAAACGATATAGGGAGGCCGATCCCATGCGGGCAAGTCGTTAATATGCGCCGCCTCATGTCGGTCCAGCAGATCACCACGGGTCCGCAGCTCGCGTCGAAGCTTTAGCACAATATGCTTCAACCCGGCCGCATCCATAACAACGTCCTCAGCGACTCCGCGGAAAAGATGGAACTCGGATCGCTTCATGTCGGCACAATACAGTTCAATATCCGGGATGGACCGGACCAACGTCGTAAGCACGGACCGCAGCGCCACAGATTTCCCGCTGCCGGTTTCCCCGGCTATCAATAGGTGTGGATGCTCTGCCATATCATACACCATATCACCAGACCGACTACGGCCGATGTATACGGGCAGGCTTAGTCCTTGAATGCATTTACTTACCTGTTCTGCATCGTAGGCGAACGGAGCCAACGCCGTGCTGTATACGCTCATTACAAAAGTCTTGGCGTCCTCACTGCAGACGAGCTCCGCCGCACTACCGAATACCTGCCGAAATAACCACTCTCCCTCCTGGATCACCGCCGGGTCCATTCCCACTGGCAGGACAAAAGCAGCCTCTGTACGGTTAAAGTATATTGACACCCGCTTAATGATCGGATAGCTCCGCAGCTCCCGCCCCTTGTACCCGATGATCTTGTAGTACATCGTCCCAGTTCGAAACAAACCCATCAGTTTCCGCCGAATCACCTGCTCCGGCATCCCTCGCCAGACAAGCCAGGCCGCTGCCCCACTTCCTCCGGCTCCGGCCAACTTTGCCGCGGCTGCTATCGTCACTCCGCTCACTACCATTCGCGCCGCTCCTAACACTTTTGATTTTAACTGTTACATCAAGTATTTGAGTCTGTATTACACATGCAAAGATACCTATGCACTTGCATGATCAATTGCATGAGTAATTGCATATGTCACCAGCTCACATGAACACCAAAGGCAAGCCCCAACATCCGGAGTGCGATGCGCCATTGGTACAAGGCAATTCCCGCGCAAATTACATATGTCGCCATGCGGACCAGGACGACCCGGCCACCGTGTCCAGCTCGCTCCATTTTGCGCTCAACGACATGGGCAGCAATGCCGACGGCAGCCAGCTGAGCAAAAGGTATTAAGCTGATCATACAAAACCACGCTCCTTTTAAAATATGGCATCCAGGATCGCATCAATGATGTGGCGAGAACCCTGAACGTGCTCAATGCGCTCATTGATTGTTCCAACAATTTCGCCCGTGCGACTATGACTGATGTGACCATAGACAGATGGCGAGCCGTGGTATGCATCGAGTATCCCTTTTTTAATGGCATTCAGCTCAGCGATATCTGTACTTTTACCTATTGCTTTAAGCAGAGCTTCCCACATCGGATACACCTCGCAATCGATTGTATTGTTTGGTACCTTTGGCGACCACGTACGTCCGGGGCTTTTTGTCGCTCATGATCTTCATGCCGATCCATGCGCCGATGATGTAGTATCGGTAAGCCGGGCAAAGGAAGTAAACCGTAACAGCTGCCGTGGCCAGAGCTGCCTTGATTGGTTTTCGCATGTTCTCAATCCCCCTACAAAATTAGGTCTTTGATCAATTGCACAATGTCCGACGCGTTTATCTGGGACATTACATCTGCCGGATCTACTGCCGCAGTTTTCTCGGCTAGGCGTTTGGCAATTTTTTTAATGAGAAAGCTCATATAAACCCTCCAAGGTTAAAGTCGTCATCATCCCTCTGTCCGATCTCCATGGGAATCATCTCTCCTTCTCGGCCGCCCCGCACACCGCCATCCATCTCCCTTTGAATCAATCGCTTTACATAGCCCGACGAGTTGGTTTTGCCGTACACGTACTCATACAGCCGCTGCTGATCCGGGTCCAGTACATTAAACGTCACCTGGATGCGCTCAATTTGCTTAGCCATACACTCGCCTCGCGATCATGAGAAATGCCCGCACATTGGCCGTGCAAGGATCGTCATCGATCAGCTGAGCATGCCGGAAATACTCCTGCAGGTGAATCAGCAAAGCGATTGCCCCGCCGCCAACCAGATACACCTTATCCGTGGCGGACCACTTGCGGGTTATTGCCTTGGAGGCGATCTGTCGGGCAAAGGCAGCCGGCTGCAGGTCACGCTTGCTCTCCATTCCCTCTGTAAACGTCCAACTGCCACGGTTGTTAAATTTCCGATCGATGATCGTCGCGAAGTTAACACTGCCGCTGCCAATATCAATGACCCGGATAGTTCCGGTATTCGGTGCCACCAGGAGCCCCGCTGCGGCACCCTCCGGCGACACTTCGCATCGATTGATTGTGAGCAGCTTTCGCTGCCCATTGATGGTCAGATCGTGCCGCCCGATATACATCCGCTTGATAGCCGTCTTTTCCGCTTCCGTGTGCGTCTCGATCGGCTGGCCGACCACAATATCAAACTCGTTCCCGCCGCCATACTGATGCAGCGCAATCAATGTCCGGAGCTTAGCGTCAAAGTGTGCCTTAGAGTCATCTTTGCGGCTCTCCGCGTATTCACTCTCCTCGAGCGCAAGCGTGCCGGCAAACCCGCATTTACCTTCATATTTCCATTCATAGTCATACTCCCCAGGCTCCCGTTTCAAGTTTCGCGCCAGGTCATTCACTCCAATTGCTGACGGGAAGATAAGCGGCCTCTGCTGCATGCCAGCAAATTTTGTATTGCAGTTGCCTGGATCAATTGCTGCGATCATCCGTCCAAGCACCTCCTCTGGTTGTGTATCTGGTTACGCCCCCCAGCCCCGGCCGGACGCCGCAGTGACGTATCTGGTTATATATCTATACTGACTGCCCGGACATATTTCGCAATTATATGAACTGGCTTGTATTTTTTTTGCTAGTTTTGTCCATACTTTTAGAGAATTGTGAAAAATGTACAAAGGGTGATATGCCGTGTTTGGTTTGGGAAAACCACGGAGTAAATTCGGGAAATATATGGATAAAAGAGGAATAAGTCAAGATGAGGTGTGCCGCTTATCTGGAGTGAGTAGGAATACAGTATCTCGAGCCTGCAATGAAGATAACCCACCTTTAAGGACAATAACAAAAAACAATCTTATATCAGCTATAAAGAAGTTAACAGGTGAATCAATCTCGTCCAAAGACTTCTGGGCGTAATTTTGTATGACCATTCCCCCGGGTTATCTGGTAGACTATGGATAAAAAACGGAGGCGAACTATGACTCGATGACTCGAATATACAAGGCTTGGTGGTTTTGGCTCATAGTGATTCTAGTTTTGGTTGGAGGATCGTTCGGAGGTAAGCATTTATATGATCAAAAGAAGGAGCGTGATCGACAAGCGCTCTTGCATATGGGTGACGATTTGGAGAAAGCCTGGAGCAAGTATCAGGAAGGTGTAGATGAAATCAATAAAAACGGGGAGCTTGCCAAAGAATATACCGACCTAATGATTAAGATCATCGATGGCAATTTACCTAAAAATGAATTGCAAGAAACCACTAAGAAAGCATGCAAGTTGGAAAAAGAACTTATGAAAATCTATCCCACAGTTTATAAGGAACCAAGTTCGGTTTGTAAATAGAATAGACATCATAATAAAAAGGACCTCCGTCATCGGAAGTCCTTTCTCATTATGTACTCGCTGAAATTATATCTTCGAATTTTATCCAATCCCAGTCATCACCATAACGAAGCTTGATTTCTCCCAAAAAGTTGTTTATCACCGTGACATACCCGCTCACCTTTTTTTCTTCATATGGGTCAAAAAGTTCAATGTCCACACGGGCATGCTCTTCAAACGACTCCTGCAGCGCCTGGCCGATCATCTGCCACTCCTGCTCATCAATCACCGGCTTCGGCTTTGGATCCTTGGTCAAAAACTGCCGATTGTATGCCTCACGATGCTCTGGCAGCATTAGACGCGACGATTCAAACAGACCGTTACCTTCCAGTTTCTTTGCCATCATAAAACCTCCCTTAATATTGCGTCCAGTAATCTGTATTGCTGGATGTACTTGTTTTCTTCTCTTCTTTTGCCGTTCCGCTGTGTTCCCAACCTCGAAGGATTTTAATGGATTCCACCAGTCGTTTATCATCCCAAATAATAAACAGTTGATCCTCCAGGTTGATCAATGCCTGCCGGATGTCCTGCTTTGTCTTGCCCGTCTTGATGACCAGTTCCTCCATGGACGGCAATCGGCGTCGGCCGCTTGAATAGTTGTAGAGGATTCGGAGTATTTTTCGATCGATGTCTGCAAGCATCATGCTCGCCTCCTGATTTTGTATTAACAAGAACAATTGTTCCTAAATTATACCCAAACAGGCGTTCGTTAATCAATGTAAATATTCCCCTTATTCCTTCTCGCATATATAATTAATTCAATATAAGCAATCTAAAAGTGGGGGGTTATATTCGTGGGAAGGCATTGGATGGGCTATGTTAATGTAATGGATATTATTGATTTTCTAATTGTCAGAATTAACAGAGGGTGCAGTATAGAACAAGCTATTGCAGAGGTGTCAAAAATGAATTATCCAGTTGGCATAGAAGTTGGTATGAAATTGACCGAGTCTCCATATCCCCTAGAATTAGTACAGCTGAAGGAATACTATGACGGATCCAGTATCTACTTATTCCTTCTCCTTGAATGTTTAAGAGTAATGAGACCTTGGGAGCCTTATAAAATTGCAGATGCCCTAATAGTTTTGAAAAATTGGATCGGTTATAACAACGAACATAAAGATGACTACACTCCTCAAACTGTTTTTGGTTTTATGGAAAAAAACAAACCTGGGACTTTAGCAAGAAGAGCAAAGGAAATCTTATTCGATAAAATCGACGGAGTAAGTAGTAATCAATACAAGATCTAATTCAAAAACTTACCACCTCATTCATTCCCGAAGAACCGCTATAATTACAGCAGAGGTGGTTTTATGTTTATTAGCCCGATGTTACTTGCTACAGCCCCCTCACCTTTTTCGCATTCAAATTACATTTTTGAACCAAAGGTGGACGGCCATAGATTAATATTTTCGCAGCAAAACGGAGCAATCCGATTATATACACGCCATAACAACGACTGCACCAGGCAATACCCCGAGTTGCATACACCATTTGACGATGACATCATCCTGGATGGCGAAGTCGCATGTGTCGATCCGGAGACTGGAGTATCAGATTTTGAGGCAGTCATGTCTAGGTTTCAGGCCAAAAAGGACGAAAAGATTAAGCAGCTGGCCCGGACGCTCCCCGTCACTTTCGTTGTTTTTGATATCTTGCATTATAAAGGCCGTGATCTCCGTCGGCTGCCGCTCATGGAGCGCAAGGCCATCCTGAGCAGCATTAATATGCCGGCAAGCTCATTGGGGGTTACCCCTTACGTCGAGGGTGCTGGAGAAGCTTTATTTGAACAGATTGAGGCTTGGGGCATGGAGGGAATGGTCGGCAAGAGAATGAATAGCCAATACGTCAGCCGCCGATCGGACGCCTGGCGCAAAGTCATAAACTGGTCGTATGCCGAGGTATTTATCACGGGATATCGCAAGGAAGAGTTTGGCTGGTTAACGGCAGTCGCAGATGGTTCCGGCAAGCTGCGGCCAACAGGGATCATCGAGCATGGTCCTGGCCCAAATGAAAAGAGAGCATTTTATGGGGTGAGCAAGGGGATTATATCCGGAGATGATCGCAATTTTGTTTACCTGGAGCCGCATATCCGGGCCCAAGTCAAAATGAGAAACTGGACCAAGTCAGGACTTTTGCGCAGTCCGGTATTCACAAAATTTATCGTTTAAAATCACTATACTCGCCTTTACCTGAAGGGCGATTTTTTTTATTTCACATTTCGTTCGTAATATGTTCGGTTGCTTTAGGAAACCATTTTAGTTATATTAATATCAGAGCAAACAACACGAACGGCAGAAACCAAAAAGCCGGAGATACCGGATGAGGGAAAAAGGAGAATAACACAATGAAATCATTTAACGATCTGAACGAATATAACTCGACGGTTATTGACTGGGAAGGAAAAACCCTAAAAACAACTCAAGACCCGCATATCAGTGATGATGGAGAAATGTACACGGCCCTAGCAGTTGACGCAGAAGGCAACGAATACATACTTGCTTGGACGATCATCGACCCAGAAATCACCGACGAATCCTCGATCTGCGACTGGAACAACCCTGTAGGCGTGACACTGGTAAAGTAGCCCCGCCTCTCGAATACGTGGGAGCCGCGTGGTTGGCCGAGCATATCGGTACCACGCGGCAAAACGTTACTAAGACAGCAATGGCTATGTTAAATCCGGGGTATCGCGGAAAAGAAGATCGATTCCCACGGCCAGATGCTCTATTTGAGGGGCGGCCTCTGTGGTTAAAAAGTAGGTTTGAAGGTGTACACGATGCCTAAACGTATTGATATTACAGACCAACAATTTGGTGATTTGACGGTTGTACGACTTAGCGATAAACGAGGAAAACATAACACCTTACTCTGGGAATGTAAATGTAGTTGCGGAGAAACCATTTATGTTTTGGGTGTGGATTTACGTCACGGGCGCTATAAAAGCTGTGGATGTAAGAGAGAAACCAAACGGGATAACGGAGCTCGGGAACACGAAAAGGCTGATCGGGTAGACGGGACGAGAAAAACTGCCTTGAAGGCAAAGCTTCATAAAGGAAATAAAAGCGGACATAAAGGCGTGAGATGGAACGAAGCACGTCAGAAATGGACGGCGCACATTGGATTTAAGGGAAAACAAATATCTCTAGGATACTTCTCAGAAAAGGAAGATGCTATAAAGGCGCGAAAAATAGCCGAGGAAAAATATTACGAACCAATTTTGAATGATGAAACAGGAAAAGACCCTGCCAGCGATTAAGCCAGCAGGGTCTTTTTACCGATGGTATTGGATTGTACAACGGCTAACGATCCTGTAAATATAAAATCCCCCTGGAGTTATGGATTGTTACCTGCAGCAACTATTGCCGCATAAACTCCTCTATCGTCATGCTTAAGTATGACAATAAAAGTACCCGCTTTTAAATCATCCTGTCCTTCGTAAAATCCCTTGAGTTGTTTTGCAAGACTCTCGCTCTCAAACTGAATAACATCCCGATTCTCATCAGCTTTGTACTCTTTGATTTTTACAGCGTCAGTAGGCATTATTGCCTTTGTCTCTATTAAAGCTTCATCAACTTTCTTGTTACCAGATCCTTCAAAATTAAGGGTTACATTAATTGCTATATCATCGTAATACATGACAAGGAGCGTTTTGTTTTTATATGCAGACAGACCAGAGTCTGGCTCATTTTCATCATTCCCGTAATTTTTTTCAATTAGTAACTTTTTATCCCCTAAACCACCTGATTTTGTGACCTGCACAATATCATTATTAATATTTTTTTGTAATGGTTTCTCAGTCTGAGTTTGCTGATCTGTTTCTTTAGTCTGTTTGGGAGTTCCAACTTGAATAGAGCCTTCCTTTACATTTTCAATTGCTACTTCTTTTGATGGCTCGTCTGTTTCTTTTGGATCGTCCTTCTTTATCGCATTAATAATTGTGCCAATAATAAACAAAACTATTAGCCAAAACCACCACTTTTTATAGATCGACTTATTCATAATATCCCCCTAAAATACTTATATCTGTGAACAAGTGTATTGTGGGAATATTTAGTAGTCAACAATAAATTTAAAAAGACCCTGCCAGCACATAGCCAGCAGGGTCTTCGTCATTTTTTATCTTTGTCAGTAAATCCTTTGCCCGCATCTGGATTACTCACGATCCCGAGCAAAACCAGAACACCTAATACCGAGTTAACCGCGGCCACAATGCCATCATATTGCTCCGGCGTAACCTGCAGACCAAACAAACCGCCTACAGCCTGCACCGCCAGAAGCATAGCAGCGGTCAGTGAAACCCAAAGACCATAATTCCTCCATTTACTATTCATTTGCACTCGCCCTCCCGATTGAGATCGATTAATTTTTTAATACCTGGATCAAACAGCCCCAAATTATTAAGGACCTGGATGATAACCAGCTCCGCTTGTGACTTGTCATTTGATGTTGTGATAGCGTTGACCGCCTTGGCAGCCTCCAGCGCCTTATGTGCCCATGCTGGCGGTGTTTGGTTACCCGAAGCATTAACTAGCCGTTCTAAGGCCACTGTGCGCTTCTCAAGCGCTTGAAGCGCCTCGTTCTGTTCTTTTACCTTTGTCTCAAGCTCTGCTATGTTGCTCATACACTCTGCCGCCTCCAATGCTTTGATATTGTCTATTACCGCCTGCTCTTGCGCCACAGTTGGACGCTTACCCGCCTGCAGCTGGTCAATGTTAAGACCGAACATTATCTCGAAATGCGGATAATCTTTAAAGCTCTTCCAGTCTCCACCCCATGCAAAGCCGAGCAACTTGGCTTGCGTGACAACTTCGATCCAATCGGCAATGCCGTCATGGTCGTTATCGGCCTTCATGTCATATCCGCCCTTGATCAAAACAAAGTCGATAGCCAATCCATAATTGTGATTGGATCGGCCTGGCTTTGCATTGGTAACGATCGGTTCGCCTTTTGCTTTGCTCGGTGCGGTGCGGCCTTGATCATACATGGCCTGTTGTTGTGCAGCTGTGCGATAGCCCCACGTGATTCGGATCTCCACTCCGCGCTCATAGCAGCGTTCGATCAACTTTTCGGCAGCGTACTGAACCGCCCGGTTTAGGTTGTACAATGCCGGGGCCGATTTTGCCTTAATTACATCAAGCGTCGTCACGTTTACCCTCTCCTTTCCCTCCTGCCTTTTCCTGCAAAACCAGCACTGCGTTTGTCAGCGCCGGCGGCAGAGGTACACCCATCTTCCCGGCGTTTTCGATTATGGACAAAAGCTCGTTTGCCAAGTAAAAAAAGATGACGGCATCCCGGAGATAGTGCATATCCCCTAAGACTCCGTCGATCACATGCGCGACTGTCACAAACATGAATATTCCGACTTTTTTAGCAATACCGATATAGCCCTTCATGCTTCGCAGTTCACCCCGGATCCACGCAGCTATAAAACCAGTCAGAAAATCAATAACAACCAAGACTAAGAGTGCGGTCATCATCCCGTTCCACCCCCCGTACAAAAAGCCGGTTACGACTCCAAGTATTGCTGCAGCTCCCCCGAACTTTTCTTCCATGCCCCTTCCCCCTCTTTCTCTTTGTATAAAAAGAAGCCCTCAGACCACTCCCGAGGGCATAAAAATAGCGCTCCGATTATCGGAACGCTTGTTAGGCTGCTGTGCCGTTGATTACTTCGGTAACGACTTCCTTCAGGTTAAACAACTTTGGAACTTGTTCAAGCTTATAATCGCCATTCATAACCAGTCCAACCCAAATTTTAACCAATCCGCTGTCCTTGGTGTATGTTGTCATCGTTTTTCACCTCCCTTCGTTAAGCGCCCATCACGGCCGCTAATGCCATACTTAATTCTGCGACTGCTTGCGTCAACTCGCCGTTTTTGGATTCGGCATCGGCAAGTCTTTCCTCTGTCGTCAATGGTCTATCAACATACTCATACCATTGTTCCAGCGTTTCGGGGTTGATATAAAGCACGGACCTTTTGCCGCTTTGCTCACCAGGGGGCTGCAAAACCTCGTCCACAAACAGGTTGCCCTCGGCTTCCAACTCTTCTTTAGTTTTACCAAGGCCATTTTCTTCGTCGAGAGGCATGAAGTACATTCCCGTAACCTCCGCTCTTGCTTCTGATTCCTTATGCACACCAAACATTATCATTTCGTCTCACTCCTTTTTTTGTAGTTACCGCACATTAACTTTGTATTTAATCAGAGGTAGATTTCAGCGTTACTGTCTGTTTAAAATGTAATACTGAGTTGTACGCAGCCGGCTTAATAGAATTTGTGAAAATGTCTAATATATCGTTAGTTCTATTTGTATTAACCTCTACTTTTATACCACCAATTCCTGCCAAGAATGAGCCTGTAAAAACAGACATCCAGACGAGAGCAGAAGATCCTTTCCTATACTTGTATATATAACCAGAGTACGTCATTGAATTGGAAGGCCCTAATGCATATATATTTCCGCCTTTGTCCATATCAAAAGATTCAAAATTGCCGACTATAGACAGCGATGGCGAATTTGTTCGGAAGTCTCCCCAATACGTGTTTATCCTCTGACCACCAATAAGTAGCACAATATTGCCATCCGGGTCTATTTTTGTTATCGACGGATAAATAAAACCCAATGTTGTAGGAATAGATTTAATTAAGGCACCAGTAGCACCATTTACCCTAATAAAATTAGTGTACGGCTGATTTGCTGTACTATACCCAGTTAGAATAACTGAACCGTCTTTAGGATCAATAGATATTGTATTCCCAAAAGCATTATAAGAACCAAGATACGTAGATATCGAAGTAGAAAAGATTACGGCTCCAGTAGCGCTAAATTTAAAAAAATAGTTCTGAGTAACCACATACAATTCACCCGCAGCAGTTACTTCAATGACATACGCGGGCTCTGATATTTTTGGATACACGCCGCTGGACCAATTTATGCTAACTCCGGTCATTATATCTAATTTATAAATGTTGTAGCCATACTCAAAAAATAACACGCCTTGTTCGGGCCAATAGGCTGCGCATCTTATACCATTTCCTAAAGAGAAGCGACCAATTTGCTCCCCAGTAGACAGCTTGTGCGTCGCTACCCCGTTAAAATTAAATGCCGCAAGTCTATCTCGACCTCTATCAGCAATAACCCCTTTTTCTTTTCCTTCAAAAGCACTTGTAGAATTAGTATAACCAGCCTCATATGTTCTGACCTGAACAGGTGACGCGCCAGAATCTTGAAGACGTTCTACAGGTATTTCATTACCCGGCCCAAAAATTTTTCCAGCAGTGAATTTAGCTGTAAGGCTGGCCCATGTTTCACTTGTGGATGCGGCTATGCCCAAGGCGCTCAACGCGTTTACGATCCCTTGCTTTGCGTCAGCGCCAGATGTAAAAACCTCGTTTATAGCATCCACCAGTTTGCCCTTCGCTGCCGTCTTTAAATTGGCAAGTGGACCTATATTATTGTTCGCCGTTTCGGCCGCCTGTTGCGCTGTCCCGGCTGCCGTTACCCCGTCCTTGCCTTTATCATAAGCAGCCTTCACTGCCTTCTCGGTAGCCGCCACATCTTCCCGTGTGCCGTCCGTCGCATTGGATAGCTGCACGATACCTTTTTTATCAAGGGTGGCGTTTGGCACTTCGACCTTGACCCCTTCGATTGCCTCCTGCAGCTCTGGGTGAGTCACATATATAAGCGACTGATCGATTATTGCAGTCACGTTGGTCGCCTGACCCACAAAAGCCAAAATGTCGAAGCTTTTTTCAATAACGTCGCTGCTTCCGTTACTGCCGCCTGCTTCACTGATAAATTGGATTTGGTCCTCCCAGATCGTAGTACCTAGGGAAAGCCCCGGCGGTCTGCCCGTCCATAACTCAACGGGTTGCACACCATCCCAATAAAATGGCAGCTCCACCCACGCCCAGTCTGTGCTCATCTGACTGGGTGAAAACATCAACTGTTCGTCACTAGGCGTGCCCGCGCCCTTTGTCTGCTCAAACGGAGTTAACGTCTGCGGATTTTGCATGCACAGCACGTATGTTTTGTCCGTTGAGGCTTTGTTGTCCACTTTGACTCGAGCTCGTATCCTAAATTGACCAGCCTTGTTGCCCAACAGATTTTTGATGGTATCACCACTTTTTGCAGCCTTACCATTACCATTGGTCGCATATTCGAACTTGACACACTTGCCGCCAGTAGCCCCCAATTGTGTGCTATCAATGGAGGTCCCATACCCGCTGTTAACGTCCAAGTTCTCACATTCCAGAGTTGTCACTGTCCCCGTCGTTCCTGGAGGGATGTAGTCGGCAGTTTCCCCGGCGTTTGCGTATAAGTAAAGGATTTCTCCCTCGTCCGGATCCATGGCATAAAGCCCGAGTTCTCGGAAAAAGAAGCCCGTAGAAACGTCCTGGTTTGACAAAACAAACCCGACAGTAGCCTGGTTAGGCGGGGTCATTTTTAATTTCGTAATCGGCACACTCTTTTTGGGGCTGATAACATTGGTAAGCGCCGGCATCGACTGACCAGTAAGGCGCCCATCACCGATTACAAATTTGGTGTATTTCAATTGGACCCCGGATTGCGCCTTGGCCTGAAGTGCCACCCCTTTGTTTGTTAATGCCTTTGTAAAAGCTGACATTTAATCACCCACCTAAATTCTAATAAATTCGCCAATCTGAATAGCAAAGCCAGTGTAATTTCGCAGTTCTTCAACCCGAGACAAAATGACCCGTTCTAACTTTGCCGAGAGCCGGTTCACCGACTCTACGGCCCGGTAAAACTCCTGAGCTCGTTCCTGCGTAACGGCCGGATTATTCGTAACCACCTGGAACCGCCCGGGAACACCGTCGTATTCGAACCATTCCTCGACCTTTCCTTCGCCGAAGAGAATCGAGATCAGATCCTCGATCGCCGCGGGCGTCCCTTTCCGACGGTGGAAGTTAAATGCGTTCTTTACGAGCGCCCGCTTTTGTTCGATTGGCAGCGTCGAGTCATAAAAGTCGACGTGGAACTGCCAAGCCAGCTCGTCGGCTTCCTCATCGGTCAATTGATCCAAGCGCGAGAACAGTGGCAGCTTGTACACCTCGTCAACGGCCACCCTCATCTGCTCATCCAATGCCTTCGCGATGACAACGACCTCTGGATCATACTTTATACTCGTTGGCAGCAGGTCGAGCAGAGACATGTTTCTCACGTCAGTCATCGACCAGCCCTCCATAGGTGATATTTACGTTGCCCTCTTGAGCCACCTGCAGCTCGGATACCTCTATGTTCGTGGGTGCCGTCACATCGACCCTCAGCGCCCCGGACGACTTCACACGCCAAATAAGCTCCGATGGGTTAATGTCCCGACCGAGCTTAGATTTTTGCCAAAGCACGTATTCTTCCACCGCCTTGTTCACCGCTGCCTGGATCGTCGTCTCCGCCGCCACATTGGATGATGCAATGTAAAAGGTCAGAGTGACATCATAAGGCACCACCTCCGGTGCCTGCACGGTTACGTGGTCGGTGAGGGGCCGAATCGCCCGATCGTTAAGCACAGTACTGACCTGGTCGATAACGTCCTGCGTCGGCAGCTCGCCGCCCTGCAGCAATGGTATGACCAATACCTCGCGCTCTGCCGGGGAGACCGCGGCCACGTCGATGATCGCCGGGCTCGCCGTCTTGGCCCAGTAGATGTATCCTTCACGCGGGCCAGCCGTGCTGAAGCTTTCCGGTGCCAGGCGTATGCGCGTCCTTAATGCCTCATCCGTTTCGACATCCGCGCCGCCAGCGCTCTCCGTTACATTGACGGCGCTTTGCACGTAAGGGAGTGGGTCCATGATCGTGTTTACCTGCCCAGGGATATATCCGTTTCCGGCTGTCCCTTGCACGCTGGCCGTCGCCGACACATCCACCGACACGCCTCCGGCCGGGATGCCCCCCGTTTCAGAGGTAGTGAAGTACATGGCGCCGCCGCTGTTCTGGACGCCGACTCTAGTCCCCGCCGGGATGGTCTGGGGAGATGTGAGAGGTATCGATAAAGTAAACCTGATTGTCGTGCGCGCTGCCGCTGCATCCAATCGGTAAACATTAGAAAGAGCGCCCAAATGATCGAGCGCTCCCTTCCTTGCATATTTCAGCAGGTCCGACTTCTTGACTTGGTCGATCAGGACCCGCAGCTGTATAATTTCGTCCACCAAAGCAAGCAATAAAATCCGTTCCGGATCCGCTCGGTTCATCGTTCGTCCTGTCTTGGCTTCGACTGCTTTTATAGATGCTTCCCGGATCGTCTGGACTTGTTGGTCTGTGTATTGGACATTTGGTAAATCAACAAACTCCATCAGCCGCTCGCCTCCTCTATCATGATAAACTTGATCGTCGGGACCAACTTCGTGCCTTGCCAGTCTAATTGGATGTCGGTCACTGCCGCCCGGGGCTCAAACTCCTCAATGGCAGCCTGTATATTCACCTGCAGCAATGCCCCCGCCGCCGGCAGCGCCTGGTCAATTAGGACCGGATCAACGCCAAAAGCCCGATCTAACGGACAGGAACCGACCACCGTCGTGCAAATCAGGCGGATGTTTTGCTTTACTGACTCAACACCGGTCAGGCCGAGCTTGATTTCCGGGGAATCCGTGGTAACGGTATAGGTTGTCGTCATACGTACTCCTCCAATGTCAAAGAATAGGTCGCGCTGATCAGATTGCCGCGGTTATCGAGCTTCTCCCAGTTCTGCGTAAGACCCGTGATCTTCACCCGGTCTACGCCCATCCCCTTACCGCCTACAGTAAATTTCATGACCTTCCCCTCCCGGCTGTACTGCACCAATTTGTCTACCTCGGCCCGGGGATTCAGACCGAGACGTGCATCCACGCGGACTGTCAGGTCAAAGGTATCAAGCCCGGGGCCGAGGAATTGGCTGCGCGGCTTCTTATGGATTATTTCATTACTGGCCCAGCGGTCATTGGACGTGCGTGTGAGCCCTTCAAACGTCCGGATCTTGTAAGATGTCACTATAAAGACAATGTCGCCAAGGACGCCAACTCCATCAGGTAAAGCCATACTTGCGCCCTCCTCATTCGATATTTGCCGCAGCCACCCGCCCGGTAACCGTGAGATCGCCATCGATCTGCACGCCGCTGGCCGCCTTTATCATCAGCTTTTGCTGGGCCCGGTCGTAATAGACATAGCTGCCATCCTCAAAATAAACGCCTTGCTGGTTGGCCGTGCCCGGCACAATGTCTGGAATGATACCTAAGCATACCCCGTTACTCTTGCCGTTTCCCAACATGAGGCATACAACGGTATCGCCCGGCTGCGGCATTCCATTGACGGCGCCCGCTCCTCCAGAAATGATTACGGGAATGTCCCGGGATACTTTATCCTGCCGATCCGGAAACGTCGCTGTGATTGTTCCGCTGTCAAAATCTACAGTGGAGCATTCACCGATCTTGACCATTTCAGCGAGCAAATTTGCCATTACCACCCCAGCACCTTTCTGATATCGATATCGGTTGTATATGCTCCAGTTGCGTCAACGCTGTGGTTTGCGTTCTCAATGATGTATTTTCCGTCAAAATATCCCCATCCCTTGATGGTGATCGTCTGGCCCGCCGCGATGCCCGTGTTACCTTCCAGAGTGATTCTGGCAAGCCCGGCCTTTTTGTTCTGCTCGCGGAGTCGATTCTTTGCCAAACGATTAGCCTCGGCTGCGGACTCAACCTGTTCATTTACTCTCAAGACAGGCATGCCGCTCGCTTTGGGCAGCTTGTATGAGCCTTTGACCGTCTTGGACGCTTCCTTCTTTGTCTTCGGGGCCGTGTACACGACCTCGCAGGACCCATAGGCCGTGCTCTCACTGTTTGTTCCAAAAGAATAATTCAGCACATTGGATTTCCCAAGCTCAATGGTCATAGCCGGCGATTTTTTCTCATAGACCTCTTCGTCAAACATAACCAGCTTTGACCCGCTCACCTTCAGCGTAATACCTTCCCGCCGGGCAATTTCGAGTAGAAATTCGAAGTCCGTTTGCTCTGTCTGATCAAGCCGGTCATAGGTCGGGTTTGAAGACGATTCATACACCAGTTTTAGCTTTGCTCTGGCAGCAATCTCCCCGGCCACCGTTTTGAGTTTGGTTTTCTCCCAGGACTTGGAGCGTTTCTCCTGTTTGGCAGAGTTTCCTTCCACGGGCAGTGCGCTGGCTTCCATAGTTACCACGTTCGGCATGCCAGCATAAGTAAATGATTTGAGGAAGAACTTCCCGCAGGGCAGTTTCTTCTTCTCCCCCGCCTTCTCCCAGTGCCAGGTTACGATTTCAGCCTTGATCTCATCGCCAATGACCGGGACCCAGCCTTTGATCCACCGCCCTTCCCCATCATCAAGCTGAATGGTAATGTCATCAGCCTGTCCAGCGTATCCGTCGTTATAGGAAAAGCTCATCAGATACGGCTCAAGGTCAGCATCCACCTTCACCCCGTTAAAAAAAATAGAGAGGAAGGCGTACCGACCGTTTTCTACCAGGCTGGTCATACGTCTTCCTCCCGTCTCCACGGAGGCAGTATATCAGCTTCCTGAATGACGATTTCAGGAATGTTCAGCGTGATTCCTGTCGGAAAGATCACGGTCTCCACATAATCCGGATTCGCCTGCATGAGAGGCGTCATAAACTCTTCGGTGCCCGCGATCTTAAAGGCGATCCCGTCCCAAGTATCTCCCTGGATGGTCCTGTACGTGCTCACGCAAGGTTCCTCCGTTCCTGCTGCCTTTTCCAAGCAGCCATATTCTGCTCCCATTCACGTTGTGAATCCTTGAGTACCGATTTGACGACAGCAGCGTCGGCGTTACCCTGGATGGTGATTTGCGGATTGTATACCGGAGCGAAGCTTCCGCCAAAAGGATTCATTCCCAAGGCAGCCCCAGCTTCCGCCCACAATCCGCGGGACCGCTTAGAATTATTGATCGGTATCGCATATTCATCATAACCAGCCTCAGCCAGCAACCCCACAGTTGGCCGAGTGATCTTGTCACCTTCAGCATACGCAGTTATCTGCGGTTTCTTGATTGCGGCATTGGGCTTACCTGTTAGGGATTTTTGAGCAGCTTGAATTGCATCAAATCCGGCTTGAGTCCAAATGACATTAAGGTCGATTTGCTTAGATAGCGGTAGGGCGTTCATCTCGGAATTGAGATCCTGAATCTCCCTCATTGCTTGATCAAACCGCTTTTTCTCAGCATCGGTCATCTTAGAGTAGCGTGCCGCTTGATTCTGGACAGACTGGCCGCCAAGGTCCTGCATCTCTATTAATTTCACTTGAGTGTCATATAATTGCTGATAGGTTTTTTGAACGTCTAAAATTGACTGCTGGGTATTATTGAGATTTTCACGAATCGATTCGTACGTGGCCTGATATTGATCTCTTGTCTCAGAAAGCTGACCCAGCTTCCCAAAGTATGATTCACCCGTAGCATCATAAATTTTGTTTGCAAGACTTTCCTCTTGTCGTCTTTGTTCTTCGCTACCAGTCTGTGTTGAAATGTAGATTTCCCGAGCTTTTTCAGCATAGCTTTCAAACTGCTGATAAGCTTTCTTTGCATCCAGATAAGACTTTTCGTAATCCCTTACCTTATCTTGCATCGTCTCATATTCGGTCACAAGATTCGGCAGATTTTTCTCAGCTTTCATAACATTGGATTCAAGATCACGACGTTGCATCTGAAGTTGAGTTTGATTCAATTTGTCAGCAACGTTAAGCTGTTCACGGAATGATTCACTCTTAGCATCTTCTGCGTTGAGGATCTGGGGATTAAGATCAATAAGTTCCTTTTCGACATCAGCCATCTTTCGGCGGGCCTCGGTCAGCTCAGCTGCAGGTGTCTTTGAGCTTTTGATCTTATCATTAAGACGATCATACTCACGAATCAGATTTTGTGTTCTCTTTGTCGTATGGTCAATTGATCCATAATCATCAAAGGATTTCTCCAGCGTACCTCCCATCTTAAGCAGTTCCTGCCGTGCCTCTTCTTGATGATGTTTATAGGCAATGACCCCAGTCGTGATAAGCCCAAGGGCACCGACAGCGATCCCCACTGGATTGGTCATAAGGCTGAGAGCTTTGCCGAACTTGCTGACCCCGCCAGTCGTATCAAACAGTGACTTGCCCACCTTGGCAAAATCCTTCGACATTGATACCGCGTTTTTGGTGAGCATAGCGGCCGGGACGCCAAGGGCCAGAGTCTTGATGACATCCTTGTTGTCAGAGGCCCAAGCGGTCATATCTCGAAGAACCGGCATGAGGTCCTCGCCAATCGGGATTACCACGTCGGTCATCAATTCCTTGCCGAGCTTTTGGATGTCCTTCGTCAGGCTGCTGTACTTCACACCCTCGATTTGTTTCATAGTATCCAAGGTCTTATTGAATTCACCGTTGGTATCTTGGAGAGCTGCTACCGCAGACGCCCGTAAATCCTCAAACTGCGTACCAAACAAGCCGACAGAGAGCTCATTTCTAACGTTGGCATCGTTGACCTTATCCAGCTGCTTTATAATCGAGTCAAGGGCGTCCCGCGGGCGAATCGTAGCATCCGCAAGGCCGTCAATAATTTTGGAACTATCACTCATGTAGCCTACGATAAGTGAAGATGCTTTAGCTGCTGTAGCGCCACCCTTTTTAAGAGATGTGACAAGCCGTTTGGCTACATCCTTACCAGCTATGTTGGATAGCTCTCTAAACTCCTTGACCTTAGCCCCGCCCTTCGATAGAGCCCCAATAAACTGTTCAATGTCTTCTGGAGCAAATAATTGATCAAGCGAATCAGTGACTACCTTGTCCCCACTCTTGATCCGAATGTTAAATTCCTTGAGCAAGTCCCCCATTTTATCAAGGTTAAACGTGCCCTTTTTAATCCCGGATTCCAAGATACTAAACATCTCTTCAGCATTGTATCCGGCGTCCTTGAACTGGACTGAGTATTCGTTAATCGTGTCCAGGAAATCGCCAGATCGATCGAGCCCCTTCTGACTACCTTGGGCAATCAGGTTAAACGCTTGGTCCGCCGTCAGGCCCATGTTCCGCATAAGGGCATCCGTCGTCCGGACTGTTTCATTGACGTCATATCCAAATGTATCCTTAAGGATTAGGGCATTCTTCGTGGTATTTTCAAGAGCCGCCCCTGTTTGCCCAGTCACTTGCCGGACATTCACCAAGGCGTTCGCGATGTCATTGAATCCTTCGCCGATGTTGGCCTCGTAAATGCCTTGGATGACCTCCTTAAACTGCACCATTTCCTGAGCCGTTGCACCAGTTGCAGCGCCCATTTGATGGACAGAGTCATCAAGAGAGCCAACATCACTGACCATGCCTGAAAACATGTCACTGACCGTCGTGATGATCTTATGGGCGCCGGTGAACTGCAGCGTCTTCTCAAATACCTCTCCGAATTCCTTTACATCCTGCCGCAATTCGTGAAAGGCTCCTTGAGCCTCTTGGGCATCCTGGGTGACCTTACGGAAGCCTTTTGTCCGCTGGAGGCTATTGAAATCTTTCCCGAGGTCCGTTACGTCCTTGGACAATGAATCAAACGTACGGGATATCCGGGGGTCGATGTCGCCATTGAGCTCAAACGACATTTCATATTTTTTTGGCATGATTAACCCCCTCCCTCCGGTGGATTATTTAATCGATCGTTACGCTTTTTCACAAAGCTGTTCCGAGCCTTCAACCATTTCTTTATATCGCGTATAGGTCGGGAAAAATAATCAAGTGGTGATCCCCCGGCTTCTGCGATTACGAAACAAATCTCCATAAGCTCGGCAGGAGGGTCCTCGGCTAATCCCAACCGCTCAAAAAATTTCTGGCTGCGACCGTCACTTTGTTAAAGTCTTTGGCAGGCAGTTTCTTCAAAAAGTTGAAATGCACGCCCATGGCCTTTGCAGCTAATACAGCTTGATAGGTCGGATGTTCCTTCTTGAGAGAGATCAAAAAGTTTTTCCCTGCGTTTAACTCAAGAAAATCTGCCTCAAGAGACATAATTTCATCACCAGACAGCTTTTCGAAGTCCAGGAGAAGCTCGGTATACTCCTTCTCTTCCCAAGTAAAAGGCCGGGACAGTTTAACCACCGTCCCGGCCTGCTGCGTTTCCTGCATTTCTGGTTTCAATTCGCTTTCGCTCATAACTTTTGTCTCCTCTCTTTATTAAGCCATTCCAAGGGCTTTCCGCACATCAGCCTGATCGTCCTCGCCGTTTACCCGGCTAATGTAATTAAATTTGTCCAGCTCAAACACCGTTTCCCCGTCGATAAAGATTTTGAGGTATGTGGCTTCAATGGTGTTGGTGGTATCAGTCGTTGCGTTGACTGAGAGTGTTCCTAGATCCATGCCCTTACCGACGCCCCGGACAACGATTTTAATCGCACGTGTGACGAAAGCGGTCTGGGCTTTATCGAACTCTTTAAAGGCTCCACGGATTTCAAGCCCCTTGGTTTGTGAGCCAACCAGTCGGAAAGCATCCTTGTTAATCGTCCGCCATGCGATGCCCAATTCCATCGAGCCGTAATGACCGGGAGAAGGTAGGTCAACCTCACCCAAAATGCCCGCCCCCGAAATCGTGTCGGACATAGGTGTGAGCGATGGAAGCGTGATATCTCCCGTCGCAAAATCCGTATTGCTCCCCTCCATAAACAGGGCCATGCCCTCGAGTTTTACCGGGATATTTCCTGCCATGATTATGCCTCCTTACGCTGCCGTTAAAGCAGCCAGATATGATGCGTCGTAAGCGACGATGAATTCGATTTCCTGCGCCATGGATGGAGGCGTGATAAACACACGGTAAACCATCTTTCCTTTTGCCATTTGGTCTTCTGGATTGTCTGCCGTCAAAAACTCAACACGTCCGCCGAGCAAATAACCCGCACCGACAAGACCATTGATCCAAACATTGGCGCCATCGGCCACCGATTGAATGAGCCTGATGTTGAGCGGATTATCCACCTGCTGCCAATGGCGAAGGACGAGATTGTTCTTCACATAACTGAACATACGCCGCACCGGGATAAACGCCCGTTGTGCATCCGTAAATTCAGGATAGGCACCTGTGTAATTCCCCCAAGCGTGAAAGCCGTCGGGCCAACGAATCGCCGTCACAATGCCGTTCGCGTTGAGAATATTGGCCTGATCAAATGGGATATTGACTGGCGTTCCGTCCTTGTAGACCATGCCGTCGGCTGTAATCATCTTGTTCGATGGGGTCTCGACAGGCACGCCACCGTTAGACTGGTCCGTCGCTACCATGGCCGCAGTAATCAGTGTAGAGGAGTGGTATGTCCTGCCCTTATATGTCAGCATCGGATAGGTATTCGCCTGACCATGGTCTGTATACCCGTTGTCCTCCTTCCAGGCTACAACGTCCATATACTTCTGGCTCGCATCCAGATCCGTGACGGCGAAGGCCTCAAACAGCCCATTGATGTTCTTTGCCTTGGCGACCAGGAGCCCTGCTACTATCGGGTCATCCGAAAAGCCCGGGGCCACGATCAGGTTCGGGACGTATGAAGTCTCCAGGAACACATCCTCGATGAGCTCGAGCCCAGTCCGGACTCCGGTCTGTGAATCGGTCCCGCCGATGATCCTCGCTGCGTTGACCGCAGAAGGTTTGAGAGCGTCGTATCCAACCTGCAGCGACGTCGTCCCCGCCGGAACACTCCCGCCGGGCAGAATCGCGACCACAAGTTTGCCGGCATCGTTGAATGTCAAAGAGAAGTCTTTCCCCGCCTGATAGTTGGTGGAGCCGTCACTGACCTTTACCGAGCCTTTCAAGACGCCTTCCTTTTCGATCGTATAGAGACCATCTGTAAAGACAGCCGCTGCCGGTACGGTCGTTTCCTTATCTGCCACATCCAGGACGTTGACGAACGCGATAGGAGACTGTTCATTATCGACAAAATGGGCTTGCGCTGCCTCACACAAGGTAAACGACTTCCAATCCTCCGAATATCCCAGCTTGGCCTTGAAATCTTCAAAACTGTTTGCCAGGATAACCTTGTTGACGGCATCTGCCGGATTGGCGACCTGGTTGATCGGCGCCGTGCCAATATAAAAAGGCAACGTGTTGGTTTGCACCACCGCTGCCTTCCGGGCGAATGTCTCTGAGGCTTTTACGCCATGAAATTCTGCCATGCCTTACACTCCTTTCAGGGACAGGATTGCAGCATTCAATGCCGTGCCTGTCGTGTTAATTTGTTTTTTTGCTTCCTGCAGCTTATTGACGGGCACAAAAAGCGCCTTGATTTGTGGATAAGCTGTGTACAACGGCTCGAAATACTTAGGATGACCGCCCAGAAACGTCTGATTCGTCCGGATCCCAACGCCATTCTGCCGAATTGACGGGCCGATGTAGATCAGCTGCTCCCGATCTGTTCCGGATACGGCGGTTTCCTCCTTGGTCTCCGACACCTCATCCGGTTCTGCATTCGCAGCCAGCGTCACCGTGGGCTGCTGCTCTTCCTGCTTTTCCTCGTACCTCTTAGAACCCATTCTTCCATACCTCCTGTTCAATTGACGGCACTTCCCAAGTCGTCGACATATACCCCATCCAATAGGGATCGGGCTGCTCTTCGTAAAATCCCATTGAGAGCGGACGTGTCAGCCGGAAAGACCATCCTTCATATGTTTCTCGCAAAAAAGAGGCTCTTACGTATTCCATGAGATGCAAAACATCCATGTATCCGTCGGGCCCTCTTCCTTCACATCCAAACGTCAGGTCAATATTCGCCGTCCGGTAACCGTCCTCCGTGTCCTCCGCATCGTTAAAGATGACGATGATAAACGGCCAGCGCTCGTCCCGCTCCTCTGGCAGCGTGGTCTGGGCAGGCGTAATATCGGTTTCCTGAACCAAAGGGTCATAATCGGGCGTAGCACGCGCCGGCAGATCCACCTTGTAAATGTTCGGCCGGAGTCGTTCCGGGCCGAGAACCATGCCTTGGGTGATCTCCTGCAGGTATTCCTGCAGCTTATCCATAATGATACTTGGGGTCACATCTTCAACCTCCCTAACGTGCGGTCAAGCTCATGCGGCAGGCGCTTTTGCATTTCCTCTCCATACACCTGCTGTACATGCTCCCGGACCACTTCATTACCAACCATTGACGGTACGGCAGGGCCGCGGAGCTCCTTGATAGGCAAGCGCTTTTTGCCAACCCGCTCAAATACGCCGGTATGACTACCAGCTTCGGCGACAAACGCGCCCGGAATCGGCTTCTTTGCGCCGCCCCGAAGCACCGCCGCTTTGATCGCCTTGGGCGCTCTTTTCAATCGGCGTTTCGGAGAGACCGAGAACTTAATCAATGGGATTGCATACCCTTGTGAAGTCATTATGGCTTTCAATGCACTGCCAGTTGCCTTCCGGATCCGGATGGTCTCCACGACTTCCTTTTGCTTAACCACATACCGCTCGCGCGTCTTCCGCCCAGCTTCCGTCTTTGCCCGCTGTGCAGCCCGGTTGAGGCTGGACAAGAACGCTTGTCGCGTGGCCTTGTCCATTTGCTTCAAAGACCGGCTTACCTGCATAAAGTTGTCCTTGATCTGAAAAAAGTCACTCATGGCCGGGTACCATTGGACTGCAGCACGATCTTCAGGATACCGGTGTCATTCGATACTCCCTTGACCTTATACTTCAAAAAGTCCAAATAAAAATTCTGGTCCACCCTTGGGGTATAAACCAGAATCTTAGGATCGATATGGACAATGGCACTATGGGCAGATACGCCGTCCGCGCTTTGGATAGGTCTGCCGTCCAGGGTGAACTTCTCGACGATCATGGAAAGCACACGGTCTTTCTGTCCTGCCTGATTTTTCTCATCGGTAAAAGTAGAAACCGTATGAAGCTCTGCGAATTCATTCGGATTCATGAATGTTTGCTGTACGTCTACCGCCATTTGCTCTCTTAAATTCATGGTGCAGCCCCCTAAGCATCAGGCTTTTGGTTATCCTTGGACTTGACGGGCTTCTTCTCTTCCTCAATCACTTCAAGGGCAAGCAGGCGCTCGGCCTCTTCCTTTTTGAGTCCGGGCACCTCATCACCTGGCCGGTAATACTTACCGTTATGCAACACCTTGCCTGTAGCAATGTATTCCATGGATATCATCCTCTCATGTTAAATTAGAGTACTTTGGCGACAACCCAGCCGGCCACGTTTGAAGGCACGGCCAACGGACGGGAAAGCATCTGCAGCCAGCGCTGGGCAGGTTCCACGGTAACCCAGGATTGCGGAGTGATTTTGCCCATAACCCGAACGAATTGCTCTGTTTTAGGGTCCATAATGACGTTGGCGCCATAATGGAAGGTGAACTTGTCGCGAGTTGACAAGATCGCAATCGTTCCAGCCGGAATGAATGGAACCTCTTGCCCAGCATCATTGGTGTAAGTGCCGGTGTAACTGTACACGTCCATGCCCACATCACGGAGGCGGCCATGGTATGTCACACCGTCCGGAAGCAGAGTCGTGTCGATGTTGCCCACATCCACCCCTTTGTTATCGGCGAGCTTCAGAATCGATGGATGACGCATCAAGGCTACAGCTGCATCGTAGTCAGCAAGGACCAGGTTCGGTGTAGGTGCATTGGCATCCATGACGGCCTTGCGCTGTGCAGCCAGGAATTTGAGCGGATCAGATGCGGCATTGCTCCACAAGTCCGTGCCTGATAACGTCACGATGTTGGTAAAATCGTATTCGATGACCTGGTTCACACCTTCGCCGATTTGGGTCACCTTGCCTGTGAACATAAGCTCGGAGGCCTGTTGAACCAGTCGGCGAGTGATCGTGGCCTGAAGGTCGATGATGTCCTTCGCAAGCAGTTTTCGTGCTCGTACTTCTGGTTGATCCGGGTTAATCAAGCTTTCGCCGGCACTACGTACTTTGAGATCGATCGCAGTTATAGGGCGGGCAGGTTTGATCAGTGCTGGCTTATATTGCTTCGCCGTGAAACCGGTTCGCTGAATAACTTTACCTGGCTGAAGCTCAGATACATACGGCGCAATCGGCTTGTTTCCTTTCATGGTTTGGATTTCGACGGTTTCAGTGTCGAATGTCTCACCGTCTTGGAAGAACGTATCCAAAATATATGTGCTTGGCGGCGGCAGCTGACCGATCACCTTCAGCAAAGTCGGGAATGCATACAAATCTTTAATAGCCATCGTGGTTTTCCTCCTTATTTTACGACCCGTTTGGTATAGATTTTTGCGTTATTCAGAGCTGCTTCGTGGTTTGCAATCGTATCTGTGCCACCAAAAATTAATGCATCTCGGTTAAATTCGCCTTGAGTGTACACCGTAGCACGCTGCTGGGCAGTCGTTGCATCTACAAATTCATCGGCCAATACAGCCACCGGAATTTTTTGGGCAGCTCCTGCAGCAGCAGAATCAACAACAGTGCAGATCCAAGTCCCATCCGGGGAAAACCCTGTTCTAGCCATTACAGTTCCGCGGATAAATACTGCCCCTGCAGCCGGTTCAATGATAATGGATTGAGTGACAATCGGCTGGACCATTCCGGCGATCAGGTTATCATAAGGCACGCTTTCGTATGCTGGCATTATTTTCGACCTCCCATGATATTTTTGATTTCCTCAGCCAGGGCATCAGCTTCCGCTTGAGACGTAACTTCAGGATTTGGCGTAGCCGGCGCTTCGTCCGGTGTTACGCCGTTGACCCCGCTGTTCTGGGAATCGTTGGCACGACGCTGTCCTTCATTTGCAATACGCTCCGCAGAAGCCTTGACAATATCCATCGCCGCTTCGCCCGCTGTCTTACCTTCTGCAATCGCATTGGCTACGATCTCGGCCGCACCTGGGGCAGTGGCAAGAGCATTGAGTTCCGTAATCCGTCCCCGTTCCTGCGTTACTCCGAGATTCATAATCTCGTTGTATAGGTCGGGGTATTGTGCTTTCAATTCATCCTTATTCATTGGCTGTTCTTCCTCCTTCGTTTGTGGTTCAGCATTTTCTTGCTGACCATCTTCATTTTCCATGCTGTTGGATACCTGGGGCATAATTGCCGATAAGTCCAAACCAGCAAATAGGCCTTGCTTATCGCCGTTACTGGTGCCGCCCTTGAGCATGGCACTGATCAGGACATCGCGGAGCTTCGCTTCCACATCCGGTGGGATCTCTCCACTGATGCTATTTGTAATGGCAATCAGGGAGTTTTCCTCGTCAAACAGTATTCCGTCAGCAAATCCAAAACCAACAGCCTCTTGTGCATTCATCCACGTTGTCTTATTCATGAGCGCCAGTAATTCGTCAGTGCTTTTGCCTGTCTTTAGACGGTATGCATTGGTAATTGCGACATCGGTACCACTCAGCATATCAGCGTTACTGGAGTGAGCATTTTTGTCCCCTTCGGTCCCCGTCCTTGCATTATGAATCATCAATTGTGACGTCGGTGACATCATGATTTCATCAGCTGCCATCAGGAAAAATGATGCAGCACTAGCAGCTACACCTGTGACCTTTGCTTTCACCTTTCCGGCGTACTCCTTCAGAATGGTGTACACTTCCGACCCGGCAGACACTAATCCTCCTGGGGAATTGATATAAAGCTCGACATCATCCCCTCGAGCATCATCCAGTTCCCTCGATAGCCTTCCGGCGCTGATATATGGCATACCAATCCAGTCATATAACCAGACACTGCCGTCACCTATGACTGGGCCATTAAGCTTGATCTTCTTCGGCATCTTCTTCTTCACCCCCCTTCACAGATGAATCGCTTTGTTCTTCAAGCCCGTTTTGCTCGCGAACCTTCTTTTCATAGGCAAGCTGCCGAACGTTGCTCTCGTATTCGGAGCCAGTCAGCTCAGCCGCCTCACGAGCCCGCGTGCTAAATCCATTCTCAACCCGGATGACAGCTGCATTTGCTTCTTTCACAGGATCAAGCTGACCTTGAGAAGGACCGTGCCATTCGGCTTTGGTGTATGCCTTAAAGAGCAGAGGATCGTCAAAGATACCAGGTGCATCAATACGGCCTTTGATAACCGCCTCAGCAAACCATTCCTCATAGATCGGCTGACAGAAGTCTGCTGACATCCAAGACCGACGCATGCGGAACATCTTCCAAGCTTCCAGCAAGGCTGCTCTGGAGGCTGAGTACGAAGCCGTAAAGTGCTTGAGCAGCAACTCATATGGAATCTCTAAAGACGCGCCTACCTGCCGTAGAATGGCCGTGACAAACGGGTCAAATCCGCTGTTTGGGCGCCCAGGATTAGCAATGCTAGCTTTTTCTCCCGGCTCCAAAAACTGCACAGCTCCATTACCCAGTGCTATGTCATCGTCCGCCAAAGGCAGGGGCTCCCCGGTCGGGTTATCAACGGGCGGAAGTGGTACTCCAAATTCGCTCTTCTCCTGGGACTGTGTCTCGATAAAAACCGTGAACATCCCACTGATGACCGCTGCCATCAATTCGGCTTCGGTATAACGCTCAAGCTGCTTGAGCGATTCGATGACTGGGGCCAAGATGGGAACTCCGCGCCTTTGTTCTGGGCGTTCCGCCTCCATTAGGTGCAGCACGTTCCGACGTCCGCTCTCTTCGCCTACCACGGTAACCCTCTGCCATTTCGTCGGCAGTGCAAACGTCGAACCGGGGTGCTTGTCAGAAAACCAATAAGCAACGACCATGCCGTCATTATCCACCTCGACCCCGCTGCTCAACTTGTTGTTCATCTCAACCTGCTTGGTTAGCGGATTACTGCATCGGTCAGCCTCAAGCAGTCGGACCCGCAGATCATAAATCGTATGTTTACGCTGCAAGAGTGGTAGAAGTACAAACGCATCACCTGACATCATCCATGATAGAAACGCGAGCTGCTGGAGTTCATAGAAGTTGTGCATGCCGGCGGCGTCGCAGTCTTTAGATTCTGCCCAGAGTGCGAATTCCCGCTCGATCTGTCGCTTCAGGCGTGCGGCCTGCTCCTCAGATAGGCGTAAAAAATCGGCATCGAAGGAAGGTTTTAGCCTTAACCCCGTGCCGATAATGTTTGTTCTCAGCGTTTTCAACGATCCGTTTGCGAGCGATCCGCCCATGTAGAGGTCACGGGCACGCGGTCGCAAGTCTTCCAGATTAACATGGATGTCTTCCTCGGCGTCACCCGCTGCGGGATTCCATGCCTTCAAAGAGTTTTTCCTTCGGCTCGCTCCGTGGTCTCCGTACCCCTGATTGAATACTTCTTGCACCGCTCGCTGCCGAGCGATCTCTGTACGGGCCAGTTCTCGTTTAGCTGCAATACGGGGTGCCACAACAGCCACCGTTTTATCCAGCCAACTCATAAATCAATCGGAACATACCGACGTACTTTATGACTAGGCCCCAGACCCAGCTCGCATCTTTGAATATCGTCCATTTGCTTCTGCCAATATTTAATTTGCTGCATGACCTCAGCCAGATTCGCTCGAGTCAACGATCGCCCCGCAATGCTGTACGACTGCCCGGTGGAGAGAGCCAATTCCGCGGCTAGCCAGGCGTTTAGGTGCTGCTGTGCTACTTCCTTTGTATACAATGGCATTTCCTTTTCACCTCCTCTCAAGTATTAGATACTGCTCTTGGTTCCGCGTCGCCGTTTCGGGGCGGGTTGTACACCGCTCCCTGTACTCGCTCCAGCCAGCGCTGGAACTCTCGCCGCACCAGAACAGTACGGCTGCATGTTTTCCAAATCCGGCTGCAGGATTTCGATGGCTGCCCGGTTATATACCGCTAAGTCTAGCGGTTCGTTCCGAGTCCGAATCTTCACCCATACTTGATACGGGACGCCCATCTTTTGACGCGTATGAAGTGCCTCGGCTGTCAAACCCTCGAAATATTGCCGCTCATAACCCCGGTTACGCTCCGGAGTGGTCAGCGGAAAGTGGACGTATCCGCGCGATTTGAAGCCGAACTCGTCAACCATCGGAATTTTCAAAGCACTCATAACCTTTGACTTGCCCTCATCAACGCCGAGACGGACGACTGTCGCTTTATATCTGTTGTTTGTGGATGTACCTATGATCAAAGGTAACCGGGTTCCATCTCCAGTACCTTCGCCCTTGATAGGGAATATCCGCCGCCCATTACGCTCTTTACTGAAGCGATACACTTCGTTCGTAAAGTGACCGCCTGAGTCCATGCATGTCAGGGCGATTGGATACTTCCTGCCATCCGCATCCTCCCAGGTCCGCTGGAGGTATTCGTCAAGATCGGCCCATACCTGCGGCTGCTTTAGATCGCCGTATATGATGTGGTACTGAATGCGCCAGTTCTCATGCCCAGCTCCCCAGCCTTGAATTTCGACCTCGAACCGATCATCCTGGGTATCTACAGCTGCCGTTAGGATCTTTACACCATCCGGCACGTCCGCATGGTACATCTCCCGGCGGTTATACAGGACATCCTCGTCCAACTGCTCTCCTTTTTCTTCCCACGTCTCACCAAGGGAAGTATTGACCCAGGCTTTCAAGGTCTCAGTACCGTTTGCCTTCGCCTCGCGAAATTCCTCGATGATGGTTGCCCAGCGCTTCCATGGGCTTGCCAGTTCGTTCAGATGGAACCCGCGCACCTTGCGATTTTCCTTCCGGGCTATCCACTTGCCGGCGCCCGCCTTCCATTCCATTTCAGAGTGAAGGGCGCCGCAATATTTGCAGGCCATCGATGCATCTTCAAAGCGAATTTGACCCCATGCCAGCGGCTGGTGGTCCCCGCAGCTCGGGCAAGGCAAACTCCATTGTTCCATGCTGCTTGCTTCATATGCCGTTTCAATCCGGGACGCACCTTTGATTGTCGGGGTACTTACCAGTACACGCTTCCTATTGTGAAAGGTTGTTGCCCGCTTGGAAACCAGCGTTACCGGGTCACCCTCGCTACCTGCAGAGACCGGGTAACGGTCCACCTCATCCAGAAGCACAACCCGGATAGGACGAGACGCCAAAGAGGCCGGCGAGTTGGCGCCAGCCATCGTGATATGTCCACCAGGAAACGTTTTGTGCAGCATGGTGTTCCCGCTATCTCTACTCTTGGCTCCGGCCATCCTTTTTTTCAATTCTGGACTATCCCGGACCATCGGAGAAAGTCGATCTTTCGAAAAAGCTTGGGCCAGTTCGAGTGTGGGCTGGACCAGCATGATCGGCGAGGGGTCCTGGTGGATGAAGTACCCGATGATATTCAGGATGATTTCCGTCTTTCCCACCTGGGCCGAAGACATGACGACGATCGTTTCCGTCTCATCATCGTTTAAAGCGTCCATGATTTCGCGCTGATAAGGCGCCCGCTCTGTCCGCCATTGCCCTGGTTCAGCGGAGGCTTCCGAGGAAAGGCGTCTGTATATGTCTGCCCAATCAGAAACTGTCAGGCTTGGCGGTGGAGCAACAACCCTAGCAATCTTCCGGAATAGGGCTGCTGTCTTTAGAAAATTAGGAACTGCCATCAGAATCATTCCTTACCTGTTCCTGTTGGAACAGCTCCGGGTCATAATCAGCTAATTCAGCCAGTGCTTCATCCAGCGCCGCCGATAAACGTCCTTTTATAACGTTCAATTCACTCTGACCAATCAGTTCAGGGGCTAACCGCATCGGAATTGCTCGTATTCGCTGCCGAAACGCACCAAGCATGTCGTTCATAACGGCCTCAACGTCTTCTGAACGGTGCAGTTCTCCCTGCATTTCGGCCAGTTCCAAGGCTGATTTTTCCTTCTTTATGCGCTCGTGTTCGGTCTTTTCGTCCATGTACCGTGGCCTTTTATCATCTTCCCTGCCCCCAGCAACGTGCTCGATGTAGGCCTGAACAGAAAGACCGAGGTTATATTTGCCACGGTCAACCTGCTTGAGGATTCCTTCGCCGGTGATCTGCCGAACCCACCGGTCCGATTTACCGATAATGGCCGCCAATTCCCCGGTACCGATGACCCTCTCATGCAGTTTATTTGCTTCCGCTTTCTTTTTGGCCATTATCTCACCTCAACTTCCGTTTTTTATCGATTTCCCCGCTCTTTGATCGCATGGTCACATTATTCGAAGGAATTTTCATGCTCTTCGAATATTAGGGACTATTGAAACGGAAGCGGAACTGAATTTTTGAAAATAAATCTAGCGGAAAATCGGGGTCGTCCGCACCCGCACCTAATCCGAACCCTCAGAAGGACCCGTGAACGAAAATTCGACCCCTCTCAGCCTTTCAAATCATTCACTCGACTGTTTGCTCATCTTCATAACAAAACGCCTACACGGAGTCATTTAATCCGTCTGGTGATGTACCGTATCACATCCCTGAACTTATCCCACACCATTTGTTCTTTATTGGTAAGGTTATACGATGGTATTGCCGGTTCACCTAACCATGACGCAGTTTCATCAGGATCTCGGTTGAGGATCGCAATAATGATTTCCGTCTCTTCGTCTGTTAAACCAAGATGCTGTCCAAACACTCGGCTTGTTGGTGGTGTTGTGGTTTGATCCATACTGCCTCACCCTTTCCAGGTTTCTATTAACGAGATAATCCCAAGTGTGATGATACAAATCAACCATATCGAAAATACAATTGCGAGCCCTCCCCAAAACGGTATGGTCACCCACCACCAAGACCAATCGATATACCCCGTCAATTTGAGAACAACGAATGCAACTCCTAGAAGCCCGATAACTCCGATGCCTCCACTCTTCTGCGAGCTGTTGCTTTGCTTGCTCATTACGATTTATCTCCTTTCCTATTCATTCCGCCCTTGCCGGCGTTCTTGTCGGTTACGCGGTGGTGTCGATATTGCCTGCGTCTTCCTAGCGAGCCATGATGTATCAACTGGCTGATGTCCACCAGTGAATGCTTCAATCACCCTACGCTTTCCGCACTTACTACATTCTTGATACCTGTGAATGCTGAATCGCTTCACGGTTTTCCATCTGTGGAATGTGTGCATACCTTCTCACCCTCAGTTCCTAGCAATAGCAGCATTAGCCCACATGACGGCTTGCTCAAGGTTCGTCATGGCAAGTGACTTCTCACGACTGTTCGGGCACAGCTCGTCAATGGCAGTTGCCATCCCTTTTGCTAAATTCCTGAGCGCTTCGTATTTCTCGGGCTGCCCTTCCTTCGGCGCGTGATATTTAAAATTGTTCTCGATTTGCTGATTCATATTGATCGCTCCTTTCCCCAAAATAAAAAGCCACTCGAATGAGTGACCTTGTTTATCCCGTATCAAACCGCCGTGGAGCAGCATGCAGGAAAGCTATGATATTCCCATTGTTGCTTTTCGGCAGCTCTTTGAAATGCTCCATGACCTCAGCCTCCCATTCCTCTGCTGTAACTCCAAAGGACTGCAGCTGATCGATCTGCTCGCCTATGCTTTGATATTGCTCTTCAGTTATTCTCATATGCTGTTTTTTCTTATTCGAAGCAAAGTGTTTCAGATAGGTTTGGAAGTAGGGATTTTGTATCTTTTCAAAAGCGATGTATTTATTAAATCTTTTATTATTCGTTAGTATTTTATCATTAGTTACTAGCGTTGGATTTTCCACAACTGGAAAACCCGATTCTGGACGTAATGACGGGCATTCGTAAATATCGAGTTCCCAGGACATGATCTTGCCTCGCTCATTTTTGACCGGATAGCGATGCACGTATCCAAGCTGCTCGAGCTCCTTCATGCCAGCGCGGATGCTGTCCTTTCCATCGGTCGTGTGCTTGATCAGCTCGTCCAGGTAAAACCGGAAATGGTCCGTCTTGGATAACATGTAGGCGAGCAACCCGCGGGCTTTGAATGAGAGCCGTTCGTTCTGGAGGGCTTCGTTATCGATCCGGGTGAACGGTGGCGGATCCTTACCTGTCTTTTTAACTCGATGTGTTGCCACGTCACTCCCTCCAAATTATTAAGAGTTGTGATATAATATTCCAAACTCCACCGGCCCCTGTCTTAGGGCTTGCCCGGGATGGGGAGATGGTTGCTAGCCTGAAGCAAACCACTCTGGGGGAGTGAGGCAATGAGAAGTCGAATTCGATTCGATTTCACCATCACTGTCGGTGATGTACTGACTTTCATCAGTCTTATCATCGACTTTTTGGAGCTCCTACGAATGTAGGGGCTTTTGCCTTTTTAATAGAAAAGCACCCTTTAAGGGTGCTCAAAATTAGCTGCGTTGTGAGATATTATTATTAATCCAGTTCTTTAGAAATTCATCGCAAGACTTCCAACTTTCAACTAATTTATCACGAGCGCTGACAAGCCACGATAAGTTTTCATCTTTATCAACAATCACTTGTTTTAACTGGAAAGCATAGTGGTCGAATGCAGTGAAGTAGCCATCTATTTCAGGATGAACCACATCTTTTTCCCAGTAGATGCGCTTTAATTCCAGATAACTCTGCTGGGCCATTATTAAAAAACTAAGAGAAATTCCATACATTGTATTATCTTCATCGTATTTTTCAAGTACTTTGAATGCCTTGAGAGAATCTGTATACGATAAACTCATGGTTTCTTGAAAGTGATAAAGGGTCGCTATTCTTCTTTCAGTCTCTGTATCCATTTTTCTCACCTCCTCGACATCACACTTCGACATCAAGGAAGTAATTTCCTTTTAAAGGAGCCCACTCACAAACTCAGCCACGTAGGCACGTGACCTTGAACGCTTATGACAGACCCCCCGAATAATGGCCCACCCCCAAAATATAGTCGCACACAATACATTGTAGGCAGACAGGATCGTCGAGCTCGGAGCTTTCACCACCAATAGAAAAGGCCGGCTCTTTGGCCGACCTGGTAAGCAGGGCATTCATGCCCCTGTGGTGTCCTTCATTCGATTTTCCATGATACAAATATATCACGTCTAAAACCTAACAGTTCACAAGCTTTTCTTATTTTTTTCATAATCTTTTCGCAATATCTTCTTTCAATCCAATTATATAGACTCTTCTTTTGGACGATAAGAATAAAGGCCCGGCAATCTAGGCTCCCTTCCTTCTTTCATAGCCAAATAACGCTCTACCTGCCTGTCATTCATTATATCGAAATCAAATTTCTCTTCATCAGTATCGAACCAGAATGTCCATAGAGCACCACGCACCTTAACATCTATTACTATAGTTGGCGGGTCGATCTCTTCACTTTGGTTGGGATCACATCCAAAATCGTCAATGGAGATAACCACACGTTCCAATTCGCGAAATCTGGTCACATTTTCAATTTCGTCCATCACAAAATGTGTGAACTCAGCATTTGTTAGATCGCGGATTTTCCCGTATTCGACTCCGCCCTTCGTCTCAAACACATCTTCGAACATGACACTGTTAAAGCTTTCCTTATACCCTTCAAAAAAGACATAGGTTTGCGCCTGATAAATACCTATTTGATCTATAGTGTATACCTCACCTTTCTGAAGGATACTCAATGCATGCTCTGCTTCCCCTTCCCACCCTCCCTTACCAGTAAAGCGGATCTTTGATCCTTTACTAGCTTTTAATATGTTCATGCTCAATTCGAACAACTCCCCTCAACAAATTGTATGTATTGTATAAAAAAAGAAGCATCACAATGTTTGTGTGCTTCGAATTATATTACATTGGAGATGTGGTTCCGCACCGTCTTTTCACTGATAAACAACTGCCCGGCTATATCGCGAGTCGTTTTATCTTGAACAAGCAGCTCGAACACTTCACGTTCACGATGAGTCAATAAAAATTTGCTTTTATGATCGTTCCCCTTCAATGGTGTCACCCCTCCTTGCTCGGGTTTGTATGGTATAACAAGGTAAAGGGATACAGTCAACTCATATTATGTAAGGTTCAGGCCAATGGTGTCGTTCAGGCTAAAAAATAGGCTTCAGCCTTGTGGGCGGGCTTTGACGCAATCGAAATCATCGTAAAAGATCCGTTTAGCGGGATCACCCGGGTTTAAATTCGAAGGCCGGTGCCGAAAATGGAGCCAAGGAGGTGCTGGCTTTGCTGTTTTGGCTTATTGCCGGTTTTATCGTAGTCCCCTTCATCATGGCGGCCCTGGCTGTTTCGTTTCGACCGATCAGGTACATCATCCATTTGCTTGCGCTGATCTCCTTTTACGTGACCGGATCCATCATTACATCAGCTGTATATCTGAACAGAATCCATGAAACCGTCCTAACCACCCATGTCCATCATGTGCTGTTGAACCCCTGGTTTTTGATCACGGGCGCCTATCTTGGGCTTTATATCCCCTATCGCCTGCTCGCGGGATTTTGGGTTCGCCGGCACCAGTAACCATACGATAAAAAGCGGCACTCGGCAGCAATTTGCAGCCAGGGTGTTTTTGCCATGCATCCAATATACGGTACTAAAAATAAAGATTGACAGAAACCAAGCAACTCTATATTATTATTCCAGGCATGATATTGAGAATCATTATCAGTTAAGGCCGAAATACATACTTTCATATAAAAGGAGCTGCTGTTCTTGAAATACAATGCGATTCTCCCCACTGGTATTCTGGCTGCTTCCCTCCTCTTCAGCGGATGCGGGCAGCAGGATAAGACGGAGGCGGACCAGGCGCCAGCCGAATCTGCGGCCACCGAAACGAGCACGGTCCCCGCTTCTGACTTCAGCGCTGCGATCGAGCAGTACCGCTCATTTGCCGTTGAACAGTGTGATCTGTTCGTCAAAGAAACGGAGAAATTCACCGCTGCGGTCAAAGCCGGAAATCTGGACGAAGCCAAAAAGCTTTACGCGCCTGCGCGTGCCTACTATGAGCGGATCGAGCCGGTCGCCGAAGCGCTTGGGGACCTGGACCCGAACATCGATGCACGGGTGAATGACGTTGACGCGGCCGACTGGCGCGGCTTCCACCGCATTGAAAAGGCGCTATGGGAGGACAAAACGGCCGCCGGACAGGAAGGTTATGCCGATCAGCTGTTGAAGGACGCCCAGCTGCTTAGAGCAAAAATCGAAACGATCGATATCGACGCCAGCCTGATGGTCACCGGCGCCGTGGAGCTGCTGAACGAAGTGTCCTCCTCCAAAGTGACCGGCGAGGAAGAGCTATACTCCCACACGGATCTGTATGACTTCGCCGCCAACGTGGAAGGCGCGAACAAAATTTTCGAGATCCTGAAGCCGGAGCTTGCGAAGAAGGATGCCGATTTGGAGAAGGAAATCGGCGAGCGGTTCGCCGCCCTGAAGCAGGAGCTGGACGCGTTCAAGAAAGGCGACGGTTACGCGGATTACACCGATCTGAAGGAAGACGAGATTCGCAAGCTCAGCCAAAACCTCGATGCTTTAGCTGAACCGCTGTCCAATATGGGCAAAATTTTGGGAGTGTAAACCATGTCAGACCAGCATACCGATCCTCGTCCAAATCCGAACGACAATTCCATCCTGAAAAAACCGGTGACCCGCCGCGATGTCCTTCGTATGGCGGGTACCGGCGGTCTTGGGCTTCTCCTCGGCGGGGGCGCCATCGGCAGCCTGTTTGCGGCCGAGAACATCCGCAAAACGGAAGCAGCACAATCCCAGGAAGCATCGGGGGCAGCCATTCCCTTCTACGGACCCCATCAGGCCGGAATTGTCACCCCCGCACAAAACTTCATTTGTTTTGCGGCCTTTGACGTAACGGCCAGCGGAGCCGCCTCGCTTCAGAAGCTGTTCCGGACCTGGACCGGGGCTGCCGCGGCTATGGCGGAAGGCAAACCGGTCGGCGCGGAGAGCAGCAATCATAACCTGCCGCCCGTCGACACCGGTGAATCGGCCGGCCTGTCTCCCTCCCGGTTAACGATCACCTTCGGCGCCGGTCTGACGCTGTTCGATGACCGGTTCGGCCTTGCTGCCAAACGCCCCTCTTCCTTCCGGGAGCTGCCTTCCTTTAACGGGGATCAGCTCGAGCCGCAGTGGTGCGGAGGCGATATCGGCGTGCAGGTCTGCGCGGACGATATGCAGGTCGCCTTTCATGCTGTCCGTAACCTGGCCCGCATCGCCCGCGGCACCGCTGTCCTGCGCTGGGTGCAGGAGGGCTTCCAGCGTTCCGCGCAGGCGGATCCGGCCGGAGGCACGCCGCGCAACCTGCTCGGCTTTAAAGACGGAACGGCCAATCCCGCTGTCAGCAGCGCCCGGGACATGAATTCGGTCGTCTGGGCGCAGGGCAGCGACGGCGCCGCCTGGATGGACGGGGGCAGCTACATGGCTGTCCGGCGCATCCGGATGCGCATTGAGGTGTGGGACCGTTCCAGCCTGAAGGACCAAGAGGATACCTTCGGGCGCTATCGTGCCAGCGGGGCTCCGCTCGGATCGGCCAACGAATTTGATCCGGTCGATCTCGCTGCCAAGGATGCTAAGGGGAACCCGCATATCCCTGCGGACTCCCATGTCGCTCTTGCCCGCGGGGACGGCTCCATCCGAATGCTCCGCCGATCCTATTCCTACTCCGGCGGCATGGATCTCAAGACAGGCCAGCTCGACGCCGGCCTGCTGTTCATCAGTTATCAACGCGATATATACAAGCAATTCGTCGCCATGCAGCAGAAGCTGTCCAAGGGCGACCGTCTGAACGAATATATCCTGCATGTCGGCAGCGCTGTATTTGCCTGCTTCCCGGGGGCATCCAAAGGCGGATACATCGGAGATACCCTGTTCTAAGGCTGCCTCACCAAATTGCTTTAAAGGAGATTATAGTCATGCTGCGAAGCCATCGTGCCGCACCAATCAGTCCATACAGGGATAGCCAAACGGGCATCAGGAACATTTGGCTCCTCGTCATGCTCGTTGTCTTCTTCCTCTCTGCGGCCCCGGCGCTTGCGGAAGCAGAGCCTTCCGGGTCCCTTGACCACCTGCTGCCTGCCGTCGGCAGCGCGCTCGTGGAAGCCGGGCAGCAGCAATGGAAGGAGGCAGCCGGTGACCTGCAGCAGTTCAAAGAGCTGTGGCTTGCCGTTAAACTTGCCGATGGTCAAGCGCTTGCCGAAGCCAAGGCGCAGGTCGACGCCGCCCTGACGGATGCCGAGTCAAAGCTTCAGGCAAAGGATGCCGGGGCCAAAGTTTCGCTCTCAACGCTCGCGAAGGCGGTTAACGCCTATGTGGAAGCTGCATCGGAGCCGCCGGGAAGCGAGAACGCGTCAAGCGGCACCGAAGCCGCCGCCCAATTGCTCCCTTTGGCCCAAGAGAGCCTGGCAGCTATAGAAAGCAAGGATTGGGCCAAAGCCAAGTCGAGCTACCAGAGCATCGTGAACGGCTGGCCCAAAACGGAATCGCCGATCCGCAGCGATAACTTTACCGTGTACGGTCAACTGGAAACGCAGATCAGCCTTGTACGGATCTCCCTGCAGGCAGATCCGGTTCGCGAAGATCAGGCTGCCCGGGAAATGAGAAAGCTGGTCACGGTTCTTACCGACTATACGGAGGGCAAAATACAAAATATCGCTGCCGCTGAAAACGGAAGCCATTATACCCTTTCCGATCTTCTGGGTGTACTTGAAACCGCACGTCAGCATACCGTGGACGGACAAAGCGGCAAAGCCGCGGACAATATGAACCAATTCATCGCGTCCTGGCCTTCCGTCGAAGGCGAAGTGCGCATCTCTTCTCCCTCTCTCTATACCAAAGTGGAGAACCAGATGTCCGAAGCATCGGGATACCTCCTTTCAGCCCCTCCGCGCAATCAGGAGGCATTAGCCCTCATTGAGGAAATGAAAGCTTCCTTAACTAAGGTCGCCGGAAGCCACCGTTATACCTTTTGGGATGCTGCGCTCATCCTGCTTCGCGAAGGTCTGGAAGCCATACTGGTCATCGCGGCCCTGCTCTCTTACCTGAAGCGCAGCGGCAACAGTGAAGGCCGCAAATACATATGGTCCGGAGCAGGCACCGGCTTTGTCATGTCGCTTGTTTTGGCAGTCGTACTCACCTACGCCATATCCCAGGCAGCCTCAGGCAGCGCACGCGAGATGATCGAGGGTATCACCGGTCTCGTTGCCGTCGTCATGATGATAACGGTGGGACAATGGCTTCATAACAAGTCCAATACCAAGGCCTGGAATCAGTACGTCGGAACACAGGTCAACCAAGCGCTGGCCAAAGGGAGTCTGTGGTCCCTCTTCGCGGTGGCCCTGCTGGCGATTCTGCGTGAAGGTGCCGAAACAACGATTTTCTATGTCGGCATGGCTTCCTCCATCTCTATGCTTCAGCTCGTGATCGGCGTGGCGGTTGCGCTTGCCATCCTTGTGATTTTGGGCTATGCCATCATCGTGCTCAGCGCGTCGCTTCCGGTTCGCGCCTTTTTCCTGGGAGCAACGCTGCTGATCTATTATCTTGTCTTCCGTTTCCTTGGCGACAGCATACACGCGCTGCAGATCGCCGGACGTCTGTCAGCCCATTCCGCATCCTCCCTGCCTTCCGTTTCATGGCTTGGCATGTATCCGACCTGGGAGACATTCATACCGCAGCTCATTATTTTGGCCTACATCATCTGGCAGGTCTTGCGGCAGGAAGCCGGAAAGGGAACCAAAGGGAAGCCTCGCATCAGTGCCTAACAATTACATTTGGAGCGCCTGATTTGTACGTAAAGAGGCTTTGGCAGTGCCCAAATATTCTGCCCAAAATAATCAGCAGCAAAGCAAATTCGCACTGATAAACAGCCCGTGTTCATTGGAACGCGGGCTTTGTCATTTCCTGGGGAATGTTTGTCTTATGAATCTTGAAATCCCCCTTGTCACCTGGCGACTTTTGTCCTATGATGGGGTTAGATATAAAAATAATTTTCTTGAATTTGAAAACAATCGCAAAAATTATTTTCATAAACTCAATCGAATCAGGAGGTCCTATCGTGGCACCTATCTTGTATGCCCTGGCGCAGGAAAAAGAAAAACTGTCCCAGCAGGAACGCCGGATTGCCGATTACATTCTCTCTTCCCCGGCGGAAGTGGTGCATATGGGAATCAAGGAGCTGGCCGAGCAGTGCGGAACCAGTCCGGCCACGGTCACGCGCTTTTGCAAGGTCTTCCATTTAAAAGGCTATCCTGACTTAAAGGTCAAGCTGTCCGCGGAAATTGCCCATACGGAGATGCAGGAACGGAGCCAGGCTTCCTCTTATCAAGACATCGTCGCGAACAATCCGTTGTCCAAAATCGTGGAAGCCATGGAAGCCAACCATCTTACCTCCATTCATGACACCACTTCACTGCTGGACATGAACCGGCTGTCAGAAGCCATCAACTTGCTGTGCGCGGCGCAACGGATCGATCTGTATGGCGTGGCAACCTCGTCGGTTGTCGCCCTCGACTTTTACCAGAAGCTGATCCGGATCGGGAAGAACTGCACCGCGTTCGCCGATCCCCATATGCAGATCACGTCGGCTTCCACGCTGACAAGCCGGGATGTGGCCGTTGCCATTTCCTATTCCGGTGAAACCGAGGAAACGATCAACGCGCTGGCCTGCGCCAAAGACAGCGGAGCCGCGACGATCACCCTTACTTCTTACGGCAGCAACACGCTGGCTTCCATGGCCGACATTCCCCTGTTCGTTTCTTCGCTCGAAGAAGGCATGCGGCGCGGGGATATGGCTTCACGGATCGCCCAGCTTCATATTATCGATATTCTTTTCATGGGCATGAGCAGCGAGCAGTTCGGACAGTATGTGCCCAAGCTGGAGCAATCCTACCAGAATGTCCGGAACTACCGAAAACCTAGAGGAGGTCATTCACCCGTATGAACATCTACACATTCAAGCAGGAGGCCGATTTCGTCAACACCGGAGCCAGCCTCATCGCAAGCCTGCTTCACACCAAACCAAGGTCCGTTCTCGGCCTTGCGACAGGCAGCTCGCCGATCGGCATCTACCAGCGCCTGATTGAGATGAACCAGCAGGGACTCGTCAGCTTTGCCAAGGCTTCCAGCTACAATCTGGATGAGTATGTCGGTCTGCCGGAGGGCCATCCGGAAAGCTACCGTTATTTCATGAACGACAAGCTCTTCAATCATATCGATATCAAAATGGAAAATACGCATGTGCCCGACGGCAATGCAGCAGATCTCGAAGCCGAGTGCCAAAAGTATGACGCCATGCTGGAAGAGAACGGTCCTGTGGACCTTCAGATTCTCGGGCTCGGTCATAACGGCCATATCGGCTTCAATGAGCCGGATGAGGGCCTGGTCGGCGGAACGCATCTCGTTGAGCTTCAGGAAAAAACGCGCACGGCGAACGCCCGCTTCTTCCCTTCGCTTGATGACGTGCCGACGCAGGCCGTAACGATGGGTGTAGGCAGCATTTTGAAGGCCAAACAGATTCTGCTGCTCGTGCGCGGCGAAGACAAAGCGGAAATCGTCAAGCGCGCCTTGAAGGGACCTATCACATCCCAGTGTCCGGCATCGCTGCTTCAGTGCCACCCGAACGTCGTCGTATTATTGGATCAAGGAGCAGGGAGGTTATTAGTATGAGTGAAGGATCGGTTCAACTGCTGTACGGAAAGGTTGTCGTACCCGGCAGCGTGATCGAGGAAGGTGTCGTTGCCATTCAGGAAGGCAGCATTGTATATGCGGGAGAGGTGCAGCAATTGCCGGAGCGCTGGCAGAGCGCGGGCACGGACAGCAAAAAAACGGACGGCTACATTATGCCGGGCTTTATTGATGTCCATGTTCATGGAGGCAACGGCGAGGATTTCATGTATTCCGGCAAGGATGAGCTGGATAAAATCACTTCCTTCCACTGTTCCCAGGGAACAACCGCCATGCTGGCCACGACCATGACCGCTCCCAAAGCATCGATCGATAAAGTGCTGGAGGAAGTAAACCATTATAGACAGCAGGATATGCCCTACACAATCATCGAAGGCGTGCATATGGAGGGTCCTTTCATCAGCCCGAAATGGCCCGGAGCCCAGAATCCGGAGCACATCGTCCTGCCGAGCGTAGAATGGCTGGAAGCCTGGGATGCCCAGTATCCGGGACTGATCAAGCAGGTGACGCTGGCTCCGGAACGCGATGGCGCCTTGGAAGCCATCGCTTGGATGAGCGAGCATGGCATCAATGCCGCCCTCGGCCATACGGACGCGACCTACGAAGAGGTCGAGGCTGCGGTTGAAGCGGGCCTGCGCCAAGGCGTGCATACGTTCAACGCCATGACGCCGCTCCATCACCGCAAGCCGGGAACGGCCGGCGCGGTCCTGGGTGATGACCGGATTCATGCCGAGATTATCGCCGACGGGATTCACGTACATCCGGCAGCCATTTCCATCCTGGCTAAGCTGAAAACGAACGATAATCTCATACTGATCACCGATGCCATGTCTGCTGCCGGCATGCCGGACGGAGATTATATGATCGGCGACCTCCCTGTCCAGGTCAAAGACGGGATCGCCATGCTGAAAGGCGAATCGAACAGTCTGGCCGGAAGCACGCTGACCATGATCAAGGGCTTCCGTTACCTCGTCGAAACCGTCGGCTTAAGCATTGAGCATGCCTCGCGCGTTGCCAGCTACAACCCGGCCAAGCGCCTTCGTATCGAAGATCGCACCGGCACGCTGGAAGCGGGCAAGCAGGCCGACGTTCTGATGCTGGATGACAGCCTGAACCTGAAGGGCGTCTGGGTACGCGGACGCCAGGTATTTTAATATTGAATTAGAAATGATTTTAAAATTATAAGCAATCTTGCACACCAAAGCCTCTCCGAAATATCTATTTCGGGAGGCTTTTGGTTTTTCTATGGGAAATGTGCTGACCTTTCTGATTAACAACAATAAAAAGCAGCCGCGCGTGAAGCGCGAAGCTGCTCTGAAATTACTGCATCATATGTCTGCCGGCAGGCGTTTTACCAAGGGGAGCCGGACGGGTGTTTCCCATCGGGGTTATCTTGTTGTTATTGTTCATGTTGGTGTTGTTGTTCATGTTGTTATTGTTCAAGTTGTTGCCGTCCGTGCCCGTGTGCATCGGGAAGATGCGCTCGAACATCGTGGACATTTCGGTCAGCATGCCTTGAACCGGATGTCCGTTCTTCAACTCGGTTGCATAATTGCTGACGCGTTGGACAAAATCAGGATTAGCGGATACGTAGACGTTGGTGATGCTTGGATCGGATTTTTTGATCGTATCGCTGATTTTATTTTTAATTTCCATACTCACATCGTCTTTGTTATCGGACAACGTTCCATTGGTACCTGACGTGCCGGGAGTCGTGGCGTTATAGCCGTTGCTTCTCGTGATCGGTTCCCCGTCGCTCGTCGTGTAGTTATGCAAACGATGCGTATCGGTTCCCGTACCCGAGCCGTTTCCGGTCATGCCGCGCATAATTCCGTAGCTGCCCGTTCCCATCGTGCCGTACAACCCGCGGTTGTTCGCGCTCATGGAGCCGCTGCCTACGCTGCCATTGTCATTGTTAAAGCTGCTGTTATTCGTCGAGCCAAAGCTGCTGCTGCGGTAATTACTATTGGTGCTCTTCATGCCGTAGTTGCCGGTAATGCCTTTGGCGCCCATATGGCCCTTGGCGCCGTTCTCCAAGGACACGGCCACATAAGCGCTGTTACCGCCGCGAAGGACATTGGCTGTACGCACTTCCTTCATTGCAGCAACCTTGTCCGCAAGATCCTGCGAGGAGGTTAAGCTGCCCACGCGATGGCTCGAGCTCGTATTGTACGTCGACATCCGATCCCCACCGTCCCGCAGGGAGTTGACGTTAAGACGGCCGTTCATGCCGTTCAATCCGCGCGCGTCATGAACATTTTTGGTGCGGACATTGGTATTGGCAGGCTCGTTTGTCGTACAGCCGGCCACACCAGCCACGCTCACAAGCAGGGCCGCGGATATGGAAAGGCTAATCGCTTTGGATCGCATCATGAGTTCATCCTCCGTTATGATGTAATGTAGGAACACCTTTTAGGATGACCGTGCGATCAGGCGGATATGCTGAAAGGATTTGGCATCACACCTCGTTCATTTTAATTCCTTCCCCCTGCGGCTGCTTTTATTGAATCCACCTTTTTTTCCAGCTCCATCAAGCTTTTTATCGGTATCGGGTAAACCTGCGATTCCCCGGCGGGAATGATCCATGCCGTCTCGGGATATGCTGGCTCGACTGCGATTTGATATACCTTGTCCCCATGCTCCGGACCGCTTACGATCGTTACGGTAGAATCCATGACCTCTGCTTTCAAGGAAGAAGCCTTGCGTGAAGATTCCAATCCCCGGATGAGCAGCGCGTTCATTTCCGTCAGTATCCCCTGCGCCTGCTCCGCGGAAACCGGAGAGCCGTTCAATGTCCAAACATCGCTTTCAGATTCCCCTCCGCCCTCGGCATGCTTAAGCATCCATGAGGTTCTTTTTCCATCCCACTCGACGGTTATTGCCTCCTTATTAGCCCAAACGGCTTCCCCTTCACTCGTCGGTTCGCCTGCATCGCCTGGAAGAGACTGCATGTTATTCTGTCCAGTGACTTCCGTTTCATAGGGACGAAACCAATAGGCTGCGCCGGCGATGAGTATCATGCAAATGACAATGATGATGGCTGGCATCCATTTTTTCGCCATATGTTCCACCCTCCCCTTCTTTGACAATCTCAAGACCCCTATGAATATGTTACCCCGGGTAACTCTCCGTTACTACCTTGTTTCCTCCTTACATGGATTTCTTCGGGGAGAACGGTAATTAGGCGAACAGGAAATAGGGAAATGCCTAATACCAACCAAACGCCTGCCACATACGATACATCATGACCTTATCCATCAGGAGGTAAAAACATGAAAACGGTGGTGGTAACAGGCGGAGCCGGATTTATCGGTTCTCATCTCGTGCAAGAGCTGGTCGAAGCGCAGCATCAGGTCCATGTCATCGATAATCTTTCCTCCGGGTCGGCCGGCAGGGTTCATCCTGCCGCGTCTTTGCATGTGGAGGATATCCGGAGTCCGGCGGCCCTGCAAACGGTTCTTGCTCTGAATCCCGATGTGATTTACCATCTGGCGGCGCAGGCCGATGTCCAGCAATCCATCCACGATCCGCTTCAGGACATGGACCATAACGTCAAGGGAACGCTAAACATGCTCGAAGGCTGCAGGCAAGCCGGCGTCCGGAAGTTTATTTTTGCATCAACATCGGGGGTCTATGGTAATCTTGAGACCAATAAACTGAGGGAGACCGATCCGGCTGCCCCTATCTCTTTTTACGGCCTGTCCAAATATGCTGCTGAGCATTATATTCGCCTGTATGGGCAGCTCTTCGGTTTGGATTGGGCAATCATGCGTTTCGCCAATGTGTATGGCCCTGGTCAAACCTCTAAAGGAGAAGGCGGAGTCGTATCGATTTTCATGAATCAGCTCCGTCAGAACCAGCCTTTAACCATCAACGGTGACGGCGAGCAGACCCGGGATTTCATTTATGTAAAGGATGTGGTTTCGGCCTTGATTGCCGCGCAGGCATCGGGAGACCTCCCTATTCTTCATGTCAGCACCGGGAAGGCAACCTCCGTCAACCGTCTAGTCGATCTTCTTGGGCATTTTCGCGGCGTGGAAATCCAGACCAAACATCGCCCAGACAGATCCGGAGATATTCGTCACAGCTGCTTATCGAATGACCGTATTCTCGCCGAATTGGGATGGAAGCCCGCTTTCGAAATCGAAGAAGGGCTGAAAGAAACGTATACTCATTTCATGAATCCCTGAACGATGAAGCAAATAGGCAAAAGAGGCCGATCCCGCTCGAACCGGGGAATGGCCTCTTTCGTTCTTCAAACTGGTGCGTACACGCTCCCCTCCAATGCATAGGAAACGAGACGGGCCTTCTGCTCGCCGGATTTGACCGACAAATAAAAATGACGCATGCCGCCTTCCGCAGTCAGCGTGAAGCTTTCTTTCGTACGCGCTTTGGCATAACAGGTCTCAAGCGTCCAGTAAATGACCGGTCCGTCAGCGGCATCCTTTCGCAGAAAGAATTCGAGTTCCCCCAGGTCGCACATCGGCTTGAGCCAGGAGACGTCAATGGAGAGCACAACGCGGTCTCCGGCCTCGATCCCTTCAAGCGTAACGGAGGTCAGCACGATTTCCTCGGCCCCGACGACAAACGAGTCAAACGTCCCGGCAGCGGCTCCCTGGCTGGTTTTATATTTGAGCGACATCCTCTTTCATCTCCTTCACAATTGATTGACCATCCGGATAAAGCTGAGACAATATAAATGGGGGTTGAACTCCGTTTGCAGCAGCCGCAGCGCATTGTTCCGAATGTCTTCCCGGCGCGGGGCGTTCAGCATCAAATCGAGCCCTTCCTGAAGCGCCTGCGCGATATTGCCAAGCATGTAGTTTTTGCCGGTCTCGTTATGCCGGATACACAATGCGACGCCATCCGAATTTGTCGCGAGTACGGGGCATCTGCAGCTCATCGCTTCCAGTACGGACAGTGGTCCCCCTTCGACCTTGGAAGTGGAGCACATGAAGCCGCCGGAATCGCCGATCAGCGAATAATAATACTGCATCTGCGCATTTGGCACATTGGACCGAAGCGTCAGCCGGGGGCGCAGTCCCAGGTTATCAACCATTTGCTCGAACTGCTCCCGCTCATGCGGGTCCGACAGATTGGGATCCTCGAACATCCATAACGCCAAATTCGGAATATAATAGGAAAGCTGATGACCGATGTGAAGGAACTCCCTCCAGTTCTTATTGTCCTCCATCCGGCCGAGCCAGGCGATGATGGGCTGCTCAGGCTTCGCGGCAGGACGGTATGTGAAGGCTTCGGAATCAAAACAGTTGGGAAAATGAAACTGTGGAATGTGAGGATAAAACTCCTGAAACAAAGCGGCAATATGAGGCGTGCAGGGATTGAGCAGACCATTCGCGTAGCTGTTGACATACGGGATAGCCTCCATCAGCTGCTTTCTTGCATTCTCTTTCGGACCGTAGCCTTGAATCTCGAGTACCAGCTTCCCCGTGTAGCCGAGCTGCCTGAATCTAGGGAAGCTCTTATGATCCGTCGTGACGACGATGACGTCAAAGTTGCCAGCCGCCAGAATGCCGCGGATCTCCTCATCATCATTTGTGATGTGCATTGGAACCTCGTCGTTGTTTTGCACGCCCGCCCCCCAATGGAAATAGAGGCAGGAAGCATGAATCCCGTATTTTTTCAAGGCTTTGCATCGCAGCCGGTTCAGCGTATCCATGCCGCCGCTGGGCACATAAAATACAAACAATACATTCACGTCGCGTTTCCTCCTCTATCCTCCGGTTACAACGTACGGATCGTGTCCTCCTGCGTATATAAGGCAATCAGATGTCCTTGATTGTACATCCTTAAAGTGACCCCTGTATGGGCATATTCGTTGACATTCGAGACCAAAACGATCTGAAAGGGCATGTAACCTGTCACGATATTCTGAAGGGGCACGGCAGCGCCGGAGCTTACATGAATCAACTGTACATAAAATAGCCCCTGTTCCCCATAGGCGTGGACCAGCATCTCGAAGCCAACGCTTCCGCCGTTGGTAACCTCCACATCAACGGATTCGATGTAACGGCAATCGATCGGGGCAAAGGGTGCTGCTTCGAGCCGTAAAATGGACATAACCATCCTCCTGAAATCAAGTCTTATCCCATCGTATGTTGTTCCCTGCAGACGGTAAGGGCGTTTGGCTTTGGCCACAGACCTAAATATGAAGAAGGAATAAACGGAGATACAAGCGAACCCGTCAAGCAACGCATCTAATAGAAGAAAGGAACTGCAGTTGAATCCTGCTTCTCCTTGGGAAATCCTTACGATGAAGCGAAAGGAAGGATAACATTCATGCGGATATCAGATCTGAAAGGAACCTATGACGCGATCTTCAGCCTGGGAGATTTGTGCCTGGCTTCGATGCAGCTTGAGAAATTCGATCTTCGTCCCTATGCCGGCCCCCTCGATTGGATGGCTACTTATAATTTGGCTAACGTCAACCGGCTGCTCCGGAACCATTTCGCTAACTTCATGAACTACGAAAATCTGTTCGTCGAGAAACGGCTCAGCGATCAGCTGTATCTGGTCCGGGAAACTTACTACGATTTTCTGTCCAACCATGACTTTTTTACTCACAACAATTTCCCTCCCTACCTGGCTGCCTACCCGGAAGTGAAAGCGAAGTATGACCGCCGGGTTCAGCGCTTTATGGAGAAAATGGCTACCGCGCGCAACATTCTTTTTATCCGGACGGAAGGGTCGCTCGAAGACGCGCAGGAGCTGCAGGAGGTGTTATCCGGTCTTGTAGCGCATGATTTTAAGGTTCTGCTTATCAATCACACCGCCGTGCCGCATGTCATGGAGACCGATTGGCCGCTCGACAAGGTGTGCTCCATCCTGATGCCAAACGATGACAAATGGGAAGGGAACGATCATCTGTGGGCTGAAATATTTAAGGGGGTTCAATTGGCGGAATATTAAACGATTAAATAAAGAGTCCCTTTTGAGCTTGATGCAATTAATTAATGATTGGATTAAAAAAGTCGAATTCGTTAAAGAATCCGACTTTTTGTTTATTATGCTGTAAAAATTTCATTTGGCAGCATAGTGCATTGCAGAAATCAGCCCTGCAGCGAAGATGTGACGAGGCGTGCTCCATCCCGTTGTTCGTGGATATCCTCAAAAAGTCAGCACTTCCATATCCGGAAGCCTGTAATCCGCAGGCAGCTGTTCAAAAATCCGGTTCCACACCGCATAGTCCACCAGCACGTCAAGATGCGAGGACTGCGCGACGAAAATCCGGTTGTACAGATCCCCGATAACCATAAACGGATCTCCTTCCATAACTCTTCTCCCTCCTCCCTCTCTCACATATCCTCACTTAACGACCGATGCTGGCCGCAGCCCTGCCGTACGCATTCAGCAGTCTTGCGATCATCAGATCCATCGACCAGTGCTCCTGAGCAAAGCGGGCAGCATTCTGGCCCAGCATTTGGCGGAATTCGTCATTCCCCAGAAGCACGTTCAAATGATCGGCAAGCGTGAACGGATCCCTCACCGGGGATACGAGTCCGGTTACGCCGTGTTCCACCATCTCCGGCAGTCCGCCTGCACTCGATACGCATGAAGCCAACCCGGCGATCTGTGCTTCCATAACCGAGAAAGGCTGGTTATCCTGAATACAGGAATGTACGAATATATCGGATTGCAGAAGCAGCGCCGGAATGTCGCGTCTTTCCCCCATGAACACGACTTTGTCCTGAAGCGACAGCCCCGCGGTCTGCCTCATCAGCTCCTCGCGTTTTTCTCCCTCGCCCACGATCCAGCATACCCAGTCATCGCGCATATGCTTCAGCATGCCCAGAGCGGAAATCAGCACATCGATTCCTTTCACGAAGGCAAGCCGGGCTGGGACGATGATCACTTTTTTGCCCGGCGGCTTCTGGATATCGGTTCCGTTCTGCGCGCTTTGCCAAAAAGGGCCCGTATCCAGTCCGTACTGAAAAACCTCGATCCGTTGTTCCGGTACGCCGAAATCATGCACAAGCTCGTTTTTCTGCCACTGGGTCGAAGTGATGGTCAGCTGCCCCGAGGTGGCCCCGTAATATTCAATCGAATCAAAATATTTCCATCCCGGAGAATGCTCCTGAACGCCAAGATGCGGATTCAGACGGAAATGATTATGCAGCTCCAGACTGACAGAGCCGTGAACCTGCGCAACCAGCGGAACATGCGGTGGTTTGACCCGGTGCAAAGCTCTGGCCGCGAAAATATCCTGCGTATGAATGACATCGTATTGCCCCAGTCCGAAATAGGCTGCCGAAAGTTCCATGAAATAACGGTCTTCTTCATAGAAATGAATGAACGGGTCTTGGTGCATCCGTGGCGCCTGCACTGCAGACAGTTTGGCAGTCAGAAAGGGACGTAGCGCGGTTTTGGACAGCTCCTGCCCCCGGTTGATGATGTGAAATTTGGAGTAATCTGGACTGTTTCCCATCAGATCCACCTGGTGCCCCATTGCTTCCAGCCGCTGCTGAATCTGCAGCATGTATTTCCACACCCCGCCGACATGGGGAATGAGCCAGTAGGTTGCCAGTAGTATTTTCATGCAATCTCCTTTCCATGGGATCCGGCAAGCCGGATTCATTCAGGGTAATCCGTCCATGATCGGACACTATACTATATTATTGAAGAGCCAGGCAGGACCCGACTCCTGAACCCTACTTGCACAAAAAAACGTCTATCGATGTACTTTCAAAGGAAACCGGACGGTATTAAAATGGTTTTTTGTTGCGAGAACGGGAGGATTTGCTTCGAATTGCATACTTTCTGATATCCTAAAAAAAGGCACCGGATACCGGTGCCCATGATCATTATAAGATTTTGCGTTCTTAATCCGAGAACGCCACGGCTTCGAAGCTTTCGGGTCCTACCCGTGTCGGAATGACTGCCAGGCCTGCGGGAATGCTGACAAAAGCCTGATAGATGACAAATCCAGGGTTCGTGGTGAGTAAATCAATACCCGAGACCGTTACGACATCCGTCGTCAGCAGCAGCGTACCTACAGGAAGTGATTTCGTTGCTGTATAAACCGTAGTTGAAACACCTTCTACCACTCTATTAATCGTGATCGTGACCGGCACAAGTACGGCAACAACGGCACTCAGGGTAACCGTAGCCGTGAAATGCACGGACAGGTTCGCACCTGCAGTGGACGTATTCAGACCCAATGTTCCGAATAATGCCGGCGTGGTGCTTGCAGGAATGGATACGGCTCCTGCTGTGGAGACATTTTGCGATATTTGACTATCAACCAATACATTTGGCATGTTGTGTTCCCTCCTTTCATACTATATTTATGCTATATTTGCGAAATTTGCATGGACGAACCATGCGGCTCATTCATCCAATTCATGCCCTTTCCATGATCGATATCAGCGGTCCCAACGCACTACGTACCTGGCTGCTCGTCATAGCATATTCCTGCTCAATGACCGCGCGGTGGCGGATTGTTCCCATGGCTTCATGCTGACGGTACCCGACCAGCGGCTCATCCAGATACAGCAGTGGAAAACCGGCCTGAATAACCCTTCTCCAAAAATCCAAATCATGCGTATACGGCAGGCTTTCATCAAATAGACCGACATGGCAAAACAGTTCTTTTCGCATCATCACCGTGCAGCCGTTCACCGGATTGCCGTTCATGAAGATCCGATAGAAATCGAGGAAGTTCGTAAAGGAACAGCCTGCCCGGTAAGAGGTGATCTGGCTGGAGCTATCGATCACATTAAAATTGGTATGCGATATAAAAGCTTCCTGCTCTATCATGAATTGGACTTGGCGGCTGATCTTCTCCGGATAAAACAGGTCGTCGGAGCTCAGCCAGGCCACATATTGCCCCGATGCGTGGCGTATGCCGTGATTGAGGGCGCTGGCCGTGCCTCCGTTCGCCTTGCCCAGATAATAGATTTGCGGCAGATAAGGCTTGATCCTGTCGGCGAAACGGGTGGAACCGTCATCCACGACGATAATCTCCAGCGGAGCATACGTCTGCGATAATGCGCTTTGAATCGCCTGATCCACATATGGATCATTGTAAAAAGGAATGACAATCGTTACGAGCGGTCTCATACTGCCCCTCCTTTCCGCTCACGAAAATGCCGAAGGACATCGCGGAGCGAAGTCTCAAGCGGTATCTCCGGCTGCCAGCCCAGCCCGGCCATGCCTTCCTCCGGCGCTTGAGCCTCTGTCATGACCGCAGCTTCCGGCGCGTCCCCCCATTCCAGCGGCGCTTGACTGCCGGCGATGGCCATCATTTTAACTGCTATGTCCTCAAGCGTATGCTGTACTCCCGATCTGACGATAACAGTACGTCCCGGCGTGCCTCTTTTCAATAACAGATCGTACGCCCTAACCGCATCTCTTACATCCAGAAAATCACGCCGTGCCTTCCTGGAGGAAACATTGAATGCAGCGGTTTTGCCTTCCTGCTCGCAAGCCGCGATATGGCGGGCAAGAAGCGCGCAAAAGCCCGTTGATGGCCCGGGCCCAATGAGGTTCGATGGTTCTGCAAGGATCACAGACTGGCCAAACAGCGCATTCCATGAGAGAGCGGCCGCCTTTTGCAGGCTTTTGCTGAGACTGTAGGGGTGGGGCGGCTCGAAAGGAGGCGTAAGCGGAAATACCGCCATCGAACCGGCGATGACGATTCTGCAGGCAGGAAGCGGGCGGAGTGAATTCAAGAGGTATATGGTAGGTAATACATTCGTTTCGAGGTAAAGCAGCGGACTCTCCCACGATTCGGGCACCGAGTTTTTACCGCCCAGATGCAGGACATAGTCCGGCGCGACGCTTTGAACAACCTGCTCAAGCTCCTGCTTATTCAGCAAATCGCATGTATAATACGTAATCCCCTCCGGAGCCGGTCCTTGAGGGACGTTTCGGACGATGGCGGCTACCTGCATGCCCTGGCCGGCAAAATACCGGCAAGCATGGCCCCCGGTAAAACCGGAGGCTCCTGTAATCAAAATGACATGCTTGCGGAAGGAAGCTCGTTCATCCATCTCTCCAACTCCTTCAGCATATCGCGGTAATGAGGTACGGCATATTGCGCATCCGTACGCGAAGAAGCCAGCGTACGATCCTGAATCGGCAGGTCCGTAGGCACGATCGTCACATCATGTATTTTCCATATTTCCTGAAACAGCAGAAGCAAATCATGTTTGCTGATCGGTACGGGATGGGCCAGGTGCATCAATCCCGAGATCGGAGCATCCATCAGTTTATCGATGGCCTTGGCCAGCTCCAGGGTAGTCACACCGTTCCAAAGAACGTTCCGATACCCGGAAACCGTCCCTTTCTGGGTCATGAACCAATGCATGAGGCCGATGCCATGCCGGCGGGTTTCCGGACCGATGATGGACGTGCGGATGGTCAAGTGTCCGGGGGCCCGGACCTCGCCAAGGGCCTTGGTTAATGCATAGGCACTTGTCCCATCCGGTTCGTCGTCCTCTTCATAACGGCCTTTGGTGCCTTCGAACACGCAATCGGTACTGATATGAATCAGACGGGTTCCAAGCATATCGGCTGACCGGCGCAGCCTGTGGGGAAGGAAGCCGTTGACATGGTAGGCATTGATCCGATCCTCTTCCGCAAATTGGTTCAAGACCCCGATGGCATTGATTACAATATCTGGCCTGACGATTTCCATCACCTTTTCAACCATGCAGGATTCGGACACATCAAGGAAAAGCCCCCCCGGGCTCCGCTGATCCCGGGTTGTATAGAATACCTGATGCTTTCCCTGCCGCTGAAAATACTCGACAAGCATGTGTCCTGCCATTCCGTTTCCTCCCAGAATGAGCAGCTTCATTGCAGGAACCCCCCGGACCGAAGAATGTCCCTGATCTCCTCTTTGTTCATCAGATGGTAATTCGAGCTGAAGCTGGTGAACGATACGGGTCTGCAGTGGCTGTATCTCTCCTTGAGTTCAGGCATGTGGAGCGTCGGAAGGATGACCAGGTACTCCTCGTCGTAAACAACCGTCGTGAGGCTTTCGAAATCGCTCATCAGAATTTCGTGGATTTTCTCACCTGGCCGGATACCGGACTCTACAATTCTGACATCCTCCCGGCCGGAGTCCTCAATCAGAACCTCCGCCATATCCACAATTCTGCAGGCAGGCATCGTCATGACGAAGATTTCGCCGCCGTAGCTTTCTTCGGCCGCTTTAAACAGCAGCTTGATGGCATCCCGCAGCGTCAGGAAAAAGCGGGTCATCCCCATATCCGTAATCGTGACCTGGCCTTTGTTGCGGATCTGATCCTTAAAAACATGCACGACGCTGCCGTTCGTTCCGAGCACATTGCCGCCTCGAACCGTAACGAAACGGGTTTCGCTGTTCAGAAGATTGGCATATACGATTAGCTTTTCTCCAATAGCCTTGGTCATGCCGTAGAAATTCGACGGATTGGCCGCCTTGTCAGTCGATATATAGAAGACCTTTTTCACTTTGTTCTCGATTGCTGCCTCAATGACGTTTTGCGTTCCGATCACATTGGTTTTGAGCGCTTCATAAGGCTGATCCTCACACACGGGAACATGCTTCAAAGCCGCAAGGTGAAATACATAATCCATACCCTGACAAGCGGCGACCAGCGCGTCCTTATCCCGGATGTCCCCGATCCGGAAGCCCAGATGCTTGCTTTCGAACTCCCGGCTCATGGCCACTTGCGAAGATTCATTCCGAGAGTAAACGATCACTTCCTTCGGGTTAAGCCCCAGCAGCTGGGAGACCAGTTCATACCCCCAGGAGCCCGTACCCCCGGTGATCAAAATCCGTTTATTTTCAAACATGAACTACCCCTCCAAGCAGAAATTTTACAACCTTATCCGAGACATTTTCCGTCAAGTAGCCCTCCGGGCAATCCCAGCCCCCGTCCAGGTTCAGCATCAGTTCAGCCGACCGGAATATCGCCTCGGCATCCACGCCGGACACGATATTGCTGCCGCAGTCCACCGTCTCCGGACGTTCGGTTGTATCCCGCATCGTCACGGTCGGTACCTGCATGATGCAGCATTCCTCCTGCACCGTCCCGCTATCGGTCAATGCGCAGCAGGCATGGCGTTCAAGCATTACGAAATCAAAAAATCCGAAGGGCTCATGGAACTCCACCAGCGGATGCAGCGCGATGGACTTCAGCCCGGCGATCCGAGAGGCCGTACGCGGATGAATGCTGCAGATGATCCGGCGTCCGTATTTACCGGCAATCCGGTTCAGCCCTTCGACAATCTGCTGCAGGCGCCCATGATGATCCACGTTCTCCGCGCGGTGTGCGGTGACCAAAAAATACTGTTTGGTCTTCAAGGAGAGCTGGTTCAATATATCGCTCTCGGCGATAGATGGCTCGTAATGCTTCATCACTTCATAAATGGGGTTGCCTGTCAGCACGATGCGGGAGCTTGGGAAGCCTTCGGCCAGCAAGTGCTTCTTGCTCTGCTCCGTGTAAGGCATGTTAATCGAAGATATCGCGTCGATGACCCTTCGGTTCTTCTCCTCGGGCACTCTCAGGTCGAAGCAGCGGTTCCCCGCCTCCATGTGCACGACGGGAATCCCGAGCCTTTCTGCGAGAATCGCGCACAAGGCGCTATTGGTATCCCCGAGCAGCAGTACCTTGTCAGGCTTTTCCTTCTCCAGAATGGCCTCCATCTGCGAAAACATGGCCGAGAGCTGATTTCCGAGGGATGCGGCCGCATCCTGCAAAACATAATCCGGCGGGCGCAAGCCCAACTGCCTGAAAAAAATCCCACTCAACCTTTCAGCAAAATTCTGTCCGGTATGCACGAGCACATGCCGCTCCGCATACCGGTCCAGCTTCGGAAGGATGAGGCTGAGGCGAATAATTTCGGGTCTGGTGCCCAAAATCGTCATAATTCTCATGGCATCCGTCTCCTACCTTCGTTTAGTGGTGATGAAACGGCGTTTGGAACGCCTGCGGGCACCTGTCCTTCTTTTGGCCAGACGGCGTTGGCGTTTGGCTGCTGCCCCTTTCCTTCTTGCGCCGCGTCCTCTTCGACCGGGTCTGCGTCTGGCCGTGACCGTTTTCTGGGCAATCTCCGGCGGTTGAAGCAAAGGCGGCTCCCGGTATGCAGTGAGACTGGCGGAAATTGCGCCGCTCATCCAGTCCGGGCATCCCTGCATCAATGCGTGAACATAGGATGCGACTCTGCTGCGGTAAGTTTCCATCCCGTACTGCGCTTTTGCCGCCTCCGCATTCCTTGAGCCGGTGCTTTGCAGCAGTTCGGGGTCATTCAGGAATTCGGCAACCTTCACGGCAAGCGCCGCCGCATCGCCTGCAGGCACCACTGCATGTGAGTTTCCCGTATTGGCCATCAGTTCCCCCAAGCCGCCCGAATCGAATGCAACGACAGGTTTGCCGCACAGCATGCCTTCGAGTGCAGTCATGCCGAAGCCCTCATGCACCATGCTGGGAACGACAAGGATATCCATTGCGCTGTATGCAGAGTGCACGGACTCAACGAAAGGAATGAACCGGAAGCGGGTCCTGAAGCCCGAAGCGCTCACTTCCGCCATGCATCGCTCATAATACGCCTGGTCAGCCGGCTTGCCGATCACGACAAACCGGCTGTTCTCATGGGATTGGGATATGATGCAGGCCATTCGAACGAATTCGAGCAGCCCTTTTTCGGGGTGTATGAAAGAAGAAATGTACCCGATGCACACATGTGAATTTTTGAGACGAAGAACCTTGCGGTATCCGGTGCGAATGAGTATTTGGGCCGGCTTTAACAGCTCATTGTCTGAGGACGGGGGAAGAAGGGTGATGGGCCTTGCAACACGACCGCGAAAAACGCGGGCCGATGCCTCCGAAATCGCAATCAGGCAATCGCTGTACTTCTCTACGACGGACATCGCTGCATGGTCGTATTCGGTGGACTGCATCACCTCGGTCACTTTCCATAACACCGGAATTCCAAGTGTCTTGGCCGCCATTGCAGGCAGAACGTTCACAATGGTATTGGTCAGGACCATGTCCGGCGCAACCTCGGTCAAAGTGCGGATAACGGAAGCAAAGTCAGGATGGTGCCGAAGCGCCTCCGCCTCCTGTTCGAGCAACGCCCCGGGATGATACATGCCATACAGCAGCGGATAGGGCTGGATTCGTACCGAAATGCCCTGCCTTCTGGCATAGTCTGTCAGTTTGCCTTCCTGCGGGGCTGCCAGGGTACACTCGAAGTAAGGGGTGAGCTGAAGGCAGAACAGCAGGAGGAGCTTTTCAGCCCCCGTGATACTGCCTGTATTGCTGACATGCGAGAACATCATGAGTTTAGGTTTATATGTCATCATGCGCATGGACCGCTGCAATAAGAACAGGGTACGATCCACACCTCCTTTAACCCAAGTAATACAATATATTAGAAGTGAATCTGTACCGGCACGTCATTTACTCCCCTCCATCCGTCCAAAATGAGCGGATCCGGAGCTTTGAGTCAAGGGAAAACGATGGAAAGCATTTCGTTTACCCGGTTTCCGTAGGTATGCTCTCGCATCGTCCGGTCGAGCGCGTTCAGGGCGATCTCCCTGCGCTCCTTTTCATGCGTCAGGTAATATTCGACTTTGTCCAGAAGTTCCTGCGGCGAACTGTACGTCTCGATCTCCACGCCGGGTGTGTAGAATTTAGCGAGGTCACTGCGGTAATCGCTGAGCTGAAGGGTGGCGCAGGCAGAAATTTCGAAGGTGCGCGGGTTCGGAGAGGCCGCGGGGATTTTGACGGCATTGTTGTTCACGGAATCATCTTCATGGGATCGATGCAGATTTATGACGATTTTGGAAGCATTGTAAGCTTCGGCCGTTTCCTCAGGACCCATCCATTTGTTGACCTCAATCCGGCCCTGATAGGCGGCGAAATTCGGAAGACGATCCCACCAAATCCCGTTGATGAGGGTATTCCGCTGCATCAGGCGTTCCATGATCGGGCTCAAAAAATCAATCCGGTTCCAATATGCGGAACCGATGAAACTTACTTCCCTTCGCGGGACGGATGGTTTCCTGGATGGTCTGTAATGGTCGGGAAAAGCAGCAAAAGGCAAATGATGCACCTGCGTGCAGCCGAGCTGCTGATAATAAGGGATGCAGTTCGATTCAAGCGTGAATACATAGTCGTAGTGGCTTACATTTTCCGTGGTCATATCCGTATAATACGGATCGTCGGTCAACCAAACCGCCGTTTTGATCCCCTGCCGGCGCACCGCATCCAGCTGATCATTCTGAATAAACATACCGTCCAGAACGAGAACCATGTCCGGCATGATCTGATAAGCTACCTCACTAATCGGCTGGCCCGGCTCGATAACCGTCACCTGTGATACCATGCTTCGCAGTGTCGATGAAATGGCTTCATCCAGAGGTGAATAGGGAAAGCCTTTACCCGATGCAACGTACAGCACATGAATCTGGCGGAAAGGAAAGGACGTCGCATGGCGGCTGACGATCACATCAGCGCGTCCTTTCAAATAGCCCTCATCATACCCTCCCTGATAGCCCGCTTCACGCCCGCGAGCCCGCGCTTCCTCGGCAGGGGTCAGCACTTCAGGCTGCATGACTCTTAACCGGTGCTTAATGGTAGACATGTCATAACCCGCTCCTCTTCGTTTTCTTATACAAGCGCAAGCAGCGATTTCATTCTTGAGACAAAGGAGTGCTCCTTTCGCGTGGTCCATAATCCCCGCCATGCCATCTCCAGCCGCTCCTCCTCATGCTGGAGATAGTAACTGATTTTGTCCTGCAGCTCTTTGACAGAACCGAAGGTTTCGATGTCGTAACCGGGTCTGTAATGGGAATGCGTGTCCTCGCGCAGGTCGGTAATTTGAAGCGTGCCGCAGGCGCTGATTTCGTAAGTGCGTGGGTTGATCGATTTGGCTTTGATCCGGTGACTGTTGCGGTTATCCTGCCCATACTCGTCCGGCCGATGGATATTCAGAACGATCTTGGCCCCGTTGTAATAATTAACAGTTTCCTCCGGCGCGATAAAGCCCATATGAAGCAGGCCTCCCAGCTTTTCGGTCTGGGTAACCCGCTCCCAGAATCCTCCGGCAATCAGCACCTTCTTGTCTTCCAGGAACGGAGCCATCTCGTCGAACAAGGCAACCCTGTTCCAGAAGGCATTGCCAATGAAACAGATATCATACAAATGCCCGGGACCTGGCCTTTGCGGTTTGAACATGCCCGTATTCACGGCCAGGGGCAGATAATGCACATTCGCGGCTCCAAGTCCCAGGTAAAACGGCACACAGGCCAATTCATGTGTAAAAACCAAGTCGTAGCAGGTACACATGGAGGCGGTATCCTCCGTAAAATACGGATCATCGACGAACCACACGGCTGTTTTGATGCCCATTCCCCGGAGTTTGGCGATGTCCTCCAGATGATTCTCCGGAAATACATGCAGCCCGTTCATGACGAGAACCAGATCGGGCCTTTCCGCGGCAGCCTGCTCCAGCATATTCGGGGCTTCCACCACGATGCATTCTCTGACCAGTCTCCGCAGTGCGGCGATCACACCCTGATCGATGGCATGAAACCCCTGGGGAACGTACACGATTTTCATATCCCGGTGACCGGATTCCGGCAATGGCACCCGTTGTTCCACGGCTTGGCATATTCCCAGCCTGTAGCCATCCCCGTAACCGTGCCGGTAACTCCCGCTGTTGCCTGCAATATTTCCTCCCACAGCTTTCACCCTGTCTGTCATGATTTAAAAGTTCCATTCGAACAATTTATTCTTTGAAATTCAATCTATAATTCTAAATATATGCGGAAGAGACACTTGCATCATGGACGACAGCCTTACGGCCAGGAATTTGGCGGATGTCACGATATGTACACGGCAAAAAGCCTTCGCTTCATGGTTGCCCATGAAGCGAAGACCTGACTGTATCCATCACCTTGTTTATCGGTTCAAAAGTCTATTGCGAGAATCCTCATTTCGATTGGTATGCTAACTGATGCCCATCCTCAAAGCCCTTCGCGAAGCCGGCATTGAATCCTTCATTGTATGCTTCATCAAATCCTTGGTTGTAAGCGGCGTCCGGCGCTTGAGGCAGCGCCCCCTGCTCCACGGGAGACGGAAGCACCGGTTTGACCCATCTCCGCTTCCGTCTCCGGCGGGTCATGCCGAGCCGATGATGCCGTCTTTGTCCACCCTTGGCCAGCCGACGCTGCCTGGCTCCGCCCGATCGCGGCTTTCTCGATCTCAGCGGCCTGGCTTTGCGGGCAACGAGGAGCTGGCGCCTCCGGGTGCCGGGTTTCGCGGACCGTGAAACACGTTTCTTGGTCTTCATCCGTTATTCCTCCTGTATTTCGGTCATCATGTATGCGGCAGTCGGGATGCGTTTAACCAGGGCGGCGCAGGAGTACCGCTGCGGGGGTGGCATAATGTGATTCCCTGCAGCATTTGGCACATGGTGGCCTGATGCTGCGTAAGGAGCCGGATGTTCTCCATCAGACTTCGGGCGGACAATTCCGAATGGGAGGATACATCCGCAATGCTGCTGAGAATCCGGGCAAGCGCCTGCTGGCTTTGGGCGATCGAAGCAATGAGATCCAGCTTGGCTTCCTGCTCTTTGAGAAGCAAACTCATTTGCCGAGGTCTCCGAGGTCAAATCCGGAGCCGAACATGCCTTCTTCATCCCCGAGCCCGCTCTCTTCCTGAATCAGTACAGCTTTCAGATTGCTGCAAAGTCCGTTCTCGAGCTTGGTCAGACCTTCGAGCAGCTCCACGATTTGCCCATGGATTTGCAGCGGCTCGTTCAGCTGGTGTTCATGCGTCTGAAACGCGTCCGACGTCAAATGATTGATAGCCCAATTCCGGACTTTCTCCGCCTCAACTGCTTTTGCTTCCAAAATCATGGCGATGTTCCATTGAATTTTGGAAGCGGCATCCAGCATATGCAAAAAGGCTTGTTCCCTGCTCATCTGCAGCACTCTCCTATATCAAGTCTCCATTTACTCTTCCTCATGGCTGCCCAGCTCTTTCACGACATGATTCAGAGTTTCCGCGAGCGCTTCCTGAAGATCCGCGATACTTCCCAGATAGGCGATAATGCTTTTATTGATCTGCCCAGAGTTCTCCAGTAGGCCGTTAATGCCATCAAACTCCGGATCCGCATCTGGCAGGTCATGAATAATTTGAGCCATTCTGACCGCCATTTGGCGCTCGGCATCGAGAACTCTGGCCATCTGCTGGTGCGAATGGGACATATGGGTTAACATTTCATCAATTTTGCTCTGCATGGTCAATTCCTCCTGTAGATGCTGTCGCGGAAGGTCGCGAAGGCCCGCCCCGCCTGATCCGCTTCTGCCTGCTATATCCTATGCCGGTCGCCCACATACAGTTACGCTTAACCGGGTGCGGATATAAATTTATTAAAGCACCGGGTTTAGCAGTACCGGCGGGGCAATGAGGGGCAGGCCGCGGGGCACCGACTTCATCTTGTCTGCGGGGAGGCGGATGATGCTTCTCCCTTTGAGTTCCCATCTCCCCAAAGCGAAATCGGATACGAATGGCCGGACGGAGCCGTCGCACCATTGGTAAACGGTGCCGTCGTCACTGCATACAAGCTGCCCGTCCTTCGGCTCATCCGCAGGATGCTGCAGAAGCGCCAGCAGCTCCTCCCCGGGGATGATGGCATCTGCTGTCGGAATGCTTCGGATATCCATTCGGGACAATGTTACGGGCCTCACACCCACCAGCTCCTGTAACGGGCCGCAGGGATATTTATGCCCCCGGTAAAGGAGGAACTGCCTCTCCCCCTGGTCGCGAATCAGCACATGAGAAGGGTAAAAGTCGGCAGGGGAGGCTGATTGACCAGACCCCAGGACGTTATTTCCCACCGTCGAATGCTGCCCCGCGAAAGCTACCCAAGCATAGGGATTGCCCCATTTTTCCGCGTAATACGATCCGTTATGCCCCTCCACTTCCCGAAACTGCTTCTCGCCGAGATTCTTCATGCTGACGCTCCCGAAATGATGAATGAAGGAGTCGCCGGCAATCATCAATTTGAGGCCGCATAACCGGATCCGGATGATCCAGTCATCATCCTCGTAATTTCCGATTCGGAAGCCTTCGTCGAAGTAGCCGATTCTCTCAAGCAGCGTCCGCCGGAACAATACGCAGAATCCCACGAGCCTGTCGGTCTCTTTCCACTTCCCTTCATCCGGCATGCTGCGGGATGCCGCAAAATTCCACATTTCCTCCACGCTCTTATACGGCACGTCGATTTGCTGTTCACCGCTGATATAATTCGTGACCGGGCCGACGGCGCCGATCTCGGGATCGCTATGCAAACAGCGCAGCATATGGCTGAGCCAGCCCGGAGTCACCAGCGTATCGTTATTCAGAATAACGATCGAATCGCCCCTCGCCATCATCAGGCCTTGATTCACCCCGCCGGCGAATCCCCGGTTCGTATCAAACCGCTTGAAGCGAAGCCGTCCGGATCGTTTCTCCAGATAAGCACCCGTTCCGTCCGTAGAGCCGTTGTCCACCACGATAATTTCATGCGGCTCGGCGGTGTGGCTCTCGATGCTTTCGATGCACCGGGCCAAGTAATCCGCCTGATTGTAGCTGGGAATGATGATGCTGGTGCCATGAAAAGGCTCGGTGTAGGCTTCCTTCCCTTGGATGAGGCCCTGTTCGTACCCCCTTTCGTAGCCCAGACGGTACGTTCCGCCGGGATGAGAGCCGCCCCTTCCGGCATGTCTTCGTCTTCTCCCGGCCCGTGTTTTTCTCGTCTTGGCCGAATGGGCGGCCGTGCGCCCAAAAGTTTTTTTCATTGGCCATAACCTCCCTGCCGTAACTTGAATCGATTCCGACCCGAGAGAAGAATCCCTTGAAGCCGGAATCATGGCGTGAAAGACAGCTCACCCGAAACAAGCTTATCGGCCAAGTGTCCGAAATCGAGCGCAGCGCGGCCCAGCTCTGCCGCTATTCTCTGGCAGATGACGACGGCAGGAATTCCGCCGGCGACGAGCGCGATCTCAAAGGAATACTCTGCCGCTTCCGCCAGCACGCGGGGAATATCCGCGAATCCGTTCACCGGGGCAATGATCCCTGCGATCTGTATAGACAAGGAAGACAGCAGGGCTGCCAGTTCTCCCGCCCTGTTGCCAACGACCAATACCCGTTTATGCTGCAGCAAAGGCAGCAGAAGGCCATGCTCATGGAGCGCGTAATTGATCGTGGAAACCGTGAACGCAAGCGTTCCGTAATCGATGCCGTAATACCGTAATACCGGAAACAGCAAGCCTTGGTACGTAGGCAGGCGCGATGAAGGAATGCCGATGATATCCGCTTTTCGCACTGCCTCCGCCAGAAGGTCCCGGGCCGCCGGATCCGGCAGCGTCATGCCCGCGAGCGTTAAGAAATGTCCGGCTGATTGGGCATGCTCCAACGGGAGTACAGTATCATGCGCCAACGCAAGCAGTTCTCCGTCCCCGAGCCGGACGACGGATAGCGGCCGATTCTCGGCCATCGCCTGCGCGAGCCTGCCGTGAACCTCTTCCGGCCGCAAAAGCGGCTTTAACCTTGGCAGGTACCCCTGCAATCCCGCCGCCATAATTTCCCTTGCGGATACTTCGGGCAGAACGGTGTAAGGCGGGAGAAGCGAAGCCACTTCCTCCTCGGCTCCCGCCGTGCTGCCTGCACGGTACCCCATGTCAAAGCCCTCCGCGTACGATAAGCCCGGCTTGCCGGGATTGAAAGCGGCTGGCACGGCTGTCTCCGCCATCCCCCCTTCGATCATTCGAAACCCCTTCGGGAGCATGATTTTCCGATTCTTCACACGCGGGCGCTTCGCCGCCCTTGGCCCGATTGGATCTGCCGGACGGCGCCTGCGGCGCCGAGGATGCAGGCGGCTGCCCGCATTCCTTCTTCGCTCCTTCGCTACGGGAGCGGGGCCTGGAACCGGTGAGCCGTTGCCGGGCGCATGCGGTTTTCCCGCCATGTCTATAGCAACAGCCTTCTTCCTTAAAGGAATGAAGGCTGTATTTTTAACGAGAGGCCGTCTCACGGGATCATCCCCTTCATCCGCCGGCCGGCTTCCTGAAGCGATTCGAAGGTGCCCGCATCGCTCCACCATTTTTGGAGAATGTCGTATTCCAGCTTTCCTTGGGCCGCATAGACGTTGTTCACATCGGTGATTTCCAGTTCTCCGCGCTGCGAACGCTCGATTTGCGAAATCACGTCAAACACAGCCGTGTCGTACATGTAGATTCCGGTCACGCAATAAGAGGACTTGGGGACGGCTGGCTTCTCCTCGATTCTCGCGATGAGATCAGGCCGCGCTTCGTCAAAGACCGGCACGCCGTAACGTCTGCTGTCCTTTACCTCCTTCAGCAGCACTTTGGCAGTTCCCTTCGGCTGACGCTCATAGCTGGCCGCCAAAGGGGCCAGATCATCCATGAACAGATTATCGCCCAGAAGAACGACGAATCGTTCGCCCTCCGCCACGAATCCCCGGGCAAGCTCTAGTGCCTCGGCAATGCCGCCTGCCTCTTCCTGAATCCGGTAAGTCAGACGAACTCCGAAAGCCTTGCCGCTTGCCAAAAAATCGGTATACAGACCGGCGGACTGCTTTCCCATCACGATCAGGATGTCGGTAATCCCCGCTTGACGCAGCCTGTCGATGCCATAAACGATCATGGGATACTTCCCTACAGGAAGCAAATGCTTGTTGATCATCCGGGTCAGCGGATACAACCTCGTTCCTGTACCGCCTGCCAAAACGACGCCTTTCACTGCACTTCTCCTCCTTCGGGTCTGCTAGTATGCTCTTCAATATAATGGCGAGGATCAAAATGCCATTTGCTCAAAAAGTACCGATAGTTCCGTTCAATCAATGCCTGCAGCGTTTCGGGCCGCGACTGCTTAAAGCTGACACTTCCCTTGTGATGCACAAGCACATCCTTGCAGATCAAGAGCCTATAACCCGCCAACCTTGCCCGGTGGCAATAATCGTCATCTTCATAATGACCTGGCGAATAGGCTTCGTCCAGATAGCCGATCCGCTGCGTGAGTTCTCTTTTCACCAGCAGGCACATGCCGATGATCCGTTTGGCCGGGGTCCACCTTCCCGCATCCGAACGGTTGTTATCCGCGGCAATCCGTTCAAACTCGTCAAGGTCACGGAAGGAAACGTCCACCTTCTGCATGCCGCTCGCTTCATTCGTTACCGGCCCCACGAGGCCGACATCGCTCGCGCTTTCCGCTGCCGCAAGCATATTGGACAGCCAGCTGCGCGTTACCGTCACGTCGTTGTTCAGCAGCAGGAGATAATCCCCCTGCGCGATCTTCATGCCTAAATTACAGGCTTTCGGAAAGCCCTCGTTGGCAGGAAGGGAAATAAAAATGATTCCTTCCCGGATGCAGTAAGCATCCGTACCGTCGCTTGAACCGTTATCGATCACGATAATTTCGTAGGGAACATCGGTGTACCTCCGAATTGACTCAATGCAGGAGATGAGCAGCGGCAAGCCGTTATATGTCGGGATAATGATGCTGGTCAGCCTCGTTTGCCGCGTCATATGGCATTCCTCTTCAGCGCGATGTCCTTACGCGAAATACGGGCAGAGAAAGCGGACATCCCCCGAAGCCTAAAGCATTCCTCCATCGCCTCGGCATGGTCGCCAATGATCAGCCCGGCAACACCGTTCCCTTTGCCCGTATTTCCTTCCCGTCTCCGGTTGCCTTTAACCACATCGACCGCATGGACGGCCTCTACCCGGTATCCCTTCAAAATCGCCAGGGCCTGAGCTTTGGGTGGCACGCTCAAATGCTTCGCATCGATTTCCCGGATCAGCCGGCTGGAAAGGGCATGCGGAACAGCCGTCAGGGAGCTTGCCCCGAGATCCCCCCGCCCCAGCGCCCTATTTACAAAGCTTTTGCAATGTGTCACTTCATCCTGGTGCACAAACGGAGGCAGAAACCCGCTCAGATCGTTCAGAGCGGCGTCGCAGCCGCCGTCAACCGCGTATATAAAGGGAGCAAGCTCCTCGGCTGGTACAACCATGTCACCGTCGCAGAAAAGAACGATATCGGCGTCCGTGAGCCGCGCTCCCACACTTCTTCCCACGTCATGGCCGAGCAGTTCGGGAAAATACACGGCTGTGACCAGCGGATGCTTCCGGGAGATGGTATAGCTGTTGTCCCTGCTGCCGTTCAGCACCAGAATGATCTCCTTCAGCGGCAGTCTCTCCAGCTCGTTCAGCATCCCGTCCAGGCTGTCTTCCTCGCTGCTTGCGCACACAACGGCAGCCGCGCTACCCCGCAGCAGGAGGGGCATGCCTTTCTCTGCGGCGTTCGCTCCTTTGTTATACCCTTGGACATAAGCCGCGGAAATCTTCTTCAGCAGCGGAAATTCCGGCCTCGCATCCATACTGGCGCTAATCCATTCCGCAAAGGATGATTGCAGTCCCGACTCACGAAAATGGGGTTCTGGATGGACTGCGGCTCCACAGATCTCACTGCCGGCCCTCCATCCTGCCTGATACGCCCGGTGTGGCCAAGGATTCGCGTTCCCTTGCCTTACTGCTGATGTTCGGCGTTTGGATTTGAATGGCTTACGCTTACCCGCACTGCTCCAAGCCCGGTTGCCGGCACGCCGCGATTTGCCAGATTTCAATTTTCTGCCGGTCATTCGTTTCACCTTCCTGCCCTCTCTCTGATCCGCCCCAAATCGCTGCGACCCGCTCTTGGGTCTGTATGGGACAAGTACCAATGCAATGCCTGGAGGTGATCCTCCCAGACCACTTGCTGCAGCAAATCCCTTCCGCCTGATTTGCGCCTGCGCCGATTCAGCCTGCCTACAGGGACCTCGTGCACGGCCGAGACGCTCAAGCCCGAGTGGACAGCCACCGCCTGCGCAAGCGGAGGAATGGATAGATTTCCTCTTCCGATGGTGTCGGCCGCCTGGCGGCTCATCGCATGCGGAACGGCAGTTAGAGAGGCTCCAAGCAAATCGGGGCGTCCCAGCATCGTATTGAGCGTATGCTTGGCTAGAATGACCGGGTGCACCTGCTCACGCCCCACCGGGCCGCGATAGCTGTTCAGCGCAACGTCCGTTCCCTTCAGGACCGCATCGGCAAAAGGCTTTAGATGACGGCTGTCGATTCTCATATCCGCATCGATAAACAGCAACACCTGTCCGGAGGCCGCCTCTGCGCCAACAGACCTGCCTGTATCGTGCCCAAGCGGTTCGTCATGCTGGAGGACCCGTGCTCCCCATGCCGCTGCAATTTCCGCGGTACGGTCGGTACAACCGTTGGCCACGACGATGACTTCGCAAGCCTCATGCACCTTCCATGCTTCCCTGATGACACTTCCAATCGTCCGCTGTTCGTTCATCGCAGGGATAATGACCGATACGACCGGGTGCGCGCAGCCTCTGCGTCCCGATAAGTAAGTCTGCCTGCTTCGATTTCGTTTCCGTTGCAGCTGTCGTTTGGGTCCGGTTAGCTTATGCATGCGGGCATGTTCCCCCCTATTCGAGTCGGCTGATAGTACCTTGAGTATCGTATGCGTTTGGCCGAAAGGGGGACGCGGCGTTTGTGCCGGAAATTCGCTTCCATCCTGTTTTCCGAACAACCCGGACAATAACAAAGACGCGGGAGAGCTCCCGCGTCTGAATCCGAACCTTGCCTTGTCTGAAGCTGAGTAATCCCTTTCCTTATACCCGATTCGTAAACGGATAACCACCGAAGACGTCGGTTGCTGCTTGAGCGGCTCCCACGGCAATCCACGATAAGAAACCGAACGTTTCGGCACCGCCCTGCCTGCGCACGACTTCGATGAACGCCGCATCCTCCCGCTGCGTCTTCAGAACGGCATAGAAATCGGGATGATTGCACATCGCGACAATGACGTAATGATTGCTTGGATAAGACTCCTGCAGCGCAATGGGCACTTCCACCTGCAGCTGTCCTTCACCGATGCGGAAGGAGGCGATGCCGAATTGCTGGATGCATGGCTGCTGGGAAGCGCTCCGGACCGGCGCAAAAGCCAGATGGGAAGCCGATACGGATTGCTGCGCCAAGTGCTTACCCTGGACAGACTGCTCCTGGATATGCCGGCTGCCTACAGCCCCTTGCTGCAGATGCCACTCTTGTATGCCCTCCGCCTGCAGATGAAGCGGCCGGATGGATTCAGGCTGAATATGCGTACTCCCGATGGAGCCGGGGGCAATCTTGGCGGCGCTGACGGCTCCGTCGCGAAGCGCTTCACCGTGGACCGCTCCGGGAACGAGGTGCCTGCTGCCGATGGCACCAGACTTTACATGTTCGCTGCCAACAGACGCATCCGCCAGTTTCTCTGCCGTGACAGCCTCCTGGGCCAGAGCTTCCGTCGTCACCGCTCCGCTGGCGAGATGCTGCTCTCCGATAATACCGGGCTGAAGCTGATCCTCTCCGACCGATTCAGGCGCCAGGTGCGAATAATCGATCGCCCGGGCCGCAATATGATTCTTTTGGATCGCCCGCTCCTGCACTTGAAGGGAACCGACAGCACCCGGCTGCAAATGCTCATTCCCGATCGATCCGGGTGCGATCTTATCCGCGGTTACCGCTTCTTCCTGCAGAGCTCCGGCCGATACCGAGCCCCATGCCAAATGCTGCTCCGCCACGCTTCCTGGTTGCAGCTGGCTGCCGCCTACGGATTCCGCTGCCAGATGGTTCGTATTCACCGCGTCATCCGCCAAATGCTGCTCCTGAACGGCCCCGACCTGGATGTGATAAGCTGCCACCGAATCGGACGTAAGCTGATGGCTGCCCACGGATTCAAAAGCGAGCTTGCTCCGGGTTACCGCTCCGTCCTGAATCGCGGCACCGAACACGGAACCTTCCGTCAGGTGCCTTTCCTCGATGATTTCGGATTGAAGCTGCTCGATTCCAACCGATTCGGCCGCCAGATGCCGCTGAACGATCGCATCCGGAGAAATATGCCTTTTTTGAACGCTTTTTTCGTGAAGATGGATGGAACGCACGGAATCCTGCTGGAGATTCACACTCCCTACAGACTCAGCTGCCATATGAAGCGCCGTGATCGAAGTCTCCTTTATAGCTTCTGAACTCACAGCCCCTCTGGTCAAATGGCATTCTCTGACGATTCCGGCCTGCAAATGCTCCGTACCAACCGATTGGGGAGCCAAATGCTCATGCTCCACCGCTCCGTGAGCGAGATGGACATTCTGTACCGCCTGCTCCTGCAGTTGAGCTGAACCGACGATATCAGGCTGCAGATGCTCCTTCCCGATCGACCCGGCAGCAATCTTTTCCGTCGTCACCGCTTCTTTTTGTAGAGCCTCGCCGGACACAGAGGCAATGGCCAGATGCTCTTCCATAACGCTTCCGTATTGCAGCTGGCCGGGGCCGACGGCTTCCGGAGCCAAATGCTCATGCTCTACCGCTCCGTGAGCGAGATGGACATTCTGTACCGCCTGCTCCTGCAGTTGAGCTGAACCGACGATATCGGGCTTCAGATGCTCCTTTTTAATGGCTCCTGCTGCAATCTTATCCGCGGTAACTGCTTCTTTCTGCAGCGCCTCTGCCGAAACGGAGCCGATGGCCAGATGCTCTTCCGTGACGCTTCCGGATTGCAGCTGGTCGGGACCGACGGCTTCCGGAGCCAAATGCTCATGCTCTACAGCGCCAGGAGCAAGATGGACATTCTGTACCGCCTGCTCCTGCAGTTGAGCTGAACCGACGATATCGGGCTTCAGATGCTCCGTTTCAATGGCTCCCGCTGCAATCTTATCCGCGGTAACCGCTTCTTTCTGCAGTGCCTCTGCCGAAACGGAGCCCATGGCCAAATGCCGCTCCGTGACGCTTTCGGGTTGAAGCTGGACAGTACCGACGGAATCCGGCGCCAAGTGCGGATGCTCTACCGCTCCGTGGGCAATATGGCCATTCTGTACGGCCTGCTCCTGCAGATGAGACGACGCTACCGCTCCGGAACGCAAATGATCCTTGCCGATTGATCCTGTCGCCATTTTATCCGCGGTAACCGATTCCTTCTGCAGCGCCTCTGCCGAAACGGAGCCGATGGCCAAATGCCGCTCCGTGACGCTTCCGGGCTGAAGCTGGACAGTACCGACGGAATCCTGCGCCAAGTGCCGGTGTTCTACCGCTCCGTGGGCAATATGGCCATTCTGTACGGCCTGCTCCTGCAGATGCGTTGACCCTACAATATCTGGCTGCAGATGTTCCTTCTTGATCGTCCCTGCAGCTATCTTATCCGCGGTAATCGATTCCTTCTGCAGCGCCTCTGCCGAAACGGAGCCCATAGCCAAATGCCGCTCCGTGACGCTTTCGGGCTGAAGCTGGACAGTACCAACGGAGTCCGGTGCCAAGTGCGCATGCTCTACTGCACCGAGCGAAATATGGGAATTCTGTACAGCCTGCTCCTGCAGATGCGTTGACCCTACAATATCTGGCTGCAGATGTTCATTCTTAATCGTCCCTGCGGCTATCTTATCCGCCGTGACTGCTTCTTTCTGCAATGCCTCGCCGGACACAGAGCCCATGGCCAAATGCCGCTCCATGACGCTTCCGGGCTGAAGCTGGCTGGAACTGACGGAATGCGGCGCCAGATGGTCCGTATTCACCGCATGCACGGCAAGATGCTGCTCCTGCACGGCGCCACTCTGAAGATGATAGGAAGCCACGGCCTCTGATGTGAGCTGATGGGAGCTGACGGACTCAAAAGCGAGTTTGCTGCGCGTCACGGCCGCATCCTGAATAGCCCCCGCGTGTACAGAGCCTGCAGACAAATGCCGCTTCTCGATGCTTTCGGTTTGCAGCTGGCCGGCTCCAACGGAATCGGCTGCGAGATGATTCGCCGTGACGGAATACTTCTGAATGGCTTCCGAACTCACTGATCCTGCCGCCAAATGGCGCTCCTGCACGGCCTCTGGCTGCAGCTGGCTGGCTCCCACCGAGTCTGCCGCTATATGCACCGCCGTAATGGAAGAATCCTGAATGGCTTCCGAGCTCACCGACCCTGCCGACAAATGGCGCTCCTGCACGATCCCCGGCTGCAGCTGCTGTGTGCCCACCGCTTGTTCCGCCAAATGCCGGAACATGACGGCTCCGTCTTTTATGGCGAGGGGGTGTACGGCTCCTTCAGCAATATGCTCTTTGCCCACAGCCCCTTTGACGATTTTGGATGCCGTCACGCTCCCGTCCGTAAGCTTGCTGGTCGTGATAGCCGAATCCTGAATTTTATCCGTGGCCACACTTTCCGGGGATAACTTCAGGGAGGTCACCGCATGATCCGCCAAATGGATCGGTGACACGATCGACGCATTCAAATGCCTCGCTTGAACGCTTCCCGAAGCGAGCTGATCCGTCGTAACCGAGTCCTTTGCCAATATGTCGGTACCGATGATTCCCCGCTGCAGATGCCCCGCCGCGATGGCACCCGCACGGATATGGCGGGATTGGACCGCCTCATCCACGATCGTTTCCCCCGCTACGCTCAACTCGGCCAAGTGCCGGCTGCCGACCGCCCTTGCGCGGATATGTTCACCGCCAACGCCCTCGGCAGCCAGAATGTCTCCCCCGACGGAACGGGGTGCAAGTTTGCCGCCCGTCACGCTGGCGCCGGCCAGCTTCTCTCCTGTCACCGAGGCAGGCTGCAGTTGGGAGGTTCCGACCGCGCCGTCTGCGATATGCTTTTCCGTAACGGCCCTGATGGCAATCTGATTGCCCAGGATGGAGGACTCCTGCAAATGTCTGGATTCGATGCTGTTCTTCGCCAGATGATTGCCGTGGATCGCGCCTTGCCGGATATGTTCCCCGGTGATCGTATCAAGCGCGATTTGTCCTGCCTGCACGGCAGCCTGTGCAATATGCCGGGTTTGAACCGCCTCATTGGCAATTTTGCTCGGCAGGATGCTCTGGTCCGCGATTTTGGACGAAGTGACGGTTTGTTCCACGATCTGTGCCGTGCCGACGGACTGTTCCTGCAGCTTGGCGGAGCTGATACTGTGATCTGCGATATGAGCGGCGGAAATGACGCCTTCGTCAATATGGCTGCTCTGCACGGTCCGTTCCGCAATGTGGGCTCCGGTCACGGCCGAAGGAGCGATTTTGTCCGATGTTACGGCCCCCTCCCCGAGATGGCTGGTCGTTACGGAACTGCTGTCGATCTGCTCGGACCCGATGCTGCCTGCCGCGATTTGCGCACTTCCGATCGTCCCCTCCGCAAACAATGCACCCGTCAGGGATTGAGGCTGCAGATGATGGCCTGCGATGGAGCCTTCCCGGATTTTCTCCCCCGTAATGGCTCCGTCCCGGATTTTGGAAGCTGTCACAGCCCCGTCCGCCAATTTGGACGTATCGACCGCCTCATGGACCAGGTGGTAGGAACGAATGCTGGAGCCGGCAATTTTGCTTCCGGTTACAGCTTCATCCTGTATCAATTCGCTAGCAACCACGAGCTCGGCAAGATGACGGGCACGGATGGAGCCGTCGGCGATCTTTTCCGATGCGATGGCCTTATCCTGCAGTTTGTCGGATGAAATGCTTCCTTCGCGGATTTTCTCGCCGCCGATGGATTGATCCCGGAATTTGCTTCCACCGAATGCGCTATCCGCCACATGCTCTTCCGTAATCGCTAGTGGAGCGATTTTGGAAGCTGTCACGGCACCATCTGCCAAATGCACTTGACTGACGGCATAGTCGGCGATGGCTTCACCGTCAACGGCACCGGGTTTCAATCTGGAAGAATCGACGGCACGCAAGGCGATCTTGGAGGTAGTAACGGCCCCATCGCTCAAGTCTTCCGTATAAATAAACGGCTGTGCGGCATCCGGCAGCTGCTTCTCCGCTATTTTTTCCTCTACGGCTTCCTGCGGCAGACGGTGGCTGACAGCCTCTTCTTCTTCTTCTTCTTCTTCTTCTTCGTTATTTGCATCGGCGAAGCCTAAACTTTCTTCCGGTTGTTCTGCTTCCATTGGCGTTTCAACATGAATTGACTGCTGTTCAGCATGAACTGGCAATTCATCATACATGGATTCTTCGGCATAGATAAGCTCTTCTTCCTGAATCGGCGCTTCAGCCTGTACAGAGATTTCTGCCTCCGCAAGAGTCTCCGCGGTAACGGATTTGACCGAAGCATGTGCAGACTCCTCAATTCTCGGCGTTATAACCGGCCTCGTCGGCCTGCTGATCATCTCCAACTCATGGAGGTTCGGATTATCCACATAATAACGGTTCTTTCCAGCTTTTTCGGACCGTTTGTTCCCTTTCTTTTTCAAGCCTTCTCGCTCCCTTCCTGACCGTTTCATCCTTTGGCATCATATGCGTCAATTTAGGCCTTTGTCACTGTGAAGACAGCTTTTGCATCAATTCATGCCACCTGGCCGAGCTATGCCTCCATTGATATGACTGCGCAGCCCGCATGAGCCCTGCCTGCCCGAATGAACGTCGCAGGGATTCGTCGGTGAGGAGGCGGATCAGCGCCGGGACGAGACCATGAGGAAGCGAAGATTGCGTTACCAGCAAACCGCTCACCCCGTCCACTACGATTTCCGGAATCCCTCCCGCATCCGAAGCGACCACAGGCACGGCTGAAGCCATCGCCTCTACATTGACGAGTCCGAACGCCTCCCCTTCGCCCGAGGGAACGACGACCACGTCGGCCAGATGATACCAATAGGAAATGGCCTGGTAAGATACGAAGGGAACAAACGTCACATGATTCGCGGATGCCCCCGCCAAATGATGAAGATGCGTTTCATAGGACGTCCTTCGGCCCGTGCCGTAGAATGGGCTTCCAACGATCACTACCATCACTTCCGGTACAATCCGAATCAACTCCGGCAAGGCTTCAAGAATATGGTGCACTCCCTTGATCGGCAGCAGCCTTCCGGCATACAGGACGATACGCCGTCCCTGCCATCCTCTGTCTCTCAGCTTCGCATCCCGCAGGGCCTCGGATTGAGGAGTCCAGCGCGGAACAAAATCCTGCAGGCGAACCCCCAGCGGATTGACGCTGATTTTGTCCCGCACGCCGGGATAGCGCGTACCGATCACATGTTTCAGATAAACGCTGTTCGCGACGATCTCGTCGATGGGCTCCAAAAGATGTTCGGCGGACTCCCGGCTGACATGAGGTGGTGATATATACGTAAGGGAATGGAGGGTGGCAACCACTCTTGCGTCCGGCATTGCTTGTTTAATACGCCGGGCCAGCAGGGGACGGTTCTGCACATCGATCACCCGGGGTCTCCACTCCCGCAAAGACCTGATCACACTGGGGGCGTAACTCTTGCCGCCAGGCAGGCGATAGACGGGGAGATTCCCTCCGATGGTTCCGATTACCGGTTGGTCGGGCTCCTGAACGCCGTATAGCCGGATGTCAAAGCCCTCCGGAACCAGAGGAATCATGTGCTCTACCACCCGCTCGACGGAGCTGCTTCGCCCTGAGGGTATAAAGAACGAACCCGGCGTAATCACTGCCGCTTTGTGCTTCTCCACCAGCTTTTTCCTCCTATTCGGCCATCAGCCGCCTCTTCTGCCTTAGCCTATACACTCGGAGGGGGGTGTGGTGACACATGGAGCGGGTTGCCGTAAAAATAGGCTCGTGGAAGACGGACAAACGTACCTTGCTGGGTGGAAATTCCTCGCATAGTCTATACAACCAAGAGAATGCCTGAAGGCACTGTCCATTGCATGTCACATGGCCGGAGGCGGTTTTAATCAATATGCAGGAGGGATAAAGGATGTGGGTTTCTTATGTCGGAATTCTGCTGAACGCGGCTGTGCACCGGGGAATACCACAGGGAAAAACAGGCCAGGAATCCCTTGTAAGCTACGAGGAAGCCGCCAAAACCTTCGGCCTGATCCCTTGTTTCATCCAGCTTCAGGATATCGATACAGACAGCGGCGAATGCACGGCTTACATGCACAGGAATAACGCCTACTCTCTCGTTCGCATGCCCATTCCGCGCATCATTCATAACCGCGCCATTTATCTGGATGCGGGGTCTCAGTCCAAAATCAGCCGTCTGCTACAGATGGGATATACCATATACAACGCATTCAACCGCTACGGAAAGGATGACATCCATCAACTTCTCAGCCAGGATCCCCTTCTTCTCCCCCATCTTCCCGAAACGAAAAATGCTACATCCAATTCCGTTGCGGAAATGATGCAGCATTATGATGATCTTGTGATCAAACCTTGTGTCGGCAGTATCGGCCGCGGCATCTTGCGATTGCGTCATACAGGCACAGCGTGGAGCCTCACCTACTCCTCAAGCGGAAAATCCTATGGCTGGAGAACGGTGACGCTTCGCCGTAAAACGCTCCCGCCGGTTCTCCAAAGCCGTCTCGCCCGTATTCCCCACCTCGTGCAGGAACGGATCGCGCTGGCAGAGTACAAAGGCAGGCCTTTCGATCTGAGGGTCTCCGTTCAGCGTGGAATCAGCGGCAAGTGGGATATTACAGGCATTTATGCCAAAGCTGCCTCGGCAAGAACCTTTGTCTCGAACGTTGCCCAAGGAGGAAAAGCCTTTCCCGCCGAAGCGATCCTCATCGAAAGCCTGCCAGGCCTTCCACCGGGCAACGTGCTGGCCGATGTCCGCAGCCTTGCGCTTCGCGTCGCCGGAAAACTGGAGAAGCATCTTCCCTTTGCAGCCGATTTCGGGCTCGATATCGGACTCTCTGCTGCAGGAAAGCCATATTTTATCGAATGCAACGGACGAGACCAGCGCTACGGCTTTTGCAGGGCAGGTCTTCATGGAATCTGGAAAGAAACGTACCGCCAGCCGATGGCATACGCCCGCTATTTGCTTGACCGATAATGCGGGCGTCGCCACGCTTTAACAGGAAATCAGGAATGATAACGCACATCCGTAATGCCCAGCCATGGCAAGCCGATTGCCGCCGCGTAGGCGGCTGCAGGAGCCAGGAGCAGCAAAATGGCGATCAACCCGTCCAACCAGGTCATTTGAGAAGGATAAAAAAAGGTTCTCGCCCCCTTCCCGTCAAACTGCTTCGCTTCCATCGCGACAGCAACCCGGTGGGCACGGCGGATGCTTTGGGAAAGCAGCGGTACCGCATACATCCGGATGTGCTCGGCCACTCCCCTCAATCCCTTTCCTTTCACCTCCGCGCCACGCACCAACAGCGCCTGCCTGCGGATCAAGAACTCCTCCCACACCATGGGCAGCAGCCGAATGGAAGCCATGAAGCTGTAGGCAAACCGCGGGGCAAGCCTGAAATTCTGCATCAGCGCATAGAAGAGCCTGACCGAAGGAGTCGTCGTCACGAACAGGAGGCCTTCGGCCGCAAAGGCAATGGAGCGGAAGCCCAAATGCATTCCCCTATAAAAGCTCTCCTCGGTAACTCGCATCCATCCCCATTGCCACCACAAAGTATCCCCTTTGCCGAACAAAATCATCGTCATCGACGAGGACACGAACAGCAGCGCGAAAGGCAGGACAAGCAGCAGCGTTCTTTGGGCAGGGAAGCCGCCCAGAAACAGCAAGAGCAGCGTGTAGACCGCGGCCTGGTTGATCGCAAAGTCAATGCTGCGCGTCTGCATGGTTACGACGAAAACAGCGATAAATACGGCGAGCTTGACGGCAGGATTGGCTCGCTGCAGTATCGTAGAGCGGGATGGGGTCAGCAGTCCGATCATGTTCCCACCCGTTGGTCCGCAGGCTTGATTTCGGATGGTTTCGCTTCCTGGAGCCTGCCATCCTGCACCTCCCAGACCCTTGTCGCAACATGACGCGCAATCCCGTCCTCATGCGTGACCATGAGGATGGCTGAGCCCTCGGCCTGCATCGTCATGCAGTAATCCAGGATGGCGAACGTATTTCTCGCATCCTGCCCGAAGGTCGGCTCATCCAGCAGCAGGACCGGCTGTCCGCCGACGACGGCGGAGGCCATGCTGAGCCTTCGTTTCTGGCCGGTGGATAGCTGGTACGGATGGCGCTCCTCCAAGCCCTTCAGATGGAAGAAGCTCAGAAAGCTCTGAACCTTTCTTTCGATCTCCCTATGATCCGCTTGAGCTTGAAGCTTTAACGTAAAACCGATCTCCTCCTCCACGGTCTCAGCCACGAACTGAAACTCCGGATTTTGAAATACATACCCGATCCGGTCCGATGGCGGCCGGTGCCGTTTGCGCTGCCTCCAGCCCGCCCCGGCGGTTTCAGGCATCTTCTCCCCGCACAGCGTATACCTGCCTTTTCTAAGCAACAGGCCCATCAAGCTCAGCAGAAGCGAGGTTTTTCCTGCCCCGTTCGGACCGGTCACCGCGATAAAGTCACCAGGGTAAATATCGGCGGCTTCCACGTGAATCACCGGCTGTCCCGAACGGTATCCGGTAAAACGGCGAAGCGAAACGAGTGCTTCGCAGCCGTTCTGCAGCGCCATCTCCCGCGCCTCGCCCTGCCTAAGCTCCGCCAGCTGGAAGTAGTCCCTCCATACCCCCGGATACCAAATCCCGTAGTCTTGAAGCTCACGGCGAAACATGCGGAAAATAAGCTCGGGATTTCCATTGCCGATGATGCTCCCGTCCGGCGCAAACAGGATGATCCGATCCATGCGGTCCACAATCTCTTCGATCCGGTGCTCTACAATGACCAAGGTGCGCCCTTCGGCCGCCCGCCAGACCGATTCCCACATTTGCGTTCTGCCTGCGGGGTCCAGCAGCGCCGAGGGCTCATCCAGGAAGATCGATTCCGGTTCCAGCAGCAGCACCGAAGCGAGCGCCAGCCGCTGTTTCATACCTTGGGACAGGCTGTCCACCGGAACATGGAGTCCGGCCAGCTGCAGACCGACCGCTCCTAAGGCTTGCTGCATCATAGGAATCATGTGCTCGCGGGCTATTCCGCGGTTCTCTAGTACAAAAGCAAGCTCCTCATCCACATACGGCATGCAAAACTGCGTATCCGGATCCTGAAACACAAAGCCTTTGGACTTCGGTACTACCAGCTTTTCGGCCTTCAGCGGTACTTCAATCACATGCGGGATCAGACCTCCCAGCACCTGCAGCAGCGTCGACTTGCCGCAGCCGCTCGGGCCTAGCAGAAGAACCTTCTCCCCCTGAAATACCGTGATGGACAAGTCCTTGAATATAAAATCGCGCTCCCCCGGAAATTTAAGCCGCAGATTCTGAGCCGATGCGACGACCTCCTTCATGACCCCTTGTCCCCCCGCCCCGTTGTCAATCATGGTCCAGGGCTTCGTAATCCTGCTTCGTTACCGGGCGCAGAAGCTGCGTAACCCCCGTGGCCTCGAGCGCCTTCGCCAAGGCGAACGCCAGGTATCCCGCAAGCACGGCCGAGCTGACGAGGCGCAGCGCATATTTAAGCAGCATCATCCAGAGCGTGTAATCCGCCACATAGCCGTAATAAACGTCCACCAGCAGGGAGCCAAGCCCTGCGGCCGCTCCCGCGAAGGCTGCCGTGACCATCGAGAAGCTTCGATAGCGAAGCAGCGCAAATACCAGCTCGGCGGCAAGGCCCTGCACGACGCTGTAGAGCACAAGCTGAATGCCCCACTCGCTTCCGAACATGATCTCCACATGGGCGGCCGCCACTTCCGCCAGCAGGGCAATGCCCGGTTTGCGGATCAGCAGCATGGCCAGCGTCGGAGCCAGGAACCAAATCCCGTAAACGAGCTCATCCGCCTGGAAAAACAGCGGTTTAAACAGGTCATATACGGAGCCCCAAAAATGGTACACAACACCGATCACAAGCGACAGCAAAATAGTTACAAGCAAATCGCTCAGCCGGAGCCCCTTTCTTTTTTCCGTTCCCATGGCATGGTTCATCATACTTACATCTTCCTCTCCTTTGGATTAAAAACAGGCAACAAAAAAACCGCCTGGACATGCAAAGAGAGACGGTCAAATAAGCCCGGAGGGGACTACGAATTCTCTACGCTGGCATTATCCAGTTCAGATGATCGGTCAGCAGCGGATGGCAGCTGCAATCTCAGCCTGATTCACTCAAGCTCCCGCATTCCATATGTAACAGATGAACCTTCCGTAAACGAAAAATGCAGAAGGGTCCTCCGTATCCTGGTTCCAAAATACACCAACACCTTGGACGTTGGCAATAGAAAATAATCAGCGGCCATGGACGCCCTGCCGAAAATGAGCCTTTTGGCCTGGAGGTTGTTGCTTAAAACGGGTTTCTATGTAATTATATTTCAGAGTGTTCAAATGTATGGATTACAAACCGGATTTCGCGATAACCAGGTTCCCTGCCTTTTTTCTGCAACCATCAGGCGGCCGCGTACGTTAACTTAATAGATTGTCTACAGCACCATCCGAAGGGAGAAAGAGCATGGCAAAGGAATTTTTGAGGCTGATGACGGAGCTCTCCTCGAGAAAGTGGCTTTCTGCATTGATGGGACGCTTCTCTCACAGCAGGCTCAGCAGGGGCATCATCCCCATTTTTATTAAAAGCTATGAAATCCCCGCTCATGAAGCGGAAAAAGAGATACATGAATACCGGACATTAAACGAGTTCTTCTCCCGCCGCCTGAAGCCGGGCATGCGACCTGTGGAAGAGGGGCGCGATGTGCTCACAAGCCCGGTGGATGCCAAAATTACCGCCATGGGCGAAATTAACGCAGGGACCATTCTGAACGTGAAGGGTCAGGATTACTCCGTGGCGGAGCTCCTGAATTTTTCACCTCACTTGGAGCTGTATAAGCACGGTTATATGTTCGTCCTGTACCTCAGCCCTACCGACTACCATCGCATTCATTCTCCCATTACGGGTGTACGTACGGAAAGCGAGCATATCAAGGGCCGCGCCTATCCGGTCAACGAATTCGGAATGACCCAGATGAAGTCGGTGTTATGCCGGAACGAGCGGCTCATCACGTATATTGCCGGAGAATACGGCGAGGTGGCCGTGGTCAAGGTCGGGGCCATGAACGTGAGCAGCATCCGCTATAACGACGATTCGGTGACGCGCTGGAATAACGGCGATGATCTTGCCTATTTCGAATTCGGCTCGACCGTTGTGCTGTTGACACAGGATGGAACGTTCACCCCACGCCCGGACCTGGCACCCGGAGACCAGGTGCGTATGGGACAGCTTCTCGGCACGCTACATGCCAAGGCAGCCCGTTAACACGGGTGAAACCATCTTCTAAGAGCGCCCCAGCACGGAGGCCATCAGCTTCTGAAATAACCGGGCCGGCAGCGCGGACTTTGCCCCGATCGTAAGCTTTGTACTGCGGGGAAGCGCATAACGGAAAGCCGGGCGTTTCATGCAGGCAATATCAGCCACCATTCCGGCGACCTCACTCGGGTCGCCTCCTTGTTGTGCGCTTTTGCGGGAGAAGGCAAGCACCTTGTTCAGCATCCCATGGTAAGGGGAGCCTTCGGAGGCGCTCATTTGCGTAAATCCTTTATCCCAGATCGGCGTTCCGTAGGCCCCCGGCTCGATCAGAACCACGTCGATGCCAAAGGGCTTAACCTCAAGCGCCAGGCATTCGCTGAAGCCTTCCACTGCAAATTTGGAAGAAGCGTAAGGGGCGTAGCCCGGAAACCCCACTCTTCCGCTGATGCTGCTCATCTGAATGATCCGGCCTTTTCCGTTCTCCCGCATCAGTGGCAGAACGGCTTGCGTAACCCGCACCATCCCGTGAAAATTGGTATTCATCTGCTCCAGCCAAATCTCTGCAGGCACTTCCTCGATAAAGCCGCCATACGCGGTTCCCGCATTGTTGACAAGAACATCCAGACGCCCGTAACGGCTGGCGATATCCTGCACGACCGCTTCGGCCCCGGCAGGAGACGTGACATCCAACTGAACGGGGCGGATGCTCTCCCCGGCACCTGCACGCATTCCGGCTTCCTTCAGCGGGCCGGCCGTTTCCATCCGCCGCACGCCTGCAATGACGATAAAGCCCCGGCTGGCCAGCTCCACGCATGTCAGCAACCCGAATCCGCTTGAGCTGCCCGTCACGAGCGCAACCGGCTTGTCCTGAACTGTTCTCAATGGCTCAATCCTCCTCACTAGACAGGTATGGCGCCGAACAGGAACGGTTTGGAATCCAGATAATGGCGGACCAGCGCTACGCTGTACGGCTTGCTCTCCCGGAGTTCCGCCGCTTCCCAAGGATGCGGTGCATGGTAGCTCTGATTCTCAATGAGCGCTTTGATGAAGAAGGTTTCCAGCATCCGCATCCGGTCCGGACCGGATGGCAGCGGTAACAGACTTTCATAACCGTCCAGGAACTGCTGCCGCTGCACCGGATACAGACCGATGAATGCCTGGGCCAGATCGTATGCATAATAGCCGAACCCGCAGCGCCCGAAATCGATAGGATAAGGCTTTCCGTCCCGGAAAACGAGATTCCCCTCATGAAAATCCGCGTGAATCATGCCGTAGGTGCCTGGATTCTTGTCCATTTCGGACATGTGGTCCACGATGCGGCCGGCTGCCTGTTCGTACAAGCGGAATTCATCCGCCGTCAAATAGCTGCGGTAATGCTTTTTCAGCCTGCCGACTTCCTGTTCGAACGCCTCCGCTTCCCACACCGGACGGCTGAAGCCCTCCGCGGGCTGAAAAGCTTGCGCGGCCCGATGCATCTGAGCAAGCAGAATGCCCATTTGACGAATCTGGCCTTCGCTCAGGCCGTCTTCGAAATGGCTGCCCTCGACCCAGTGAAGCACCGAGACGTAAAAGCGGCTTCCCCGGTCCGCCTCGACCTCGGTGACGCAGGAGCCGTCTTGGTTCGCAACGCCTGTCGGCACCACCATCTCCCATCTACCGGCCAAGTGATCAAGCCACAACATTTCCGAGTTGATTTCACCGGGATCAGCCGAGCCCGGGTGGATGCGGAGCAGATAGGATTTCCCCGTCTCATCTTCGATTCTATACGTCACATGCTCCGACACCTGTATAAAAGCAATTTCCTTTTCCTGCAATTCATATCGTTCAAGCGCACTCGTCAAAGCGGCCTCCGCCTGCACCAGCAGCAGCCGTCTGCTGTCCTCCGTATCCGCGCCGAAAGCTTCGTTCATTCGTGATTCCCCCTTATTCTCTTCTTACATGCGATACTTGCCGTAATGGTAGAATACCATATTTGGAGCCTCCATACGGCATGGGAATGACAGGCCGTATGATCGGCATTATTTTCTCCCGGGCCTTTCATGACTGTATACGACACGAAAAAAAGCAGCCCGGCGACATGCTCCCGTGCTGCTTTTTCGTATCCCATGCTTTAAAACCACAAATCAACCGCAGGCTCGTTCGCCTTATATCGGCGCATCCGTGTCCGAACCATGCTGCGCCCGCTCGTGGCATATTCGCGTCTGCGTATTCTGCGTCTGTACGTCATCCGCGCTGACCTCCCTTCGTTACATGCAACCGTTATCCTTCACCCTATTTACCCGGACTTAACATGGCCGAAACAAACGGAAGGATCAGCGGATTTCGGAAGGCTTTTTCCCCGTATACTGCTTAAACTGCCGGCTGAAGAAAAAGATATCGCGGTAGCCGAGCGCATCCGCCACTTCCGTGACGTTCATGCCCGCATGAATCAGCAGATGCTGCGCGCGCTCAATTCTTGTCCGGATAATATAAGACTGTACAGGGGTTCCGATCAGCTCCTTGAACTTGATGGAAAAGTACCGCGGAGACAAGCCAGCACGGGCGGCAAGATCCTCCACACGATGCGGCTTGCCGGGATGCTGCTGTACATAGTTCGCGATTTCATGGATGACCTCGGTCAGCTGATTGCTGGCCTTCTTCTCCTCCGGCTGCTCGCGGTCATGCCGCAGGAGATGGATCATCAGCTGCTTGAGAATCAGCTGGCCTTCCTCTTCCGCTGCGAACGTGTTGACGAGGAACAGTCTCACGTACCTGGCAAGCATGTATTCGAAATCAACCGTTTCCTTCAAGCGGCGGTACGGCAGCGGAATTTCGTTCACCGGCTCGGAGATCTTGAAATGACTATAACTGAGCACAAGCGGCTTCTGAGGGTTATGAGTCGCGCTCGTATGATCCCCCGGTCTGAACAAAAAACAGCTGCCTTTGCCGACCTCGAAGGCTTCGTCATTGCGGATCACCGTTCCTTCGCCGCTCCATACATAGAATAAATCATAGTTTTCCAGCGCTTTCTCGCGCTTCTGCCATTTCCACCCGGGCTCGCATACAATCTTCGCAAGCGAAGGCAGTATTTGAAAAGAAGATGGCGACGCATGCAGCATGTCGTCACTCCCCCTTACTTATATACTTAAATCAACAACCATATCATACTCTTTCACGAGAAATTTTGCACATCCTGCCAAGCGGCGGCCAGCCTGCGAACCCCTTCCTTCATCCGCTCCTCCTCTAGATGCGCGAATCCGAAACAGGCGGCCGGCGGCCCCTCATCCAGCCGGTACACCTGAGCATCGCGGAAGCTGACGCCTTGCCTGCGTGCCGACTGGCAGAATGCCCGGTATTCGTCCGGGGATTTAAGCCAGGTGCCGTAGACATGCAGCCCGGCGTCTCCCGGCATCAATTCGAAAAGATCGCCGGCCATTTCCTTCATAAGCGCCAGAAAATGCCGGTGCCTCGTTCCATAAATGCGGGTTAACCTTCGCAAATGCCGCATGTATCCTCCCTTGGCCATGAATCTGGCAAGCGCCTGCTGCTCCAGGATGTTCGGAGACATCGGGTCGTACAGCGCTTTGGCGCGCACTGCCGCTTCTACCAGCCCCTCCGGCAGCACCGCGTAACCCAGCCTGAGCCCGCTGAACATGGTTTGGGAAAAAGAACCGATATAGATGACGCGCTCCTCAGTGTCCAATGCCTTCAGAGGCTCGATGGGCTTGCCCCCAAACCGGAACTCGCTGTCGTAATCATCCTCGATGATGACAGCATCATGCCTTTGCGCCCAATCCAGCAGCTGGCGCCTGCGCTGCAGGCTGAGCACGGCTCCGGTGGGGTACTGGCGGCTTGGAGTGACGAAGAGGATGCCTGAATCCCAATCCATCGGCTGGACGCCTTGACGGTCAACCGCAGCCGGGATCGCCGTCCCCCCGCAAGCCCGAATGGCTTTGTGGATGCCGTGAAAGCCCGGATTCTCCACCACGGCCGTCTCCCCCTCGTTCATCAAGAGCTGAAACAGCAGGACGATGGCCTGCATGGAACCGCTGAATAGAACGATATGATCGGGATAGGCCATAATACCGCGCGTCACACGCAAATGGGAGGCGATGGCCTCGCGCAGCTGCCTGTCCCCCTCCGGCGGCGCTTTATGCTGCAGGCGGCTTCCCTTGCGGCCTCCGGCATAGGACAGCGCACTCCGCCACTCCTCATACGGAAAGTGAGCCATGTCGAGCGGCTGAAGGATGAAGCTGATTCCCTCCTTCTCCTTCTCCTTCGGCTGCTTCTCCTGAGCCTGCGGCAGCTGCAGAATCCGCTCGCCCCAGCCCGACAGCTTAACGGGCGTGCTTTGAGATGTACCCGCGGATGGGGGCGAATAACCGGCGGATGTCACGAAGGTGCCTCTGCCCGTTTCGGTATGGACATATCCCTCCGCGAGCAGCATGTCATAGCTTTGCGCGACCGCTCCCCGGGACAATCCGTACTGATCTGCCAGGGCTCGGGTCGAAGGCAGCTTCATGCCCCCCGGCAACCGGCCGTCCTGAATCGCTTCCCTGAGAGCATGGTACATCGCCAGATATTTATAACGGTATTTCATAAGGTAAGCATGCATATGCAGCGTAAGCTCCATGAGTTTGCCCTTCCCGCTGCCGGTTTACCGATCAGCATTGCCCAAAGCTCGTTTTTGATCGCAAATTGGACTATAAATTTTAATCTAAATTGGATCTTTTTCCTTGTCAATCCCTCCGTTATGCTGTCAACAACATACAAACAAACAGGGGGTAATTAACATGCGCAGAGATGAATTCAGCATCAGCGAAGAGCAAGAGATTCATGATTTTTTATCGGGGATGAGCTTCGGCTTTCTCGGGACCGTCGGAGAGGACGGACGCCCGCGCGTCACACCGCTCAATTACGTGTACGATCAAGGGAACTTTTATTTTCACGGCAGCCGGATCGGCGAAAAAATGGAGCATTTAAAGGCGAATCCCCACGTCAGTTTTAGCGTGGCCGACGAGTATGCCGTCATTCCTTCTTATTTTACCGATCCAAACCTCGCCTGCCCTGCCACGGCCTATTTCAAAAGCGTGACGGCAAGCGGACGCGCCGAAGTTGTGCACAATCTGGACGAGAAGGCTGCAGTCTTCTCCCTGCTCATGAAAAAGCTGCAGCCGGAAGGCGGATATGATCCGATTGATGCATCCGATCCGGCTTATACGTCGCGCCTTCGCAACGTGGCCGTGGTGAAGATCGTCACCGATCATCTGAGCGCCAAATTCAAATTCGGGCAGAACCTGACGGAAGACAAGCGCGAGGATGTCTTGTGCGGGCTCGCCTCGCGGGGAGCGGCTAGAGACGCGGAGACCGCGGAGCTCGTCCGCAGCAGCGTGCCGAAGACCAGGAAAAAGAAAAAGGCAGAAGCAGCCTCTGAACAGGATGATGGCTACTGAGAGGAGCAGCATGTGTTGGCAAGCCCGATTCCTTGAAAAATATACCGCCGTTTGAGACGGCCGAAGGCCCCATTTTCCGTGACGGTTCCGCCCGCAGGTGATATAATGTTAGGCAGTTAAAACGGAAAACCTTACATTGGGATTTTTCAAAATTCCTGACATTACAACCGATTCGGAAGGATGGAAGACATGTTAAACTCACTTGCTGAACAATTGAACGAGGGCGTAAAATCCGGCAACCCGCATGTGTACGACATGCTGTCCACGCTGGGCAAAGAGATCTATTTTCCTAAGGAAGGCATCTTGAGCCAATCCGCGGAAGCATCCGGACATGCCAAGAAATACAATGCAACGATCGGCATCGCCACCGAAGGCGGCATCCCGATGCATCTGGATGTCATCCAAAGCAAGCTCTCCGCTTTCCAGCCGAAGGATTTGTACCCTTATGCTCCGCCTGCCGGCAAACCGGAACTCCGGACGGCCTGGCTCGCCAAAATGAAAGAGGAGAATCCTTCGCTTCAAGGCAAATCGCTTAGCAGTCCGATCGTGACCAATGCGCTGACGCACGGACTCAGCGTGGTTGCCGACCTGTTCGTCAACGAGGGGGACGCCGTCATCTACCCCGACAAAAACTGGGAGAACTACGAGCTCACCTTCGGCATCCGCCGTCATGCAGAGATCGTAAACTATCCGCTCTTCACGGAGGAGATGACGTTCAACAGCCAGGGTTTGCGCGAAGCGCTGCTCGCCCAGAAGGATAAAGGCAAAGCAGTTGTCATCCTAAACTTCCCGAATAACCCCACGGGCTACACGCCGGGACTGAAGGAAGGCAACGAGATCGTCGCTGCCGTCAAGGAAGCGGCCGAAGCCGGCATTAATGTCGTGGTCGTAACGGATGACGCCTATTTCGGCCTGTTCTTTGAAGATTCCCTGAAGGAATCCCTGTTCGGCAAGCTGGCGGATCTCCATCCACGCGTACTCGCGGTTAAAGTCGACGGCGCGACCAAAGAGGAATTCGTCTGGGGCTTCCGCGTCGGTTTCATTACCTATGCTTCCGAAAGCAAGGAAGTCATCCATGCGCTGGAGCAAAAGACGCTCGGCATCATCCGGGCCACCATTTCAAGCGGTGCCCACCCTTCCCAGACCTTTGTGCTCGAAGCGCTCAAATCGCCTGAATTCCATGCGCAAAAGGAAGAGAAATTCCAGATCATGAAGGGCCGTGCCAACAAGGTTAAAGACTTGCTGGACAGCGGCAAGTACAAGGATGTGTGGGAATACTATCCGTTCAACTCGGGATACTTCATGTGCCTTAAGCTCAAGGATGTTTCCGCTGAAGAGCTGCGTACGCATATCCTATATGAATACGGCGTCGGAACTATCGCGCTCGGAGAGCATGATTTGCGCGTTGCCTTTTCGTGCATCGAGGAAGAATACCTCGAGGAGCTCTTCGATCTCGTGTATCAGGGCATTCAGGACCTGAAGAGCAAGTAAACGGCGCGAATTGATTTTTTTGAAGAAGAACGGGTGATTGCCCAAGCACAGTGTACCCCTGAGACATAAGATACGATGTAACTAAAACAATCCATGGCAAAGGGGAATGAACAATGAGCGAAGAAGTAAGAGGCGGATACGGATACGGTTGCGGAGCAGGATTATTTGGTAACACAGGTGCCATCCTGGTTCTCTTCATCCTCCTGGTTATCATCACTCGTTCTTTCTGGATCTAATCCATCTTCTTGAATCAAAAAATCAGCCGAAACCAAAAAGCAGAAGGCGGGAGCAATCCCTGCCTTCTGCTTTTTTATGCGTACTTATAATGCTCCGGGGCATCCGGTTATTCGTCATCATCGTCAACCGTCTTGTTCCGTCCTGCGAAATACCGGAACAACAGGCTGAGAATCACGCCTCCGGCCAGCGCCATGAAAATCGCTCCCATCCGGTTCACGCCGCCCCCAAGCAGCGGAAGCCACACCAGCACCGCAAACAGCAGCTGGATTTGAAACGCGAGCTCCACCGCATTCTTGCGGCGGCTGCCGGGAGGAATGGGATACACATGCAGCCAGAAGGATTCACTGTGGTAGCGAAGCAGCGACGAAAGCTGCACACCCGCCAGAAATACAAAAAACAAATAAATGCCGATTCCCAGCATGCCGCTCCGCGTCCACCAGACCAGCAGCGCAGCCAAGATCCCTGCCCGGAGCACGATCCCCAGAATATCGCTGCGCACAAAGCTTTTCATCAGGAGATACCGGTAGGCAGCCTCAGGCTTCCACGGTATGCGGTTGCCAGCCCAGGACAGCCATTTCCTCGCGTAAATGCGCTGCTGTCTGCCCGGTACGTTCACGAACCAGCCGAGTACCATCAGCACGCGGCCGCTATGCGTTTTCTCTTGGGCAATCAATCTCTCCCATGCCACGAGATGCTTGGCAGGCAGGCGAAGCGCCACGAAGTAAGTGGCGGCAATCAGGATGATAAATATCAGGCTTCTCCCTGCCGGCTGCCACAGCCACGCGGCCACCGCCAGCGCAAGCACGGCATAGCGGAGAAACCGATACGACATGGCTACCCTGCGCGATACCATCCGCAGCTCTTTCCAGCATCCGTAGCTCGCAATCAGCTTCAAAGCGACAAGTACGAGCAGGAAAGGCCAGAAGGACTGCGGATGCTCATCGCTGCGAACATACAGCGGCCATGAAATGAGGAAGACGAGAGCCATCCCAAGCAGCTTATAAACGACTCCGCTCCTCCAGCTTCCGCTGAAATAAGAGCTCATCCGGGATTCCTGCGGCAGCAGAAACACGGTATCAGCAGGCTGCAAATACGTTCGGAAGCTGCTGTTGACCGTCAGCGGCACAAACAAAACGAGCATAATCCAGCGGATCGGGAGTCCTTCGGGGATATGCTGTACCAAGGACGTATACCATGCCGAGAAGGCGATTAGCAGGAACAACAGCAGCACGGCCACTCCGCTCTGTATGACATAGCCCAGATAAGGCAGCACTTCTTTTCCCCAGAAGCGGCTGCGCCGCTCAGCCCTTAATTGTCTCAGGTCCATCGTTAATCCCTGCCTTGCACGAGGGTATAGAACATGTCTTCCAGTCCTGCCCCGGTCGTTCCGGCCTGCGCTGCGATGTCTGCCAGCGTTCCTTGGGCAATCACGCTTCCCTGATGCAGCACGATAAACCGGTCGCAGTAATTTTCAATCGTCGAAAGGATATGTGAACTGAGCAGAATCGAAGTTCCGCCTTCCTTCAGCTCAACCATGAAATCCAGCAGCGAGCGGATGCCCAGCGGATCAAGGCCGAGAAAAGGCTCATCAATAATGTACAGCGAAGGCCGGGCCACGAAAGCGCACATAATCATGACTTTTTGGCGCATCCCTTTGGACAGATGCGTCGAGAGACTGTCCATTTTGTCCCGCATACGGAATATGCCAGCCAGCCTGTTCGCACGTTCCTCATAATCGCCGCGGTCTACGCCGTACGCTCTTGCCGTAAACTCCAGATGCTCGCGGACGGTCATTTCCTCATACAACAGCGGAGACTCCGGGACAAACGCCAGCGAGCCGTGATAGATTTCCGAGTCCTCTTCCCGTTTTTTGCCCTGTACCCGAATCTCACCCTTCTGGGGGTTCATCAGACCGAGAATGTGCTTCATGGTCGTACTTTTACCGGCGCCGTTCAAGCCGATGAGGCCGACCATCTCGCCCGGCTTCACCTGAAAGGAAATATCGTGCAGCACCGGCCGATTCAAGCTGTAGCCGCCGCTTAACCCCTGGATGTCCAGAATCGTATTGCCGCTCATTGCATCACCTCCATGATATGCCAACTGTCCATTCGGGATGGACGCTTCTTATTTTTTATCCTTCAACCATTTAGGAGCGCCTTTGTTTTTCCGTTCCCGCTCCCGTTCGCTGCGGCTTTGACGCTCGGACGGCTTCCCGCCGCGGAAAGGCTCGGCTTTGCTTTTGGCAGGGCCTGCCTTACGGCTGTCTTTTTTATCCGAATTATTCTTCAGCGAGCCCTCGCGGCCCGCACCTTCAGCCGAAATCGACGCCCGGGTTCCTTTTTTAGGGTCCGCAGGCTTAAGACGCGGAGATGCATTTCGAACACCGGCGGCCTCTCTTGGATCCAACACCTTGCCGCCGTACAATTTGCGCTCCGTCAGCGAGATGCCAAGCTCCTTGGCGAACTTATTCATGATGAAAATCTGCCGGTTCGTGACCAGTGAAACGACCAATCCGCTGCGCCCCATACGTCCCGTACGTCCGGCACGGTGCACATAATGCTCGGAATCCGGCGCGGGATCATAATTGATGACCATCTCAAGTCCTTCAATATCCAATCCGCGCGCGGCAACGCCGCTGGCCACAAGCACTTTGAACTTGCCGGCACGGAAACCGTTCAGTACCCGGCTTCTGGCCAGCTTATCCGCATCTGCGTATAAGGCTTCCGCAGACAAGCCCATAAAGTTGAGCTTGGACTGCACCTCTCCGATGGTCTCGGTCTGATTGACGAACACCATCACTTTCTTCGGGTTGTAATGACGGATGACCCGGCGCAGGTTCTCCACCTTGTCCCGTTCTTCTCCCGCGAAGTAAATATGTTCAAGTCCCTTGGCCGTTGATTGATCCGGATCGATGCCGATTTCCACCGGATTATGCATTTCCCGTTTGACCAGTGCTGCCGTCTGCTCGCTTACGGTTGCCGACAAGAAGACCAGCTGCCGGTCCCGGAGGGCGCTGCGGAGAATCCGGTCTACGTCGCCTGCACCGCCGAGCTGGAAAACCTGGTCCACCTCATCGACGACAATCGTGCCCACGTTATGCATCTTAAGCTTGCGGACCTCGATCAGCTCGCGAACTCTTCCCGGCGTACCCACGATCAGCTGCGGATGCAGCTTCAGCTTCTCCACCTGTCTCTTGAGCGCCGCTCCGCCGATCAGGCCAAGCACCTGAATGCCGCGAAGCTGCCCGTATTTCTCGCCTTCTCTCACGATTTGCATGGCGAGCTCCTGCGTTGGTGCGATAACCAGCTTCTGCGCCGATTTCAGCTCGGGATCAATGCTCTGCAGAAGCGGGAGAAGGTAGGCAAGGGTTTTGCCTGTTCCGGTCTGCGAACGTGCAAGCACATCCGCCCCTTTCATAATGGCGGGAATCGCCTCGGCTTGTACCGGGGTTGGCTCCGTAATACCGTATTCCGACAGGCCATCGACCAATGAATCTTCAATGCCCAATGCTGTAAATGAAGTTAAGCTCATCAATTTCCATCCTTTAAACCTGATTTTTTGAACGTGCATGATCGTCATTACTACTTATTATATGATAAAAGCGCCGCGGTACCAAAAGTTAATTCGAAAGCGCAGTCCGAGGAGTCGTTCTTCACAAGAAAAAAACCGGCTCATTCGGAGCCGGCCTGTCACTTTTTATTCATCATCCGGTAGGTAAGCTTATCTGATAGACGCGGAAACAGCTGGTACAATCGCATAGCGGCCGCGGCCTTAAGCGGAAGGTTCAGCTCTTCCCTGCCCGTCTTCATGAGCTTTACGATTTTGCGTGCCACATGTTCGGGCTTCATCATCAGCCACTCCACGCTGCTTACATACCCGCCTGATGGATCCGCGATATCAAAAAAAGGCGTATCGATCGGACCCGGATTGACGGTCGATACGGTAATACCCGTCTCACGCAGTTCTTGGCGCAGCGCATTGCTAAAACCAAGCACCGCATGCTTGGTCGCTGTGTAAGCCGTCGATTTGGCCGTCCCGATTTTGCCTGCCATGGAGGCAATGTTTACGATATGCCCGCTTCGGCGTTCCAGCATATGGGGCAGCACCGCCTTCGTACAGCGCACGATCCCCATATAATTCACGTCCATCATCCGCTGAAACTCCTCCGGGGGCATGTCCAAGGCGCTTTCGAATTTGCCGTACCCCGCGTTGTTCACCAGGATATCGATTCTGCCATGCTCCTGGATGATCTCCTCCATCGCCTGCTTGACTTGATCCGTATTCGTCACGTCCAGCGTTTGGATCGCGTGCTTTCCGGCGATATCGCTTGCAGCCTCTTCCAGCTTGTCGCGCGAGCGTGCAGCCAGAATGGGTACCGCGCCTTCGCTGCTCAGCATTTGGGCCGTCAGCCGGCCGATCCCGCTTGAGGCTCCCGTAATGACGACGATTTTATTCTCCAACATGATTTCATATCCTCCCAAGAACTTGGATAACCTTATTTTATGAAATCATGACCTGAATATCCAGTTCTCCGATACCGTCCATAAGAAGAGGGATACTGAGCGCCTTTTGCGGAAGAAACGAAGTGACCTGCTCGCTTTTCACGACTTTGGGCGGCGTAATGTCGACGCTCACTCCCTGATTGGACAGAATCGTGCTCGCGTTTCCGCTGATCATGTTGCCAAGCTCGGAAATGGCGCTTTGCCCCATCTCGTCCATTTCGGTCAGCACATAGCCTCCCATCATCGCAGACACCATCCGCAGCGCAACATGCTCATGAATGCCGAACATAATATTTCCGCTCAATTGCCCGGTCATCCCGATATGTATCCATATATGGTCCTGAATTAATTCCACCGTCTTGATTCCAAGGCTTCCCGTCGAGGGAGAAACTTGAATGACCTGCTCAATGACAAGCCGCGCGGACTCCAGAAAAGGATTGATAACCTCTGCTTTCATGTTCTGTTAAACACCCCTTCCATTGTAGATTCCAGGACACGCTCCTAAAGTCCCATTTCTCTTTGAAATAATTATACGGTAAACCCCTGAATAAATCACCAAAATTCACACTTGATTTTATAACCAGGGTACAAATACCCTTATTACCGATCCCTATTTCCTATTTGTGAAAAGAATCAATAAAATCCTGATACTTATATCGGTCCTTTAGATACAAATTTGAATACCATAGCGAATTTTGTAGACAACATTTTTTAAAAAAATAGGTCTGCTTCCTTCTCCTGCCGAAGCTCTCTCTTCCATTGTAACGGCTTTCCGAATCCCATATAATTAAAGGATATACATATGGTCGAAATTCAGCTGTAGGGTACAAATAAGGTCTAAGGAGGAACTGCATGAACATCAGTCAACTGGAGACACTGATTACCATCTCGAAGACGATGAGTTTCCGCAAAGCCGGGGAACTGCTTAATTTGACCCAGCCTGCCGTATCTGCCCAAATCAAGAGCCTCGAGGATGAATTCAAAACCGTCCTGGTCGACAGGAACCAGCCGGTGACGCTGACCGACCGCGGTGAAGTCTTTCTCGAGCATGCCGAACGAATTCTGGCCGTCGTCGAAGAGCTTAAACAGCGTTTGTCCGATCTCGAGCATATTCCGCAGGGACACATCGCGCTTGGCACGACGACCTCGATCGCGATTCAAATCCTGCCAAGGGTGCTTTCTTATTTTCAGAACCAGTTTCCGCTTATCAAAACCTCGATCCAGTCCATGGCCTCCTCGCAAATCTATACGAGCGTCGAAAACGGGCAAATCGACGTTGGCATCGGTTACTTGATCGAGCGCAATCCGAATCTCATGACGTCGGTGCTCTATTACGACACCTTTGAGCTCATCGTTTCGCCCCGCCATCCTTTGGCCAAGAAAACGACCGTGTCCATCGATGTCCTCAAAGATACGCCGCTCATTCTGCTCTCTCCGGATACAGTCGGCAGGCGTTTTACCGATGACATATTCAAAAAGCATGGCATCGAGCCCAATGTGGTCATGGAGCTGTCCAGCAGCGAAGAGATCAAGCGGATGGTCGAGATCGATCTGGGCGCGGCTATTATGTCCAAACAATCGGTCGCAAGCGAGCTGCGCCACGGTACACTGAAGATCATTCAGCTGGGGGAGCTGGAGGTCAGTCATCCCGTTGGAGTGATCTATAAGTCAGGCAAGTACCTCAACTCAGCCATGCAGCAATTTTTGAGCGATGTAAGGGGCATGCCCGAAACCCAGTTCATCAGCTCCGAATAAACATCCGGAATCTATCATGGAAGGGAGTTTTTTACGTGAAATTTGATCTTCATACCCATCATTTCCGCTGCGGTCATGCAGACGGCAATATCCGCGACTATGTTGAGGCCGGCATTGCAGCCGGTCTTTCGGCCATCGGTATCTCGGACCATACGCCGTACTTTGGCGAACAGGAAGAGCAGAAGTTTCCCGGCATTGCGATGGGCAAATCCGAGCTAGTTCACTACGTCGATGAAGTGCTGCAGTTGAAAAAGGAATACGCAGGGAAGATCGATGTGCTCCTGGGCATTGAATCGGATTACTTTCCCGATCATGCCGAGGTCTACCGCCGAATTTTATCGGGATATCCTTTCGATTACGTGATCGGCTCTGTGCATTTTGTCGGCGGGGTCAGCATTTTTAACAAAAACCGCTGGAAGGGACTCGGGGAAAAAGAGCATGCAGCAACGAAGGCGGATTATCACAAGCTCATCCAGGATTCGGCTCGCAGCGGCATGTTCCAGATTCTCGGCCACATTGACGCCATGAAGGGCAATTATCCGGCGTTCTCCGATATTCCTGCCACAGAGGTTCTGGACGAAACGCTGCAGGTCATTGCAGAGTGCAATGTTGCGATCGAGATCAACACTTCGGGTAAAACGAAGCTGAGCGGCGGCTGGTATCCATCCGATGCGATACTTGAGCGGGCATGCCACTTTGGCGTGGATGTCACGTTCGGCTCCGACGCCCATAAGCCGTCCCGCGTGGCGGATGAGCTGGATCAGGTCGCGAGCCGGCTGAAGGAGATCGGTTTTACTGAGTGGGTGTATTACAAAAATAAGCAGCAGATCCGCGTACCTTTGTAATGAGCGTATAAAGGCAAAAAAAAATGGACCCGTCACGTGCGGGTCCTCAAACATCATTTATATTTTCAAAAAGGGGGTCATGCAATAAGTGTACCCGCTCTCTGTTAGAGACGCATAACAGTAATATTTCAATTGTGTTACAAAGCTTACCTCTTTCATTACAAGCTCTTCGAAGCCTCTTTCTGGACTTGTCCATTCTGCCCCCTCGAACGACCGGAACGATTCACGATAACGATACCCGTAACGACCAGCGCGAGCGACAAACCGATCCACGCCGAAACTCTCTCATCCAGCAGGACCGACGACAACAGAACCCCGAATACCGGAATCAGAAACAGATAAAGCGACACCTTGCCGACGGCGTTATATTTCATGACCGTATTCCAAAGGGCAAACCCTGCCGCTGACAAGACCGACAGATAAGCGAGCAGCAGCCAGCCCTTGGCGTCAAAATGGAACGGGGCCAGCCCGCTCCGCACGGCCCCTACCAACAGCAGTCCGAGACCGCCCGCCAGCATCTGCTTACCGGTCAGCGCGATGACGGATTCCTGGGCGCTTTCCCTGCGGAAAAGCACGTTCCCGAACCCGCCGAACGCAGCCGAGGCCAACAAAAGGATCGCTCCAATGCCAAAATGAAACTGGACCCCCTGCTGCGCAAATCCCATGACCAGGATGCCCAGAAAACCAAGCAGCAGTCCGCACCACTTGGTAAGGCTTAATCCCTCGTTCTTGTCCATCAGCCTGGCCGACAGAATCTGAAACAATGAGGTGGAGCCTACCAGAATGGAGCCTTCAATTCCCGAGCTGAAGCTCAGTCCCGCATACAGCACGAGATACTGCATAAACGTTTGGATGAAGCCCAAACGCACCAGCCGGGGCATGGAGAGCGGCTTTCTTCCGCTGCTTCGCGTCTGCCCCATCATCAAGGCAAGCACGATCAGAATGAGCCCTGCGAGGGCAAAACGGTATCCTGCGAATACCCATTCTCCAAATACGTTCTGTGAATCGATGTCAAAATGCTCATAGCTGATCTTAATGACCGGCAAGGCGCTTCCCCAGAGCAATGTCGCCCCTGCGGAACTGATCAGTATGCCTGCCGGATGTCTAAACCACGTTTCTGCCTTCACCTTGCTGTCCGAATCTCCCTTCGATTAATCCTTTGCATCATCCCAAGCACCTCTATATCGGGCCTGATATTGTTGATCCGTAAGACTGTAAATTTTCATTTCCAGCGGCGCCGCAAAAAACATGCGCCTTTGGGACATGGTCCGCTCGAGAACCATGCCATTCCTCTGCATCACGCGTTCCGATGCTGTATTCACCGCGTGGCATCTGCCCTCAATGCGACGGAGATGCAGGTCATTGAATACATAGCGAAGCAATAGGCCCAGTGCCTCCGTAGCCAGCCCCTGATGCCAGAAACTGCGATCGAGCATGTAGCCGATCATGGCATCGCGGCGTTCCTCCCGCAGGTTCTGCAAGGATACCACCCCAGCCAACTTGTCCTCTCCGGGAAGCCGGATACCGTAATGCACCGAGCCCGACAGCCCCCCGTTCAGCAGCTCGGCCGCAACACGGCGCGATCTTGCAAAGCTGAACAAAGAGCCCTGCGTGACGTATTTCATCACAAGCGGATCGGAGAGGATCGACAGCACGTCCGGAGCATCCTTCTTCCCGATTTGCTCAAGCGATAAGCGTTCTCCCGTCAGCCTTGGCGCGAATCGGCACGGTTCCGCGAACATCTCCATTCCTCCTTTGATTCCGTTATTCACCGGTAGCTCATCGGCTCTCCCGGATTCAGGGTTCGCCTGTACGCAGCGTAAGCACGGTAAGCTCCGGTTTGCATAAAAAGCGTATAGGCAGATGCGTTTCGCCGATGCCTCGATTGACGTACAGCGGCATGGAACGATCTCCGATCGCGTACCTTCCCATAATATAACGTCTAGATCCAGGCGGCGTCAGCAGCGCGCCAACCCAAGGCAGCCTTACCTGCCCGCCATGGCTGTGACCGGATATCTGCAGATCGAACGGATATAAGGCGGCCGTGTCCGCATAATCCGGCTCATGCATCATCAGCAGGGTGAACAGGCCTTTCGGCACACCGTTTAGACCCTGAACAGGATCCGGGCTGCCCATCAGTTGGTCTTCCAGCCCGACGACGGCCAAATGGGCTCCCTGATGGTTGATCAGGACATTCTCGTTACGGAGGACTCGAAAGCCTGCCGTGACCAGCATATCAGCGACACGGTCCGGATGGACCAAGTAATCGTGATTGCCGAGAATGGCATACTTGCCAAGTCCTGCATCCATGGAAGCCAGGAGCGGTATATAGTCAGCGAGGGCGTCCGTTCCTGAATCTACGGCGTCGCCGGTAAAGCAGATCATATCGGGCGCCTCGGCCTGAACCGCGTCTTTCAACCGTGCCATGTCACGGACGCGGGAATGATAACCTACATGAAGGTCACTGAAATGCGCAATCCGCACACCGTCAAACGCCTCCGGCAGCCTGGGACAGCGAAGGGTCAGACGGGTTACGTCAAGCTGGCGCGGCTCCCAAAGCCAGGCATAACCGCTGGTCAGCATGCCGGCACCCAAAAAAGCCGCTCCGCAGCGCTTTAAAAACGCCCTTCGCGTCATCGTGCCAGACTTCGGACTGTTTTTCATTTCATGAAAACTCCCTGTATAATAGGAATAAGAATAGATGAACGGAAAAACGTTCGATCATAACCGAAAAAGGGATGAAGCTGTTATGTATAACGATACCATGGCGAACCTGATTCAGAAACAAAAACATTTTTACAAAAGCGGCACGACGCGTTCTTATGAGTATCGGCTGAAGCAGCTGAAGAAGCTGAGAAATGTGCTCATCGCATACGAGAAGAAGGTTATCGAAGCACTTAAAAGGGACTTGAATAAAAGCGAATTCGAGGCTTACTCCACGGAAATCGGGATTGTTTACGAGGAACTGTCCTTCACGATCAAACATTTGAAAAGATGGATGACGCCCAAAAAGGTCAAAACGGCGCTGACGCATATCGGCAGCAAAGGGCGAATCGTTCCTGAACCTTACGGTGTCACGCTCATTATCGCGCCTTGGAATTACCCTTTTCAGTTGGCGGTATCCCCCCTGATCGGAGCCCTGGCCGCGGGCAATACGGTCGTCATGAAGCCGTCGGAGCTGACTCCCTCCATGTCCTCGCTGCTCGCGGAAATGATGCGCAGCGCCTTCGATGAGGAGTACGTGGCTGTTATCGAAGGCGGTGTGGACGTAAGCCAGGCGCTGCTCGCACAGCCGGTCGACTATATCTTTTTCACGGGCAGCGTCCAGGTCGGCAAAATCGTCATGCAGGCTGCCGCCAAACAGCTAACCCCGCTGACGCTGGAGCTCGGAGGAAAAAGCCCCTGCATAGTCCATGCGGACGCCCCGCTCAAGCTGACCGCCCAGCGGATCGTTTTCGGCAAATTCACTAATGCCGGGCAGACCTGCATCGCTCCCGATTATCTTCTGGTGCACCGGAGCGTGAAGCAGGAGCTGATTGTCTGCATACAGGAAGCCATCAGGGAGTTCTACGGCCCGGATCCGGTTTCCAATCCTGCATACGCTCATATCGTTTCCGACAAGCACTTCAAACGCCTTGCTTCCTTCCTCCAAGACGGCAACGTTCTATGCGGCGGCAACAGCGATCCGGAAAGTCTGGCCATCGCCCCCACCCTGCTGGATCAAGTAACTTGGGATATGCACGTGATGCAGGAAGAAATCTTCGGTCCGATCCTGCCGATCATAGCATACGACGGTATTCAGGAGGCCATGGACATGATCAATGATCGTCCGAAGCCGCTTGCCCTTTATCTGTTCACGCGGGAGTCCGAGATCGAGGAAATGGTTGTCGGCAACGTCTCTTACGGCGGGGGATGCATCAACGATACGCTCATGCATATCGCCACTCCACATCTTCCATTTGGCGGTGTCGGGGAAAGCGGGATGGGTGCCTACCACGGACAAGGCAGCTTCGATACCTTCACTCACTTCAAGAGCGTCCTGAAGCAGACCAATAGGTTTGATTTCAAATTCCGCTATCCGTCTTCCAAAAACGGCTTGAAATATATTCGGAAGCTCATGAAGCCTTAAGTGCGGATGCTCCCTAAATCTCTTCCTCTTGCGGATGATCATCCGGCCCAGGGCTGAAGATTTTACGAAATACGCTCAGCATGGACAGGGCGTAAGCCACCGTGATGAAGCTGAAGCAGATTTCCATGACGACCGCCAGCCTGGAGGTGCTGTCCACGGGGGCAATGTCTCCGTATCCGACCGTCACAAACGTGGCTACGCTGAAGTACAAGAAGGATACGAGCTGATTCAGCAGATCGTTGCCGATATTTTGCCCATCAAAGGTATGATGTCCGAACAGCTTATAAATGGACGTGTAAATAATAGTAAAGAAGAAAACGCAGGTCATGGCCGCCGTGCTGATCCGAATCAGCAGCGCCTTCATGTAGACCTTCTTTTTATTCATTACCGATTCGGCGATCCGGCTAAAAATATACAGTACGTAAAAAGTGACGGATACCAGGCAGAACAAGAGAATCAGCGCCTGCATGCCCCCGTTCCCCGGCACGATCTTCATCAGATCAATGAGTCCGAACAAATCTTCCAAGGACACCAGCACATAAATGATGATGGGCGCGAGCAGCACGGCTTTGCTCGTCCATTTCTTCTCCAAGCTGTAAAAGAAGTAGATTAGCGCAGCCAATCCTGCGACATTAACCATCCACATCCACCAAGACATGACTAAGCACGCTCCCGCCAGATTACAAGCATCGCCTGCCCTAAGAGCTGGCGATGCTTGTAATCTATGATATTACCCCAAATCATGATGGTCTTAATTTTGATTACCCTGGCGCAGCCCTATATACGCATCTTTACATAAGTAAAACATGTTCATTTTTTCAGTTTAAACGACTTAACCTGCAGCCTGTTCAATTCAAGACAGGCCTTCTTTCTTACGGCCCTGTAAGGTGGATGTAAGCCAAACCGATAGGAGATCAAAGCGACCTGCCTTATACTTGGATTCACAGTATTGGAGGTATTGGTTATGTCGCTTTTTATTGGTGTGTTCATGCTCGGAATGCCGGTTGCTGCCATCCTGTCGGCCATTCTCTACCTGCCGTTCTTTTTTGCTCTGCGTAAAAGACATCGGCCTGTATTGAGGCATGTCACCGTATATGTATTGATCGTGTGCTGCAGCTTAATCAGCTTGGCCACAATTTTCCTTGGGGGTATCACATTCAGGCCTGGATACTATTATTTAAACCTGAAGCCGTTCGTCTGGGTAACCCATACGTACGAGATGGGCTATAAGAGAATGATCGGCCAGCTGGTGTTGAATGTTCTGATGTTCGTTCCGTTGTCAGTGCTGCTGATGATGGTGTTTAAATCCTTGCGCTCATTGTGGAGAGCCGCACTCTGCTTGTTGTCACTTACGCTTCTGATCGAATGTATTCAGTACTTCACGGGAAGGTCTGCCGACGTGGATGATGTCATCATGAACGGGGCCGGAGGAATGATCGGATATGCCCTTTTTGCAGGGTTGAACTATCTATTCAGGAGCAGTTCAGGCTGGAAACGGATGACCGGCGCAGCAGACACGCCTGATTTGAGGGGCGGCGTCCACATATAAGGACATATTCACTCTGCAGCGGTTTCTGCACATGTCTGCGCGATTGAGAAAGAGCCTCCTGCTCTGCAGTTTATGCTGCAGAGCAGGAGGCTCTTGTCGTACGGGCCGGGCGTTACACGCTAAGCCATTTTTTGAACAGATGCTTGGTCGTCTGCTTGTTGATTTCCGCGATGGAAGTCGTCAGCGGAATTCCTTTCGGGCAGGAGCGGACACAGTTTTGCGAGTTGCCGCAGCCCTCGATGCCGCCATCGTCCATAAGAGCGTCCAGACGCTCGTCGGCGTTCATCTCTCCCGTTGGGTGAGCATTGAACAAACGAACCTGGGAAATCGCTGCCGGACCGATAAAGTCGGTTCTGTCATTCACGTTCGGACAAGCCTCGAGGCATACGCCGCAGGTCATGCACTTGGACAGCTCATATGCCCACTGGCGCTTCTTCTCAGGCATCCGTGGTCCAGGACCGAGGTCGTACGTGCCATCGATCGGAACCCATGCTTTAACACGTTTGAGAGCGTTAAACATCCGGCTGCGGTCGATGATAAGGTCACGGACCACAGGGAATGTTCTCATCGGCTGTACGCGGATCGGCTGTTCCAATTTATCGATCAGCGCGGCGCAGGCCTGGCGAGGCTTGCCGTTGATGACCATGGAGCAGGCACCGCATACCTCCTCGAGACAGTTGGATTCCCAGCATACCGGCGCTACGGTTTCGCCTTTGGTATTGCGTGGATTACGCTGAATTTCCATCAGCGCGCTGATTACGTTCATTCCCGGGCGATAAGGAAGCTCGAACTCCTCGACATACGCTGCAGCGTCCGGGCTGTCCTGACGGGTAATGATAAACTTCACTGTTTTGGTAGATGCAGTTTGTTCCGCCATGTCAAATCCCCCTTCTTACTTCTCTTTGGAATAATCGCGGATCCGCGGAGGGATCAGCGAAACGTCAACCGGTTCATAAGAAATTTCCGGACCATCCGGCGTCCAAGTCGCTTTGGTGGTTTTCAGGAATTCTTCGTCGTTGCGATCCGGGAATTCAGGCTTGTAATGCGCACCGCGGCTCTCGTTGCGCAGCAGCGCTCCGAGGGTCATGGCTTCGGCAAGCTCGAGCATGTTCCACAGCTGGCGCGTAAAGGAAGCACCCGGATTGTTCCAGCGCGATTTATCGTTGATGTTGATGTTCTTGTAGCGCTGCTTCATGTCCTTGATCTTGCCAATGGTCTGCTCCAGCTTGTCATTGTAGCGAACAACCGTCATATTGTTATTCATCATTTCGCCAAGCTCTTTATGGATGCCGTATGCGTTCTCGTTGCCATCCATTTTGAGGATGCTTTCGTATTTGTCATCCTGCAGCTTTTTGTATCTCTCGAATACGCTCGACGATACGTCCGCAGCCGACTTCTTCAGTCCCTTGATATACTCGACAGCTTTCGGTCCGGCTACCATACCGCCATAGATCGCAGATACGAGCGAGTTTGCGCCCAAACGGTTCGCGCCGTGGTATTGATAGTCGCATTCGCCAGCTGCGAACAGCCCGGGAATGTTCGTCATTTGGTTGTAATCAACCCACATGCCGCCCATGGAGTAATGCACGGCAGGGTAAATTTTCATCGGGATTTTGCGAGGATCGTCGCCGACAAATTTCTCATAGATTTCGATGATGCCGCCAAGCTTCACGTCCAGCTCTTTCGGATCCTTATGCGATAAATCGAGATAAACCGTATTCTCCCCGTTGACGCCAAGTCCCTGGTTTACGCACACGTCATAAATTTCGCGTGTCGCGATATCCCGCGGAACGAGGTTGCCATAAGCCGGGTATTTCTCTTCAAGGAAGTACCAAGGCTTGCCGTCTTTGTACGTCCAGATCCGTCCGCCTTCGCCGCGCGCGGATTCGGACATCAGGCGCAGCTTGTCATCCCCAGGGATGGCCGTCGGGTGAATCTGAATGAACTCGCCGTTCGCATAATGCACGCCCTGCTGGTATACGGCACTTGCTGCTGTACCTGTGTTGATGACCGAGTTGGTCGTTCTGCCGAATACGATGCCGGGGCCGCCGGTCGCAAGAATAACCGCATCCGCAGCAAACGTATGAATTTCCATCGTGCGTAGATCCTGCGCGCAAATGCCGCGGCATACGCCGTCATCATCGAGAACTGCGGACAGGAACTCCCAGTGCTCATGCTTCGTTACGAGGCCTTCCGCTTCGTGACGGCGTACCTGCTCATCAAGAGCGTACAGCAGCTGCTGGCCTGTCGTAGCGCCCGCATACGCCGTGCGGTGATGCTTAGTACCGCCGAAACGGCGGAAATCAAGCAAGCCTTCCGGCGTCCGGTTGAACATTACGCCCATGCGGTCCATCAGGTGAATGATGCCGGGAGCGGCTTCGCACATCGCTTTGACCGGAGGCTGATTGGCCAGGAAGTCACCGCCATATACGGTGTCGTCAAAGTGGATCCATGGTGAATCGCCTTCACCTTTGGTGTTTACGGCTCCGTTAATACCGCCCTGCGCGCAAACGGAGTGAGATCTTTTGACAGGAACCAACGAGAACAAGTGAACATGGACGCCGGCTTCCGCCGATTTGATGGTAGCCATCAGGCCCGCCAGACCGCCGCCCACGATAATTACATTATTTGTTGCCATTCACGATCACTCTCCTTAACTAAAAACTGACTTTACAGTATCAAGCAATACGGCTGCTTCCTGGAATTCCGCTCTGCGGAAAGCTACCATGGACAGCACGAACAGCAGTGCAACGACTACGAACAGCGTCATGCAGACATACGAAGATACGCGCTGCGCGCGCGGTCCGACCGTGATGCCCCAGCTGACCAGGAAAGACCACAGACCATTGGCGAAGTGGAACGATGCGGATACGACGCCGATGAGGTACAGAATGAACAGCCCCGGCTGCGTCATGATGTCGTGCATCACGCTGCCCAGCTCCTCATGGGTCACGTTCCCGAGCGCAACCTGAATACGGGTTTCATACAAGTGCCAGACGATGTACACAAAGGTAATGACGCCTGTAATCCGCTGGAACAAGTAGCGCCAGTTGCGGGAATACTGGAAGCGCCCGTTATTCGGCTTGGCCTGATAGGCAATATACAAACCGAAAACGCCGTGGTAGAGCAGCGGAAGATAAATCAGCACCCACTCCAGCACGATGACAAGCGGAAGGTCGTTCAGCAGCTTCACACCTGCGTTGAAACGCCCCGGACCTCCCTCGAATGCACCGAAATTCGTCAGCGCATGCTCAATGAAAAACAAGCCGAGCGGAATGACTCCAAGAAGCGAATGCAGCTTTCTGGAAGAATAACCATTCATAGATTGACGTGCCCCTTTCTCACTTTACAACGTTTTCAAAATTCATTTTTCGACATTTCACAGCTATTCTCTTTTAAAGTGTGAACAACTTGTGGCACATTTCATGTTACTCTTTTTTTTCTTATAATGGAATTGCAATATAATTATTAATCGTTATAATCTAGATGCATATATAACATAAGGCGTACAAACTCGCTGTGAACTATTTCATAATACATCAAAGGAGGTGATTTTCGCATGTTCGAGGATCTGGACGTTTTCGCCACCATCGTCGAGCAGTCCAGCCTGAATAAGGCTTCCAAGCTGCTCAATCTGTCTCAGCCTGCGCTGTCCCGCAAAATCTCCAAACTGGAGGACGAGCTCGGCGTCAGTCTTTTCAATCGCCGCGGCAAAAGACTGGAGCTTACCGCATTCGGACAGACCGCGTATAACTTCGCTTTGGAGCAGCGGCAGCAGCAGGCGAAATTCATACAGTTGATCGCCAAATATAAAGGAGACGAGCAAATTTCCGTCACGCTCGGAGCCAGTCTGACCACCCTGCAAACGACGCTGCCGCCGCTCGTCACCGCTTTTATGGAGAAGCATCCGACGGCCGAGCTCAAGCTCATCACAGGGAAGACGCATGAGATCGTATCTGCCGTGCGGGACAAAAAGCTGGATGCGGGCATTGTCGCCTCCTCCATCGAAGAACCCGGCCTGCGGTGTACGGCCTTGTTTGACGATCACCTGGAGCTCATCCTCCACAAAAATCATCCGCTTACTGAGCAGGCCGAGGTGGGCATGGATGAGCTTCACGGCCTCCCCATGATTATTTTTTCAACGGGAACCTGGTACCGCAAACTAACGGATGAGCTCTTTCATCGCGCTGGCGTCGTACCGGACATCCGCATGGAGATGGATTCGTTCGAAGCCATCGTACGGCTCCTGCCTGCCTGTAAGGCAGCTGCCCTGCTTCCCAAATCGTATCTGCGCCGTCAGCTCCTGGAAGACAACGATTTGGTGAGTATTCATATTCCGGCGCTCAAAGAAACGAGGCGTACCACTTCGCTGATCTATTCCGAGAACGGAGGATTAAGCGCCGGTGCCAAACGCTGGATCGAAGAAACCAAGTCTATCTTCGGCCAGTATGTACAATCCACCGGACTCTGAATCTTAGAGTCAGGGCTGTTTACACAAAAAGCTGCCCTTCTCCGCCATATTTCGTGCGCCTGAAGAGCAGCTTATGTTTGTACCCAAGAAAGCTTCGCTTCAACCAAACTTCCGAATGATTCAGCCTGCCGTCTTAAGGCCCTTCCGTCCCGGGCTTAATCTCAAGCCCCAGCTTGCGTGCAGCAAGCCCCGTGGTGCTGGCCTGCAGCAGAATCGTCAGCATGATCGCCATGAACGTGATTGCCGAAATCGCGCTGGCATGCTGGACGCCCATCCCCACAATCAAGCCGGACAACGCCGCCGGAATGACGCCGGTTTCGCGTACCCACATCATGAACAGCAGCTCGCGCCAGGACCACTTCACCTTGCGGTCCGGCAAGGCGCACAGCAGAATCGTCAGCGGCCGGGCAACAAACATCAGGACGAGCACCGCGATCAGGCTCTGCCAGAAGTATTCGCCAAGCACCTTGAAATCGACCTGGCTTCCCAGCAAAATAAAAATCAGCATCCGCATCATCACGCTGGTATTATCCGCAAAGCTTCCCGTTTCCTCCAGCTTGTCATCCATGGAAAGTCCCATCGTATCGGCATTGCCCCAGATCAGACCGGCCACGAACGTCGCCATAAAGCCACTCACATGAAGCAAGTCTCCTATTAAATAGGAAGAAAGTGCAACGACAATCATGGCGATCGTCGTGTAATCCTTCAGCACGCCAAGGCGGAAATGCGCAACGAGATAGGTCAGGATTGTCGAGACGACCGCTCCGACGAGAATGCCGCCGACGGCTGTTTTGACAAAGTCCCATGCCATATTTCCGACATGCAAAGACTCGCCGCCTGTCACCGCCGCGAGCAGCGCAAAGGTCAGAATCGAGCCCGTTGCGTCATTGAAGGCGGACTCGCTCTCCACCGTTTCCCTCACCCGCTCCTTAATCTTGACCTGCTTAAAGACCGGAATGATCGAAGCGGGGTCGGTCGAAGCAATGACCGCAGCCGCCAGAAAGGAGAAGATCCAGTCCAGCCCGAACAAATAATGCACGGCGAGGCCTACGACGCCAGTCGTGATAATGACGCCGGGAACACTAAGCAGCGAAAGGCTGATCCACACTTTTTTCAGTCCGCTGAGCCGTAAGTTGCGGCCTCCGTCAAACAGAATCAGCGCCGACCCCACGGTCAGGATCAGCTGATTGATCAGCGAGCTGCTGGAGGCATTGATCAGATGCAGGCCTCTTCCAAGCACCATGCCGGCGATGATGAATACGGCCACGTCGGGCAAACGGAGCCAGGACGCCAGCCTTCCGGCCAGCATCCCGACGGTAATGATGAATAACAGCAAAATTAAAATATGATGGATAATTTCAGTCGTCGAGGACTCCATGGCTTTGTCACTTCCTGCTCTATTTTACGTTCACGGCTTCGCTCTCGAAGCGGTCGATATTCGAATTGGAGCCAATAATGACCATGATATCCCCTACATGAAGCTGGTCCATCGCGGTTGGAGCAACAATGATCTTTCCTTCACGATGCAGCGCGACGATGCTGCAGCCGAATTTGGCCCGGGTATTGATCTCGCTTAACGTTTTGCCATCCAGCGCTTTCGGCACCGTCATTTCGACGATGCTGTACTCCTTGGACAGCTCGATATAATCAAGCAGGTTCGGCGTTACCAGCTGATGCGCCACGCGGATTCCCATGTCCCGTTCCGGAAAAATGACCCGGTCCACGCCCAGCTTGCCGAGCGCGCGCCCGTGCAGGATCGAGATCGCTTTGGCGACAACCGTTCGCACGCCAAGATCCTTCAGCAAAATCGCCGCGAGAATGCTCATCTGGATATCGTCCCCGATGGCCACGATGCCGCAGTCGAAATTCCGTATCCCCAGCGACTTTAATACTTCCTCGTCCGTGGCGTCCGCCACGACCGCATGGGTCAGGTATTCGCTCATATTGCTGACGACCTCTTCATTTTTGTCGATGCCTAGCACCTCATACCCCAGATCGATCAGCTCCAGTGCAAGACTGGAACCGAAACGTCCCAGACCGATCACGACAAACTGCTGTGTTTTCATCTCTCTCCCGATACTCCTTATATAATCAAATTTCTTGTCTCTCTATACTTAATCCGGCATCTACCCGATAATAATTTTCCCTTCGGGATGGCGATACAATTCCTTGCCTTTCTTCGGACCCAGCGCATAGGCCAGCGTCAGCGGACCGAGACGTCCGGCAAACATCGTCAGACTGATAAGAATCTTCCCTACCAGCGACAAATGCGGCGTCAGGCCGAGCGTTAAGCCGACCGTGCCGAAGGCCGAAGTCGTTTCATACAAAATCGTCAGAAAGTTGCTGTCTTCCGTCGTTGAAAGCACCATCGCGACGCCGACCACCAAAAACAAAGCCAGGAACGTAATCGTCAGCGCCTTAAAAATGCGTTCCTGTGCAAGACGGTAACGGAAGAGCACGATATCGTCGCGGCCCCGGATCATGGCGATTACTGCGCCCACCATGATTGTAAAGGTCGTCGTTTTGATACCGCCGCCGGTCGATCCCGGCGAAGCGCCGATGAACATGAGTATGACCATGAAGAATTGGGATGCCTGCCGCATGCCTGCCAGATCAATCGTATTAGCGCCTGCCGTACGCGGCGTCACCGACTGGAAGAAGGATGCGAGCACTTTGCCGCCCCAATTCAAGGAGCCGAGCGTTTTGGGATTGGTGAACTCGAACACAAAAATAACGAGAGCCCCGATCAGGATCAGCGCCGCCGTCATGGACAGCACGATCTTGGAATGCAGGGACAGCCTCCGGTTCTTGCGATATTCCACCAAATCCGACAAGACGATAAAGCCAATGCCGCCAGATACAATCAGAAACATCACGACAAAGTTCACGAGCGGATCGTACACATACCCGGTCAAGGAATTGAAATGGCCGAACAGGTCGAAGCCCGCGTTGTTGAACATGGATACGCCATGAAATATACCGAAGTAGATGGCCCGTCCCACCGGCATGTCGAAGGACCAGCGAACCGCGAACAGAATGGCGCCGCAGCCTTCGATAAGGAGCGAGAACAGCAGAACCTTGCGGATCAGACGCACGATGCCTTCCATTGTATTCTGGTTCATGGCTTCCTGCAGAATCAGGCGGTCGCGCAGCGAGATCCTGCGTTTCAGAACGAGCGAGAACAGGGTTGCCATGGTCATGAAACCGAGTCCCCCCACCTGGATAAGCAGCATGATCACAACTTGTCCGAAGGTGCTGAAAAAAGTACCTGTATCTTTGACAACCAAACCCGTAACGCATGTCGCCGACGTCGCGGTGAACAAGGCATCGATAAACCGAAGCGGCTTGCCCGTCGTGTTGGATATCGGCAGGGTGAGAAGTATGGCCCCGATCAGGATAATAGCGGCGAACCCCAAAACAAGTATTTGCGGGGGCGCCAATCGAAACCATTTGAATTTAGCTGTCAACATATCCACCTCTTACGAAAAAAGTCAAAAGAAAAAAAGCATCGGAAATCCAATGCCTTTCGGTTTGGGCTCCTGCTGCATAACGCCTACGAGGTTAGCTGACGGATTCGGGCATGCACAGGTTGCCCTATTCGCTCCTATTCAAGCGAAATTCACCCCTAAATAATGGTTCCCCCGTTTTCAAACTGAAATTCGGCGCGTGTTATTCAATTGCATCAAAATTATAATCCTTATTGTTTTACATCACAAAGCCATAATTCGTATGAAAAACTCGGAATACAGCCTGATTGCATCACAATTCTCATAAAAGTCTGCCATTCTCTTGAGTTTACAACTTCTTTTCTTCGTTTTCATCGTATTTTCATGACTCTTTCCGCGAAAACTGGCATTCCTGGGACATCGTATGCTATGTTTACGTTTATACTATGTATATAACCAATCATTTCACTATTAAAAAAGGGGGCATCTCATGAATCCCGTCGGACAACCACTCCAGCTCAAGGCGAATTACAAGCGGCTGGGCGTGTTCGCGGTCATTGGTCTTGTTCTGTTCGTCCTGTTCCAGATCCTGCCTTCCACCGCTTCGGACACGCTCGAGCAGCAAGATGCGAAGGTGATCAGCAAGGAGCAGGCGCAAAAAGCCGCCGCGGCATTCGCGCAGGATTCGCTTCATCTCCAGATTGACAAGGGAGACGAGGCGCTAGTTACTTACCAGTCCAGCTCCGACCTTTATGGTTATTTATCGAGAGAAAAGCTGCTGGACCAATACAACAAAACATACGAAAAAAACTATCCCTACGACGTCTTCCGCGTGCGGCTGACAGAGCAGGGAGATGGCGGCTACGCCAACATCGACATACATATGAAGTCAGGCAAGCCCATCGCATTCTCGTTGACGCCGCAATATTCCCGGTACTCTGCAGCGATGGCCGAGCCCAATAAGGAAAAACGGGACAACAAGCTGCGCATCGTCGAGGGAGACTTAACCCTTCAGGATAAAAAGCAGCTCGCCGATCCGTGGATCAAGCAGGCCGGCCTCGATCCGGCCAAACTGGAGGCAGCTGCCGGGGACGGCGGAGCAGGACTCGTATACACAGATCCAAGCCAAGCCATCGGCAGCTCGAACCTGCAGCTCAGGTTTGCATTCGAAGACAATGCCATTCATTCCTTCCAGCCGACCTTCTCCATTCCTGAAGGCCATGCAGCTTATGTCGATAAGGAAACAACCAAAGCCAAGTGGCTTACCATCGTGGGCTACGGGCTGCTCACGTTTGCCCTCGGCGTGCTCGCCATCGTCTACAGCGCATTGACACGGCATCACACCTCCTTTAAAAGAGGCATCTTTCTGAGCGTTTTTTATTTTGCAGTAGCCACGTTCAGTACTTATAACATGCTGCCTGCGCTTCAAGCGGAGGGACTTACCGGGTTTGGTCTTACCATCGGCATGATCGTCCAGACGTTCTTCAATCTCGTCATGGCTGCGCTCCTGTATTTCTCCCTGGTTGGCGGTGACGGGCTTTGGCGCAAATCCGGCGTGAATGCCTGGGCCCGTGCCAAAGAGCCGGGATACGGCCCTTACGTGCTTCACAGCATGTTTACAGGCTTCCTGTGGGCGTTCATTCTGATGGGTGTGCAATCCGTCATCTACATCGTGCTCGATAAAACGATTCACAGCTGGTCCACTACCGATGCCACGCAGTCGCCGTACAACATGCTGTATCCTTGGCTTCTGCCGATCATGGCTTGGATGGCAGGCATTTCCGAAGAGGCGGTATACCGTTTATTCGGGATTCCGATGCTCAAAAAACTCGTCCGCAATACGTTTGTGGCCTGCCTCATCCCTACCTTGATATGGGCGTTCGGACATACGCTGTACCCGATCTACCCGGTTATGACGCGGCCGATCGAGCTGACCGTTATCGGGCTGATCTTCAGTTTTATATTCCTGAAGCACGGTTATATTGCGGCCATGTTCAGCCACGTCGTGTTCGACAGCGTGCTCATGAGCTTCAGCCTGTTCGCCCTCGGCGACGTTCCTGACATTCTCGCAGGCATCGTCACGATCATTATGCCGGCTGTGGTCGCTTACATCGTTTATCTCGTGAACAAAAATAAAGGCTCATCAGGAACGCGTCCGATCCTGACAGAATAAAAGCGCAAAAGAAAAAGGAGTCATGTTCATGACTCCTCATCCTGCAGGGCTGCTATAATCTGCTTCGCCAGTTTATCCCCTATCGAAAGAGGCCGGAAATCATCGATGCTGGCCTCTTTTATTTTTTTCAGCGATCCAAAATGCTTTAAGAGCAGCTTGCGCCGCTTTTCTCCGATGCCGGGAATCGAATCCAGCTTCGACACCACCATCGATTTGCCGCGCTGTTCACGGTGAAAGGTGATGGCAAAACGGTGAACCTCATCCTGAATCCGCTGCAGCAGATAGAATTCCTGGCTGTCGCGCGGAAGATCCACCGGTTCAGGCGGATCTCCGACCATCAGCTGTGCGGTTCTATGCTTCACGTCCTTGACCAGGCCGCACACCGGAATGAAAAGGCCCAGCTCATTTTCGAGCACATCAACCGCTGCCGAAATTTGTCCCTTGCCTCCGTCCACAACAATCAGATCGGGCATCTCCAGATTTTCCTTCAGCACGCGTTCATAGCGGCGCCGGATCACCTCCCGCATCGTTTCATAATCATCCGGTCCCTGCACGGAGCGGACCTTATATTTGCGGTACTCTTTTTTGTCCGGCTTGCCGTCTATAAAAACCACCATCGCGGAAACGGGGTTGGTTCCCTGAATGTTGGAGTTGTCAAATGCTTCGATCCGGTGCAGCCGCTCAATGCCGATCGACTGGCCCAGATTGGATGCAGCCTTGAAGGTTCTTTCCTCGTCCCGTTCAATCAGCCTGAACTTCTCGTCGAGCGACACCTTGGCGTTTTCGATCGCCATGCCCACCATCTGCCGCTTCATGCCACGCTGCGGCACGAGCACCTTGATCCCGAGCCATTCCTGCATCGAAGCAGCGGCTCCGGCGGCATCCAGCGAGTCGGACCCTGCCGCGGCGCCGGCTTCGGCCTGCACTTCAGCTTCCTTCGGCATGTCCGGAAGAAGAATCTCCTGCGGCAGAGCCGGGTTATCGCTGTAATACTGCGTCACGAATGTCATAAAATCGTTGTACGCTTCGCCGTAGAACGGAAAAGCCGACGCGTGGCGCTGCACCATTTTCCCCTGCCGCATGTAGAGAATCTGCACGCACATCCAGCCTTTATCCACGGCAAATCCAAGCACGTCCCGGTCTCTCGCATCCGCCGTCGTGATCTTCTGCTTCTCCATGATCGCATCGATGTTCAGAATCTGGTCGCGGAGCTCCTTGGCCCGTTCGAAATACAGCTCTTCGGCAGCCTCCTCCATTTTCCGCTGAAGCTCCTTCTTGATCTCCTCATGTCCGCCGCTTAGAAAGGACGTAATTTCCTGGGTAATGCGATCGTATTCCGACTGCTGCACGTCCTTCTCGCAAGGAGCCAGGCATTGACCCATGTGATAATACAGGCATACCTCCTTCGGCATGACCCCGCATTTGCGCAGAGGGTACATCCGGTCCAGCAGCTTTTTGGTTTGCTGTGCCGCATAAGCGTTCGGATAAGGTCCGAAGTACTTGGCCTTATCCTTGAGGACCTTCCTCGTCACTTCAAGACGCGGATGCGGTTCGTTGGTAATTTTTATATATGGAAACGTCTTGTCATCTTTCAGCAAAACGTTATATCTCGGCATATGCGTTTTAATCAGGTTGCACTCGAGGATCAGGGCCTCGATATTGCTGCCTGTGACGATATATTCGAAGTCGCGGATATCGGCCACAAGCCGCTGCGTCTTTCCGTCATGGCTGCCGGTGAAATAGGAACGGACGCGGTTTTTCAGCACTTTGGCCTTGCCCACGTAAATGATTTTGCCGTCCGTGTTTTTCATTAAGTAGCATCCGGGCAAATCCGGGAGCAGCGCAAGCTTATTGCGTATATTGTCCATCGCTTTCTCATAATCGCGTAATGACTCCGTCGTTTCGTCCATGCAAAGTTCCTCCTCCCGGTCTTTAAGATATCATGAAATCGATAAAATCCAAAGAGTTATCGCAAAACAACCAAACAAAGCGCCCCCGGATTATCCGGAGGCGCATCATATGGTTGATCGTGAAATATGCTTAATTATTGATGTTTGGAGATGATATTCTTCAGGTTTTCCTTGGAATTCAGACCTACCACTTTATCAACAGGTTGGCCGTCTTTGAAGAAGATCAATGTCGGGATGCTCATCACGCCGAAACGGGAAGCCGTTTCCGGATTTTCATCCACGTTCAATTTGGCAATTTTCACGGAGTCGCCCATTTCGTTTGAAAGGTCATCCAGAATTGGAGCGATCATTTTGCAAGGACCGCACCAAGGCGCCCAGAAGTCAACCAATACTGTACCTTGGCCTTCAATTTCAGCATTAAAGGATTGGTCAGTTACATTCACAATAGCCATAATCATTTTCCTCCTTATAAAAAGCTGAATTTCAACAAACTGATATGTCTTTTCGGACAGTTTAAGTATAACACATTGTTTCTTGAAATGTAAATTCCTTAATTACAGATCTTGTGAACTTTGCCCCAAAGTGTTGCTTCATATGAGTACAATTAAACGAATTTCGCCCCGCTTAAACGGCTCCGGTCCGAGCCGCCCTTTTTTCTGCCGTATAAGCCGGCGAAGCCCGCGTCCCCTCTATAAGTATTCACCATATATTCTTTACAAATTCTTTGGAAATTGGGTATACTAATGTTAACTCGGGTTTCTCTGTCAATGACAACGCTCATTTACATAATGTGAAACCATCCTGAGGGAGGCATTGTGATTATGGATGCAAACGTGCAAGCAAACGATCCGCGGAAACACGTGAACGAAGAGCCGCGCAATGACTTGATGGATCTGATGAACGGCTTCGGGGGCATGGCTTTGCTTATGACCCTTATTTTCGCTGTCATGGTCATTATCAAGTTTGTTATTTCCGGCTAACGGAACCTTGCGGATACGCTCAAACCCAAAAAGCCTGACCTTGCTGCCCAATGGGCAGTAGGTCAGGCTTTTTTCGCTCGCCACAATATAAATCCGTCGTTATCCCCGGCTTCGCCGCTGGTTCTCGCCATGCAGATGCACGACATCCACGAATGGGGAAATGCGGTCCATAAGCCGCTGTCCCTTGTGCATTTCCTCGCCGTCCTTGTTCGTGAAGCTCAGATGCTTCTCCAGGCCCGCTAGGTCATAATTCGAGGTATAAAAGGTCGGCTTGCGGTTCATGCGGAAATTGAGAATGGCTCCAAGCACGTGATCACGCACCCAAGGGCTCAAATTCTCCGCACCGATATCGTCAAAAATGAGCAGATCGCAGTTTTTCATCACTTCGACCGTATCCTTCAGCTTCTGATTGTCCTGCAGCATTGACTTCAAATCCTCAACGAATTCGGGCATGTATACGATCACACCCGTATAACCGCGAGTGGCCAGCTCATGCAGCAGGTAGCTCATCAAAAACGTTTTGCCCGTTCCAAAGGAACCGTATAGATACAGTCCTTGCGGGGTGAGGCCCTCTTCCTTGACGTCGCGAATGTAACGGAATACCTGATTGACGGCCGGTGCGCGCAGTCGGTCTTTCCCCATGATCTCGACTTCGTTATATCCCTCTTGAAGGGCGCGTTCATCCACATAGAAGCTGCGAATCCGTTTCTTGATCTGGTCTTCGTTCTCCCGCGCGATCTGGAGCGAACAAGCCGTTTTCCGCTCAATGAGCTCTACCTGACCGTTCAGCTCCCGGATCTCCAGCTTACTGTAATGTCCCTGAAAATCATTCGGGCATCGGTCAAGCCCCGGACAATTCCCGCAATTGCGAAGGTCATGAACATACTGATAGAGCCGGGGCAGGTTGGTCCGGAGTTTCGCTTCATCCAGCTCGGGATGCTCGTCCCGCAGCTCCTTGACGATCGGATCGCTCATCAGCTCATCGAAAATGGCCTGCGACCTTTTTAAAAAGGATGGCCCCTTCATTTGCTTCAATACTTGACCCATAGATTCCATACGCAGTTCCTCCTTTCTGCCCAAAGCCAAAGCCTTGTAAAATGAACCACAGTCGTTTTCCTTTAGTTCATTTCATGTGCCTCATTTTGGTTTATACTCCCTTTTTCTTGCTTGCCTGCATTTCAGCCGCCATGCGCAGCATGGCTTCGAATTCTTCTTCGCTGACCGCGTCCATCGCTTTATTTTCTTGGGCGATCGGTATTTCAGGCTTCATCCGTACCGGCTTGCTGCCGCCATATGTACGCGTTCTTGCGCTTCCGGAAGCTGCAGCCTGTTTTCCTTTGACCTTGGATTGGTCACGTATATATTGAACGGCTTTTTCATACGAGTTGACCTGCTTCAGCAGCATGTTCGAAGCGATCGCTTCAACGAAGTTGCGGTTGACGCGCTGTTCGTTCCCGCCTGCAGTCAGCAGTGACATTAAATAATGTATCAGTACATTGATGACCTCGCCCGGAAGCTTATAGCTGTGGTCAATTTTATCGAAAATATCCAAAAAATTATCCGGTATGGAACCCGGAAAAAAGGTTTTGAGCAGCTTCGTATACGGTTCATTGCGCAGCATCATATTATACTGGTGAATGTCGCATTTGGACTGGAACTGGACCGGAACATCGACGTAATATTCCATCTCGACGGCATGCTCGAGCGGCGCCGGGTCCTGCGCACCCTCGCTCTGGCGGAACGAAACCACCTTGCCCGCATACACCTCGCGCTGTTCCTGACGGCGCTTGCCCTGGCGGAAATGCAGGTTGGCCTTGCGCTGAAGCTCCTCAAGCGCAATTCCGCCGTCTTCCGCGAAGACACCGTCCTCATCCAGCAGACGGCATAAATCCTGCACACTGAGATCGTATTTGTTCACCACATAATTGATGATCCCCATCTGTTCGTGATTGAAGCGAAGCTTCTCCACATGTCCCCGGTTCACTGAATCTTTCGGAAAACGGAGAATGATGTCGGCGTAATTCAAGGCATCCTCGTCTTCAGACAGACGGACGCCAGGCTGCCTTGCCGTGGATACTTCGGACAGCGCCTGCTCCAGCTCATAATCGATGACATGGGTGTTCAGCTCGAAGATATCGTAAAATGCCAGCGATATATTCTCTTTGTGGCCGGCGGTCGAATCGGAGAACTCCTCCGGTTCCCTGGCCCAGAGCTCCTCGCGGAGCGACAATACGGCAAACTTGCCGATCTTATCCCGAAGCAGCAGCGTCAGATGCTGGGTATTGAAAAAATCTGCAGGAGACAGCGGCTGCTGAAGCTCATATTCATAAATATAGTCCTCTTGCTCAGGCATGTACATGCGGCAGGTTTGCAGCAGGCCCACGGCCTCCAGCAGCGAAGCCTGCTCGATCAGGAACTTCCGTCCTTTTTCGCTTGGCTCAAGCCCTAGTGTCAGAAATAGACGGCGCTGCTGCTCAAGCGGAGAATAACCCAACTTTTCTATAGGAATCTGCTGAAACAGCAGATGATACAAACTGATGGCGAAGGCTCCGACCATGGGCTGGTATACCGAGCTGAGCATTCTGCCGTCCAGGCTGCTTAAGCAAAAATCCCGATACACGCAGTACCTGTGGTTTTCCGTAAAATGCAGCAAGCTCTTCATATGCATATGTTGGCTCCTCCCATCGTAACGTAGACTTTCTCTATTCTATCATAAATGGAATCCCATCTCCGATATATTTCGACGATTATTTTACCGCCAAATGAATCCATTCGGCTATATCCTGAATCACCGTCTCCGGCACATTCGACGGAAATCGGTACTCATCGCCGGTCGAAGGCTGGCCGTACAGACCATACATATGATTCAGCCCAGGATATGATTTATACTGCACATCCGCTCTGCTGTCAAGCGCCTGCTTCCATACCTTCAGGCTTGCTGGCGGTACCTGCACGTCGTTGTCCCCCTGCATAACGAGCAGCGGAACATGCTGGCTGCGGGCGATCATCGGGGCGCTGTAGCGCCGGATATCATACCACCAATAGGGGCTTTGCAGCGGGAAGCTCGCAGGGAGGTGCTCCTTGGAATATGCATCGTCATGAAGCAAATCCACGGCCGTCTGCCATGCATCCACTTTCGCTTGCTTCCGCTCCAGCTCCGCGACAGTTTCATGATCGGCGCTGGCCCGCTCCAGAATTCCCTTATACTGCTGAAGCATCAGATCCTCCAGTGAGCCTGATGGAGCCGACAGCAGCACCCCACCGGCAATCGTCTTGTCCAGATCCTGCTCCAGGATCTCGGGAACCAGCATGCCTCCCTGGCTGTGTCCCAGCACATAGATGGCTGCGGGGTCGATCCGCTCGTCCTTCTGCAATAGCCGGACCGCCGACAAGCTGTCCTCGATCGTCTCCTCCTGAACGGTAAAGGTCGGGTTTAACGAGCGGTTGGGATATTCATATGTCCGTTTGGAGTAGCGCAGAACGGCTATTCCTTCGTTCGCGAGTCCGACCGCGATATCCCTGAACATTTTGCCGCCGCCCGACGATTCATCCTCATCGTTTGGACCCGATCCGTGAACGAGCACGACCGCCGGCACCTTTCCTTCGGAAGGGACAGGCAGCGTCAGCGTACCGGGCAGTGGAAGGCCATCCGTTCCTACGATGACCTTCTCCTCGGCGTATGCCATTGGATTTTCATAGGAGGGAGAGAGATAGGTATCGGACGTGCTGCGCAGTGCCGCAAGGTCGTCCAGCTTGCCTTCGCGGTCAAACCGAAGCTCCATCTTGAAGCTTTTGCCGCGCGGAGTCTGGTATACCAGAACCGCATGTTTATGTACAAGATCCTCCCGAAGGTCCGATTTCAGCAGCGTCCAAGTCCCGTAGGTTGCTTCGAGGCTGTCCCGGTACTGCCCCAGCGCATCCGCCGGGAAAATAGCCGCAAGCCGGCCGTTCATGATGCTCCGGGCCTCTTCGAAGTACCCCAGCTGCAGCAGCCTCATCCAATACATGCCCAGGCCGACCGCGTCCCCTCTCTTCGGCAGCCACTTTCCGTTATGCTGCTCCAGATCAACGCCCAAAGCTTTACCGAAGGACGCAAGCGGTACGCATACCTTTTTATCTGCGTTCAATACCGTAGGCTGAACCAGTTCAAACGTCTTGCCATTCCGTTCTGACAGGCTGCTGCCGACGACGATGCTCCATTTCAGCTGACCAAGCGTTGCCTTTAATGCCTTCTCTTCCTTGTTCCAGAGCACGCTCCCTCCCAGGGCTTCTACGGCTGTGCGGACCGGCACGCACGGTGCCCCGGCCCCGCTCGCCTGCTCCCTTGGAAATAAACAGCCTAGCAGCATAACGATCAATAAGACGGATAGCCATGATCTCTTTATCAATGCTCATCCTCCTTTCGGACTCTAGTTCATACATTACCTTCTATTTATATGAAGCAAAACAGCCCTCCTTCCGGAGAGCTGTCCATGGTTCCTCATTAAAACATTTTGAATCCGCTCTTGCGGAGCGACTGAATCGATAACCCGCTGATCACGGCACCCGCAAGACCTGCGAGGCCCGTCAAATAGTCGACCACGCGGAACGATGCCAAATGGTTCATGAATGAAATTTCGCCGCGGTCCCACAGCGAGTACACCACAAGCGGCAAAATGACGACGATGAACAAATAGGAAGGAAACCACGTCGTCTTCATAAGCATATTTAAGATGAAGCCGATACCGAACATCATCACAAAAAATAAAACCATCAGCACCAACACAGGAATAAACTGCATCTAACCTGCTCACCTCTTCTTCTCTCTGACCCGCTCTTTTCCGTATGCGATGGTAACCGTTCACATTTCCCGAAAATACAGGCTAAGCATCGCTGCCGCGACATTATGTAGTAAGTTTACTAGAAAATTTGTCACGAAGCAACGAACAATAATTGAATAGATTGTGACTTCATTTGCTCTTTCCTGTGGGGTTGGATACAATATATAGAAGATATTCGGGTTAGAAAGCAACTAAATTTGGGAGTGATCGATACAATGAACGAAGCAGCATCCACTTTAGAAGGCTGGTACGCTCTTCATGATTTTCGTTCCATCAACTGGTCGGCCTGGAAGTCCGCAGACGACGAAGAACGCGCCATGGCGCTTGACGAGCTGCAGGAATTCATGAAGGAATGGTCGGATATTGAATCCGCCAATCAAGGCAGTACGGCAGTCTACACGATCGTGGGACAAAAGGCTGATTTCATCATCATGCATTTGCGCGAGACGCTCGAGGAACTTAACGCGGCGGAAACCGCATTCAATAAAACCCTGTTTGCCCGCTTCACGACGAAGTCGTATTCCTATGTCAGCGTCGTGGAGCTCAGCAATTACCTTGCAGGCTCGGGCGGCGGCGATCCGATGGAGAACCCGCAAGTCATTGCGCGCCTGAAGCCGATTCTGCCGAAGACGCAGTACATCTGCTTCTATCCAATGAACAAGAAGCGCGATCAAAACGACAACTGGTACATGCTTGACATGGAAGAACGCCGCAACATGATGCGCAGCCACGGACTCATCGGCCGTTCTTATGCAGGCAAAGTGAAGCAAATCATCACCGGCTCCGTCGGCTTCGACGACTGGGAATGGGGAGTTACGCTGTTTGCCGACGACGCGCTTCAGTTCAAGAAGCTCGTGTACGAAATGCGTTTTGACGAAGTCAGCGCGCGTTACGCCGAATTCGGCAGCTTCTTCGTTGGCACGCGGCTGACCGCCGAATCGTTTGAAGAAATGCTGAAAGTATAATCAGCCCTACATGTGGCATCAAAAAATAACCGTCCCCTTCGGGACGGTTATTTCTATTATAATGGCCATACTCTCGCGCGAATCTTAAACCGATTCCTCTTCATCTGCCTGCTGCTTCAGAGATTCCAGAAATTCCGCCGTCGCCCGGTCGCGGTCGCGGCTCTTCTCCTTCAGCCGTTCGATGGCAGGCAGGATCAAAATGTCGATTTCCTTCTGAACCGTGTAGACCAGATCATAGCGGTTCTGGTCTTCCAGATAAGCCCCGACTTCCATCAACGCATTGTAACGGTCCAGCTCATCCCTCGTCAAAAGTGAGCGGACCTGAACGCTGCAGTGCCGCATCTTACAGGAACTTCCCTTTTTTCAGGACGAGCGGAATGCCGCCGATGATGAACAGATAACGCATATCCACGAGCTTCTTCAGCTGGGCGGCCCTCCATCCTTTGATCAGCTTATCGCCGACCACAGCAATGCCTTCGCCTTTGCCGAGGGAAGCGACCGTGCCTTTGTTGCTGTAAACGAACTTTCGCGGCTGCTGGTTGCGGATGGCTGCGACAATGTTATGCGCACAGCACACGCCCTGCTGCATCGCGATCTGGGCCGTCGGCGGATATGGCCGGCCTTCCGGATTAAAGACGAGGGCATTGTCTCCAATGATATAAATATGATCGTGTCCCGGCGCATGGAGGTATTCATCCACCTTCACGCGTCCGCGCGCCGTTTCAAAGCCTGCCGCATCAATCATGTGGTTGCCGCGGATGCCGCCGGTCCATACCACCGTTGCCGCTTTGATCTCTTCACCTGTGGCGAGCAGAACCCCGTCCGGTGTGCATTCCTGGATGGCGACACCGATCTTGAAGGTCACGCCTTTTCTCTTGAGAACGTCCATTGCGTATTCCACCAGCTCAGGTGCAAAGCCCGGAAGCGCGGTAGGCGCAGCTTCCACGTTGTAAATGTTGACGAGGTTCGGATCCACGTCAAATTCTTTGCACAGCTCCGGCATCCGGTCGGCAAGCTCTGCCACGAATTCGATGCCGCTGAAGCCGGCTCCCCCAACGACAAAGTTCAGACGCTCCTGGGGATGTCTTTCGTTTTTATATAAAGCAAACTGGTATTCGATATGCTTGCGGATCAGGCGCACCGAGTTAATGCTGCGAATCGTCATAGCATAGTCTGCGAGACCCGGAATGCCAAAGCTTTCAGATTCCCCGCCCAGCGAAATGACAAGATAATCGTAAGAAAGAGTTCCATCTTCCAAAATGACCTTTTTCTCATGAGGCCGGATTTCCTGTACAGAGGATTTGACAAGATCGATCTTGAATTCGTCTATCAGCTTCGAAATGGGAACACGTGTATTTTCAACGCTGTCCGTGCCTGCAGCAGGCATATGCAAATGGGTCGTAATATAGTGGTAATCATGGCGGTTCACCAGCGTAACATCGGCTTCGTTATAGTTCAATTCCTTTTGAAGTCGCTGTGCTGTCAGAATACCTGCATATCCCGCGCCAAGGATTACGATCTTGGGAATGTTGCTCATCATCTTGCTCCTTCCACATCCTGCTTTATATATTTATATATTTTGTGATACATTACAAAAGTTATTGTGAAATTATACACTTTAATAATCAGGCAGCGATCAATATCTCCGCCGTTTACGGTATAGAAATCGCAACATTCTGACAGCTGTGGAAAGTTTTATCAGCGGTCAATTAACCATATTCAAAAATTGGGGCTTACATGTCTTTATTTCGACAAAAAGATGGTAATGCACAATTGAAATGATAGCTACTTTCAGGCAAAAGATCAAGTCTTATTTGGACCTGGTTTCCTTGCCAAAAGCGGGATTTTACAAGCATATTTCGGGTTGTCTGGCCCATTCGTCCCTCCCTGTTTTTCCAGGTTTTGCACATCGGTTGCTTCCAGTTCGCTTTCAGCCCGAAGCGGGATATATTATAATGAGAGAGGTTATTCATATTCAATCCTGATTCCCAAGCTGGAGGTGCTTATATACAATGACATCACATGCAGATGGTGTTGAACTATCCGACCTGCTCATCATTGGAGGAGGTCCAACCGGCATGTTCGCTTCCTTTTATTGCGGCATGCGCCAGGCATCGGTCACGCTGATCGAAAGCATGCCGCAGCTCGGCGGGCAGCTGACGGCTCTGTATCCCGAGAAATACATCTACGACGTCGCCGGCTTTCCCAAAGTAACCGCCCAGGAGCTTGTGGACAATCTGTCCAAGCAAATGGAGCTTTTTGATGCAAACGTCCGTCTGGAGGAAAGGGTCACCTCGCTTACAAAGCAGGATGAACGCCATTTCATCGTAACGACGGACAAGGGTGAATATCATGCAAGAGCCGTCATCATCACGGCCGGTGTTGGCGCGTTCCAGCCCCGCCGTCTCGAAGTCGAAGGCGCGGAGCGGTTCGAGAAATCAAACCTTCATTACTTCGTCAATGACTTGAACCGGTTTAAGGACAGAAAGGTCCTCATAACGGGGGGCGGCGACTCTGCCGTGGACTGGGCACTCATGCTGGAGCCAATCGCCGAGCAGGTAACCCTGGTTCACCGCCGTGACAAATTCCGCGCGCATGAACACAGCGTGGAGAACTTGATGAATTCCAAGGTAAACGTCGTAACGCCGACGGAAATCACCGGTCTGCATGGCGAGGACGCGATTACCAAAGTCACGCTTTCGCATGTGAAGACCAAAGAAACACAAGAAATCGAAGTCGATGACGTCATCGTCAATTTCGGCTTTGTTTCTTCGCTTGGTCCGATCGCCGAATGGGGCATCGAGATCGAGTCGAATTCCATCCTCGTCGATTCGAGAATGGAAACCAACATTCCGGGCATTTTTGCAGCAGGCGACATTACGACGTATCCCGGCAAGCTGAAGCTGATTGCCGTCGGATTCGGCGAAGCGCCGACCGCCGTCAATAACGCCAAGGTATACATCGATCCGGAAGCGAAGCTCTCTCCGGGACACAGCAGCAACATGAAGCTTTAAACGAGTTAATCTATCGGACACAAAAAAGGGTATCCTTGATCAGCCTGCGAATGTATGCAGTCTGCAAAGGGTACCCTCATTTTTTGATGATTCGTTCTATGTATCTGAATAATAGATTCTACACCTCCATGACGTGTTAAGATGACAGAACGCAATGGCTTTTAAGGAAACAAATGACGTTGGATGTGTAGCGGAATATTATTTTTTAGTGAACGACGCTCGGCTGGACAGCCTCCAGATTCCGTTTATGAATTTCCGCCAGCAGCAGGGTTATGAAATCCCGGTCCAGCATCAACTCTACGGCCGCATGATAAGAATCAAGAAGCATTTCATCCGTCAAGATAGCCATTCCTTTCACATCCTTTCCTATTTTTTCCTCGAAACTATCATATCAAACATCCAGAAGTGGAACAAGCGTTCGCAGTATCCACAGGCAGTTGTGGAAATCCTGTGTATAATTTGTTAGCAAGTGTCGTAATATCAATGAAATTGCAGTGGGTTTTGGGGATAAAAGTTATACACAGGACATTCAGCCTCGGGGTAAGCCAAAAAATATTTTTCCTTTACTTGTAAAAAACTAACAATCTACCATTCATTACCCTCATTATGGTTAACTAAACAACCGAAAATGCTATTTTTTACTGCGGTCTCGTGTTCACCTCGAAGATCCATACTTTCCCGCTGTAATCCAGCCCGTAATCAAAGCCAAGCTGTCCGATGCCCGGGAATTGCTGCTCCAGAATGGCCGTGCATTTGCGCGTGATGCTGCGCATCTCGCTTCGCTTGGCAGACGAATTGATATGCGGCAAAGATCGGCGAATCCCCTCTCTGCAGCTCAGCATATAGCCTCCCTTGCTCAGATTGGTCACGAACAACCCTTTTCTTGCGAGTCTGCCCACCATCGCCCGGAATTCCCATACAGATCCGTTCTTAACGTATTTTACGCGGTAATCGATCGGGCGGCCCTGGATTTTGGCCAGGTGAATTCCCTGTTGGATCAAATATCTCCGTTTTACCTTCACCCGCATCAGCGCCTGATACATATCCTGAAAGGATGCATAACGACGCGTTCTGGACGATTGGGTTATGCTGTAGCCTTCCCCTGACCGGGCCACCTTGATTACGCCGTATCCTCCGCCCCCTACGATCGGCTTGACGACAACAAATCCAAAGGCCTCAAGCATCTCCTGGAGATTTTCTTTACTCAGCGCTCTTGTCTGCGGTATATAAGGGGCTACTTCGGGATCTGTCAGCAGTGCTTCCGTTTTGAGCCACTTGCTTGCCAGCTGTCTTCCCCCCACTCGTACCGCCTCCTTTCCTCGCTCATATCTTTTAGCATACTCGCAAGGCGGATTTCTCTCCTGTATGTTTGTACATACCGGGGCAAACTAGCGCCAAAAACGGGGGAATGCGGAGTAAATCCTTCGGAATGTTGCCATAATAGTTCTATTGGCGTCTATGATGTTATGGGCTATAATGGGATTTGAATGTGACAAAGGGAGGAAACTTGGCCGTGGCTGAATTTTTTAGAGTATTGTACTGGATCGCGATCGTCGGCATGTCGATCTCGCTTGCTGCCGTCACCGTTGCAATTTTCGCTATCGGATTTAAATTCATTAAAGATAAACGCAAGGGACTGGGTACCGGCTGCATTGTATTTTCCCTGCTTGCAGCCGCGATGATCGTGTTCATGGTGAACCAAACCTTCATCGTTCCAGCTTCCTAAAGTACTTACAACCCCAAGACAACGCAAAAAGGCTCGCACCGCTTCTTTCTGAAGCTTGGTGCGAGCCTTTTCAGCCTAAGAACCGATACGTTGTCTGATCAGCACTCTTCGGGCGCAGGCTTGCCGGCATTGGTCGCCGTGCGGAAGGAAGCTCCGCAGCCGCAGGTTGCCGTCGCGTTCGGATTGCTCATCGTGAACCCGCCGCTCATGCCGGCGTCTTCAAAATCGATTTCAAGCCCGTTGATCAGCGGCAGGCTTTCCTTGTCAACCACCACCTTGAGGTCGTTGACGTTCATGTATACGTCGTTCTCCGATTCTTCATCGTCGAATCCCATGGCATAGGAGAAGCCGCTGCAGCCGCCTTCCTGCACACCCAGGCGAAGAAACATATTCGGAATCTCCTGCTCGGCGAGCATTTCTTTAAGCTTATCGGAAGCGGAATCGCTAATGTTAATCATAGGTTACCCTCCTTCGTGTTACTTAAGCTCAGTATACTCCACAAATTTGATCCTCTCAAGTAACTCCCGTCTCCCAAGCGAGGCGCTGCCGCCCTTTTTTTTCCTGTTCAGTGTATTGCGGAGCCCGAATGGGCGGTTTATAATAGGGTGGGTGATAAGGGAAAGGCATTTGTCGGAATTTTGTCACCTGCATGACAATGGTCTGCCATAATTTTTTGTAATTTTTTTCACAAAATCATTGCATTGGATTCAAGCTGCCGGCAAGCAGACCTGCCACCTACATTTAACCGGCCTTTGCTCTCCGGAGCGCATTAACAAGCCGTTACTTAAGACTTGATTGAATGAAGCCGGACACCTTCCGACGAGCGGATTTTTTGTGTTTTTTCACCTTAAACCGCATCCCATCCAAATTTGAACAGGAGGAATGGATATGTCCATGATCGTAACACCTAACGCTGACACAAGAATGGCGGAAATTGCTGAAAAAGTTCGGCACGGGGAGCGTCTAAACCTCGAAGACGGTGTATTTCTTTATGAAACGGATGATTTGTTGACTTTGGGCCAGCTGGCCAATGAGGTCAATCTGCGCAAAAACGGTAAAAAGGTTTATTTTATTGAGAATATGAGCCTTTACTTCACCAACGTATGCGAAGCCAGATGCGCATTCTGCAACTTCAGAAAGGATCTGGATGATGAAGGTGCCTATACGCTGAGCGGTCAAGAAATGATCGAATACGTCGAGCAGCACATTCACCCGGGCGTACGCGAATTCCACATTGTCGGAGGGCATAACAACCACATGCCGTTCCAATATTTTGTAGATTCGCTGCAGGCGCTGACGGACCGCTTCCCTGATGTTACACTAAAGGCATATACGGCTGCAGAAATAGAGTTTTTCACCCGCATTAGCGGTCTCAGCACTGAACAGGTTCTTAAAGAGCTGCAGAAGGCCGGACTGAAATCCCTGACGGGTGGTGGCGCCGAAATTCTGTCGGACCAATACCGCAAGAAAATGAGAGTGGAGAAAGCGAACGTAGAGCAGTATCTTGACGTTCACCGGACCGCGCACAAGCTCGGGATGAAGACCCACACCACGATGCTTTACGGCTCCATCGAATCCCACGAGGACCGCATTCGCCACATGATGCAGATCCGCGAGCTCCAGGATGAAACGAACGGCTTCCTGGTCTTCATTCCGCTTTCCATGCAGCCAAGAAACAAGAATGCCGGCATCATGCGCCGCAACTCCGCTTACGAGGATCTGAAAACCATTGCCATTAGCCGATTGATGCTCGACAATTTCAATCACATCAAAGCGTACTTCATTAACATCGGTCCGCAGCTGACTCAGGTTTCCCTCTCATTCGGGGCTTCCGACGTTCACGGCACGATCCTTAAGGAACGTATCAGTCACGCCGCCGGAGCGTTGACGCCAGAAGGAATGACGCGTGAAGAGCTGATCTGGCTGGTCAAGGGAGCAGGCCGAATTCCTGTTGAACGGGATACGTTCTACAATGAAATCAAAGTTTACGAGTAGGTAGGAACTAAGAAAATTCAATCCTGGTCTTTGTATTTTCGGGAAGTGGCATTCATTATTGGACTCAAGAAAGGATAGACGGACCCAATGAGAAAATTTGTCATTCTAGGTGGAGGCTATGGCGGTCTAGCCATGATTCAGGGCTTGATCAGCAGCCACCTGCCGCCTGATATCGAAATCGTGCTGGTGGACCGGATGCCTTTTCAGGGCATCAAAACGGAATACTATGCGCTCGCGGCGGGAACCGCTTCGGATTTTGATCTGCGGATCCAGTTTCCAAACCATCAACAGCTGACCAAGCGCTACGGCGAAGTGACCTCCGTCGACCTCGAGAACAAACGGGTGCTGATGGAGAACGACGAACCGATCGATTACGATTATCTCGTCATTGCGCTCGGCTGTACCGACCGTTACCACGGCATTCCGGGTGCGGAGCAGTTCACGAACAGCATTCAGACCTTCTCCAGCACAAGACAAACGTATCAACGCTTGAATGATATCAAGCCTTATGGGCAGGTGCATATTGTCGGCGGCGGCCTGAGCGGCGTCGAAACGGCAGCCGAGCTCCGCGAAAGCCGTCCCGATTTGAACATTACGATTCTCGACCGGGGAAGCCGCGTTCTCTCGGCCTTCCCGTCCACGGTATCCGCCTATGTCGAGCAATGGTTCCGCGACCATGACGTCATTACGAGATCACACATCTCTGTATGCCGTTTCGAGGATGGGGTTGTGTATAACGGGGACGAGCCGATCCATACGGACGTGACGATTTGGACCGGCGGCATTCAGCCCGTGAAGGTGGTTCAGGACCTCGATGTGCCAAAGGATCCGGGCGGACGGGTTCTTCTCAACTCGTATTCGCAAATCCCGGAACATCCCGAGGTTTATGTCGTAGGCGACTGCGCAAGCATCCCGTTTGCCCCAAGCGCACAGGCTGCAGGAGCGCAGGCCGAGCAAGTCGCGGAAGTTCTGCATGCTCTCTGGCGCGGAGACACGCCAAAGCTTCATAAAATACGCCTGAAAGGCACGCTCGGCTCACTCGGCAGCAAGGCCGGGTTCGGCCTGATGGGGAAAACCTCCGTAAAAGGAAGAGTACCCCGTCTCCTGAAGAGCGGGGTACTCTGGTTATCCAGACGCCATTTCGGCTAATCCAGCTCGAGGCTGTCCCAGGCCTCGAGTTCTTTTATTTTGGCCATGATGGCCTCATACAGCTCGTCCGCGCTGTCGGCATCAATGATTTCGCCGTTGACCATCGCGAATGGCATCATCGCGCATTGGCCGCAGTTGCTTAGACAGCCGTATTCTATAACATCATAATCCGGATTTTCCTCCAGATTGTCCATGACTTCATCCGTCCCGAAATGCATGTTGTTCGTGCAAAATTCGATGATGGGTCTCATTTGGTATCACCTGCTTCACGAGAATTCAAGATAATGAAGGACACCTTTATAGTTTAGCGAGGGTTGTGTATAATATCAATGTCTTCGTCTTTTCTTTTTGGAGCAGATATAGCCATTTTATTTTATCTCCGTTTGTAATATAATAATCATTATAGGAAAGGAGTTGAAACTAATGAGCGAAAACGCACAAAGCACCATGTATGATGAGGTAGCAGAAGTGCTGGATAAGCTTCGTCCGTTCCTTCAGCGCGATGGCGGTGACGTGGAACTGGTTGACGTGGAAGACGGCATCGTGAAATTGAAATTGATGGGTGCATGCGGCAGCTGCCCAAGCTCCACTATTACACTCAAAGCCGGGATTGAACGCGCCCTCGTTGAGGAAGTTGAAGGAATCAACGACGTTATCCAAGTATTCTAATCCCATTTTATACGAACACAAGAGTCCTGCACTTCGATATGAAGGCAGGACTCTTTTTTGTACGGGCTATGATTTGGGATGGGCCGGTTCAATCCATGGACGGATCGGGTCAAGCCCCCCTGTAATGTCCATAATATTCCCCGTCATAAAATCGGAATCGTGATGGCACAGATAGCGGATCACGCGCGCGATATCTTCTCCGCTGCCGGGTCTTCCCCGCGGCGTTTCGCCGTCCACCAGCCCCGCCACCTCTGCGATGGACTTCTCCTTGTTGTCTCCCCGAATATCGCCCGGACAGACCATATTCACCGTGATGCCGAAAGGCGCCTCTTCCACGGCCAGCGTTTTCGTAAAGGACACGAGCCCTGTCTTGGCGGCTGCATATACGGCGCGATGCGGCCACGCTCTGGCCTCCGCCGCGTGTCCGTAACCGAAGTGGATGATTCGTCCCCATTGTTTGTGACGCATCGCGGGCAGCACGAGATGATCCAGCAGCATTGTCCCCACCAGGTTCCCCTGGATCAGCGACAGAATTTCAGCCTGCGTATATTCGGAGAACAGCCTGCGCTCCCGGATAAAAGGTCCCGCGTTATTCACCACGATGTCTGCGCTTCCAAGCCTGGACTCAACCTGGCGCACCAGCTCCTCGATCTGGGCCGCGTCCGATATATCCGCCTTAACGGCAATGCAGCGAACGCCAAGCTCCTGAATCGTGCGCTGAAGCTCCTCCGCTTCCTTTTGGCTGTGCACGTAATTCAGGGCAATGTCGCAGCCCTGACTGGCCAGCGTCAATGCCGTCGTTTTCCCCAAACCTTTCGCGCTGCCGGTTATGAGGGCGATTTTGTCCTTCAACGGTGTTCCTCCTCTCCAAACACGGGTGTGTTGTTTCTTGTAGTCCCTGTTATTCTGCATCTATCCAAACCCGCGCTGCATCTTCCCCGCATGGTTCTATTCTTATGTCTGTCATGACCTCTGGATTCCGGGAAAAGCGAGGTTAAGCTTATCGTTCATCTTTATATAGTATAAAAGATTTGCGTGACGCCCACAACTTACCGCTCGCATCCCTCTGTCAAGGATGGACCCCGGAGCTTAAAAGCAAAAAAACCACCGGGCTGGCATGCCCGGCGGTTTTTCGTGTGGAACGTATTCGATTGCGAAGTTTAGAATGCAGGGATAACTGCGCCTTTATACTCGTCTTCGATGAATTTCTTCACGTCGTCGGAAGTCAGGGCAGCAGCCAGCTTCTTGATCGCATCGGAGTCCTTGTTATCCGGACGTGCAACCAGGATGTTGGCATACGGGTTGTCCTTGCCTTCCATGAACAGCGCATCCTTCAGCGGGTCGATACCCGCATCAAGGGCATAGTTCGTGTTGATGACAGCCAGGTCGAATTCGGCCAATTGGCGCGGCAGCATGGCGGCATCGGATTCCTTGATCTTGATGTTCTTCGGATTTTCGACGATATCTTTAACCGTAGCCTGAATCATGTTGTCTTCCTTCAATTTGATGAGTCCGTTTGCGGCCAGCAGGCTGAGTGCGCGTCCGCCGTTCGTTTTATCGTTCGGAATGCCGACCACGGCGCCTTCTGGCAGCTCATCGACGGATTTGTGCTTCTTGGAATATGCGCCAAGCGGCTCCACATGCACGGCTACGACAGGGACCAGATCCATTTTGCGGGTGCTGTTTTCATCGTCAAGGTACGGCTTATGCTGGAAGAAATTTGCGTCCAGCTGTTTTTGGAACGTCTGCACGTTCGGCTGTACATAGTCGGAGAACTCCTTGATTTCGAGCTTCACGCCTTCCTTCTCAAGCGCAGGCTGGATATGCTTCAGAATTTCCGCGTGTGGTACGGCGGTAGCGCCGACGGTCAACGTTACGGTTTTAGCTTCAGTGCCTTTGTCTTCGCCTCCGGCAGCCGGCTTCTCATCCGTATTTTTATTGCCGCACGCGGCCAGTGCCACCACCAAAATCAGGCTGAGCAAAGCGAACAATCCTTTTTTCATTGTAAATCCCCCTTAAGTTTATCCATTTAATATGATTTATTCGCGGAAAACTTCGCGCATGTTACTCTCTTAACCGAAAAGAGCATGCTTGATGCAAAAGTTTTCCGAATAAGCATCCGATAATCGGATGACGTTACCAAAGTTGAATCCTACTTCCGGGTAAAATGCTTCACCAGACGGTCACCGGCCATCTGCAGCAGCTGTACCAGAACGATCATGGCAAGGACGGAAATAATCATGACCTCAATCTGATAACGGTAATAGCCGTACCGGATTGCCAGGTCACCCAAACCGCCGCCACCGACCATGCCGGACATCGCCGTATAAGATACGAGCGTTACGACCGTGATCGTTAGGGCAGCCAAGAGGCCCGGTCTCGCTTCGGGCAGCAGCACCTTCACGATGACCTGCCAGGTAGAGGCTCCCATCGACTGCGCCGCCTCCAGCACGCCGCGATCCACCTCGCGCAGCGAGGTTTCCACCAGCCGGGCGAAGAACGGGGCAGCCCCGATGACCAGCGGCGGAATCGTCCCGAGCACGCCGTAGGATACGCCGACGATCGATACCGTGAACGGAATGAGCGCCACGATCAGGATGATGAACGGCACCGAACGCAAAATGTTCACGATGACCGACAAAATACTGTACACCGCACGAACCCAGCCGCTGCTTGAACGCGAGCTTTGGTACAGCAGCACGCCCAGGGGCAAGCCCAGGATGAACGTGAAGATCGCTGATGAAACGAGCATTTTCAGCGTATCCAGGCTGGCAACGCCAATCTCATGCCAGTCGAGCGTCGAAAAGTCAAGTCCCCACATCAGTCCATCACCTCCACGTCTAAGCCATCGGCCGCTACTTTCCGGATTGTCTGCTCTATTGCCGCGTCCTCACCCTCCAGACGGACAATCAGCTGGCCGTATGGAATATCTTTGATTTTCGAGATGGTGCCCTGCAGAATCGCAAAGTCCACGCCGGTTTCCCGGGCCGTTCGGGACAGAATCGAATCATACGTCTTCTCGCCCAGGAACGTAATCTTACATAAGCGGGATGGCCCGTCATGGGGCGCATGCAGCGCAAGCTGCGCCGACTCACCGGCTTGCCCCAGAATAAAGTCGCGGGTCACCGGATGCTTAGGCTTCAGGAATACCTCCGTGACGGGGCCCTCTTCGACGATGCCTCCCTGATGAATGACGGCCACCCGGTCGCAAATGCTCTGAATAACATGCATTTCATGCGTGATCAGAACGATCGTCAAATGAAATTTCCGGTTAATGTCGAGCAGCAGCCTTAGGATCGAATCCGTCGTTTGCGGGTCAAGCGCCGAGGTTGCTTCGTCGCACAGGAGCACCTGCGGGTCACTGGCAAGCGCGCGGGCGATGCCGACCCTCTGCTTCTGGCCTCCGGACAGCTGGGCCGGATACTTGTCGCGGTGGGCTTCCAGGCCGACCAGCTGCAGCAGCTCGTTCACTTTGGACGCGATCTGTGCTTTGTCCATATGAGCCAGCCGCAGCGGAAAAGCAATATTATCGTACACGGTCGCCGAGCTCAGCAGATTGAAATGCTGGAAGATCATGCCGATCTTTCTGCGCTTCGCTTGCAGCTGCTGCTTACCCAGCTTCGTCAGGTCCTCGCCGTCAACCCAAACCTCGCCGCTGGTTGGCCGTTCCAGCAGATTCATGCAGCGAATCAGCGTGCTTTTGCCGGCGCCGGAGTGCCCGATCACGCCGAATATTTCACCTTTCTCAACCGTCAGATCAAGTCCGGACAAAGCTTCGGTCGTTCTTGCGCCCTTGCCGTATTTCTTCGTAACCTGCTTTAATTCTATCAATCCAAAGCTCTCCTTCCCTGAACCTTTTGCGTTGCAGCATCTATCTTTTCAGCGTCCAATCGACGTAAACAGACAAAATAAAAAGCCCTCTTGACGGAATCAAAAAGGGCTCTTCGTATGCGAAGTCGCAACCTTTCTCATCTGCCAATCCGCAGGATCACCTGCAGTTGTAGGAATTAGCACCATGTCATTTGGGAACGGGCACTCTCGCCTCATTCTCAAATCGGTTGCCGGGCTTCATCGGGCCTGTCCCTCCGCCTCTCTCGATAAGAAAAAAGTCTATGCAATTATTCGTTACATTTTCATGTTTTTCAGTATAATTACTTTTTCTTTCTTTGTCAAAAGGAAAATTGTTGAACGCTTTTACACTTTCATGCCTTTCCGGGCCCATAACTCATTCGCGTATTTATATGAGGCCAGAAGTGACTTGCATACCATCTCGAGTCCCTGCTTCAAATCGTCGAGGTGCTTATCCAAATCCTCCAGCTCCACCTTATCATGCAGCCCCTGATGCCGCTGCCACAGATCATCCTGCATTTCTGCATTCATATAGTGGATTTCTGCGTTGCGCCGTTTGCGCAGGACATTCAGCGCGCTTCTGTAATCGTTCTTGATGACCGTCAGCTCGTCCGCGAGCTGTTGGTGATTTTTGAGATAATGAAACTGTCTGAGGACGGTAAAATAAGAATAATGTGCTTTGACCTTGGAGGTATTCAAATCAAACAGGTCGTTCAGGACCGTGCCGAGTTTGTCCAAAATGGAGAACACCCGGATGAAGCCATTTTTATAAAAATAGACATAACGTGCGTATTCGCTTTGCTCCTGTATGCTCATGTCATCCACGAACCCGGCTCGCACTGACTTGCGGAAAAAGCAAGCCGCATACCAGCTTTGCTCCAGCTCATCAATCGACGAGACCAGGCCGCGCGTCCAAATCTCCAGCTTACGGAAATCGTGGCTCGGATCATCGTTTCTGTCGATTTCCTTCTGCAGCAGCTGGATCGTTCGATACATTGTTTCAATCGTTTCCTCCAGCAGCCCATTGTTCTGGCGGGGCATTTCTCCAAGCAGTATTCGCAGCATCGGCTTTCTCTCCCTGCAATAGTTTTACGCGATCAATCGCTTTCGATATCATCAGAGCCGCCATGCTGCCGCAGTCCGGCTGCCAAGCATGTAAGTCCAGCGGATCTTGTCAGCGTCATATTTAAAATATAAACAAATCAGCTCCGGGATTAAACTTTCCGCACAACATTTCCTGGCTGCCACCATTCTTTCCGGCTGCCTTGCTGGCCAATTACTTCTTCTTCATTAAGCCTCCTACCCTGTACGTCAAATGGCTATCCCTTAGCATGTCCTTAAGCCAGTCCGGTTCATTCGAATGACGCTTCCCCAAGGATAAGCTCTTGCTCACAAATAAAGCCCGCGAAGCGGCTTCGCAGGCTTTATCTTGGATGTCTTATGCACGCATCAGAGACCTAAACGTTTGACGCTGCTTTCAGCTGCCGGGCTGGTTCTCTTCCAAGCTGCCACACCCTCACGCTGAGGTAGCACAGCACGCCGAACAAAGAAGAAATCAGCAAGTTATGAAGAAGCGCCGCAAAAATATAAACCTCCGGCTTGTTCAGCGTGTACACGATCCCTGCTCCACTGAACACCTGCAGCAGGCACAGAACCGCTGCCGAGATCCCGAGGCCGCCTAGCTCACGGTTTCCTTTATGAAGCTTGTACGCATAGTAAGCCATGACGACAACTGCGATGAACAGCAGCAAAGCGGCGAGCCGGTGGATAAAGGCGATCGCTACGCTGCCCGTCAGCTCGGGTACCAGCTTCCCATTGCACAGCGGCCAGCCGGAACATCCTCCTGCCGAGCTTGTGTGACTTACGTAAGCGCCGACATATACCACGAGATACGAATAGATCGTGACCATCCATACGAAATTCCGGAAAGCCAGGCTGACCGGAGGAAACTGCTCCTTCGCGGTCGAGGCCTTCTCCTTGTCCATTTTCCGCGCTCCGAGCGCAAGCATCAGGGAACTGGCGAAAGCGATGAGGGAAAATCCGAAATGAAGCGCAAGCACCGCTGACGACTGGTCGTACACAACCGCGAGAGCTCCCATCAGAGCTTGTACGAGGACAAAAATCAGGGTCAGCCAAGAATACGTGCGCAGATCCTTGCGGTTCTTGGCGAACAGCCAGAATGCCACCACGACGGCAACCGCTGTCAATCCGGCCAAGCCGCTGACCAGACGGTGGGAATATTCGATTAACGAAGCAATCGTATGCGCAGGAACGAATTGCCCCCGGCATAAAGGCCACTCATGGCCGCAGCCCAAACCCGAGTCGGTCTTGGTGACGACAGTCCCCCCGAAGGTCGCGAAAAACATGACAAAAAAGGTCAGGTAGCTGAGCCATTTCAATTGTTTGGTATTCAAAATCGTCTCACCTGCAGCTCAAATTAAAAACGCTCCATCCGTTCCGAAGCGTTCCGTATATTTACATCTCATCTATTATACCTGATAAAGTGTGACGGAATATACCCACTTTGTGACAAAATGCAAAGAAAACGCATTCTTTTTGTGACAAAAAGCAATGACACCGCCCTTGACCGGCAGGGGCGGTGCATTTTCTTAATATTTGTGGATCGTTCTGTACACGTCAAGGGCCTGCTGCAGGAAGCCTTCGATTTCTTCGCGCGATTTGCGGAGCTTGTTGACAAGACGTACCAGCTCCCGACCGTCGGAAAAGGCCACGAAGCTCGGAATACCCAAAATGTTCAGCTCCTGGCTGACATCACCGACCTTGTCGACATCCACTTCCACCAGGGTCATGTCATTCGCGAACTTCTCTTCGACATCCGGCATGAACGGCTCCATGAACTTGCAATCACCGCACCAATCCGCCTTGAAAATGGCGACGGTCAGTCTTGGGGATTGAATCGCAACCTGAAATTCAGCTTTCGAAGTGATCTTTTGCATCTATGATCAGTCCTTTCTGAACATTTCTTGTCCAAATCTTACTTTAGTGAATCAAAATATAGAGTGGAAGTCAAATTTTTGAGCCATACTGTGAATAAGCTCATTTCACACGGAAAGGAAGATCCGTCCATGGCGGAGAAGGTGGAAGAACGTTCGTCATTTCAAGGTTTCGTTCGTCTTGCAAAAACGCTGCCCCAGACCGCTGTGGAAGTGGTCAAAGGCAAATATGCCTGCTGGAAGGCTTCGCAGCTCCTCATCAAAGAACGCAGGCCCCTCGGGTGGAAGGAATCATCCGCACACGGCATCCGTGATCAGCTGGAGCGGATGCTGGGCGAACGCGGCCGCGTCCGGGACGGCGCATTCGGCAAGGAGGAAACAGCGCCGCCGCTTTCGCCCGAAGACCTTGAGATCGTGCAATCAATTCGCGGCTCGGCTCTCGAGGCCAACCGCAGCAACATTACGCGGACACAGGCTTATTATGACTGCTATCAGGATTATCCTGAGCTCCATTGGGCTTTTCTTGCCCACATGGTTTCCCGCAACGCGGGCTGGAATATGACGGACCTCAAAGGCGGCTTGCTGTCGGATGTCGTCACGGACAAGCTGCGCGAGGATATGTATCAGATGCTGGAACGGAGCAATGCCTTGATTTTCCTTGATGCATACCCGCAGCTGCTTCTATACATCCACAGCCGGAGGCTTGGCAGAAGCCTCTTTCATCTGCTGCCTGAGTTTCGCGTCTCGGGGTTCATGCGTCCCTTTTGGGACCGTTTCTGGATTGAACGCGACAGCGCGCAGCTGGCCGTAGGACTGATCATCAACGAGCAGAACTACATCGAAGGCCGGGTCGTCCAGAACAGCTATTTCCAGAAGAACATCTTGCAGAGCCCCATATTTGCGCTCCACAGCCGGTTTCAATTGAATCAGATCATATTCCCCATGCTGGTGAAGACTTTACCGCGGATGGAAGCCGCGGACGAGAAAGAACGGGAAACGGAAATTGCCCCGTCTCCTGTCTCCGGGCCCGAACCTGGCCGGGAAACCCCTGATGACTGCGCCAGCGGCTGCCGCGGCATGGTGGGGCTCATTCTGGAGCACTTCTCCAACCTTGAGGAGCGAATCGCCTTCGGCAAAGCCTTGTATGCCATGCTGTTCGGCTATAAGGATGTGCTGGCAGGGGTCCAGGCCTTCGCGGCCGCAACCAAGCACCAAGGTTCGCGTGAGGAATACTGGCCGAGGCTGTTCACCAGCAGCAAAAAAGCAGCCCTGAACTCTCCGGAGGAGAGCACGGAGCTGCTCAAATCGGAATGGCTTCCGAAGGACAAGCGATTTTACAGCCCGTCGCTGAACGAGGTATGGCATGATATGCCCTATGAGCCCATCACCCGCTACGACTGGTTCAAAAGCAGGAAGGCCATCGATCAGGTATCACGGCCGAAACGGCCCGTCCTTATCGAAATGACGCATGCCCACCGTTTCGCCGTGCAAAAAACCGCTCTTACCCATGATGCGGAAAGAGCGGTTGCCCATACTTTGGAAGATACACCCTGACACTGCAGGGTATCTTGTCCTATTGTCTTCCGTGAAAGCTAGCGTCCTTGCTGCGAATTTCCCGCTTTGAATCGGGAAGGCTGCAGACGCATTAACGGACGAAGCACCTTCTGCACCTTGCGCGGATAATTCCCGAGCTCATGCTGGCGAAGCACCCCAAGCATAATCATGAGCACCAGGTAAAGAAGCACGACTGCACCGCCCACAATGATGCAGGTAATCAAGAACGCGAGACGATCCGGCATGATGCGCGTCAGCTGTACGCCAGCTTCATTCAAGCCGTAGCCTACGGCGGCGGTCAGGACCACCGTCAGCAGGAAGCCTGACCAGCGCTTGCCGAGAATCGAGAACGGCACGATTACCTTCAGCATTCTGAGGTTGAGCAGCGTAATCACCAGGAAACAGAGTCCTGTCGCCGCGATAATGCCGTAGATGCCGAATAAAGGAGCAAGCAGGTAGCTTCCCGCCAGCTTCACTACGATGCCGACCATGACGTTGACCATCGACACCTTGGCCTTGTTCACGCCTAAAAGGATGGAGTTCGTGGTCATCATCGTGATCTGGAAGATCGTGCCGAACGTCAGCAGCATAATGAGCCAGCTGCCGTCCAAACTGCTGAACAAAAGGCCGTTAATCGAATAGGCCGCTGTACAGAGCGCGATAACGATCGGCATTCCCGTAAGCACGGATATGCGCAATGCCAGCGTCATTTGCTGCTGCAGGTGCTCCTGATCCTTGCGCGCAAATGCTGCGGAGATGACAGGAATCAGCGAAGTGCTGAGAGCAATAGCCAGAATCGGCGGAATGCCTGCGATGCTTTGGGCCCGTTGTCCCAGGATACCGAGCAGTTCTGTCGCCTTCGCCTCCCCGATCTGGCCGATCAGGAGCGGGTTCACGATTGATGAGTCGATAAAGTTGACTGCCGGAACAGTCAGCGACGACAACACGATCGGAATGGAAAGCGTAAAAATGTCCTTATAGATTCTCATCAGGGGCAGCTGTGTTCCAGCCCCTTCACGGAGCATCTCCGCCTTATCCTGTTTACGGATTTTGATCGTATAATAAAGCATAATGGCAAAGGCGCCGATGCTGCCGAGCACGCCGCCGAAGGAAGCGCCCGCTGCAACCCAGCTGCCGTCATAACCGGATTTAAGTAAAATGTAAGCCAGAATGATCGCCGTGCCGACACGGGCAAACTGCTCGACGATTTGCGAAATGCCGCCTGCCGCCATGTTGTGTCTTCCCTGGAAGTAGCCGCGCATCATGGCGATGGCCGGAAACAGAAGGAGCGCCGGCGCCAATGCACGGATGGACAATGCGGCTTCAGGCACTTTGGACACATATGTTGCATAATACGGAGCCAAGACATAGAGCAGTACGGTGATGATGACGCCTGCAAATACGGCGAACAGCAGCGCGGCGCGATAAACCTGCCTTGCCTCATCCGGCCGTTTTAATGCATAGCGCTCCGACACCATTTTGCTGAGCGTGCTCGGAATGCCAGCCGTGGCGACCGTAAGCAGCATCAAATATACGTTGTTGGCAATCGAGAATGAAGCTTTGCCGACATCATCAAACAAATGATCCAGGGGTACCCTCTGCACAAGACCGAGTACCCGTGCCACCAGTGCGGCGGCGGCCAATATTAGCGTGCCTTTAATAAACGATTCTTTTTTAGCCAAACTTTATTCCCTTCTTTCCCCCACCGAGCACATCCCATGGAGCATATGACTTTAAAAAACGGCAATCCATATAAAGAATACGATGATCATCACGATTTGCAAAATGATTTTCATGACCATGCTGCTGAACAATCCCACAAGCGTTCCGTATCCGACTTTAGCGGCTTTCGACATCGAAGAGCCAACGATCAGTTCACCGACGAAAGCCCCCAGAAACGGACCGATAACAAGTCCAAACGCCGGGATGACGAACGGCCCGATAATGACGCCGATCGTGCTTAGGATCACGGACAGCCTGGAACCGCCGAACTTCTTGGTCCCCCAAGCGCCGACGGCATAATCCGCCACGAACAGCACAATGATGATCAGGGCCTGGATAATCCAGAACCATACATTAAAATGACCGAACGTAAAAAACCAGCCGTACACGAAAAAAGCAACAAAAATCGCCACCGCGCCCGGCAGCACGGGGAACACGGCCCCGGCCAATCCCACGGCGAACAGGGCTATGATCAATATCCAACCAAGTACAGCCATAGCTTCGATCCCTTCTCATCATACAGATTGAGCCGGGAGGAACTCATCCCGGGACAACGCTATATGCATATAAATTTTTCTATCACTTCCGCGATTCCATCCTCGTCGTTGCTCGCGGTAACGAAATCCGCGGATTCCCTGACGACCTCCTGTGCATTCCCCATGGCTACGCCGAGGCCTGCTGCTTGAATGGCGGCAAGATCGTTCATGCTGTCGCCAACGGCAATGACCTCGCTCATATCAAGCCCGAGCAGACCGCACACCTTCTGAATTCCGGCTGCCTTGTTAATGCCCAGCGGGTTCACTTCGAGATTATGAGGCGATGAGTTCGTAATTTCAAGCCCTCCCATATCCTGCAGCTGCATCAGGATGCGGTGTCTCGCCTCGTTGTCCTCAGTATGAAAGCCGAACTTGAGCCACTCCTTGTTCTCAATGGCGCCTTCGATCCAATGATCCTTATTATAGACGCGTTCGATGGAATACGCCCAGAACCAGCAGTCCTCCGCCAGGGCAATCTCATTCATGGCCGAAATAAGCTTCGGATCCATCAGGGACCGCTCATACAGGTCATGCGGAGCCCGCCACACTTCACTGCCATTCACCGTAATCATCGGTGTGAGCAGTCCCAGCTCCTCACCGTACGGCAGCGCGCTCTCAAAGCTTCTTCCCGTCGAGAGACATACATGGACGCCTTTATCCTTGGCCTTCTGAATGTATTCAGAGGTACGCGGTGAAATCGTCTGGCTGCTCGTCAAAAGCGTACCGTCCATATCCAGTGCAAGCAATTTATATTCGTTTCTCATGCTGCTTCCCCCCCATATGTTCTCTTTTTCACGTTTCGTGCACACATACGGTCATTTTACCATAAGCCGGGGACAGCCACAAAAAAGGTTTTGCGCAGCTCATAATAAAATTTCCGGGGGCGGCCTCGTGCGCATTCTGTCAGACAAAAAAAGACCAGGGAAGCCTTCGCGATCACACCGAAGCCTTATCCCTGGTCTTTTCAATCCATGATAAAAAGGATGTCATGATTTCCAGTCGTTTAATTATTCTTATCTGTTCCGTCGGCATCCGTGTCCTTGCTGCCTTTAGGAACGCCATCCAGCCCATATACCTTGTCATAAGCGTCAAAAATCTTCCGTGCGATCGGGGCAGCGCTCTGCGAACCGAATCCGCCTTCCGGAATCATGACCGCAACGGCCAGCACCGGATTATCGCGCGGCGCATAGGCGATGAATACGCCGTTATCGACCAGCTGATGTCCGACCTGCTGCTGCGATGTACCCGTTTTCCGGGCGAACGCGTAAGGGAAGTTCTCGAATGCGGAAACCTCGCTTCGCATGCCGCGTCTGACTTCATTCCAGTACGCTTTCGGCAGATCCACCGTATTGAGCACTTCCGGTTTGAAGGTTTTTACGGTGTTGCCCTTCTCGTCGGTAATCTTGCTGACAAGCTGCGGCTTCATCCGCTTGCCTTCATTCGCGAGCATTGATACGTACTGCGCAAGCTGAAGCGTCGTGTATTTGCCCTGCTGACCAAAGGAAGCATAGGCAATTTTGGCCTGCACGCTCTCGTTGTCGTTCATGTACTCCTTGCGTCCCTTCCATTCGCCCGGAAGTCCGCTTCCCGTTAACACGCCAAGACCAAACTGAGTCATATAGCTATCCCACTTATCAATGGTCTTGCTCTTGTATTTGCTGAACAGCCTGTTGGCGATCATATCGACCATAAAGGCGTTGGAGGACTTTTCAAGGGCCCGTGCCGGATCCATGCCTCCATATACGTGGCCCGAAGAGTTTCGTACGCGCGTCTGGTGACCTTCTTTACCGAAGTACGCTGCCCCCTTGTCCTCGTAGTAGCTGTTGGTCGTAATAATGCCTTCTTTCAATCCAAGCAGTACGCTGAGCGGCTTCTGGGTCGAGCCGAGCAGTACGACGGATTCCGGGTGATCGCCCGATTTCCCTGGACTGAAGGAGCGGATCGTACCGTTCATGTAGATATTCTGAATCTTCTTCCAGTTATCCGGCGTTACGCTGCCGGTCTGCCAGATATTCGGATCGTAGTCCGGCATGCTGGCCATCGCTACGACATTTCCTGTTTTGACTTCCATCGCAACGGCGAATCCGGTTGTTGCATCACGATGCGTTCTTCCCGACACCGGATGGGTATGCAGCCAGCTCAGCTGATCCATAATGGCCTGCTCGGTCGTCACCTGAATCTCCTTGTTGATCGTCGAGTAGATGTTGTTGCCTTTCACCGGCGGAACGATTTCATCCACGCCTTCCGGCATATTACGCGGATTGATCGGCACCTTCTTGTAACCGTTCTTCCCGCGAAGCTCGTCCTGGTACATCAGTTCCAGGCCGTCAAAGCCGACGAATTCCGGCTCCGTATACACGACGCCCGGATCGGCGGTCACATCGCCTGAGCGCTGGGTCTCGTCAATTCCCTTATATTTGGTTAAGGTTTTTGAGCCCTTGAACGTCCGGATATAACCGATGGTTTGCACCGCAACCGTATCCGGATCATAATGGCGGATGCTTTCCTCTTCAATCGAGATCCCTGGAAAATCAGATTTGTGCTCGCTGAAATACGCGATTTCCTTATCCGACAGATCCATTTTGATGCGGCGCGGCGAGTAGCCTTCATACTGCTTGTAATCCAGATCCATCGCGTCGATGATATCCTGCTTCGTCATTTTGGGAATGTTCGGATCTCCGTATTTATCGAACACCTCCAGAAGCCGCTGCGCGATTTCCTCGGCTTCAGGTCGGTTTTTGCTTCCGTTCAGTTTGCTGTAATCCTTCATTAATGTAATGTAAAGCGATTGCGTCGGTGTGGAATACGCCAGCTTGGCGCCGGTCGAATCGAATATGGTTCCCCGAATCGGAGGAAGCGGCACGTCCTTGACGATGTTGCTGGACTCCTTCTCGGTCAAGGTCGGGCCCTCGACAAACTGAAGGATCGCGAGTCTGATAATAATGACGCAGAAGATCATAAACGTGCTGAAAAAGAACAGGTTGATCCTTAGATTAAAGTTGCCCTTCTTCTTCGTCTCTTCCTGCTCCGGATGGTCCGGTGTATAGTCGCTCACCGGCTCCCCCCCTCTCTACTAAAATAACATTGACTATTTTAGCATACATAGAGGGTGCTCGGCATCTTTCGCCAAGCTTCGACCCCGGGGGTTCCAATAAAAAAGCGGCAGGCCAGGCTGTTCCCCCCTGATCTGCCGCTTAATCCAGCCGATTATTGCTGTTTATTGGAAGCTTCCTTCGCCTTCTCTTCCGCTGCCTTTTGGTCCTGCACCTGCTTTTTCGGAACGCCGTCCAATCCGTATACCCTGTCATAGGCATCGAATATTTTGCGGGCTACAGGTGCGGCGCTGTTCGAGCCGAATCCGCCCTCGGGAATGATGACGGCGACCGCCAGCTTCGGATTGTTGCGCGGGGCGTAAGCGATAAACACGCCGTTGTCCCGGTTAATTCCGTTAACCTCCTGCTGCGAGGTACCGGTTTTGCGGGCAAAGTCGTACGGGAAGCCGGCAAAAGCCTCACTGACGTTCGTATTCATGCCTTTGCGCACCAGCTTCCAATACGACTTATCGAATGGAGCCTTGTTCAGCACCTCGCGCTTGCTCTGCATCACGACCTTGCCGCTCGCATCGGTAATCTTGCCGACGATTTGCGGCTTGATGCGTTCCCCTTCATTGGCCAGGGTCGCCGTATACTGCGCCAGCTGCAGTACCGTATATTTGCCCATCTGGCCGAAGGAGCCATATACCAGGGCGGACTGGGCACTTCCCACTTCTGGGGGCACTTTATCCACGGTGCCGGGTACCTTGTACTCTTTTTTTCCCAAGTATTCATTCGGAAGATCGATCCCGGTCGCAACGCCCAGTCCAAACTCCTCCATATATTTATCCCAGACCGGAATGCCTTTTTTGCCGTATTTGTTATACAGGGCATTGCCGACCATATCGACCATAAACACGTTGGAAGAATGCTCAATCGCTTCCGCGGGTGTCCGGAAATAACCGTAGGCATGGTTCTGCGAGTTGCGGACGGGCTTTTGCTCCTTGCCAAAGTAGGTTATCCCCGTGTCATTGTAAGGCGTCGTCGTTGTAAACAGCTTCTCCTTCAGTCCGATCAACACGCTCAGCGGCTTGATCGTCGATCCCAGCAGAACGGCCGATTCCAGCCCATGCTTCGACTTGCCGGAGCTCAGCGGCGTGATGGCCCCGTTCTGGTAATTGCCGTTCAGCTTATTGAAGTCCTCATTGGAAACCGAGCCCGCTTTCCAAATGTTCGTGTCATAATCCGGAATGCTGGCCATCGCCACGATGTTGCCTGTGTCCACTTCCATCGCTACCGCATAACCCGTAACGGCCTCCGGATGGGTCTTGCCGGACACCGGATGGGTATGCAGCCAGGCCAGCTGATCCTTGATCGCCTGTTCGGTCTGCAGCTGGACCTCTTTATGGATCGTCAGCCAGACGTCGTTCCCCTTGACCGGTGGAACAATATCCACCACTTCCTCTGGAATGTTGGCGGAACTGACGGAGGTCACCTTGTAGCCGTTCTGGCCTCGCAGTTCCTTCTGGAAGGAGGCCTCCACGCCGTCGACACCGACCAGCTCATCCTTCGTATAGATTTGGCCCGGATTCTCGTCGCTCGCGGTGTTCTCCCTTGCTTCATCATAAGCTTTCAGGCTTTCCGTCCGCTTGAAGGTCTTAATATATCCGACCGTCTGCACGGCCACCGTGTCCGGATCGTACTGGCGGACGGTTTCTTCCAGAATCTCAATACCCGGAAAATCCGACTTATGCTCCATAAAATACTGAATCTCTTTTTGGTTCAGGTCTGACTTGATGCGCCTTGGAATATATCCGTTATCCCGCTTGGATTCCAGATCCATAGCTTCGATAATTTCTTCCTTTGTTAGAGGCTTCTTGGGATCGCTCCCGAGCTTCTTGAAGACACCCGCCATTTGCGCAGCCATTTTTTCAACCTCAGGCCGGTTCTTCTTCCCTTTTTCCGTTGTCTTGTTGTAATCCTTCATCAGTGTAATGTAAAGGGATTCCACAGGCTGGGAATAGGCCAGCTTGACGCCGGCCGCATCGCGGATGTTGCCGCGGTCAGGAGGAAGCGGAATGTTCTTCGTATTCTGGTTCTCCTCTTTTTGCGTCAGGCTCGGCGCCTCGACAAACTGAATGACGGCAAGGCGGACGATCACCACGCAAAAAATGATGAATGTGCTGAAGAAAAACAAATTAATTCTTAGAGTCAAGCTGCCTCGATCATCGGCTTCTGTTTCATCAGGCGACCTTCCAGACGCGAACAGGCTCACGTTCCACTCCCCGTTTCTTTTGAATATCCGAATTTCATATCCACTGAGCTTTCATATAAATTTTAACATATAAACCCATTATAAGGAAAATAATTTCCCGGGCTATAACTTAACTCATGAATAAATCCGGGCGGTGTTCAGGAATTCGGGAATGGGAAGGGTGAGGAGAATGCGAAGGAACAGGAGAGAAAGCAGTGGGGGCAAAATAGCGGCACAGGCAGCCAAAGATGGGGGCCGGCATTTCAGCTGTTAAGCGTGTGGTGCTGGCCTGTTCTCTGGTAAGTTGATGCGGTAAAGTACTCGATGCGCCGCTGGTCATCCATACACCTCAAGCCATTTCATCAAATGACGTTTCATCATGGCACGATACGGAGCAGGTTCCATAATTTCTGCGTCACAACCATACTGGGAGAGCCAGCTCATAAATGCCGGTACTTCCGAAACTACCAGATCAACAATAAGGCTCCCGTCCGCTTGAACCGTTTCTGCCAGCGGCGTAATCCATTCCTTTTCTTTATACTGAGGAATAACGGAAGAGGAAAGCCGAATCTTAAAAGCTACCGAATCTTCTTCATGGCCGCGAAAATGCTGCCGCCATTCCTGCTGCATGGGCGTATGTACTTTAATAAAGACATCATCGAGCACGACAACACGCTCAAAATGGTTCAAGCGGTAAGTATATAAATCCCCGGTATTGTGATTTCTTCCTACCAGGTAAAAGCTCCGCTGCCAAGGGACCAGAAGGTATGGATCTATTTTGCCGCACAGCAGTTCATTGCGTTCGGGGGCATAATACTCGGCTTGAATGATTTGCTGGGTCAAGGTCGCGAATAAAATCGGGAGCAGAAACCTTGACTCTTCGCCCAGGGACAGACCGCTCGAGGTTTGTTCGGGCTGCTCGCTTTCGTGAAGCTCCGTGTCCATTCGATAGATCCGCTGCTTATGATGGGCTGCCAAAGCCTTTTCATACGCCCCTTCAAACGCCGGCGGCACCAGAGGCTTAACCTGATCCATCACCCCGGCAAGCGAACTGAAGGCATGAACTTCATCCTCGGTCCAGTCGAACGGATATAAAGCAAATTCACCGATAAACTGATAGCCCTTTCCGTAGCCTAAATGGGTTATGGGAATATGCATGGCGCTCAGGGCTTCCATATCACGATAAATGGTGCGCTCGCTGGTGCTGCATCTTTCCGCCAGCTCCCTTGCCAGTATCCCGGGTTTTGCTTGAACAAGCGTGATAATGCGCATTAATCGAATCAGTCTGTCAGTCATGTGGATTCTCCTAGCTCATATAGTAAATTAGACTCATATATAATTGCTTGATATAGTCCATTCGACTTGTAGCGAAGTGAATCCTTCCTAAAAAAACCAATCTTAACTTATCATCAAGACTTTTGTACCAGGTTGGTTTCTTCGAAGTTACGAAAAGAAGGGAGCGTCAATGAACTGAACATCGTTCAATTCGAAAGTTAACCGTTTTTGGCTTTCAGAATTTTGCGGCTCCGGTAGGTGCTTACATAATGTTCGCTGAGCTGATACAGCATGTCCGCCTCTTCGAGCAGCCGCCCGTCCGTAAAACGCGCCGCTTCGATTAAGAGCTCATCCCCTTTTCGCCGCAGCAGCCATTCTCCGTGCTCGAGGTGCCCATATTCAAACAAATGTATCGCTTCCTTCAGAACGCTCTGGGTTTCCAGAAGCTTCACATGCTTGCGAACATGAAAGTTCTCCGGCTGCTGCAGAAGTCCCGTATGGTACGTATAGTTCATATATAATTCCTTGACAGGAAGTTCCTTAATGCGTTCCTTGTTCTTCTCCTTGAATTTCCACTGCGCAGACAAAACTCCATGCATGCCGGCATTTTGAGGCTGAAGAGCAAGCTCGATGGCGATGAATTGCTTCACCCCGTCATATTGATGACCAAGCGGAATCATGACGGACTGCCCCAGATTCTTCATCACCTTCGCTCCATGAACACGGATCAAAGAAACTTGCGGTTCAAACCATAAATGCAGCTGCACATCTTGGGCGATCAGCTTGGGAGTGCTTCTTTTTCTGGATTGACGTAAGGATCCCCCGTACCACTCAACCAATAAAATCACTTGATTGGAGCCGCTTGCAAAGATATGGCTGCGGTTCCACGTAAAATTATCCTGAATACCTGACTGCATGGATTTCACCCCTTTTCTTGTCATCTCTATATCGTACCAATATAGGCTGACAGCATAGTGTCACGGAACATATGTTCCCATTCATTATTTCTCACATCTTATCATATTTACTGCCAACTATGGTCTAAAGATTTTTTTCAGCCATCCTCCCATCCACCATAAAATGCGCACAAAGACCTAATCAAACCTCATTCTAGTATATAAGAACTACATAAAAAGATATGTCGAATTTTGTAATGCCCTATGAAAAAACGTTTTAATCGAGTTAGGCGATGAGTTCAGGCTGCATGTTTCTCCCTTACGACAAAAAAACCCGTAATCCTGACGGATTGCGGGTTTTTATCGCCTGGTTATGATATTATGGTACAAAATCAGCTCATCGCAGCCGTTTCGGTGTCGGAACCGGCTGCTTCTGCCGTCAAGTCACTCGCCAGTACGGGTGCATACGTAATTCTGTCGATCCAGATTTCTTTGCCTACGGGTTCTCCATTTACGGTAATCAGCATTTTTTTGTATTGTTGTTCTTTTTCCATATTCGAACGATCTCCTTTTAACAATGCATAGCATGTGCTGCAGTCCATACGGTCTGAAGCCTAATCTATGTTATTTGTTCTGTTTATTTTATTTTATTCAGAAGAATTCCTGTTTTGCTGTCACGGGCTTGGATTCTTTGCGATCCGGTACGAACGGCTACTTAGTACTTATACCCTTCGGGAGCATTTATTAAACGTTGAATCTTTGGCGGAGATGGTCCGTATACCAATCCATCACAAACATTTGGGTAATGAAAGTTACCAGGCTTGTTCCATTCTATGCGGCAGGTGGTGAATATATGAAAAAACATTCGAAGAAGCTTTATAACTTTGGTTCGCTGCTGAAAATCGGCATGCTCCTATGCATCGTTGCCGGAAGCCTGCTGGTATCCGGTACTCCGGCCAGCGCGAATTATTTTGAAGATTTTTATAACGGAGTCGAGAAATTTTCGGACCTGCCGGGCCAGGTCAACCAACTGAAGGACAGCTATCAGGAGACGCTGGATGAGCTGGAACGGACGAAGGAAAACGCAAAGGCATTCCGGGAGCAAAACGCGCAATTGGTGGAGCAAAACCGCCAGCTGGCCGAAACGGTGAATCAATTAAAGGAAGTCAACGAGGCAAAGGATGCCAAAGCCCAAAAATTCAAAATCATGCTCATTACCGTCATTGTTCTCATAGCCGGTTATTTTATCGGAATCCGTCTGCTGCGGTTCATGATGCGGCGTTCCAACCGTAAGACACGGATATAGCATCCATATTATGACAGAAGGAAGGGAAACGGCTTGAACATCAGAATCCGGGAATCCGGTGGGGGAAACGGACAAGCAGTCGATTTCTCGCTCGGCGGCGGGGAAACGATGCATATTCTGCATCCCGAGCAGATCATTGCCTACAGGGGTCCTTCCGACGGACGCAGCGACCGCCTGATGAACATGAAGGGGATGTACCGCAAAAAAAGGCTGATTCAGGCGGATATGAGCGGCCCGTGCCAGTTTACGGCAGCAGTCCCTCCTGGATTCGCGATTAAGACCGTCGAACTGGAAGCGCACAGCGACCTGTTATATGATTTTCGGAACCTCTTTTTCTACAGCGCGGGGATCGAGATGCACTCCCGAATATTGAAGGTAAAAAATATGCTGATCACCAAGGATGCCGTGAAGATGAAATTTTCCGGTACGGGTACGATCGGGCTGCTGACCGAAGGCGCGGTCTATGAAACCGAGCTTCATCCTTCGGAGCCGCTGTATGTCGATGCAGCATGCCTGGTCGCCTATCCCGAAAACGCCAAGCTCGACCTGACCGTCTACGGAAATACACTCGCCAGCCAGCATATGAACTATCACTGGAAAATTACCGGAAAGGGGACGGTGCTGTTTCATGCCGGGCAGCAGTCCAGCCGCTTGCAGCAGGAGATGAATCCGGACGGGTTGTTCAAAAGGATTTTACGTGAAGTGATTCCGTTTGGCGGGGTCATTATCAAGTAAAGGGTATACGCATCCCCTTTTACTGACATATAATCTCCTTATCTATAAATTGAACTAAAGAAAGCAAACTTAAACTTTAGTTCATTTTATCTATATAAATTGAACTAAAGAAAGAAGAATCAAACTTTAGTTCATTTTATCTATATAAATTGAACAGGAGGTTTATATGTCCTTCCCTACCGTGAACAGCGCCGCACCGCAAAAGGACCGGAAGCCGCTTGCCGGTTCCGACGCGAGCGCCACCGTCTTTCGCATCCTGATCGCCATCAGTCTCGTACATCTGTTCAACGACTCGATTCAATCGGTCATTCCGGCCATCTTTCCGATACTGAGGTCGTCCATGCATCTCAGCTATACGCAAATCGGCTGGATATCCTTTGCCATAAACTTTACCTCCTCGATCATGCAGCCTGTCGTCGGGTGGTTCGCTGACCGCAAGCCGACGCCAGCCCTGCTGCCGATCGGAATGGGCTTTACCTTTACCGGAATGCTCCTGCTCGCTTTCGCCGATACATACTCGGCCGTACTGCTGGCGGTCATATTCGTCGGCCTTGGCTCCGCTGCGTTCCATCCGGAAGGCTCCCGTGTATCCCATATGGCTTCCGGCACGCGCAGAGGCTTGGCGCAGTCCATCTTCCAGGTCGGCGGGAATGCCGGCCAATCGCTGGCACCGATGCTGACCATGTGGATATTCATTCCGCTGGGGCTGTTCGGTGCCATCTGGTTCACGCTTGTTGCCGGCGCAGGCATCGCGGTCCAGATTTATGTGGCAAGGTGGTACGGCCGCAAGCTGCAAAGCGGCGCCCAGGTCAAAAAGAAAAAAGCAGCGCGGCAGCTGAAGCCCGAGGTACGCTCCAAGATCCGCTTCGCCATCGTAATGCTGATCGTGCTCGTCTTCGTGCGGTCCTGGTATAGCTCCTCGATCAGCACCTTTTTCCCTTTTTACCTGATCGACCATTACGGATTAAGCGTGAACGATGCGCAAATTTTCATTTTTCTTTTCCTGGGTGCAGGGGCGGTCGGAACCTTCTTCGGCGGTCCGCTTGCCGACCGCTTCGGCAAACGGAACATCATCTTCGGATCGATGGCCCTCGCCGCTCCGCTCGCTCTGCTGCTGCCGCATGTGGGTTTGTGGGGTGCTGGCGTTCTGCTGGCCCTCATCGGCCTTATCGTCTTTTCGAGCTTTTCGGTGACCGTGGTCTACGCCCAAATGCTGTTCCCCGGCAAAATCGGAACGGTCTCCGGGCTCATTACCGGTCTCGCCTTCGGTCTGGGCGGTCTGGGAGCGCTCGTGCTGGGCAAATGGATCGATCTGGCGGGTGTAAATACCGTGATGACCCTCTGCAGCTTTCTGCCGCTGCTCGGCATCCTCACCTTCCTGCTGCCTTCGGATAAGCTTCTGAACCGCTGGGCGAGCGATAACGGGGAATAAACGCACTTCATATGCTTAAAAGCCCTCCGGCCGCCCGCCGCTTTCGAATAGCGGCGAACGAGCCCGGAGGGCTTTTCGTGTGAGAATCATTTCAGCCTGGCAACAATTCTCCGTTTCCTGTACAGCATTCTTCCGGCTTCGGCCACATCCTCGATGGTTCCTTTATTGCTGATGGAGCCGAAAAACATGCCTGCCACCGGTACGAGCTGGAACAGCTTCTTCCAGCCGAAACTGTCGCGGTAAGTCTGCACGACCTCGCGCCAGCCCTGAATCTGCGAAAATACCTGCAGCGACTTGCCGTCCTCCTCGAACGCGGCCAATTCCTCCAGCACCGCCTTTTTGCCGACGATATCCGCCGACGCGAACTGAAGGCATTTGACGATGAATACCCGCTCTTGCTCCGACCGCGGGTCGTATCCATAACACAAGGCCATTTCCTGCAGCACCTTCAGCGACATGCCGAGGACCATCGGAATGTCGACGGCCAGCGTGAATACCCCGCCTACGCCCGTCGTTGCGCCCTGCGCTGCCGCAAACTTGACGCGGCGGCCGATCAGTTCGTCCGCGGTCCGGTCCATGATGTACAGGGGCAGATCCGCAGCTTTTTCCAGCGTGAAATCCTCATCTAAGCTTCCGGATTCGGCATCCTCCTGGCGGGCGGTTTCAGCCTCCTGCCGATTCTGCGAAGCCGCCTGCAGCAGCTTCAGCACGCTTTTTTGCTGTACAAGGTATTGGCCTCCCGTTTGCAGAAACCGCCCCACTTCCCCAAGCGCATCCCCCAGCTTATCCCGAATCAGCTTTGGCGTCAGCCGATCCAGGAGCATGAATGGGAGGCGGCTGAGCCTTTCCCAGAACCATGCCTGCTTCTGATCCTTCTCCCAAGCCTCGATCTTCTTCAATTCCTCCACTAAATACGCGGTTTCCTCTTTGGCAGCCATCAGCATACTCCTTTCCGTTCCCCGTTATAACCAGCGGCTCTTGAATTCAAGCCTTCGCGGGTAATGATCATCAGGACGGGAAATACTTTTCACAAAAGCCCCGTTGTCCTGCGGTCAAATCAGCAGCCCTTCTCTTTCCTTGAAACGTTTGATCAAAAATTCGCTATGAACGTTCGTAATGCCATTCAGCGTCCGAAGCCGTTGAAGGTAGCGCTGGACATGCTCCTGGTCATCCATCAGCGCATGCACATGCAGATGGGGACCGCCGCTCATTTGATATACGCTCGTAATTTCCTCGTCGGCGAGAAGCTGCTCCGCCACGGCTTCAAGCAAGCTCCATTCAACGTCGATATCAAAATATACGGACATGCTCTTGCCTGCTTTCAGCGGGTTCACGCTCACCGTGAATTTATCGATAATTCCCTGTTCCATCAGATTGTTAACCCTTTCTCTGACAGCAGCTCTCGTTAAATGAACGAGCCGGCCGAGTTCAGCATGGCTGAGCCGCCCGTTATCCAGCAAATGCTTGAGAATCAATTCATCCTTTTCATCCAATTGGTTAAAACGCATAGGCTTCTCCCCTTTTCGCACAGCGCTTCTTAACGGGTGTTCAACTCTTTATTCTTTACATTGTAATTAAAATAACAGCATTTAATATCCGAATGTATATAATTTATTATACAATCGTTGTATAATAAACCGGTATTTCATCCGATTGTCAGATGTGTGCACTCATAGTTTACATGCACGCCGGAGTGTAATGCAATCGGTAACGCTGTTGAGAGGAAGGTGTATTGACTTGGTTATGTTTTCGCTTGAAATCCTTCTGATCGCCATATTGGCCGGGATCGTAGGCTCCGTTCTGGGGCTTGGAGGAGGGATTATCGTCACTCCTGCCTTGACGCTGCTGTTCGGTGTCAGCATCGAGCATGCCATCGGAGCCAGCATTATCTCGGTGATCGCGACTTCGAGCGGCTCGGCGATCGCCTACATCCGCGACCGGATCACCAATTTGCGCGTGGGCATGTTCCTGGAAATCGCCACGACCATTGGGGCCATCACCGGCGCTTTCATCGGCGGTCTGATCGCGCCTAACCTGCTGTATATCATCTTCGGGCTTCTGCTCGTCTATTCAGCAATCAATATGATCAAGAAAAAGAAAGGCGACCAGCAGGAGCTTGTCCAAATGCATCCGACCGCAGCCAAGCTGAAGCTTGGGGGAAGCTACTATGACAAAGCCATCCAGCAGCAGATCCCTTATCATGTCGGCAACGTCTATGGAGGCTTCAGCGTGATGTACGGAGCCGGGGTCATCTCGGGCCTGCTCGGCATCGGCAGCGGCAGCTTTAAGGTCATGGCCATGGACGTCTTCATGAAGCTGCCGCTGAAAGTATCCACCGCAACCAGCAACTTCATGATGGGCGTAACCGCTGCGGCGAGTGCGGGCGTATACCTGCTGCGGGGCGACATTGACCCGCATATTGCCGGTCCCGTCGCGCTTGGCGTACTGGCCGGAGCCACGATTGGTGCCCAGATTATGCAGCGCCTGAAGAGCAAGACGATCCGGATGCTGTTCATCCCCGTACTGCTGTACGTAGCGCTTCAAATGATTTATGAAGGGGTGGTAGGCAAATGACCGATAACAGCGAAATTCAGGATGTCGAGCTCGCTGTCAGCCGCTGGCTGCGGATCGGTGTGTTCATCAGTGCCGCCGTCATTATCCTGGGGCTGGTTCTTCTATTTATCCAGGGAGAAAGCGGATATCCGGGTAACGACTATCCCCACAGCCTGCCGGATATTTTTAACGGAACGGTACAGTTCAAGCCGTATGCCGTCATTACGACCGGATTAATCCTGCTGATTCTGACGCCGGTGCTTCGCGTCGCCATTTCCATCTGGGTTTTCATCCGGGAAGGCGACAAGCTGTATGTCATTATTACATCCATCGTGCTGGTCATTCTGATTATCAGCTTTATCCTCGGTAAAGCCTGAATTCCCTTGGCCAATCGAACCGCACTTAAACGAAAATAACCCGGGCCTCTCTTGAACTGGAGAGGACCCGGGCTTTTTCTATTCTTCGTTTTTCTCTTTTTCAAGAACGGCTTCCGTCGGGGGCAGCACATTGGTCGCTTTATCCAAGGGCTGCTTCTCCTCCGTCAAATGCACGACCGGGAGAGCCGGCGAAGTCAGGATCGCTTTGAGCTGCATCCGCTTGGATTTCGGACTCAGCATATACAGCGTATCTCCCACTTCTATCCGTGTGTTGCCGCGCGGGGCGATGATTTGCTCGTTGCGGATGATCGCAGTAAACAGGATGTCTTCAGGCAGATCCAATTCCGAGATTTCCTTGCCTGCAATCGCCATCGAGGTATTGACTTCGATATGGTTGATTTCCGATTTGGTCTTGCCGTGGGCGGTGAGCTCCAGCAGTGACGGATTCGACGGTTTAAGATCTCCCGCGAGTCCCAATTTTTCCGCAAAGGGGGATACAGTCGCACCCTGGATAATGGCCGAGGTCAACACAACGAAGAAAACGACGTTGAAGAAGAGGCGTCCATGCTCCATATGGGCCAGCAGCGGATAGGTCGCCAGCACGATCGGCACCGCACCGCGCAGTCCCGCCCAGGACAGGAGCGCTTTTTCACGGAAAGAGAACTTCATCGCGATCGTGCTGATGAAGACGCCGATCGGACGCGCCACCAGCATCAGGATCAGCGACAGCAAGAGGCCTGGGCCAATGATGGACGGAAGTTCGGATGGAAAGGCGAGCAGGCCAAGAAGGACGAACATGACGATCTGCATCATCCACCCGAACCCCTGATTAAAGTGCATGATGGACCTGCCGTAAGCGAGCTCGGAATTCCCCATGACGATCGCGGTCACATAGACGGCAAGCAGTCCGCTGCCGCCGATGACCGAGGTGCCGCTGTACGAAAGAACGGCAAAGCCAAGAGCCATGACCGGATAGAGGCCCGAGGAATCGAAATTGATTTTGTTGATGACATACACTGCCAGCCGGCCAATCAGCAGGCCGAGGACCAGGCCGATTCCCATCTCCCATATAAAAGAGAAGATCAATTTAAGAATGGACATGTCCGGATTCTCAAAAAACTCGATCAGGGATATGGTCAGAAACATCGCCATCGGATCATTGCTTCCCGACTCTGCCTCGAGGGTGGAGGTCAGGCGCTTCTTGATGTTCTTGCCGCCCAGGACCGAGAACACGGCAGCCGCATCCGTAGAGCCGACGATCGCGCCGACCAGAAATCCCTCCGTCCAGGATAAACCGAGCACGTATTTGGCTGCGATGCCGACGACGGCTGCGGTCAACAGGACGCCAACGGTCGCAAGCGAAAGAGCGGAGCCGATGACCGGCTTGATATGCTCGAATTTGGTCTGCATCCCGCCCTCGAACAGAATCACGATGAGCGCAAGAATGCCGACAATCTGTGTAATGAACGCATTATCGAAATAGACAAACCGGTTCAGCACCATCCCGACCACGATAAACAGTACAAGCGCGGGCATGCCGAACCGGGATGAGAATTTGGTGGTCAGCACGCCAACCAGCAGCAAGCCTGCCATAAGCAGGACCAGCGAATTAATGAGTGTCGTAGATTCCAAAAGCCTCGCCTCTTTAAAAATAGAATACATGCCATTTCATTTTGAACAATCCATTATATATATAACCATTCCGGTCCTCGTTACAAACCCGGACTGCATGCGGTAGCCCTCCCCTATCTGCCAAAACCGCGGCCACCTCAGTACATTTTCCTATCGGATTCCATTTTATTCCCGGCCTCCCGGCTTCACCTATCCTTGCATTGTCACCGCCTTTTGGGATGATATTCAAAATGCATGATGGCTTTTGCTTTCCCCTTCCCTTTATACTGAAAAAAAAGAATGTAAATAAGCATCTGGAGGCGAAACTGATGATCATCCGAAGCGTTGTACCCCATGAGCTTGAAGAGGCGCAAGCCTTGTCCGATTTTGTATTCCGTCAGCCCGAGCAGCAGTCCATGGGGGCCATATTTCCAGCTTTGTTTCAGCCGGGCATCAGCCAATCTTATGCGGCTTTTACGGAGGAGGGCCGAATGATCGCATTTATGGGCATGGTGCCGGAAGTGATTCGGGTAGGCAGCGCCTGCTTGAACGTATTCGGTCTAGGCTCCGTGTGCACCCATCCCGACTACCGCGGACAAAATATCGCAAGCAGCCTGCTGGAAGCATGCATGCAGCACGCCAAACGTGCCGGTGCTTCTCTTGTCTTCGTATCCGGGGACCGAACCCTTTACATGCGCGCAGGCTGTCAATATTTTGGCCGGATCCGGTACGCGTCCCTGACCCCTTCCATCGCCGCCTCCCTTCAAGACGGCATATCGGATCACGACTGGACTGTCAGAAGCATGCGGCCCGAGGATATTTTTGCCGTTCACGGCCTCCTTGCCTCATCCCAGGCCGGCTATGAGCAAAGCCCTGCGCAGCTCCTCACCCTGCTCGGCGCGGCAGCTATTCCGGATATTTACCGACTCGACTCCTGCTCCCTTGTCGCAATCAAGCACGGAAAAATCCAGGCTTTCGCCGCCGGAGCCGTGCATGGGGGAGAAAGAAGCACCGCTTCCGCGGACGAGCCTGCCCGCGCCGTGGAATGGGCCGGCGATGTTCATGGGTGCTTGCTGCTGTTTGCCGAGATGTTAAACCGTTTCCCGGCAAAGGAGATGATTCTACCGATCCCTTGGCAGCAGGAACGTCTGCTCAAACAGCTTCAGCAAGCAGGTGCAACAATCACGGAAGGACGGAACAGCGGAACGGTATGGATGGCCGATGCCGCCTCCCTGCTGTCACAGTGCACGCCTTTGCTTCCGCCGATCCTGGACAGCTATCTCAAGCTTCAGAGTGACGGCACCTATCTTATTACCGATGGAAGAAACGAGAAGCGGATCGATGATCACGGACTGCTATCGCTGCTCTTTGATCCGGATTCACCGCTCTTGCCTCTGGCGCCGAAATCATTCCGTACCCTTGCGCTTCCGTATATGTCCGGCCTGCATTTCGTTTAATGCCAGCAATGGAGAAGCCGGCATGTCCAGCAACACGCAGCAACAGCCCTTGCCGAATTTCCCGGCAGGGGCTGTTGTTGTTAGAAAATCTATCTTTTAAACCGAACTGCGAATTACAGGATGATAAAGTCCGTCATCGATTGTACGGTAACAGAACCGGGAACGGCAGGCGCGAACGCGGCGGCATCACCGGTTCGTGCCAAGAACTGCACCCTGCAGGGGACGCCCGGAACCAGATCAAAGAAGTTATCACTGAAGCACCCTTCCGTTTCCGTGGAAATCCATACCTGCTTGGCCAGCCTGTTCGCTTGAAGGATGAATGCCGTCCCGTCGCTTCCCTCCTCTTCCCGAATCTCGATGTCCGGCGCTTCCAATGCAAGCTCCTTCACCGGTACGAAATAGTGAAGCTTCGTGTCAACCATCTCACCGGCCGCTTCCAGCCGGGCAAGTACGAATGTATCCTGGGTGCTTGCGCCCTGCAGCAACTGCCCTACGGCTGCCGTGAATACCTTTGCCGACGTGTTCGGCTCCATGGCGAACGGTTCGCTCATTGCTTTCAGAACGGCCCCATTCATATTCAATACCTGAATGTGTACTATGCCGGATACCGGCTTAAGCACATCGGAAATGACGTAAAAATCCAATTTCCCTTCCTGCGTTCCGTCAATGGATAATGAAATGTCCCGGAAGCTGCGCTTGGCTGCATACTGCAGCGCCTTCCATCTTCCAAAGTAATCCATGCCCGCCCAGGACGCGACCGGCCAGCAGTCGTTCATCTGCCAATAGAGCGTGCCCATGCAGTACGGCTTCCGGCGGCGGTGTGCCTCGATCGCCGTCGTCATCGCATCCGCTTGAAGGACCTGGCTCATATACAAAAAGGAGGGGAAATCCTTGGGCTGGTTCATGTACATATCCATGTACTGCTTAATCAAGCGGTTGCCTTGGCCGTTCTTCTGGTGAGCCAGCATGACAGGCGATTCGAGCTGCAAGTCGCTTTCCTCCGCATAACGGCGCACGGAACGGTATTCGGGGAAGGACTGGAATCCGTATTCGCTCATGAAACGTCCGACATATATATTGTAATTCTCGAACGGCTCCACATTATGCCATACGCCCCAATAATGGATATCGCCGGCCGTGGAGTCGTTCGTCGCATGCTGACCACTGTCTCCCGTTTGATCGATCATAGGCGAAGAGGGCCAGTACGCGGCGCCCGGTGCAAATTCGGCAATGGCTCCCGGCAGGATATCGTGGAATATTTTTTCATAATCGCTCCACAATTTCTCGCGGATATCCTGCGTATAGTTCTGCTTCCAGCCCCAGCCTCCCTTTTCATTAAAGTGGGACCAGGCCGTGTCGATTTCGTTGTTGCCGCACCATAAAACGATCGATGGATGGTTGCGGAGACGCTTCACATTCTCCTCCGCTTCCGCGCGGACATTGTTCAGAAACGGCTCATCCCCCGGATACATGCTGCAGGCGAACATGAAATCCTGCCACACCATGAGCCCATATTCATCACACAGGTCATAGAACACGTCCTGCTCATAGATGCCTCCGCCCCAGACGCGGAGCATGTTCATGTTAGAAGCCGCGGCGGTCGCGATCTCGTGGCGGTAACGCTCTTCAGTAACCTCCGTAATGAAGCTGTCGTTCGGAATATGGTTAGCGCCTTTCGCAAAGACGGGGACACCGTTCAGCTCGACATAAAACGTCCTTCCTCTCACATCCTGCTCCCGGACCAGCTTGGCTGAACGCAGGCCCGTCTTCACCGCTTTGGCTGCGGTCACGGTTTCACCCCGGAGAAGTTCAGCCCCAAACTCGTACAGGTGGGCCTCCCCGAGCCCCCTGCACCACCACAGCTTGGGATTCGGAATGACAAACGGCAGCTCGGCAAGCTGGATCCCGCGCTGGAGCACTGTTTGTTGTTCCCAAACCATGTCGCCCGTCCGAAGACGGATCACGGCCTCCCCTTCCGCTTCGCTCTCGATTTCGATCACGGCTTTCAGCCTGGCCTCTTCCGCCGTAACCTCCAGCTGTTCGATGAACAGATTCTCAATCCGGCTGTCTTCCCAGCCTTCGATCCACACTTCCCGCCATATGCCGCTGGTAACGAACCGCGGCCCCCAGTCCCAACCGTAATGATACGGCGCTTTGCGGGCAAACACGCTGATCCGCTTCTCGTCAAGACCGCCCACATCCGACTGGTCATTGGCGGCAGGAAGCGGATAACCCAGCTCTTCAAGCTTGGGCAGGTCCTCCTTCACGGGGGAGCGGAAGCGGATATGGATATGGTTCCCTGCGCTTCTGAGCAGCGATTTCACGTCGGCTTTCCACGTACGGAACATATTATCGGTGCTTAAGATCTGATGACCGTTAACGGTTACATCCGCATACGTATCCAGCCCGCTGAAAACAAGCTCGAGCCGCGGAAGTCTCAGCAGTTCATCCGTCAGATCGAATCTGCTCTCGTATTCCCAGTCCTGTTTATCAACCCACTGAACCTCTTTTTCACTCGTTCCGTAAAAAGGATCGGGAATCTTTCCGTTTGCCAGCAGATCAGTATGTACGCATCCCGGAACCTTAGCCTTCATCCACTCTTCGTCCAGACAAGCCTTGAAGCTCCAATCGCTTACTTTCCATTTACTTTTGCGCATGATGTCCTCCTGTGGATATTAGTTCTTCATTAGTTATATTTGTTAGTATATATTTATATAACTAAAATAACAATTGAAATTCAATTTAAAAAGTCTGTCTATTTTTGTTTCTAAATCGGAACGGTAATCTGATAGCAGACATAACCTACAATGAGATCACAATACACCTTTCGTGAGTGAGTCAGGTTATCAATGCACAAGCCGCTGCATTCAAAGGAGTGTCTACATGTGAAGCCAGTTAAAACAAGAAGCATGAACCAGCAGAGGCAAAGTACAAGAAACCAAAGATTAAGCCCCAATCAAATGAAGCAGCTTGCCTTTCTTTCCGCATTTTTGTTTTTGGTTGCCGCCATGATCAGTCTTTACTTGGCCTGGAGGGATTTGCAGAACCAAGGCAATACCGAGGTACTGGTCTAGAGCACGCAAAAATGACGCCGCTGGGACAGCAGGCGCCATTTTGCGTATATTCTTATTCGATCATTGTTATTCATGTTCGCCGCTTGCGGCCGGGAATCGGACGATTACCTCCGTTCCGACCCCTTTCTCACTGTAAAACTTCATGTCCCCCTTCATCGCCTCGATGATCCGGAACGTCACCATAAGTCCAAGGCCTGTGCCCTTCGTTTTGTTGGAAAAATACGGTTCGCCAAGCCTCGCGATCTCCGCCGGCTCCATGCCCTCGCCGTTATCCTGCACATGAATGACGACATCGTCCTGCTCGGTGTACGCCCAAATATGGACCTGACCCGCCTCATGGAGCGCTTCGATGCTATTTTTGATGATGTTGATGAATGCCTGCTTCAATTTCGATGAGTTTCCCTCAATGTATAAATGCTTGGGGATTCTTGACGTCATTTTGCTGCCCTGGAAATTCGCAAGCGGGATGAGAATGCCCTCGATATGGCGGAATTCTTCCGAGAGCTCCAGCAGCTGCACCTGATCCATCTCCGGCTTGGCAAAGGTCAAAAAGTCGGTAATAATGCCCGAAGCCCGGTCCAGCTCTTTCAGCGCAAGCGTAAGATACTCCCGATCCTTGCGCTCCGATTTGCTGAGCAGAAGCTGCAGGAAGCCCCGGGTCACCTGCAGCGGATTGCGCACCTCATGCGCCACCGACGCGGCCAGCTCGCTGATGATTTCCATTTTCTCCGATCGCTGCAGCTCCATGTTGAACATTTCAAGCTCCTTGGAATACACGAGAATCTGACGGTGGTTCTCGGCGAATTTCTGTCCCAGGACGGCAATCAGCGCAATCGCAAAACCGAGGACCGCCCACTTCCACCAATACAGCTCATAATTCCCGCCGCTTGCCATGAAGTATATCATCTCAATGACAACAGTTAATCCGAATAAGGCGAACCCCAGGGTGAAAATAAGCGCATCCCTGCTGCCTTTGACGATGTATCCAATAGAGCTCGCGACGATCAGGAGGATCTGCGCAATGATGATAAAGCCGAGCACCCTGACCGAGAAAAAATAATACAACCGGAAGTAGCGGTCATCCATCAGCAGATTCACGATCATGAACAGGAGGCATAGCAGGGAATACAACGTCTGAAATCTGCGAAAGTGCCTGATCGACTGCCTGTAGCCCGCGCCGACGGATTTTTCGAAATAATAGCTCATGGACGGCAGCAGCGTAAACATAGCGGCGTCGTATAGGATCAGAAACGCCTGTCCGTTATCGTTATATAATCCGTATAATAGAGGCGAATAGGTCAGAATCAACGTACCGATCGACAATAGAACGAGCGTTAATGCCAGCCAGCTGCCAAGCTGGCTTTTTCGCATGAACAAAGCGGCTATGATCATGACCAGGCCGAGAAAAATCATCGAGCTCCCCAGCACAAGGTCATCCAAATGGGCACTCGCGTACCGTTTGAGCAGGGACTGGTAATCCCCCGCCAGCACCTTTCCCTCGATGCCGATCTGATCCTTGACGGTCTGCACTTGTATGCGCAGCGTTTTGCCTGCGTCTTCTTCGCGAAGCGGCAGCAATACCTCAGTCAGGTCGAACATATAGCCGCGCTGCTGTTCGAGCACCTTCTGGTCATCCAGGTAAATGGCGATGCGCTGTCCGTGAACCTTTTCAAGAAGCAGCCCGGACATGCCGCTGTTCAGCTTGGGCAGGACGGCTTTATACCATGCCTCCCTCGCTTTTCTATCGTTTAACGGCAGTTCGTCAAGGGACTTCAGCCTTCGCCATCCCGGGTCCTGAACCGGATCCGACGCTCGGGCCGGGCCTTGGCCGGGCTGCTGCCATGTAAATTCCCACCCCGTCGCGGGCTTGAAGTCCGTCACCGAAGAGGCAGAAGCCATGACAGAACCACACACCGTGAAAATAATCATGGCAAGCGATAGCATACAGGCCGTTTTGAATGCAACTCTCATAGAACACCCCAGGTAGTCTTTTGTCATCCGTTTCCATGCTTCTTGCTGCCTTACAATCTCTGGATTCATTATGTAATAAATCGACATTTTTCGCAATTTCTCTATTTTAAAAATCATCATCTCTAAATAGGATTCGTCGCTGTTTCAGCGATAAGTCCTTTGTTTATAAATGTACCAAGCGGAACAAATTTCCTGAAAATTGACGCGAAGGAGGAGAAACGACTATGCGTGATCGCGAACCCTATCAGCAAAACGTGGAAGTGGACCGGACAGAGGTTCATAAAAAGTCAGATTCCAGTCTCGTCGCCGCTACTTTTATCAAGTACGCTGCCTACATCATCATTTTTTTCGGTTTTCTCTACTTCCTGATCCGGTATGTATTCCCTAAATTTTAATGTACAACGAAGAGCAGCCATCTGTTTCCGGGGCCCAGAGCCTCGGTTTTTTATTCCTTTTTTATCCTGTTGGTCACCAGGTTTATTCTGGTCAGTTTAGGGTAAGGGTAAAGTATCATATCATAATCGAAGGAGCTGAAGAACCATGCCTGAACCTTATAAAACCGAAGCCGATCTGGCTTACGAACGGTACGAAAACGCCGGTGACCATGCACCAGAGGACGTGCTTCCGGAAGATGACTTTCGAGAAGTGAATACGCAGACGGTTCAAAGCATTTCCCGCGAACCTAGCGAAGCTGACGTGGAGTTCTACACCCGCTCCGAGATGAGCCCTCAGCTTGGAACCCGGACACCGGGAATGGACGAGGCTTCGATGGACCCGGCTTCAGCCGATGTCGCAAGCGATGAGGACGCTCCGCTCGAGGACGTTCCGGACGCCGACGAGATCCAGGAGGACAGTCCGGTCGACCCCTCGGCTGCGGTTGAAGATATGCACGGAACGGATTTGATCAATGGATATGACGGTGATGATTCGGAATAAAGGATCACAACACACAAAAACGGACACCGGGGACGGTGTCCGTTTTTGATTCTCAGGATGCGAACCCCAGCAAATGGATCAGGCCAAAACCCAGGAGAGCGAGGATGACCGAACCCAGCAGCCCGGCGGCAAATGGTTTCACCCCGTTCCGGCGGAAGAAAGCGAAATCGACGTTCAGTCCAAGCCCCGCCATCGCCATGGCAATCAAAATGTAGGCGAGATTGATGATCTGCGCGGTTACGGCGTGCGGAATGATCCCGAGCGAGTTGACCGCGCTCATGGCCAGAAAACCGAGAACGAACCAAGGAATTTGAATTTTGCTTTTCCCGTGCGTCTCTTCTTCCGCTCTGCGGCTTGCCCAGTATCCCACGCAGAGGGAAACGGGAACGAGCAGCGCTACCCGCGTCAGTTTGACGATCACAGACATATCCTCGGCTTCCTTGCCGCCCGGCGCGGCCGCAGCAATCGCATGGGCCACCTCGTGCAGCGTACCTCCGGCAAAAGCCCCATACCCCTTCGGTGTAAGCCCAAGAAAAGGATACAAACCCACATACACCAGGGTGAACAATGTTCCTAGAATAGCGACCGTGGCGGCGCTGACCGCCGTTTCACGATCCTTGGCCTTGATCAGCGGCGCAATGGCGACGACGGCCGCCGCACCGCAAATCGCTGTTCCGCATGCCGTCATCAGCGACATCGTGCGGTCTACTTTTAACAACCTTGCTAGCCCGTAAACGATAAAGATCGTCACCGTAATGTTGATCGCTGCCAGCAGAACGACCTTGGGTCCCGCATGAGCGATGTCCATCAGATTCAGGCGCATGCCGAGCAGGATAATCCCGAAACGGAGCAGCTTTTTGTTGGAGAACGAAACCCCGGGCATGATATATTCAGGCACGCCGACCGAAGCCTTATAAATCATCCCCAGAATGATGGCCAGAACCAGCTGGCCCATGATGCTGAGGAACGGAAACAGCGATAAGCCTTTGGCCAACAGCGATAAGATCAACGTAAGTCCAATCCCTAAAATGAACGCGTTAGTCTTTCTCTTTCTGCGCGGTACTGCAGATTCTCTTGATATCATGTAGCCATGCATCCCCTTTTGTCCAAGCTCAGTTGTCTTCCCTTCATAAGCTCACTATAGAATTGACAGCTCAGGAAGTGAAATACCGATTTGCTATGCCTAAGATGAGGATAACTTATGATTAAGAGGATTCCCGCGCCAGGCGCATCTTATTGAAGACAAAAGGATTTTGTTCATTTATATCGTCAGGCCATCTATGGTACAATGCCTGCGTAAGGGGTACCCATAACAATACGGGTTGTCCCGGGAAGCTGCAGCGGAGGTAGCTCATCATGATCACGGATACATTAAAAGTGTTTGTCACCGTTGCCGAGCAGCGGAATTTCTCCCAGGCTGCGAAGCTGCTGAACCTGTCGCAGCCTGGCGTAAGCCTCCATATTCGCAATCTGGAGAATGAGCTGGGCACCAAGCTGATGCATCGTTCGCCCAAGCTCGTGAAGCTGACCGAGGCCGGAGAAATCCTCTTCGGCAAGGCCCAGCAGATTCTCGCCATGTATGATGAAGCCAAACAGGATATACATATGCTGAGGGATGAGGTCACCGGATCTTTGTACATGGGGGCAAGCTTCACCATCGGGGAATATATCCTGCCGAGGGTGCTTGCGGAATTTGCCCAGCAGTACCCGCTCGTGGACGTGCAGGTGCATATCAGCAATTCGGACAATATTTTGCAGGATATCCGGGCCGGACGTTTCCATATCGGTCTGGTCGAAGGCCGGGTGGATGCCAAAGACCTTCAGGTCACCGCTTTCATGAAGGATGAAATGGTCCTGATCGCCTCCCCGGATCATCCCCTTGCTTCGGACAAAAGCGTGGACCTGAGTCAGCTTCAGAACCGGGTATGGGTGACGCGGGAAACCGGTTCAGGCACCCGCGCCTACAGCGACCGGCTGATCCAGGACGGAGCACTGACGGTCACGCGCAGCTTTGTGTTCAACAGCAGTCAGGGCGTGAAGGAAGCCGTGGCTTGCGGCCTCGGCATCGCCCTGCTATCGCGCTGGGTCGTCCGCAAGGAGCTGGAGAGCGGCGAGCTGCGCGAAATCCCGATCCGCGGAATGAAAATCAGCCGGGATCTGTCCCTGCTGCAGAGCAAGGACGAACCGGCTGTCATGGCGGTGTTGAAGTTTATACAGGCGTTGATTCAAAACGTGCAATCCCTTTAAGCTGATTTATGGCTTTCCTGATGCTTCAGAAGGGCAGCCGAGCCAGCAGGCTGGCGGTAAGCGACAAAGTAGGCGCCGGCAACGAACAACGCTCCGCCGACCAGGTTGCCGAGGAATACGGCGCTGAAGTTCGGGAAGTATTGTCCCCAAGTCATTTCTCCGGCGAAAATCGCGGCCGGAATGACGAACATATTCGCGACAACGTGCTGGAAGCCGATGGCCACGAAAGCCATAACCGGGAACCAGATGCCGGCGATTTTACCGGAAAAGTCCTTCGCGCCGTAAGCGAGCCATACGGCAAGACATACGAGCCAGTTGCAGCCGATCGCGGACACGAAGGCCTGTCCGAACGAATCGCCGATCTTGGCGTTCGCAATGGCTGCTGTTTTGGCCAGGAAGGCTCCCTCGGTCAAGCCCACGATATGCCCGAAGAAATAAGCCACGAACACGGCACCCACAAAGTTGGCAATGGTCACGATAATCCAGTTTTTGAGTACGGAGCCGAAGCCGATTTTACGCGCAAACCAAGCCATGGGGAGAGTCATCATGTTGCCTGTCAGAAGTTCGCCGCCGGCAAGCACGGTGAGGATGAGTCCCACAGGGAACACGGCTGCGCCAAGGAAGCCCGCCACGGAGCCCCATTCCTTCGGCGCGGTGCCGATGACACGGATATCGAGCAAAAAGCCGAGAGCGATGAACGCCCCTGCCAGGAAGCCCAGCACCAATAGGGCGGACAGAGACAATTTAGCTTTCTTTTCTCCGGTTTCAACAGCAATGTCTTTGATTTGCTGCGGTGAGTAAAACGATGACATATTCATTCCTCCAAAAAAAATTTCACATGTTCAAGCACAAAAACATAACAAAAAAACCGCCACCAAACCTTCTCTTCGCCAGAATACGAAAAAGAATGATTTGTGCCGGTTAATTCTCCTACCCGTTTCCTATAGGAGCATCGAACTCAATCACACGTTCATGTTAATCAATAGAGCAGCTGCAACACCTACAGCCCCTCCATTGCTATGACATTTCATACACATGATAACACAGGATCAATTTTTGTCAACAATGTGAACACAAACACAAAGTTTGGGGTTGCCACTACAGTCAGGCGCCATAAACTACCCGCCGATCCGAGACATTTCCACCTTGGCTCCCCCGGTGCGATTCCCGTTTTCCGTTCCGCGCTCCAAGGAGTATTGGTCATGACGTCCTTCCCATATGGACACAATTTCCTTCATAATCGCTTCATCATCCGCTTCTGAACGCAGCAGTTTGCGCAGATCATGCCCTTTGGTAGCGAAGAGGCAGGTATAAAACATCCCATCCGCGGACAGTCTGCCCCGCGTGCAGGTCGAACAAAAGGCGTCGCTCACGGAGGAAATGACGCCGATTTCGCCTTGGCCATCCTTGAACCGGAAGCGCGAAGCCACCTCGCCCGAATAATTGGGATCCACGGGCTCGAGCGGGAATTGTTCCCCGATGCGTTCCACGATCTCCTTCTTGCTGACGACCTGCTTCCAGTCCCAGCCATTCGTATTGCCGACGTCCATATATTCGATCATGCGCAGGATGTGGCCTTTTTCGCGAAAATAGCGGACCATCGGCAGCAGGGCATGCTCATTTACACCCTTTTGCACCACCATGTTGATCTTCACGAGCAGCCCGGCTTCCGCAGCCGCATCAATGCCTTCGAGCACCTGCTGCACGCTGGCCTTGCCGCCGTTCATCTTCATGAACGTCTCGTCATCCAAAGCGTCCAGACTGACCGCCACGCGCATCAATCCCGCGGCTTTCAGCTTGCCCGCCTGTTTGGCGAGCAGGCTTCCATTGGTCGTCAGGGCAATATCCTTAATTCCTTCGATTTGCGAAATGCCGGCGATAATTTCAGGCAGTTCCTTGCGCAGTATGGGCTCCCCGCCTGTTATCCGCATTTTCTGTACGCCAAGACGCGCGAAAATCCGCGCGATTCGCACCGTTTCGTCGACAGAAAGAATATGGTCGCGGGACAGGAAAGCATAATCTTTATTAAAAATTTCCTCCGGCATGCAGTACCGGCACCGGAAATTACAGCGGTCCGTCACAGAAATCCGCAGGTCCCGAAGTACACGCTTGTAATAATCATTGGTTTCCATGATGCTCACTCCATTTCTGTGCGCAAAATTAGTCCCATAAGGCCCAGCCTATGCGGAAGAATTCTCAATTGCTTGCTTTTGCGGGAACTTCCCCTAAGGAAGAGCAGCCGGATGCCTTCAGCACCCGGCTACTCCGCATTGGCCGTATCGTAACTCAGCTGGTCCCGGCATTCTATGATGCGCTGAGGATGCGTATAAACATTGCAGGCGTTTCCGCGTACGAAACCGACCGTCGTAATGCCCAGATTTTCCGCCAGTTCCAGGGCCAGCTCCGTCGGAGCCGACTTGGAAAGAATGACGCCGCAGCCTATTTTTGCGACCTTGAGCAGAATTTCGGAAGAAATTCTGCCGCTGAAGACGATGATCTTATCGTTCATGGGTATGCTCTGTTTCAGACAGTGGCCATAAATTTTGTCGAGTGCATTGTGACGCCCGATATCCATCCGCTCCAGCAAGATTCCGCTGCGGTCGCATAAAGCAGCGTTGTGAACCCCGCCCGTCTGGATGAACGTTTCCGCGTTATCCTGCATGTCATGGACAAGTCGGAAAATATCGCCGAAGGACAGCTCCACCGGCACGTCATGCAGCTGCTTTGCCGTTTTGGCGTCATTGAAGAACACGAATCCCTGGCGGCTTGCGCCGCAGCAGGAGGTCACGTACCGCTTGCTGTACAGCTGGCGGTGAAGCGGGCTCCACCGGCTGACCGTGGCGTGGACGAAGCCTTCATCCTCCTGCACCCACAGCTTCTCGATTTCATCAATCCCCGATATGACTCCCTCAGAAGCCAGATAGCCCACGGCCATCTCCTCAATGTACTCGGGCGTGCAGACCAGGGTGGCGAATTCCTCGCCGTTGATTTTGATCGTCACGGGATGCTCGGTCACGACGAGATCCGTTTTTTCCATGACTTTGCCTTGCTCGTAGCGGAGAACATTCCCCTTTTCCCTCGTCACAGATTTCATTGGTTCTCATCCCTGCTCTATATTTTTTTCAAACATGAATACGGATATGGCAATGTCCTCATCGACCTTGATATCCGAAAACAAATGAACCAGCTTCGATCCGCAAAGTTCTTCCAATCCTTCCGGAACCTGGTTTTTATATATTTCCTGAATCATGTACGTTCTGGCATTGTGCACCATTTTTTTGCCGTCCGGCGTTTGTGCGATAAACTTTTCCGTAGGGGTAAAATTCCCGTACATCCGGGTGATCGCCATGTTCTCGACGAAGGTCGTGTGAATGCGCTCCGGACCCTTGCCGAACGTGTCTTTCCTGACTTTTCGGATGATATCGTTAAACGCAACTTCCTTTTTCATCCCTCAATCACCTCATTACAAGTTTAACACTATACTAAATCCTAGTTACAATGTACAGGACGATTTCTTAAAAATCCAGAACGATGGAACGATCCCGTTTTTACGCCTGACATATAATTCAATCTTGTTTTTTCAAACGGAAGTAGTATAATCATGGCGAGACACAGTTTTGACAAAATAACGGGAATGATCTGTTTAGTAGGCCATTGCTAATCGGTTACTCCACTACAACCTGCCGCACCAGAACTAGCGGTCCGGGTTTAGTGGAGTTTTTTTGTTTGTGGACTTTTTAACAGACAAACCGCCGATGCTTGGTCCTCCTGCCCGTTATCGTGAAAAAATTGGGGAAATGAGGTTATTTCGTGAGTAAGGAAACTGTAAGTATAGCTTTGAACGGACAAAAGGTTGAAGTCAAAGAGGGCATGACGGTCCTCGAGGCGATCAACCTTGCAGGATTAGAGCATCCTCAAATTTGTTATGTACCCGAAGTGGATCCGATTCAAACATGCGATACCTGCATCGTTGAAATCAACGGACAATTGAAACGGGCCTGCTCCACCAAAGCCGAGGGCGGCATGGACATCAAGCTGTCCTCGGACCGTGCCAAGGAAGCCCAGACGGAAGCCATGGACCGGATTCTGGAGAACCACCTGTTGTACTGCACCGTCTGCGATAACAATAACGGCAACTGCAAAGTGCATAACACTGCGGAACTGATGGAAATCGAGCATCAAAAATATCCGTACCGCCCGAAAGTCGACTCTTCCGAGGTCGATATGTCCCATCCGTTTTACCGTTATGATCCGAACCAGTGCATCGCCTGCGGCCAATGCGTAGAGGTCTGCCAAAGCCTGCAGGTCAACGAAACGCTGTCGATCGACTGGGAAGCGGACATTCCGCGCGTCAAATGGGACGACGGCGTGTCCATCAACGATTCCTCCTGCGTCAGCTGCGGACAATGCGTCACGATTTGTCCTTGCAACGCGCTGATGGAGAAATCGATGCTTGGCGAAGCTGGCTTCATGACCGCAATCGACAAACCGATCCTCGATCCGATGATCGATCTTGTCAAAGAGGTTGAGCCAGGCTACAGCGGTATCTTTGCCATTTCCGAAATTGAAGCCGCCATGCGCGATACCAGAACACGCAAGACCAAGACAGTCTGCACCTTCTGCGGCGTCGGCTGCTCGTTCGAAGTCTGGACCAAAGGCCGCAAGATCCTGAAAGTTCAGCCTTCTCACGATGCACCGGTCAATGCGATTTCGACCTGCGTGAAAGGTAAGTTCGGCTGGGACTTCGTGAACAGCGAAGAACGCATCACGACGCCTTTGATCCGTCAAGGCGACGCATTCGTGGAAGCGACCTGGGATGAGGCCCTCTCGCTCGTTGCCGAACGTCTTGGTGGTATTAAGAAAGAATACGGCTCGAACGCTCTTGGATTCATTTCTTCCTCCAAAATTACCAACGAAGAAAACTATGTTATTCAGAAGCTTGCCCGCCAGGCATTTGAAACCAACAATATTGATAACTGCTCCCGCTACTGCCAGTCTCCTGCGTCTGACGGCCTGATGTCCACCGTAGGTATTGGCGGCGATGCCGGCTCGATCAAGGATATTGCCGCAGCAGGTCTCGTCATTCTGATCGGCTGCGCACCTGCGGAAGGTCATCCGGTTCTCGCTACGCGCATCAAGCGTGCCCACAAGCTGCATGGACAAAAGCTGATCGTAGCCGACCTGCGCAAGCACGAAATGGCAGAGCGCTCGGACCTCTTTATTCGTCCGAAGCAAGGTACCGATTTCGTATGGCTCAGCGCCGTAACGAAGTACATGATCGACCAAGGCTGGCATGACGAAGCATTCGTACAGCAGCATGTCAACCAGTACGGTGAATACGCACAGCTGCTTGAGAAGTTCACGCTCGACTTTGCGGAAGCCGAAACCGGTATTTCCAAGGAAACGCTCATTTCGATCGCCACCATGATTCATGAGGCTGACGGAACCGCAATCTGCTGGGGCATGGGTGTCACACAGAACGTGGCCGGTTCCCACACCTCCGCCGCCATCTCGAACCTGCTGCTCGCAACAGGCAACTACATGCGTCCAGGCGCTGGAGCTTATCCGCTCCGCGGTCACAACAATGTGCAGGGCGCCTGCGATATGGGAACCCTGCCGCCATGGCTGCCAGGCTACCAGCATGTATCGAACGACGAGGCCCGCACCCGCTTCGAGCAGGCTTATGGCGTAAGCATTTCGCCTAAACCGGGCATGGATAACATCCAAATGCTGGATGCCGTGGAACGCGGTGAACTGAAAGGCATGTATCTGGTCGGCGAGGACATGGCTTGGGTGGACGCGAACGCCAACCACGTGCATGAACTGCTCAGCAAGTTGGACTTCTTCGTCGTGCAGGACGTCTTCCTGTCGCAAACCGCGCAGTTTGCCGACGTGATTCTGCCTGCCGCCCCTTCCCTTGAGAAGGACGGAACGTTCACCAATACCGAACGCCGCGTACAGCGTTTGTACCAGGTCATGGAACCGATGGGCGATTCCAAACCGGACTGGTGGATTACGACGCAGATTGCCAAGCATCTCGGATTCGATTGGAACTACAGCCATCCAAGTGAAATCTTCGCGGAAATGGCCAGCTTGACGCCGTTCTTCGGCAAAGCCAGCTATGAAGTGCTTGAAGGCTGGGGCAGCTTTACCTGGGGATCTCCGACAGGCGAAAGCACGCCGCTTCTGTACACGGAAGGATTCCACTTCCCGGACAAGAAAGCCCGCTTCTCGCTGGTTGACTACGTGCCTCCGGTGGAATTCCCTGCAGAATACGACCTCGTGCTGAACAACGGCCGTCTTCTGGAGCAGTTCCATGAAGGCAACTTGACCAACAAGTCGCATGGCATCAATCTTAAGCTGCCTGAAGTCTTCGTCGAAGTTTCGCCGGAGCTTGCTGCAGAGCGCGGACTCGAGAGCGGATCTCTCGTTCGCCTTGAGTCGCCGTACGGTGCCATCAAGCTGAAGGCGCTGGTAACGGATCGGGTACACCGCAACGAAGTGTATGTTCCGATGCACTCCACCAGCCATGAAACAGCCGTCAACCTTTTGACCGGCGGCGCCGTGGACGTACGTACGCATACCCCTGCCTATAAACAGACGAAAGTCCGGATGCAGACCTTGAACATCAAGGGAGCGAACCCGCTTCCGCTCAGCAATCCCCGCAACAAAAAGCGGCATCCGCAAAACGGGGTCGAGGTTCAGCGCAAATGGAACCGTCCTGGTTATGTATCCCTGGTGGACTAAAGGAAAGGTGGTATAACGATGGCTGAGCCCATTTCTTTCATTAAAAAACGCGAACTTAGCGAAGAAGAATTAAAACAGCAGTCGCTGGACCAGCTTAAGGATTCCATTGCCGAGCATGAGCTTGCGCTTGAAAAAGCGATGGCTGTCCTAAGCGAACTCTACGGCAGCGGCATCCTCGAGGCAGCCGAATCCATGCTGAAGGCTAAAGCAAAAATTGCTGAAATCGCCCTGCATCAGGTGAAGCGCCCTGAAATGACGAACATGATCAATAACGGCCTTGCTGCCGCAGGTGCCTTGTCTGCCATTAATCCGGACCAGACCTCCAAGCTGCTCAGCAGCGTTGCCAAAGGTCTGGAGGAAGCAAGCGAGCCGCAGGATAAGAAACTCAGCGTGTTCTCCCTGATGAGCGCCCTGAAGGACCCGGACGTGAACCGAGCCATTGGCTTTGGTCTCCGCTTCCTTAAAGGAATGGGCAAAGGGCTCGGCGAATAAGCCTGGCTCCCTGCTCCGTTTGTCAATATCCCGATCAAAACAAAGAAAGCAGATTCCCGTGACGGGAATCTGCTTTCTTTTATATTCTAGGAATACTCACTCCGAAATGTCCTGTCATAAAAACAGACCCCGGAGCATCGGGCTCCGGGGCATCAAGCAAATATATTATAAAAGGGGTATGAGTACATTATAAAGCGCCTATCTTAAAATTAGATGAAAATAACCTTGAAGGCAGCTTAAAATTTGTTGGCTATTACGTGGAGAATGCCTGCTTCCCCCATTTTTCCAGCACACGCGCAAGTTCCGGAACAAGTACCGGTTTACTGATAAAATCGTCCATGCCCGCTTCCAGGCACATTCTGCGGTGCTGGTCGTCAGCAAATGCGGTAACGGCAACCACGGCAGGCCGACGCTTCGAAGCCAAATGCCGCCGAATGGACTGCACGGCTTCAATCCCATCCATTACGGGCATCTGCACATCCATAAGAATCAGGTCGTATTGCTGCTTCATTGCAGTCCGGAGGGCCTCCAGCCCGTTCACGGCCACATCCGGACGATAGCCCATCTTGTTCAGGATCGTCACCAGCAGCTGCCGGTTAACCGGGTGATCATCCACCACCAGAATCTTCAGCTGCCCGAAGCGCGGCAGCGTCGCTTCCGGCAGCTCCGGATAGCTTGCAGCCGTAGCTTCAGGTTCTGCCGTATTCCCGGCTTCCTCTATCGATACAGGCTCGGGAGCTGGCTTCAATGCGCCTTCCTCGGAGTCCGTCTGTGACCAAGCTTTGGTTTTGATGGTGAAATAGAACGTGGTCCCTTGTTCGCCGTCCGCATTTTGGATGACTCCGATCGTCCCTCCCATGAGCTCGACGAGCTTCTTGCAGATGGAAAGGCCCAGGCCCGTGCCTCCGTACTTGCGGTTAATAGCCGGATGCAGCTGGGAAAAGGATTGGAACAGCAGGTCCAGCTTGTCCGATGGGATGCCGATTCCCGTATCCTTAACGAAAAACTCCAAATATAAATCTTCTTTGGTAGAGTCGTCAGAGACACGGGCCGAAACAGATACATGGCCCGAATCGGTAAACTTGATCGCATTGCCGATGAGATTGATCAATACCTGCCGCAGCCTGCCTTCATCACCCTGGATCATGGCAGGAATATCCGGAGACAGCTCCATGCTGAGCACCAGATTTTTCTCGGATGCTTTGGCGGTGAACAGCTCGGTAACTCCCTGCAAAGTCGAACTGAGCTCGATTGGATCTTCGCTGAGCACCATTTTGCCGGCCTCAATCTTGCTGAAATCCAGAATCTCGTTCAGAATTTGGAGCAGTGCGTCGCTGCTTTGACGGATAATATCCGTATAGCTTTGCTGTTCTTCGTTCAGCGGGGAATCCGCAAGCAGCTCGATCATGCCGATAATGCCGTTCATCGGCGTCCTCAGCTCGTGGCTCATGATGGCCATGAACTCGGATTTGGCTTTGTCGGCGCGTTCGGCCGATTCCTTGGCCCGGAGAATTTGTTTCTCGTTCGTAATGTCATTGAAGACAATGACAGCCCCCATGCGGACTCCCTTATCAAACAGCGGCGTAACGCGGTACGATGCCAGAAAGCTCGAGCCGTCCTTCCGCCAGAAGATCGATTCTTCCTTGTACAGGGCAATCCCTTCGCGAACCGCATTCATCACAGGGGATTCGCCGGGAAGATAGTGCGTTCCATCCGCCCGGGTCTGCTGCAGCATGTCCAGAAATGATTGTCCGATCCATTCTCCGTCGCTAAAGCCCAGCATTCTGGCACCGGCCGGATTCATGAAGCCCGCCTTTCCTTCCAAATCGACGCCAAAGATCCCCTCGGACACGGAGTTCAGAATCAGCGCGTGTTCATAGCTCAGCTTCTCGATTTGCTCCAGATGCTGCTTGCTCTCCGTGATATCGCTCGTGATGCCGAAGACGCCGACGATTTTGCCATGTAAAATAATCGGCACGTTAATGACACTCACTTCGATGCGGTGGCCGTTGCGGTGCCGCAGTCCGATTTCATAGGTCTGCGGCTCGCCTTTTGCGGCAAGGTTGAAATGATAAGCCGTCTTGTCCACATCGACGGGATCGATTAGTGGTGTAAAGTGGTTATGCACCATTTCATGCTCCGTATAACCGGTCAGGAGCTCTTGACCGCGGTTGGCCGTCAGCAGGTTGCCTTCGAGATCAAGCGATGCAACCCCTGCGGGATTATACTCAAACAGGGACTTGTATTCTTCCAGCTGCAGATCGATCTGCTTGCGCTCCGTTATATCGCGGGAAACAGAAATGACCTCTTCCAATTCCCCATGGATGTTGTACGTGTACCGGCTGTTGGTCTCGAACCAAATGTAGGTGCCATCTTTGCGCCGGAAGCGGAATGTAAAAGCATCCGGCGAGTCGATATCCAGGGCGGAAATCAGATGATGCCTAACCATCTTAACGTCATCCGGGTGAATGTAGCTCTTGCTCGATGTCCCGACCATCTCCTCCGGCTCATATCCGAGCAGGGATCGGCATACCGGGGATACATAAATGAACGTGAGTTCATCATCGACCTTGTGCCTCGAAATGAAATCCAGCGAATAATCCATGATAAGCTTATAGTCCTGCTCGCTCTGCTTCAGCTTCTGTGCCATCTCGATCCGCTCGTTCACATCGCGTCCAATGGTCAGGATGCGTTTGATGTTCCCTCCATGGTCCTGAATGATCTGGAAGGATGTCTCGATCCATACGTAATGCCCGTCCTTGTGTCTGACCCGCCGGGTAAACACGCTGTCGAAGGAGTAGAGGGCGCTTCCGCTCAGCATATCGGCGGCATCGTCCGGATGATAAAACTCGGCGCGGTGGCGACCGATCATCTCTTCCGGTTCATATCCCAGAATGTGATACATGGATGGAGAGACATGCTCCAGAATCCCGTCCGCACTGCTGGAGGAAAAGAGAATATCCGAATTTTTCTCGAATAATACACGTATATCCTGGTCCAGCTCGTCATTTTCGGGTTCGGTGGTCCCGGTCTCCCGCAGAACTGTGGCCTCCTGAACAAGGACATGTCCCTCCATGGAATCGCCGGCTCCGATGAGCGAAACCCTCAGCCTTACCCGGACATCCGTTCCGTCTTTATGTATATATCTTTTCTCCAGGCATGTGCTTTCGGCAGCAGAATTCTGCAAAAGCTTAAGCAAGCATGCCGCGGAAGTTCTTGTTCGATCATGGGGATGAGTCAATTCATCCTCCCTCATGCCTAATAGTTCGGCCTCCGTATATCCCAGCATTCGCGCGTAGACGCCGCTGACCGCAATCCATGTCCCGGTATCCACGGCAACGGCAGCCATCGGAATCGACGCATGCTTATACATCTGTTGAATGAAATCATGATTCAGCGAGTAATTCACCGCCTGTCCTCCTTGCTACATCATTGGAATGCCTTCGCCAGCTCCGTATCTCTATCATTAGACAAGGCGAAAACGCATATTTTCATATTTTCATCTATTATATCAATAAACCCGGTGAACGGGCTTTGTACCAATTGATTTACATTATTCTTGTGACAGACAGCAGAAAGAGCAGTCCGGGACCTTCACCGGACTGCTCTTCGATTAGAATTTACGTTATGCTTGGCGCAACAACGTTAGCCAAGGACGACCTCGACCTGGTGGATCTGCCCGTCGCCTTGAACAGGAACCGTATTCCCCTCAAACCGGCTGCCGTCCACGCTTAATGAAGCGACGCCTTTGCTAACCCGGTTCGGGTTGGTTACATGAATGACGTAGGTATCGCCACGGAATACCCGCGTGATGGTGAATTCGTCCCACCCTGTCGGGATGCACGGATCAATCTGCAGACCATCGTATCCAGGCTTAATGCCAAGGATAGACTGCGTGATAGCCACGAAGTTCCATGCAGCCGTGCCGGTTAACCAGGAATTCTTCGCCTCGCCTTGACGGACGGCATCTTTGCCGGCGATCATCTGCGAGTACACGTAAGGTTCCGTACGGTGAATCTCGCTGATATCTTCCAAATAAGCCGGAGCGATTTTCCGGTAAAGCTCGAAAGCCCGGTCTCCCCGTCCGATCACCGTTTCCGCCATCATGACCCAGGGATTGTTATGGCAGAAAATGCCGGCATTTTCCTTATAACCCGGCGGGTAAGAGGAAATCTCGCCAAGATTGATATAATATTTGGAATATGGCGGATTCTGAAGCACGATACCATACGGTGTTTCCAGTCTTTCCGCTACCGAATCGAGCGCCTTTTCGGCGAGCCCTTCCTCCACACCGATACCGGCCATGACGCAAAAGCCCTGCGGCTCGATAAAGATTTGGCCTTCTTCGCATTCCTTGCTTCCGACCTTTTGCCCGTAATGATCATAGGCACGCAGGAACCAATCGCCGTCAAAGCCGTGTTCCAGCGTCGTCTTACGCATCTCCTCAATATGCTGCTCAGCAGCGGCTGCCTCTTCCGACAGCCCCCGCCGTCTGCACAGCTCTGCAAACTCCGGTCCGGCAAAAACGAACAGACCCGCGATGAACACCGACTCCGCCGTCCGCCCTTCGATATGCTGCGTAGTCTGGAACGACTCGTCCGGCACGTCGGAGAAACAGTTCAGGTTCAGGCAGTCATTCCAGTCCGCACGGCCGATAAGCGGCAGTCCGTGTGGACCGAGGTTCTCGATTACGTGATAGAAGGAGCGCTTCAGATGCTCGAACAAGGTCGCCGTATTGCCCGGATTGCAGTCGAACGGAACCTGCTCATCCAGAATGGCGAAATCGCCGGTCTCTTTGATGTAGGCAGCCGTTCCGACAATCAGCCAAAGCGGATCATCGTTAAACCCGCCTCCAACCTCGTTGTTCCCCTGTTTGGTCAGAGGTTGGTATTGGTGGTATGCGCCTCCGTTCTCAAACTGCGTCGATGCGATATCAATGATGCGCTCTCTGGCCCGTTCCGGAATCTGATGCACGAAGCCGAGCAGATCCTGGTTCGAATCGCGGAAGCCCATGCCTCTGCCGATGCCGGATTCGAAATAAGATGCCGACCGCGACATATTGAATGTCACCATGCACTGATACGGATTCCAAATGTTCACCATGCGGTTCAGCTTGTCATCGCCGCTTTGAATCGTATATTTTGAGAGGAGATTGCTCCAATATTCCTGAAGCTCATCCATTGCGTTCCGCACACCCGCATCATCGGCAAAACGGCTTATCATAGCCTCAGCGCGGGTCTTATTAATGATGCTTGGCGCTTCCCATTTCTCTTCCTCAGGGTTCTCCACATAGCCAAGCACGAAATTCAGGGATGTGGATTCACCTGGCGCGAGCGCAAGCTCAACGCAGTGTGAAGCCACCGGGGACCAGCCGCTCGCAACCGAATTCGCGGATTGGCCGGAAGCCACGGTCTGCGGAGCCTCCAGGCCATTGTACAGCCCCAGGAACGACTCCCGGTCCGTATCGAAGCCGTCAATTTCGCGATTGACCGAGAAAAAGGCATAATGATCGCGGCGCTCCCGATATTCCGTTTTGTGATAAATGACGGAGCCCTTCACTTCCACTTCTCCCGTGCTCAGATTGCGCTGGAAGTTGGTCATGTCATCATAGGCATTCCACAAACAAAATTCGATAAATGAAAACAGCTTTACCTTTTTCGGTGCCCCGGAGGTGTTTGTTAGGGTCAGCTGATGCACCTCGCCGTTATATTCGAGCGGTACGAAAGCCAATTGTTCAGCACGGATTCCGTTTCTTTCCCCCGTAATGCGCGTGTATCCAAGTCCGTGGCGGCATTCATAAAAGTCCAAATCCTTCTTGACCGGCATCCAGCCCGGCGTCCAGAAATCCCCTTCGTCATACACATAAAAATAACGGCCCCCGTTATCTACAGGGATGCTGTTATAACGGTAACGGGTCAACCGCCGCAGCCGCGCATCGCGATAAAACGCATAACCCCCGCCCGTGTTCGACATCAAGCCGAAAAAGTCCTTATTGCCGAGGTAATTGATCCAGGGATAAGGTGTTTTAGGCGTCTGGATGACATATTCCTTGCTTGCATCATCAAAATAACCGTACTTCATTGGCTGTTTCCCCTCTCGAATACGTTTTTGTGAACGCGCGTTTATTTTGCGCTATGATGAAGCCCGTCACCGGGCGCATCTTCAAGCTCCTATCATTTCATCTCATTTCAACGGCATGCAGGTATCCCTTACCATCAGGCGGGTTGGAAAGCTCATCGTGCTGAAGGAGCTGCTGCCTTGCTCACACATGTCCACGATATGCTCGGCAGCGGCCTGCGACATCTCATAAATCGGAAGGCGAACCGTAGTGAGAGCAGGCAGAAGCTGTGAAGCGACGGGAATGTCATCAAAGCCGGCGATGGAAATATCATCAGGGATACGAAGCTGAAGGTCCCTGCAAGCATCCATCGCTCCCAGCGCCATGGTGTCATTCGCCGAAAATATAGCGGTCGGCCGCTGTCCCTCCGCGAGTAATCGCTTAACTTCATCGTATGCCTTCTGCCTGATGAATTCACCCTTCATGACTAACTCACCCGGCACTTCGAGTCCGTGTTCCCGCATCGTATCCAAAAAAGCCTGGTGGCGCTCACGGCCCGATTGCGTGTTCATTCTTCCGCTAATGAACCCGATCTTTTTGTGACCGAGCTCGATCAGATACCGTACAGCCATGGCAGCCCCTTCATAATCCTTCGAGTTCACGACGGCAGCATAGTCTTTGTCCAGACGTTGTTCCAATAGCTCGGCGATGTCATAATCGATAAGCACGAAAGGCAGCGCAAGCTTGGCTATCGCGCGGACCATGCCGTCATTTCTCTCCGTGCCGACGATGATGCCCCCATCAATCCTTTTTTGCAGAAAAGCCTGCTTGACCTTAAGGAAATCATCCTCTGAATACACCGTATGAATCAGCACATAGTAACCGAGACGGTTCACCGTATCGACGATCGTCTCCACGAACGGCGCGAAATAGCTGTTCTGATAGATCCGGTTCGGATTCTGCTTCTCGGCGGTACTGACCACGAACAGACCGATGGTATTCATGCCTTTGCCGGCAAGAACGCGCGCAGAGGTGTTAGGCTCGTAATGGTTCTCTTCAATCACCCTCATCACCTTGGCACGCGTCTTCTCCGGCACGTTGGAGTAGTTGTTGATCACGCGCGAAACGGTGCTGCGGGACACGCCCGCCAGTTTCGCAATATCTTCGCTGCGCATGGCATCCCCTCTTTTTGTGAAAGCGCGTTTATTTCGTTCATTGTAACCTCATTCGCGGGCAAAACACAATAACCAGTTTCATTGTAAAAGGGATTATCCGGTGTGCTGCATGCAAAAAAGCCTGAAGCAAAATGACACGCTCCAGGCTTGTATCCGAAACACCCCGATATTTATTTACAGCAGCGCTTCAATGGCTGATTCCAAATCCAGGGGACTCACCGGCGATTCAAACCGCTCCACCACGTTTCCTTGGCGATCGATCAGGAATTTCGTGAAGTTCCATTTGATATCGTTGCCTTCCAGCAGCTCCGGCTGCTCCTTCTCGATGTACGCCGACAGCATCTTGGCTTCGGAATTATTCTTGTCAAAGCCCTTGAATGGCGCCTGCTCGGCCAGATAAGCGAACAACGGATGCTTGCCCGCGCCGCGGACCTCCACTTTCTCGAACAGCGGGAAGCTCACGCCGTAATTGATTTGGCAGAACGTGTTAACCTGCTCATTGCTGCCAGGCTCCTGGCCTCCGAATTGATTGGAAGGAAAGCCGAGGATTACAAGACCGCGCTCTTTGTACTTCTCGTAAAGTTTCTGCAGATCGGCATACTGGACGGTAAATCCGCATTCGCTTGCCGTGTTGACGACCAGAAGCACGCTGCCCTCGTACTGCGACAGTTCCTTTTCTTCGCCGCGTATACTGCTTGCCTTAAATGAATAAACACTCATTTCCCAAACCTCCGTCTGATGATTATTGTCGTATTTGTTTTATAATTAATAACAATTTAATTGTGTGCAATCAAAATTTATCATAACGCCAATCCACTGTCAAATGCGTTCCCCGGCCGGATTCAGGATTATTTTAGAAAAATGGGTAATATATAAACGATGCATCGTCCGGAAACTGCCGGCTTTGATGTGAAACTATGGATCGAAGCATGAATCATACCCAGCAAAGGAGCGTTGAACCATGAAATTATCCGGCAAAACAGCGATTATTACAGGCGGAGCGAGCGGAATCGGGCAAGCGACGGCGCGGCTATTCGCGCAAGAAGGCGCCAACGTGGTCATAGCCGATTTTTCCGAAGCGGGCCAAGAGGTTGCGGACCGGCTTCAGGAAGACGGACACCGCGCCATTTACGTAAAGGTAGACGTGATGGAGGAAAAGGATATTGAAGCGCTGATCGAGCGCACCGTGCACACGTACGGGCAGCTCGATATCATGTTCGCCAATGCGGGCGTGGCTAACGACGAGCCTGCCGATTCGCTTTCGCTCGAGAAATGGCAGCGTACGCTTGACGTGAATCTGACAGGGGTGTTCTTGTCCGACAAATATGCCCTGCTCCAAATGCTGAAGCAGGGGACAGGCGGAGCCATTATCAATAGTGCCTCCATCCACGGACATGCGGCTATGCCCGGCGTTACGGCCTACGGGGCCTCCAAGGGCGGCGTCGTTATGCTAACAAAGACGCTGGGCATTCAGTACGCCAGCAGGGGCATTCGCGTGAATGCGGTGTGCCCGGGCTACATCGATACCCCGCTCTTAAAGGCGCTGCCGCCGGAGGCGAAGCAGAAGCTCGTTGACCTGCATCCGATCGGACGGCTGGGCAGCGCCGAGGAAGTCGCCAAAGCTGTGCTGTTCCTTGCCAGCGACGACTCCTCCTTCATCGTCGGAAGCAGCCTGATGGTGGATGGAGGATATACGGCGCAATAATACGAAACAATGCTAAAAGCGTCCGGCATTCAGCTTAGGCTGAGGCGGACGCTTTTTGGCATTTTAGCTTTTGTTAGCTTTTGTTAGCTTTTGTTAGTTTTATATTAACCTTTTTTGGCTTTCAGGACCTGTCACTTTCAGCCGGAGCCCTGGCGCAATCTTTATGTTTCGTCTACGCTGATCCAGGTGCCGTCCGGTATTTCATTCGTCCGTTTGCCTTTGACATGCCATAGCGCAGGCACGTCCTTCACATGACGGAGTTCGACGTGAAACGGCCGCCTATCAGGCAGTCGGTTGAAACGAAGCCTTAGACGGTTGCCGTCCACCACACGTTCCTCGAGTCGGATCTCCTCCTCATCTTCGGCATGGCCGCCGCAATCGCTCTCGGGCACGATTCTTCCGCTTGAATCCGGGTCGATCCGCTTGTTAAAAGAAATAACCACTTCCGAATCCCCCCGGGTGCCCGCGGTCAGCGGAACCGGAGGATCATCGTACATATACCCGCCCAAATGGTACTCGTAGGCAGTCCAGGTATGATACCCCAAATCGTATACCGTATTCTGAAACTGATTCAGCCAGGCGCGGTCCTTCACCATATTCGTTCTGGACCCGATATCAGCCTGAATGCCGAGCGGCAGCTCGGGGAAGGCTGCGCGGATCGGAGCAGCGAAGCCCTCGTAGCTGCGCGGATAATCCGGCTTCAAATTCCGCTTCATCCAATCGGGCCAATGGGTCTGCAGCATATGCAAATCCGGTTTTACCCTGCCGATCATGGAGATGGAGTCGAGGCCTTGCCATTCCTTCAGCCGGAGGGTCGATACCGCCCCTCCGTCCACGGCGAGCGACCAGGTGGCAACCAGGATATCCGGCCTCACTGCACGGGCGCCACCGCTGCCATTAATGATTTCATCGATGAGTCCGTTCACGGCCTCTACGCGAAAATCAATCCATTTCGCGTAAGTTTCCGGCGTTTTTTTATAATAATTCGCTGCGAAACGGTTCACGAATTCCGGAACAGCAAGCCCGTGCTTTTCATCGAACGCCTGCTGCGCAGCGGGACCGATGTCACCGTATACGCCGCGGCGGATGCCGTCCCATTCGGGAAAATAAGGCTCGGCGATTTCAATCCCGTCAAAAGGATGCTCAAGGAGCATCCGGGCAACGGCTTCCTTCTTCCACTGTACGTACGCGCTCGAAAATGGAGAAAACCGTTCAAATCCGTCATTCAGCTCCTTTAACAGTCCCATTCTCCATTCGCGCCATTCCGGAGGCAGATGGGAGGTTGAGAAGGTTCCGTTGCCGATGACCATAGCCCAAACGGCGATGTCCCGTCGATGAAAGGCTTCAATGAGTTCGCCGTTGACCTCGTGCTCGTTTACCACGAAATAATGGACGATCCGGTAGCCCGCCAGCTGTATTTCTTCGGCAATGCTGTCCGCGGAACGGTTAAGATAATAAGGAAACAGGGGATCGATTTGAATGCTCGGCCCATCCATGGCTCCTTGTTTAAAATTCGCTAGCTCACTTCTCACGTCGGTCTCCTTCCTGTGAATTTCCGGGCATGAGCCCTGCACAAGCAACATATGCGCTTGTTGTTGTAGCATTGCCGAAAATGGAAATTTTCACCCTTAGCTGATTTTATGTAATAACGTCCGCAATCCCCGCACCTGCCCATACTGCGCATCATACAATAGAGCAAATGATGCAGAGGCGGAGGGTGCTCCATGTCTATTTTGAAGCTCAGGAATCAAATCACGCTGCAGCAGCGGCTGGCACAGCTGACAGGCCATCTTGTCGAAATCAACGGCGAAGGGCTGGGTCTGGAGCCGGGAAGGCTGCAGCGCGTTTTCAAAAGCGATTTCATTCAAGTTCAAGGGGAATTGTTCGTTCCCCTGAGTCTGCAAACCATCCGGGTGTTCGACATCAAGCCTGCGGCCTCCACGGTACGCGTCGGCCTGCGCACAACGTTCAGTACCGGTTCGGCCTTTTCCAGCATCCGGCTGGTTCGCATCGGAACCGATTTTATCGAAGTGGAATCCAAGGGAAAGTTTCCTTCCCGCATTCTGTTTCCCCTGAACAAGATCGAGGGGATATTCCCCGTCCGCCTGAAAACGAAGCGCTAAGCGCGGCATCACCATTCCGTCCATCTCCATACCGCCAGCGCGGTCAAATGCAAGGGATAAAACAGGCGCCACATCCACTTCCGGACCCTGGCCTGCTCCAGCCTCCTCCAAAGCGCCGGGCCGTATACCACCAGCAGCGTCGGAACGATGCTCAGCATTTGCAGGAGGCCGCCGGGACCGTATGCCAGCATATACAGCAGATTAAGCAGCAAATGCGCGAATAGAAGGCGCTCGCCCGCAAACCAGCGGAATATCAAGACCATCAGCAATCCATAGGCTCCATAATCAAAAGGAAACAGCTGCATCACCATGCCTGCCGCAAGGACAATTCCTCCCTTAATCCACGGCGAGACCGCCTGATCCATCATCTGCATGACGGCTGCGGCCATGAACAGGGTCGCTATCACGTTCAAGCCGTCGGGGTTCAGGGCGAGCTGATAAGGGATTTGCGACAGAAGCGCGAGGAAGAACAGCCTCGCCAAATATCGGGGTCTCGACCGGGTATGCAAATGCCCCTGCACCACAGCGTACGCATAGATCGGAAAAGCAATCCTGCCGATCATGCGGAGCCAAATCAGGTTTTCAAACACAACAATGCCCATATGATCCACCAGCATGGTGATCATGGCGATCAGCTGCATAAGCCTCGTCCCTCCTTCCGCTTGGCCGAGCGGTGCCTTTATTCCATTTTACTTCGCTTCAGCTCTTTCTCCAAGTTCCTCTCCGGGTGTGATATATTCATAAAAGAAATAATACCATCTCGCCTCAAGGAGGGTCACTACTTTGAATTTTGACAAATCCATCACCAGAAATCTCACCGGCTCCGAAAAGTGGGACGGTATGCAGCGTATCTTCGGCACAGCAGATGCCCTGCCCATGTGGGTCGCTGATATGGACTTCGAATCCCCGCCAGCGGTGATTGAAGCCATGAAAAAGCGCGTCGAGCACGGGGTATTCGGCTACACCATGCAAACGGATGAATATAAGAAGTCCATCGTAAACTGGATGAAGGAGCGCCATGACTGGGCCATTGATCCGGAGTGGCTCGTATTCTGCCCGGGTGTCGTGCCCGCACTCAGCTTTGCCGTACAGGCTTTCACCGAGCCCGGAGACCAGATCGTGATCCAGCCGCCGGTGTATCCCCCTTTTCACAGCGTCGTCCAGAATCACGGCCGGGAGCTTGTCCTGAATCCGCTGAAGCTTGAAGACGGACATTATTCCATGGATCTTGAAGGCTTGGAGCAAATTCTGACAAGCGGGAAGATCAAAATGCTTATTCTCTGCAGTCCGCATAATCCGGTGGGACGGGTATGGACCCCCGCAGAGCTGGATGAGCTGATCCGCCTTTGCTCGCAGCACGACGTCCTGGTCGTGTCCGACGAAATTCATGCGGACCTCGTATACGAAGGAACCAAGCATACGCCTCTTGCCAAGCTGCCTTCGGCGGACCGGATCCGCTCCATCATCTGCACCTCGCCGAGCAAGACGTTCAATATTGCCGGACTCAACACATCCAATATCATCATTCCGGATCCGGATACGCGCAGCACCTTCATGAAGGCGCTCCAGCTCTATCATGTCGGGTCGATCAGCGCCATCGGAAGCACGGCCGCGGAAGCCGCGTATACCGGCGGCGGCGAATGGCTGGATCATGTGCTCGCTTATCTCCAGCACAACATCGATTACGTCATCGGCTTTCTGCGTGACCGGATACCCGAGATCAAAGCCGAGCGTCCGGAGGCGACCTACCTGTTATGGCTCGATTTCCGCAGCCTTGGCATGACCCCGGAAGAGACAGCAGATTTCCTCCTGAGCAAGGCCAAGCTTGCCTTAAATCAAGGAGCTGCATTCGGGCAAGACGGAGAAGGGTTCATGCGCATGAATATCGCTTGTCCGAAAGCCACCGTGGTCGAGGCAATGGATCGGCTTGATGCGGCTATGGCCCAGTGGCGGCAGGAGCAGAATCGTTAATCCGCCCTTAGGGCGACGTTTCGTGGGATGGAATCTGCCTGGTCTGCTTGGTTGAAATTCATGCTGACAGGGTACTTAACTACTGACATGTCCAAGACATTTAAGGAGGTTTTTTACCATGGCAGAACAACGGCTTGCAGGAAAAACGGCAGTAGTTACAGGAGGCGGTTCGGGGATCGGCGAGGCTGCGGCCATCCGCTTCGGGCAGCATGGAGCCAAAGTCTATCTGCTGGACCGGACACCGGAGCATGCGGAAAAAACCAAACGCCGGATCGAGGAAGCGGGGGGCGAAGCGATCGTGATCGAGTGCGATATTTCGAAGCCCGAGAACGTGAAGGCAGCTTATGGCCAAATTGCCGGGAAGGAAGCCCAAATCGATGTCGTATTTGCCAATGCGGGCATTAACGGCACGATGGCTCCCATTGAAACGATGGAAATCGACGAATGGGACCAGACGATCAATACAAATTTGCGCGGTACCTTCGCGACGGTGAAGTATGCGATTCCTCTGCTGAAGGATAAAGGCGGCAGCGTCATCATCACGAGCTCCATCAACGGCAACCGGGTCTTCTCGGGCATTGGCTTCTCGGCTTATTCCTCCACGAAGGCCGGGCAGGTGGCCTTCATGAAAATGGCTGCCCTGGAGCTTGCCCGCTACAAAATCCGGGTCAATGCCATCTGTCCGGGTGCGATCGACACGAATATCGGCGAGAATACATTTCCTTCCGACGATCTCGAAAAGGTGAAAATCCCGGTCGAGTTCCCGGAAGGCGATCATCCGCTCGAACAAAAGCCGGGCGAACCCGACCAGGTCGCGAATCTGGTCCTCTTTCTCGCGTCGGATGAATCTTCGCATGTGACGGGTACCGAGATTTTCGTGGATGGGGCCGAATCCCTGCTGCGCGGCTGATTTCATTGTTGATACCCCCAAAGAGTCCGAGATGATCGGGCTCTTTTTTATTTATATATTTATTTATGAACATTTCGCTAACACTATGAAAATATTGCCTCATTTTGTCGAAATATAGAAGGTAATCTCCAATTTAAACCAATTGCAGATTATACACATACATATATTTGGGGGAATTATTTTGAAAGCACAGCGAAACGGAGTTCTGCAGAGATTCAAAATCAAAAGGCTCCGAAGCAGGCTCATGCTCATCATCTGTCTCATGGTCATCCTACCTAATATCGTCATCGTGCTGTTTGCTTCAGGCAGCGCGCAGGATCAGCTTAAGGATAAAATGGAGGATACAACACAATCAAGCGTCACGCTTCTCAACAAGCTCATAGATACAATGGTTCAAATGCAGGTGTCCAATATCAATCAGCTTGCGAATCAAATCACGTCGGCGGACATCGACCAACGTTCCATTCAGGCACGGAAGCTGATCAACGATTACAAGGCTCAGCATCCGGAGGTCGAGCTGGTGCTGCTTGGCAATGACCACGGAGCCTGGATGGAGTCGCCCGATCCCGGGAAGCAGGACTTCGATCCGCGTACAGGCGCGTGGTACACGCTTGCGAAGAAGTATCCCAGCCAGGCAATGGTTGGGGATCCCTCCGTCTCATTCACGACCCAAAATTACGTGCTGACCGTGTCCAAAGCGCTTCCCGATGGACAAGGCGTCATTAACATCAGTGTCAGCATCGCCGAAATCGATAAAATCGTCAAAAATATCCATCTCGGCAACAACGGGTACATTTATCTGATGGACCGCAACAATCTTATGATGTCCCACCCGCTGTTTAAAACCGGGGAAAAAGCCAAAGGCGATCAGCTCAATGCGATGAAAAGCCAGCGGGAAGGATTCATCTCTTATATGAATACAGACACAGACGTGCTTCAGCATGGTTACTATGCAACGAACAGCATAACCTCGTTCAAAATCGTAGGCGTGCTCCCCGACAGTGAGTACAAAGAGGCTACGGCACCTATTTTCTATACGGCCCTCGCGGTGCTGGTTATTTCCGTAGCGATCGTGCTCGTACTCCTGTTCTTTATCATCCGCGGCATGACCAGGCCGATCGAGCAAATGAACCGGTCCGCCATCCGTGTCAGTGAAGGATACCTGGATGAACAAGTCTGGACAAAGCGTTCCGACGAAATCGGTACGCTGGCTTCCAATTACAACGGCATGGTTGCCTCTCTGCGGCGCATGGTTCTGGAAATGGGCGACACATCGAGCCAGCTTGCGGCTTCCAGCGAGGAGCTGACGGCCAGCACCGAAATGAATGCCAAATCGGTGGAACAGGTATCCAATCTGGTCTCGAATTCATCCGAAGGCGCCCAAATTCAAGCGCTCGCAACCGAAGAAACGGCCCGAACGATCGAGGAAATGACGCGCGGCATTCAGAAAATCGCCGAATCTGCGGGAACCATCGTGGATTCCTCAAGCCGCACCGAAGGGGATGTACAGGCAGGCAGCCAGAAAATCCGCCAGGTCAGCGCGCAAATGGACACCATCCTGAACTCCACGAAGGAATCCGCAGAGCTCATGGAGCAGCTGCATGACCATAGCGCCAACATAGCTGCCATGAGCACGGCCATCTCGGAAATATCCAAGCAGACGAACCTGCTGTCGCTTAACGCAGCCATTGAAGCGGCGCGCGCCGGCGAGCATGGACGCGGCTTCGCCGTGGTGGCCGACGAGGTCCGCAAGCTTGCCGACCAGTCGAACACAACCGCCGATGACATCCAGCAAACCATCGTCAAAATGACGGAGCTGATCTCAAGCGCATTCGACGTGATGAGAAACAAGGTCCAAACCGACGTCAACCAGGGACTCGATGTAACAAACGAAGCGCTGGAGGCCTTCGTGAACATCGAGCAGTCGGCCAAACAAATCTCCGACCAGGTGCAGGACATTTCCGCGGTAACCGAGCAGATGTCGGCAAGCAGCCAGGAAGTCTCCGCGGCCATGCATGAGGTGGCAGGCATATCCCGCCAAACGATGGAATCCTTCGGGAGCGTCAACGCGGCCAGCCAGGAGCAGCTGGCATCCATGCAGGAAATCACGTCTTCCGCGGCCGGACTCTCCCGGATGGCGGCAGACATGCAGCTTATTATCGACCGTTTCAAGCTGGATAAACAGTAACGGCTTAAGCTCTCAAGCAACAACAAGAGGCCAACCGCGAAGTCCATAAGGACTTTCGTGGTTGGCCTCTTCTTCCTGGGCGTATTTCGCTCCAGCAGGCTTGTTACTTTTTCATCCGCTCATGCAGGAAGTCCACGATATGAACCGCCTTCATCTGACCGCTCAGCCCCTGCTCATCAATGCCATGCTTCATCTGCAGCAGGCAGCCCGGATTGCTGGTCAGCAAGTAGCTGGCTCCTGTAGCCTCCACATGCTCCATCTTATGATCGAGAATCTGTCCGGCCATGACCGGCTGCGTAATATTGTATATCCCGGCCGAACCGCAGCAGCGGTCGGCGTTCTTCATTTCCACGAAGCAAGCTCCCTCAACCTGTCGCATCAGTTTGCGAGGCGCATCGGCCGAGCGCATGACGTTGCGAAGGTGGCACGAGTCCTGATATGTGATCGTGACGGGCTCCGTGCCTTCCGGCGCTTTATCCTGGCTGAAATCCAGGCTTCTTCCGGCACGAACGAGCAGATCGCTGATGTCGATGACCCGATCGGCGAACCATACGGCATCGTCACGCCACTGCGGATCTTCATGCAGCAGATGGTCATATTCCGTCAGGATCGCCCCGCAGCCGCCGGCATTCGATACGATGTAATCCACCCCTGCCGCCTTGAAGGTCTTGATGTTGCGTCTTGCCAGATCCCTGGCTCCCTCCGCTTCCCCGCTGTGCGCATGCAGGGCTCCGCAGCAGTTCTGCTCGGGCGGAATGACTACTTCGAAGCCTGCTGCCGTCAGCAGCTCCACCGTGTGAACGTTGGTTTCGGTGAATAAAACGTCCATGATGCAGCCGCGGAACAAGGCCACTGTCGCAACCATCTCACCCTTGGCCGGATGACGCTCGCCGATCTGCTCCACAACGCCGCGGCCGGAAGCGTCCGGCAAAATCTTCTCCATATCCCGCATATGCTTAGGGAAAAGCTTCATCGCTCCCGAAGCATGCGCGACGGTACGAAGCCCTGATTTCTGGTAGAACTGCAGCCCGCGGCCGACCCATTTCATCCGCTTCTGATGCGGAAATACGGTCTTGAACGCGGCTTTGCGCGTCACCTTGATCCACGTTTTATGCTCTTTGTGATCTTCAATCGCATCCCGTGCTTGTTCGATGAGCTGGCCGTACTGGACGCCTGCCGGACAAGCCGGCTCGCATGCGCGGCAGCCAAGGCAGTGATTCATCTGGTCCTCGAACGCCTGATCGGGCACCATGATGCCGTCCGTTACGGCCTTCATCAGCGCGATGCGCCCCCGCGGGGATTCCGCCTCAAGGCCGGTCTCCGCGAAGGTCGGGCATGCCGGGAGGCAAAAGCCGCAGCGCATGCAATTGGTCAGCTGATCTTCATCGAGGCGAAGCCGCAGCTTCTCGGTCAGCGCGTTCGCTTGCTGTGTCTGTCCCTTAGCCACGCTGAATCACCACCCGTTTGCGCGTTTCCTTCGCGAATACCTTGCCCGGATTCAGCAGGTTATGCGGATCGAAGGAGCTCTTGATGGCCTTCATGACGTCCATTCCCGCAGGTCCGACCTTCCACTCCAGGAAGGGAGATTTCACCATGCCGACACCGTGCTCGCCGGTAATGGTTCCGCCCAAACGGATGGCTGCCTCGAAAATTTCCTCGAACGCTTCATCGACGCGCTGAATTTCTTCCTTGTCGCGCGCATCGGTCGTCGCCGTCGGATGCAGGTTTCCGTCGCCCGCATGCCCGAACGTGCTGATCTGCACTTGATGCTTCTTCGCGATTCGGTTGATCTCGATCACCATCTCGGCAATTTTGGATCGGGGTACGGTCGCATCCTCCAGAATCGTCGTCGGACGCAGTCTCGCCAGCGCCGTAAAGGCGCTGCGGCGCGCGGTAAGCAGCTTCTCGGCTTCTTCCAGGCTGGCCGCAATGCTCACCTGATCAGCATTCTCGCTCTTGCATACCTCGGTAATGATCGCGATATCCCGTTCAACCGCTTCTTCGTCGCCGTCCTGCTCGATAAGCAGGATCGCCTCCATGTCGAGCGGCAGGCCCAGCTTCGCGAAGTCGTCCACGACGCGGATCGTGGCATTGTCGAGAATCTCAAGCGTCGCCGGAATGATCCGGTTCTCAATGATTTTGGATACCGTCCGCGCCGCGCCGTACAAATCCTTGTACATGGCGAGCATGGTCTTCTTATATCTTGGAGGCGGAACCAGCTTAAGGATGGCCTCCGTGATGATGGCCAGCGTCCCTTCCGAGCCGACCAGCAGCTTGGTCAGGTCATAACCCGCCACATCCTTCATCAGCTTGCCCCCGGTCCGGATAATATCTCCGTTTGCCAGCACCGCTTCGAGTCCAATAACGTAATCCTTCGTCGTGCCGTACTTCAAACCGCGCAGCCCTCCGGAGCATTCCGCGATATTCCCCCCGATGGTGGAGATGGACATGCTGCTCGGATCCGGCGGGTAGAACAGCCCCAGGCTCTCCACATGAGTGCTGAACTGCTTCGTATTCAGGCCGGGCTGAACCGTGGCCGTCAAGTTTTCAAGGTCGATTTCGAGGATTTGATTCATACGATGCATGACCATGACGACACCGCCCTGCACGGGCACGGTGCCCCCGCACAAATTGGTGCCGGAACCGCGGCCGACAACAGGAATTTGATGGCGGCTCAGCACCTTCATAATTTGCGATACCTGCTCTGTGCTTGACGGATACACAACGGCATCCGGAAGAGACTGCAGCATCGGCGTCCCGTCATAGGAATGGGTAACAAGGGACTGCGGATCGTCTTTAAAATGATCGCCGCCCACGATGGAGATAAGCTCGCGTTTGACTTCTTCTTGCAGCAAGGAAAGCACCCCTTTGATCGCTTTAAATAAATTAGTCAGGTCATCTGATGACTTTTCATGTGATCAAGTATACACTAGAATATATGAATCGAAAATAGACCTTGAATCGAAAAATTAAAATTTTAACTTGTCCGCGCTTGCGGTAGAATAAGGTAAATGATGGCATTTCAGGAAGGACGTTGAGTAGCTTTGACCAGCCAGCAAAGGCCGCTTAAGCAATATGAGTGGGTTATGAACGATTTGAAAAAACAGATGGACGAGGGGCAGCTGCTGCCCGGGGACCGTCTTTCTTCCGTAGTCGATCTGGCTGCGCAGTATAACGTAGGCAGATCGACGATACGGGAAGCGCTCAGCGCGCTCAAAGCGATGGGGCTGCTGAATATCAAACAGGGCGGAGGCACGTTCGTCAAGGCACTGCCCGCGGATTCCGAACCGGTTCACCCCATGCAGCAGTATGCGGATCTCTGGGAGGGCAGAGCCGCGTCGCTTCGGCATGTGCTCGAGGTTCGGCGCGTGCTGGAGACGGGCTGCGCCGCCCTTGCGGCGCAGCATCGGACGGAAGAGGACCTTGCCGTGTTCAAACGGCTGCTGGAGGATATGGAGCATTCGGACGACGAGCATTTTATCGAACAAGCCGACGTCCAGTTCCATCAGGGCATCGCGGCCGCAACCCATAATCCCCTGCTGAATGACCTGATGGAGTCTTTATCCCACAAGCTTCATGAAAGCATGAAGGACATGCGCGCGCTGTGGTTTTATGCCGAGCGTTCTTCCGCCGAGCGCCTTCTTCAGGAGCACCTGCGTATTTATGAAGCCATTGCACAGCAGGATGCCAAGGAGGCCATGGCGCGTATGGAGCTCCATATTTCCAAAGTGGAGCAGGTTCTGGATCAAAAAAGGGCCGGAGACCATCATCTTCAGGGCCTTTAATCCGTTAGCTAATTTTCGAGGCGGACGACGACCGTTTTGCTGAACAAGTGAACATCGAGGCAGGACAGCACGCCTTTGACGCGCGCAATCATTTTCTCCAGATGCCCGTTCTCGATCCGCGGCAAAAAAGCGGCGTTTTCCGTCTCGGCTATAAATTGGAGCGTATTTAAAAACAGCTCTGTATCCAAGTCAATCTCCGCAAAGCTGCGCATCCGGTTGATCAGCTCGTCCAGGCACAGCTGCTCGGGGGGAAGCTCGCCCTGCGTCTGAAGGTACACCTGTTTCAGCTTAGCTTTGACGGCCATATGCGCAACGATCAGCGAAGCCTTGCATAGACCCTCTTCCATTAGAAGATGGGCTAAATCAATATGGGTCCGTGACAGATCATTCCAGCTGCGGGCTTTGGAATACATTTCGTAAATGTCCGGTTTAGGGTGAGCGTACCGGTCGCTGTTCGGAAGATAATCCGCCTTCGGCAACATACAAACAACCTCCTCTATCCAAGTATCGATGCCAAACAAAGTCCCAGGTTTTATTTCTCTCTCTCCCCTTCGCACTTTGCGTAAAACTCACCATTCCCGCTCTCCAGTTAGGAACAAAGTCCTTTCATTTTTGCGCTTCTATATCGATACAGCGGTTGGGCTTATGGTATATTCTTCGGTCTTTCCTCCTAAAAAATGAAGATAATTCCAATAAAAAGGCGTGAGGTTTTACACCCCTGCCAGCTTCCAAAGGGTGCTATAATGGATAGGTTCCAAAGACATCATGATGATTAAAGGAAGCTGAGCTAATGATTGCTACGATTTTACTTGAAGTGGTGCTGCCCGTGTTCGTGTTAATCGGATTCGGTTCCCTGATGCAGCGGGTTTTCCGTCTGGACTTATATACCCTTGCCAAAATCAATTTCTATTGTATTACGCCTGCGGCCGTTTTCATGAGTATGTATCATTCGGATATGTCCGGCAGCCTGCTTGGCACCGTCGTTATGTTTTATGCGCTGTATGTGCTTATTCTCTACCTCTTGGGTTCGGGTATAGCCCGCTCCCTTAAATTCCCCCCCAGCATGAAGGCGGCTTTCAACAACAGCATTATGCTCGACAATTCCGGCAATTACGGGATGCCGATCAACTCCCTGGTGTTCAAGGGAGACCCGCTGGCCGCCTCCATGCAGGCATTGATCATGTCGCTGCAGAGTCTCCTGACCTTCACCTATGGCGTCATCGCGATTCAAGGGGCGAAGATGAAGGGAAACTACCGGAGCATGATCATCGGATTTCTGAAGATGCCCGTTCCCTACGCGTTGGTACTGGGTCTGCTGCTGCACGCGCTGCATGCTCCGCTCCCCGTCTTCGTGTCACAGCCTTTAACATACGCCCAGCAATCCATGGTTGCCGTGGCATTGCTCACACTCGGGGCTCAAATTGTCAAATATCCGCTCCGGCTGTACCGGCTGGATATCTATATCAGCTTAATCGTCCGTCTTCTCATCGGGCCCGCGATCGGCTGCGGGCTTGTGTTTGCCTTGGGTCTGAAAGGGATTCCCGCGCAGGCGCTCCTCATCGCATCCGGCATGCCAACAGGCGTCAACACCTCCATCCTTGCCGAGGAATATGCAAGCGAGCCTGATTTCGCCGCGCAGACCGTGCTTCTCTCCACCCTGCTCAACGTCGTGACCATCACCGGGCTGATTTCGCTCGCGAAAATGTTTTAAGGCGTTCTAAGATTCATTACCGGGCCTCCTATGGTATATTATGTACAGCAGACAGAAGTACATAAATTTGGATTGCCAGGGGTGAATATCCATTGGATTTACTGGAAAAAAGGATCGAACAGCTCGAGGCAGCGATGCAGGAAATGCAGCGCGAGCTTGCCGAGCTGCGTCAAGTCAGGCGAGGCGTAGAGCGTCCTGCCGAAGCACCAACCGGAGAGGGGGCGTATCACACCGTCTCTCCAGGAAACGCGGGGATGCCTCCAGGCTACGCCGCTTATGGCCCGCAAGGCATGCCAAGGCAGCCCTATCCTCCGCAGCAGCCGGCTCCGGAATATGGACAGCAGCAAGGCATGCCGGGATATCCTCCGCCCGGAAGCGCAGGCCATCCGAATCAAGGCCAGCCCTATCAGAGCCATCCGCCTTACGGTTACCAGCAAGCGCAAGGAGCCGGGCCGGGGCAGCCAAGCGGAGCGCCGGGGGATTCGAAGTTTCCTCCGTACGATTTTATCCGGCAGCGGCCCCTTCCTCCTCAGGAGCCCAAAGCGCCTAAGGATTGGGAGCATCTGATCGCCCGCGTCTGGCTGCCGCGCATTTTTATCGTGGTGCTCCTGCTGGGCGTGCTGTGGGGCTTCACGGCCGCCGTCAGCGCGGGTTATTTGACCGAACCCGTACGCTGCCTTCTCGGAATTCTGGTCGCCGCAGCGATGTACTGGCTCGGAGAAAGGCAAATCCGCCGGGGGCGCGAGGCGCTGGGGCAGGTCCTTCTCGGCGGTTCGGTCGGAATTTTGATTTTATCGGTGTTCGCTGCCCATGAGCTATACGAGCTGATTCCTTCGTGGCTGGCTTTTGCACTCTATATTTTGTCCATCGCATTATGCGTCTTCACGGCCTTGCGCCACCGGTCCCAGACGCTGATCATTATCGCGACGGTCGCCGGGTACCTGATTCCCTTTCTTGTGCATTCCGCCGATCCAAACGTCTGGGTTTTCACAGGCTACGAGGCGTTGTTCTCGCTGGCGATGATTGCCGTCGCTCTGAAGTTCGACTTCCGCGCCGCCTACTTCGTGGCGGTGGGGGTACTGCATCTGCCGCTTCTGATCGGCTTTGCGGCAGACGATTTCGGCGAAAGCCGCCATATCTTCATTGCAGCCGTGTTCATTCAGCATGCCGTGCTGCTGGCCTATGCCTATTTCGGGCCCAGCCGCCGCAAGCTGGATGAAGCCTTGTCGCTGTTTCCGGGATATGGGCTTCTGGCGCTGTGGATTTATGCCCTGTATCCATTTACGGAAGATTCCATTCATTGGCGTCCGCTGATGCTGATTGCCTGGGCGCTCCTATACAGCCTTGCCGCCTTGGGTAAACACTTAAAGGGTGAGCGTCCTCCCGTGTTCATTTCCATCGCGACGGCTGCCTGGTTCCTGTGGGCGCTGGATATATTGAACCAAAGCTACTCTCCTGCGGCTGCCACCGTCATTGGCACGGCCGGATTGATCGTAGGCTTTAAACTGAAAAATCTTGTGCAGCAAATTACGTCAGCCGTGGTGTTTTTATATGGCCTGTTTGGAACGCTCTTCCTGGTCATCGAAGACGTTATTTCAGCACCGACCGTGTCCTGGCTCATTTTGCTGCTGAGCATTTGCCTGTTGTCTTATGTCATCCGCTACCTGTCCGGGCAGGACCGTGCCGACAAGCTGCCGGATATCCTCATGTGGGTGGATGCCCTGCTCGCCATTATCTTTATCACTCAAATCACGAATGTGCTGACCCGGGACCTCAGTTATGACTTGCGGCACCTGATTCTGTCGGCGGTATGGGCGCTTTATGCCATCGCGGTGATCGTCTGCGGAATGATCATTCAAAGAACCATGGTTCGCATCGCCGGCATCGGACTGCTCTTCCTGACCCTGGTGAAGGTCATTATCGTGGATTTGCCGGGCGTATCCGTCGCCGTTCGGGCTATCCTGTTTATCGGTCTCGGCGCATTGGGAATGGTCGTGTCCAGGCTCCTGTACAAACGCAAGAACAACCCATCGGCCGCCCCAACTTCGGATGAGGCAGCTGTGGAGCCGTAAATAATTGCTTTATCAACTACAAAACAGACGCATTCCTCCTCACCGGGATTGCGTCTGTTTTTTGTCGTCCGCTACCTGCAGGCCTTTATAGCTCTAGGACAGCAGTATATCCGTAAGCTCACCGTAACTGGCAACATGATAATGCGGTTTGTGTCCGGATTCCGGTCCAGCGTGCCGGTGATTCAACCAAATGGCCGTCCAGCCGGCTTCAAGCGCCCCTACGACATCGTTTCTCCATGAGTCCCCGATATACATGCTCCGCTCCGGTTCCGTTCCCGTCCGTTCATTCACATGTCGAAACAACCGGGGATCGGGCTTGTCATAACCGACGGCTCCCGAGATGAACCTGTATTCCTCAGGAATCAACGCATCCATTCCAAGGGCTTTCATTTTGGCCATTTGATGCTCTGCCGGTCCGTTCGTAATCAGCCCGACCACGTGCCCGGCAGCCTGAAGCCTGCGGATGAGCTGTACCGCCTCCGGAAAAGGCGTGATTCGAAATTGTCCCTTCAAATATTCGTCCTGGATCCGTGCAGCTTGCTCTGGCGTTACATCGATCCCGAATTCGGCAAGAGCCAGCATCGCTCGCTTCATCCTCATTTCCTGCAGATCCCGCTCCGCGCCCGCTGCGTTTAATCCGCCATGCTTGGCTGACAACGCGTCGCTGTAATAACGAAATCGATGGTAAACCGCTTCGTACGGAAATGCATCGCCAGTAGCCAGCACAGACTCCAGCGCTTGTCTCAATGGCTGTAAATGGTCATAAAGTGTATCATCCACATCGAAGAAAATTCCCTTCGAGCCCTTTTTCTTTTCTTCCATCGCTTCTCCTCTTTATATTGTGATTTTTGTTACAGCATCCGAATTTATGTCTATTTTAGCACATTTCCTCAATGGCCACGCCGCTTTCCGTCTTCTTTTGATCTGGAGGCAAGCTCTGAGGAGTACGCTAAACCCCTTTCAATTGTGACAGAACTGGCACAACCGTTCTCGTCCCGCCCAATTATGAACAAAAATGAAAATCGCTGAATTTGCCCCTTTTCAGCGGTTAATCGTTGTATTTGGCGTTTTTTTCGGGAGAATGTGAAGTTTATCACAGAATAATTGTATTTTAATGGTAAATATGTATTTTCTTATATTTGTTTTCGATTTCCCAGATTACTATGCTAGGGCTATGAGGATTCGCGAATAATCCAAAGCTCAGCAATAAAGACATGCTAGAAAGGAGTTTCCCGTGAAAAACAAAAAAAGATGGCTTTTTACTTCCATACTTATTTCCATCATCATGCTTCTCAGTGGATGTGATTCCATGGTTGTACTGAATCCGAAGGGGCCGGTTGCCAAAACGCAGTCCGACACCATTATTTTCTCGATTCTGATGATGGCTTTTGTTTTGCTTGTTGTTTACATCTTATTTGTCGTGATGCTGACCAAATACCGTGCCAGCAAAACAAGCGATGATTATGAACCGCCCCACATGGAGGGAAATAAATGGCTGGAGTTGATTTGGACGGTGATCCCGATCATTATCGTAGCTATTCTCTCCGTTGTCACCGTCCAGACGACCAATGCTGTTGAAAAGGTGCCAGCCGGCTACGAAACTCAAAAGCCGCTTGTCATTTATGCAGCTTCGTCGAACTGGAAATGGCATTTCAGCTATCCTGAAGAGAATATTGAAACGGTCAATTACGTGAATATTCCGACGAACCGTCCGGTCGAGTTCCGACTCTACTCTTACGGTCCGATCACAAGCTTCTGGGTACCGCAGCTCGGCGGTCAGAAATACGCCATGAGCGACATGGTCACCAAGCTGAACTTGGTTGCCGAACATGAAGGTTCATTTATGGGTAAAAACTCGAACTTCTCCGGTAAAGGCTTCGCCCAAATGGAATTCGAAGTGCTGGCTCAAACGCCTGCCGAATACAGCAAATGGGTCAAAGACGTGAAGGATACCGCACCGGAGCTCAACGAGCAGGAGTTTAACAAGCTGCTGAAGACGGATATCGTCGGCCGCAAATCGTATACTTCTACCCACCTTGACTTCTCGCCGGCTCCTATGGACATGTCCGAACACGGGCATGACGGTAACAGCAAGACTGAAAACACAGACTCCGGCAAGGAGCCTGCAGATCATAGCGATATGAGCGATATGGATCATAGCAATATGGACATGAAAGACAATTCGTCCATGCAAAGTGGACATTAAGATCATGGAGAAAGGAGACTAAACTGGCATGAAATGGGACGAATTTTTTGTAACCGGTGAGCCGATGATTTACGGAGCAATGGTCAGTATCGTGCTCGTATCCATCGCCATCCTCGTCGGATTGACCTATTTTAAGAAGTGGGGATATCTGTGGCGCGAATGGTTGACCACCGTTGACCATAAACGTATTGGCGTCATGTATATTTTATCCGCTCTGATCATGCTGTTCCGCGGCGGCGTTGACGCCCTGTTGATGCGTACGCAGCTTGCGGTTCCGGAATCCGGATTCCTGGACTCCCAGCATTACAACGAAATTTTCACAACGCACGGGGTCATTATGATCCTGTTCATGGCGATGCCTTTCGTCATCGGACTTATGAACGTAGTCGTACCGCTGCAAATCGGCGCGCGCGACGTTGCTTTTCCAAGACTGAATGCTGTCAGCTTCTGGCTCTTCTTCGCTGGAGCCATGCTGTTCAACATCTCGTTTGTCATCGGGGGATCGCCGGATGCCGGCTGGTCCGCATACTTCCCGCTAGCAAGCCTTGAATTCAGCCCGACCGTAGGTAACAACTTCTACTCGCTTGCACTGCAAATTTCCGGTATCGGTACATTGATGACTGGCGTTAACTTCATCGTGACGATCCTGAAAATGCGTGCACCGGGCATGAAACTGATGCGTATGCCGATGTTCACCTGGTCTGTTCTGATTACGAACGTTATCATCCTGTTCGCGTTCCCGGTTCTGACCGTAGCGCTTGCCTTGATGATGTTCGACCGGATCTTCGGCAGCCAATTCTTCACCATGGCAAACGGTGGTATGGATATGCTCTGGGCCAACTTGTTCTGGGTATGGGGCCATCCTGAAGTATATATCGTTATTTTGCCGGCCTTCGGTATATTCAGTGATATTATTTCAACCTTCTCGAAAAAGAATTTGTACGGATACAAATCGATGGTGTTCAGTATGGTCATCATCTCGCTCCTGTCCTTCCTCGTATGGGCGCATCACTTCTATACGATGGGTGCCGGAGCTATGGTCAACGGCTTCTTCTCGATTACGACCATGCTTATTGCCGTTCCGACCGGGGTTAAAATATTCAACTGGCTGTTTACGCTAAGGAAAGGCAAGATTTCCTTCACCTCTCCGATGCTGTACGCCATGGCCTTTATTCCGATCTTTACTTTCGGCGGCGTTACGGGCGTTATGCTTGCGATGGCCAGTGCCGATTACCAGTACCACAATACGATGTTCCTGGTTGCCCACTTCCACTATGTACTGATTCCGGGTACGGTGTTCGGGGTGCTTGCAGGACTTCACTACTGGTTCCCTAAACTCTTTGGCTTCCGGCTTAACGAAGCCCGTGCCAAATTAGCCTTCTGGCTGATCGTCGTCGGCTTCAACGTAGCGTTCATGCCGCTGTTCTTCCTTGGATTGCAAGGGATGACGCGCCGGATGTACACCTATTCGGCCGACACCGGCTTTGGTCCGCTGAACTTGATTGCAACGATTGGCGCGTTCGTACTCGCTGTCGGTTTCGTGGTTCTGTGCTACAACTTCTACTACAGCTTCCGTCACAGCCCACGCGATGAGAACGGGGATCCATGGGATGCACGTACGCTCGAGTGGAGTACGCCAAGCCCGGTTCCGGTTTACAACTTTGCCAAAGTACCTCAAGTTGAATCGCAAGATGCTTTCTGGCATTCCAAAAAGCATAACGTACCTCTTTACAAAGAGGGTCCTTATGAAGAGATTCATATGCCTAATAACAGCGGCCAGCCATTTATTCTTGGCGTAATTATGTTCCTTGCCGGCTTCTTCCTGGTCTTCAGCTGGTTCATTCCTGCGATCATCGCAGGCGTAGGTGTGGTGATCATGCTGGCGGTTCGTTCCTTCGAACGCGATCATGGATATCACATTTCGGCGAAGGAAATTGCTGCTACCGAACAGAAACTGCGGGGTGATTCCGTATGAAAATAAATGATGCACTGCCGCTGGAATACAGAACGGAAGAGAACAGCAATAAAATCTTCGGCTTCTGGCTTTTCCTCGGCGCTGAAATTGTCCTGTTCTCAACGCTGTTCGCGGTATACCTGACTCTATGGAACCGCACGGGCAGCGGCCCGACCGGTAACGATCTCTTTGAGATCAACGGTGTCATCTGGGAAACGATTCTTCTCTTGACCAGCAGCTTCACCTGCGGCCTTGGCATCCATGCCATGCGCCTCGGGATGAAGAAGCCGATGATGATCTTTTTCGGCATCACGCTGCTCCTGGGACTCGGCTTCCTCGGCATCGAGATTACCGAATTCGTGAATTATGTTCATGAAGGTGCCACGCTGCAAACCAGCGCCTTCCTGTCCAGCTTGTTCGTCCTCCTCGGCACTCACGGTCTTCACGTGACCATGGGCTTCCTGTGGGGGGCTGGTATCCTGATTCAAATCAAACGTCAAGGCTTTACGGATGAAACAGCCAACAAGTCGTTTATCTTCTCGCTGTACTGGCACTTTCTTGATGTGGTCTGGATCTTCATCTTCAGCTTTGTCTACCTGAAAGGATTGATGTAATATGGCACGATTATTCCCGATACGTCACGTGATGGGATATATCTTCTCGCTGGTCCTTTCATTCGTGGCACTGGGTGTTATTTACTGGGACCTGACGTTTACCGCCGCGATGGTCATTCTGATCATCTGTGCAGCGATTCAAGCATCCTTGCAGCTGGTGCTGTTCATGCACATCGGCGAAACTTCCTCGAAGAAGTCGCTGTATCTCAACGTCGCATACGCCGTGTTCGTCGGCCTCGTTACGGTCTTCGGTACGCTGTTTACGATGATTTGGGGATTTAGATAAGGTTAGAAAAACAGAGAAAAGAAAGAAGCTGTCCCGAATGGGGCAGCTTCTTTTATGTTATAAGCTACTGTATCTGGCCTTTCGAAGAACTTATTTTCAAAAATACGATCACTCTTCTGCGATACAGCGCTACGCGGCCAGTCGCAGTTCCAATCGCGTCGCGCGGCTTTCCAGTGAAATCTCTTCATCCGAGCTTACTCCCCGTTCTCCTCTATATACTCTGCCAGTCGGCGGTAAATGCCCACGATCTCGTCCATCGGCATCCGTACCAGGCCGCTGGATGACGGCGCCACAAATTCGTGAATTTCCGGGATGACCGGGTTCGGTTGAAAACCCCAGTCCACCTTGGATTTTTTGCTGTACTCGGTATAGACGCCCTTGCCCACGAAGCAGGCGACCTTCGGCCGGTATTGCTGCAGCTTCGCATGCAGAATCTTCCTTCCCTCCGCATACTCGCTGCGGTCGATATCGTCGATGCCTCGCGTCGGGCGGGCGACGATATTGGTAAAGCCGTACCCGAGCTTCAGCAGGTTCTGGTCCTCGGATGCGTCATACTGCCGCGGGGTGAGTCCCGCCCGGTATAGGATCCGATAAAAGTTGTTGCGCGGATTCGCGTAATGATGACCGGTTTCTCCGGACACCAGGCTTGGATTAAAGCCGATAAACAAAACAGAAAGCCCCTGATCGAGATGATCCGGTATTTCCGGCATGATGCCACCTCCTATGATTTGGCTTGCAGCGGACCGAAAGACTTGCTTGGTCAGCTTGCCAATGCCTTTCAGCCAAGAATCGAAGCCTCATTAGATTCATGTGATATGGGGTTCATGTGTTCATGGTTTGTGTAGTCGCCGTATATTCAGTTACCCGAGACCTGTGCATACGAACCGCCCCCGTTACCAGCCATAACAAAAGGACTCTCGCCCGAGAGTCCTTCTAATAGAAACTGCACCCGCATTCTAGTACAGCTTGTCCGATGTGGCCTTCGCCGTGATTTCTCTGTATTTGATCGCCTCGCTCTTCAATTGGAGGGAAACGGCCACATTCAGAATATCGATAATAGCAAGCTGGGACATTTTAGCCGCAAGCGAGCTTCCCTGCAGCGGGTTCTCCCTGCCGACCATGATCAAAACGATATCCGCCACCTTGGTGATCGGCGAACGCGCATTGCTCGTAATGGCAATGATGCGGGCCCCGGCTTTTTTGGCAACACTCAGGTTGTCGATCGTGTCCTTCGTGCTTCCCGAGATGGAAAGCCCCACAGCCACATCGCCTTTATTCATAAGGGATGCCTGCATCGCCTGGAAGTGGGTATCCATATTCGCAATGCTGTTTTTCCCGATCCTCGCAAAGCTGTGCGCTCCCTGCGTAGCCGTCAACCCCGAGGAACCGACGCCGAAAAATTGGATGCTCGCGGCTTCCGTCAGCGCCTGGATCGCCTGGTTCAGCTGGTCCTCATTCACCAGTTCCCGGGTCTGCTCCAGCGTTCTCAGATGCGTACCGATAACCTTATGGCTCAGCGTCAGCGGATCATCATCCTCCGCGATTTCCTCATGAATGTGATCCGTCGGTTTGACCAGATCCTGCGCCAGGGAGAGCTTGAAATCCTGAAAGCCCTGAAACTTCATTTTGCGGCAAAAACGCAGCACCGTCGTCTCTCCGACGTCGGCCTTCTCCGCCAGCTCCGTGACCGAATCATAGATCAAATCCTGCGCGTTCTCGAGAATATACTGCGCGACCTTCTGCTCGGTCTTGGTCAGTCCGTTAAAATGGCTCCGGATGCTGAGCAGCGTCTTTCCCATCTCCTGCATGCTTGGCAAGCGTTTCGTCCCCTTCCCGTTTCACTTCAACGTTTCGAATATATATGCTTATCTGTAATTTTATCTAGGAGATTCATTCCATCGCATTGCAATATGAAGGTTAATTCCGCCTGTTAGATAATTCTATTGTATCGGCTTCCGAAAAGCTTTGCAAGCAGCCGCATGCAAGGGGTAATCCGGTACGGGAAGCCGTGTTTACCGGCTTTTCCCACCCCCGATATCAAAAGAACCCGCCTGTGGATGATCCACGGCAGGTTCCCTTTTTCCAAGAGCCTTCGGTTACTTCGCTTCGATTTTCTTCTCAACGCACCACTTAATGACCATCAGGAATATGGCGCAGAGCAGCAGCTCGAATACGAAGGAGCCTATCGCATTCAAGCCCATTCCGGCTGAAACCGTATCATGCGTCAGTACGCCGTTCTTCACTTGGAAGGATACCAGATTTGAGAACTCCGAAGAGCTCGTGCCGAACAGCAGATTCTCCACCCAGTCAATCACGATGGACAGAACGATGAACAGGAGCAATCCGACCCAAAGCACGCCCTTTCTTGTCAGACTGCGGGCCAGCGCAATAACCATATAAAACATGATAAAACCATAGACCGTCACCAAAGCTGCTTCCACTACGATGCCTGCCCAGATATAAGCGGGAAAGTGAAAAGCATCGCCCAAAGCGAAAGTATCGAAATTACGGATAAAATACAATGCGGCCCCGCCCGCTATCAGCATTAAAGCCAGCGTATTGAGGACGCCATAAATCAGGGAAGACCACACGTACGAAAGCGTGCTTACCGGCAGCAGCCGGCGGCTCACAGATTTGATATTGTAGTCGAACACCCGCAGATTGTTGATGGTGAAGATGACCGCAGCCGCGAAATTGAAGAGAACCGCGAGTACAATCTTAACCTCAAACCCTAAAGGAGACCAAATCAGTATCAACTCAGCCAGAATCAGCATGACCGCCACAGCCAGCAGCAGACTCATCGTCCGCCGCAAATCATATTTGAGCAGCTTGATCATTCGCCGAACACCTCTTTGAACATATCGTCGACGCTCCTTCCATGCTTGATGCGAATACTCTCCACCTCTTCATGCAGCGCGATGCTACCGCCTTTTAAGAACATGACCTCGTCAAAAATGCGCTCCATATCTGTGACTAAGTGCGTGCAGACGATCAGGCTGCTGTCCTCCCTGTAGAAGCGCACGATCGCATCCAGAATTTTATCGCGGGCAACCGGGTCCACGCCGCCGATCGGCTCATCCAGCAGATACAGATTCACGTTCCTGGAGAGAGCCAGCGTGAGCTGCAGCCTTTCGTTCATCCCCTTGGACAGGACGCCGACGCTGCTCTTCTCGTCAAGGTTCATGAAACCGAGCATTTCGCGTGCTTTGTCCATGTCGAAATCGGCATAAAAATCCTTATAAAAAGCAATCGCATCCCTTACCTTCATCCAGCTTTCCGTAAGCGGACGGTCCGGCATATAGGAAATCAGGCCTTTCGTCTCCCTGCCGATCGCCTTTCCGAGCACCGAAGCCTCGCCGGCTGAGGCAGGGGTAAGGCCGGCAATGATCTGCATCAGCGTGCTTTTCCCGCTTCCGTTCGAGCCGAGAAGGCCGATGATTTTGCCTGTACCGATCTCAAAGCTGACGTTATCAAGCGCCTTCCGGGAGCCGTACGCCTTGGATACGCCGCTAACCTTCAGCAATGTGTCCATCCGGTTGCTCCTCCTTCCGGTTCGCCCCGGCCACCGCTTCCTTCACGATGGTGACGATATCCTGGCTTTTGAAGCCCAGCTCCTGCATGCCGTGGATAAACTGATGAATCAGATCGCCTGCCATTTCCTTTTTGATCGCCATAATTTTGGATTCCTCACTTGTCACATATCTCCCAAGTCCGCGTCTCGTTTCGACCACTTCCTCGCGCTCCAATTCCTGAAACGTCCGCTGAATGGTGTTGGGGTTAATCTGCATATCCGCCGCAAGCTCTCTCACAGAAGGGATCTTATCGCCAGGCTGCAGCAGACCGGATACGATCTGCCGCTTGATATGGTTCATGATTTGGAGATAGATCGGCAAATTGTTGTCAAATTCGATGCTCAAATGGATAGACTCCTTTCGCCGTCAGCTTTTCGCCTCCTGGCTGCATCAGGCAATATCACGTCTTTTAAACGTAACAAAGCTCGCTCCAAGAAACAAGACAATATACACCGCCAGGATCACGATCGAAAAGGGGAGCGTCATGCCCGGCAGCGGCGGATGTCCGCCCTGGGCGTAAACCGACAAATCTGTGTTCGGAAACAGCACAAATTTGTAAAAGCTTTTGGGAATCGTGATGCCGCTGAGGAAGACAGCAGCCATGCCTACGCCCATCGCTGCTCCCATAGAGCGGGTCAGCACCCCCATCATAAAGCCCAAGGTCATAAACACAATACTATAAACAAGCGAGCTGCCGCCTGCAATCAGAATGTCCTTCCACGCTCCTTCCGGAATCTCCGAGCTGAACCACAGAGCCCCTGCCGCGAAGCTGATGACGTTCAGCCATACGATCAGCGACAAGGTAAAGAGCAGCGCCGCCGCATACTTCGATGCCAGGACTTTAACCCGGCTCTGCCCGCGGATAAGCAAGAATTTAATCGTTCCCTGCCCATGCTCGCTCGACACGATGCCTGCCGTGAAAATGATGGCCAGCATGGCCGCGAACTGGCCGAAGCCGCTGGTTCCGGACATCATTGTCGTATAATCCCACGCCGACACAGCCCCGCCTCCCCAGCGTTTGAACACCCAGGCTACCAGAACCGCCACAACGGCAATGATCGCGTAAGGAATGAAAAAGCTGCGTTTCTTGGACATTTTCAGCCATTCGTTAACTACGAGGTTATAAAAACTATGCAATGCGGTTTCCTCCCGTCCATTTCAAGAATTCGTCTTCGAGCGATTGTTTCAGCTCCGTGATTTGATAGATCGGAACCTGTGCGGCGCCGAGCGCGGTCACGATATCCGGAATGTCCTTGTAACGCATTGCGATAAGGACCTCGCCCTGTTCCTCGGATACCTGCAGAACTTCAACCTTTTCTTGTCCCTCCAGCACCTTTCTTGCTTCATCCAATCGGTCGACGCGGAACATCACGCGCACGAAGTTCTTCTCATCACGATCGGCTGCACGGTTCTCGCCGATGGCACGCACCGTAACCAGCTTGCCCTCCTGAATCACCACGACCCGGCTGCACAGCTGCTCCATTTCCAGAAGGAGATGGCTCGATACGAGAATGGAGATCCCCTCCTCGCGGGCAATCGTTTTGAGGTAATCGCGCATTTCGCGGATGCCGGCGGGATCGAGGCCGTTCGTCGGCTCATCCAGAATGAGTACGGACGGCTCGTGAAGCAGGGCTTGTGCGATTCCCAGACGCTGGCGCATGCCCAGCGAGTATGCCTTCACCTTTTTCTTCATGGCCTGTTCAAGTCCTACCAGCTTAACGACCTCATCAATCCGGTCATTGCTAATCCAGTCGTTCATCCGTTGGTACTGCTTCAAGTTATCGTATCCTGTCATATAGGGATAAAACTCCGGGTTCTCGATGATCGCCCCGATATGACGGATAGCCTTCTTCCACTCATGACGGATGCTGCTGCCGCGGACGAAGACGTCCCCCTCCGTCATCTGGATGAGTCCGGCAATCATGCGGATGGTGGTCGTCTTTCCGGCGCCGTTTGGCCCGAGCAGCCCGACAACCTCTCCCTCCCGGACATCAAACGAAAGCTGGTCGACGATTGTTTTGCTGCCAATCTTCTTGGAGACGCCCCTCAACGATAAAACTACGGCATCTGCCTCTATATCCATAGGATGGTTCATGCTCACATCTCCTTTGTGTCAGTGTTATAGTAAGATAGTACACTAGAACATTGACTGTGTAAAGCCTATTTTCTATGACGATCCTGCCAAAGAAAAAAACCGCCCTCTTTGGTAGGGACGGTTGTCTGAAGTTCATGTATCAACATACTATCGGGATCTTGATCGGATCTGTAGCCTATTTCGTCCCGGCGGATGAAGCCGCCTGGATATCCTGCTTTGAGGCCTCTCCCGTCGTAAACGACCATTTCTTTTGTTTTTTCCCCGGGCTTCCTTTCATTTCATACGACAGCGAAACATGATATGTATGGTTGCTCCTCAAGACGGACTTCGGATAGAGAAACAGCGTATCCTTGCCGTGAAGCTCCTCGAAATACGGCATTTCTCTTCCGTTTGAGTCCGTTATCCTGGCTTGATGCCATACCATCTCTTTCTGGGTTGTTGCCGATATGATGTACCCAGTAGCCTTGACATGAAACTTGCCGATCGGGTTCGGATTTTCCAGTCCATAAAACCCAAGGCCGACATTCTTCATACTGTCATAGGGATATACTGCGATGCCTCCCTTGATGGGAGCAGGGTCGTACGGTCCGGCCATATCCAGCACGGCCGTTCCCTTCGCCAAGCCCATTCCGACCTCCTGGTATCGATGACTGAGGATAATTTCACGATGATATGCCGTGTCGAGCCAGCCCTCTACTGCTTCCTTGATGCTTGCCTGTTCATAATGCATGACCTCCCCGGTCATATACCCATAGGGGCCAGGTAACCAGCCGGACGCCTTCAGGCGGTCGACAACCGTGATTCCCCTGAAGCCCGGCAGCCCTTTAATTTCACGGTGGGCATCCAAAGAGGCTGTTGTCCCGCGGTTTGCATTGTAATATTCCGCATGAAGCTTCGCCGCCTTGGACATATGGGCGTTATGCTTCAGGGACGGCAGGCCAAGCTTCGCTCGAATTCCATTCAGCTGTGCCAGCGCGCTGCTCTGCTCGGGTGTAATGCCCGCATCTGCCGCCGCGTATGCCCGGTCGGTGAGCGCATTGCCGCCTAACAGCCCTGCCGCCATGACCGAGGCCAACACCAATCGCCGCGCGCCTGGTCCCAGGCCAATAAGCCGCTTCTTCTTCATCTTTCAATCTCCTCCCACTCTTCCGTTTTCTGGATTTGCCTATGTATATTTTCGACAAAATCCATCTTTTTTCTGAGTTAAACGCAAAAATAACCCCAGTAAGAACCACTGGAGTTATTACATTTTCGCACATGCGAAGCATCAAAAAATCCACGTTACCCAGTAAGAAAGGATGGCGAGCGTAAACAGCAAGGTAACCGGGATTACGACCACGGTCACTTTCAAGTAGTGGGCCCAGCTGATCTTGACGCCGCCCTTTCGCACGATATGCAGCCACATTAACGTCGCGAGCGTGCCTATGGGCAGCAGCAGCGAGCCAATGTCACTGCCGATGACGCTCGCCAGATAAGATATTTTCAGAGTGAGCGGATCCAGGCCCATATGAGTCAGCGTCATCGTACCGACCATCAGCGCCGGGTGGTTGTTGAATATATTCGACAACAGGCTGATCAGACCGCCCATGAAGACGCTGGCATATAACAGGCTGCTCGATATGATCGGCTGGAGCACATGGATCAGCCAATCGGTTAACCCGATGTTGTTCAGACCGTAAATAATGACATACATGCTGAACGCAAAAATCAGGATGTACCAAGGCGTTTTCTTCAGCATGTCGACCGGGGTGATCTTCAGATGGTACCAGCGCCAGCCGAGCAGAAAGGCCGATCCGATCACGGCCATCAAGGACACCGGAAAATGAATGAACGACGCGGCGAACAGGCTGAGCCGGACGCATAGGACGAAGATCAGAATATTTCTCATGAACTTGCCCGGGTTTTCCTCCACCAGCGGGTTCAGCAATGGATGCTGTCCCGGCTGCAAATTCCATTTGGCCGGCGAAGGCAGCTTTTTGGGAAGCGCCCGGTAAAAGAAGAGAAACAGGAGAACCGTCATCAGAAGGAGTCCAAGCGTGGCGGGGATGAACATCATTGCCGTATGCATGTACAAATCCATGTGGACGATCTTGAGTGCGATCAAATTCACAATATTGCTTACGCCGATCGGAGCGCTCGATGCCGTTGCCACCAATGCTCCCGAGATCAGATAGGGTATTTTCTGATGGTTTTTGAGCCCCATATTTTTCAGCATCATGAGCAGGATCGGGGTCGTAATCAGAATGCTGCCGTCGTTATTCACGAATAGCGTCATCAGGAAACAGAAAAGGTTCGTCAGCCAAAACAGGCGGATACCCGAGCCCCTGGCTTTCGCCGTCAACAGATCGGTTGCCCAGCGGAAAAAGCCAAAACTCTCCAGCACGATGGCCATGACAATGGTGGCCATGATGGTTACTGCTGCACCGCTGATCGTTTGTGTGATTTCGCCCAGGTCTGCCAATGACACACTGCCGCTGAGCAGCACCAGGAATGCGCCGATCGTTGCCGGAATCGCTTCATTGACATGGGGACGCCAGAAAATGAAGCCGATCGTTAACAGGAAGGAACAGATCGTAATCAACACCGTTAGATCATGCATGTTAAACCCTCATCTCTAACATTAAAATAGTATTGTTTGCACAACTCTCCTTTGCTTCAAATCATCCGGAATCCGTTATCTACTAAAAATGAAAATCAGAAACCAATTCTTTCTTTCTACCAATTATTCAGCGGCACCCCCCCTATTGCCGGTAAGATCACTTGCGCTTGTGATACTGTATGTATACGTGGATTGAACGAGCTTCGACAGGGTCAACGACATGGATTCTACTAAAATCTGCTATTGTCAATCATCGTCGTTTGGCTCGGGATGTCATCGGCCGCTTTGGTCATCCGTCCCGTAAAAATGCTAGTTTTCTTCCCGTTTAAGAGAATTCTCCAGCTGGCTCCAATAGAAAAGGACCCCAACACCGACTGGAGTCCCTTGGTTGTTCGCTTAAGCCGCTTTAGGCCGTTTTAACCGAGCCACTGCGGCAGATGATCCTTCACGAATGCATCGTCATTCAAATGCGGATAGCTGTCGTACACGCGATCAATTTCCTCCAGCTGACCCGGAGACAGCTCCTCCTGCGGATTCAGGCACCACCGTCCCTCCAGGAGCCCTTGGCGGAACAGCACTTCATGGATGCCCGGTATGCAGCCATGAAATTGATGGGCCGGATCGAAAAAGGCGGCACAGGGGCTTAATACACCCCCTGCACTACCATCCTTCACCCTTTTAACCGTTCTCCATAGTTAATGTACATCCTCAGCAGCGGCTTCCTCCGCCTCGGGTTCCATCTTCTTAGCCTCGATCTGAAGAAGGCGCGGGCCCTCCTTGTGAAGGACGGTAAAAATCCAGTCGTCCGACTGCAGCCGGTCTCCTTCCTTCAGATCGAATCTCTCGGAGAGCATCCAACCGCCCAAGGTGTATACTTCGTCGCCAACCGGGATATGGGTTTTGAGCTTGCGGTTGATATCATGGATCAGCACCTGCGGCTCAAGCAGATAACGGTCATCCCCGGTTTGGGTCATCAATGCCTTCGCCTCCTCAGACACGGCATTCGGGGACGAAGCAGACGGGATGTCGCCAACGATCTCCTCAAGGATATCCTCCATCGTCACGAGCCCCGATGTACCTCCGTACTCATCCAGAAGGACTGCCATAGGGATGCCGGTCTTCTGCATCTGGGTGAGCAGGTCGCGGGCCTGGATCGTTTCGATCATTTGCAGAACCGGCTTGATGAATCCGGTAATCGTCTCCTCCATGCCGCAGTTCTGGCGCACCACCTCGTGCAGCACTTCCTTCATGTGCAGAATGCCCGTCACCTGATCCTTGTCGCCGTTCATCATGACCGGAATATAGTTGAAGGTTTTCCCTTCGATGACGGCCATGACATCCCGGACCTTGGCATCATGGGCGACATAACGGATGGACGTTCTCGGCACCATAATTTCCCGCGCGTCCCGTTCGTCGAAATCAAACACGTTGTTCAGGTAGCGGTACTCCGTCGGCGTGATTTCCCCGCTGCGGTAGCCTTCGGATAAAGCGAAGCGCAGTTCTGCCTCGCTGAGCGCCGCATCCTCCTCCGACATCATTTTGATGCCGAAAAGCCCCGTGATCAGACGCGAAGACCGGCTGAGCACCCAGTTGAACGGATACGTGATTTTATAAAAAACAATGAGCGGCCGGGCAAAGAACAATGCCATCGGCTCGGCGATCTGTATCGCGACAGTCTTCGGTACCAGCTCGCCGACGACGACTTCGAAGTAGGTCAGGATCAAGAAGGCGATGATGAATGAAAGGACGCTTTCGATGGAGGCGGGCACATGCAGCAGCTCGAACAATGGATGCAGCAGCCGCTCGACTGTGGATTCCCCCAGCCAGCCGAGCGCCATGGACGTCAGCGTTGTTCCGAGCTGGCAGGCCGACAGAAATTCGTCCAGCTTGGAAATGATATGCTTGACGGCCTTGGCATTTTTGTTCCCCTCGGCGGCCAGCTGGTTCATTCGCGACAGCCGTACGCGGATGACCGAATATTCGGAAGCGACAAAAAAGGAAGTTAATAAGATGAGCAAAATAACGACGATGATGTTTACAGTTTCCACATGTTATCCTGCTCCCGCTGCTGTCACAGGAACAGGGAGCACCTCCCTTAATCAGAACTGGTAATCGGTAAGCCATGATTCTATGTCACTTATTACCCATTTTTCCGGGAGATGCTCTTCAGCGGTTTTCGTTTCCAACATGATCCGTTCATTGGAGCGGTGCCCCCATGCCAAACAAGGGCACTGCGTATGCAGGCCCTTGTTCCGCTGATGCTCGACTAATTGTACTACTGTTCTTTGGTGCTGATCAGCTGATTGACCTTCAGCATCCCGTCAATCGTGACCAGCCTGTACTCCGATATGAAGCTCTTGTTCTTTACCGAGCCGTCCTGGTAGTTGATCGTATAGTTTTCCGAGGTTGTGGCCTTCAGGCTCCCGTCCGCGTTCCGGCTCAGGTTCACCAGCTCGAAGCTGTTCAGATACTCCGTAATCCCTTTCGTTTCCAAATGGTCGATGTAATTCGCCGACTCCTTGTATGCGGGCCCCGACGGATCGATAAGGGGAGCTACCTGGTCGAAAAGACGCCCGTTCATAGCCTCGACCGATGTGGACAGGTACTCACTCATAAACGATAGTGTGCCGCTGTAATCCAGCCCTGCTGCGCTGGCGGAGACGGCCGCGGCGGCCGACTTCGGTACCCACGCCGCTGTATGGACGCCGGTATCCTTGGATACCGTATCTTTGGTCTGCTGGCCCCCGAAGCCATAGGAGTCCCTTATGGCATCCACGTACCAGCCTTTTTTCGTTCCGTCATATACGAGCGTGATGTTCACGGTACGGCTGTTTTCTTCCAGCGACGGCGTTTCGCCTTCGTAGAAATAATCCTCCAGCATCCGAATATTGGCATCCACCGAGTATTCCCAGCCTTCGTGGTTCCGGGACAGCTTCATCGTGTCCACATCAAAAGCTGCTCCCATATACCTCCCCTGGTAATAAGTTCCGTATTCACGGTCCTCCGCAATGCGCTGCCGCACGCTTTCCTTGAGCGTATCCGTCGCCGCCTCCATTTTTTGCACATCGCCTGAAGTATAGGCCAAGAGCATCTGCTCATTATTTTTGACAGCCTGATCGATGATGCTTTGCTCGAAATTTTCGTCCGAGGCCGCATTGACTTCGATGTAGTCGCTGTCGATCGCAAGCTCCGGCGTTGTTACCGTTCCCCAGGGAAATGCGGTGCGAATCGACATGCTCATCGAACCGTCCGTGGTCACGGGGCCGAATGTGGCCTGCCGGTAGGGATCGATTCCCGTATCTTTGCCGTTGATGATGACGCTTCCCTTCACGCCCTGGGCATCGCCCAGCCCCGTATCGACGGTCACTTCTTCACCGTCCAGCAGCAGCGAGGCACTGTAATCGGCATCCGCATCCAGCAGGGTAATATCCTCGGAATGGACCAGGTCCACCAAATCCGTTTTCAATTTCGCGGCAATCGTATATTTTCCCGGCAGGTAAGGGCCAAACTTCTGTTCATAATCCGGTTTGTCGGCTGTGCCCACAAGCTGGTTGCCGACATACAGCTCCGCGTTCACATAATTCGTCTCCAGCGTAATGAACACCGGTTCCAGCACAAGGCGGTAATGATCGTATACCAAGAACGTTTTCCCCTTCTTCTCCAGGTGAACCCATCCCCTGTACACATCCGCATCCCCGTCTTTGCTGCGGTCCAACGCTTCGGCTTGCCCGTTCAAATCCTGAATCAGCCTTTTACGCTCATCGGGCTCGCTCTCCAGATAATCCCCGAATGCCGCGAGCGTCTTTTCGTTGACGTCAAGCTTCGGATCGGCCGAAACGAGAAGCGACGCCGCTTTCTTCATATCTTTATGATTCAGGGCCGTCTCAAGCTTACCGATCAGGCGTTCCTTGCTCGTGAAATGCTCCCCCATCTTATAGGCCGCCGTACAGAGAATGATGAACACGATCACGGACAACAGCCATATTTTTGATCTTCCGGACATTCGAACGGGCGCTCCAGAAGGGGGTGCAGGCTCCGCCCCCGGGCTGACGGCGACAATCGGATCCTGAACCCGGCCCCCGCATTCTCTGCAAAAATTGCTCTGCTCCGAAAGCTGCGACCCGCACTCTTTACAATAAGCCATGCTGCTTCAACCTTTCGCAAATATACTGAAAAATGCTATTCTTCCTACATGAACGGCGATAAGCCGCTGAACATCATGCCTTGAATCGAGCTGAGCAGAATCTTGCCCATGATATACAGCGTGATGAACGTCAAGACATAGGTCAACACCGTCCCATATACCGTATCGAGTCCGGTGCGGCTGTCCTTGTTAAAGCTGTTGATCACGAGCGCTGGCACCGTAAACAGCGAGCCGATAAAGCCGATCAAGAGGAAATAGACGGAAATCTCCGCGTCCAGCAGTGCCAGCACGAAAGCAACGAGGAAGCTGCATGTAAAAGGCACCAGCAGAGCACCAAACCTTCCTGCCACATCCTGAAAACTGGCCTGGACCTTGGACAGTTTTACGGCCAGATACGTATACGCCACTAGCAGCATCATGAAAACTACGTAACCGACAAAGGGTTTCAGGACGATTTTCACAAAAGCGCCTTCGCCGATCAATCTCGCATAATCATGGAACCCAAGATACATCATCAGCGGGATAATGAGCGAGAAAATGCCGATCGTTATGAGCGCATTCACGAACTGCTCCCGGCCGGTGTTATTTGCATAAGCGAGCGGTTTTTTCATCACATCGGCAAAATAGCCGAAATACAGCTTGGACACCTGCTTGGCATTTTCCAGATATGCTTGTCCCGCAGACGGCGTTCCTGCGGAACCCTGGCTTCCATAACCGGGTGTGCCATAAGCCTGCCCCTCGGACGAAGCAGCCGTCTCTTGCCGCGCCGCACCTTCATGATCGGTTAATCTCGTTCCGCATTTCTCGCAAAAATTCCCGTAGTCGTTCGGATGTTGACAATTCGGGCAAATCTTTTTCATTTGACACGCTCTCCCTTTAACTGATTTTGTACAGCTTATGTACGTATTGAAGCTTACTTGGCTTAAGATCAGCGTCTTCAGAACCACATCTTAAGGCCTATAATTTACGCGATTAATTATCTTTCAAGATTTTTGATTTGGCAACCATTATTTTCAACTTTTTTCGTATAACGCCAAAAAAGCCTGCATGACGACTGCGTCATACAGGCTTTTCTATGCGGCTGCTGCCACCCGGTTAGAATATCTGCCGCTGAAACTCCGCGATGGCCCGGTATTCCTCCTCCAGCTTGCGCGAGATTTGGATAAAGATCGGGAGCAGCTGATGATATACATGTGCACTTTCCTTCACCGGCTTATGCTGGTGGGTGGAGCCGACCATGCCGGATACGATGCCAAGCGAATCCGTTTTGCCGAGGGCATACAGGCCAAGCACGACCGCGCCCAGACAGGAGCTTTCATAGCTCTCCGGCACGATTACTTCCTGATCGAAAATATCGGCCATCATCTGCCGCCAAAGCGGTGAACGGGAGAATCCGCCTGTGGCATGGATCTTCGTCGGACGCCCGATAATTTCTTCCATCGCCAGCAGCACGGTGTACATATTGAATATAACGCCTTCCAGCACCGCGCGGATCATATGCTCTTTCCGGTGGTGCATCGTGAGGCCGAAGAAGGATCCGCGCGCATCCGGGTTCCAGAGCGGTGCCCGCTCACCTGTCAAGTAGGGATGGAAGAGCAGGCCGTCCGAACCCGGGCTCACCTGCTCCGCGATCCGAGTTAACAGGTCGTAGGAGTCGAGGCCAAGACGCTTGGCCGTCTCCACCTCGGAGGCGGCAAACTCGTCACGTACCCATTGAAAAAGCATGCCGCCATTGTTGACCGGCCCGCCGATGACCCACATCTTATCCGTCAGCGCATAGCAGAAAATGCGGCCTTTCGGATCTGTTACCGGACGGTCCACGACGGTGCGGATCGCGCCGCTTGTTCCGATCGTTGCGGCCACGACCCCCGGTTCGATCGCATCCACGCCGAGATTCGACAAGACGCCGTCGCTTGCCCCGACGATGAACGGCGTCGAAGCCAGAAGCCCCATCTCGTCCGCAAACACCGGATGCAGACCGGTAACCGCATGCGTCGTCGGAACCGGCTGTGACAGCTTGTCCGCGGTGATGCCGGCAACCTGAAGCGCCTCCTCGTCCCAGGTCAGCTGTTCCAAGTTGAACATGCCCGTCGAGGATGCGATCGAGTAATCGATGATATATTGATTAAACAGCTTCGCAAATACATATTCCTTAATGGAGATGAATTTGTTCGTCTTGCCGAAGATGTCCGGCTTATCGTGACGCAGCCATATCAGTTTGGTCAAAGGGGACATCGGATGAATCGGAGTCCCTGTCCGCAGGTAAATCTCATGCCCGTTCCATTCCTTCTTCAGCTTGTCCGACCACTCCGCGCTGCGATTGTCCGCCCACGTAATGCAGTTCATCAGCGGTTTGCCGTCTACGTCCACGGGAATCACGCTATGCATCGCCGAACTGAAGGACACGAACATGACCTGCTCGGGCCGCGTTCCGCTATTCTCCATCACCTGCTTGACTGAATGGATCACTGCCGTAAAGATCTGATCCGGATCCTGCTCGGCGATCGACGACGTCGGGGTATGCAGAGGGTACCCCTCGCTGCCCTTAGCTACGACCTTTCCGTTCTCTTCGAACAAAACGGCTTTTGTGCTCGTCGTTCCAATATCGATGCCGATCATCATTTGACTGCCCATGTTTCAACCCTCTTTCCCAATCACTAACGCCTGCTTATACAAACAGGCTGATTGCCATGATAATGATAAGTCCAACCACCGACAGCAGCGTTTCCATCACGGTCCAGGATTTCAGCGTCTGCGGCACGGACATATTGAAGAATTCCTTGACCATCCAGAAGCCGGCGTCATTGACATGCGACAGCACCAGGGAGCCGGCTCCGGTCGCAAGGGCGACCAGTTCAGGGCTCGATCCTGGGCTCAGCGCGAGTACGGGAGCCACGATTCCTGCAGCCGTTGTCATAGCCACTGTAGCGGAACCTGTGGCGACGCGGATCAGGGCAGCCACGAACCATGCGAATAAAATAATGTTAATGTGCGCGCTTGTTGCAATTTGGGCAATAGCTTCGCCGACGCCGCTATTAATGAGCACCTGCTTGAATGCGCCGCCTCCGCCGATGATCAGAATGATCGTTGCCGTAGGCGCCAGGCATTCGCTTGTAAACTTGGACACCTGATCCTTCGTAAACCCGCGGGAGAAGCCAAGCGAGAAGAACGAGAACACGACCGCGATCAGCAGCGCGATGACTTCGTGGCCGATAAATTCGGCGAACACGGTGAAGCCGCTGGTGGCGTTCGGATCGATAATTTTGGCGATGGAACCGATCAGCATCAGGATCACGGGGAGCAGAATTGTGAACAATGTAATGCCAAAGCCCGGAAGCTTACGGGAGCTGCTGGACGAGAATTGTTCTGCTAGCTCTGCCGGCGGCTGCACCTGAATCCGCTTGCCGATCCATTTGCCGAAAAGCGGTCCGGCTACAATCGCCGTTGGAATGCCCACAATCAGGGAATATAGGATGGTTTTACCCAAATCCGCCTTGAAAGCATCAATCGCAATCATCGGAGCCGGATGCGGCGGAACCAAGCCGTGCACGGTGGACAAGCCCGCCAGAATCGGAATGCCAATCTGCAGGAGCGACATTTTCGTTTTGCGTGCAACGGTAAATATGATCGGAATCAGCAAAATAACGCCGACCTCAAAAAATACGGGAATACCGACGATGAACCCGACAATCATCATCGCCCAGTGCACGCGCTTCTCGCCGAAACGGTCAACGAGCGTCGTCGCGATCTGCTCTGCCCCGCCGGACTCGGCCATCATCTTCCCGAGCATCGTGCCTAGGCCGATAACGATTGCTATGGTCCCGAGCGTTCCTCCAAGGCCGCTGGTGACGGAATCGACGATATCAAGCGGTTTCATGCCTGTCAGGAAACCAAGAATCAAAGCGGACAGCAAAAGCGTAACAAATGGATTCCATTTGATTTTTGCAATAAATACAATCAAAAATGCAATGGCGATTAAAGTCCAAACAATGAGCGTCCAATTGTGGCTCAATCCGAAAATACTGGACATCCGGATGCCTCCCTTTTACGTTTCGTGAATTTATGAATAGGTTCTAAATATGATACCCATTTATCCAACATTTGATTTCCATCCAGTATACTTGTCGACAACTTAAAGCGGCATGTTCCGTCGAACATGCGCAAGGCCCCAAGAGGAAGACCGGTTATTGGCCTGGAATGCTGCGGTGCAGCGTCTTCCGGGAATCGGCAAAATAATCCTGGACCACCTGCTCCACCACGTTTGTGCTGTGGGACTCCAGTCCCTTCATGATTTTGTGGTGTTTTTCAATGACCGTATGCAGCTTCTCTTCCCCTCTGGAAAAGATTTCATCCGTCGTAATCAGCATCACGGTCATGACGATCGGACGAATGCTTTTCCATAAATGCAGAATGCGGTTATGACTGGCCGCGGTAATGATCGTTTCATGGAAGGACAAATCCTGATACGAGAATTCCACTGCATCGTTGTGCTTCATCGCCAGCTCCATCTTGTCCACAATCCGCCGCAAATGGCTCAAGAGCTCCGTGACATCCGTTTGCGCCAGCCGCTGCTGTACGAAGCTTTCAATGAGAAAGCGGACGTCGTAAAGCTCCTCCACATCGTCCATGCTCAAGCCAAGCACCACGGCCCCCATGCGCTCCAGGCGGATCAGCCCTTCGCCGGACAGCGCCTTTAACGCCTCACGGACCGGGGAGCGGCTTGTGCCGAATTCGGACGCCACCCAATTCTCCGATATGATCTCGCCGGTTTTGATGGTTCCATTGATGATGCGGAGCCTGAGTTCGCAGGCGATTGTTTCGCCAAGAGACGCATTTTGCAACCAGGCAGAAGGATACTGCAGCATGAGACAACTCTCCTATTTGATGATCCTGCAAAAAGCGGCTCGCAGGCTAAGCCTGCTCTTTTTTTTGCAAGATTCGATAATGTAAACGCTAGTAGGATTTTATCATAATCGTGCCATGCCGTTCCATTCGTTTCATGCCCTCGTGTTAGATAACGTTTTCATGGTGGACCGAAAAAATAATTTTTTTGCGAAGCCAAGCATTTTACAATCCTTTTTGTAGACCTATAAGTCAAGGTACTATCAAGACTTTTTGAATTCTGCGATCGCTGAGAAGTTCAATGTATACTTGTCGACAACTTAAAGCCTTATTTATTTTAATGCAGAACCTGACATATGTAAATATATGTGCTGAAAGCGTTCTTATGCAATAATTGGCAGGTTGTTCGCCCGTTTTATATCCTCATTTGGTGGCAGCACACAGCACCGGAGAGGGAAAACGTGGACTCCTCGCGGCGCCATTATTCTGGAATAATTTAGTTTAATCCTCTCCAAACCGGCTTAAAAATATTTTACAAGGAACAAATTCATTGCGGGCTTATGCATGATGATGCTGGAATGGGTGCAACAATTTGGTAGTAAAATCGTCTGTAATGTCGCATCGATAAATGAAATTACGTCAAAATAAATTAACGTCAAAGGAGTTATAAGTATGAAAAAGCATATATCCTCCGTCCTGCTAAGCCTCATGCTCTGCTTTTCGGTCTTCGCTTCATTCGCCGGAGCTTCGGGGACCCCGACATCCAAAGCCGCAACAGGAACTGACAGCAAAGTGAAAGCTCCCCTTGGGAAGCTCCGAGCCGAACAATTCATGTTTGGATACACCGATTCAAGCGGCAAGCAGATCCTCGGACTGACCGGAGATCCGGAGAAGAAAGTGCCCGCTCCCAAAACGCTGGTGTCCGTCCTGTATGCGCCGGGCAAACCGTTTAGCGTGAGCTATGTAAAACATCAAAAAGGCTCGGATCAAAGTGATGGCAGGCAAAATGCCGTTAATTTCAAAAATGACGAAGGAGAACTGTTCAAGGTAACCGCCGCGGGCAAGCTGGCAAGCGATTCGAGCGTCCTGCTCGCCACGAAAAACGCGTTCCAGGGCCACACGATGCTCACCCTTCAATCGCTGCAAAAAGAAAAATTCAGTAAGAAGACCATCCAAGCGATCGAGAAGGCGAAAAAACGCAAGGTGGCCAGTCAGAGCCTGATCGCAGCCACGCCGTCCGGTACCCAAATCGGAATCGTCCGATTCGTCCAGGGGAGCGGCAAACCGCTTGCCAGCCTGGTCCTTGCCGATCAAGGCGGTATGGTATTCAAGGATTTCGTCGGCAGCAAGGATCCGATGTCGACTTGGCGCGTGGACGATGGCGGAGAAATCAGCGCCGAGCAATTTCATCTGCTGTTCGCCTCTTACAGCAAGGCCGGTTATGCGCTAGCCTACGAATGGTACGGCACAGAGGGAACCAACCTGTCCCTCGTGCAGCAACAGGGCATGCAGTTTCGCGTCATCCAAGAAGCCGGACGTTATCAGTCTCCTTACTGACGCGCGGCCTCTCTTTCCATTCAAATGAGAGGCCGGATCAAACAAAGGATGGAGTCCCGCACGGGGCTCCATCCTTTGTTTGCTTTCCCCCGCTCTTGGCATCCGTCAAAAGAAAAGGCCGCCCGATGACGGGACGGCTCAGAATACGCTGCATAAGACTTTTACGTTTATTCGGCGCTTCGGCGCGAAATAGCGAACAATGCGGCCCAGATCAGCACAAATCCGCAAGCCTGGGCGATGGTTACCACTTCGTTGAAGACGATCCAGTTGATCAGGACGCCGACCATCGGGAAGCTAAGCTCCGCCAGCGTGGCTACGGAGGCCTTCGTTGTCGTCAGCCCTTTATAATAGACCAGAAGGCTGAACAATCCCGGCAGCAGCGCCTGCCCAAGCAGATTGAGGGATACCGCTGCAAGCGGCCCCGCTCCCGTCGGAATCTGCCACGGATCGCCTTGGTTAATCGTAATGCCGATAAGCAGAGGCAGGGCCAGGATGAAGCGCAGCGAGGTGACGGTTTCGTATTCCATTTTGCCGACCATCAAGCGGCCCATGACGGTGGAACCGCCCCAAAGCGCTGCCGCGCCAAGGGAGAGCAGGCTCCCTACTTTGACGAAATCATTCATATGTCCAAACGGGAATGTAAAGCCGAAGGTCAGCAGGTACGTTCCAGCCAAAGCAAGAACGAGCAGAAAGCCGAACTGTTTCGGGAGCTTTTCCTTCAGCAGCATGCGCGCCATGAGAATGGCGAATATCGGCTGCAGCTTCTGCAGCAGCAGCACCGCGTTCAAATTCCCGTGGGTCAGTCCGAGCGTAAAGAGTATCGTTGCAATCGCCGAGCCGCCCCAGGACAGGAACAGCAGCGCGCCGATGTGGCGCATTTTGAGTCCTTTCATTTCGGCACGATGCTTCCATAATACCGGTGCCACGAACAGCGCGATAACGAGATGTTCGAGCAGAACAATCTGCGTCGGCGTGATATGCTCCCGGAGAAGGATAATCCGGAAGAGCGGATCCGCCCCCCATAATGCCGCCCCGAGAACGACCAGCCAAAAGCCGGTTTTCGGACGGTCCGCCTGCTTGCGCGCGGCGGGTTTCAACTTGATCTTGCTGCTTACGTTTTCCATTTTCTTGATCCCCTTGCCTGAATACGGAGTCAACATTGGAAAACCCCCGCATATCGACATAACTCGACACTACGGGGGCTGATCAAATAAGCCTGCCGAAATGATAAAATTTCGGACAAACCTATTTCTTTGATCTTCTCCCATCCGGACTTTACCGTCGGCCCTGGAATCTCACCAGGTCAGTCGCTGCTTATCATAAATCCAAAACAGCGAGTCGCGGGCTTGACGTCTGTCTGCCATAAAGGCAAAGGACGCTCACCGCCGGTCAGGAATTTCACCTTACCCCGAAGATCCATATTCATATTTTTAGTATTGGTTAATCAGATCATACCATGATTTCACATCATCGTATGTTAAAGCCATCACAATGGTTACTTACGATAGTATAGCACATATCTCAGTCATAGTGTCGGATTTTTTAATAACGATTTTTTCCCAGCCATCAAAATTTTCAATCGACCATGCCGGACCTCGCGCCCCTCCATGAGAAAGGACTGCTGCCTCAGGTTCTCCTGACGGAAGCAGTCCTTTTAATATGTCACACCCAATGAATATTACCGCATGCCGTCCGCCTGCTTCATGACCTGCACATACCGGATCAGCTCCGCTTTCTGCTGCTCGATCGAACGTATGCGCCCCGACAGGCCCGTAAAAAAGGTTTCTACGTAGTCGCGCGTCACGTTCGCCGATTGGCCGGCCCATTCATCCAGCCTTTGATAGAGGCTTCGCGCCTCCTGCTCGTCGGATTGGATTCGGCCAAGCAGCCAGCTGAGCTCCCGCTCTGCCTGAAGCAGATCGTCCAGCTCCACAAGGATTTCGCCGTTCACCTGTTATCCTCCCTTCGTTATCCCGATATGATTCCGTTGTTAGATGCATCCGCCTGCTGAAACTGCTCCGCCTTCAACTGGATAAAGCCCAGGAACGTCGTCGTTTGCTGCACATGCCACTGGGTCAGCTCGGCAATGGAAGCGTCCAGCTGCTCCACCAGCGGCTGCAATCTGCGGCTGTGGCTGGAATGCATATACTTCATCAGCTTCGCCCGGACGGTCTGCATATCGGCACTGATCTGCTGCGCATTCCGGCTCCATTTTTCCGCAACGCTGCTCAGCTCTTCGGGAGTGACCCTGATCAATCCGCCGCCGGCTCCCCCCATCGCGGCCATCTTGGCAAATCTCTGCATTTTTTCGTAGGCAGTCATTTCCATCATCCCGAAGGAATCAGGCATTCGCGGCGCACCGTCAACCCGTTCCCCGGTCTGGTCATCGTACAGAGGATTTTTGATATAACCATTCTCATCGAATTTATATCGCTTCAGGCTATGGTAATTGGGTCCGCCGAACGTATTCTTCACCTTGTCGAGCAAGCTGACGCCTTCGTTCGCATCCTCGTAATTGGAATCCACATAATAGGTCGAACCCACATGGCGGTCGTATCCTCCCAGCGTACCGCTGCCTACGACGTCGCCGGGATGGGCATAGTTTATGATCTGCGAATCGAATTCTCCGGCCTCCGCCTTGCGTCTTGCGCTTGCGGACAGGCTGCCCATCACCGAAGGGGCGCTGAAGGTCACGGCGGAGAGGCCTGTATAAGCGGCCGCATACTGCGCATTCCCTCCGCCAAGGGAGTGGCCGGTCAAGGAGAAATCCAGATTGCCGTATTTGTCCCGCATCTTGTTGGCGTAATCCTCCGCCTGGTACAGCTGGTTATCGCCGTTAAACGTTTTATCGAGGTTCCTCCCCGCCTCGTCGGCCCAGTCCTTGACCTTCGTGATGCCCGTCTTGTCCTGAAAGCTTTGGACGGCGTCATCCCATGGATGCTTCACCTCGAAGGTTTGGTCGATTTTGCGGCCGAGCTCCCGGGCACCGATCCCGCCGTCGGCCAAATAGTCCGGTACGGAATCCATCAGCCCCTTGGCACCCTCCGTTCCGCGGTAGGCAATGACAGCTTGCTTGGTATCGGGATTATAAAAAGTAACGGCGTCAAAGCCGGAAGTATAATCATTCGCCGGATTCTCGAGTACCTCCCACCCCGGGAGTTCCTGCGGCTTGCTCCCCTTTTTCAAATCGGAGTAGGCGAGGTCCGACATGGTTTTATACATTTCATCCGTAATTTCAGGCGACTTGCTCAAACGTACTCCTCCTCACATCTTTCTAACGAACCGCATTATTTCGCCTTATCCCTTTTCGCGAACGGATCGATTCCCTTGGCACGAATGGCCTTCTCAAGCTCGGGACTCATCACGAAATTGGATGTCTTCTTATCCTCGTAATCGACGGATATATTGAAGCTTTCATCGGGATGACCGGTGACATGGCCTTCCATCATGATTTTGGGTGATATGTATTCCGCCAGCCTCTCCTGTTTCGTGATTTCTACGCCCAGATCGTATTCACTTTTGAAATATTGAATCGCGATCGCCTTGGCCTCTTCCATTTGGCTGGCTTTTTCCGTCTTACTCACGCTTTGACAACCTCCCAGCAGCAAAATAATCGTCATCATAAGAGCGATAGTCCAAATGTAACGACGAATGACCATCAGTCCTCTCTAACCCTTTTTTTTAAAATTAAACATGATTGGCACTTATTAATCCAGTGTCTGGAAAAAAATCAGGAGTTTTTAACCAATTCTGCTCAAAAAATAAGACTAAGGGCTGATACGTTCCGGTCTTAATCCTTTACCTGCACGGCCTCACAAAAAAAGAACTGAAGGATGTCCCCTCAGCTCATGTTTTTCCCATAGTAAATTTCATCCATTTCCTGCGTGATGCGTTCCGTGATTTCTTCCTGCTCCCCGTCACTCAGCTTGTCCTTGGTGTATCCGAAAAGATAATTGTCGAGGTCGAACTCCCTGAGCTTGCATTTGGTATGGAATATATGCTCCTGGTATACGTTCACGTCAATCATGTCGTACATGTCCTTCACTTTATCCGGAATGTAGTTCTGGATCGAGTTGATATCATGGTCGATGAACAACTTGTGACCGTTAATGTCGCGCGTAAAGCCGCGCACCCGATAATCGATCGTCATGATATCCGTATCGAAGGAATGGATGAGGTAGTTCAATGCTTTCAGCGGAGAGATCTCCCCGCATGTGGACACGTCAATGTCTGCCCGGAAGGTGCTGATGCCTTCGTCCGGATGAAACTCGGGATAGGTGTGCACGGTGATATGGCTTTTGTCCAAGGCCATGACGACCGAGTCCGGAAGCGGACCCGGGGACTCCGTGTAAGACTCCTTCGGCACCTCGACCACCGGACCCTCTGACACGAGAATCGTAACGCTCGCCCCTTGGGGCACGTAATCCTGTTTCGCTATATTAAGCACATGCGCGCCGATTATATCCGATACATGCTTCAGAATGGCCGTAAGCCGTTCTGCGTTATATTGTTCATCGATGTATTCCAGATAAGCTTCGCGTTCTTCCTTGGTCCGGGTAAAGCAAATATCGTACATATTGAAGGCTAACGATTTCGTAAGATTGTTAAAGCCATGCAGCTTCACATGCTGTTCAGGCGTTATTTTCATCCTTCCTTCACCTCGCTGTGTCTCGTATTCACTGCCTAATATTCCCTTCAGATAGCGGGCTATCCATACCGGTTTATTTAAACTTTTTACCCAATCCGCTCGCCCGGAAACCACAACAGCCCGAAAGAAGCAGATGCTTCCCGGGCTGCCGCCTTTGTCGCCAAGCCGCTTATTCGATCACGAACTCACGGTATTTCTCATAGTCCATCTGTCTGCATTCCAGGGACAGGAGCGTCCCATCATTCTCATACTCGGTTTCCACAATATCCGCATGCTCATTCAGGTATGATACCACTTGTCCCTGATCATATGGAATCAGCATCCGGCACTGGACGTAATCCTTGAAAATAAAGCCCCGGATAAGGGTTACGAGCTCATCGATGCCGATGCGCGGTTTAGCTGCCAGATAGATGCTGTTCTCCTGCACTTCCGGAATCGCATGGCCGGCAAGATCGCATTTATTATACGCAAAGATGGTCGGGATGCCGGTAACTCCGATATCCTTCAGCGTATTTTCGGTAATCTGAATCAGCTGGTCGTGCTTCTCGTTCGCGTAATCGACCACATGAATGAGCAGATCCGCCTCAGCGACCTCCTCGAGCGTAGACCGGAACGCCTTGACCAGGTGATGCGGCAGCTTGCTGACGAAGCCGACGGTATCGGTAAGCAGGAAGCTCTTGTTGTCTTCCAGCTGAATGCCCCGCACCGAGGTTTCCAGCGTCGCGAACAGCATATCCTTCTCAAACACCGTCTTCTCGCTGCCCATGCCGCCTGCCCCGAACTTCTCGAGCATGGCGTTCATAATCGTCGATTTGCCGGCGTTTGTGTATCCGACCAGGGAAACGACGGGCAGCGCGTTTTTCTTGCGCTGTTTGCGCTGCGTCTGACGCTGGAATACGAGCGACTCCAGCTCCTTGTTCAGCGCGGTAATTTTCTCTTCGATCCGGCGGCGGTCCAGCTCCAGCCTCGTTTCCCCGGCGCCCTTGTTCTTCGTGCCGACGCCGCCGCTTTGGCGCCCGAGCGATTCGCGCAGCCCGATCAAACGCGGCAGCATGTACTGCAGCTGGGCCACTTCAACTTGCAGCTGGGCTTCACGGGTTTTGGCCCGTTTCTCGAAGATGTCGAGAATGAGGATCGTACGGTCGATGACCTTACAGTCCAGATCCGCTTCGAGATTCCGGAGCTGCGACGGTGACAGCTCATCATTGAAAATAATCAGGTTCGCCTCCAGCCCCCTGTAAAGGCCCGAAAGTTCATCCACCTTGCCTGTACCGATGTAGTGGGACTTGTTCACCCGCTCCATGTTTTGCGTCAGCTGCCCGACCACTTCGACTCCGCAGGCTTCCGCCAGATTGCCGAGCTCCTCCATCGAATATTCGAAATCCTGCTGATGGTTCAAATTGACGCCGACGAGTACGGCGCGTTGTTCAAGCTGTTCCAGTTGTTCCATACATAAGCCCTCCATGGTTATATTATTGGTGAAAAAAAGCAAAAAAACCGCAGGCCTCCGGCTGTGGTTTGAGCGAACGACAAAATGCAGCGTTCAAATAGACGCTTCATCTCGGTACGGTTGGTTGTATAACAGCCCCGGAAATTCCGGAGCTATAAAGATATCCGAAAACAGCAAAGGAGGGGCCACGAAGCCTCTCCTGCTGCACCCTTGCATGTTCGTCGCCAAAATGGCCGCCAGAACATGACTGCATACTATGTGGGTTCATCGAAGATATGCATACCAATCCCGTTCGCTCCGCATAGACGCGAGAGCCTTTGAGCACTATTCAATTAGCGGCACAAAGTGAAGAAACGGAATTTAATATTGATCATCTTCACGAACCCTCCGATCATTGTAATTGTTTCCATGTTAGCACATCAGATCCATTTTCACAACAACCATGGGAAGCTAACACCAAAAAACACAGCCGCTTATGGAAGCAGCTGTGCCATTGGGTGTGTTCACGAATTGCCCGGTATTCATATTTATGCATCCGGTATTTTGCTCACCGTCGTGCGGTTCCGGCCGTCTTTTTTGGACTGATACAAGGCTTCGTCCGCCCGTTTAACCAGCTCCTGAGCAGAACGCCCGTGAACGGGGAACGCCGAAATGCCGGCAGAGAGCGTAATCGGGGTACCCGACGGACTCTTCGTCCGCGTCAGCTGTTCTCGCAGCTTCTCCGCCATATCCTTGGCCCTGCCGAGGCCGCAGTGTTTGACGAGAATGCCGAACTCCTCGCCGCCATAGCGGAAGCACAGATCGTCTTCGGTGACCATCAGCTTCATGATCCGGGCCAGGTAGCGGAGTACGTCGTCACCAACCACATGACCATAGGTGTCGTTGACCTGCTTGAAATGATCGAGATCGATCAGAATGAGCGCAAACGGGATGTTTCCTTCGATCCATCCGGCCATGACGCCGTCGAACGCACGCCGGTTGGCAAGACCCGTCAGCTCGTCGATTTTCACTTCATTGCGAAGATCCGTCAAATCCTGATTCATATTCTGCAGGGCGATCTTCACGCTTTGCGACAGCAATCGTACCTCGTAATAATAGGATTTGATGTCTGGTATATTCTCCGCCGGAACGGGCCGAAGCGTCGCTTCATCGGAAAACTGCGCCAGCGTGTGCAGCGGCTTCGCAATCCGGCTTGCAATCCACCAGCCGAGCAGCAGGATCAGCAGCAGAAACGGCAGTGATACGACCAGCATCCTCGTCACCAGGTTATGCAGCGGCTTGTCGATGACCCCGGCAGGCGTCTGGGAAATAATCCCCCAGGCGCTGCTTGGTTCATACGCATATCCCGCAAAAAAATGATTGCCTTCCGAATTGGTTACTCTCTGGGATCCGCTTCGTCCCAGAATCACCTTGCTGACGACCTCGTTGTGGACGACGGATTGCCCAATCCGCTTCTTTTCCGGATGAAAAATGAGTTCACCGCCTTTTTCGACGACATATACGTAAGAGCCGTCGCCGAAAAAGTGCTCCTTGAGCATGTTGCTCAGCACGTTTTTCTCTTCGAGGTAAATCGTTCCGCCTACAAAGCCTTTGTACTTGCCCTGTTCATCGATGATCGGAGCCGACACGAGGATTATCAAACGCCCCGTGGTTGCCCGGTAGGGCTCGGAAATGAAAGACCTTTTCATTTGGACGGCCAGCTTTCCCTGTTCCGAAGTGATCTTGTCTCCGACGGAAATCCCGACCGTCCGGGGACTGAGCGCCCGAATGATCCGATTGTCGTCGGCAACCACAATGGAGTTGAAGTACTGGGTATTTTCCTGAAACAGATCATCAAATAACTGCGCGTCGATGACTTGCTCTCGTGCGGAAATTTTGGCGATCGCCCTGATGTTGTCCTGCATCGTAATCAGGAGCTCGTTCGTATTGGAAGCCAGTTTTTTGGCATAAGATTCGTTCTTGTTCAAATAATTGTCGATGAGCGATGCCCGGTTGACCTGAACCGCTGAAGTAATGCTTGTGAGCATTGTCAGCAAAATCGCCGTGATGACCAGCAAACTGATCGTGAACCGGAGCGTGAAGCCTTTTTTGGTAAAATATTTCAAAATCGCATCCCGCCTGCGTAAAAAATATGGAAGATGATGTCATGTCTTGTCATCTGCTCATTATACAACAGAGCGGAGGACACGAGTACAAAAGAAAAAAGAAGTTATTTTGAATTATTGTGATTTCAACTCATGGAATGGCAAAAAATGCTTTGGTCGTTTCGAATACAGCTTGGGTCACCTCATCTTCATCCCGGCCCATACAGGACGCCACAACCTTAGCGATATGCGCCAAAAAGGCCGGCTCGTTACGCCCATCCTTCGGTTTGGGCCTCATGTCCCTCGGAGTCAGGTAAGGCGCATCCGTTTCGATCATCAAACGGTTCAGCGGTATATGCTTGACCAGCTCGCGCAGATGCTGCCCCCGCCGTTCGTCGCAAATCCATCCGGTGATGCCGATATGAAAGCCCATCGCCAGATAAGCATCCAGTTCCCCGCCCGTCCCCGTAAAACAGTGGACGACCGACCTCGGGATCATCGCCGGATGCTCCCGCATGATCGCCGCAAAGTCGGCATGCGCATCGCGTTCGTGCAGAAACAGCGGCATGCCGAGTTCCCCGGCCAGCAGCACCTGTTCCCTGAACCAGTGACGCTGCACGTCGCGAGGTGAAAAATCCCGGTTATAATCCAGGCCGCATTCCCCAATCGCTACCACCTGCGGCTGCTGAGCCAGCTCCCGCAGACTGCAAAGCGTTCCCTCCCCGCATTCCCTGACGTCATGGGGATGAACGCCTGCCGTGGAATACAGCTTCCCGGGATATCGCTTCGAATAGCGTGCGGCCTCGCTGCTGCTCTCCACGTCGGTTCCGGTTATGATCAGCGGAGAAACGCCTGCGGCCTCGGCCCGGGCAAGGACCTCCTCGCGATCCTTGTTAAAGGAGCGGTTGGTCAAATTGACGCCGATATCTATGAATTGAGAACTCATGTCAAATTCCCTTCCTTTCAAATATATTCATCCAAATGTATGAGTAAGGTAAGCATCTATCGACGTACATTCCAAATTACACAAGACCCGCTTAGGGGGCGTTCTCTTGCGAGGTATGCTTTCTTATTCTCTTCAAAAAAACCGCAGCCTAATGGCATGCGGTCATTCCGTCATCTCTTGGGATACAGGATAACACAAAGGAACCAAGCTCTACAAACATCCTTCTTTAGAAGCGTATTATATATACCTGCCCGAGTCTGCATGCTTATCCCGCTTTCATTGTAAAGATCCCTTTGTTTCATATATCGGTCCCCAAGAACAATTCCTTCATATTCCAGACGGTTTTCTAATCTTTCGGCGTATAGTATACTGACAAAACAGGAACATTTGTTCTATATCTGGAGGTGAACTATTATGCCTAAAAAAATCTACGAATCCGCAACAACCAAACAAACGCTCAACCGGGTCAAGGCGGAGAGCATGCCCTTTGACTGGTCGATCAATCCCTACCGCGGCTGTGCGCATGGCTGCAGCTTCTGTTATGCCCGGGCTTTTCAATCATTTATTGGACGGGAGGCCGATGATGAGTTCCAGAACCGCATTCTGCTGAAAACCAATGCTGCCGAAGCGCTCGAGGCCCAGCTGTCTCGGATGGCCAAGCGCTTTGATCATGATATCGGCCAGCTGCGGGAACATGTCGGCATCGTAACCTTGGGAACGGCCACCGATCCTTATCAGCCGGTGGAGATCAAGTCAAGGATTACCCGCGGCTGCCTGGAAGTGCTCGCCAAATATCGGATACGCACCAGCATCACCACGCGTTCGCCGCTGATTTTGCGGGATCTGGATCTGCTGTCCCAAATGGACGTCACCTCCGTTAATATCAGCCTGAACACGCTGGACACCGGCATCATCAGGATGATGGAGCCCGGAGCCCCATTGCCTTTCAAAAGACTTGAAGCCGTACGCAGGCTCTCCGAAAGCGGTGTGCGCACCGGGTTGTTCATCGCCCCGATCCTCCCGTATCTTACGGACTCCAGGGAGCAGATGGAAGAGCTGATGACGGCGGCCAAGGAGCATCGCGCCTCCTTTGCGATGACCTCCCTGCTCCGCCTGACTCCCGATGTCAAAGCCTGGTTCATGCATTCGCTCGGTCAGCATCATCCCGGACTCGTTCCAAAGTACAAAAGCTTATTCCGCGGCACATATCCCGATTCGGCCTATGCGGATCAGGTCAAGACGCTGGCAAGCGAGGTGAAGCAGAAGCTCTTTTTGAGCGGGAATGTCCCCGAGACCAGCTGCACGACTTCCGCATCGGCGGACATCGGCTCTTGCATTCAACCGTCCACGACGCTGCCAGCGCCCGAGGTAGAGCAGCTCAGCTTTTCCTTTTAACGGGCATAACGCGAAGACCCTAAGAATTTCCTTAGGGCCTTCGGGATACATACCTTATTCGGCTATTTCACTTGATTCAGCAGCGCCTCCAGTTCGCTCGCGCCGTATCTGGCCAATCCGCCATTGGAGGAGCCGACATAGATTTCGTCTTCGTTCATGTTAAGCAAACCCTCGACACCTTTGCGGTATCTCGCTTCGCTGAATGCGATCCGGTTATCGCGCAGCCTGCCAATGACCTCTCCATCCTCTTTGCGCAGCGCCAGCATGTCGGAGCCGTAGCCCAGCAGCACGTACTTCGAGAGCACCGCATAACGGGTTTTGGCCATTTCATCCAGCGTATAAGGGCTCGCGGACTCCCGGGTCGATATCGGCATCTGCCAGAGCAGGGTTCCCGTTTCGCGGTCAAATGCTGCCGGCAGCCCATTCAGCACCACATACAGCCGCTGCGGATCCAAAGCCCCGTTCACCGCTTTTCCGGGCAGCGTGAAGAGAGCTCGCTTTTCGAATATATCATATAGTACGGTTCGCTCCACCTTGGAGCTGTCGAAGTCAGATGAACCGCCGGATTGCTGTACCAGAATATACCGCTCCTCGTTCGATGTTTCGAACCTCTCCTGCTTGTTCCAGGCTTTGTCTGCCCATACCTTGCCGTCATCTGTACTGAGCAGCAGCCAGTGGTCTCCCAGCAGGAACCAACGTCTGTCGGCTTGTTCCGGCTGCAGCGGCTGCCGGATACTCCCATACGCGTAATAAGGGTGCTGCTGGACGTCCTGATGATTCTCTCCTAGGCCGGTTATGCTCCAGGTAACGGTGCCATTAGCGGGGTTCAGCGCCTGCAGCTTCCGGCCCTCCTGAAGCAAAACGTATGCATCTTCGGTATACGTGCCGAGAACCTGCTGCCCTGCACCCAGAACCTTCGTCCATCGCCTTGCGCCCGTCCCGCGGTCCAGCACGGTCAGAACGCCCGAGGAATCACCCGAAGCGGGTTGATATAACAGAATAGCATCCTTGGCTGCATACATCTGAAAGGATTGACCCTCGGGAAGCCGTTTCTCCCATTGCACACGCCCGTCCTTCAGACTTAGCTCCCGTACAAGTGGCTCATACTTTTTTGATGAAGGATTGTATTCGGTGTACACGGCAGCCGTGTTCCGTGCCGAATCGAGCGAAGCGCCGTAGGAGCCGAAGCCTGCGGGGACCTGCCACAGCTTACGTCCCGTGGCCCGGTCAATAGCATAAATGGAAGAATCGTCATGCATGCCGCTGAATCGGCCGTCATCCCCGTTCATAAGCAGCGCATCCTCGGTCGCCCCGATCAGATAAGCATAATCCAGATTGCCCTGATTTCTCCAGATCGGTTTAGTGCCGACCGTTGTTGCTATGGGTATGGACAGGAAATCATAGCTGAACGAAGGATCCCGCTCTGCATATGCACCGATCCTTAGCACGGGATCGGCAGGCAGAATCCATTTCCAGCTCTCCAGCTTACCCTGCTGGGAGAAGCTTACCGTGAAAGATGCGTCAGCCCGCTCGTAGCGCCAGGACGTTCCGATGTGCATCGGCTTGCCTTGCCCGAGCTCCGCGAGGTTGCTCGAATGTTCCGTTACATCCGGCTCGCCCAGAAGATTTTTCACCCGGGTGGCGTCATCCCCCTTTTGCAGCAGCAGCTCGGTTATATTTCTTGCCGTATCAACCGGAATGAACGAGCCTTGACTCAGAAAGCCCGAGGGTATCGTTGTTCGGGATGTGATGCTTGCATCCCGTACCCACAGCAGGATAGGACGGTATATTTCCGTCTCCGTATGCCACGGCACCGGACTGATCATAATCCCCGTCCAGCCCTGCCACCTGGCTAGTGCAACCAGCTTCGTTTCCGTTCTCGGCAGCGTCCATTTCATGTTGCTTCCCGGCGCAAGCGAGAGCTTTATATCCGGACTCAGCGTAACATAAGCCGGCCTCGTCTCTTGAATGGACTTCGCAGCGGCCGTCGCATACCAGACAGGCAACCAGTATACCTGCCCGCCGTCCAGCACTGCCGTCATTTCGCCAAGCTCGGACCCCGGCTTCACTTTCACGGTCTGGCCTTTGCTCCCGTATCCTGCAGCCTTCAAATCTTTCCAGCCCGTATCCTTCCCGGGATCATTAACGAAATAAGGGGCTCTATACTGAAGAATCCTGGCACTTACAGACGAAGCAGAGGCCGATACCGCAGCAGACGAAGATTGCGCCATGCCGGCAGCGCCCGGCCATGCAATCAGCATGCCTACCGCCAGCAGGGCAGCAGCAGCCTTGGCTGGTTTAAGCGTTCTCATTGGCAACGAAAGACCCACCCTTCCCGTTTGCTTTCCTTATACTCCTTATTTAACTATATGGACGGCTGGCGGGATGAAATGTTCCGCCGATAACCCAAAAAAAAGCCCATCCTATTGAGATGGGCTATCCTTCAACGCTCTCTTTCTCAGGTCAAGGCCTTCGATCACATCCAGCACGGTCTGCGTTTTGATCGGCTTGCTGATATACTCGTCCATGCCGGCGGCTATGCAGCTCTCCCGGTCCCCCTTGAGCGCGTTCGCAGTAACGGCGACAATCGCCGGGCATTGCTCCTTCGGAAGCGTCCTGCGGATCGTTCGCGTTGCATCAAAGCCGTTCATGTCAGGCATGTGAATATCCATAAAAATAATATCATAATACGATTCCTGTGCTGCACGTACCACGTCTTTTCCGTTGGAGACAACGGTCGTCCGGTGACCTTGACTCTCCAGCATCTTCTGAAGCACGATCTGGTTGACCTGGTTATCCTCCGCGATCAGGACTTTGAGAGAGCCTGAAATTTGGCTGTCGTGCGTTTCCTCGGTATCGCCGATAAAGCTCCAGTTCTCCTTCATCAGGACCAACGTAAACACAAACGTAGCTCCAGGGTCATCGCTCTGCTCCACTTGGATCGTTCCGCCCATCAGCTCCACCAGCTTCTTCGTGATCGACAAACCGAGACCGGTTCCTTCATGATTCCGGGTCATGAAATTGTTTACCTGCGCGAAGGGCTCAAAAATATACTCGACCTTGGAGGCAGGAATGCCAATCCCGGTGTCCTTGATTTTGAATTCCAGCTGGATCGTACGCTTGTCCTCCGACAGCTTCCTTACCTGTGTGGTAATGCCGCCGGAGAACGTGAATTTCACCGCGTTGCCGATCAGGTTCATCAAAATCTGCTTCAAGCGTTTCGCGTCCCCGATCATCATGAGCGGAACATCATCCTGAATCTCGACCTTCATCTCCAAATGCTTCTCATGCGCTTTTGCCGATAAGACGTCCAGGGTCTCCTCGACGCATTTTCTCACATCAAAGAGCTCTTCCTGCAGCTCGGTTTTGCCCGATTCCACTTTCGAGAAATCGAGGATATCGTTAATGATGGCCAGCAGCGTCTCCCCGCTTTGCCGGATGATTTTGACGTATTCGCTCTGTTCGGGATCCAGCTCCGTCGTTGTCTCGAGCAGATCCGTCATGCCGATTACACCATTCATGGGTGTTCGTATTTCATGGCTCATGACCGCGAGAAACTCGGTTTTTGCCTTATTCGTGCTTTCGGCCAGTTCCTTGGCGACCAGCAGCTGCTTCTGCTCGGTGACATCCTTCGCAATAATATAAAAGCCGACATTTTTGCCGTTCACGTAAATGGGCGCGATCGAGGTCAGTACTTCGACCGAATGTCCATCCTTATGGTAAATCCGGTCAATGTCCTTCTCAATCGAAGGGTTGGTCAGGGATTCGCTCAACAGTTTGCGCTGATTATCATGTCCGATAAAGCGCGAGATTTGCTCGCCGGCCATTTCGTTAATGCAGTATCCGGTCATTTTCTCGGCCATCGTATTGGTGTTAATGATCTTCCCTTCGAGATCGAGGGAGATGACCGCGTCATGATTGTATCGTTTCAAGGACGTGTAACGCTCAACAGTTTCCTGCAGCTTCGTCTCCGCCAGCTTGTTTTTCGTAATATCATGAATTTGGATCAGATAGGCAAGCGGATGCCCTTCCGAATCCGTCATCACCGAGGCGAATACCGATGCCCATACCGTATCCCCGTTCTTCCGGACAAACCTTGACTCCGTCTCCGCTGTCGCGCCTGTCCGGTTCTTCAGCTTGTCTCGGAACAGCGTAAGATGATGTTCCATCTCGTCCGGGTGGATGAGGTCTTGAAACCTGAGCCCCAGCAGTTCGCTTTCCGTGTATCCCATGATGTTGCAGATGGCCGGATTGATTCTCATCCAGTTACCCTCAAGTGAGATCTGTGCAATGCCGAAAAGAGCGGTTCTGTATACTTCCTGCAAAAAAGCGTCAGCATTAATGGTACTCATCGTACGCCTCCGTCCGGTAAAAAAATTCAGTACAAGATATAAATCAAATTTATAGCCCGTTGAAGTCTATGAGTATTATATATCACGGCCTTCAATTGATATGTATACCATACGACAACTGACAATTGAACACAAAGATAGCTATAACATTCATTAAACCAAATCCGCTCATTAGAAGCATGTTTTCTCCGCCAAAATAGCATTTCCGACAAAATGCAGCTTATTGGGTATTGGAATTTCGAATTCTGTACGTTCCGATATCCAAAGAAAGGAAGGGGCTCCCTTCCTTAACCAGCACACGATATTTTACCCTTCACCGGAATGAGCCGCAGGATCACCGTTGTAACAAGCCGCGAAGCTCCTGCAACGAGCGCATGGCATGCGAGATCATCTCCGGAATATCCCCCATCTGCTCCTCGTCGATTTTACGCTGGAAGCGGAGCTCCGCTTCGTTCGTCCAGCCCTCCCGGTTTGCGCCATAAATACGGCTCAGCGTCTGTACGAGCGGTACCTCCGGCCAAATCTCCTTCAGCAGATGCTCGATTCGCCCGCATTCTTCCTCCGGACGGCTTACGTCCATGCCAAAGCAAATCCGAAGCTCGCACCCGGGCCGCTTGCCCTCCAGTTCCAAGATCTCAGCCGCCAAATCGGCAAGGGAAGCCTGAAGCCGGATTTCGGCGAATACGGCGGAGGGGTCCTCTGCCAATTCGAACTTTATGGCAAATTCACGGGACATGACCGACATGTCCATCAAGTCCTTCCGGCCCGTAATCCGAATCCGCCCATCCAGGTTATCGAGATCATACAGTTGATTTTCAAAGGCAACCTTCAAATTTTCTACAATCGTCGGGTCGAACATTACCATGCATCCGCCGCATACTTCAAACCGATTTGTCTTCTTGCATCCTCCATCACTTCAGCCACCGCAATCGAGGTTTCATGGGAATTGATCTTGCTGCTGAGCTTGCCGCGTCCGATCATGCGAATAAACTCCTCCAGCTCGTAATACATCGATTCATGAATCTGCTGTTGGGTTAGGTTTTCGATGCTGCCGTCCCTGTACTGGATTTTGACGTCATACGGCTGATTGATCCGGTCGATCACCATCGTTCCGTTTTCACCCTGAATTTCGGCCGGCAGGAAGGAGTCCGATATTTTCGAATACATGACGACCGCATCCATGTCCGGGTAACGCATCACAAGGCTTCCTTCGCCGTCCACGCCGGATGACAGCATGACGCCGACGGCTTTAACGGCTTCGGGCTTGCCGAACAGGGATACCATCGGATAAATGCAGTAAATACCCAGATCCATCAAGGCGCCGTTCGAGTATTCCGGATTGAAAGCGTTCAGCACCGTCCCCTCCTTGAAAGCGTCATAACGGGAGGAATATTGGCAATACCCCGCAAAATAGCGCCGTACCTGGCCGATTTTGTACAAATTTTCTTTCATGATTTTGAAGTTCGGCATCAGGGTGGATTTCAGAGCTTCCATCAATACGACTTGATTTTTCTCCGCCGCCTCAATCATGCGCCGAACCTCTGCACTGTTTGTGGCAAGGGGCTTTTCGCAAAGAACATGCTTGCCGTGATTCATGCACAGAATCGCCTGCTCCGCATGAAAAGAGTTCGGGCTCGCAATATACACCGCGTCGATTTCATCACTTGAAGCCATGGCTGTGAGGTCCGTATATACCTTAGGGCTGCCGAACTGCGCAGCAAACTCCCGGCCCTTGTCTTCCGTGCGGGAGTAAACCGCCGTCAGCTTGAAATCATCGTTCTCCTCCGCCGCGTGAAGAAAACGTTCCGTAATCCAGTTGGTGCCTATCGTTCCGAATCGGATCAATCTCATCATTTCCTTTCTTATATGTAATGAACGCTTATTGAACGCTTAAATATGAACGCTCAGCTGAACTCCATACCCTCGTCATGCCATTCGGAGGCATCCTCGTCCGCCAAATTCTGAATATCCTCGGTACTGATGCTGATGAACCCGTACCCTTCCTCCTGCTGTTTCTTCAAGGCTCTCTCCTTGTAAAAACGGGCACTGCTGCCTTCGCCCGTCTCCTCGTCATAAACGAGGATGATGCCGTCCGTTTTGCGGAACAGCAGATCGTCTCTTGCCTTGAACTGCCATGGTCCGTCGTAAGGCTGACGGCTCACGGTTTCATAGAAATCAATGTCCTGCAGAATCCGGTTATAGTATTCCTTCTTATCCTCTTTCCAGTTCTCTTCCGGATTCGCGAAAGCCGTTATGACGGCGATTTTCAGATCGGGGTACTGCTTTCTCAGATTGATCGCCGCTTCGCAGGCCCATAGATCGACGCCGTACTGTCCCGGCGAAATGACCCATTCCAGCCCTTCTTCGGCAAGCTGGACCAGCTTGGCGGTAATGGCCTTTTGAATATAAGCGATACCCGGATGCTTCTGTCCGTAAATATTCAGTTCATGCGCGCGGTAGCCTGTCACCAGCACATTTTTCATCGCAAACCCCTTACTTTCCGCCCTTGCCTGTTCTATACAATGCTTTCATCCTATCATAACTCTATTCTTTCGTTAATTTCCACTGATTATAAGAGTTTTAAACAAAAAGAACCCTGTGTTTCCGTAAGCGAAACACAGGGTTCTTTCTTTAGGGTAAAGAAACAGCGGGAGCTTACAGCGATATTTTCACTTCGGCATTCATGCCGGGCAGAACCCGGGCCGATGTTTGGTTAATCGAAATTTTCACCGGGACCTTCTGCGTCACTTTCGTGTAGCTGCCCGTGGAGCTTTGCTGCGGGAGCACCGAGAATACAGAGTTCGTGGCAAATCCGATTTCTTTTACAACGCCCTCAAACTTTGTACCCGAGTCACCATCGATCGCAATGTCCACGCTTTGGCCCACCTTGATGTCTTTCAGCCGGGTTTCCTTGATGTTGGCGACGATATACATGTGATCCAGATCTGCCTCCTGCGCCAGCACCTGACCCGCCTGCACCAGCTGATTCACGCGGGCATCGTTTTTGATGATCTTTCCGTCCATGCGGGGGCTGACAGGGATCACTTTGGTTCCGTCCGAAATGCCTCCAACGACATTTTTATTGCTCACGTTCGTGCCGTCCTGAATGTTCCAGCTCGTCAGCACCCCTTGAGCAGGCGCAACGACAGGCATCATATCAGCTTCGACGACGGCATCCTCCGTTTTGTAGAAATTGGACTTTTCATAATAAAAGTAGGCGCCTGCCGCAATAAAAAAGCAGATCACCAAAATCCCTATAATGTTAGCTATGATCAAGCGACTGCGGTTTATCATGGGTATGAATTCTCCTCACTTCGTAATATGGATGGTGCTTGGGTGAAGTTCTGCCCGTCCCGGTTCCGGCACCAGCCGTTTCTTCTCTTTTTGAACCAGCGATCTGCCTTTGCCCGTGGCGATTTTGCCGATGGAAGCCACCAGCATAATCACGCCAACACAGGCCATGATCGTAAACAAATGGTGGTAAGCACCAAGGATGGCTGCTCTTTTGGTGTGCACGAGCAGCTCATAAGAAGCCGTGCTCTGCGCCTGGGCTGCAGGGACGCCTTCCGCCATCAGATTCCGGGTAATACCTGCGATTTCCGATTTGGCCTCCCCGCTGAACAGACCGAGCCGGCCACGAATTTCCTCGTAATGAAGGGCGTTCTGGCGGGTCAGGTACCAGCCCAGCAGCGGCGTGACAATGGCACCGGCGAAATTCCGGATGGAGTGAAGCGTGACGGATCTCATCGAGGCCTGGTGAATATCCCCCGCAAGCGCCGTTCCGAGCGCTCCACCGACCAGCGTCATGCTCACGCCAGCTCCCAGCAGCGCCATTTGGGCATATAGCAGATTCAGCGACACGTCCGCGCCCATCGTTCTCCACCGAAGACTGACATAAATAACGGCAATCGAGCCGATCAAGCCGAGTATACCGGCGCCCAAACGGTCATACAGCAACGTTTTGAGGATCGCCGTGACCACAATGCCGACAAAGAACCAGATGTAAAAGTGGACCAGGTACCGGAAGGGCAGGTCCATGTTGTTCCGCAAGAAGCCGTTAATACCGGCGATTGCAAAGATCAGGCAGATATGGGATGCGATCGCCATGACGGTGCCCGATACCGGCTTTGCCGCTTTTAACGTCCGGAACGGTACGAGCGGCGTCTTGCTCTTCAGGTCGAATACGATAAAGAGCACGAGCAGGATGAGTGCCGCAATGAGAAACGGCCATACATACAGGGAGGTGAATCCCTTCTGCATCAAATTGCAAAGCGGAACTGTCAGCATCAGCATCAGTGCAACCATCAGCGTGACGCTGAGCCGGTTCACCGGCTCCGAATGATGCTCTTCCTTGCCATGCGGCAATCCCAGGAACCCGACGATGAGGCACAATGCAGCGGACACGATGTTCAGAATAAACAACCAGCGCCATGTATCCACGCTGAGGGACACGGAGCCGAATATCGCTCCTACCGCACTCGCGCCGAACAAACCGGTAATCACCATGAGCAGAAAATAATTGCGGATTTTGTTCGGAAACGATCTTAAGCTCACGGGCAAAATGGTCAAAAACAGAAAACCCGAGCTAAGTCCCTGAATAACCCTTCCCATCGTCAAAGAGACCGCATCCTCCGAAATGGCGTTGATCACCGATCCCAGCAAAAAGACGGTCACGAACATCAGATAGGTTTTTCTTACGCCGAGCCTCCTGGAGATGACGGGCCCTAGCGGCACGCCAATGGCAAATGCGATATTGGACAAGGTGGAGGGGAGCAGCAGATCGCTCGAACTGAGGTTCAAGCCGTTTTGGATAATGACCTGATTCATAATGTACGACAAGTTGATGAAATACTGCGGACCGATCGCGAATATCGTCAGAAGCGATATGACCAGAAATTGGGGTACCGGCATTTTGGCCGTTTCGGATATGGCTGCAGTAAGGCTTGACTGTGATTTCATCAGTCTCCTCCTTTCCTTTAATGTTTCTGCATAACAACGAGCTTCCGATCCATAAGGAATTATATATATTGTAAACAGCAAGTTGTATTATACAATATATACTTTTAGGATGGCAACCTGTTTATTTTGCCTGCAGCCTTCCCCTGCTCGCCGTTCTCCCTATTCCCCCACGAAAAAGCTGCCCTCGGGTCTTGGGTTTCCCTGGGCAGCTCCATCCCTTGCGTATAGGTCATTTGCGCCACGCCTTGAAATCCCGGTTCAGCCGCGTCAGACTCGATTCCAGGCCCTTCAGCTCCTCGGGTGTCCAATGCGCAAGCACCTCGGCATAAGCGTCATTGCGCGCCTTTTGAACCTTACCCAGCGCCTCCATTCCTTCCGGGGTAATTTCGACGAGGCTGATCCTGCCGTTGCTGGTATCCGGATAACGCCGGATGTAGTTCTTGCTTTCCAGCACAGCCACCTGCCGGCTTGCCGTCGAGAGATTCAGCAGCAGACGATCTGCAAGGGCATGAATTGCCAGAGGGCTGTATTTTTCCAGCTCGCTCAGCAAAAGATATTCGGAGCGGTCCAAATTTCCGAATTTCGGGCTATGTGCTGTCGTGAGCCTTACCAGCAAAGCGATTTCATATTCAATCAAATGAAGCGGAGCATCCATGATCTCTGTCCATCCTCCTCTAATGCTGCCAGGTTCCACTTTCCTAAACACGTTACAACCAGTATAGCATAAAGGGGACAAGCCGCCGAGTCAGCCGAGCTGCCCTAGAGCCAGGCCCCGGCCGATCAGGTTCGCGGATACGGGCTTTCGGCCGATTTCCCTTGACCACACGGACAACTGGCCGACATGGTGGATTTCATGGGCGATCATGTGACGGACGACTTCGCCCCACGTGTCCAAGTTTTCTCTGCCATCAGGGCTGACAGCGCGGAATTCCCGGTTCTCCATGTCCTCATTCCAATTCAGGACGAAGCTTTCCACCTCTGGGCGAAAGGCTGCTTCCAGCGCCCGTACCTGCCGGACACTCCGATAGTCGTCGAAGCTGTCGTTGAAGTCGCTTTTCCCCTGCAGCACACGAATCCAGCTCCATTCCACGTCGATGACGTGAAACAGCGTGTGGAGAATCCCGCCAACACCTCCGGTACGCGGTTTCAGAAGCTCGGCTTCACTGGTTTCTTCACACCATTTGAACCAATCTTCGCGCACGGCCCAGTTATAATCAAACATCATTTTCAATCGGCATTCCTCCTTAAGATGATAAAAATAGTATACGGGGAACGTGGTCACGGTCTCCAGCGAAACTTTGGCTATAACGGTTTAAGATGTTTATTTCGCTTTAACGCGCCATTTCGTGTACAATTTAAGAAAGAGGTGTTGTAGATATGTCCAATGAAGAACTTATTTTGACCCCGGAAGGTCTGGCCGAACTGAAAGCCGAGCTCGAAGAGCTGAAAACCGTAAAGCGGAAAGAGCTTGCAGAACGTCTGAAAGTAGCCATCAGCTATGGCGACCTGAAGGAAAACAGCGAATACCATTCCGCCAAGGACGATCAGGCTTTTATGGAAACGCGGATCCTGCAGCTGGAGAAAACGCTGACCAAAGCGCGCGTCGTCAGAAGCACGGATGCATCTACCGTAAGCGTCGGCTCCTATGTGAAGCTCAATGACATTGAGTTCAAAGAGATCGTGGAATACCGGATTGTAAGCCCCGCCGAAGCGGATGCCCATAACAATAAAATTTCGTACGAAAGCCCGCTCGGTAAGGAACTGATCGGTAAAGCTGCCGGCGATACCGTCAGCGTGACTGCGCCTATGGGCGTCATCAAGTACGAAGTGCTCGAAATCCGGGCCAACTAGACTTCATATCCCGCCCGAGGCGTGTAGGTCTTCTCACAACGGAATCTTGTCTTTCTGCATGGCAGAAAGCAGGGTTCTTTTTTGCGTTCAATGCGGATACTAGGGAGCCTTCCGCGTGGTATTATAAGGAAAATTACATAGATTACAGGAAGGTCGTGTTATCCATTCATCCCCAATCGTTTGCAGGCATCATCGAGCCGCATATGTCCGCCCTCCTTGCCTACTGCACCCAACTGGCGGGCAGCAAAGCAGACGGCGAGGATCTCATGCAGACCACGCTGGAGAAAGCCTATCGTTCCTATACAGAAGGCATGATGCTCAAGCGGGCTTACCTGCTGCGCATAGCCAAGAACACCTGGATCGACTCCCTTCGGAAGAAATCTGCCTCCGAACATCTCTTGGCTGAAGAACAGCTGGACAACCTTCCCGCGGTGAGCGATTATCATTTGCGGGAAGCCTTCGAAGTCATGGCATCGCGGCTGTCGATCCGCCAAGCCGTGCTGCTGCTTATGATCGACGTGTTCGGCTTTACAGCCAAAGAAACCGCCATGCATATCGGATCGACCGAAGGGGCCGTCAAGGAAGCTTTGAAGCGCGTCCGGGTCCGCCTGTCCAAACAGGCTTCAGGTGCGGCCGAAAGCGGTGGCTCGTTCTCCCCTCCGGCAGGGGAGGCGCTGGATGCGGGGCTGCTCGATCTATTCATCGAAGCTTTTCGCAGCGGAAACGTACACCAAATTTACCGCTCTTATCAGAAGATTCGTAGCAGCGGCATGGATGTGGCCCGCGTGTGGCATAGCGAAGCGTTCATGTATTTTGATTTTTCCGATCCGGACGGGCATTTGATCCGGGTGTCCTCCCAAAAATTCAAATGAATGGATCTCCACCCGTTTCTTTTGCATCGATTCAACCGTTTATACAGGTAGAAAACGAACTCATACCAAGTTCAGTTCTAATTCTATTAGATTCAAGGAGGAGAACAAATGGCAGCTCAATCCCTTCATATTCAAGTGATCGAATTACCGGTAAAGGACGTAGCCAAATCGGCCAAATGGTACACGGAGGTATTCGGACTCGGCTTCTGTTTCCCGTTCAATGAGGGGGACGATGCCGCATGGCTTAACCTGAACGGTATGTCGCTGGGTCTGGTCGAAGCGCTGGAGGTACCGAAATTTGAATTTGTCAGCTCCAAAGGAGAGCGTAAGCCCGTGCTCACCTTCCAGGCGGAGAACATTCAACAAATGAGCCGTGAGCTGAGCCAAAAAGGGGTTCAGGTTGGAGAGATGCTCTATAAGCCGGGCGGAGGCTACAGCTTCCAGATCGTGGATCCGAACGGCAATTTGCTGGGCGTATGGGGCGGCTGGCCGAAAGAAGAGGAGCAGCCCGAAGATTCCACCGCCGTATAAAACAAACACGACAAAGAGAGAGGGCTCACCCCCTCTCTCTTTGTCGTCATTCATAGGAAGGCAAAGCGTGCAACAAGCAACCCCGCCGACTTCCCGAATAAACAGTCCCCTGTCTCGTAAAAGCCGCTTGCCCTTCATTGTCCTTTACTCGTCTTCTTTGAACACCGGACGCAGCTGCAGCGCGAAAGCAAATTCCTTCTCATCCAAACGGTACTTCTCCAGCAGCTCGGGACCGCAGGAGTTCGAGCCGATTCCGCTCATTTTGTAATCGATGTGTACGATCGTCTCGTTCCGCTTTACCAGCTCGTGCAGATGTCCTGCCTGGTCCAGATCCGTAGGCGAGTAGTGCGAAGCCTGGAAGGAGAATGGAGCATTGCCGGTAAACAGCAGGCCCATGCCCAGCTCGTTCGTCACGGAGGCCCATTCGGTCTGGTATCTTGAACCGTTCTCCTGCGGCATCACGTAAGGCACGAACATATCATCCACGCGCTGCAGATATTTGCCTGCGCGCACGCTGTGCCGCTTATCGGCATAGCTTTCGCCGGGACCCAGCCCGAAATATTCGACCTGCTCGTTCCCCTTTGGCATCGTAACCTGAAGCCCGAAGCGAGGCAGGAACGGCAGCCCGTCTCTCACCCGGATATTGACGGACATCGACACTTCGCCGGAGCCGTCAACCCGCCATAGCGCCTTCCCTTTCAGCACAGGATGCTTCATGTAGCCGCCCAGGGAAAAGTCCACCGCCATTTCCACCTCGTGATCGCTCCGGCTGCTGATGGTGCAGGCGTATACCTTCATGCCTGCCCGGTGGTAACCCTCTTCCATCCAGCGATGCTTGACGTTGCGGTCATTGTCGGTCGGTGCCCGCCAGATGCTGAACGCAAGCGGCGACTCCATCATATCCAGCCCATGCTTCGACAGACGGACGAACATGCCCTTGGCCTTGTCGAATACATGTTTAAAATCCTCACCTTCCACCGTGACCAGGCTGCCTTCCTCATCAATCTGAAGCGGACGCTGTCTGAGCCGATCCAGCCAAACCCGATCTTGGTCCGCTCCAGCCGGCTTCCCTCCCAGGTCAAACTGGGCAAAGGCGATCTCGTAGCCAGCTTCAGCCCAGAGCGTGTCCTCCTTCTGCCGCACGCTGATCGTCAGGAAATGCCTTCCTGCCGCGGGCAGCTTTTGGAGAGGCACCGTGATTAGAGTGGAGGCCTGCGGCCCCGCATTCACGTCTTCCAGCAGACCCTGTTTAACCAGCTCGCCGTCCGCCTCAAGCTTCCATGAGAACACAAGATGGCCCAGGCCGCTGAAATCATACAGGTTCGTCACGCGGAAGCTTCCCGCTTCCTGGTCCTCTGCTTCGATGCGGACCGGAGCAATAACCTGCTTCAGTTCAAGCAGGCCTGCATGGGGAACGCGATCCGGCGATACGAGGCCGTCGATGCAGAAATTGCCGTCGTTCGGCTGATCCCCAAAGTCACCGCCGTAACCGAAATACTCGGCACCTTCGCTCGTTGTCGTCCGGATGCCGTGATCATTCCATTCCCAGACGCATCCCCCCATCAGATTCGGATACTTGTAGAACAAATCCCAATATTCCTTCAAGTCTCCCGGTCCGTTGCCCATCGCATGGCTGTATTCGCACAGGAACAGAGGTTTGGTGCGGCTTTCATCTGCTCCGTATTCCTCCACGTAAGCCAGGGAAGGATACATCTCGCTCTCGATGTCCAGATCCTCCGTGTCGGTGTCGCCCTCATATCTCTTCGACGCGCCTTCATAATGGACCAGCCGCGAATCATCCCGCTGCTGCGCCCATTTTGCCATGGCGATATGGTTCGCGCCATACCCGGATTCATTGCCGAGCGACCACATAATAACCGAGGCATGGTTTTTGTCACGCTCCACCATCCGCTCCACGCGATCCACGAACGCTTTTTCCCAAGACGGATCGCGCGTCAGCTGATGGAAATCACCGGATACGACAAGCCCGTGGCATTCCAGATCCGACTCGTCGACCACATAAAAGCCGAAACGATCGCAAAGGTCAAGAAAACGCGGGTCATTGGGATAATGTGACGTGCGTACGGTGTTGACGTTATGAAGCTTCATCAGCTTGAGATCCTGGATCATGTGCTCCATGGGAATCGTCTGCCCCAGATCCGGATGGGAATCATGACGGTTGACCCCTTTCAGCTTGACGGCCTGTCCATTGATCATGAATATGCCGTTCTGAACAGAGACGGTGCGGAAGAAGGCCGGTATATGGATGCATTCCTTCCCGTCGCTCAAATAGAGCTCATACAAGTAAGGGTTTTCAGCATTCCACAGCACAGGCTTCGGTATGTTGAGCAAAAGCTCCGCCTTGCCATTCGCCTCGAGCTCCCCGGCTGCGCATATCTTCCCCTCCGCATCGCGCAGTTCTGCTCGAACCGTCACCGGGCCGGTTGTAGCAAGCTCGCAGCGGAGAATGCCTTCCGTGTAATCTGCCGAAAGCTCGGGCTTTATGAACATGTCGCGCACATGCGCCTGCTCCCTGCCCAGTAAATAGACGTCACGGAAAATGCCTGAAAAGCGCCATAAATCCTGGTCTTCCAGATAGGTTCCGTCGCACCATTTCAGCACCATGACGGCCATCCGGTTGACGCCGGGCTGTACGAACGGCGTGATATCAAATTCAGCAGGAATCCTGCTTCCCTGGCTGTAGCCGACGAATTGCCCGTTTACCCATACATAGAAACAGGAGTTGACCCCTTCGAACACCGTATAGGTCTGTTTGCCACCCCACGCCTCCTCGATCCGGAAATCGCGGATATACAATCCGGCCGGATTCTCATCGGGCACGTAAGGAGGGTCGCATGGTATCGGGTAATTGACGTTTGTATAATGAAGCTGATCATAGCCTTCGGTCTGCCAGCAGGACGGCACCAATAAATCATCCCAGGCCGAAGCGTCGAAATGTTTGTCGTAAAAGGATTCCGTGATGTTATGTACGCTGCTGTAATATTTGAACTTCCAGCCGCCGTTCAGCGTCCGGTAAAACGGGGATCTGGATCTTTTGCCTGATTTCGCCGATTCTGCGTCCGCATAAGGAATATAATATGCGCGCGGTTGCTCCCGGTTCACTTCAAGGATTTGCGTATTTTCCCAGTATCTTTCCAAACTTAGCATGTTATCAGCTCCTTTACCGTTATCCTAACAAATGAAAACGGAGCCGGGAAGCTCCGTTTTGTAGAACTTATATATCTTTTTTTACGAATTGTCTTCATTGCGGAGCGTAAGCCGCAGTACATGGGCGATTGGCGCTGACCGGGCGCACTCGCCGGGAGGCAGCACGACGCTTACTCTACCGTCCTCCATCGTGAACATCAGTCTTTCTTCCGGATCTATAAGTTCGATTGATTGAATGCTTTCATTGAATGGGAAACGGATGATCTCATCCACTTCGGCCCCCTCCGGATACAGGCGGAAACAGTACACTGTGCTTCCCTTGCGCGTAAACGCGCATTCTTGTGCAAAGTAGGGCTCGCATGACCGGGTGCCGTAAACGCCCTCGCCGTACAGCTTCAGCCAATCCCCCAGCTCCTTCATCCGCTTCACAGCGGCTTCGGGAAGCCTTCCATCCGGCTGCGGAGCGATGTTCAGAGCCAGGTTACCGCCCTTCGCAACGACTTCCATCAGAATATGAATCAAGGTCCGGGTTGATTTATACTCGCCCTCATACCGGTAGGAGAACCCGGCCCCCATCGTGATGCAGCTTTCCCAAGGCACGGACATGTGTTGTTCCGGAATCGCCTGCTCCGGCGTAATGAAATTCTCATGCGCGCCTCCGACCGTGCGATCGGCGGTCAAGAGCCACGGCTGATGCTCCCTTGCGGCGGCAACCACTTCCCCGAGCCGGATATCCTGTCCGTTATCCGCGCGTACCCAGCCCGCGTCCAGCCACAGCACGTCGATCCGGCCATACTTCGTCATCAGCTCCATGATCTGCTCGTGGGAGAAATTCACGAATTCATCCCACAGCCGGGGATGCTCTGCGGGATTGTAGGAAGGACCGCGCCAGGTAGGCTGGCTGCGCTCCATCCCCGGAGCCCAGTAGGTCTTCGTGTGCCAATCCGCTTTTGAAAAATAAGCCGAGATGGCGAGTCCTCGCTCGCGGAAAGCGTTAAACAAATGCTTGCAGATATCGGCATATCGGTGTTCCGAGAACGGCACCTCCGGGGATGTGCTCTTGTAATCCGTCGTTTCGGTATCCCACATACAGAATCCGTCATGGTGCTTCGTCGTAAAAATCAGATATTTGAATCCGTTGTCGGCAGCCAGGTCGGCCCATACATCAGGCTGGAATCTTACCGGATAAAACGCTTTGTTAAGCGCAAAGTACTGCTTTTTGAACTCTTCCCCATCCGTCCAGTCCACAGGTCCACGCGACCAGTGGGCATCCTCGTCGGAAAGGCCCCAGGATTCGAACATGCCTAGCAGTGAATGCGGCCCCCAGTGCATCATGATGCCGAGCTTCTGGTCCCGAAACCACTCCAGCCGCTCCTGAAGCTCCGGACTTTCCGGCTTCACCCATTCGTCTTCCCTGCTGTATCCGTGCGTTCCGTCTTTGATCATCGTTTTGCCCATTTGTATTTTGCAACCTCCCTGACTGCCGTTTGAATTTCAACGCATCTTAAAGAGCAATTATTTCGTCGCTTTCCATGCATCGTATTGGGACTGCATCTCTGTCATGATTTTATCAAGGCCGGCTTCCTTGAACTTGGAAATCGCCTTCGGCAGATATACGGCCGGGTCGACCGCGCCGGATTTCAGCGGTATCGAAATTTCCGCACTGACGTTTTTAACGGCCGCGATTTCGGACTGCACTTTGGAAACATCGAAGTTGAATCCTACAAGCGGTGATGTTTCCGCTTCATCGTTGAATTTTTTGAACTGCTCCCACTTGTCCTCCGGATCATCTTTCGTCAAATAGGTGAGGAAGCCGTTACCGAATTCAAACCAAGCCGTATTGAACCGCTCCTTGCGCGCAGGCAGATCCTCAACTCGGTTATCGCCGATTTTCTTGTAATGCACATCCTCAATGCCGTATACGAAAAGATTATGAAGATACACATCCGAATGCAGCAGGTTGATGAACTTCATGGACAGCTCCTTATCCTGAGCCGTTACCGGGATGGCCAGCATGGAGCCCGTGCCCGAGCTCGTCGTGACGATCGGCTTTTCGATCGGCACATAGGTGACAGGGAAGCCGGCGCGGGAAGTCCAAATGTTGTCCGCGGTCGGAATGCCTCCGGCCAGTCCTGTCAGCCAGTTTCCTGTCTGCTCTTCGCTCGTTGGCATTTTGTAGGTCACGACATCCGGACGGATATATCCGGCCTTGTAATAGCTATGCACGACATCCAGCGCCTTACTCGCTTCCGGCGTTTCCCACATGTCAACGATTTTGCCACTGTCTGCGCCAGGGCCGTAGATCATGCCAAGCGGCACGTCCTGTCCGGCGACATAGTCGAATGGAACATAAAAGATGCCTGTCTGTGTGGCTTCCATCGGATACAGCCCGCCATCCTTCGCCTTGGCCTGCTTCAGCAGATCGCCTACTTTTTCGATGGAATCCGCCTGGGTCGTATCGATTCCCAGCTTGTCGGCAAGCGGCTTGTTAAAACGCAGCACCCACTGTGAAGCAATTTCCTTCGGATTCTGAACTGCGTAGTTTTTGCCGTTTACCATGCTGATGTCCAGGAATTTGCTGTACATCGCCTCTTTCGCGTCCGCCCCGAATTGATCCAGCAAATCGTTTACCGGTGTCAGAGCCCCTTTGGCAGCAAGGCTGGAGTACGTATCCGGGTTCGTAAACATCACATCGATCTTGCGTCCGGAAGCGATCAGAACCGGCAGCTTTGTTTTATAGTCCGACCAAGGAACAAAGTTGATTTTAACCGTGGCATTGAGCTTGGGCTGCAGATATTCATTGACCTTCTGTTCCACCAGCTCGGTGTCCTTCTGCGGATCGCCTGCAAAATACAGCACCAGCTCCGTCGATTTCTTATCGCTTGTCGACTCTTTCGGTGTCTCGCCGGCCGCCTTGCCCGTGTCTCCCGCGTCGGCGGTCTTGCTTCCGCCTCCGCCGCATGCGCTGAGAACCATGGACAGCATGAGAATCAGCACGGAGAGCTTGAAGCCTCTGCCCTTCTTTGTCATCGAATTCATCGTCATCCCCCTATAATCTGTACTTTTTTATTAAAACGTCGTTTTCGCCCTAGGTTGCGAAACGACGCTCTAAACGAACCCTTGCGGCTGTCTGTTCAGCCTTTGATTGCTCCAACGGTCAAACCCTGGATAAAGAAGCGCTGGAAGAACGGATACGCGAGCACGATCGGACCCGTCGCAACCACAACCATGGCCATTCGAATCCCTTCCTGCGGCAGCGCCGAAATCATGGACGTGCTGTCCGCAGACTGGATGAGCTGCGAATTTTCCAGCAGGTATTGCAAATTGTTCTGTACCCGCATCAGAAGATACTGCAGCGGAACCAAACGCGGGTTGTCAATGAAGAGCATGGCGTTAAACCAGTCGTTCCAGTACCCGAGTGCGCTGAACAGCCCGATTGTCGCGATGCCCGGCAGGGAGATCGGAAGAACGATTTTCACGAAGATCCTAAAATCCCCTGCGCCATCGATCCTTGCCGATTCCACAATCCCCTCCGATACGGTCGTTTTGTAAAAGGTACGGATAACGATGATGTAAAAAGCGTTGACGCTGAGCGGAAGAATGAGCGCCCACAGCGTGTCCCCAATATGCAGCAGCTGCGTGACAACCATGTAGAACGGGACCAGGCCTGCGTTGAACAGCATCGTCAGGAAAGCAAAGAACGTAAACTGCTTCCTGAACTCGAATTCCGGACGCGACAACGCATATCCGTAAGGAAGAATCAGCACGAGGCTCAGAATCGTCCCGATGAGGGTAACGCCGATGGTAACCGCATAAGAGTTCAGCAGCTGTCCGGAATCCTGGAACAGATACGCATAAGCGGACAGGCTCATTTTATCGGGAAAAAAACTGTATCCCTTCAGCGCAATCGTCTGCTCGTCTGTCAGCGAGATGATAATCGTATAGATGAATGGAATGACGCAGGCCAGCGCGATCAAGGCGACCACGATGTTCCATATCATATTGGCCACCGGTCCGAAGCCCCCGACATGCCGTGATTTTCTCCGTGCGGGTACCGCGGAAGCCGCGGCCGTCTCCACTGAGTGCAATGCCATGGTGAATGACCTCCTTTAATTAGAACAGTGCCTGATCCTTGTCGATTCTGCGCACGATCAGGTTCGTCGCAATGACAAGCACAAAGCCGACCAAAGACTGGTACAGGCCTGCCGCCGCGCTCATACCGAACACGCCCATATCTTTCATGCTGCGATAGACGTAAGTATCGATGACATTCGTGACCTGGAACAGCGCGCCTGATTCGCGCGGAATCTGATAGAAAAGCCCGAAGTCCGAATGGAAAATCTGGCCGACCGCAAGGATCGTGAGAATGACCATGAGCGGCTTCAAATGCGGAATCGTCACATGGCGGATCTGCTGCCATTTGTTCGCTCCGTCAATGACGGCGGCTTCGTAATACGTCCGGTCGATGCCGGCTACCGCCGCGAGGTAAATGATGCCGGAATAGCCGAGGCTCTTCCAGGCCTGCACCAGCAGCAGGATCCAGGGCCAGTATTTCGGCTCGTTATACCACAGCCTCGGCTCCATCCCGAAAAGCTGCAGCGCCTGATTAAGCATTCCTTTATCCATGCTGAGGAAGGAAAAGGCAAAGTATCCCACAACCACCCAGGACAGAAAATGTGGAAGGATCATGCCGCTTTGGTACAATTTCGACATTTTCTTGTTCGTCAGCTCGCTCAGAATGATCGCCAGCGTGACCGGCAAAAACAGGCCGATGATAATGAACGCGAAGTTATACAGCAGCGTGTTGCGCGTAATGATGAAGGCATCGTGCGTCGCAAACAAAAATTTGAAATTGTCGAGTCCCACCCACTTGCTGTGCATAATCGCCCCGATCAGGCCGTCGCTGCTGTACTGGAACTCCTGAAAAGCAATCACATTGCCGATCATCGGCAGGTACTTAAACAAAATGAACCATATCGTGGCCGGGAGGACCATCAGCAGCAGCATCTTGTTCCGTTTGATTTTCTTGATGAACATCCTCATTGTCGAATTCCCCGCTTCGCTTTAAGTTGCCTGAAGACTTGTAATCTGTAAACGTTTACTTCATGGATTCATTATCACGTATAATCAGGCGAGGTCGAAAGAGGAATAATCTAATCATGAGCAGTAAAAACCAATGGTGTTCTTAAATATGCTGCGGGCAAAGAGGAGCCCAAGACAAACATCAAATAACCGCAGGAGACCCCTGCGGTTATTTGCCGATTGTGAGCTGCAGCCAAGGAAGGCTGCACCTGTCACCGATTCCTACTTGCTGCTGGCCTTTTTACTAAGGCCGGGCGGCTGAGTTACGATAATCCGATGGCGTAGAGCCTGTGAATTTCGTAAACTGCTTGTAAAAATAGTTCGGATCCGAATACCCGACCTTGACGGAAATTTCATTCGCTTTCAGATCCGTGACGACGAGAAGCTCCTTAGCCACGTTTATCCGGTAATTATTGACGTATTCCGTAAATCCGACGCCCTTCTCTTTTTTGAACAATTGGCCAAGATACACAGGATGAACGCCATAGGTATGGCTCAGCGTCTTCAACGAAAGCTCGCCGGCAAAATGATGATGAATGTCCTGTACAATTTTGCTGATGAGCGAGCTTTGGCTCCGCTCCGCCGTCTCCAGCGAGAGCAGCGCCTCGCGTGCGAATTGGACGACGTAACGCTGAATCGAATCCATCGATCGCATCTGAAAAAGCGCATTGAAATGATCCACCAGATATGTTCTTTTGGACCATTTGCCGATTTGAATCAACATATGGGCGGCAATATTCTGCACATCGGCCGGCGACGCCAGTTCCGTCTGCTTCAGATTTTTGAAGGCGGCTTCGATCCATTCGGCGACCCCCTCCGTGTCCCTGCCCGCCAATCGCTCGGTCAGCTCCTCCGCATTTCGGAGCATAACACCGTAGGGGTTAAATCCTCGGGCCTGCTCCCCGTCCAAGATGGATTGGCGGCTGTTGATGAGCCTGTGCGTCTGCAGGTTTTTGGCTTGCTCATAGCTTTCATGAACTTTCGTGAAGCTTTGAACGGTAATGCCGATCGACAGGAATACATCTACGCCGAGGCTTTCACGCAACTGGCTCATCACCTCGCCAAGCTCCGCTTGAAGAACGCTGCGGTCCAGCTCTGCCCCCTTTCCCAGCCAGACCAGTACGATATCCCCGTCCAGATCAACAAAGCAAAGGGTGCTGAGAGCGGACGGGCTCATGCCTCCAAGAAGGGATTGAAGCGTTCCATGGGCCTCAGACACGTACTCCATCCGCACTTCGTCCGATATCCCGTCTCCCTGCCGCTCAGGCTGCATGACACCGCACACCGCGACCGCGAAAGAACCGCCTCCCAGCGGCACGCCGATCAGTTCGGACCTTTGCTTCAGCTCAAGCGGCGATATGGTCTGCGTGACCCAACGGATCAGAATATTGTCCCTTAGAATCTGCTGTTCCTTGCGCGCGGCAAGCTGCTGCTGCAGGACATTGGCCAGCTTGACGATCACCGCCCTGAGCGTCGCCTCAAGCTCCTCCACATCAATCGGCTTCAGCAGATAATTTTCAATGCCAAATTTCATGCCTTCCTTCACGTATTGAAAGTCATCATAACCGCTCAGCACGATAAACTTCACGCCTGGGTCAATGGACCGGACGGTCTCAATCAGCTTAAGACCGCTCATTCCCGGCATGCGTATGTCGGTAATGATAATATCCGTCTCCTCTTCCAGAAACGCCTCCATCGCCTGTTCACCGCTGGCAGCCTGCGAGGTGATCTGAAGCCCCAACTGCTGCCAGTCGATGATGGCTCGAAGCCCTTTCAAGATGAGCGGCTCATCATCCACAATCATGACTTTGTACATGGCTGCATTACTCCTTACCCGCCGGAATGGTGATCCGAATGCACGTGCCTGCGCCATCCTCACTCTCGATTTCAAGCCCGTATTCCGAACCATAGTACATTTGGATCCTGCTGTTCACGTTGCGTAAGCCTATGGATTGCGGTTTGCCGTCCCACTCCTCCCGGACCCTGAAAGATTGCCGGATCTCAAGCAGTTCCTCGTAAGGGATCCCCCATCCGTTGTCCCGGATCTGAATCTGAACGTTGCCGCTCTGCATGCGGCCCTCGATCATGATCCGGTTATCCGGACGGTCCGCGCGGAAGCCGTGCAGCACATAGTTCTCGATCATCGGCTGAACGGACAGCTTCAGAATGTCCGCGTCCAGAATATCGCCTTCCAGGTCGAAGGAGAATTCAAGCTAATCGGGATAGCGGATTTGAAACAGCTCCAGATACTGCTTGCATCGCTCCATCTCTTCCGCCACCATGACGACCATGCCGCTTTTCATGGAATTGCGGAACAGATTGGCCAGCAGATAAATCATTTTGCCAACTTCCGGCACGCCCTGCGCGACGGCGTTCATCCGGATGGCTTCCAGCGTATTGTACAGAAAATGGGGATTGATCTGCATTTGCATCGCCACAATTTCGGCGTTTTTCTGTTTGATCTCTGAAATGTATACCTTCTCCACATAATCGTTTAACCGTTCACTCATTTTGTTGAAGTTGGAAGCGATCTGGTACAGTTCGTCTCCCCGTTCCAGTGGAATCCGTACGGACATCTGCCCGACGTTCAGCTTTTCCATGGCGCGTACGATGATTTTCGTTCGTTTCGAAAAACGCAGCATAATCATGTAGGTGAGAAGCACGGCGCCCGAAATGCAGACGAACGTAATCAAGACCATCCAACGCAGCAATACCTTCGAGCTTGCATTCGCCTCGCTGTTGTGCGCGACCCAGGCTACGATCACGCCAGCCTTATTCGAAGAAGACGAAGTAATATATTGTTCGCGGTTCATCCTGGATGAGCTCTTGCCGAGCAGCGGCGCGACGGGAAAGTTGTGGCCGTACATGCGGCCGCTGGAGTCGTAAAGCACTTCCCCGGCCCGCGTCATGACCAGCAGATATCCTCCGCCCAGCGTATGGATCCCCGGGACGGAGCGCGAAATGCCCGCAGCGCTGAAGTTGATGCTCATCTCGCCGATCGGCTTCAGCGTTTCCGTATCTTTGACTGCGGCGGAGAATGAAAAAGAAGGCTCCCCGGCGGCAAAACCGGCAGGAGTCGGATAAAGACGGCTCTGAGCAAGGAAGGAGTCTTCCTCGTTGGTCATTGTCTCATCGCCATCCAGCGGCGCGAGCATCTGAAGCGAGCTCAGCGAAACCTGATACAGCTTTTGCCGGCCCGATGAGAACACGATCGAATGAATATCATAACTACCCGATAAGTAGTCCTTGAACGCATTGCTGATCGTATTGACCGCACCTGGTGTATTATTGCTGAAATAATGATCAAAGCTGTAGGTCAGGTAATCGGAATAGCTCATTTCCAGCAGCGCGGTCACATCCCTCATCAAACTGTCGCTTGCGTACAGGCTCTCGACCATGATTCGCGAGAGATCAAGACTCTGATCCATATAGGCATTGACGCTTTCAAGCACTTCTTTTTCCTTGCTGATCTCCTTATCCAGCATGTACTGCGTGAAATACTGGTAAATGAAAAAGGAGAGCACCATCAGCGCAATGACGATAATGAGCGAGTAAAAAAACAGGATTTTGTTAAACAGCTTCTCTTCGAAGTATTTCCGGTACAGGTCTTTCAGTGTCCGGCTGGCACTCTTCAAGCACGCTCCTCCTTCTGCCCTCCCAACCTGGCTTTACCAGAAGGCTCGGCGAACCGGCAGCGGATCCTGATCCTGCATGAGCCGGTGTATCAACCTTTCCATCAGCTGCTGCTTGATCCCGGAATATGCAGGATCGTCAAACCGGTTCTGCCGCTCCTGGGGATCCGATTCGAGATCGAACAGCTCGCCGTATGTCTCGTCCGCGAAAATGACAAGCTTATGCTTATCCGTCCGCAGGCACTTGGCGTGTAAGCCGCGGTCATGCGCATCGTAGGAGGTCATCGCCGAGCAGCGTACCTGCTGCGCATCGCCCGCGGCTACCGGCTGCTGCGATATGCCCTGAATCCCTTCCGGCATCTCCGTACGGCCGATCAGCCCGAGCAGCGTCGGCACAATGTCCACGTGCTCCATCAACGCATCGGTCACAACGCCCTTTAGAACGCCAGGCCCCCTGACGATCATCGGGATGCGCGTAAGGCCTTCATAAAACCAGGGACCTTTGTACAGAAGCCCGTGGTCCCCCAGGAGCTCGCCATGATCGCTCGTGAAGACGACCACAAGCTCATCGTCCATCCCCTTCGCCTTCCAGGCATCCCGGATCCGGCCGATCTCTTCGTCAATAAACGTAATCATGGCATAGTAATTGCGAATGAGCAGCTTCATCAGCTCAGCGTCGCGAGAGTGCGGCTCTCCGCCGCCCGGCCAATACCCTTTGGACTTCTGGAGCCTAAGATGCTCAGGACGCCCCTGAATGTCGCCGAGATCCCCGGCCGGGCCCGGAACGTCCGACTGTTCATACCGTTTCGCATAGGCCACCGGAGGGTTGAAAGGGTGATGCGGGTCCACGAAGCTGCTCCATAAAAAAAGCGGCCGTTCCGCGGAGTGCTCCTCAATCGCACGGATGCTTTTGTCCGCGATCCACCGCGTCTGGTGCAGCTCAGGCGGAAGCCCGCTCTCCCACACGTCCCCTTGGGCATCGCCGGACCGGAAAAGATCTTTTTTCAAGCGTGCAGCTGCTCCAGGATCCCGTTTCGCAACGTCCTCCATGTATTCCCCAATCATATTGTCTTCCGATATATAATGCTCATCAAAGCCGTAGTACGTGCCGTCCCGTTCTCTTCCGCGGTCACGGACGGACACCTCTTCCGCCTCATGGACGAATCCCGTTTTGAGCTGCTGCCTGAAGTGCATTTTGCCAACTCCCACTGTACGGTAACCGGATTGCTTCAAATGGTCGCACAGCGTATCTTCCTCCTCGTTCAGCGACACCCCGATATTCCATGCCCCATGCACATGAGGGTAACGTCCGGTAAAAATGGATGCACGCGAAGGCGTGCAGACTGGACTCGCGCAGTATGCTCTATTGAAAACCGTGCCTTCCTTGGCAAGCGCGTCAAGGTTCGGTGTGATGACCGCGGCGTTCTCGAAGCCGAGGGCATCGGCTCTCATTTGGTCGGTCGTGATTAACCAGATATGCTTGGCTTGTGACATCTCCTGTTCCCCCTACGTTTCTGAAAATAAAAGAAAGAACTGTAAGCGTTTACAATCAAATTTATCATAAATACCTATCTTGAATAAAGTGGAATTTTCTAATAACCAGCTGGAAAAAGCCAAGAACTTAAGCTTCATTAAAAGCTGCCAGGCCGAGGGCTCCCGGTCTGGCAGCATTACTGCAAAAGGTGCTATAACGGCTAATTCCGCACACGGGACAGAACCGTAACCGGCTTCCGGCCGACAATCAGCTGCCCGCCGTCGGAGTACCCCTCTTCTCTTCCTTCCAATTCCTTGATGAGAATAGAGCGCCAATATTCGACCCGTTGCCGAAAGGCTTCATCATTCGCCGCGTTATGCAGCTCATAAGGATCATCCCTAAGCCTGAAATATTGCTCTTCGCCGGTTTGCGAGAACCAAATGTACTTTTCCTTGCCGTCGGTCAGCCAGTGGTTCGATTGGATGCCTTGGGTGTGCTCGCCATGCAGGTATGAACGCCATTTCGTCTGGCTGCCCGGGCTTACCGCAGCTTCTTCCGAGGCGAGCTTCAATACGCTGCCGCCATCCACCGAGCCGGGAATCGCCACACCGGCCGCTTCCAGCAGTGTCGGCATGATGTCGCGCATCTCGACCACCTCGTCCACCACTTTGCCGCGATCAAGTCCAAGCCGGTTGCCCGGGTCATTGACGATGAACGGAACCCGGGCGCTTCCTTCGTACGGCAAAGACTTCCGGAACAGATGGTGATCCCCCATCAGTTCACCATGATCCGATGTGAACAGAATCACCGTGTTTTCCTTCTCACCGTATTCAGCCAGCACCTGCATGAAGCGCCCGATCTGATGATCGATATGCGTGATCAGCGCATAGTAGGCCGCCATGGCATTCTGAAGGCGGCGCTTTGGCACCAGCCCCTTGCTCGTGAACGGGCTGAGCCCGTCCAGATCCGGGTCGGTTTCCATCGCCCAGTCTCCGACGGGCGGCTCCGGAATCTCGGCATCCTTGTACAGATCCAGATACGCCTGCGGCGGATCCAGTGGTGAATGCGGCCGTACGAAGGACATCCACAGGAAGAAAGGCTTGTCCGGATCGCGGCGGCGGAGAAAATCAATCGACTCCGTAACGACCCAGTTCGTCGGGTGGAGCTTCTCTGGCAGATGCCATGGGCGAGCGACTGTAGAAGAGTTGCAGTCCAGACCCAGATCCGTCAGGTCTGCTCCCGGCACCTGCTGGCGAAGCCAGTGCAGATAATCGTCCACCTCGTCGTAATGCTCGCGAACCGGGATGCTGTACTTGTTGCGGTTATGATGCAGATATCCGTCATGCAGGACGACGTTATGAAAGCCCATCAGATTTCTGGCCGGAAACACATGCATCTTCCCTACGCACTGGGTGTGGTATCCCGCTTTTGCGAACTCTCCCGGCATTGTATGCTCATACTTCCACGGCACTCGATCCTGATAACCGACACGCCCATGGCTTGTCTGGGATTGCCCCGTAAAAATAGCGGCTCTGGCCGGCACACAGGTCGGCGTTGCCGAGTAGGCACGGTCAAAGCGGACCCCGGTGCGGGCAAGTTCGTCGAGGTTCGGCGTCTCCACCACGGGATGCCCCGCAATGCTGAGGCAGTCGTAACGCATCTGGTCCACCGTGATCAGCAGAATATTCGGTTTAGCGCTCTCTTTGTTCTGATTCAAGCTTTTACCCTCCCTTAGAATCGAATTACGAATTAATCCCATTTAACCTCCAATTTGATTAAAAGTAAATGATAAAATGGATATAACCACCTGAACAAAAGCATTAAAATTCAGCATCACGCTAATTCCCTCAAATCTTTATTCCAAAAAGAATTAAAGTGGGTTATACTGAATCTCGAACACCGCAGTATAAAGCGAAAGAAGGAACTCAAGTCATGGAACTCCAAGGCAACAACAGGCTTAGGCTGAGCGGCCAGCTGTTCATTTCGTTTTTGAAAATAGGACCTACCACCTTCGGAGGCGGATACGCGATCCTCCCGGTGATTGATAAAGAAGTAACGGAATATCGAAAATGGCTTACCCCCAAGGAGATGAGCGAAATCACCGCTCTCTCGGGCGCGGCTCCCGGAGGCATCGGCGTCAATGTGGCTGCGCTCGCGGGCTACCGCATTGCCGGCATTCCCGGTCTGCTCTCTGCCGTCGCCGGTATCTCCCTCCCTACCATACTCATCATGCTGATTCTTTGTGCCGCGGCTACAGGCTTCAGCGACAACCGCTACGTCCAGGCGGCCCTGCACGGCATCAAGCCAACGGTCGTTGCATTGATCGTGTACGCCGCCGTCCGGATGCGAAAACAGGCGCTTCACAATGCCATTACCTGGGGCGTTGCCGTCACCTGCCTGCTCCTGCTTCTGTTCTTCCCGGTTCAGCCGCTGTTCGTGCTTGCGATCGGCATCGTCATCGGGCTCGTAGCGAAAGCCGTCTTCTCCTCCAAGGATACGGGGGCCAAAAAGCAGGAGCAGGGCGAGCATCATTCGATGTGATACGCTTCTGGTATACGTCTTTAGGATTAGCTTCCATCTATAGAAAAGAGGTTTCACCATGATGCTGTTAGAGCTGTTTTGGACTTTTTTTAAAATTGGTTTTATGTCCTTTGGCGGCGGTTACGCCATGCTGCCTGTCATTGAGCATGCGGCTTTGAAGGAAGGCTGGATGAGTGCGCAGCAGTATACGGAGGCTATTGCGCTGGCCGGGATGGCTCCAGGGCCGGTGGCGATGAACATTGCCGTGTACGTCGGTTATTCGGCAGGCGGCCCGGCAGGCAGCCTGATTGCCTCGCTCGGCATCGTATTCCCTTCGGCGATCATCATGTTTCTGGTTGCTACGGTTTTTTACCGTGTGTATGATAATCAATGGGTACAAGCGTCGCTGAACGGCATGAAGCCGGCGGTGATCGCCCTGATTGCTTACGCTGCCTACACCATGACCGTGCAATCCGGCTTTATCGCCGGCTTGTCCGTAAGCACCTTTGCCAGCATCGCGATCTTTATTGCTGCCCTGATCGCCATGATCCGTTTTCGCGTGCATCCGCTGGCGATGATTTTAGTTTCAGGGATGGTGGGGATTTTAATCTATGCTTAGTGAACATAAACAGCGCGTAGACGCTGACAAACGTATTGGGTCGCCAAAAGCGAAGGAGCTCTTTCAAGAAATCCGCCGCAAGCATGAGATCGGCAAAAACGATCTGCTCGCCGTAAGCGGCCTGACGGTCAGTACGCTGACCCGGGTTCTGGAGGAACTAGTCTTTGCCGGGCTTATATCCGAAAGCGGCCTTGGCATTTCCACGGGCGGACGCCGCCCTATTCTGTATCAGGTCCGTGCCGATTACGGCTATGCGTTCGGCCTGGATATTTCGCGCGTCACCTCCCGGCTCATACTGCTGGATTTGGCTGGTACCAAGCTGGATTCCAAGGAATGGCGCATGGGCGAGAACAACACCCCTGAAGTCCTGATGCAGCTCGTGGCATCCCAGGTAGAGGAGTGGATGGACAAGCATTCTATCGCCTTCGAACAGATCATCGGCATGGGCGTCGGTGCCGTCGGGCCGCTGAACCGGGAAACCGGCGTGATTGAAGAGCCCGAATGGTTTGCCGCTCCGGGCTGGAGCCATGTGCCCGCCGTACAGATGCTGGAGGATCGCCTCGGCTTCCCCGTGATGCTTGACAATGGCGCCAATACGGCACTGATTGCCGAATCCTGGGCCAACCGGACCAAGAATTTCCGCCATATGCTCTATGTGCACGGCGGGACGGGGCTCCGTCTTGGCATGATGACGGACAACAAGCTGATCCATGGCGCAGTCGATATGGAGGGCTCTTTCGGTCAGATGATCATCCAGGCCGATGGCCTTCCCTTCCGCACGCCTCAGGGCAATTTTGGCGCCCTGGATACCTATGCCTCGGTGTACGCCATCGAACGCGAGGTGAATTCCAGGCTGCGGACGGGCCGGAGCAGCGCGCTCCTTCAAATCATCCAGCCTGGGGAGCCGGCTAGGTTCCCGGATATCATGCAGGCGCTCAAGCTGATGGATCCGATGGTCACGGAAATCGTGACGCAGGCCGCGACGTATTTTGGCATCGGCCTGGCGAACCTGCTGAATATTTTGAACCCCGAGAAGGTAATTCTGGGCGGCCCGCTCATGACGGACTCCAGTCTGTTCTTTTACACGGCAACCCAAACGGCCATTCGCAAAACGTATCATTACCCTAAATATCAAGTCATCTTCAGCAAGGGTACCTACGGCGAAGAAGCGATTGCCATTGGTGCGGCGCAGTTGATGCTGAGCCAGTTAACGGTATAACCTTCAATCATCATCAGTTCACGAAAGAGAGGAGCATCCTGCCATGTCAGCCGATTCCAAGCCCCATTTGCCAAGCAGCCCGGATTCCAAGGCCACCGCCTCGGAGCAACCCGTACCATCCTGCTGTGCCGCACGTCGTACGGCCGTAGTAAGCGCATCCGGCTGCACCACGCCAGCCATGGATGAAATGAAGAAGCAAGCCGCCTCGGAGCCTGCAGCCATCACCGGCCTTTGGCCAGGACCGCTGACGGAAGCCGGCACATCATTACGCCCCGATCCTTCCGCTTGGCCCGTCATTCCGGAAGGAACGTACATCCTTGGCACCGATGACGGGGAAGGCTTCGCTTCCGATGCCGAAGGTCCGGCAAGACCGGTGCATGTGAAGTCGTTCCGCATCTCGCCTTATGCCGTCACCAACGCCGATTATGCGGCCTTCGTCTCCGCGACCGGTTACAAGACCGAAGCGGAGGCGTTCGGCTGGTCGTACGTGTTCCATCTGCTGCTTGCCGACCCGGCAAGCGCGAGCATCATGGGTTCACCGCAGCAGACGCCGTGGTGGCACGGCGTAGAAGGCGCTTATTGGCGCGAGCCGGAGGGTCCCGGCAGCAGCGTGGAGGACCGCATGGACCATCCGGTCGTGCACGTATCGTGGAACGATGCCCAAGCCTACTGTGAATGGGCAGGCGTCCGCCTCCCGACCGAAATCGAATGGGAAACCGCCGCTCGCGGCGGTCTCGAAGGCAAGCGGTACCCTTGGGGCGACGTGCTGCGCCCGGACGGCGAGCATCGCTGCAACATTTGGCAGGGCGTCTTTCCGACGAAGAACCATGCAAGCGACGGATACCTGGGCACCGCCCCGGTTGATGCCTACAAGCCGAACGGTTACGGACTTTATAACGTATCCGGCAACGTATGGGAATGGTGCGCCGACTGGTTTACGCAAGTCCCTGACAAGCGCGGCTCCTCCGAGCACCCGCAGGGTCCGGCGGAAGGCGTATCCCGCCTTATGAAAGGCGGCTCCTACCTCTGCCATCAATCCTATTGCAACCGATACCGCATCGCGGCCAGAAGCAGCAACACGCCGGACAGTTCCACGGGAAATACCGGCTTTCGCGTCGCTGCGGATATCTGAACGACCCAAAAAGAGTCATGCCTGCAAACCGGTTCACGGTTCACAGAGGCATGACTCTTTTCATCTTCATTCGGGCGTCTTACATTTTCATGGCACTGCCTGCCAAACCTTCCGCAAACTGTTTGCTTGCAAAAATGAACAGGATGATCAGCGGAATCGAAGCGATGACATAACCTGCGAACAGCGGTCCGTAATTCGTCACGAACTGCTGCTGAAAGGATACCAGCCCCAAGGTGAGCGGCTTCAGCTTGGCATCGTTGATGACCATCAAAGGCCACACATAATCATTCCAGGTGTTCAGAATGTTCAGGACGCCCAGCGTCGAAATGATCGACTTGGACAGCGGCATGACGATCGTGAGCAGAATCCGGAGCTCTCCGGCTCCGTCGAGCCGCGCCGCCTCAAACATTTCTTCCGGGAGCGAGGCGAAAAAGGAACGGAGCACGAAAATGCAAAACACTTGTCCCCCTGCAATGTAAGGCCCCCAAAGCCCCAACCAGCTGTCCACCAGGTGAAACTGATTCACGAGGCCGAACAAAGGCACCAGACTGAGCACGCTCGGTATCATCAGCAAGGCAATAATCAGAAAGTAAATCTGTTCTTTCATAAAAAAGCTCATGCGTGCCAGCGGATAGGCCGCGAGGCAGGAGAAGACCAGCACGCCGACGACGGTCACGCCGCTGATGACGAAGCTGTTCCAGATGTAATCGGAGATCGCCGTCCAGGCGTCCTTGTAATTGGCGAGCGTGAACGGAAACGTGACCGTCCAGCGGTGCAAATTAAACTGATTGGCATCTTTGAAAGACAGATTGATGAGCATGAGCAGCGGGATAAAGGTCAATAATCCCAGCACAATCAGCACGATGTTACGGACCCACGCGCCCCTATCAACTCTCATGATTAGCCGCCCCCTCTCAATCCGGACTGTATTCCGTATCCGACTTGATGTATTTGTTATTGATCAGTGTGAAGATGAAGATGAGCACGAACAGCACAAGCCCAATGGCACTCGCATAACCGAATCGGCTCGCAGACATGGCGGCCTGGTACATAATGAAGCCCGGAACGGTCGTCGAATAACCTGGTCCCCCTCCCGTCAGCACCAGCTGATTCTGAAAGGCTTGGATGCCACCAATAATGTTCAGGATCGCGATCAGCTTGATTTGTGACGTAATGAGCGGCACTTCGATTCTCCAAATCAAGGACCAGCCTGTGGCGCCATCCATTTTGGCGGCTTCGATAACGGATCTGGGGATATTCTGAAACCCCGCCAGATAAATCAGCACACCCACCCCGTTGACCCACGGGAAGCCGATCAGCATAAACGAGGCCAGCGCTGTATCCGGCGATCCGAGCCAAAGCGGCAAATGCTCTTCGCTCACCCCAAACGACGACAGGAGCGAATTGATCAGCCCGACCTCCGGGTTGAGAAGGAACTGCCACAGCAGCAGGATGACCATTCCCGGAATCACCAGCGGAAACACGAACATCAGCCTGTAGAAATGCTGAAGCCTCGGCTTTTGGACCTTATAGATGAATTCCGCGGCAATAGCCGGAATCGTGACCGAGACGAAAACCGAAAACAAGGTGATGATCAGCATATTGCGGAAACCTGTTTGAAAATCCAGGGACTTCATCATCTCCACAAAATTATCGAAGCCGATAAAATGAGGAGCATTGAAACCGTTCCAGTCCGTAAAAGAATAATAGAGCGCGGACAGCGCCGGATAATAGTTAAACGTGAGTAAGGAGATCAGCGTGGGTGCGAGAAACAGATAGGGAATCCATCGCTTCAAGCCGTACGAGCCACGGGTCTTCATGGATGCCACCCCTTTATCGCGGGGGAGGCTTCCCGCCTCTCCCGCGGATGTGATGAATGCATTACTTCGTCCAATCCGGATTCTGCTTGATCAGGTTCTCCGACGATTTCTTCGACTGCTCGATCACTCTGTCCACGAATTTCTCTGGCGAATCCGAGCCTGTCAAATACGTCTGCAGCGCCGCCAGGAATACGCTCGAGTAGGATTTATCGAGTCTGGAGTTATAACCCTGCATGTTCGCAATATCGATATCCTCGTGGAATACCTCATGTCCAGGCGGTGGCGCTGCGCCGACGATATTCGGCTCTCCGTCGGATTCGAGATCAACCTTGCTCACATTTTCAGGCTTGCTGAGGAACATCAGGAAATCCATGATAACCGGAATTTTCTCGGGATCCTCTTTCGCCAGATATCCCGGTACAAGCCACTGGAGCGCTCCCCATGCCCCATAAATTTTCGTCTGTTTCCCGGTTGCCAAGGACGCATCCTGCGGCGTGATCACCGGGAAATTAAACGCGCCGAATTCAAACGGCACCTTCGCCTGCTTCAGCTGCCCGTTCGTCCAGCTGCCGCCGAAGATCATCGCCACCTTGCTCTGCGCGAACATCTGCAGCGAATCTGTCGCACTGGTAAAGCCCTTGTTCCAATATTGGGACCAATCCTTGACCAGCTTCCACTGCTGGGTCAGCTGCTCCTGATTCGGGTATTTCCCGTCTTTCACCGCGAGCGCAATCTCGTTGACTTCCAGATTGTTGTTGCCGTTCCGGTCCATATCCGAGATATTTCCCATGTAGAACTGGCTGCTCATGATCGAATCGATCCAATGAAGATGGCAGCAATCTCCCTTACCTTCGATGGCAAAAGGCGTAATGCCTGCCGCTTTGATCTTCGCCTGCGCATCCATGAACTCGCTCCATGTTTTCGGTATGGCAAGACCCAGGTCATTAAAAATTTGCTTGTTGTAGTAGATCGCGACGCCGACACCGTCGGCCGGAATGACGTACAGCGCTCCGTCAGGAGCTCTGACCGAATCCAGAATACCCGGTACGAACATATCTTTCCACGGCTTGTTGTCCTGGTAAGGATTCGGTTTTTGCAGCCAGTCATCCATTTTCAGAAACCAGCCCTTCTGGTAATGAAGCCAGGTGTCATCATAGTTATCCCAAAATACATCCGGCGCGTCCTTGGAGAGCATTCTCGCCTGCATCCATGCGCTCCGGTCCTGATTGCCGACGTCAACAAATTCGATTTTGACATTGGGCTTTAGCTTCTCGTATTCGGCCACGATTTCCGTAAGCGCTTTAATTTCACGCGGGTCCGTTGCCGTTGCTTTTCTCGGAAGATTGTTCTGCGGATCGATTTTGATGACCCATTGCTTTTCCTCGGCGGGCTTCGGACTGCTGTTATTCCCGGTCGCCTGTTCTTGTCCTCCGCCACCTCCCGAGCATGCGTTCAACAACAGGATCATGGATGTGAAGAAGGCGACGATGTAGGCGTGTTTGCGTTTAACCATGTGCATGAACTCCTCTCTGGTATGAAGCTGCGTTATCTTTATCCCGAAGTATAGGGGGTTTGGCACGGAAACGACATGTTTACGGTTGACCTTGCTAGGCTGGAATTGACTACTTCGTCATAAAGCGCCGGATTTCACTCGAGAAAAGCAGAATCGCGGTATTCCGTCGGCGTAACCCCCACCGTTTTTTTGAACAGCTGGCTGTAATGCGCTGGATCCTTAAAGCCTACCAAATATGCAGCCTCATAGGCTTTCATGCCACTTTGCTTCAAAAGCGACTTGGACTGCTCGATCCTGAACTCCCACAAGAGGTCGCGAAAATTCCGCCCGGTTTCTTTTTTGATCAGCCGGCTCAGATACGAGTGGTTCATATGCAGGTGCTGCGCCAGCGAAGTCAGGGAGACCTCCCCTTGATAATGGGTTTCGAGGTAATCATTCACCTCGCGCAGCACTCTCGCGGCGGCATGATGTTCCCGGGCGCGGCAGGACTCCGCGGTCTCCATCAATACCTGCTCCAGATAATTCATCAGGTCCTTCAACGTGTCGTAGGACAGCAAGCTTCGATGCACCTCGCCCGGCGCCTCCCTGCCCTTGGCCGGCCTGCATTCTTCCAGTATGCTGTCGGCTTCATTCACCAGCATGGAGGCGTACCGCTGCACCTGCGATTTATTCAGCCCTTTGCTGAGCATCTCCCTGTATACGGATCTCAGAAAGTCCTTGATCGCACGGCTGTCCCCCCGGCGGATGATCGCCGAAAGCTCCCGCATTCGCTCCATTTCCACCTCGTTCCGTTTTCGTTCCAGAAAGGAAATCACATCACTGGACACAACGGAGCCTTTGCCGAGAAGCATCCGGTAATCCAGGCATTCCCGGACCTCCTCCTTCGCCCTGCTCAGTTCGTTCGGGGAAGAGAGTTGATCGCTGATACCTACCGAGACCGTATGCCCGAAAGATTCTTCCGCCGCGGCAACGATATCCCTGGCAATCCGGGTTGCGGCATTCTTAAATTCATGTGACGACTGCGCATGCGACATGAGAAGAATGCCGATGCCTTTCGGCTCCAGATACGTCCAATAGGGAAACGGATCGTATTTCAGCATGCAGCAGACGAGTTCCCGCAGCGCCAGCATGGAGACCGGCTTCCCGGTTTGATGCAGCATCTCGATATTGTCCACCTCTACCGACATCAGGAGCAGCTCCCTTCCGAACAGCTCGGCGCATAACGGATCCCCGGCTTCCGCTTGTCCTCCTGCAAATAGCGTCTGCAGAATTTTTTCCTGCCGGAGCCTCTGTTCCTCATTCAGATGCCGTACCCCCTGCTTCAGCAGGTCCACGGCAAGCAGCACCTCTTCGATTTGCAGCGGCTTCGTTATGAAATCCGCGACGCCCAATTTGATGGCATGCCGGGCATACTCAAAGTCGCCAAAGGCCGTGACGAAGATCAGCGATATCGAAGGGTACAGCGAACGCACCTTCTCGGCAAGCTCCAGACCATCCATGACCGGCATCCGGATATCCGTAATGATGACATCCGGCTTCGCGGGCGTGATCATCTGCAAAGCCTCCAGTCCGTTGCCTGCCGTTGCGACAATATCACAGCCCATTTCTTTCCAGGCCGCGAGTTTCGCGAGGCTGTCCCGAATCATCGCTTCATCGTCGACGATCATGATTCTCATGTCAATTCGCCTCCTCCAATATCATCATGGGAATCGTCAATCTCACCAGTGTGCCGCTTCCCGTCCCGGGTGCATGAATCGTAAGCCCATAGGGCTCGCCATACAGCAGTTGAAGGCGCTGATGAACAGTCGTAAGCCCCGTACCCAATCCTTCCGAACGATACGTTTCGTCGCTCTGATAACCCGGTCCGTTATCCTCAACCTCAAGCACAAGATCATACCGGGATTCATAAGCCCTGATCGTGATCCGACCGGGAAGGTCCGACCGCTGAATGCCGTGAATGATTGCATTTTCGATAATCGGCTGCAGGAGGAGCTTCGGAACGTGGATCGGCAGCAGCTCTTCCTCCATGTCGGTTTCCCAATGGATTTTTTCCTGATAACGCAGTTTATGAAGCTGTAAATAGTAGACCGCGAACGCGAGTTCCGTGTACAGAGGCACCGTATCCTGTCCCGGGCTGATGGAGAACCGCAAAATTTTGGACAGAAGCTGAACCATCTCCGGAACCTTGGAATCGCCGGATTCCTTTGCCATGATGGAGATGGATTCAAGCGTGTTATACAGAAAGTGGGGATTGATATGCGCTTTGATGGCGGACAGCTCTGCCTCCTTTTTGACAAGCTCGACTTTATACACCTTCTCGATCAGGTTGTTGATCTGGGTAATAAGGCTGTTGTAGCTGCGGCAAATTTGGGCGATCTCGTCCTTCGTCCGGATGTCTTTCACAGCAATCGTCTCGAAAATCTCCCTTTCCGCCTTCCGCATCAGACGATTCAGCCGGAGCAGCGGACTTGTGATGCGCCGGAGAATGGCAGCCGTCAGCACAAGGACACCCAACCAGGTCAGCAGCATGATGAATATCGCGAAATAGGCCAGAGCGCGAATTTCCTTGCCGAAAGCGTTCTTGGGCATGTGACTGATGTAGTTGTATGAGGAGTAAATCGAAGTGCGCTTGTTCACGATGCTTTGACCCGGTTCCATCGTTTTATATGGGGTATTGATTCTTGCTTTATCGGTAGACGCCAGAATAAGCCCATTTAAGTTGGTAATGAAAAAGGCGCCCTGCTTATAAGAGGCGAGAGCTTCGGACATTCCGTTCGAGCTCAGGCTTACGGCCAGCACGCCGTATTTGATGCCGCTCCGTTGATCATAGATTTCCATGGCCGAAATCATCCGCCCCTGATCGGTAAAGGGTGCCCATATCATATGGCCCGGCGTCAAATGGGCAATGCCACTGAGTGCGTTTTCCGATTCCAGGCCGGGGGCATCCGTACTGGTGTAAACCTCGCCGCTGTTATTGAAAATGTAAATGGAATCGATCAGGCCGTACGATGCCTTTTCCCGGTCGAGAAGCGACCTGACCTCGTATTTGTATATGCTCTGATCCATCTCGCTTAAAGGATATAGGCTGCTGTCATTGCTGTTGCGAAGCAGGGCTTCGACCTCGCGCTGGATCGATATGTTTTGGGCCTTCTGGGAGATGCTGTTCAGCATTTCGTCCAGCTTATCGGACGTTTCCACAATGTTCTGCTTGCCGGATTCGCGGATTTTCGTTTCGATGATTTGCATGGAGCGGTAATAAAATAGCCCTGTTACCAGGGCCAGCGGAATTACGGTAAGAAGCGAATAAATGATAAGCATTTTATAAAACAGTTTAGAGTTCAAATGATTCCACAGCCTGCGCATTACGCGGACCCCCCCATCTTTGCCGTGAACGCTGTTCTACAATTGGCATTGCCTGCGCGCCCGGTATTGGCCAGGCGACATGCCGAGGCGTTCCCGGAATAATCTTCCGAAAAAGCTCGCGCTTGGGATCCCTACCCGCTCCGCGATTTCCTGTATGGACATGGACGTCTGCTCTAACATCGCTGCCGCATGGGTGATCCGTAAATGGTGCACATATTGAAGCGGAGTCATGCCCGTATATTTTTTCATGCAGCGCGTGATGTGGTCGAATTGAAAATGTAGGGACTCTGCCATTTTTGCCGAGTGAAACGGCTCCTTCCAGTGCTTTTGCAGGTAAGTTACCGTCTCGTTTGCCAAAGCGGATGAGCGCGAACCGGGTCTGGACTTGGCCACCTCCTGCATCAGCTCCAGCAGCTCTCCGAACCTCGCCTGAAGCTGAAGGGAATGTTCCACCGACAGCTGCCTGTGCAGCCGGTTCATCTGGTCCAGCACCTGCTGAAGCCGATCGAACGGTATATCGCCGTATTTGGGCATGTACATGGTCTGGTCGGATGGCTGCGTATCGCTGTCCCTTCCCTCCGGCAGGACCGCGGACCAGGGAATATCTTCCGCTTCGAGCGTTTGAAGGGGCGGGGCATGCTTGAAATGCACCCAGTATACCTCCGTCTCTTCCGTACTGGCCTTCGTTCCAAAATGCGTTTTTCCCGGCTCAAGCACGAGCATTTGACCGTCCCGGATGGCATATTCCTGCTGCTCCTCCTGTATGTACATCCCTCCCTTCTTCACGAGAATGACGTCGTATACGTCAAAGCATCGGCGAAAATGACAGCTGCCCGGCATCCAGACCGCGTGCCCCACCGTTAACAGCGATGGCATCGGGGGAATCGCGAGCTCCAAGCACTTCATAAGCAGCCCCTCCTTACATCGATATTGTTTTATCTTATTTCCGATTTCAGTTATATATTAGCACGATTGAAGCGAACCGGGCATGGAATAAAAGTCGATATCGTGTTAAACAAAGTCGTTATTCCGCATAGTAGCCGGACTTTATTTGCGCTAACTTATGGAGGAAAGAAACTTCAGGAACCAGGGAGGAAATAAGCGATGCGTTTTCGTCAGGTACATCTCGACTTTCATACTTCGGAAGCCATTGACCGCATAGGCAGTCAATTTGAAAAAGGGCAATTTCAGGAGATGCTGCAGCTTGGTCATGTCGATTCCATAACAGTATTCTCCAAATGTCATCACGGCTGGGCTTACCATCCATCCAAAGCTAATAAGATGCATCCGGGATTATCCTTCGATCTGCTCGGTGCCATGATCGAAGCGGCTCACGAGATCGGCGTCAAAACGCCTGTATACTTGTCTGCCGGTCTGGATGAGCGGCTCGCGGTCGATCATCCCGAATGGTGGATCCGTCCACGTTACGGGGATCAAGGAGATCTGTTCAGGCCCGGATACCATCAATTTTGCCTGAACACGCCTTATTTGGACATTCTGCTCGCCCAAATCGACGAGGTCGTGGAGAACTACGATGCGGACGGTATCTTTCTGGACATCGTGGGCGTAAGGGAATGTTACTGCGCAAGCTGCGTCGCTGCCGTCCGGGCAGAGGGTCAGGACCCTCGGGACCTTCAGGTGATGCAGCCCTTGTGGGAGCGTACATACGCCAACTACACCCGGCGGGTGGAGGAAACGGTGCACGCGTTGCAGCCGGGCCTGCCGATCTTCCATAACGGAGGCCATATCCGGCGCGGACGGCGCGACCTGGCGGAGATGAATACGCATCTGGAGCTGGAGTCCCTGCCTACCGGAGGCTGGGGCTACGACCACTTCCCGTTGTCTGCCCGATATGTTCAACCGCTGGGGATGCCATATCTGGGCATGACCGGAAAGTTTCATACGAGCTGGGGAGAGTTCGGCGGCTATAAGCATCCGAATGCCCTCCGTTACGAAACGTCGCTCAGCCTGGCCCATGGCGCGGCTTGCTCCATTGGAGACCAGCTGCATCCGCTCGGCGAGATGGATGCGGCAACCTACAGCCTCATCGGTAAGGCCTATGCGGAAGTGGAAGCCAAGGAGGCATGGTGCACCGATGCGGTGAACGTCGCAGACGTCGCCTTGCTATCCGTTGAAGCGGCCGGCGCACATACGGCGGATGGAGGCCATGACAGCTTTACCGGCCAATCCGATGCAGGTGCAGTACGCATGCTACTTGAAGGGAATATCCTCTTTGATGTCATCGACCTCGAAAGTGATTTCAGTGCTTACCGGGTGCTGATCCTGCCGGATCATGTGCGGGTGGGTGAGCGTCTGCTGCCCAAGCTGAATGCCTTTCTCGCCCAGGGCGGGCGCGTACTTGCTACGGGAGAATCGGGACTGTGCGCCGAAGGGGATGGCTTCGCCGTCGATTTAGGCGTCATTCATGCAGGAACGAACCCTTATCGTCCCGATTATTACCGTCCGCTTCACCCTTTGGCCCACCTGGACAATGCCGCTTTCATTGTCTATGCTGGCGGTCAAAAGGTCGAACTGACCGAGACAGGGACCGAGCTCGGACGCAGGGAGAATCCTTACTTTAACCGGGATGCTTTCACTTTCTGCTCGCATCAGCATACCCCGAACAGCGGGGAATATGGCGGGCCGGGCATGGCCGAGAGTGCAAACGGCATCTATATCGCGTGGAATATATTCGAGGATTATGCCACCAAAGGGAGCCTGGCCATGAAGGAGACCGTCCTGTTCGCACTGGGCCGGCTGCTGCCGGAGTCAACGCTTCGCACCTCCCTGCCGGCGCAAGGCTCCGTTACCCTCCAAAAGCAGGCCGGCCAGAACCGCTACGTGCAGCATACTCTGTATGCTTCTCCCGTAAAAAGAGGCGACGGCATTGAAATTATCGAGGACATTTTGCCCGTAAGCAACATATCGATGGAGCTGCGGATTCCCGAGAAAGTCAGCCGGGTCTATCTGGCTCCCCAAATGACGCCGATTGATTTCCACCAGCAGGGGGAACGCGTCGACTATACCATTCCGGAGCTGGAATGCCATCAGATGGTCGTGCTGGACTACGAGGATCCTGCATAATACTTCGACGCCATCCTTCTGCTCCTGATCTAATCAAAAAGCCGGCGCCCCTTATGGAACGCCGGCTAACTGTTATACTGCGAAATCGCTCCGAAACTATTTTCGTCCGAAATCCGCCTTGATCTCTCCCCATTTTTCCGTATTCCACTTGAGAATTTTGTTCTCGTACTTGTTGTTTTGCAGCCACTCCACCGCACGGTCGGTCATTTCCCAGATTTTGCGCGTCGATTCGTTTCTGGCAAGCGTCGTGGCAGGCTTCTTATTACGGATCCAGGCGAGCGCCGTACGCGAGTCGGAGTAAATGGTCTTGGTGCTGCCCAGTTTCTTCAAGTAGGCGAGGCCGTGCACGATTGCGATGAATTCGCCCAGATTGTTCGTACCGTTCTCCACGGGTCCGACGTAGAACAGAATCTCACCCGTTTGGGTATCGACCCCTTTGTACTCTACCGGTCCGGGATTGCCGCGGGTCCCGACGTCAACCGAGATGCTGTCATAAATGATTTCCTCTTCTTCGTCTTGGGCTGCCTTCTTCCGATATTTCCCGGCTCCCGTCCCTTTGGAGGAAGGGGAGGATTTGCCCTGTCCCCAGTTGCCCTTCCAGCCGCCCTTGAATGCCGCTTCAGCCTCGGCGCGGGACTCGTAGGACTTATATTTCGCATCCTTATAACCGTTCACCTGCGTTTGGCACTCCGGCCATGAGGTGTAAATTCCCGGCTTCTTCCCTTCCCATACCACGTAGAATTTCGATTTCGCCATATGTAAAACTCCTTATGTGCAAATAGGATTTCCAATGTCATAGAAATGATTTGGCCTCTAGTATCTTCTCACAAAAAAACACCTGCCGCAAACAGGTGCCTTTGACTGACTGACGCTTAAATGCCGCCCAGTCCATCCTTCTCAAAAGCAGCGATCGCTTCGCGGACCTCCTCCGGAATCGGCGTGCTTTTGCCGGTAGCCGAATCGATCAGCACTATCGCGCCGCGTCCGGCCGCCTTCAGCCGGTCTTCCACCACAACAGCGTATTCGACGTCCAGGGAAGACCTGCCGATGGAGGCTACCCGCACATGCAGGTTCACTTTGTCGCTGCGGTACATTTGCGCCAGGTACTGGCATTCCAGGTCGGCAACGACGGCCACCTTCTCAGTGCCGAACATCGAATCGAATAAGCCCAAATTCTCGAAGTATTCAATCCGTCCCTGCTCGAAATACATGAAGTAGCTCACGTTGTTCACATGCCCCAGCATGTCGGTTTCGCAGTAACGCACTTTGATCGGTATGGAAAAATGGAATTTGTGCAACCAGCTTACCGGATCCGGCTGAATGAAGCTTTCCTTTCTCATCATCATTGCCTCCTTTTTAGGAATCGTGCATTTCAGTGATAGCTTAATCCACCGATTCTTTCGCGTCATTTATCTGCCGCTTTTTCTGAATTCACCGGGCGTCGTTCCCGCGCTTTTCCAAAAAATGCGGTGAAACTGGCTTGGGCTCGAAAATCCCAGACTGCAGCTGATCTCCGCAATCGAAGAGGACGTGTTCCGGAGCCGCAGCTTCGCGTCTTCGATCCTGAGCTGAAGCAGGTACTGGTATGGAGATACGCCTGTATACGTGCGGAACGAGCGCATGAAATGATACCGGCTTTGCCCCGCGACCGCGGCGAGATCATCGATGGAGACGGCATCCGAGTAACATTCGTGCATATAAGCGATGACCTGATCCAGATGATCGTCGCGGCCGAGAGATTTACGGTTACGATCCAGGCATCCACCGGTTGGAATGGTGCCTAACATTGTGCTGTTCAGATACTCGAGCACCTGCATTTCCGTTTCCTGCACAGCAAGATGTGCTTTGTTTCCGCTGAACATCAATTCATGGGTCCAGCTTTTGAATTTTCGCAACAGGCCTGCCGTATTGACCCTCTGCAGCTCGGCGAACTCGGGCAGTACATCAAGCTGATCCCCGAGCTGGAATGCCTCCAGGCCGAATTTGATAATAATGACACTGGAGTCCTCGTCCAAATGCAGGTAATGCTCCGTTCCCGGGTGCTGGACCAGCCCTTCACCTTCTTGAAGCTTGTACGGCTTATTTTCCATCATAAAGTGGCAGATCCCTTGAACGGGTATCGTAAATTGATAATATTGCTCGTGATTATGGGGCTCGTTGGAGAACCGGTCCGAGCCTTTGAACAGCTCCATCCGGTCCGTGTGGACGCTCATTTCCATATCGCTTCACCTGATGACATTATAGCAAAAAATGCTCATCAAGCGAGCACCTATTGCGGCGACATCCCCCTAACACCTACGGTAACATGCTTTAATAAAGACATTTTGGGGCCAGGCGTATTGACAGCCCGGAGATTTGTTTTAACATGGAAAGAATAAGCTTTTCAACAGACACGGAGGAAAGAGAGGAATCAACGATGATCATCGATATCAATCACATCACTTGGAAGAGCGGGCAGCACACCCTGATGAAGGATGTCAGCTGGCAGGTGCAAGAAGGGGAACACTGGGCCCTGCTCGGGCTGAATGGCTCGGGAAAAACAACGCTGCTGAACATCGTCAACGGGTATATCTGGCCCTCGGAAGGCTCCGTCAGCGTGCTTGGACATCTGTTCGGCGAGGTCGATCTGCGCGAGCTGCGCAAATCGATCGGATGGGTCAGCAATTCCTTTCAGGAGCGCCTCTATGCCTCGGACCGGACGCAGCACATCGTCATCAGCGGCAAGCATGCCACCATCGGACTCTATGACAAAACAAGCGACGAGGATTACGATCGCGCCCGTGAGCTGATGACCATGCTCGGCTGCGATCATTTATGGGACCGTGAATATCGAACCTGCTCGCAGGGAGAAAAGCAAAAGCTCCTGATCGCACGCGCGCTGATGGCCAATCCCCGGATTCTGATTCTGGATGAGCCTTGTAACGGACTTGATATCTTTTCCAGGGAACGGCTGCTGGAAAGCATCGGCGAACTGGTACGCCAACCGGATGCGCCGACGCTCATTTACGTAACGCATCATACGGAAGAGATTCTTCCGGCCTTCAGCCATGTGCTGCTGATCAGAAACGGTGAAGCGGTGGGCAGCGGCCGGACGGAGGAAATATTGACAGCACGTAATCTGAGTGAATTCTTTGAGTCGCCCGTGGATGTGGACCGTCATGGAGATCGGTTTTATGTTCGCGTAGCTGCTGAGTAGTTCTTTTTACTCTGAGAACAAAGTCCCAAATTCCCTTCATCTTTTGGGTGAAATTTCCGATATTACAATAGCAGGAATAAATCACACAATAAGGGGAATCTCAGCTCACATGAAGAAAAAAACCATCGCAATCCTACTTATGGCATTCGTTCTTATGATCCCGTCCGCTTTTGCGGCCGCGCCTTCTTCCAAGAACGTCGTGATCATGGATGCCAAAAGCAATCATTCCTTTGTGCCCATTCGTTTTCTAAGCGGCTTCGACGGCAATACGGTACAGTGGGACGAAGCCGCCAAACAGCTTCAAGTAACGCACGGCAATGTACATATCATGATGACCCTGGGGCAAAAATCAGCTACCGTGGGCGGCAAGCCCGTCACGCTTCAGGATGCGCCTTTCCGCGATAACGGTTCGGTCTATGTGCCGCTGCAGCTGATAAGCAAAGAGCTCGGCTATAAACTCGAATGGTTGAAAACGGCTAACGCCGTCAAAATCTCTTCAGCCGGGGCTTCCTCCGTGCTTCCTACGGTCAACAAGCCCGCGGGGCAGGCGCTGCCAAAGCCGATTGTGACAGCGAAGAAGACCTTTAAAGTCGGCGGCAGAACCTTCAGCACACAAATGGTGACTGTATCCCTCATGCATCCGCAGGTCCAATTGGACGTCGTGCTGGCCGGAAATACGCCTGGAAAGGTCGAGGATCTGAGCAGCATCGCCAAACGCAGCGGAGCGACCGTTGCCATTAACGGTACCTTCTTCGATGCGTATACGAACGGGAGCTATAAAGCACCTTATGGATACATCCTGAGCAAAGGCGAGGTAAAAATGCCAAGCTCTGGTGACAAACGCGTCATTTTTACGTATGACGAGAATCAGCTCGTTCGCTTGATTCCAGGCGCTGATTTTAAGGAGACCTTCGGCCAGGGGCTCATTGAAGGCGGACTGCAGGCAGGACCGCGGCTCTTGGTGGATGGCAAGGTATCGCTGAACGTCAAGCAGGAAGGCTTTAAGGATCCGAAGATTCTGACCGGGGGCGGAGCACGCAGCGCGCTGGGCATCACCAAGGACCATAAGCTGATCCTGCTGACGACGGGCGGAGCGACGATTCCGCAGCTGGCTGAGATCATGCGTCAAGCCGGGGCTTACCAGGCGATGAACCTGGATGGAGGCGCTTCGAGCGGGCTCTACTATAACGGCAAATATTTAACGACGCCTGGGCGCAAAATCAGCAACGCACTCGTGATTAAAGTGCAGTAAGCCACACTCATACGAAAAGGCTGGACCTTAAAGCATCAAGATGCTTTCCGGGCCCAGCCTTTTTTAACACGATAAAATTGTATTAGTTGCTTCCGCTCATGCCTTTTTTCACCCAATCAGCAACGGTTACCGTACGTTTCGCCTGATGAAGAACTGCATCCTTCACGTCTTCGACCATTTTGCCGTCCTGGCCCACGGTTACAGATGTGCCGTAAGGGTTGCCGCCTGCTCCGAAGACCGATTGGTCCGTGAAGCCAGGGGAAGCCACAAGCGCACCCCAATGGTGCATCGTCGTGTACAGCGATAGAAGGGTTGCTTCCTGACCGCCATGCGGATTTTGTGCCGAAGACATCGCACTTACCACTTTATTGACCAGCTTGCCCTGGAACCAGAGACCGCCAGTAAGATCGAGGAATTGCTTCATTTGGACCGGCATATTGCCGAAACGGGTTGGTACGCTGAAGATGATGGCGTCTGCCCACTCAAGGTCAGCCAACGTTGCTTCAGGAACGTCCTTCGTCGCTTCATGATTGGCTTTCCAGGCAGGGTTCGAATCGATCGCCGATTGAGGAGCCGTTTCGGCCACTTTCAGGATTTTGACCTCGGAGCCTGCCTGCTTCGCGCCTTCCGCTGCCCATTGAGCCAATTGATAGTTTGTTCCGCCGGAGCTGTAGTAAATAATTGCTGTTTTTACGTTAGACATCTTGAATTTCCCCTTTACCAAAATGATATGGATGTTGAAAACATGGATAAACCTATTTTGCCATGAAGGATGATGAAATATACGATGCGGCCGCAGCAGAGAGCATCCCTCTCTCTATATTTCTTAATATCATATATTTCAACATGGAGGTAATACTACAAAAAAAATATGATGTTGTCTCAAAACAATGTATCTTTATTATGAGATAATATTATCATCCTATATTCCTGCTGTCAACACAATTTATATATTTAATTCACTTGCTTACTTTTATATAGAAAAAAAAGACTGACAAGCTTTCATGCTTGCCAGCCCTTTAGGCGGCTTCTGCTCTTATGAACGTGTCATCCATTTGCCGTTCGTAAAATCCGGAATCGCGACCGGATGCCCGCCGAGGGCAATCGATTCCTCCGACAATGCCGAAATGCTCATCCAAGCAGCCATGTCATACACGTCCAGCGGTGTTTCGGAGCCATTTTTGACGCTTTCGAAGAAGTCTGAGAAGACCAGCCAGTCCATGCCGTCATGACCTCCCTTAACGCCCTCTGAGATATATTTTTTCCAGATAGGATGATCGTACTGTTCCCTGAACTGCTCCACGTTGCCCCACTGCTCTTTCCAGCCCATATGATACGCATCATGGATGCCGTCCAGATAGATGGAGTGGTTGTCCTCTGAATACATACCCTGGGTACCTTGTACCTTGAATCCCCGTGAATAATAGCGCGGCAGCGTCGTATCCAGCGTGATTGTGATCGTCTCGCCATGCGCGCATTTGATGATCGTCGTCACGATGTCGCCCTGCATGAACTCGGTTTGGGCCAGCTCGGCATCTTCTCTTTTTTCCTTGCGGATATAGGCCTGCATTCCTTTGGCTTTGGAAGCCATCGATACAAGCGAGACCATGCGGTTCCCGCGGTTAATATCCAATATTTTGGCAATCGGTCCGATTTCATGCGTCGGATAGTTTTCGCAGTTCCGGTGAATGTAATTGCTCAGGCGATAATGCCGGTTCTCTTTGCCAAAAGCGATCTCTTCCCGCAGATCATGCAGATAGCCGCCCTCACAGTGGACGATCTCGCCCAGTACACCCTGCTTCACCATGTTCAGCACCATCATTTCATCGCGGCCGTAACAACAGTTCTCCATAATCATGCAAGGTACGCGGGTGCGTTCATAAGCTTCGACGAGCTTCCAGCATTCTTGGATCGAATAGGCTCCGCCCACCTCGCAAGCAGCATAGATGCCGGCTTCCATCGCGGCAATCGCGATTTCGGTATGTTCTGCCCAAGAGGCGCCGATGACTACCGCGTCGATGTTGCCCAGCGCCATCACTTGGCGGTAATCCCGGGTCACAAGCGGTCTTGCCGTGCCCGTCTCCGCCACGCTGTCCGCCGCCTGATCGCAGCGGTCCTGGTACAAATCGCACACTGCCACAACCTCAACGTCTTCCATATGTAAAACAATGCCCTTTAACAGCCCCATACCACGCGCACCCAAACCAATCATACCGATCCTGATTTTGCTCATCATCGTTAGCCTCCTGGGAGTTTATTTTTTATGTTGATCTTCACTCGAGATGGCCAAACTGTCAAGGACCATTGGGACTAGCTGGACGTATATCCTTTATGCAGTTATACAAGAAGACCGCCCTTTATTGGGCGGTCGGTCAAGAAGGAATTCTAGATGAGTGAAGCAAGATAAGCATCCCGAGGGTTTGAATTCCTTACCAACAAAAAGCTTTCAAAATAATAACTAACAAAATAAAAAGCACCAGAATAGCACCTACATTGTTGTGCAAACCGTGACCGTAACCTACTCCTCCAACAACCTCGCTCATTTATGCTCCCTCCTTTGCCTGAAGCTAATATTAACATATGTATGATTCGTTATTTGGTAAGGGCAAGCATACTTATTCCCTAGATATTTTTTAAAAATTCATTTATTTCAATCGTTCATAAAAAAACGCCTTTCGGCGTTTGCATTTTACATTATGGAGCGGGTGATGGGAATACTCAACCTCTTGATTGAAAGCG
>NZ_JBQCKS010000005.1:420339-420735 GCF_051966755.1 Paenibacillus sp. SAFN-054
ACGCGCGTCCTCAACGGGCCTTTTCTTGGATGCTGTTCGGACGGTCGCCCCCAGCGCGTGGGTTCTATTCCCCTAATCATCCATAACAAAAAAAACGCCTTTCGGCGTTTGCATTTTACATTATGGAGCGGGTGATGGGAATACTCAACCTCTTGATTGAAAGCGAGCCTGCTGCTCGCAATAATAAGGAAGAGGTTGACGCGCGTCCTCAACGGGCCTTTTCTTGGATGCTGTTCGGACGGTCGCCCCCAGCGCGTGGGTTCTATTCCCCTAATTATCCATAACAAAAAAAACGCCTTTCGGCGTTTGCATTTTACATTATGGAGCGGGTGATGGGAATCGAACCCACGCTATCAGCTTGGAAGGCTGAAGTTCTACCATTGAACTACACCCGCA
>NZ_JBQCKS010000006.1:0-398753 GCF_051966755.1 Paenibacillus sp. SAFN-054
GATGATCTCGCGGTCGGTTTCGTTACCGAAACCTGTATCTCACTCGTTGTTCAGTTTTCAAAGATCAAATTCTTTCATTTTCGAAGCCGCTCAGTTAGCTCAGCAGCAACTCTTATATAATATCATGTTCTTTCGAGCTTTGCAAGAACTTTTTTTCAACTTCTTTTTTCAAGCTCTTTTTTATTTCATTTCCGATCGATTATCATCGGCCGGATTTATAATGTACCACGATTAAACATACAGTACAAGCGACAAAATTTTACATATTGTATTTTCTGCAATGGGCTCTAAACCCATGAATCAATCCTATACAACAATGGGTCCGGGCACTTAGCCCCGGACCCATTAGATATCTAAAACAGATATTGACCTCAAGCAAGAGACTCGCTTCTTCTATATAAGGATAGAACGAATTCCCGAAGTGATGAGATTTATCTTTTCGTTCATAATATTCTATTCGAATTAGTTCTTCTCGCCGACCACCGTAAAGCGTTCGTTTACATGTTTAGGGTTCTCGATCTCATCCACTACGGCAATGGCATAGTCCGCGTAACTGATATAACTCTCTCCACTGGAGTTCACAAGCAAATAGTCCTTGCCTGCACGATAGTCCCCCGTTCTTTTGCCTTCAGGATCAAAAAATGCCGAAGGGCTCAGAAATGTCCATGTAATGCCTTCTGATTTCTGAAGATCCTCCAGGTTTTTGCCCTGATTGGAGGCGGTCGGGTAATAAAGACTTGGGAAATCCGGCGTATCCATGACCTTCAGGGTCTTGGCTTCGTCGGCATACAGGCTGCCCGCCCCACCGACAACGAACAACTTCGTTTGAGGAGCCCCTTTTAAGGCTTGAATAAGCACCCTGCCTGCTTCCACGTGCAGATGTTCTTCCCCTGGCGGCGCCTGGAAGGCATTCACCACAACATCAAATGTTTTCAGATCCGATGCGGTTAACTTGAATATGTCCTTCTCGACAACTAAAGAATGCTCGCCTTGGAGTCTGGAAGCGTCCCTGACGATAGCCGTCACCTCATGTCCGCGATGAACAGCCTCTCGATAAATCAAGCTCCCCGCTTTGCCGGTTGCGCCGATCACTCCGATTTTCATTATGTTTTCCTCCCCTTTGTTCACTGCTGACGGCATTGCATACTCCATCTGCATATGACAACCTGTAACCATTAAATTTACATGTAATCATGATAGTTACACTTTGTTGTTTTGTCAACCTTAACCGCCGGGGATTCGCTTGTGTCGGTAGTATGAGCATGTTATAAATGAATATATTCGTGTAGGAAGAAAGAAGGGAATCAACCGTGTCCATCAGCAGCAGATTCTCTGTCGCGATACACATTTTGTGCTTGCTGGCAATCAATAAAGAGAAAACAATGAACACTTCCGAACACCTTGCCGGCAGCGTCAATACCAATCCCGTCGTCATTCGAAAAGTCATGAGCATGCTGAAAGCAGCCGGTCTGGTTCATGTCCGGGCAGGCGTAGCAGGAGCCGAACTTGCCAAAGGGCTGTCGGAGATTACGCTTCTGGAGGTATATAAAGCCGTGAACGTCGTGGCCGAGAATGATTTGTTCAGCTCCCACGAGCATCCCAATCCGGAATGCATTGTCGGCAGAAATATTCAGCAGTCCCTGATCAAGCCGTTTTCCGCTGCCCAAAGAGCCATGGAGCATTCGCTCGAGATTGTAACCCTTGCCGAGGTAGTTCAGGACATTTTGGATACCGATAACGTATAACATTATTCATAGAGAATAGAGCTTTAGCAAAAGGCCGACTGCAAATGCAGCCGGCCTTTTCATATGGATCATGCGATCTCATCTATTTAATAGTATTACTGCACTGCTTTTGCAAGCCGGGCTGTTCCTCCTAACGCGTGCAGGCTCTATATGCCGAAGGCGACAGCCCCGTGTGTCCTTTAAACAGGCGCGAAAAGTACGCAAGCTGCATCCCGATTTGGTCGGCTATATCCGAGATGGCTGCATCCGTGTAGGAAAGGAGACGTTTAGCCTCCTCCATCCGCTTGCGCTGGACGTAATGCATCGGCGTGACGCCCATGATCTTTTTGAAGTACGGGATAAAATAGTTCGGGTGCAAATGCACGATTTCGGCCAGCAGCTCGATTTCCATCGGTTCATGCAAATGGTTGTGGATATAAGCCAGTACGTCGCCGAGCTTGCTTGATTCGGTCTGCTGCGAAAAGTCCTTCCAAAAATCCGTATATCCTCCGTCCTCCAGACAGCTCGCAAGCATCGTCAGCAGACAAGCCTGCGTGCGCAGAACCGAAAACGGCCCTCCCTTATGAAAAAGCTCCACCAGCTCCTTGAAGGTGCGCTCGATGAATGTTGGATCGCGGGCATCGCATATGTAGAGTTTGCTGTCCGCAGAAAAAAGGGGCCACTCCCCTACCTGTGCGTCAAAATGGCAAAAGTAACGCGAATAGGGATGATCCGGCTCCGTTACAGCCATCTGGCTGGTGCCTGCCGGCATGATCATCATCTGATTCGGTTTCGGCTTATAGGTGACGCCGTTCAAGACAACCGAACCGCTGCCGTCCGCAATAAAATACAACCGATGAAAAGACGGAGCGATCTCGGTCCGATTCCACCCGGGAAACCCTTCCCTGTACTGGGCATAGCTGATATTTAACGTCAGGCTTTCCGGCAGCCGTCCGGTCGGGTCAAGCGACTGTTCTATCTCTATCCCCTCCTTGTGCTCACTCCCTCTATTGTAACATTCGATATTTATACAAAACACCTTAATTTTGTGCAAAAGCCTCTTAGTCTAATTCATTCTCACAGGCTTCGTTTCAAGCTAAGCTAAGGGGGAATAGCAGACCAGAGAGGTGGAATTCCGGCATGGAAAAAGTACGCTTTGGCATTATCGGAATCGGAAACATGGGTTCTCAGCATGCATTAAGTTTAAGTGGGGATATACGCGGCGCCGAGCTGACTGCCGTATGCGATACGAATCCCGAACGAAAAGAATGGGCAAAGAATCATCTGCCTGCATCCGTGCAGTTTTTTGATACGCCGGAAGCCTTCCTGGCTTCCAAAGCGATGGACACGGTGCTGATTGCAACTCCGCATTATGATCATCCGGGCATGGCAATTCAGGCATTTGAAAACGGTTACCACGTACTGGTTGAAAAACCTGCCGGCGTATACACCCAAGCGGTACGGGAGATGAACGCAGCTGCGGCCAAGTCAGGCAAGCAGTTCGGCATCATGTACAACCAGCGGACCAATCCGCTATATGCCAAGCTGCGCGACTTGATCCAGTCCGGCGAGCTTGGAACCGTCAGAAGAACCAACTGGATTATTACGAACTGGTACCGCTCACAGAGCTATTACAATTCGGGCGGCTGGCGCGCCACGTGGGCGGGCGAAGGCGGCGGCGTGCTGCTGAACCAGGATCCCCATCAGCTGGATCTATGGCAGTGGACGACAGGCATGATGCCTAAGCGCGTCAGAGCGTTCTGCCAGTTCGGCAAATACCGGAACATCGAGGTCGAAGACGACGTGACGGCATACGTGGAGTACGAAAACGGAGCCACGGGCGTGTTCGTGACGACGGTCGGTGAAAGCCCGGGGACCAATCGTTACGAGATCAGCGGCGACAACGGCAAAATCGTGATCGAGGACGGCAAGCTGACCTTCTGGCGCCTGCGCGTACCGGAGCCTCAGTTCAACCGTGAATATACGGGCGGATTCGGACAGCCGGAGTGCTGGACATGCGATATTCCGGTACCCGCCGGGAACGGGCCGCAGCATAAGGGCATCCTCCAAAACTTCACGAACGCTCTTTTGCATGGCGAGAAGCTGCTGGCACCCGGCGAAGAAGGAATCCTCGGCCTGACCATTTCGAACGCGATGCACCTGTCGGCCTGGACCGATGACTGGGTGGATTTGCCGCTGGACGAAGAGCTTTTCCACGAGAAGCTTCAGGAGAAAATCCAAAATTCCACCTTCCGCAAAGAAGCAGCTGCGCAGACCGTGCTTGACGTCAAAGGAACGCACTAATCCGATTAGAGGAGGAATATATACGATGAAACTTTCCGTATTTACCGTAGTCACGCCGGACCTCACCCCGGAAGAATTGGTGAAATCGGCCCGGGCCGCCGGACTGGACGGCGTCGAATGGCGATTCAAGGAGGTGCCGGCAGCTTTATCGGATGAGAAGCCTTCTTTCTGGGGGAATAACCTATGCTCGATCGATCCGTCCTTATCGGAGCCCGAGCTCCTTAAGTTCAAGGAAATCACGGCGGACGCAGGCCTGGATATGGTCAGCATCACGCCTTACCTGAACGACCTAAATCTCGAAGCCACCGAGCACGTATTCCACACGGCCCGCCTGCTCGGGGCCAAGATGATTCGGGTCGGCGCCGCCCCTTATGACGGTACGCGGCCATATTCCGAACTGTACGAGGCTACGTCCCGCTATTTGAAGGAAGCGGAACGGATGGCGAAGCAGTACGGAGTAAAGGGAATTGTCGAAACGCATCACAAAACCATTGCGCCAAGCGCGAGCCTGGCCCATCGGCTCGTTAGCGGTTGCGACCCCGATCACATCGGCGTGCTGTTCGATCCAGGCAACATGGTGCATGAAGGATATGAGCATTTCCGGATGGGCATGCAGCTGCTCGGGCCGCATCTTGCGCATGTTCATGTCAAAAATGCGCATTGGGTTCAGGATGGCCGCCGCGAGGACGGGACAGCCAACTGGCGTTCAGAATGGGCGCCTATGCGGGAAGGTATCGTGAACTTCGATACCATGCTTCGGGATCTGAAGAGCGTCGGCTACGACGGCTACCTGGGCATTGAAGACTTCAGCGGGCAGTTCGAATCCAAAGAGCTGCTCCTGCAGTTCGGCGACTTCATGCGTGAAAGGATGCAGGCGCTATGAACCAATCCAAACAGGACGGAATGAATTATGCGCCGCAGGGCAAGCCCAACCATGTCGTGCAGCCCGGGGAGTTCGTCTTCGCGGCAGCTGCGCTGGATCATGGTCATATCCAAGGCATGACCAAAGGTCTGATCGAGGCAGGCGCCCAGCTGAGATGGGTCTATGACCCGGATCATGACAAGGCCGCTTCCTTTGCGGCCAAGTTTCCTGGAGCGAAGGCCGCGGATACGCTGGAGCAGATTCTTGAGGACCCCGAGGTGCGCCTCGTGGCAGCCGCTGCGGTTCCCTCCGAGCGCTGTGGGCTGGGACTTCGGGTGATGGGCGCAGGCAAGGATTATTTTACCGATAAGACCCCCTTCACATCACTCGAGCAGCTGGAATCTGCCAAGGCGAAAGTGAGAGAAACCGGCCGCAAATACATGGTATATTTCAGCGAGCGGCTGCATGTCGAATCTGCCGTGTATGCAGGCCAGCTGATCCGTGAAGGCGCGATCGGACGCGTGCTTCAGGTCACCGGATTCGGTCCGCACCGCCTGAGCGCATCCTCAAGGCCGGAATGGTTTTTTCAAAAGGACAAATACGGCGGTATCCTTTGCGACATCGGCAGCCACCAGATTGAGCAGTTCCTGTTCTATACGGGATGCAAAGACGCGAAGGTGCTTCATAGCAAAATTGCGAATTACAACCATCCGGAATATCCGGAGCTGGAGGATTACGGAGACGCCACGCTTGTGGGCGATAACGGAGCCAGCCAATACTTCCGCGTCGACTGGTTCACGCCGGACGGCCTTGGAACCTGGGGCGACGGCAGAACGTTCATTCTCGGTACCGAAGGTTATATCGAGCTCCGCAAGTACATTGACGTTGCCAGGGAACAAGGCGGTGACCACGTGTATCTGGTCAACCAGGACGGCGAACGGCATTTTGCGGTTCACGGGCAGGTCGGCTATCCGTTCTTCGGCGAGCTGATTCTCGATTGCCTGCACCGTACCGAGACGGCCATGACGCAGGAGCATGCCTTCAAAGCCGCCGAGCTGTGCCTGAAAGCCCAGGAAATGGCGGTCCGCATCTCTTAGTCTTTCGCCATGCCTACGCCAAATTCAACAGACAGGACGGGATAACATGAGCATAACTGGAGCAGCTTTGATCGGGTGCGGGGCCATTTCGCCCCTGCATGCGGACGCGATCACGGAACTTGGACATGCGAAGCTCCGCCTTGCGATCGATACGGACCTAAAGAAGGCGCAGAAGACCGCGGAACGCTATGGCTGCGAAGCGGCTGCCGATTATCGGATGGTACTGGAGAGGGACGATATTCAGGTGGTGCATCTGTGCACCCCCCATCATCTCCATGCGGAAATGGCCGTGGAACTGCTGGCGGCAGGCAAGCATGTCCTGACCGAAAAGCCGATGGCCGAGAATGTGGCTTCAGCCAAGGGTATGCTCGAAGCCGCGCAAACCAGCCAAGCTCAGCTGGGCGTTACGTTTCAGAACCGGTACAACGCCGCCTCGCAAATGATTCATGAGTATATTGCTTCCGATCTATTGGGCAAGCTCGTCTGCATGAAAGGCATCGTTACCTGGCACCGGGATCAGTCCTATTACGGGAGTGCGGCATGGAGGGGCAAATGGGCCACCGAAGGCGGAGGAGTTCTGATCAACCAGACGCTGCATACCCTGGACCTGCTGCAGTGGTTCGGAGGCTCTATTGCCTCCGTAAAAGGCAGCGTTACGGCGGATTGTCTCGGCGATATGATCGAAGTGGAAGACACCGCGCATGCTTGCATCGATTTCACCAATGGAGCAAGGGCGCTCTTTTACGGGACGAACGTCTATCGAACGGATTCTCCCGTGGAGCTTGAAATCGTGTTCGAGAACGGAACCTTGCAGCAGCGCAGGGATACCTTGTATCTCTGGAAGGACGGCAAGGAAACGCGGCTGTGCGAACCGCCGGCGGCCCCACAGGGAGGCAAGTCGTATTGGGGGACCAGCCACCAGAAGCTGATCGCCGACTTTTACCAGCATATCGAGGAAGGGCGCCCTTTCTGGATCAATGCGGAAGAAGGCATGAAAGCGCTCCGGCTGATTACCGATTTATATGACGATACCCGAAGCCGCCAAGGCCTGCGATTTCCTCCTGCATAAGTTCAGGTATGGCAAGACCTCAGCAGCAAACGGAAGCACAATACCCTGGCCATAAGCCCGGCAACCCTATATTTAATCGTACAAAAAGCTCCCAAACAGACGGCCTGCCAAGCAAGGGTCTGTCGGGAGCTTTTTATCGTGTATAGCATGAAGGAGGTCTACCCCCGGATTACTTCTTCGCCGCGACCGAGAACACGACCGTTCTCTGCGCGTTATCCACGAGTGCATTGACCGTATACCCGCCCACGTTCGCTTGTTTGGATGCAAGCGCGCGTCCTGCCTCTACTTCAGTGCATATCGAATCGAACCATCGTTGAAAGAGTGCCGCATCGTAGCTGAATAGCTGATTCGCGAACAGATCGATCGATTCCTTGTTCCGGGCGATGGTACCCTCACGGAGACGTACCGTGATGCCGTAGGTGTTAAACGTCGGATCCAGCCATATGGCTGCCTCCTCCTGCGGCACAGTCGTGCCGGCCCCTACGTTGCCGATGCCCGAGCTTTGCTGAACGGCCTTCTTCTCCTTCTCGTCCTTATACAGCCGCAGCGTCGTTTCGTATAAATCATAATTGGTGCCGCGCAGCTTGCCCGCCTTGATCAGCGTTTCGTAGGCGTCCCACATCTGCTTATCCGGGAAAGCCACGATTTTCTGACCGCCGCCTGCCGTTGGCACGAGGCGCTGAAGCTTGTCCGATTCCGGCTTGATCGGAACGCGCTTCGCCTTGTCCGTCAAACGGTTAAGAAGCACGAGCGACTCCGCTCGGGTCACGTAACGGCCAACGCCGAAGCTGCCGTCCGGATAGCCCTGCATCACGCCCTTGATGAGCGACTCGGCAATAAACTTTTGCTCGCGGTCATTGGCACTCGTCAAGTCGCCGTAAGCCTGCGCCACCTGGCGGCTGAACTGCTCATCCTCCAGAAATTCCGTTTCCTGCAGCGTATAATACAGGATTTCGGCGACATTCTCCCGGGTCATATCGGCCTGAAAGTCGCTAAAGCGGCTTTTGCTCAAAAAATTCAAATCGCTGGCCACGTCGATGTACGGTTTGGCCCAGTATCCGGTCATCGCCGGCTTGAAATTATAATAACGGTAATCCTGCTTCAAAATAGTACGGTTTTCATCGGATAGCGAATCAAGAAACGCTCCCTTCCAGCTCCGTTCCAGATTGGGATGAAGATCGCTGAAGGACAATATCAGCATTTTAATGAATTGGTCCACCTTCACCGGCTCGTTCGGCCGGAAGCTGCCATCGGGGTATCCATCCAAAATCCCCTGCCGCACCATAGCTTCGATCTGCTCCTGGGCCCAATGCCCCTGGATATCCGTAAAAGCAGCCCGCTGTGCGGTCGCTGCTGCAGCTTCAGCGGCAGGCAGCCCTCCGGTCATCCCCGCGCCGCTCACAAGTCCCGTCAAAAATAAGGCGGAGAGCATGATCCGCACGGAAAAAGAAAGCTTTTTTCTAACTAAAGATTCATTCATTGCTAGGCCTCCTGCATTAGTAAGGTCTCCTGCTTGCCAAGCAAGCCAGTTACCAATCGTCACTATTATTCAGAAAACCACAATTGCCCCGCCTTGTGAATAGGCCAAACGGGTACGACGATTGATATCTGCAATCAGGAATACAAGACTAAGACATGATAACCAGAGGCGCCTTCTCAGCATATGGAATATAGGCTATCAGTCTGTGGATTGCAGAACTTTAAGCCTATTAACAGACGGAGCCCTTTTTCAGGCAGAGGATTTTGCTACGTTACGTATAGGTGATACAAATCGAATGATACAGCTGAGGCTAAAAGGGGAGTTTGAAAATGAAGAATAACGCAAACATCGCTGGTGCTTAAGGCACCAGCGATGCGGATTGCAGGCACATTCATGCCGTACTTATGCGTAAACCGAGTTAAAGGCCGCTTCCACCTGCGGAAGAATGTCGTCCCAGTCCGCTTCCGGCGTCTTGCTGATCGTCACAAAATCCCGGATACCGAAGATGTTGTCGATACCTTCAATGCTAAGAAGCGCACTGGCCAGCGGGTGATCCGTTTGATCGCCGCTCTTCAAAGAGGTGCTCTTTGGGCCTTCGAAGATCGTTGTATTCGTGTTGATTTTGATGGAATTCGGATTGGGTGTGGCTTGAACATGGAATTGCACGGTCATGTCATCACTCCTTTTTGTGGTGATTATACCATGCCGGGACAAGACTTACGAATCGCCGGGTTGCTGCAAGGAGGCATTCTCCCCTTCTCGAGCACCCCAGGTCCCCCTAGAAAACCTCGCGTCACATGTCAAAATTGCCCATGATGACCCGTTTCCTTCCCTTGCGACACTTGCTTTACCGGAAGCGACTACACTACAATAGAGGAAGAGTAAAACATGGAAACGGGGTGAAGCTGTGGGTGGATTTAATCTGGACTTTGGGGATGACGGTGCCAAGTACATCGTATCCGGAGATTCGATCTCCAAAGGGGTCATTTACGACGAGACGCGTAAAAAGTACGTGATTCTGGAGGACAATTACGTGTCTCTTCTCCAAAACAAGCTGAAAGGCGCGGTCCGCAATACGGCAAGGTTTGGTAACACGCTGCTCAAGGGCATAAGCAACCTGAAAAAGGATGTGCTGAAGGAAAAGCCGAACATTGTGCTGATCGAATACGGCGGCAATGATTGCGACTTTAACTGGAACGAAATCGCGACGGATCCCGATGCCGAGCATCACCCGAAAACGGACTTTAATACGTTTGAGGCGATGCTCATCGAAACCGTGAACGAGCTGAAAAGCCAGCAAATCATTCCGGTACTCATGAGCCTTCCCCCGCTGAATGCGGACAAGTATTTTCAATGGGTCAGCCAGAACAACCCGGAGGCGGAGCGGAACATCCTGAAATGGCTCGGCAGCGTCACTAAAATTTATTGGTGGCAGGAGCGTTATAATTCAACCATCCTTAAGGTGTCCGAGCTGACCAAAACCAAGTACATCGATGTGCGGGGCGCATTCCTGGCGCATCCCGATTTCACGAAGTTCCTGTGCTCCGACGGCATACACCCGAATCGGGAGGGCCACCGCATCATTTGCGACAAGGTCGTGGAATTCGTCAAATCGAATTACAGACACTTGCTGCGGGACGGCGGTACAGGTCCGATCGCATACGAATCATAGCAAGCATAAGAACGGCAGCCCTCGGGGCTGCCGTTCTTCGTTTAACGTCATTACACTTGGATTGCCGGGCGCGTCGGACGGATATTCCAGATGTCAGCGGCATAACGGTTAATGGTGCAATCGCTGGAGAAGTGCCCCGCATGCGCAATGTTGACGATGGATTTCGCTGCCCAGGCCTGTGCATTCCTGTATGCCTGCTCGACGGCAGCCTGCGTATCCGCATAGCTCCCGAAGTCCCGGAGGACGAAGAACTCGTCATTATGATCCATAATGGACTGATAGATCAGGCCAAACTCGCGTTCATGACAGCAGAACGGGCCGGCGGACACCAGCTGATCCATCACCCGCTTGATCTTCGGATCCCGGTTATACATCTCCCTTGCCAGGTAACTGCCGGTGCGGTAATACTCGAGCACTTCCTCCGACCGCAGACCGAACAGGAACATGTTATCGTCGCCGAGCATTTGGTGCATTTCCACGTTGGCTCCGTCGAGCGTGCCGATGGTCAGCGCTCCGTTCATCATGAATTTCATGTTGCCCGTACCGGAAGCCTCCTTGCCGGCCGTGGAAATTTGCTCACTCACATTGGCGGCAGGAATGATCTTTTCCGCTAAGGATACCGAATAGTTCTCCAGGAACAGCACCTTCAGCTTGCCGTCCATGTGAGGATCCTTATTCACGACGTCCGCGACGACGTTGATCAGCTTGATGATGCTTTTGGCCAGATAGTACCCTGGTGCCGCCTTCGCGCCGAAAATAAAGGTGCGCGGTACCCGGTCCGCCGACGGATGATCCTTGATGTCATTGTACAGATGCATGACGTGCAGGATGTTCATCAGCTGCCTTTTATACCCGTGAAGCCGTTTCACCTGGACATCGAAGATCGAATCCGGATCGACCGCGATCCCCTGCTTCTGCTGGATGTAGTCGGCGAGCCGCAGCTTATTGCTTCGCTTGATCTTCATGATTACCTCTTGGAAGGCCGCATCATCCTTTAACCGCTCAAGCTCCAGCAGCCGATGCGGATGCTCAATCCACTCTGGGCCGATGCTCTCGGTAATGGCATGGCTGAGCTCCGGGTTCGCGTGCATCAGCCAGCGGCGATGGGTAATGCCGTTGGTCTTGTTATTGAACCGCTCCGGGAACAGCTCGTAAAAGGGCTTCATCACATCGCTCTTCAGCAAATCCGTGTGCAGCTGGGCCACGCCGTTCACGCTGTAGCTGCCGACGATGGCCAGATGAGCCATTTTCACCTGATCGCCTTCGATGATCGCCACCCGGGAGACAAGGTCCTGCTGTCCCGGGAAACGTTCGAGCAGCATGCCGCAGAAGCGCTTATTAATCTCTTCAATGATCATATAGATGCGCGGCAGCAGTTCCCGCACCATGTTCACGGGCCACTTCTCCAGCGCTTCACTGAGCAGGGTATGATTGGTATACGATACGGTCCGCGTCGTGACCTCCCAAGCCTCATCCCATCCGAAGCCCTTGTCGTCGATCAGGATCCGCATCAGTTCGGGAATGAGAAGGGTCGGGTGTGTATCGTTAATGTGAAGCGCCACTTTTTGCGGCAGTTCACTGTAAGGAAGCCCCAGCTTCTCGAACGTCCTCAGCACGCTTTGCAGTCCTGCCGAGCACAGAAAATACTGCTGTTTGAGGCGAAGCAGCTTGCCCTCATAGCCGGAGTCATCCGGATACAGAAATTCGGAAATCGATTCCACCGAGCGGTTATAATCCAAAAATTTATAATAGCTGTTCTGGCCCTCCATCCGCATTTTGGCCGGATCGATCGCCGATTCGGCGCTCCACAGGCGCAGGGTATTCACGTGAAGATCCCCGTATCCGATAATCGGCACATCATACGGTACGGCCCAGACCTTTTCATAATTGACGGTATGAAAGACGGTTCTGCCGTTCACTTCCGAAACGTCGACCTGGCCCCAAAAACGCACCTCGACCCGCTTGTCGGCCCGGCGTTCTTCCCAAACGTTGCCCTTCTGAAGCCAGTCGTCCGGCAGCTCCACCTGGTGGCCGTCGATGATCTTCTGCTCGAACAGGCCGTATTTATAACGGATGCCGCAGCCGTGGCCCGCATAGCCAAGCGAAGCGAGGGAATCGAGGAAACAGGCGGCAAGGCGCCCCAATCCTCCGTTGCCGAGGCCTGCATCCTGCTCCTGCTCCTCGATTTCCTCCAAATTCCATCCGAGTTCGAGCAGTCCCTCCCGGACCGTCTCCAGCAGCCCCAGATTCAGCAGATTGCTGCCGAGCAGCCGGCCGATCAGGAACTCCATCGAAAAATAATACACCTGCTTCTCCTGCTGCGCTTTGTATTCCTGATTGGTCTCTGCCCACTCGCGCCCGATCACTTCGCGGATCAGGTTGCCGAGAATTTTGTAGATGTCGCCGGCCGTCGCTTCTTCCATGCTTTTTCCCAGCCGGCTGACCAGCTGTTCCTTGAATGCAGTTTTGAATAATTCCTTGTTGTTAAACAAAAGAAGTGTCCTCCTGACGCATAGGGTTTAGATCGCGGTATCTTTGGCGACCACGAATGGCTTTCTCACATCGCCCTGGAGCTTGCGCCCCCGGGAAATGACGACGTCTTTGTCCAAAATCACGTTTTCGAGCACCGCATTCTCCTCAATAACGCATTTTTGCATAATGATCGAGTTGTGGATGCGCGCCCCTTCCTTTACTTGTACGCCGCGAAACAGAATACTGTTCCCGACCGTTCCGCCGATCTGGCATCCGTTCGCCACGAGCGAATTGTTCACGTCGGCCGTTTCGAGATATTTGGCCGGGACCTCATATTTGATTTTCGTGTGCACCGGCTGCTCCCGGAACAGGGAATTGTACTTTTCCGGCTCCAGCAGGTCCAGACTGTTGCGGTAATAGCTTTCCAGCGAGTTGATCACCGCATGGTAGCCCTTGTATTCGTAGCCGGCGATGTTCAGCTTTTTACGGTTTTTCTGGATCGCGTCCCTGAAAAAATGGCTTTCTCCATGCGCGATGCACTGTTTGACAAGGTGAAGAAACATCTTCTTCTCCATGATGAACATCTCCATGTAGACGTTGGGATGCTCCCTTTCCAAATGAATATCGGTCACCCGGCCGCTTTCGTCCACGTCGAGGCGGGCGCAGGCCTGATGCTCCGGCAGAAGCTGGTTCACTTTGGTGTAGATCAGCGTTACGTCTGCCCCTTGCTTCAAATGGTAATCATAGGCTTCGCAAAAATCAACGTTGCTTAAATGCTGGCTTCCGGAATACACAACGTATTTCGCCGAGCCCCGCTCAAAAAAATCCTGGTTGTTATGAATGTGCTGCAGCTCGCCCGTCGAGACATCCGTAGGATCATTCCAATCGGGAGGAAGGATAAACAAGCCGCCCCGCTTTCGGTCCAGATCCCAGGGTCTGCCCTCGCCCAAGTGATCCATCAGCGACCGGTATTTACGGCGGACGAACAGCGCGATATCCAGCACGCCCGCATGCATCATGTTGGACATTACAAAATCGATCAGCCGGTACCTTCCGGCAAAAGGCACGGCAGCGCCGCACCTGAAATACGTCAGCTCATTCAATTGGTCAAGCTCATGATCGAGATTGATCACGCCCATGAGATCCTTCATATCGTACACCGTCCTTTTTCTTCGTTCAGGATTTTGTGCCACGCCTTAATGGGTAGAAGCTGTAGATGTCAGCGGACTGCCGCCGGCCGTTTCCTGTTCATTCGTGACCAGCAGGATCTCGCTGTCCTCGCCCAAGTCTTCGCCGATGACCGTGCCGTCCTCAATCACCATGTTCTCGGTAATGATGGCGCGGTGGATGCGCACGTTGCGTCCGATCTTCACCTGAGGCATAATCACGGAATCGGTCACCACGCTGCCTTCCCCGACTTCAACCCCGTAAAAAAGAACGGAATGATTGACTTCGCCGTATACGGAGCATCCTTCATTGATCATGCAGTTCCGCACTTTCGCTCCGGGAGCGATATATTCCGCAGGCTGGTTGGGATTGCGGGTATAAATCCGCCAGGACGGGTCATTCAAATTCAGCTCCGAATCCTCGGACAGCAGATCCATGTTGGCTTCCCACAAGCTGTTGATCGTGCCGACGTCCTTCCAATACCCTTGGAACGGATAAGCATACAAGGTTTTTCCCTCACCCAGCATCAACGGGATGATGTCTTTGCCGAAGTCATGCGTCGTATCCTTCTGCTCGACGTTTTGCAGCAAATACTTTTTGAGCATATCCCATTTGAACAGGTATACGCCCATGGATGCCAGCGTACTCTTCGGTTTGGCCGGCTTCTCCTCAAACTCGTAAATGCGCAGATCGTCATCAGTATTCAAAATCCCAAAGCGCGTAGCCTCCTCCACGGTAACGTCAATGACCGAAATGGTGCAGTCCGCATCCTTTTCCTTGTGGTAATTCAGCATGCGTTCATAATCCATCTTGTATATGTGGTCGCCCGACAAAATCAGCACGTGCTCCGGGTCATATTGATCAATAAACTTCAGGTTCCGGTAAATGGCATCCGCCGTCCCGCGGTACCAGCTCGTTCCATCCTCGCGCTCGTACGGCGGTAAGACGTATACGCCCCCGCTCCGGCGGTCCATGTCCCAATCGCTGCCTACTCCGATATACGAATGCAGGACTAGCGGCTCGTACTGCGTCAGCACGCCAACCGTATCAATCCCCGAGTTAGAGCAGTTGCTTAGCGGAAAGTCGATAATCCGGTATGTACCTCCAAAATAAACCGCAGGCTTTGCCAACGTTTTCGTCAAGCCTTTAAGACGTTTACCTTGCCCGCCCGCTAGCAGCATGGCGACAACTTCTTTTCTCTTCATGGCCGATTCTCCTTTAATTAAGAAATAAGGATTCTGCTGCATAAACTGAACTGAAGAATAGGTGTCGCACTTCGTCCGTATTCCGAATGGAAACAAGGGGAAGCAAGGCTTACCTTCAGTTCATTCTATATACATTGATTAGCAGTAAATAAAAGAAACCCTATGGGAGAACCCACGATGTTCTTCTTGCCAGACAGGCCGTACGGTCAATCACCCTATCTGTTATTAAACGAGAAAACGGCTTGATAATCCTAAAAGGAAAAAAGTGGTTGATTTATCATGATGAAGAGATCGTCATGCGGTGTTGAGAGATCGGAATCACAAGCGTCCGCTAGAAGCGCGGCAATCTTGATGAGGATGGAAGAAGCGAAGTGCGAGAGGCTGTAGTTCCTATATTATATCTTATAGAAAGCGACTATAGAAGCGGAGGGGCTGAGGATGACGCATCAGCTACGAAGAAAATGATTCCATGCAAAAAACACCCTGCAGATCATCGGACGCTCCACCATTTTGGCGTGTCCCATCATCTGCAGGGTGTTAATGAAATCCCCATCGTGTTAGAGGATATTATTTACCGTGGCATTTCTTGTACTTCAGGCCGCTTCCGCAAGGGCATGGCTCGTTTCTTCCGACTTTGGGAACAACGTTTTCGGTTTCGTCCACAAGACGGACAAGCCCTTTCTGCGGATCCTTCCCCTCAATCGCGCTCAGCTCCACAAGCGTATATCCGCCATTCGACCACATTCTGGTGTGGTTGTACACTTCGGCTAACAGCGAAATCACGCGCTGTGCATGAACCGGCGTTTTGAAAGAAACCTTGCGGTTCTCGAATTGGTTGATCAAATCCTGCATGGCGCACTTATGAGTGCAGGCGAGCTGGACATCGTCCATCAGAGCCTCGACGAGCTCTTTGTCCTTGGACATGTTATTCAGCACGAATGCCTGCAGTTCGGCAAGCTGTGGCGTCATTTCGAAGTAGCTGGAATCCGCATAGCGGAGAAGCTCCTCTTTTGCCGGGATGTAGTACGGTTTGCTGTCCAAATCTTGCGTCAGCTCGGCAAGCTTGGCTTCGTCATCGCCGCTGGCTACAAACCCGTTGAACAACACGCCCTCGTGAATAAAAATATTCTGACCGCGTTCGATCATTTCACCGGCGGCATGGGAAAGCTCTTCTTCCGTGACGGCCTCATCATGCTGCGAATTGAATATATGAACAAGCTTGTCCAGCTTGATAACACCATACAGATGCGCGGCGGCGGCGATATATTCGTAAGCTTCCTGCTTGGAGCCGTGCTCCTGCTTCAGCTCGGACAGATTGATCGTGGATGCGGCGGCTTTAACTTCCTCCGGCATCACAACATGCAGCTTGCCCTCGCTGAAAAAGCTGAATACCAGTCCGCGTTCCAGAAAATAAGAATATTGTCCGAAAGGAAGCGAATTTTCCTGTATGGATGGTTCCTTCATGAGCTTCTCGAGAAGGTTCCATTCATCCGCATCCGTGACAACAACGATGGACTTCAACTGTTCGGGATCGGTCAAATATGCTGAAAGAGCATCTGCAAGCTCTTCCTTCTTCATCTTGGAACGTCCGGAAATTTGATTGACGGCGGCAAGCGAAGAAAGTCTTGATTTGGTCAAGCTGTGCAGAATTTCCGGCAAACGGGTCATCACGTCTCCAATGATGGCGTGCTGTATATTACGTTCTTCCATTTGTAACCTTGGGTCTTCCAACATTTACACCTCTTCCAGATTGATAAGCATGCGCAGCGAAAAAAAAGGGCCGCGCCTTCATCATTATACACTATTCCGACAAAATCATCTTCTATGGAAATAAAAGAGAAACGTCTTTTGTCGTACTTTCTAAGCAGACAACCTCATTTTGAGGTTGTTGTTCTTGCGGAACAAGGATGGTTAGCCTCGGCTACACTTTCTTATCCTAAAACAAACGCACCCGGCCTTCCGGAAGGCCGGGCTGCGCATCTTTATCTTCTTAATAGACTACACCATGATTTTACAAATGTCATTCGTAAAATCGACAGGATCTTGCAGCGGGAGGCCTTCGATCAGTAGAGCCTGATTATAGAGCAGGCTGGTATACAATCCCAGCTTCTCTTTATCCTGATCAAATGCAGCCTTCAACGATTGGAACACCTCGTGGTGCACGTTGATTTCCAGCACCTTGTCAGCCTGGATGCCTTCGCCGTTCGGCATAGCCTTAAGCACCTTCTCCATCTCGATCGACAGGTCGCCTTCCGCCGTCAGGCATACAGGGTGGGACTTGAGTCGTTTAGAGGCTTTGACGCTCTTCACCTTGCCCGAGAGCAGGCTCGACATCGCTTCGAACAGCTCCTTGTTCTCGGCTGCTTCCTCCTCGGAAGCCGCGTCATCCGCATCCGCTTCAATGCCGAGATCCCCGCTCGATACCGATTTGAATTCCTTTTCCTTATAAGTCATCAGCATCTTGATGGCAAACTCGTCAATATCGTCGGTGAGGTACAGGATTTCATAGCCTTTATCGGCAACCAGTTCGGTTTGCGGCAGCTTCTCGATCCGCTCTACCGATGTGCCGGAAGCATAGTAGATGTACTTTTGGTCCTCCGGCATTCTCGAGACGTACTCGTCGAGGGAAACAAGCTTTTTCTCCTTCGAGGACGTGAACAGCAAAAGATCGGACAGCGTATCCTTATTCGCCCCGTAATCGTTGTAGACGCCGAACTTCAGCTGTCTGCCGAATGCCTTGAAGAACGTTTCGTACTTCTCGCGCTCATCCTTCAGCAGCGATAGCAGCTGGCTCTTGATTTTGCTCTTGATGTTCTTGGCGATCAAGGTCAGCTGGCGGTCATGCTGCAGCATTTCCCGGGAGATATTGAGAGACAAATCTTCCGAATCGACCATACCCTTCACGAAGCTGAAGTAGTCGGGCAGGAGATCGGCGCATTTGTCCATGATCAGCACGCCATTGGAGTACAGCTCCAGGCCTTTTTCATATTCCTTTGTGTAATAATCGAAAGGCGTATTTTCCGGAATGAACAGGATGGCATTGTACACGACGGCACCATCCGCTTTGACGTGCACGTAAGTGAGCGGCTTATCGAAGCCGTAGCGTTTCTCCGCATAGAAGTTCTCGTAGTCCTCCTGCGTCAGCTCGCTCTTGTTTTTGCGCCAGATCGGCACCATGCTGTTCACGGTTTGCTCTTCCTTGTACTCCTCGAACTCGCCATCCTCGCCTTCCTTCTGGCGGTGTCCGGTTACTTCCATTTTGATCGGATAGCGGATAAAGTCGGAGTATTTCTTAATGATGCTGCGGAGACGATACTCCTCAAGGTAAGCATCGTACTGGTCATCCTCGGTATTCTCTTTGATCTTGAGCGTGATTTCCGTTCCGACCGCATCCTTCTCGCAAGGCTCGATGGTGTAACCCTCCGTGCCCTCGGATTCCCAGCGGTAGGCTTGGTCGCTGCCAAGCGCCTTACTGATGACCGTCACCTGATCGGCAACCATGAACGCGGAATAGAATCCGACTCCGAACTGCCCGATGATGTTATGTCCGTCCTTGGCTTCGTTCTCGGTTTTGAAAGCGAGCGATCCGCTCTTCGCGATAATGCCCAGGTTATTCTCCAGGTCCTCCTGCGTCATGCCGATGCCGGTATCCGTAATCGTTAACGTACGGTTCGTTTTGTCGGCCGTGATGCGAATATAGTAATCGTCCTTATTGAAGACTAGCTGATCATCCGTCAGTGCCTTATAGTAAATTTTGTCGATGGCATCGCTGGCGTTGGAGATCAATTCCCGCAGAAAAATTTCCTTCTGGGTGTAGATGGAATTAATCATCATTTCCAGCAATCGTTTAGATTCGGCTTTAAACTCCTTTTTAATCATGAGTCGGGCTCCTTTCAATTCAAACGATTCGTTAGCACTCTATCATCCTGAGTGCTAATTCTTCCTTTTATATATCATATCTTGATTTTGGAAGTCAATATGTAAGGGGTTAACACAGGAACAAGCGATATGAAAAATACAGCACAAGAGGACCCCTCCGCATTCAACAGAAAGGGTCCTCTTGTGTTTAGACCATCCGCTTCCTAATCGGAAGACTTAATCCCTGATCTCCAGCTTTTCGAACTCGTCCTCGTTCAGCTCCACCTTCGCCTGCCGGATCTGCGCCTCCAGCCAGGCTTCATACTTATGCTCAAGCAGTCTGCTTCTTATATCTGCCTCGACCTGCGGCAGCGGGACATATCCGCCGCCGCTCCGTTCCAGGCATTCCAGTATGGCATAGCCTTCCGCCACGGGAACAACACCGCTCCGCTCTCCCGGCTGAAGGTGCTGCGCCGCCGTCAGCAGCTCCGGCTCATACCGCGAGTCATCCCGAAGCGACCGTTCGTCGAATACCTGCTCGGACAACTTCATGCCATGATCCGCGGATATGCCGTCCGCTCTCAGGCTGCTCAGACTCTTGCCCTGCCGAGCAGCCAGCTCCGCCTGCTGCAGGGAGGACGCGGTACGCCCGGACACCAGCAGCTTGATCACGCGGACCGTCGGTGCGGCTTGATAGAGCTCATCCCGATTCTCCCTGTAATAAGCATCGATCTCGCTTGGCGCCGGCGACAGCTCCCCAGATGCGAGCCGCTCCAGCAGGCCGGTCCGCAGGCGGCTGAATGCATATTGTTCGTACTCTTCCACGCCATACTGCTCCGGGCCATAAATGACCCGGCCTGCCCGAACGTCAGCCTCCCTTCTCCGGTTCTCCTCCTCGCGTTCCAGCATCAGCGCTTCGTACGATATATTATCCGTCAGCCCCTCCCGCTTGGCGGCAATCTGCTGAACCTTGGTTCGTACAAGCTGATCCATGGCCCGCTGCCGGAGCTCCTCAAGCGGAGTCTGACCCTCATAACTACGACGCCAAAAACTCGCATCATACGCAGCTCCGTATCGGGTCTGAAAATACCCGATCGTATCAAGCCGTTCGCGGGACATGAAGGATTCAAATTCCTCTGCCGTAACTTCTTCTCCATTCACCGTCATTACGGGACCGTTCGCTGTCTCACCGTCCCTGGCAAAGGCGTATCCGGCTGCGGCCGCAGCCAGGAGGCAGCAAGACGACAGGAGGATCCCAAGCTGTTTCCACCGCTTTACCGGGATGATTCGCATCGCGATTTTCAACTCCTTATGGCGTAGTAACGGCGTATACTTCGGCCTCCACGACATGATTCCAAGCGTTGGCCGTGCTGCCATTAGACCAGAACCGCACATACCTGGCCTGCACGGGAGCAAACGAAATTTCTTTGCCCGCGGCCGTTTCCGCATACTCGGCATCCGTGCCTGCGCCAAGCCCCGCGCTGTTATTGGCATCGTTGTTGAACACCGTCGTCACGCCGCTTGTGAAATCCGGCGTCGTAGACAGCTGTACGACAACGTCCCGGTATGTTCTGCCGTCGAAATAATGCCACAGCTTGATCCGGCTGACCGGAACGGAAGCCCCGAGATCCATCTTCATCCACTGCAGGCCGCTGTCGAGTCCCGCATACTGCTCCTTGTTTCCAGCCTGTCCGTCCGTTACACGCTCCGGATTATTAACGAAGCTGCCGGACGTCACCGTTTTGCCCAAGGCTACGTTCACTGGTGTAGATACAGAACCTTGATGCTCATAGGCTCCCCGGTCGGGAGTACCCACGTACAGCGGATTGCCCCAGAAGTCCTTGCCGCCGTTACCTGCGATGCTGACACCGCTGTTGATCGCCGGCGATGTGCTCTGCAGCTGATAGCCGGCCACCGTGTTTCGGCCATTGCCGCCCGTACCCGGGTTCACGAATTTCGGGTCGGACGTGATCAGGCTCGGATCGCTCGGCAGTGAAGCGTAATTGCCATACACGACGTTATTGCTGTATGTGTAACCGGCCCCCCAGCCGCCGGTCGCTGCCGTGCCCTGGTTGTAGAAGATGTTGTTCTTGAAGGCTGCCGTGCCGCTGCTCGTATTGAACACCTTGGCCGACACCCCGCTGCCGGTATAAAAGACATTGTTGTAAATGCTGGCGTTTACGGGATTCGTCGCCGTGATCAGGAAATTCCGGTCGTTCTGGCTGATGTTGTAGCGGAACACGGCATCCCGCGAATATTCCGTGCCATAGCTGATGAACAGCATGCTGCCGCCTTCGTTGTCATGGCTGTAGTTGTACTGGAACACGGTCCGGTTCGTTCTCGCGTCCGCATCCCACGGCATACCGTCGCGCGTCGATTTGCCGTTCATTCCTTCGTTGTATTGGAAAACGGCATCGTCCGTCGAATAGGCCCACAGCCCGGCGTTATAGCTGACGTTGTAATTGCGTTTATTGAAACCGTCGATCGTGTTGTACTCAACGAGCGGCGACTGCAGCCCCTGAGCCACCAGTCCGTCTCCGCCGATGTTCGAGAAGTAGTTGTTCCGTACCACGACGTTCGTGCTGCCTGTCCATGGCCCGGCGCCTCCCGTCTCTCCCTGGCGGTTCGACCAGGAGCTCCAGGTGAGCGTGATGCCTTCCCGGTCCAAATCGCGGATGGTGTTGTTCTCAATCCGGATGTCGTTAAACTTGGTTACCGTCGTGCCGCCCGTAATGGAGAAAAAGATGCCTCCCGTATCTTTGGCCGTGTTGTTGTTCGTATGTGTAATGTTGGGCCACACGTCATGGATGACGAGGTTGTTGAAATAAAGGTGGTTTACGGTCCCGTAATCGCTGGCGTGAACGTAAATGCCGCGGCGTGTAAAGGAATCCGTATAATTGGCTGAAATGTCCAGATTGCTGATCTCCCAGTACTCCTGATTATCCAGGCGCAGCGTCTGGTTCGCGGTCTGGCTGCCGGTAAATGCCGGCTTGCTGCCCGTTCCGTACATATCGATCTTGATGGGACTTCCGCTGGTTCCCGATCCCTTCGGCCACAGTTCCCCGCTCCATACGCCCCCTGCCTTGAACAAAATGCGGTCTCCCGGCTGGAACGTGGTGCTGTTCACCTTGGCTACCGTTTTCCACGGAGCCGATTCGCTGAGCCCGCTGTTGGCGTCATTGCCGCCCACGGCATCGACGTAATACGCCTTGTTGTCCGCGTGTACCACGGCTTTGCCTCCCGGCAGGCTCAGGGATAACAGCAGCAGCCCCACCACCAGCGTCGACAATACCTTCGCCAGATGTTTTTTCCTCAATTGCATTCCCTCCTCGTTTGGATAAAAGAGTACGTCCGGTGCGGACGCCTTCGGCATATGGAAAGGGCGCCCCTCTTCCGACTCTGGATCAATGGTTCCGTGGGGAACATTTCCAACTCGTCTAAAGGGGCGCCCGGTGCCGCGATTAAGGCTGCGTTTAATGGCTTGGCTGTGTCTTTTGTCGTTATTCGATGCCCTGTTCCTTCGCCTTGGCGTTGACCTCTTCGATCATTTTATCGAGGCCCTTCGCCTTGTAGTTATTCAGGATGCTTTCCCAAGCCTTATCGACTGGGTCCTTGCTCAGCATAACGTTGAGCAGGTCGTCATGGTCGAGCACACTGAATTTATCTTTTGTTGGCGTGGACATATAGGTCAGTCGGATATCGTAATCCGGCACCTTGGAGTTTTTGATGCTCCAATCGACAAAGTCGACTGCCTCCTGGCGGATCGCCTTGTTCGCGATCGTCGGATTGTTGATGTCGTAAGCGTTCGACGTATTGTACGTCACCAGATTCATCATGAAGCCTTTTGCCGGATATTTCTCGTTTAAGGAAGTATCGTGAAGCGGTACTTTCTTGTCGCCTTCCACTTTGTAATCCACGTCCTTGATGCCGTAGGTCAGCAGATCATTGCCTTCCGGAGACAGGATGTAGTCATAAAGACGAAGAATGCGGTCCAGCTTTTTGTCATCAATTTTGGCGTTGAAATAGCTTTCGGACCAATAAGTTTTGAATACAGGATGATAACGGTTGCCGTCCGGCCCCACCATCGGCTTCAATACTTTAATGCTTTGTGTAAAATCAGCGTTCGGATAGGCGTTTTTCCAACGTTTTTCATAGATGTTCTGATCGATGCCCAGGAATCCGCCGCCCGCCAGAAGTGCAGCAGACTTACCCGAAACAAATTTATCGTACGCTGTGTCCGGCTTCGTGAGTGCGATGTCCGGATCGACGAGTTTATGTTCAAACATGTCTCTCATATTTTGCAGGGCAGGGAGCGCATTTTTGGAGAATACGGCTGGCACGAACTTGCCGTCTTCTTTGATCCACTTGAAATCGCTGCCGCTTCCGTCGCTCGTCGCTGCCGCGTTGCCATACAGCCAGAAGAAACCGCCGAGCATTTTGGTCGTGGAGGATGTCAGGCCTGTTACGTTCTTGCCTTCCGGATCCTTGTCCACGATAGCCTGCATCATGGCTTTGAATTCATCCCAGGATTCCGGTTCTTTGGTAATCCCGGCCTTCTGCGCCAAATCCCAACGGTACAGGACGACCCGGTCAAGCACGCTCCAATCCACGGTCGGGAACATCCGCCGCGGGATGTTGTAAAACTTGCCGTTTTCGCTGAGGCCCTTCACGTCCGGCGTTTCGAAGTACTCGGCCAGGTTCGGGTATTTGCTCATATCCTCCGGCAGCGCCTTCACGATGCCCTGATTGACCCAGTTGCGGTAATACTGCGTACCGATGGCATCCGTCGCGAAAACATCCGGGAGCTGGCCGGAGGCTGCCCACATCTGATATTTCTGCACATAGTCATCCCATGTCACGTTGACGGGCTTGATCGTAATGTTGAACTTTTTCATTAAGTCCTGAAAAATTTGGTCCTTCCCCCACTTTTCGGCCACATCGTCGACATCCCAGAATGCCACCGAAATGTCCAGATGCTCCTTGAACGGATCGTCATCCGATGCCGCCGTGCTGCTCTTGCCGTCGGTCGTAGTGCCGGTATTGCCTTCACTTGCATTGTCTTTGCTGCCGCAAGCTGCGAACAGTGTCGCCATCATGGCGAGCGTCATCAGCAGGATGCTGAACTTGCGTGTTTTTTTCATGCCAAACCCTCCTCTTTGTATTTGGATGAAGCGGTGACTGTATGTGTTGGTGCTTTATTCTTTAATGGAGCCGACCAGAATGCCTTTGGCGAAATGCTTTTGCAGGAACGGATACACCAGCATGATCGGAAGACAAGAGACGATAATGGTCGCCATTTGCAGGCTCGGGGTGTATATCTTCGCGGTAGCCGTCTGCTCCGCCTGCGTCATCGCCATACTGTTCAGCGAAGAGTTCGAGGTGATCAGCACCTCCCGCAAATAGATCTGCAGCGGCGCCTTAGCGGAATCGCTGATGAAGATGAGCGCATGCCACCATTCATTCCACCGTTCCACCGCATAGAACAAGGCGAAGGTCGCCATGAACGGCGCGGAAATCGGGATGATGATCTTGAGCAGAATCGTGATATCATTGGCCCCGTCCAGCTTCGCGGATTCCTCCAGGCCTTCGGGAATCGTATTGAAATAGTTTTTCATGATAATCAAATACAGGGTATTGATGCCTGCCGGAATGATCATGACAAGAATGTTGTTGACGAGCCCAAGGTTTTTCACGATCAGGTAAAAAGGAATGAGCCCCCCGTTGAAAAACATGGTGATGAGGATCATCGTCAAGAACAGATTGCGGCCCGGCATGCCTTTTTTGGACAACGCATACGCTCCTGCGACGGAGACTACCATGCTGAATGCCACTCCCGCCGCGGTAACAAGAGCCGTTACGCCGAAGGCGTTCCAGAACTTCCCGTCCCCGAAAATCAGCTTGTACGCTGAAAAATCGAAGGAGAGCGGAAGCCAGTACAAATTCGACTTGCTGATCACGTCGAAACGGGCGACGGAAATGATAAGTACATTATAAAACGGATAGAACGTGATGATCGCCAGAATGCCGAGGATGATGTACACTGCCACATCGTAGGCACTGATTTTCTTTTTCGGAGCCAAGGCGTGATCCATTTGAGAAAAGTCCCCCTTTGCGCGTTAGTACAATCCCTGCTCGCCCATTTTTTTCACGGTCATGTTGGCCACAACGAGCAGCACCAAACTGATTGCGGATTTGATTAATCCGACGGCCGTCATATAGCCGAAATCGGCGCCGACCGTAAACGTGGTGCGGTAAACATACGTGTCGATGGTGTCTGCGACGGAATATACCGGCGAGCTGTACAGGTTGAAAATCTGTTCGAAGCTCGAGCCCAGGCTGAGCAGGTTGCCGATCGTCAGGATGAAGAGAATCGCCACCGTGCTCTTGATGCCCGGCCAGGCAATATACCGCAAACGCTGCAGGCGGCTGGCCCCGTCCATTTCGGCGGCTTCGTACAGCTCCGGATTGATACCGGTGAGTGCCGCCATATAGATGATGGAATCCCACCCGATCTCCTTCCACACATGACTCAGGTAGATCATCGGCCGAAAGCCGTTCACGCTCACAAGCGGTGAGGAGGCATCGAAGCCTAGCAGCGTCATCAGCTGGATGTAAACACCGTCGTTACTAAAAATGTTGGTCAATATTCCCGCCAGTACGACCCATGATATAAAATGGGGGAAGGTAAACAGCGTCTGAAAAAACTTTCTCGCCTTCGTCCGCGAAAATTCGTTCATGACCATCGCCAGGATGATCGGAAGCGGAAAGTGGATTACCAGCTTCGACAAACTGATAATGACCGTATTCTTGAATGCGCTCCAGAATTCCGGGTCATGGGATATGTCGCGAAAATGCTGAAGGCCAACCCAAGGACTGCCGAGGATGCCTTTACTGAAATCAAAGGTTTTGAAGGAAAGCGTGATCCCGTACATGGGCAGATAGCTGAAAAGAATGTACCAGACGAGGACTGGCAGAACCATTAAATAATGGTACTTGTACTGCCGCATCGTGCTCAGGAGTCCGCCTTTCGAAGAACGGCCGCCTGCTTCACTGCTTCGTTTCATCTCGTTTCGCCGCCTTTCGTGAGGATTGAATTTAGCCATGTGCCGGTGGCAGTCAACCGTTTTCATTTATGTGTATGCGCTTGCAATCTGTTGATCCGTACCCTGCTCCTTCCGGCCGCTTGCTTATGTCCATTATATTCAGCGGCAGAATAGCCGCATATAGACATAATTCCGCAAACATGTGGACTCCGCTTCCCATGTAACGGCATGTGCGGAGTCGAATCTGAGTTTTGTATATATTTTTCGTAAAAATCTCTATAGCTGCATGCTTCACCTTCGGTTTACCAAATTATGAAAGTCATGTATCCTGACGATAGAGCCATGAATGCGCTTTCCTTTTTGACTCAGGATGTCACGTTTCTAACCATTCAAGGGGGGAAGATGATGTATACAGCATTGATTGTGGATGATGAAAAATGGATCGTCGAGGGCATTAAATCCGGCGTTCACTGGAACGCCCGCGGATTTGAAGTCATCGGCGACGCGGATAACGGACAAGACGCGCTCGACCTTGTGAAGAAGCACCGGCCCGATGTCGTGCTGACGGATATCAAGATGCCCGTGCTGAACGGACTGGAGCTGATCAAACGCGGGAAGGAAGCTTCGCCCGAGACCCTCTTCGTCGTGCTCAGCGCTCATGCGGAATTCGCTTACGCCCAAAAGGCGCTTAACTACGGAACCTTCGGCTATTGCCTCAAGCCCTTCGAGATCGAAGAGATCGACAGCATGCTCGGAAGGCTCGCCGAGGTGCTGGGATCCCGACACAAGGAGACGGGACCTGCTCGGAGCCCGGATCTATACGAGGCGATCTGCTCCGGAGACATGGAGCTTACGGGGCAGGTGCTGCAGCAGTCCGGCATGACGGCAGGCCCCGGTCAGCAGCTGCTGCCGATCGTAGTCCAAAGCGCCAAGCCTGCCGTGCTGCAGCAGAGCATCAAGCATCTCAGCTTTCAGATGAGTCCGCGCCGCGCCGGATATCTCGTCCACGAGGAGTCAGCCGGGGAGCTTCTGCAGGATATCAGCGGGGCGCATGACGGCACGATGTACAGCATCGGCACCGGTTTTTCCATCTCTGGCCTCACGGAGCTGAATGCCTCGCTGGAGGCGGCTTCACTCGCCTCTTACGGCACGTTCACGACAGGCAAACCGGGCATATTCAGCCCGCCGCCGCAGACCAACCCTGTATTGGAAGAGATGCTGAAGAGCATTTCCGACGCGCTCGCCCGCAAAGACCGGGTTCAATTCCTCTCCTGCATGAATGCGGCAAAAAAACACTTCAGCGACGGCCGGTTCAGCATGAAGGATGCTTACCTGATCTTCACGGCGCTGATCTATCATTTTTTCCGGGCAGGCGTGCCCGGCAGCGGAAGAATGTTCGAAGGGTATGAGGAGCTGTCTTATCATTTCGGACATGCCGGAGCCATGATCGATTATTTGGTGGAGCATACGCTCCATGATCTGGAGAGCCAGGCGGGTCCCGTTCGCCCTGACATTTCCCATAAAACGATCCGCGAAATCGTGAAGTATATCCATGACCATTTTACCGATGACCTGTCGATCCAAGGCATGTCGGAGAAATTTTTCTTAAGTCCGAATTACTTATGCCACCTGTTCAAAAAGGAGGTCGGGGAAAACTTTATCGAATACGTCTCCAACCAGCGGATCGCGTATGCCTGCAAGCTGCTCACGGAAACGGGCGATCCGATCAAGCAAATCGGCGATCGATGCGGCTTCAACGACTACTTCTACTTCACCCGGATCTTCAAGCGCATTACCAATATGACCCCGACCCAATACCGGGAGAAGCACAGCCGATGAGTTTTTTCAGAAAGCTGTCCATCCGTTATCAATTCATCGTCATCGGTCTGGTCATCATCGCAATCATTCCCGTCGTCGTGCTCGGGGTCTATCGTCAGTCCAGCAAATTCATTATCGAGCAGAACACGCAGTATAATGAAGAGCTGATTTCCATGATGAAGCAGCGGATTTCCTCGAATTATGCCAATATTTCCGAGCTGATGATCAACCTCGGATACGATGCCACGGTTCAGAATCTGCTTGCTGAAAGCGACAATTTGCGGATCTACGAGCTGTCTAAAAAGGTCCAGGGGCTGATGAGCGTCATTAAAAGCACGTATCCCAACATTATCGACATCGCCATCGTCAGTAATCACGGCAAGCTGATCTCCATGAAGGGCGGCATCCGTCAAACGGATGCGGTCGGTGCCGGGATCGGCAGTGACGGAACCGTGCATTATGCCGGGTTCGTGCCGGGAGACATGGTCAATGAGCGGGATCACTTTCTGTTCGGCATGAATATCTTCTCTTCCGGAAGCAAAATCGCTTATGGCGAAAAAGCCGGTTTTATCGTACTGGCACTGGATGTGCAGGACATCAATAAGGAATTTCAGAAGTTCCCCCGCCTCGCCGGGACAAGCTTCTACCTGTACGATGCGCAGGAACTCGTCTACTCCAATACCGAGCCGGGGGCCAAGCAGCAGGAAGAAATACGCGCCGTACTGCGCAGCGGTAAGCCATCCGAACCCGTCAAGACGATAAAAAGCAGCCGGTATATCATTCAAGTCCATGCGCTTCCGGAAATCCGGGGCAAAATCGTCACCGTGACGCCAATCAGCATCCTGATGAAGGGACTCGACCGGTTAAAGCGGACCAGCTATACGTTAGCCGCCGTGATGCTGCTGCTCATCTTCTTTCTCTACAGCATCATGAAAATGAACGTGCTCAAGCCGCTGTCCCTGCTGATGTCTTTCATGAAGAGGCTGAAGACGCAAAATCTCGATGCGCTGCATTCCCGCGTTCACCTTCAGGGATACGCCGAAATCGAAGTCATATCCAATGAGTTCAATACGATGCTGGAACGCATTCACGGCCTGACCCATCAGCTGATCGAGACCAATTCGGAGCTGTATGAATCAGAGCTGGAGAAGCAGCGTATCGAATTCGCCTATCTGCAGAGCCAGATCAACCCGCACTTTCTGAGCAATACGCTCGACACGATCAAGGGCATCGCGATCGTCGAGGGCAGCAAGGCAACGTACGAGATGGCCGGGGCCCTCAGCCGCATGCTTCGTTACAGCATCAAGGGCGGCGACGAGGTACCGCTTGGGGAAGAGCTGCAGATCGTCAGCAGTTATATGAAAATCCATCAGCTTCGCTTCTCCGGCCGCATCCAGTACGAGCAGGACTGCCCGGAAGAGCTGCAGGGGCTGGCGGTTCCGAAAATGATCCTGCAGCCGATCGTGGAGAACGCCATCAATCATGGCCTGGAGAGCATCGGCAAAGGGGGCGTGATTCGGGTCGAGGCACGGCAGAACGATGCCGGAGAACTCGGCATTATGATTTCGGATAACGGCATCGGCATCCGACCGGAGCGCCTGACGAAGCTCCGCCAGATCCTGCAGTCGGAGGATGCGCTGCTGAGCGAGCATATCGGCCTTCGCAACGTCCACAACCGGATCCGTTTGAAATACGGGGAGCCCTATGGCATTACGCTCGCAAGCGAGCCTGGACAAGGAACGAAGGTCCATATCCGCCTGCCTGCCAAGCCGGTGAGAGTTCCGGAGATGCTCCTCGGCCCGGCTGCGGACGCCCGCCAGGATTTCAAGCAGTAGCATCGGCCCCTTCACCATCTCGTGTAAACGATTGTCACAATAAGAGCCGCCCCAGATCACATGACCCAGGGCGGCTCTTTGGTTAAGCACTTATAGCTATTTCACATCAAACAGTTTGCGCAAATAATCATTCTGAAAAATACCTGCCGGGTCCAGCTGCTCCCTGACTTCACGGAAAGCCTCCCACTGCGGATACAGTCCTGACAGCTCCGCTGCGGTCCGCGTGTGCATTTTGCCCCAATGCGGCCGGCCTCCATGGCGGCGGAAAATGGCCTCGATATCCCGGAAATACACTTGATGCTCCATGCCCTTGTACATATGTACCGCGATATAGGCAGAGTCGCGTCCATACGCCGGGCTCAGCCAGATATCGTCGCCCTTGACATAACGGCATTCCACCGGAAAATGCACCGCATGGCTTTGCGCCGCGACGCTGGCCCGGATCTCGCTGACGACCTCCTCCATGCTGCCGGCAGGCACGCTGTATTCCATTTCATTGAACCGGACCAGACGCTGCGTGGTAAACAGCTGGTGGCTGTACGCCACGTCCTTGCCCGTCGGGACAAACCGCGCCGATAAGCGGCTGACCGGCTTGCACAGCCCCGGAAAGGCACGGCATCCTGCCGACATGAGCCCGAACAAGCCGTTTTCCATCACCATTTGATTCATATGAGTCCAGAAGCGGCCGCCTCCCTCCGGCTTTTCGTCCGTCCCATCCAGCCGTTTGACCTGCACGGTATCCGTATGGGGGAACCAGAAAAACTCGAAGTGGTCATGGTTGTCGCGGAATTCGGCTAAACGCCGGAAGCATTCGTCGATCGTGAAGCGTTCGCTTCTGTAATGCAGCACCGTCAACGGCACGACGCGGATCTTGACCTTCACGATGATGCCCAGCATGCCGAGGGAAACCTGAAGCGCCTTGAACAGGTCGCGGTTCTGTTCCTCGCTGCAGGTCAGCAGCTCGCCTGACGCCGTCACAACCTGAACCTCCAGCAGCTGGGTGGATAAGGAGCCGAACCGGATTCCCGTGCCGTGCGTACCGGTTCCGATGGCGCCGCCGATGGACTGGGTATCGATATCGCCCAGATTCTCCTGCGCCCAGCCCTGCCGGTGCAAATCCTCGCTCAAATCCTTCAACCTCGTTCCGGCCCAGATCCAGACGCTGCGCGTTGCTTCATCCACTGGCTCGACGCCGGCCAGATGGTCGAGCGACACCAGCACATCCTGCGTCTGCACGAGCGGCGTGAAGGAGTGCCCCGCTCCGATCACCCGGATGCCCTTGCCATCCCTCGCGCAGGACTGCACCAGAGAAGCAACCTCATCCACGGTCGAAGGATAGGCGATATGCCGTGGCGTGCTGCGGACGATTCCCGACCAATTTTTCCATACCTTCCGATTTTCATTCAGAGAAAGCATTGTCCGTCCCCCCGGTACGTTGAGATTAGTTCCGTGATTTCGCCCTCCGAAACGCCATACAGCCCGTTAAACCTCTCGCATATTTCTCCTGCCTTCGCATGCCGGAAAAAGACCGGATCTCCCAGTTCGAGCCGCTCCTCCCCTTTGTATAAGACGGGTGTCTGCACTTCCCCCGCTCCTTCCAGCGGCAGCAGCGCAGCGCCTTGCGGCAGGTACGGCTTCGGCAGCTTATCCTTGCCTGCAGCTCCCGAGGCCACATAACCTCCGCCAAGGCAGGTGTAGAGATGCTCCGCCGGCCTGCGCACGATCTCTACCGCATAACCCGCCGCCGGCTGGTACCTGAAGTCCTTGTAGTAATCGAACAATCCCGGCGAAAAGAACCCTGAGCCGACGGTCACCTCGGTCACCGCCTCCTCCAGCGTCGTCGTATGCAGGCTGCCGGTGCCGCCGCCGTTCACGAACCGCAGGGGCGCGCCCAGCGCGTCCTCGATCATCGCGACGAGCTCGGCCCGCTTCGCAAGAATTTGCTTGACCGAACGCTGCTTCAGCTTGCGTACCAGCGCATTCTTGGCGGCCATGCCCGGCGCCTGGTCCCCGACGCCGGCGATCTGCGCTTCGTATCCCATCACGCCATCCATCAAGACGCCGCCGGAAGACAAAATTCGGGCTACAACCGGCCTCGCATCCTCTATCGTGCGGATCGGTGATCGCCAGACGCCAAAATGAAGCCCCGGAACGTCCATCGACATATCCATGTCGAGACAGACCGGAAACCGGACGCCGCAGCGCTCCGCAATCCGTTCGATATGTTCGATGTGCGGGATGGAATCCGCCATTAACGTGATGGATTTGCCCTGGCGGATCAGCTCGGCCAGCCCCGATAAGGCCGCAGGCTCCCACACCGGATACCCCATGACGATATCGTCCAGGCCCTGCTTAACTAAATAAACGGCCTCCTGCGGGGAATAGCACATCAAGCCGCAAAAAACCGGGCTTTGATGCAGAATTCTCTTGATCAGGGCGACGCTGCGAACCGACTTGGTCGCGATGCGGATGTTCTTGGCCCCCGCCCGGGAGATGATTTGCCCGACGTTCGCATCCAAAAGATCCAGGTCCACGAACCCGAACGGCTTGGGCTTGCTTTCGAATATCTTTTTATAGTAGGAATAATCCCTCTGCATCTTCTCCCCCCTTGTGTTAACATGCATAGGATTAGCCAAGAAAGCGCTATCATAACGAAGTGGACCTATGCTGGGCTTTAGCGGTGAATCCGTCTTTTTCATGAACAGGAATGAATACTGGCAGGATGCTAAGAAAGCGGAAAATCATGCTGAATATGAAGCGAAGTGGTTTACAACGGCTGAGGTGCATCGATGCGCGCAAGCCTTGGAAGCGGAATGCCGGAGTGAATTATCCTTATTTTAGACGAAAAATTTTTGGAGGGCAATGGCTGATATGTAAATACGATACCTCTGCAAAAGAAAATAAAAACCCACCTCAAGCGGTTTTGCCGCAAGAGGCGGGTTGCCAGGATTTTATCCTGCTATCTTACCTGTTTCATTCCCGTTCATTGGATGCATGGCCGCAATCGATGCGGAACACATCGGCATACGGTGCAGCATGCGAAGTTCTGGATAACACTTGGATCCGGATACGGCCATCCTTCCCCACTTCTGCCGCAACCTCAGCGTCATCGCTTAACAGCGAAACGGCTCTTACCGCTCCAAAATCCGGAAGCATAAATTCACTACGGACCTCGGCCGAATCATCATATAAGTAAAAGGCATATATCGTATGTTCCTTCCTGGTAAAGGCCCAGCCGTCCTTAAAATAGGGCGCGCACGCACGTGTCCCGTATACGGCTTCCCCGTTACGCTTCAGGAATGCGCCCAGACCACGCAATGCCTCCATCCCTCTGCGGGGAAGCCTTCCGTCCGGCTGCGGCGCAATGTTCAAGGCCAAATTACCGCCTTTGGCTATGATATTAACGAGGAGATGAACCAATTGCCTAGGTGACTTGAATTCGTCGTCGTAATTGAACGAGAACCGGTTGCCGATCGTGACGCAGCTCTCCCAAGGAACCGGGATCGGCTCTTCCGGAACGGTCTGCTCTGGCGTAATGAAGTTTTCATACGGCCCTCCGACGGTTCGGTCAACCGCCATCAGGTGCGGCTGCGAGGTCTCGCGGATCCGCTCGACGATTTCACCGATTCTGACATCCTGACCCTTATGATCCGGACGGACCCATCCGCCGTCCAGCCATAACGCTTCAATGCGTCCATAATTCGTAAGAATCTCGGTAATTTGACGATGCGTGAACTGCACAAACTTCTCCCATAAGTCGGGATGCTGCGCTACGTCGTAGTTTACATTGCGCTGCGTCCTGCCATCTCCCGCTGAAGCAAATTCAGGAGACCAATAGTAGGGAGTGCTCCAGTCGGGCTTGGAAAAGTATGCATGCACATCCATCCCCCGGTTCCTGAATGCATCAAACAAATGTCGGCAAATGTCTGCATAGCGATGCTTGCTGAACGGATGATCGGGATTCGTAATTCTGTAATCTGTCGTCTCCGTATCCCACATACAGAATCCGTCATGGTGCTTGGTCGTGAATATCAAGTATTGAAAGCCGCAGTCCTTTGCCAAATCTGCCCACGCATCCGGCTGGAACCGGACGGGATTGAAGGTCTTTCCCAATTCCCTATACTGCTCCCTGAATTCCTGCATATCGTCGGTCCAGTCCACATCTTTCTTGGACCAAGCCGCACTATCGTCCGACATGCACCAGGACTCGTAAATGCCCAATTGGCTTGCCGGAGACCAATGCATCATGAGCCCAAGCTTATGGTCTTGAAATTTGCTCAAGGACTTCCGTACTTCCGGTTTCTCCGGCCAAATATATCGGTCCGCTTCCGTATAATGATGCACTCCGTTATTCAAAGCGCCTTTTTTGGTTCCAACCATGCTGCTGCTCCTCTCACAGTGCGCCCAACGCTTCATGCATCACGAAGATCGCGCCTGACTCCATCTATGGTTTGTTTGACCCTAATTCAAGAAAATTGGATATGGCTTGTGCCGCTTCTGCCCGGGTCGCTTGACCCTGGGGTTCGAATCGGCCGGACGGCTTGCCTTGAATGAGCCTGAGGCTGGCAGCCTCCGATACGTCCTCATATGCCCAATCCGAAATCCGGTTTCCGTCCGCGAACGCCGTATTGCGGTCCGGGGCTGCTTCTCCTGCATTAGAATTCCGGTATGCCCGCATCGTCATGACAACCATTTCTTCACGCGTAATGGACGCGTGAGGCTCAAATAACGACGTGCTTTTCCCCTGCACTATGCCCGCCTTCACGGCGATGGCGACTTCCTCCGCATACCAATCGCTCGGCTTAACATCCACAAACTCTGATGTTCCCGCTTTCGTAAGCTTAAGCGCCCGGACCAGCAGCGCGGTGAATTCCGCGCGCGTCAGGCTTCGTTCCGGCGAGAATGTCGTTTCACCTGTTCCTTGGATAATCAGCTGCGACGTGAGCTTCCCAATGACGCTGGCTGCCCAATGATCAGCCGGGACATCCGCAAATGACTTGGATACTTTCAGCACGGCGTAGCGGCTGAAGTGATTCACCTGCGTAGCGAATTGACCGCTAACGTATTCGCCGCCGATGTAATCCAGCCGGCCATGGTCCGAAAGATGATAGATGGCTGCTACCCCGGAAGCCGATTCGTCCCCCGCTTGCAGCCTTATCGTGATTGGCTGTTCAAATTCCGATAGGACGGCCGAGCTGCCGCTCTGTCCCTTAATCGAAAGGGCGAAATCATAGGCGGCGCCCGCAAGCTGCATGTTTATCCCCGTGGCCGTCTGTGCCTTCTCCAATGACTGTTTAATCTGCAAATCAGTTAATGGGACGAATTGCAAGGAAATGACGGCATTCTTACGAGAATCGGCAGCCAGCAGGTTCAGCAATTGCGACACAACGGCCGGCGGCAAGGTGATCGCAGCCTGACCTGCCTTTACTTCAAACCGGTTCTCGCCCAGCTTCCGTACGGCATCGGCAGGCAGCCGAACCTCCGTCGTTCCCGTCGGCGCCTCTACCGTTGCCTGGCCGTCGACGATCCGGATTTGTCCCGGCTGCACAGTCAGGACAGAGGACGATACCCCGCCAATGGTGCCGCCACCCGGTTCGCTGGGATTCGCACCTGGATTTGTTCCTTGATTTGTTCCTGGGTTTGTTCCCGGATTCGTACCTGGGTTTCCTGGATTCGTGCCGGGATTTGTCGATTGGTCCTGTTCCGGCAGCTTCGCCGCAACCCATTTGCTGGCATGCTGGCTCAGGCTTGCGAGCAGCCCGTTATTCCAGGTCCCATCCCGAAGCGCCGGCATCAGCTTGCCTTGCACGATTTCGCTCCACACGCCTGTTCCTTCATAGGCGTCCCATACGCCTTCCTTCAATCCGATTCTCTTGAGCGTACTCACGTCGTTCGACCGCTGGTTCAAATACTTCTTCAGGAAGCGGGTGTATTCGACCCCGACGTACTCTTCGCTCAACAGGTTCCAGACATACGCCGCATCTTCGGGATGTTCCGAAGAGGACAGCATAACCGGGTAAGCCGGATTATCGATCAGCGCTTTGTAGCCATCAGCCGACGGTCCTTTCGGGAACATCAGGAACACCCAATCTGCGCTTGGCATGCTGAATTCTCCAGCAGGCACCACCGTATCGTACGCATCCACGATGACGGGCACCTTCATCGGCTGGCCGAGGAACACTCCATCCTGCATTTCAATCGTCGCCTCTTGGTGCTTTTCCGATACTCGCAGCTGTTCGACCGTCTGATTATAAGGCGCCGCCAGCAGCAGCACTTTTCCTTGTCTGAACGCCTCGATCGGCCAATTCTCGTCCGCTCCCTCCGGCTTCGCCATAATCAGGCCAGCTTTATACCACTCGCTGTAAAGTGCCGCCGCTTCCTTGAAGCTCTGCGAATCCATCGCAAACTCATCCTTGATGGAAGGGTTTAGCGTCCCCCGCGCGGCTTGATTGGAGTAGATCATCTGCTTGAACAGGTCATCTGTATCTGCAAACAAATACTTGTTGCCTGCGGCTGTGGAATTTTTCAGCGTGTCCGCCATTTGCTTCAGCTTGTTCCAATCCCACGCATTGCTCTGCTGCAAGGCCATGAGATTGTCCGTCATGCCAAGAGTCGCCTGCAGCGCCTTATTGACGAACACGCCCGTACTGTTCATCGTCGGTCCGGCATAGAGACCATAAATATCACCGTTATAAGCAGACATCGCCTTATACGCCGGGTTCCACTTGCGTTCCCCGAAATCAAACTCGTCGAATTGGCTGGCAGGCAGGATCTGCTCATCCTTCATTAAGCCGTTCCATACCCATTCATCCGGCACAATCAGAATATCGGGCATACCTGCCACTGCTTCCCCGGCTTTCTTCTTCTGGATATTCGTGATCAATTGCTCCTTCGTCCAATCCATGTCGCCCGTCAACTGAATCGTGACATTGCTATCCTGTTGAATTCTGGCGACTCGGCGATTCCATAAGTTCTGTTCGTAAAGCCGCGTGAAGTAGGCGCCGATTTGACCGCCCGGCATGGTCTGCAGCTTGCCGTTCGCATCTTTCGTGTAGCTGAAGCCGATATGGCTAAGGGGCTCCGGTACCGGGCTGTACGTATCCTTGATCCAGCCGATGGATACCGTCCGCCCGTCCAAATCCCTGATCTCCCGGTCATTCGCATATGCGGGGTTTCCGGTTAATCTCACGTCATCGGCTTCGGCTCCGGCAGGATGATCCGCCTGCCCATTCCGGTCGCCCAGCTCCCAGAAATACAGATCGGCCATTCCCCCGCCCAGCACCGTCGTCATTTCGTATTTGCCATCCCCCAGGTTCCGTAGAGGTACCTGTACGATTTCCCCGGTTATGCGGCTGACCTTTTTCAATTGGTCCGGCGCTACGCCGCTGCCGCTCAGATCGAACGTCACTTTAATTTGCTGACGCGTCTCGTAGCTTGAGCCGTGCTGCTCTTCGGCAGGCAGTCCATCACCGCTGGTGAGGCCGTTCAGGATCATGAAATAATCAGGTGCCGTCGTCGTGAAGAAGTCCTTCGTATCCAGTCCCGGAAGGGGCTCAAAGTAAGAAATGAACACATCGCCTTCCAATCCGTCGTTCGTTGCGCCTTCATTGCTGACTTCAATCTGATGCATAAAGGCTTCGTCGGTGGCCGGATTCCATTCCTTATTGTCCTCCGGTCTGGCGTTTTGGACAGGCTTGCCATTCTCCATGTGCTGGCCGGGGAGGATAACAACGTCCTTATTGTGAATGCGGACCAGGTGCTCTCCCAAATTTTTGCTTTGCCGGATCATTTCCTTGAATTGATCATAGATATGGTAAGGCTGCGGGTTGCCATTCTCGTCCACACGGGAATCCGTGAATAGATAACCCGGCGCATCGTCGATCCAGCGGAAGATGCTCATCCACTTGCCGCCGAAGGTCCAGTTGGCGAACGCGCTGAGATAGACCTGGGATTCGGTCATTTCATACCAGCCGTCGCCTCTTTTCTCGTAAGTCGCGGCGCCCGGCCCCGTTCTCCAGGCTTGCATATAGTTGCCGAACGGAATAGGCGACAGCCCGGTTCCGTCATAGCCCTCCGAAGCGATAAGACGATAGCGGTTCAGGTCGTCGTAAAAGGGAATGACCGTCCCGCCGATCTCCTGCGATTGCCTGTTCTCCCGGAAGTAGTACATATCGTAAGTGATGAAGTCCGGCTTGGCCGTCCGGACATACTTGCGGAGCATGTCCTTGTTGAACGTCGAGATCAGGCTCATCTCCGGCGTCGGCGTATTGCCCACTTCATTGTGATGGACAAGCACATCCGGATATTTCGCTTTGGAAAGCGCGAACCAATCCTTTAAATTTTGCGTAAGCGTATCGGAGTAATCCTCCTCATCGCCGAACCCGACGCTGACGAGGTTGTTCAGATTGGCCTGCTGCTCCGGCGTCAAATATCCGCTCTCCTGCTCCTGCGCGGTAGGTGCTCCGGTTTTACCGCTGTCATGCTTGGACACCGTCTGGCTGTCGAAGTAGGATGAGGAAATTTTGGTCGCTTTGGGACCGTAAGCAATGGCCCATTTCAAATCGGGATCCTGTGCATGCAGAACGTCGTTATAGTTAGGGGCGTCATTGTATTGCACGGCCGTCAGGCCTAAATCCCGAATTTGTTCGGCCGAAGGATAATACATCCACTGTTTAAGCCGCTGTATGTCGTCTGTCGGCACCCACGATTGAAATTGCAGGCCGTTCTTGATGAACAGCTGGCTCCCGCGGGACAAGGCAGGCTCGTTCTGTACGGGCGAAGCCGCCCCTCGCTCTTCTACGTTCACATCGTCGATATAGGCCTGGCTGCCTGCAGCAACGCTAAAATCGATATATGCGTTGGTTACGCCAGCTGTCTCGAAGTCGTAGTGAAAGACCGACCAATCCGTATTGCGGATTCGCGTATGCTCGATATAGTTCATCACGTCGGTCTTATCTTCGGGAATTCCGTTCTTATAGCCCGATATCCGGAAGGATAACGTCTGGTCAGCCCCGCCAACCTTGGCCGCGAACGATACCCGATATTCCGTGTTTGGCTTCAGATCCGTTTTCTCATAGCCGATGGTCTCCGTCCATGCAGAATCCTTGTTGAGAAGCAAGGAATGGTTGCCGGTATACTTCTCCGCGTCTGTCAGTTCATAGTTATTGTTTTTGCTGAAGAATTGATTTTTCACCGCCTGATCCGAGGAAACCATGTCGGCCCCGGCCTCAAAGTGTCCATTATTCACGGAAAGGACAGCTGGCGGCTCAGGCTCCGTCGGAGGCTGCGGCTCTGTATCGGAAACCTGCTTCAACTGCATCTTGCCCACGAGCACTTGAGTCTTGTTGGCGGAACCCCAGAAATTGATTTTGGCGTGCGGATAAGCCGTAACGAAGCTTAACGTGTATGGAAGCCATTCCTCCGTCAGGGTATTGAAAGGCACCGAGACCGAAGCACCTGCTGAAGTGAAATTCGAGGTGTCGTAGTTTTTGACGGAAAGGGAGCCGCCTCCCACGGGAACGCCGGGAACCTTCTTCATCATGACCGTCAGCTCATAGGTTGCTCCGACTTGCAAACCATCCACCTTATAATTGAGGTTCAGCGGTCCTGTGATCCCGTCGCCGAAATACAGGCTGCCCCCTCCCTCGTATACATTTTCCGTGACGGTCGTCATATGAGCCGTTGTAAAGCCATCCGCTGACGGTGTGCCTTTATCAACGAAAAACGTATGCATCGGCTCGGTATCGTCACTGGTCTCTTTAAGCTTCATATGGAATGAAGCAGGATCGCTGAAGTCAGCTCCAGTAAGCGGAACATCGATGTAATACTTTCCGTTTGGAGGATCGCCATCGGATGATTGCGCTTTCACTTGATCGAAAATAAAACCGAGCCCTCCTCCCCATTGGACGATCATCATCAGAATCATGAGCATGGATACCCGCTGCTTCATTTTTGTACGCATTCCTGCACCTCCTAGAATGATAAAAATAGAGAGCTGCCCATCCGTCCCTTTGAATTGGACAGCGGCCGCCATGCTTCTTTCAAGCTTGCAGGCGGCCGCCGTTTCATAGAGGTTCGTTACTTGCCGGAAATCCGATCGTATGACGCCTGCATGGAAGCGATGAAATCATCCAGCTTCAGCTGCTTCAGCTTGGCCAGGTACGCGTCCCACTCTGCATCGATTCCGCCGTTCAACAGCCATTTCGTTTGGGAATCCTTCACGTAGTTTCCGATATCCAGACCTTCTGTCGTGTTGGTTTTAATCTCATCCGGCGTATAGTTCATCGTCGGCAGCGTGCTGTTCTGCTTCGCATTCAAATAGAACTCGTTGATATAATTGGCTTTCTCTTCATCGGCTGACGTCACGGGAACCACAGTGCCGAAGGTTTTGGCCGTAATAAATTTAGGCGATTGGTCAAATGGCGCATTCTGATGCCAGACATCCATGAAGCTTACGCCTTGAGGTGTATCCTTCGTGTTGTAATCGTACGTGCCGTCGCCCTTATCGATCAGTCCGATCCCCACAGGTCCATACTGGGATTCAATACTGGTCAGCTGCGAATAGAATTCGTCCACCCATCTCATCGTAATTTCCGGATTTTTGTTCTTATGCGTAATCGCAAATCCGTTACCGCGTACGTTGATGTTGTTCTCCCTCTTCATGACGGGCGCATCTTCGCCGCTTGGCCCTTTAAGCGGCTTGATCGCTACATACTGCTTCGCTGTTTCCGGGGAAACTGCTTGCGTCGACCAAGCGTAGAATGAACCGACGATGCCTTTCGGATCCTTCATCTTCGCGTCGAACTGCTTGGGATCTTGCGTGAAGCCTTCCTGGTCGAACAGTCCGTCCTTGAAAAATTTATGCAGCGTTTGAATCGCTTCCTTGTATTCAGGCTTGTCCGCAGTAAAGATCAGCTTGCCGTCATCGCCGACAACGATATGATCGACCGGATTGCCGCCATAATTGTGCACATCAACCCTGCCGAACGCTCCGAAAAGTTGGCCGTATCCGTTAATATGGTTGAAGTTCACGAAGGTGTACGGAATTTCATCGTTTTTATTTCCGTCGCCGTTCGCGTCCTCATCTTTAAACGCCTTCAGCACGTTATAATACTCGTCGATAGTCGTAGGCACTTGAAGACCGAGACGATCCAGCCAGGTTTTATTGATGTATAGAAGTCCGGGATAGCTCCGCTGAACCTGTTCGATAACGGTGCCCATCGAGTATTTGTTGCCGTCGAATGCTGTACTGAGGCCTTCCAAAAGCGGCTCCTGCTCCATTGCTTTTTTATAATTCGGCGCATACTTCTCGATCAGGTCGTTAAGGGGGATAACAATGCCTTGCGGGCCGTACTTATTCGCATCATCCATCGTGAACGACTCCGGTCCGAAGAATGCGTCCGGCACCTCGTCCGATGCGAGCAGGACATTTTTCTTCTCGGGGTAACTGCCTTGCTGATACAGCTCCCATTCAATGTGTACATTCGTTTTCTCTTCAAGTTCCTTGAAGAACGGCATGTCCGCGTAATTTCCGGTCTGTGGACCTTGAATACCGATCATCTTCAGCGTGACCTTCTCCTTCACGATCGGCAAACCCGAGACATACATATTGCCGATCATTTCGCGGCCCGTCTCGTCCTTCTTCGGCGCCGCGTCATCGGCTTTGCCGCTCGAGGAACCCGAATCGCCTCCCTTAGAGGAACATCCGACTAGCAGAACCAGACTCAGGACACCTGCCATTGCGGCTTTTCCCAGGTGTTTCATTTTCACTTAAAGCCCTCCCTTTTTCTCTTATTATGTTGAACAGGCTTTGCCTGATAACAACACTTCACTTCAGCCTTTGATCGAACCGATCAGGGCGCCTTTCACGAAAAACCTCTGCAGGAACGGATAAAGGATCAGCAAAGGGAATGCGGCAACGATAATGACCCCGTATTGGATCAATGCCGCCACCTCCAGCTGCTTGCTGGCCTGCTCGACGTTCTCCATCATTTCCGGAGATATATTGTTCGCGAGCAAAATATTCCGAAGCACCAACTGCAGCGGATACAGCGCTTCGTCTTTCAAATAAATCATCGCGCTGAAATAGGTGTTCCAGTAGCCTACCGCATAAAACAGCACCATGATTGCAAGGAGCGCGGAGGATAGCGGCAGCGCGATCCGGATGAAGAATCGGACCTCGTTGCAGCCGTCGAGCTGGGCAGACTCCCGGAGCTCGTCAGGAATCGACGTCTGAAAAAACGTCCTGGCGATAATCAAATTCCATGGCACGACGGCGACCGGCAGCAGCAGGGACCAGAACGTGTTATACATCCCCAGATCCTTGATCAGAATAAAGGTCGGGATCAAGCCGCCGCTGAAGAACATCGTAAAGACGACCAAATACATCACCAGATTTCTGCCGCGCAGCTCGCGTCTTGATAATGCGTAAGCCGCGGGAACCGTCACCGCGACGCTGATCAGCGTGCCAAGAACCGTGTATAATATGGAGTTTCCATATCCTGTAATGATCATGTTGTCTTGGAAAATCCGGATATATCCTTCAAAATTAATCCCTTTGGGAATCAGGGTAATCTGCCCCGAATTGACCAGCGTCGGATTGCTGAAGGAGGCGATCACCACGAAATAAAGCGGATACAAAACCAGGAGCAGCACAACCGTCAATATGCCGTAATTTACGATATCAAACCAAAGGTCTGAACGGCTTCTTGCTTTTGCGTTCACAGAGATTCACCTTCTTTTTTCATTTACCATAATGAGTTGCTGGTTACTTTCTTGGCCAGCCCGTTTACCGAGACCAGCACGATCAGGCAAATCACAGATTCGAACAATCCGATGGCCGACGCGTAGCTGAAGTCCGCCTGCTGGATGCCCACTTTGTAGACATAGGTTGAAATGACCTCCGACGCGCTCCGGTTCAGGTTGTTCTGCATCAGAAACACCTTCTCAAAGCCCAGCGACAGTACTCTGCCCGATTCCAGAATAAGCAGAATGACCGCGGTCGGCAGGATGCCCGGAATATCGATATAACGCACCCGCTGCCACTTGGAAGCACCGTCAACGACGGCGGATTCATGCAGTTCCGGGCTGATCGATGCGAGCGCCGCAAGGTAAATGATGGTGCCCCAGCCCGCATGCTGCCATATCTCCGAAATAATATAGATCGCCTTGAAATATTCAGGCTTGGCCATAAAGAAGACGGGATCCATCCCGACCGCTGTCAGCAGCGTGTTTATGACGCCGCTGCGCGGCGACAGGAACAATGAAATCATGCCGACAATAACCACTGTAGAAATAAAATGCGGGGCATAGATGACGGTCTGCACGAATTTCTTGAATTTCACCCGCATGACTTGATTGATCATCAAGGCCAATATAATGGGGACCGGAAATCCGAAAATTAAACTAAGCACATTAAGCAGAAGCGTATTTTTGATAATCATCAGAATTTCGGTCGAACGGAAAAACCTTTCGAAATGCTCGAACCCTACCCATGGACTGTCCCAGATGCCTTTCAGAGGATTAAAATCTTTGAAAGCGATCTGAACGCCGTACATCGGAAAATAACGGAAGATGATAAAATACGCGATCATGGGAAGTACAAACAGATATAGTTGATAATGCCTCAACATGTGTTTCAAACTGCCCAAAACTTTCAACCGAACCTCACCCCTTTCTCGAATTTCGCTGCGCTGCCTGAACGTCATCAGATTATTCGGTTTGGGGGCCTATGTATATGAACATATTTTTTCGTGCTGTGCTGCAATTGCTCCGCGAAGCGAAAAAGGCTTGAATTGACAGCGTTATCATGAGCAATGTGCAGTTTTTTCGGTCATATGCCATATTTTCGTATTGCATAAAACCGTCACAATTAAATTGATATAGCTTAAATATTACGTTATATTAAGTCTACTATTTTGATAACAGAGTTCGGGAGTGGACGTTTCATGCTCAGGTCGAAACTATTTATCCGTTACGTAACTTCGTACACGCTCATGTTTTTTATCCCGCTGTTCATCCTGGCCGTCTATGCTTTTGAAAACTTCAACGACGTATTGAATAAGGAAATCAATCAGAACAATACCCAACTGCTGGAGCAATCCAAAAAAGCGATCGATGAGCGAGTGGAAGAAATGAACAAGCTCTCCATTCAGCTCTCGAACAATCCCTACCTTTCCAGCTCCCGGCTTGGAACCGACAACTTCCTCAATGTCGTGCAAGCGATTAAGCTGCTTGAGAATTTCAGCACGCCGAGCAATTTCTACAGCAATTTTTTCATTTATTACTTTGATCAGGAACTTATTTATTCTCCGCAGGGCACGCTTACGCCCCGTTTCTTCTCGAACGCCATCTACAAATACGAGAATTGGGATCTCAATCAGCTGCAGGAGCGCCTGCGATCCGTTCCTGAACGTTTTGTGAGACCCGCCGAATCCGTACTGATCAACAATGTGCCGGGAAAATATATGACCTATGTAGCACCGCTCCCGTATTCCAGCGAGCAGCCAACCGGAGCCGTCATATTCACGATCCGCGAAGCCGCCCTCTACAATATGCTGAGCGAAACGCTTATTCCGAACAAAAGCAGCATTCTTATTCTTGATAACGCTTTCAACCCCGTCTCGCTGCTTGGCAGCCTGAAACTTGAAGACATCACGATCGATCAGGAAGAGCTTCGTCAGAACAAAGCCCAATTCGCGATGCGGACCTCGATTGACGGACAATCCTACTTCATGTCGAGCATCACGTCGGAGAGCACGGGTTGGACTTATATCAGCTATATGCCTACGGATATCGTCACCGACAAGCTGCACAAACTGAAGCAGACCTCGATCGGGTTATTCCTGTTCTTGTTTCTCTGCGGCATCATCTTGATATACGTGTTCATGCATATGAATTTCAAGCCCCTGCACGAGCTGGCCAAATTCTCGGCGCGCATGATCGGAAACGATGTGTCCGGTCGATCCGCGGGCATCGAGTCCTTTCAGTCGGCGGTGGTCCATATGAGCAAGAAAATAAATCTGCTCGAAGAGAAGGTTGAATCGGCTGCCCACGCCATGCGGTTCCGGCTCATTCAGCAGCTTCTGAAAGGCCGCTTCACCGATTCCGAAGAATTTAATATCCAAGGCGCGGAATATGGTTTAACCATCACAGGTGCTCATTATGCCGTCTTCATCGTGATGTTCGATCACGGGAACAAAGGAAATCTAGAGCGGTTCTCTGAAGCGCTCGAAGAGACCTTCCCCGATTCCTATCGCATCTTTTTGCTGGAGAACGTGCAGGAAGATCAAATCATCGTCATTCTGAACAGCGACACCAACGATGCAGGAGGTTGCGAGGCATTATGCGCCAGTTTGATGACTAACCTCAAGACCCGCATCGGCATTCAGTGTACAATCGGAATCGGAAATTGGCATTCTTCGTTGTCCGATATATCGAGGTCTTACCTGCAAGCTTCCTCCGCCATCGATTATTGGCCCATCCGAGGCAAGCATACGATCATCGCCTATCAGGAAATGGAAGAGGGCAAAAATTACGTCTCCCATTATCCGCATCAGCAGATCGAGCTCTTGAAGGAGTATATCGCCAAACGGGATGCCTCCCGTTTCTCTGCGCTGCTCGATACGATTATCAAGCATATCCAGGACAAGCACCTCCCTCTCATTACCGTGCGCCTGCTATTTTACAATATGATTCAGGCCATCATACGGGCGATTTACCGGAACAATTTCGAGCTCAGCGAGGAGATCGTGCAAAGCCTGGACATTGTCTCCATCGCGCGGGATGATTCCGTCGACGATCTGTCGGCCCGGATCAAAGCCATCTGCTCTGAATTGTTTGCCAGCCTGGAGCACGACGGTCTTACCGAAGATAAACAAATCGATAAAATCAAAAAATATATCGAAACACATTATTATGAAAGCGACTTCTCCCTGCAGTGCATGTCCGAGCATTTCAACTTCTCCGTCTCTTATTTAAGCAATTATTTCAAGGCCCAGACAAACCGCACGATCTCGGAATACGTAAACGACCTGAGAATGGCCAAGGCGAAAGCCGAGCTCACACAAACCGATAGTAACCTGCAAGAAATCGCCCAAAGCGTGGGCTACTTAAACCAATCCAGCTTTATTCGCAAGTTTAAGCAAACGACGGGGATAACGCCGGGGGCTTACAGGGAGCTGCATAAGTAGAAACCGGCACACAAAAGCCTGGTAACGCCGAGGACGAAAGCGTCCGCAGCAGACCAGGCTTCTTCAGGGCAAGGCTTCAAGCGATACATTTGCTTGGTCACGCAATACCGCGCTTTTGAATAGGCTGATGTAACCATCAAGAAACAGAGGGGAGCAAATATCATGCCTCTTTATCAGCCGCCGGTGAATGTACGCGCGCAAGTCTATACGGTTCCCGGCACGGTTATCCACTATCCCCAGGTCAGCGGTCTTGCGAACCGGCAGGCGGAGGAACGGATCAACCACGCCATCATTTTACAAATACAGGATATGCAGCGGACCCAGCAGCACATGCAGACTGGAACAAATCCGACTACCACGGGTACGTTCGAGATCAAAACCAATGAGCGCGGCATCCTCAGCCTCGTGCTCAGCAACTACACCTATTCCGTTCCGATGGCACATGGCTACACGGTCGCGAAAGGGCTGACCTTCAGTACCGCTACCGGCGCTTCCTATGCCCTCTCGGATCTGTTCAAGCCCGGCTCGGATTACCAAGCGGTATTGACCGCGGAAGTCAACGCGCAGATCAAGAAGCGCAGCCTCCCCGTGCTCGAAGACACGACCGTTACGGTGCAGCCGAATCAGGACTTTTACCTGGCGGATAAAGCGCTTGTCATCTTCTACCCGCTGTATGCCATTACGCCGTACTACGTGGGTTTTCCGATGTTTCCCATCTCCGTCTACGACCTGCAGAACATTGCGGCCGAAGAAGGGCCGCTGACGGTGCTGGCAGCGGATATCGCGTAAGCTGGGCTTTCAATAGGTAGAGAAGGCCGCCCTAAAAGTCCATTTGACTTGGGACGGCCTATATGACGCGCTTTGGCGGCTTATTCCAAATATCTTTAAGGAAAATCATGATGATCATGAAAAACGCCATACGTGGTGGCTGGCTGCTTCGCGCGCGCATGCTTCTCGGGCTTGGTGTCGCTTTTTAGAGCTACATACGTTAAGCTTATCCTATCGTGCAGCGTTTGCTTTTTTTTCGAAAAAACGGCAATCAAATTTCCGATCATAAGAATGTTGTCCAGGTATCTGAATATGTATCTTACCGTCGCCTGCGCCACCGTAATCTTGCGATATCTGTAATTGACCACCTCAATGCCCATCAGCTGTTTGCCGAACGTCCCTCTTTTGCTTGAAGCCTCGAAACCGATCGTATAAACGGCATCCAAGGCAAGGCAAACGATAAAGGAAGATAATCCCATCCCATCCTCAATCGAACGGCCATCTGCGCCGGAGAAGAATAGAAGCTCCCCGATGCTGTTCAGCACCACCACGACCAGATAGATCGCGATAGAATAAAGGATGTTATCAATCAGCTTCGCAAGAAATCGTTTGGACATCAAATCCAGAAACATGTTTGTCCCCTTTCACCCCATCGTCTTTCGGATAACATCCGCTCTTTTTGGGGATTCGTGCATTCCAGAATATGTATAACTACATTAAAGCACAGCAGCATCCATTTAAAAATCACGTCGCCGCACTAGCCCGATAAGGTTAACCCGGATGGATTGGACATGCATACCCTTAACAGCTAAAATGACATACCAAATACCCCATATCCGCGAGGAGGAAGGAACATGAGCAAGCAAAAGGAAATAGTGAACAGTTTGTCCGCAGAACAACGCGAGCAGCTTGTCGAAACATTAAAATCCCGATTCGGGAAAAACCCGAACCGCCATATAGGCGTCGAATGGGCTGACGTACAAGCCAGGCTTGAGGCGAACCCTGAAAAGCTGTGGTCGCTTGGTGAAATGGAACGAACCGGCGGTGAACCGGATGTGATTGGTTACGATCCATCAACAGGCGAATACATTTTCTGCGACTGTTCAGCGGAAAGCCCTAAGGGCCGCAGAAGTGTATGCTATGACCGTGAAGCGCTGGACACAAGGAAGGCCAACAAACCGCAAAACACCGCAATCGACATGGCCGCTGCCATGGGCATTGATCTCCTGACGGAAGACCAGTACCGGGAGCTGCAAAAATTAGGATGCTTTGATAACAAGACATCGAGCTGGGTGCAGACGCCCGGCAGCATTCGAAAACTCGGTGGGGCCCTCTTCTGTGACCGCCGCTACGACACGGTCTTCGTATACCACAACGGAGCTGAATCGTACTATGCCGCACGGGGCTTCCGCGGGACATTAAGGGTGTAGGCTTCGAATTCAATGCTAAATCATGGTGAAAATAATCAGTTAAGACTAAAAAAGCTCATTCCTACTCATGGTTTAAGTGGGAAAGAGCTTTTGAATGTTTGTATTAAGTGCTTGTTAATTGTTTAGTGTTTTGTTTGTTGGTTGTATTGTACGATCTTGTTCTGGGGTCTGTAAACACTAATTACAATTCCATTTTTTTAATCCTAAAGTCAATTTCACAAAGTGCCTCTTGCGCAGCTACCTTTATCTCCTCGTCATCGTAAATTAAGTATTTCTCTAATAGAGGTTTGTACTCTTGTTTACCTGAAAACCCGAGAAACGATAACACATACGATAAATGCGCTTCGCTAAAGTCTGAAAGATAAGGTAACAATATATCAAATGAAACCTCTGTACCTACATTTTGATAAACCAACGCGTTATTCACAGTATTTAAGAGATTCTCTCTTACTGAGCTACCTATATCCTGAACTACAAATGATAACATTGAATTTACTACCTCGATTACTTCATCCTTCTCAACTCTACTGTATTCAAAAATGTCTCCAATCTCACTAATTTCATTTTCTTGCTCTAATTCAGTTTCTAAAGTAAAAATTCTATTTGTTTTTTCAACTAGATTCATGGATATCCTCCTACTATTCTATTCTGGAGTTTTAATGGGAATATGAGTCCGGTTAGCAATGTCCTCATTATAAAACGGGCTATCAATGTTAGATATTCCTGGTGGCTGGAATTCTCCAGTAACAGGATCATAGTACTTTTTCCCTTCCTGGACTCGAATAATCCAACCATTCGCAGCGTTACTTCCCGCTGGGGCAGAGACATCAGGACCATGAGCACGAACCCTCATTGTTTTCCCATCTTGTACCCACTTATACTCAAACCCTTCCGTTACCTTCCCCTCTATCTGAGTCAGTTCCCTTCTTGTTGCATTTTCAGGGATTCGAGATAAAATATCATCTATTGAAGCTCCTTCTATGTCACTAAAGTCTCCAACCTTGCCTGTCCCAAGTTTATTCGTAGCTTTTGGCATCCCCTCATTTTCAGGAAGCCTTGGAACCTCACCCTTCCCCTTCACCCCCGGCGATTCCGCAGCCCTCGACTTCAAGCCAGGCACGGGCGCAGGCTTCATCAGCGATTTGGGAGCTTTTACGAATGCGCTCACGGAGGTGCCACCTGCTACAACGCTCGTAAGACCCAGCATGCTCGCCCAGTGATCCGTCGACCAGGCATCCTGCGGCATGACGGCTCCCTGGATCATACCATACATGCCAAACGAAAAGTGATCTACAAAAGCTCCCGGAGAATCCAGCCAATGGTCCGCCCGATCCATGTAACCCGTTACCAGCGATTTGGGAATGCCAAATGATAAATAGTCCAAAAAACTCCCTATAGAATCGAATTTCTTCTCATCTCGTTCTGCAGCTGCTGTATAGATTCCTGTCCAAATTCATATAAGCTGTCTTTGGATTTCTCGAGCATATTCCGATCGTCTTCCGGTGCTCTGCACAATTTTGGGACGGGTTTCACTTCCAGCATGTCCGCAGCCCTGAAACGTTCCGCGTGCCGCGCCAACTCTTGTGAAATGGAGTGAACCAACATCATAAAGGCTTCCATACGCCCATTCGCCATACGGTAGTCCTGGTAAAATCGCTCCCTCGTCAATCCATACCATAACGATTCCAGCATCATCATCTGGTGGTCCAAGGTGGAATTCATCTGCCGTGCCCATTGGCCTGCCTGCGTGAATTGGTTCGAGACTACTAGTTAGCGTTGTCATTGTGACCGATCTGAACAAGTATGAGAAAAAGAAGATAACAAAAAACAGGGCAATCATGGGGGTATTGACCATAATCGACCTGTTTTATGTAACGCTAACAGAAGACCTAAGAAAGCATAAAACGTAGTTAAAATCAAAAATCGTAACTGTATATTTCCTGTTCATTCGAAAACATCTGAAGAAGGTAGTTATGGAATTCGCTCATATCTATGTTCTCTTGATCATAGTGAATGACAATGACAGGGCTGCTATGTAATACTTCGGCGGCATTTTCCTTCAGGGTTATTTCAACACGATTAGGTGTGAGGTAAAATTGCGAGATCCCCCCGTATAAAGACTGCGACTCATCGTTATACATCAAATGAACCTCATCAAATCCTGCCACGACATCCTCTTCGCTAGGATTTAGTGTCTTTTGCAGCAAAATATATTCTTGTGGATCAAACTCATCATCCGCAAAACCAATCATGAGTACATCAATGTCTTCATCAATTTGTGCATACAAGAAATTTGCATTTAATACTGTATTCATGTTTACCTCCATTTGGCTTTTCTTTTTATCCCGTTGCCGGAAGCATCCGTTCCGATGAGTACATTGCCTTTACCTTCGATACTGTTATTTCCATTTTAATCAATTCGGAAGTTTCCACAAACTATTTTCAGACTCTTTGTTTTTTGTGCTGCTGTTCTATCAAATCTTCTGGTGCGATCCATTCCCGGTAAGCCATCCAACCGAAGCTCTTGGGTCTTGGCGTCTCCAACAAATCACTTAAAAAGATCCCCAGGAGTATCCCCTGGAGATCTTTTATGGCTTCAGCTTTCTGTTAGCGTTTCACCTTTTCCCGCCAACGTGCTTCGGCTACCAGCCAAGTATGTTCATGCAACGATTAGATGCTATTTCAAAATCTCCTCAATCCGGTCGATAACCTCCGCGCTCAGTTCCACGTCGGAAGCTTTCGCGTTCTCCGTGACCTGCTCCGGACGGCTTGCGCCGACCAAGGCGCTGGCTACGTTGCTGTTGCGCAGAATCCAGGCCAGGGCCAGGTTGCCTACAGAAACGCCCAGCTCGCCTGCGATGCCTTCCAGCTGCTTCACCTGGCTGATTTTCTGCTCGGTGATGCCTTTGCGCATCCACTCAAGCTTGGCGGCGCGGCTGCCCTCAGGGATCTCTGAAGCCGATGTGTACTTGCCTGTCAGCAGGCCTTGAGCCAGCGGCGAGAAGACGACCTGTCCGATGCCGGAGCGCTCGCAGAGCGGCATGATTTCTTTTTCGATGTAGCGCTCGAACATGTTATATTGCGGCTGGTTCACGACGATGCGATCCAGCAGGTAGCGGTCGGCTACGCCCAGCGCTTCCGCGATTTGCGATGCCTGCCATTCGCTTACGCCCACGTACAGCACTTTGCCCTGGCGAACGAGATCGTCGAGCGCGCGCAGCGTTTCCTCCAGAGGCGTCTCCGGATCATGACGGTGGCAGTAGAAGATATCCATGTAGTCATGCTGCAGGCGCTTCAAGCTCGCATGAGCCTGCTCCATGATATGCTTGCGGGAGAGGCCGCGGTCGTTCGGACCGTCGCCCATCGGCCAGAATGCTTTGGTCGCGAGTACGTAAGATTCGCGCGGATATGCCTTCAGCGCTTCGCCGACCAGCACCTCCGCCGCTCCTCTTTCGTAAACGTTCGCTGTATCAAAAAAGTTAATGCCCAGATCGTATGCCGTCTTAATCGAATTCACTGCATTTTCGCGTTCCACATAACCGCCGTATGTAAGCCAGCTTCCCAAGCTGATTTCGCTGACTTTAAGGCCGCTGCCGCCTAATCTCCGGTATTTCATGTTAACATTCCTCCTTGAGGTTATCCTGGTTTCACAAGTTCATTCTATAGAAGTTCATATCCGATTTAAAGAAGTGAAATGTTTTTCACTTAATTATACCGAGGATATCTAGTATACTTGAGTATAGTTAGTACATAGGAAGGGGATAACCAGATGACACCTGTGAAAAAAGCGAGCAGCTATATCCCGAAAAACCCGGATTACATCGAATGTAACATCGAAAAAACGCTGGATGTTCTCGGCGGCAAATGGGCCTTTCTCGTCATCCGCGAGCTCTTCGGCGGCACCCTTCGTTTCGGCGAGCTGCAGCGGCGGATTCCCAGCGTGAGTCCGCGGGCGCTGACCAGCACCCTGCGGCATCTCGAAGAGCATGGCGTGCTTGAGCGAGAGGTGTTCCCAACGGTTCCGGTGACTGTGGAATACACCCTCACGCCGAAAGGCCAGGATTTGCACGTCATTTGCCATGAAATGAAGCTGTGGGCGGCGCGGTGGACGTAAGAGGTCTGCCCGCCTCTTTTCATTTTACAGCCATTCCAGGAATTCTAGGATCGTTCAGGTAAAACCGCTTCACACCCTCATCAGCGCGTGCCTCGTCCTCGATGACAGGGATATTTCTTCGCAGCAGCATATCCCGTAGCGCCTGAATGCCCTGCACCTCAAAGGCCGGATGGGCCTTGACCGCCGGGACAAAATCCTTCTGCACGCCGATATGCACCTGATGCCTGCCGCAAACGAACCACACGCCGCCGCGCGCCCGCAGGCTTTCCGGCTTCGGAATCTCCTTCCAACCCAATGCATCCCCGAAAAAATTCCTTGCTTCTGCTTCGCAGCCTTCCGGTGCGGCCAACTGGACGTGATCGATGCCTCTGTAGGTGTAGGACATGAACATGGCCTCCTCATTTGTTTCGTATAGTGAAACGAAGTTCCAATAATTGCGCAACTGTTTTACCATTTTATCACAGTTGGGAAATCCAGCATATGGCTCCCCAGTTTCTATAATAAAAATGTGTAAATAAAAAAGAGCACAGCGTTATCGCTGCACTCTTTGTCGTCCATGTTTCGTATTTTCACGCTCAAACGCTGCTTATTTCGCCTTATAATCCGCATTCGCCTGATCCAGCATGGATTTCCAGTCGGCGAAATCCGTCTCCCTGGAGACATGGCGGTCGAACAGCTCGTCGGGAATATTATCGATATCTTCGTATGTTTCAATCTGAAAATTCCCTTTTTCGGCGAATTCCTCAAAGCTGCTAAAAGAAGAATGCTTCCGCATAAACGCTGCATTGAACAGCTCTTTCAGCGCAACATGATCCGGGTCCTCCTGAACTGTTTTCTGACCCTTCAGCTCCAACAACAAGTCGTCAAATGACATCGGTTTTTGTTTTCTCAGAATACCACTCCTGAACTTTTATTTTTTTTACCTCTAGTTTAAAGCTTCTTCCACATGCCCTCAAGCCATGCATCGAATTCGGCGCCTTTATCGCCTTCATACGTATCGTAGACATCGACTCTCATTTTTCTCAGCTTTTCTTTAAAGTCCTCGTACGAATGCTCCCGCGGAAGGCTCTTCTTCACGCGCAGCAAAATTTTCTGAATGCCCTTAATGACATCATACCTGCTGCGGACCGGCTTCTCAACCTCTTCTCCCCATGCCTTCAGCTGCTCATAAGCCGCTTCCTGCACCTGAAATACCGGATCGGTGTGCAATCTGCGCGTCAGAATATCGATCGATTGCTGGCTTTTCCACTGGCCGAGCTGCTGGACCGCATCCAGCCGCTCTCTCCAGTTCGCCGTGCGGTTGGCGGAGTTCTTAAGCTCATTGTAATTTTCCGGCAGATCGCTTGCCGCCGTCACTTCCTGTTCCGTATGTTCCAATTCCAATTCCAAGTCATCTCCTTATAATGGGTCAGCTGCGCTTCGCGTCGTTGTTTTTTGGGGTGCCTTCGCCTTTGGCTTCACCGGCTTTTTTCGTACCTTTACTTGTATAAGGCTTCGGGGCGCTTTTCGCCCGGCGGGCTTTGGCATCCCAGCGGGTCCAGCCCTTCTTGCCCGTTCCCCGGCCCGTACCGCCCTTAACTTTGGATTTGCTCAATTGATCACTCCGTTACCGTGTGTAGTGGTCCTGGTATAGTCATTTCCATTTCTTCTGATTAATTAACCAGCAAGTTGAAATATACACCACAATCCTCAATATGTACATGATACGCTTGGAAAAAGGAATAAAGCATCTCAAGACGCCCTCTATTTGACTAATTTTTACCAGCGTGTTATTTTATTTTTGTACTGACCAGTCAGGTTAACTTTATCGAAAATCAAGCTTTTGAAAGGTAGATCCACGTTGAGCAAAGAAAAAATCATCCGGGCAGCTATCGAAGTTTTCTCCGAAAACGGCTACCACCGTGCAAGCATGGACGAAATCGCCCTGCGGGCGCAGGTCGCCAAAGGAACGCTTTACTACAATTTCCCCGGGAAATCGCAGCTGTTCAAAACGATCGTCAAGCAGGGCTTTGAGGACATTATGCAGCGCACCCAAACGGATCTGAATGCCCCGCTCCCGATCAAGGAGCAAATCCTGCGGATCATCCGCCATCATTTGAATTATTTTCTGGAGTCGCGCCACTTCTCGCATATCGTGTTCAACGAGCTCTCGAATGGGATCGAGCAGGACGTCCTGGAGGAGCTGAAGCAGCTCCGGCGCGAGCATCTGCACTTTTTGGCGTCGATTCTCGAAGAAGGGAAATGCGAAGAGGGTCTGCTCCGCGACGTCGATGCGAATTTGGCGGCTGCGAGCATGATCGGCACGCTGGAAAGCACCTGCAACTATTACCTGAGTCATCCCGAAGCGTATTCGAGAGACGATTTGGAACGCTTCGTCTTCACCATCGTTACCAAAGGCCTGTTTATTTCGATCGACTAGAGCGGCCTTCCAGGCTACTCATCACTCCGTATGCGGATGATTCTTCGTATCTCTGTTGTCTTTAGTTCATTTGATTTAAGCTCACAAATCCCAGATGAAAGCGACGGTGTCTATCTATGGAATGGAACGAAAACGGTCTGCTGCCTTTGGCATGGTTCAAGCAAATGCGCGACGCCTCCCCGGTTCTTGCAACGGAAAACAACATGGTCTGGAACGTATTTAAATACGAGGATGTCAAAGCCGTATTCACGAATTATGAGGTCTTCTCATCGCAAGGCTTACCCGATTCCAATGATCCGCTGGAGCACAGCCTGCTGCGGCAGGATCCGCCGAAGCACCGTCAACTGCGCAAGCTGGTTTCCCAGGCCTTCACCCCGCGCGTCATCGAGTCGCTTGCCCCGAAGATCGAAGCCATTGCGGAGTCGCTTCTCGATGAAGCGGAGAAGAAAGGACAAATGGATGCCGTTGCCGATTTCACCAGCCCTCTCCCAATCACCGTGATCGCGGAAATGCTGGGCGTATCCATGGACCATCGGGAAAAGTTCAAGGAATGGTCCGATGCGCTTGTAGGCGATCATGCAGAGGACTTTTACCAGTGCCAGCGGGAGATGAGCGAATATTTCTCGGTCATCGCCGAGGATCGGCGCCATCATCCGCAGGAGGACCTCATCACCAAATTGGTGCAGGCACGCATCGACAACGAGCATCTGAGCGATCTTGAAATTATCGGGTTCTGTATCCTCCTGCTGGTCGCCGGCAACGAGACGACGACGAACCTGATCTCGTCGGCCATGCTGGGCATCGACAGCCTGCCGGAGGTACGGTCGCAGCTGCTGGCGGACCCTACCCTGATTCCAGGAGCAATCGAAGAAACCTTCCGGTATTTCTCGCCGGTCCAATTGATGTTCCGCCATGTCAAAGAGGACACCGTGCTGCGCGGCCAGGAGCTGAAGAAGGGGCAATTCGTCCATATCTGGATGGCATCGGCCAACCATGACGAAGAGGTGTTCGAGCAGCCGGAGAAATTCAATATTCACCGGAACCCCAATCCCCACCTGGGGCTCGGAAGCGGCATTCACTTCTGCCTTGGATCCCAGCTTGCCCGCCTTGAATCCAGGATTGCCATCGAAACGCTGCTAAGGCGCTTCCCGGATTTCCACCGGGACCGTTCCGCCGGGCTTACCCGCATGGACAGCACGATGATGTTTGCGCTGAAGGAGCTGCCGATCATTTTGCGCTGAACTGGCGCTGAACGAAGGAAGCATTCCATAGGTCGCTGTTGCCCCCGATAAGACCGTGCCCAAAAAGATAAAAATGGCGACGCAGGATCACATCCTAACGTCACCATTGTTCATATATGAATCTCCTCGCTCGTCCCTATTTCTCAACCGCGACCAGCTGCTTGACCGCATTGTCGGTTTCCTGAATACGCTCAACCATCGGAGCGTTCCTCGCCGTCAGCGTATCCACCGTCGCCAGCAGCTGCTGGATCGTCGCCGTCGACTGCTCGATGATCGCGGCAAAATCGTTCATGGACTGCTCAATGCCTCCCGAGCCTTGCTTGACGGAGACGGCCATCTCGGTCATATCCCCGGCACTCTGCGACAAGACGTCGATATGGCTGTTAATCGAGGAGAACGCCTGCTTCGTCTGTCCTACCAGCTCCATGCTCTGCTCCATGTGGTGCACGTTCTCTTCAAGCCGTGCATTGGACAGATCCGCTTGACGCTGCACTTGCCCGATATTGTCCGTAATCTGTGCCGCCGAGGTGTTCGTCAGATCCGCCAGCTTGCGGATTTCCTTCGCCACCACTTCGAATCCGCGTCCCTGCTCTCCCGCTCTGGCGGCTTCAATGCTGGCATTCAGCGAGAGCAGGCTCGTCCGGCTGGAAATTTCCTGAATGGTGCTCGTCAGTTCGCCGATATGCTGGATGCTATCCGTGAGGGCTCCCATCTCGGTTTTCATTTCATTCATATTTTGCTGAAAATGATGGATCGCAGCGGTCAGCTGCCCGATAATTTCCGATCCCTCGCCCGACATGTGCTGGGTCTCTTTCACGGAATCGGCCAATTGCGTTATGGATTCAAGCATCCGGTCCAGGTGTTGGTTCGAGCTTGTAATGCTCTCCGAAATATGGCTTACCGTTTCATTCTGCGCCGTAGATCCCGAGGCCATTTCCTGAAAGGAAACGTTCATTTCTGTAAAAGCCTGCTGGGTTTCCTGGCTCGTCTTGCGGATTTCACCAATGCTTTGGGAGATCGTTAACGTGGCCTCGGCCGTGACCTTTTCGCGTATCAGCTCCTTCGCAAGCGTATCGGACGCGTTTTTATTCATCAGACTGACTTGATCAAAAAGCTTGCGCCCAAAGATGAATTGGGCAATCAGAACGGATGCCGTCATCACGTAGAAGAAAGCCACCATCAAAAAGTTGACGTTGGTCGCTTCCGCGCCAGGCTTCATGAAGAAGTTTGCATACATCAGAACGACGCCGCCTGCCAATGAGCCCCATACCGCTGCGGGCCTATTGTTCATCAGTCCGATGCCGAGCAGGTAGAATGCCGCCATCGACACGGCCGGACCGCCTCCGTTAAGGAACACCCCGCCAAAAGAAATGCCGAAGATAAACACGATGGCGATGATGGAGAGCCATTGTTCCAGTTTCCGCGCAAAATGTCCATACCAAAGTACCGCGAGAAGCAAAATGCAGGGGGTAAACATGTAGAGCAGCTGCATGCCGACGACGTTGACGTTAATAAACAAAAAGAAAACCAACGCAATCGTCGCGGTGACGACATAGCAAATCATCCGGTTGCGTCTTCGCAAATCCAGATATTCAAAGTGTTCCTGTTGATCCATCGGTAGAGAATGCCCCCTGAAAATAAAATGAATGTATATAATGAACTTCAAGATCATTATCGGTATTTCAAAAACCAATGTGTAGAAGTTGAATGAAATAACTTACATATCCTGATTTTGTGCGAAAACGTTCACCAAAACAGCGCAAAAAAGCCGCAATTTCAGAGTAGCATGAAACAAAACCCCGTTTGCGGTTTAATGAAGAGTAGAGCACGATATTTTCTTGGAACTTTTCAATCATGTAAGCGTTATATAAATGAAGAGAACATGAGGCGGTGAAATTGTGAAATCCAAATCCACGCACTCCCTTGTCGCTGCTGTTTTGACCTTTAGCATCCTGATGGTGAATTGCGCGGAAGCCAGACGTGCTGCCGATCTGCCTTCCAATTCATCCGTCAGGCCGTTCAAAGGCCCTATTGCCTTGAATAAAAGCATCGATCGTCATGGTGAAAAATCGGAGTAGCGGGATTCGAACCCACGGCCTCACCCACCCCAAGGGTGCGCGCTACCAGACTGCGCCATACCCCGATGAAATAACGCGGTATTACACCGTTATCGTACGTTTTGCCCTTACGCCATCTTTCAAATCCACCCTAATTATACGTGATAGGCGCGCACACCCGCAATACATAAACCGCACACCCCGCCGGAATAATTTTATTCGTTTTATGCGCGCCATCATCTCGTCACCATTCGCCACGGAAACGGGCGAACCCCAACTTATACACCCTTCGCATTTCGCTCGAAATGCAATTTATAGAATAAAAGACAAAAAACCGCCGATGCCTCCTGGCATCAGCGGTTGCAGGTCGTCAATTAAGATCAAGCATCATACCGTCATAGGCGACCTGAATGCCATGCGGCGCAAAAATCTCCGTCAAATCCGTATGCGAGAGCTGCGCATTATGCGAAAAATGGGTTACGACGATGGCCGCATCCGGCTTCAGCATGCCACTTGCTTCAAACTGCTGCTTCGTCTCAAGCACCGCATCGATGTTCATATGGGATTTACGATAGTCGATGCGTCCCATCGTGCATTCTAGCACGGCCAGATCCAGCTGCTTATTTTGCAGCCAGGCCCAGGTTTCTTTGGGGAACCAGCCGCTGTCATGCCCGTACAGGATGCTTTTTCCGTCCTTTTCGATGTAATAGATCAGGCAGTTTTCGATCGGGTCGTGGCTTGCCGGAAGCGGCACGATGACCGCGGTCTGCAGCTCCGTCCGTTCGAACGGCCTTGCCCTGTTCAGCTGGAACTTTCCCTGCACCCCCCCGTTAAAATCAAGGGTCTGCTTGATTCTGAGCAGTACGGCATCATTGCCGTACACCTGAACCGCATGAGCCCCGGACTGCGCATAGCCCGGCAGCCTCGCCGCCAAGTCCTCCGCGTACAGATGATCGGAATGCGAATGGGTAAAGATCAGATCCTTCACCTGCTCCAGGTCCAGCCCGCCGTGCACCATATGCATAAAGGTGTCCGGCGGAAAGTCGATCTTCAGGTCTTCGTCCAGCAGGACGGAGGTACGGGAGCGGATTTCTTTTCCCCCGGTCTCCCTGGCCTTCAAACATAGCCCGCACCGGCAAAACAGTGACGGAATGCCCTCGAAGGCCGCCGTCCCCAAAAAGCGGATTCTCATCTTATCCCCCCTCAAGCTAGATGTATGTCCATTTAAGAACTTATATACGGGGCTCTCTTTTCCTTCTATTCCTGCCGCAATCGGATAAGCCCGGACGGAGGCACGTGGAGCATATGCAGCCCTGCCTGCAGGCTTACCGGCCCAGCCGACAGCTCATTTCCCAGGCAATCGAGCACCGTCGCGAAACCTGCCAGCGGTTCCGCCAGATGAATGGCCATCGAGCCGCTTGAGGTGCCGTTCACGAACAGATAGCTTTCATGCCCGAAGCTGTCGATATGAACGATGTGTTCGCTGTATACGGCTGCAAGCCATTGGTTCGTGCTTGCCGCGTACACCACCGGGTACAAGTACTCCGGAGACTCGGGCCGCAGGCTCCCGGCAAGCAGCAGCTCGCGGTGCTCCCGCCAGAAGCTGAGCCAATAGGCAGTCACCTGCCGATGGGACTCCGGGATCTGGTCCAGCCGAACCGAAATCTGCGGCACGGAAAATAACGAATGGATGAACTGAAGCGCGACATGCTCCGGGCTTTCATTGCGGTTCCACATCATCATATCCGAGTGCACGGCCGTATTCCCGCTTAGTAGGCGGATGTCGAGCGAACCGATGCGGTTTTGGCTGTAGTTGCCCGGGCAGTCGGCCACCCGGAACATATTGCCGTATTTCCGCATCAGCGGGCCTACGTATTGCTGCCGGAACTCGATGATAACCTCGGGTTTGATCGTCTTCAGCCTCAGCATCACATCCGACAGCAGCCGGTCCACCGCTTCCGGCACGGAATCGTAATCGCGTCCCCCGCCAAGCGAGAACCGCATCTCCTCCGACAAGTTAAAGGAGTCCACGAAATCCAGCTTGAAGCCGTCAATTCCCCAAGCCAACAGGGCATCTTCATAAGTGCCGATCAAATATTCGCGAACCTCCGGGAACCGGGGGTCCAGCACAGCGGTATCTGAGCCGTAGCTGTTCATGAATTTCCCCTCGAAGCGTCCCCAGGCAGCGGAGTGCCTGCCCACGAACGGGACGGAGTACCAGAGGATGAATTTCATACCGAGATCATGCACGCGATCCACGAAACCCCGCATATACGCGATCCGATTCGGCGAGACTTCCCAATCCCCGCAGTAAGCATAGCCCCGCTGGTTGTCGTCCGTCTGCCAGCCGTCATCCACGATGACCGCCTCGCAGCCAAGCTCCTTCGCCATCCGGCACTCTTCTTCAATCGCCGCCGGATCCAGCTGCTGATGAAAGCTGTACCAGGTGGAATACATCGGAAGCCGCGCCGTGTCCGGCACATCAGCGGGGGCGTAACCCGGCATGGCGGCCCACCACTCGCCGACCTCCCGGAGGCAATCCGCATAGAAGAGCTCCCTCGTATCGATGCGGAGCACGGCTTCGTAATGGTCGATCGGCGGACTGGCCTCGGTGAAGAGCTCCAGCCACATTTCGAACTCCGCCGTTTCCTCATGGATGCCCGCCCGCATCCGCAGCGGTCGCATCGCGTCGGAGAAGGCGACCGTCAGCCGGTTCTTCCCTTTCGGATTGTATAGGGCGCATACGGGCGCAAGCGAAGTCGCCTTGCTCTCCAGCGGGGCGCTGAAGTCGATCCGCAGCCCCTTTTCCCGGTTCGCGCCCGGATCCCAGTAACCGGAGATATCGATTGCGGGATGCATCCAGCTGATCCGCACGGACTTCGGAATCCGTGCTTCTTCGCTATCCATAGCGAAGCGGATGAACTCCAAGCCGCCTTCAGCTTCGAGCAGCTCCAGCGTGAAGCTGAAGCCCGTTTCTTCCGTGCTGATGTTCATAGATTTAGTTCCGGTCTGAAAGCGCATATTGATCCTCCTCGAAGATGTTCCTTATCCTTTCACTGCCGAGCTGACGGTCAGGGCATTCTCCACCTGTTCCGAGAACAGCAGATAGATGAGCACCGTCGGAATCGTCGATATGACCATCACCGCTCCCATGGCGCCCCAGTCCGACGTAAACTGCGTTTGGAAATACAGCAGTCCAAGCGGCAGCGTCTTCAGTGCATTATCGCTGATCATCACGAGGGCGACCAGAAATTCGTTCCATGCGTACAGGAAGACGAAAATACTTACCGAGGCGATTGCCGGCTTCACGAGCGGAACCATGATTTTGAAGAACGTCGTATATACGCTAGCCCCGTCGATCGAGGCGGATTCTTCGATTTCATAAGGCAATGTCCGGAAAAACGCAAAAAAGATAATCGTCGCAAAAGACAGCTGAAAAGCCACGTAAGGCACGATGACGGCCAGGTAGCTGTTCTGCAGATGGAACGTGCGCTCCAGAATCAGCAGAGGAATCAGGATGATCTGCATCGGAATAAACATGCCTACGGTCATGTAGATCTTGGCTCCGTTCGCCAAACGCCACTTCATCCGGGCAGCCGCGTAGGAGAACATCAGCGACAGGATCACCGTGCCCACCACCGTGCCGACAGATACGACAAGGCTATTTTTGAAATAATTCAGCAGATCGAACGCGGAAAACGCGTTTTGATAATTCTCGAAATGCCACTGCTTCGGAAACCCGAATACGTTGGTGGAGAAGATCTCCTCGTTCGTTTTGAACGAATAGAACAAAAGCCAAATCAGCGGGTATAAGCTAAGCAATACGAACAGCGACAGCGGTACATAGATCAGCGTTCGATTCGTCAGTCTCTTTAACATATGTGCCTCCCCATTTAATAACTGATTTTTTCCCGCGCCACGAATTTGTTAATGAGGATGGTGAACAACAGGCATTCGATGACCAAGATCGCGGAGGCAGCCGATCCATAGCCGTACTCGCCGGATCTGAACGCCGCTTTGTACATCATGAAGGTGAGCGTGTACGAGATATTGCCCGGACCGCCGTTGGTCATGACGAACATGTTCTGGAACGCATTCAGTCCCCCGGTAATCGCAATGATCAGGCAAAATTTATACGTTTCGCCCAAGAGCGGAATCGTAATTTTCCAATGCGTTTTCCAATAAGGCGCACCGTCGATCTTCGCAGCCTCGTACAGATGCTCGGGAATCGATTTGATCGCCGTGTAGATCAGCACGAGCTGGACGCCCATATTATGCCATGCATTGGTGAATGCAATCGCCCAGATCGAGGTATGCTCACCGCTCAGCCACGCCTGCTGGTAATCGATGCCGAGCAGGGAAAAGATGCTGTTCAGCAAACCGCCGTCGGCATTGTAGATCGAAATCCACAGCTGCGACACCACGACGCCCGAGAGGACGACCGGAATGAAGTAGCTTGTTTTGAAAAATTTGCGTCCCCGGATGCTTTTCGTGCTCAGCGCAATCGCGAGGATTGTCCCGAGGCCCATCTGGTAGACGACCAGGACAAAGGCGAAAATGAGACCGTTCTTCAGCGAAACCCAGAAGTCGTCATCCGTCAGCAGGCGCTTATAGTTATCGAGGCCGATAAAGGTCGCGGGCGTCAGGCCATCCCAATCAAAAAAGCTTTTCTGGAACGTTTGAAAGATTGGAATGATGACGATCACCGTAAAAAAGAGCAGCGTGGGAACCGTAAACACAAGTAAAGCCAAATTGTACTTCTGTCTGGATGTCATATTCTCCCTCCCCTTGAAAAACAGGTCATCCATGAAAGACAAGGATAACCTGTTCTCACCTACCTTATTTATTTGCGGGCCGTTTCCAGCGCTTTGTTCATGTCTTTAATGAAATCCGCCGCCGATTGTCCGGCAAGCAGCTTTTGCGTATTGTCTTCCACGGCCGTCTTGAACTTCGCGTTCTCATATCCCCAGGCAAATGTGGTCATGGTTTTGAAATTCACCGAATCGTCCGCATACTGCTGCTGAATCGAAGACAGTCCCTTTTGCGGGGTGACCTTCTCGGCCAGAATCGAGTTCGGGTCGGACAGCAGGATCACGCGCTGTTTCGCAAATTCAAGGGAGAACAGTGCCGCGTATTTCACAGCCACGTCTTTGTTTTTCGAATTCTTGGAAACCGCGAACCCTTGGTTGAAGCCGCCGCCGCTTAAGTTCCACTTCACCTGATCCACTTTGTCCGCATCACTCAGCGGCGTGTACAGAATGCCCACTTTATCTCCCATGAGCGAGTCCAGGTTGCTCATCGACCATGCGCCATTCATGTACATGGCCGCTTTACCGGAGCTGAACTGGGCCGAGGCATCGTCCGCCGTCGTGTTGAATGCGTTTTTCGAGATGAGTCCTGCCTTGGTCAGCTCTTCCAGCTTTTGTGCGCCCTTCGCGTAGGCTTCATCGGAGAATGTGCCTTCCCCGTTGTCCAGCTTTTTCAGACCGCCAGGTTCGGAGCCTACGACAGCCAAGTCGAGCAGCTGTACCGCCGGCCATTTTTCTTTGGCAAACACCGCAAGCGGCGTAATCTTCTTCGCATTGAAGGCTTTGACAGCTGCCAAAAACTCATCATAGTTCGTTGGAACTTTCACATTGTTCTGGGTGAACAAATCTTTGTTGTAAAAGATAAGCGCCGCCCACTGTCCAACGTTCGGTACCGCGTAGGAATGTCCGTCCTTGTTCCACATCATCGGCTTTGCGCTTTCGGTCAGCTTCTCCTCAAGCTTATTCTCCTTGATGACGTCGTCCATCATGGCGAGATTATCCGATTTTTTGAGCGTCTCGATCAAACCGCTGGATGCGTAGAAAATGTCCGGCAGGGTGCCAGCCGCCGCATACGTTTTAATCTTTTGCTCGTCATCCTGCGCGGAAACCTCGAAGTCCACGCTTACTTCAGGCATGACCTTCTTCATCTCTGCGGCGGCCGCATCGTACACAGCCTTTTCAGGACCGCTGTACTGCGCGTAAAATTTAAGCTTTACAGAGCCCTCTTCCTTCTTCTCGCTGCTTCCGGCCGTACTTGTACCGCCGCTTGCGCCGCTGTCCGAAGCCGTCCCTTTGTCGCCCGCGCCGCCGCATGCGGAAAGCGTGAGCATGAGCATCGAGAGCACCACCAGCATGGAAGCCGGTTTTTTAACATTCCATTTCACCCGTGTATCCCCCTTATTTGTGTTCGATTTATTATTATTGTAATGAAAACGCTATCTTGGCTGAATGGAGGAATCGGTACTGATTTGTATATTTCCACATCTTTATCTGGTGACCTCATATTCGCTCGGCGATAAGCCGGTATGTTTTTTGAACGTTTTGCTGAAATGGGCCACGTCGCTATACCCCACCATTTCCGCGATGCTTGACAACCGCAGGTTCCGGCCGGAGGCGAGAAGCTCCTTCGCCTTTTTCATCCGGGTCTCCACGATGTACTCGCTGACGCTCATACCGAGGCCCTCCTTGAAAATTTTCAGCAGATACCGGGGCTGGATCAGAAATTGTCGCGAAATGTCCTCGACCTTCAGCTGGCTGTCCGCGTAATGCGTATCGATGTGCTCCCTTGCCAAGGTCAGGATTTTGTTCGACTTGGACCGCTTGACGTTCTTCGAATGCTCCATGACCTTCATGTAGAGCCCTTTCATCCATTCGAAAGCATCCTCCAGCGATGGCTTGTTCGTGATTTCCTCAAACGGCGAGAAACCTTCAGGAAAAATATCGCCCACATGCTTGCCGATTTCATGCACATAGGTCAGGCACAGCGACACGAGTCCGGCCAAAATCATATGGATGTAATCGCCGGAGAGCTGGTTGACCTGAATATAATGCCGAATGGCATCCAGCGTTTCCCTGATTTGCGCTTCATCGCGAAGCCGGAGGTGAATGAGCAGGTTCTCATTCATCTCGCTCGGGTAAAATCCGATGTTGGCGGGCCTTGCGACCATCTCCTCGTACTTCACCACAGGGGCGGTATTCATGGAAATCCGGTTGCGAAGCGCGATCACTGACTCCTTGTAGGACTGGCGGATCGAGGCGATGCCGCTGCCTACGCTTCCCAAGCCTGCCGTGACGCTGAACCCGAAATGCTTGCCCGTCAAAAAGCACAATCGTTCGAATCCTTCTGTCGCCAGGCTCGGGTGCTTCCCGCCGGCATCATACTGCAGCAGCAGGATAATCCGGTTCTCAGGTCCGTTGAAAATATACCGCTGCCCCTGGGTCTGAATCAGATCCCCGAGCAGGCTGGAAACGGTCGATTTGCGGAGACGAACCTCCGCGGGGTCGAGCATCGCCTCATGAAGACCGTCCATTTCTATGGATGCCACCTGAAACAAGGTCTGTTCCTTGACCATGTCGGACAGGTGGAGCCGATTCCAATCGAGCCCGCTGTCCGTCGTGCCGTCGTTGCTGATCAATAGGTTCAGGAAGCCTTCCTTCAGAGCCATCCGCTCCTTCTCCGACCGGCTTCGTTCCGAACGCAGCTTCTCCAGCGAGCTCTTGACCTTGGCAAGGGCCACGAGGAGCTCTTCTTCGTCAAAAGGCTTCAGGATGTAGTCATCCACTCCGATTTTCAGCGCCTTGCGCGCGTATTCGAATTCGCTGTGGCCGGTCACGAGCAGGACGAACGTGGACGGATACCCCTCCTTTACCTTGGCCGCAAGCTCCATGCCGTCCATATAAGGCATGTTGATGTCCAAGATGGCGATATCCGGCTGCGTCTCCTCGACGAGCTTCAACGCCTCGATTCCGTTCTTTGCTTCACCGCACCATTCGAATCCGTGGGCGTTCCAATCAATAATGCCTTTCAGGTACGCGCGGAACCGGGTCTCATCATCGGCAATAACCACTTTATACATCGGCTTGTTCTCCTCTCGATAGCGGAATTCTAACGGTAATCTCGGCTCCTTCGCCGCGGGTGCTGTGGATGCGGATGCCGTACCGGTCACCGAAATACAGCCGGATGCGCTCATCTACGCTTTTCAGTCCGAAGGTCCCACTGCTTTCCCGGCCTTTCCTGAATCCCTCCAGCTGCTCCGGGCTGAATCCGACGCCGTCGTCCCTTACGATCAGCTCGATCATTTCTTCCTGCCTGCGTCCTTCGATGGAGATGTGACCGAAGCTTCCCTTCTCCTTCAGGCCGTGATAGATCGAATTCTCCACCAGCGGCTGCAGGGTCAGCTTCGGGATCGCGCAGTTCTGCAGCTCGGCGGGAACGTCGATGCGGAAATCGAACAGATCGGAATAACGTGCGCTTTGTATATACAAATAGCTCTGGAGATTCTGTAATTCCTCGCGGACGGTGATGATCTCTTTGCCGTTGCTGAGCGCAACCCGGTAGAAGTCCGCCAGCGCCTTGGTCGCTTTGCCCGCTTCTTCGCTTTCTCCCGTTTTGCACATGACAAAGATCAGATCCAGCGTGTTGTAGAAAAAATGAGGCTTGATCTGCTCCTGAATGAGCGCCAGCTCATACTCCCGCTTCTGCTGCTGCTCTTCCCTGACCTTGACGAGCAGATCATTGATTCGCCCCAGCATCATGTTCAGGCCGGCGCCGAGCATGCCGACCTCGTCCCGGCTTCTCACTTCAACGGGCCGGTCGATGTTCTCGTCCCGGATGCGGTTCATATGCTTGGCAAGCGACATGATCGGCGCCGCGATGACGCCGGAGAGAATGATCGCGCCGAGCAGCGCGAGCAGCAGGCAGAGGCTGCCGACGATGAGAATAACCCGGGATACCTTGGCCGTCTCCCGGGTGAGATCGGCAAGGGAGATCTCGTCCACGAGCTTCCAGTCGGCATGGCTGAACGGCATCGCCGTCAGCAGTACCTTCTCGCCGTTCTCCTTGCGGATTTCTTGAAAAACGGTATCGCCCGCCATGATTTCCTGCTTCCGGTACGATTCCAGCGGCTTTAATATGCGGTTTTCATCCCCTGCCGAAATCACGATGCCGCGCGAATCCACGATGTAATATCCGGCCGTCTGCACAGGACCCACCGGATTATAGATATTTGAAAGCGTTTTCTCACTGATGTTGACGAACAGGTAACCAAGCGTCTCCATGGTCTCCGTATCCAGTATCTTTTTGCCAACGGTCAGCACCGCCTTGTCCTGATCCAGCACCCAGAAGCTGCGCTTCTGCATCGGAAACCAGAGCATAATGCCGTTGCTGCCCTCCACCTTCCGGTACATGTCGCTTGCCAGGCCGGCCTCGCTGCCCGCCGTCAGCTTCGGATCGGTCGTGTATACATTCTGGTTTCGGTCGACGAACACCGCCGACTCCACGTCATGAAAGATCAGCTGGGCAAAGTCCAGCTTGTTCTCAATCTGGTTGCGCAGCACATGATCGTCGCTGATCGGCAATTCGCCTTCATGCTTGGCCGCAAGCTCCAGCGTCTTCAGCTTCACTTCTTTGTTCAGGTCGAGCATCGCAATATTGGCAAAGCTCTCGGCGTTGACAAGAAGGGTATCGATCCGGGTCGTAATGAGCCGCGACTCGTCCAGCATGTTTTTTCTCGTCTTGCTGACGATCGAATTCGTATTGGTGTTATAAGAAAAGAGTCCCAGCAGCAATAGCGGGATCACAATCAGCGGCAGGTACACGAAAATGATTTTATTCTGAATTCTCTGGTTCCGGAACCACCTGAATTTGCCGGTCTGCATCCTGTCCATTCATCCTCCGATTCTGTCATTTCATGTAAGGGCTTCAATAATGGTATGCTCGAAAGCTTTGAGCGTCAAGTATCGACAAAATATTATTTTCCACTTCCTTCCTTGTGAATTTCTTAGGTCCACATCCGACAAATGATGATCTATCCATACACAACAGAAAGGCAGCCTGCTGAATGAAGCCGGTATAACCAATGTTACGCCTTGATTCAGGAAGATGCTCAAAAATGATTGACAATTCCATCCAAGATGTTAGTATATTCACATCGGCATAATAGGAATTAAATTCACCATTGGCTGACCGGTCAACCGGAAGCTCAGAGGACAATGACGTTTCGACGTCATTTCCACTGAGCTTTTTGTGTTCTATGGATGCAGGGTCGAAATCATTCAAGGCGAAAGGAAGATGAATATGCCTCCAAAAGATAAAATCAGATTCGACAACGTCACCAAGACCTTCACGGTCCGTGATTCCAGAAAAAGCGGAGCAACCAAGCTGTTCACAGCGGTCAAGGATCTAAACTTCACTGTCCGGGAAGGAGAGTTCCTGACGTTGGTGGGGCCGAGCGGCTGTGGCAAATCGACCCTGCTCGACATGATCAGCGGCTTATCGGAGCCGACGCGCGGCCGCATCCTCATGGACGGCGAGAAGATTTCCGGTCCCGGGCTCAACAGGGGAATTGTCTTCCAGCAATACGCCCTATTCCCATGGAAGACAGCGCGCGGCAATATCGAGTTTGGATTGGAGGCCAAGGGCATCCCGAAGCGCGAACGCAGAGAACAGGCCGACCACTTCCTTTCGCTCGTAGGGCTCGGCAGCTTCGGCAATCGGTACCCGCATGAGCTGTCCGGCGGTATGAAGCAGCGTGTCGCGATTGCCCGCAGCCTAGCCTTTAACCCGGATGTACTGCTCATGGATGAACCGTTTGCGGCGCTCGACGCGCAGACCCGGGAGTCTCTGCAGGGTGAGCTTCTGCGAATCTGGCAGCAGACGAAGAAAACGATCATTTTCATCACCCATGGCATCGACGAAGCCGTTTATCTCGGGGAGCGCGTCGTTGTTCTGACTCCAGGCCCCGGCACCGTGAGCAAAATCGTGGACGTGCCACTCTCATCAAGGTTGGAGGACGCAGATATCCGCTCACATCCCGACTTCGTGAAGCTCCGTCATGAAGTGTGGAGCTTGCTTTACAAACCTGTATATCAGGGAGCCAGCATCTAGTACAAGGAAGGAGAAATATTCAAATGGAGACCGTCAAGTCCGCACCTGCAAGCTTGCCCGGAAGAGGTCCTGGAGTTGCTCTGCTAGCCGTCTTCCAAAGACTGATCCGGCAGTCCATCGTTCTTATTGCCTTGTTCTTGTTATGGGAGATCGCTCCCCGCGCGGGACTGGTGGATCCCGCTTTCTTCCCGCCGTTCTCCCACGTCGTCGAGGCGTTGTGGAACCTCATTGTGTCCGGAGAACTGCTTCGGCATTTTACTGCAAGCATCGTTCGCTCTCTGGCCGGCTTCTCGCTCGCTCTCGTCATCGCGATTCCACTCGGACTGATGATCGGTTGGTACCCGCTGGCGAGAGAGCTCCTCAATCCGGTGCTCGAGCTATTCAGGAATACGGCGGCGCTGGCTCTGCTCCCCGTATTTATGCTGTTTCTCGGTATCGAGGAGACTTCCAAAATCGCGATCGTCCTGTTCGCCTGCTCTTGGCCGATTCTCCTCAATACGATCGCTGCTGTTGGTAATGTTGATCCATTGCTCATCAAATCGGCGAGATCGATGAACCTGTCTTCCTCCAAGCTGTTCCTAAAAGTCATTCTGCCTGCATCCATTCCGACGATATTCACGGGAATTCGAATGGCCGGGACGGGGGCAATACTGGTGCTGATTGCCGCCGAGATGGTGGGTGCTAAGGAAGGGCTTGGGTATCTCATCACCTATTCGCAGTACAACTTTCAAATCCCCAAGATGTATGCGGGCATTCTCTCCATCTCACTGCTGGGGCTACTCATCAACCAGGGGTTAGTGCTGCTCGAACGGAAGTTCTCCAAGTGGAAGCCACAGGCAAACAGCTAGCTGCTGAAAAGGAGTTCGGCGTGAAGCCGGAATGGCTGGAACGTATGCGGACAACCGCCCGTAAGGACCAATTCCCTCACGTATTCATTGAATTAAAAACAAGGAGTGATAGCGATGGCTAACAAACAAATGAAGCTCGGAGCGTTCTTTAATCTACCAGGGCACCACGTGGCCAGCTGGAGGCATCCGCTGACTGCGGCTGACCAGAGCTTGAATCTGGCTTACCTGCAGGAGCTCGCGCAGATCGCCGAGCGGGGCAAATTCGATATGATTTTCTTCGCCGACGTACTTGGGCTACGGCCTTCCGGCAATCAGTCGGCTTCGGCCATCAAGCTGGACCCGTTGATCATCCTGGCGGCACTCGCGTCTGCCACGCGTCATATCGGACTGACCGCCACCTTGACGACGACGTATAACGAGCCTTACCAGGTCGCCCGCAAATTCGCGGCGATCGATCACCTGTCCGGAGGCCGGGCGGCTTGGAATGTTGTGACGTCAGCCAACGACAGGGAGTCACTGTTATTCGGCAAACCGAAGCATCTGGAACACGCACGCCGTTACGAAAGAGCCGAAGAATTCGTCGAGGTTGTCAAGAAGCTCTGGTTATCGGTGGATCGGGAAGCGCTCATCCTTGACAAGAAGAACGGGAACATCCTAGACGTCGAGAAGCTTCATCCCTTGGACCACGAGGGGGAATGGTTTAAATTGGAGGGTCTGCTGGATGCACCAGCAACCCCACAGGGACATCCCGTCATCGTACAAGCGGGATCTTCGGAGGCGGGGAAGGACCTGGCTGCGAAGACGGCGGAGGTCATTTTCACCGCGTGGCAAACACTGGGGGAAGCCCAGACGTTCTATCGGGACGTGAAAGGTCGCCTCGCCAAGTATGGCCGTAAGCCTGATGATTTGAAGATTATGCCTGGGGTCTTCATCACAGTGGCGGAGACGGAAGCGGAAGCGATCGCCAAGCGGAAAGAATTAAACAGCTACATTCTACCCGAGGTCGGACTGGAATACCTGTCCAACTTTATCGGTACAGACCTTAGGGGCTATGACGTCGATGCGCCACTGCCGGAGTTCGTGGAGGCCGAGGATAAGACGAATCCTCAGATTCGGGCAAACCTGATCCGGACTTTGGCCGAGCGTGAGGGATTGACGACGATCCGCGAGGTTTACGAGCAGATTGCTGGAGCACGCGGACACCGTGAGATTGTGGGTTCGCCGACTCAGATCGCGGACCAGCTCGAAGAATGGTTCCTCAGCGATGGTGCGGACGGCTTCAATATCATGCCTCCGACCTTCCCGGAAGGACTCCGGGACATCGTCGAACTCGTGATTCCAGAATTGCAGCGCCGCGGATTATTCCGCACGGAATACGAGAGTGACACGCTGCGCGGAAATCTAGGATTGTCCGTGCCCGCCTATCCGGATGCCAAGCAAACGCAATCGGTGCATCGATAACACAATTCCTTGAAAGCGGGAGAACTCATATGCGTATATCATGGATAAAGACAGCAGCGTTAATCACGTTGATCGGGATCGCGGGAGCGATTCTGGGAGGGTGTGGCATAGAAAGTAAGGCGAAGTCTACAGGTGAAGAAGACAAGGTACTTCAGTACAATTCGACGCCGGGTAGCGTGTCATTCCCGGAACTGGCCGAAGAACTCGGCTATTTGGGAGATTTAAAGCTAGAGTCGATCGGCAGCTCGACGGGCGGCCCGGAGATGATTCAGCTGACGGCGACGAAGCAGAGTGATTTTGGGTCTGCGTTTAACGGGGCGATCATCAAAGCGATCTCGCAGGGAGTCAAGATCAAGTCCGTTATCGGTTCGTACGGCAGCGACAAGAACACTTACGTCGGTGCTTACGTGCTGGAAGGCAGCCCGATTCAGGCGGCTAAAGATTTCATCGGCAAGAAAGTGGGCATGAACACGCTTGGCGCGCATCTGGAGTTCGTGATCAAGGATTACTTGCGCCAGGGCGGACTATCCGAGAAGGAGATCAGTCAGGTAACCCTGATGACGGTTCCTTCCTCGAACGCGGAACAAATTCTTCGCAGCAAGCAGATCGACATCCTCCTGACAAGCGGAATTACCCGGGACCGCGCCTTGGAGAAGGGCGGCCTCGTCGAGCTGTTTAAAGATATCGACGTGTATCATACGAATTTCACAGCGGGCGACTACTTTTTCACGGAGGAATATATCAAGAACAATCCAAACACCGTGAAACAGTTCGTTGAAGGGGTAGCCAAAGCGATCGAATGGGAACGGACGACACAGAGGGAAGAAGTGATCAGCCACTTCAAGAGCATCGTGGAGAAGCGGGACGGCAAGGACGCGACTGCAAATCTGAAGTATTGGAAAAGCACGGGCATCGCGACAAAAGGCGGTGTTATCACCCCGGATGAGTACCAGATGTGGATTGATTGGCTGGTGGCTAATGGCGAATTGAAGAAAGGGCAAGCGAAGCCGGAGGATCTCTATACGAACGAATTCAATCCGTATGCCAAATAACCGGATCAGAGGAAGGCGGCCCGTATCCCCGAGCTAGGGATCGCCCGCCTTCCTGGTGGTTGCAGTACAAGCAGTTTTATTCCGGAGCTAACTTTCGCCTTAGTTCGATCATCAAACTACGCTATAACGTAAAAAAGCAGCCTGCTGGAATACCAGCAGGCTGCTTCTCTTCTATTGGTTGCGAATGGCGTTCATCTTTCTGTACAAGAGCATCGCTCCCCCGAGCACGATCAGGCCAAAGCCTGCGAGCTGAATCGGAAGATGACTGTCTTCTCCGGTTTTCGGCAGCATGCCTCCGGAAGAAGGATCCGGCTTCATCCCTTCACCGGAGCCGTCCGGCGAGCTGGCGCTGCCTTTGCCAGGCAGTCCTTGGTCATTGCCGGCATCCGGAGCCCCGGAGCCGCTTGCACCCGGAGCCGATTCACCGTCAGGCTGACCAGGCTCAGCTGGCGTAACAGGCGTGCTTCCGTTATCCGGTACGCTTGGCGTTCCCGGCTCCACCACGGTTCCCGGTACGCTCGGCGTTTCCGGTTCCGGCTGAGGAGTCGCCGGAGGCTGCGGATCCGTTGTTGGCGGCGTTACAGGACCCGGCTGATCCGGCCCGGTAGATGGTCCGCTTGGACCTCCCGGAGTGGAAGCTCTATTGTTTGTTTTTTCGACCATTACCGGTTCCGTTTGTTTACTCGTAATTTCAAATGCTACGGGCTTGTTGTCCAACTGATAGCCCGGCGGCGCCTGAATTTCAACCAGTTGATATTTTTGAGGCGCCAAGTTCTCTAAGAATAGCTCACCGTTTACATCGGTCGTTAACTTCGCTTTATCGATGCCTGAAACCACGTTATATACATAGTTCCCGGCTTGATCGAAGATGTTCGTTTCTTCTCTTAATTCGAACACAGCCCCTTGAAGCGCTTGGCTTTTGACCGAATTATATTTTGTCAGTTTGACCGAGCGATCATTCTTTTTATTCTCGATCGTCAACGGCGTATTCGATTGCTTAACTTGAACCAGAGTTTCAGCCTGTTCAATAACATAACCCGCGGCGGCTTTGGTTTCTACTAATGTATATTCGCCATAAGGCAGGTTATCAAACTCGACTAGGCCCTGGCTATCCGTCGTTTTCGTGCCCTTCAGAGTCTTTGTACTATCGTAAAGCTCAAATTCTACTCCTTCCAGTAGAACCGAAGGATCTTTAGCGTCTACTTTGGTAAGGATGAGCTTACCATCCGCACCCCGGGCATTCGTTTGGTTCAAATGCAATATTTGCGTCTGGTTGGCATCAATGGTGACCGGAATCGGCTTCGTATCCAGGACGTAGTAATCGGGTGCCGTGATCTCAACCAATTCATACGTTCCGGGCTCCAGGTCGCCTTTGGCAATCTTTCCATCCACATCTGTCGTTAAGGTATCAACCACATCTTGCGTACCGGCCTTTCTCAATTCAAACACGGCACCCTGCAGCTTAATCGCCAGATCTGCCGCATCGGATTTGATTAACTCGAACCCGTGACGCAGTATTTTGTTCACGATCGTAAAGGATTCACTCGGATCTTTAAATAAGATTTGTTTTCCCGTCGTACCCGCATAATCAGGGTCCATCAGATAACCTGAAGGTACGGATACTTCTTTTAATTTGTAAGGCAGTCCTGCCGTTTTATTATTGTATCTGTAATCCCGGGCCGTCACTGCTTCCCCGTTCGCATCGGTTTCCAGCGTTTCGAGCAGCGTCGTTCCGGAAGCATTATACAGCTCGAATTTGACTCCTGCGAGGGGTTTGTTCAAATCATCCACTTTGACGATTTTGATCTTCCCGCTGCCTGTCGATGCTCCGCCGCCCGCTCCGGCTAAAGAGACGAGAATGCCTTCCTGATTCCCTTGCCCGATTACGGAAGAGGATTTGCCTGCGAATTCAGCTTTATTGGTTATTCTTGCACCGCTGTCTGCATTAATAAACGACTGGTATTCCAGGATATAGGCCGTATTCAGTGCCTTCTTGAAGGTTAGCTTGAACGTGTTACCTGTGACTTCTAAGGCATAGTCTGATGTCGGATCAAATTCGATGGCTGAACCATTTTTTTGGGATACATTACCGGAATTGTCCGCAGGTATATCTGCCTTATATAACTTTATGGAATCCTTGAGCAGAATTTGGTTATCCGATAAGGTATCTGTCAATATGGAGCCTGCTGGTACGTAAGATTGGCTCGGATTGATGCTTACATGCCAAGAGGCAATATCGGATTGACCTACTTGATTCCCCGTTTTCTCAACGTAGACCCCGCCATGTTTAGGTGTGACAGAGGCTTTTTTATCGAAAAGATTGGCCGTACCCTCGCCATCCTGCAGCGTTGCATGATTCGAATACGTACCTTCGACCGGAAATTCACCGTCAAGGCTTGTTTTGTACGTAATCCGATACGCGGTTTTACCGATGTTACCCAGGTTCAATACAAAACCCTTACCATCCGGATTCAGCGTGAATTGACTAGGTGCAAAGGTTATTTCGCCACCAACATCTGTTACTTCGTTATTTTTGGGGTCAAGTGTCAACTTACTAACCTTCAATGAGTTTTCTACAAAGGTTTCGTTACCTTCATAGTTATCCTTGATCACGGCATCCCTAATATCATGCAGGTTATAGTTCACGTCAATTTTCCACGTAATGGTTTTATCTTTGGCGTTATATTCGCCTATTTTATTACCATTATCAAGCGTGTAGTTTTGGGGTGTCACTACTGCAGACTTGGTGATCGAAGCTTGAGGAACGCCGGCTTCATTCCAATTCAGGGTTCCTACGTTTTTGTACTCGTTATCCGAAGGCATGCCTGCCGTCGGATCAAACGAAGTGGTGTACGTAATAACATATGGAATACGAATAGCGTTAGCCGGGTCTTTCAGCTGCAGCTTAAACCCGCTCTCAAAGCCGGCATCTCCGCTATTGGCAATAAGCTCAAACTCGCTATGTTCCAGATCTGCTCCGTTAACCTTGATCGTAGCCGGGTCTAATTTCATATGTTTGCCCGCATAATTATCTTGGATGACGACATCTGTCATTTCTTTCGAATCTTGGTTCAGCACAAGTTTCCACTCAATCGTCTTGTTCTGGAAATCCGACTTGCTTACGCTCTTGTCAAAAATAACTTCACGGATACCTTTTGAACCCGTTCTCGTCGTGTTATCGTACATTTTCACCGTGTTCGCTACGGTTTCATCCTTGTAGATGCGCGCTTGAGCATCGGTTTGGTATTCGATGATATAGGCTTTGTTGATCGGATCGTTAAACTGCAACTTAAAGCCGCCCTCAAAATCTGTGCCCACACTAGTTAAGGTGTACTTGGACGGGGCAACGAGGGTCCGATTCACGCCTTGGCCCGCACCGTTAATGTCCACGGAATACACATTCACACTACCGCCAACAAGCTTCTGCGTTGTCTTATTCGCCGCATCGAATGTATCCTCGATCCATGCATTCGCTTGGGAAATCGATTGTTCATTATAATTGTATTGAATTTTCCAGGTAATGGTTTGCGTCTGTGCATTATAATCACTTTCAGCCGGATTCGGCTTCGTCAGCGGCTCGTTGAAGTTCACCTTCACCTTGCCCGTAACCGTTTCAGTGGCTGCTCCATCGCCCGTAAGCTCCGCCGTGTTAGCAATTTCCCTGTTCTTAAACGGTTCGGCGGTTGGTGCTGCAACGCTTGTCGTATAAGTCACCCGATATGCTTGATGGATATCCCCAAGATGAATCGGGAAGCTGGTTTCCGTTGTCGGGGAACCCTTCGGCTGCACGCTGCCGTCTAACTTCACTTCCAGCGGCTGAACCGTAATATCCCCTTTAAGCGCTAGTCCGTCATAAGCGAACGTATCATTCAGAACGGCGTTCTTGATTTCCTTTTCACTTTGGTTAAATTCAACGGTCCATTCAATTTCATCGGAATTGATTCCATTTTTATTGGCCTTGGCGGTTTTCTTGAGCTTGTCCACCGCGGTATTGGCAAAATGAACGTTGATGGCGCTTTGCCCGACCGAACTGAAATCGATGGGCTGTTCCAGGCTTCCGTCCAGCTTGGATTCGTCAAACGTCAACCACACGTAGAAGCTACCGCTTAATTGATTCCCTTTAATGGCTCCATTGAATGTGAACGTGACTTCTCCATCGGTAGACACGACATAATCGCCTACTTCACCAATCAATTTCCCCGTCAGTTCGCTCGGAACCTTAAATTCGTCAGGAAGACGGAAGGTATAGGTTGAACCGTCATCGTACGAATGTGCATCATCCGGTAATGACCAGTCATAAACGATAGCTACCGTATCCTTGACGCTGGGCCGAACGTTCTGGATCTCGTTCCCTTGCGGACGAATCGTCCCGTCGGTTTCATCAAAAAGGGGCTTGGCATCCCAAATCTTGACTCCTGTAATAAGCTGATCCGTAATCACCGGACCGACGGGCTCATCACTGGCCGTAGCCATTGAGCCAGGAAGTACAAGATTTAGTAGTAATGTTACGACTAAAAACAAATAGAGCATTTTGCTATGTTTCTTCATGCTTCGTCTTTCACCTCACGCTTGATTTGTTGAACATTTCCCTGCAGAACCCAAACTACGCCTATTGCTGCCCGAAGCAATTTCATAACTATATAAATTGGTGTTCTGCATCATCAGGCAGCTCAATCAGGCCAGCAGCACGGCGGCAGCTTGCCATCTCTCCCGAACATCCGGATGCTCTCCTCTCTTTTTCCACATATTCATACGCTTTTCGAGCCGTCATTTCGTCCTTTTTTGGCTAAACATGTCGGATCGGAGCCTATCATCTGAACTATACAGCACCGCTCTGAATATTTTCTGAATACACGGAAGCACAAAAAAACCACCCATTCCCTTCGGAACTGCGTGGTTTTTAATGTATGATCCTTCCTTTAATAATGAGCCGGTGCGTCGGATTGACCATCGGATGACAGGTCACAAGCGTAATTTCCTGGTCCTGGCCGCCGGCTTCAAGTACCCATACGTCCTCGGGCTTGACGATCAGCTTTTCGGTAACGGTATACTCAAAGCGCTGTGTCCCGGTATCCACCACAATTTGATCTCCCGTTTGCAGTTCATCCAGCCGGTTGAAGTTTCTGCCGAACGTCCGGTTCCGGTGCCCTGCAATGGCATAATTGCCGATTTCCCCAGCTGTACCCGTATGTTCAATGCTGGCCACAGTCGTTCTCATGTTCTGCTTCGTGGCTCCATGCAGGATCGGCAGCTTCAGGTCGATTGTATCGATCTCGAGCATACCCTCCATCTGTCCCACCACGCTTGACGCCGAGGAAGACATCGGTTTGACCTGTGGAGTCACGTCCTTGTCCTTTAGCTGTTCTCCGGAAGAGTCCGGCTCATCCGCGGCTTCCACATTTCGAAAGCTGCTCTCCCACGTCTCCGCCAATTCCTGCTGCTGAGCATTCTCCCTCAGCTCCGTCAGCTTGGGGTAGCACAGCAGGAATAATCCCGCAATGATGAAGAGCAGCGCCCCTATTCTTAATTTCACCTGCTCTCTCCTTCCTCCCTAAGATCATAAAGAGTTGTCCCTTTCCCATGCCCAATACCACTCCGCAAGCTCCTTGCTGGACGTCATACCGTATTCCTGCATCAGCACAGCCTCCAGCATCTGAAACAGCCTCCTGACCTCGCCGGGATGATGAAGCTGTGCATAAACCCGCATCAAGCCCGCATAGCCGTCCTCTGCATACGGAATTCTCTCCATCATCTTCTGGTACAGGCCGAGCGCCTCCCCATACTGTCCGAGCTCAAAATGACAGGCTGCCACGCTGTTGGCATGTTCAAGCCACAGCAACCGGAGGCGTTCCTGTTCGGGTTCCGCCCATGTATACCGATGCTCCTCCAGAAAATCCCCCGTATACAGCTCCATAATGGACAAATGCGGCTCGAGCGTGTCCGGTGTAACCGGAGGCGCCTCGCGCAACCGGCTTTCCCACACCTCGGCATCCAGAGCGACGGCGCCCCATTCCAGGCGGTAGCCCTCATCCTGATATTTGATGCTGATATCCAGCTCATACGTTTTGATCATCCTGCGAATTTGATAGATGGCCGTGTGCAGCTGAGTCGTTGCTTTTTTTATTTCGTATTCCGGCCACAGCAGATCGATCAGCGTCTGTTTGCCTACCGTCTTATCGCGGTAGTAGAGGAGATAGGCGAACAATTCAGGCGCTTTCAGCGTTTTCCACGGAAAGGACCGCGCCTCTTGGTGCTCATCCCTAAAATGCAGGCTGCGGAGACAGCAAAGCATTGCGGAACGGACATGCGCGCCGGCGGCGAGCCCGGACACCCTGTTCATGGTCACGGCCAAGCGGGATGCATGCACGGGCTTCAGCAGATAATCCAGCGCATTGATCTCGAATGCCTTGACGGCAAAGTCCTGATAGGCGGTGACAAAAACGATCTGCATGGAAGGGTCCAGATCCAGGAGGCGTTCCGCCAAGACGAATCCGCTCATTTCAGGCATTTCGATATCAAGAAAAGCGAGATCGGGCGCGAGGTCCCCTGCCGCTTCCAATGCGGCCGCAGGGTTCTGGAAAGAGCCCAGAATGTCCACGGAAGCGTCGAACCCGTCACGTGCCTGCAGAAGCCTTTCCATTTTTCGCAATGCCAAATATTCATCATCGACAAGGATTATCTTCAATTTCTATCTCTCCCCCGGGGTCGTTCCATTGCTTATTTGTCCTTATTTTAGCAACAAATAGCGCCGAGGGGTACGATTTCAACCATTTTGCATGCAGATTAATCGGGCGTATCCATCTCCGTGTTCAGCGAACAATGCTTCCAATCATCCATGACCATGTACCCACGGCGAACCAATGCAAAAATGGTATTCGTCGTGCAGCACCATTCCAGATCCGAAGCGTCCTCCTGTTCCGGTATAGCCTCCGCATACGTCCAATATCCGCCCTGCTTCCAGCGCACCAGTCTGCCACCGTGCTTTTGCGCCTGATTCAGCGCTTCCTGCTGCTTTTCCGATAAATCCATGATCCTCACCACACACTTCGAATGTTCAAAGCCCCTTCCGGGCGAGGCGCCCGAAGCAAAGGGTCTTCCCTAACTTTTCCGACATTTCGACAATTTCTATTAAAGCACAGCGTTCTGAATATTTTCTGAACATGGACCTGCCCAACAAAAAGAAGAGGGCTTTCGCCCTCTTCTTTCTTATCTGCTTCACTTCCCCGTTACTTCCGGCATTTCAGCAGTAACGCATTCACCAGCTGTGTAGCGATCGGATGAATTCCATAACTGGTCTTCAGCTTCCAGGTCGTTAATATCAGGCTGCCTTGTTCGCTCTTCTGCACGAGCAGCGAGCCGCCCGCCTGCCCGATCCAGCCTTGGAAATATCCCGAGACGATTTCACTTGTCTCCGTGACGCCCTCATTGCCGAACATATAGACGACACGGCCGATTGTACCGCCCAGCTTGTTGTAGTTGCTGAACGGCACGATGTAATCCGGGTACAGCCCTTCCATTTCCCAGCCCATCTCATGATGGAGCGGCACGCCCTGGAAGTATTCGGGATCGACATAATTAAAGGAAGATGTGCGGTCCCAGCTTTCGCCGCGCACCAGTTCACGGAACGTAAACTGGCCTTTCTCCGACAGCTGATCGCCATCCTCTGCCAGGAAGACGACATGCCCGCCGCCGCGATAGTATTCGAGCACCTGCTCGTCGAGAACCGAAGTGACCACCGCTTCCGCCGCATGCAGCTCATCGGTCATCACCATGCCTCCGTCCGCCAGACGGGATTGGAATTCCGAATCCATCCGGTAGGCGCAGACACGGACGCCGGCGGACGCCGGCCGTGGCGAGATCGTCAGTTCTTCCTCATTCACCGCTGCGAGCTCTTCATCCAGCACAATCGACAGCTTCAGCGTGTAGAATCCGGACTCCTTTACCTTCGGCACCTGGAATTGAATCGCGCCGAGCAGCGCCGCAAAGGTCCGGTTTCCTTCCCGCAGCGGAATGACGCCGGACAAGTCCGTTCCCGGGATTTCCCACCGGACCTCGCCGTTCAGGATCCGCTGATCATGGTTGGAGATCAGGATGTCCCATGACTGGCTTTCCCCGCACCACAAATTCCGCTTGACGCGGTCCGCCATAATCACGAGCCCGCCGTTGAAGTCGGCGGCATGCTCCATGCCGAGCTTCAGGTTACGCGTGTAATCCATCCAGCCATTCGTTTCCCATTCGATATCCGTAAATTCGGTTACGACATAGCCGTTAATCTGCGGACGTTTCCGCATTTCCTCAATGAGCGACTTCACGGCTCGGTACATCCGCCGCTGGGAATGCAGAGACAGGTTCTCCAGATTGCCGAAGATGCGCTGCAGCTGATATTTCTCGAAGTTTTCGTATGCCGTCAGCGGTTTCTTGAAGTCCTCGCGATGGGTGTCATCGCCCAGATTGGCGAACCAGGACGGTTCTCCCTTGTAGTATTCCAGCAGCTTCGCGACGCTTGGCAGCCCCCACACGCCGAATTCGGAGATAATGATCGGTTCGCCCTGCGGGGCATAGCCTTTCACATAATTTGCCTCCGGATCTCCGGCCATGTAGTCGTCAAGGTCGGCTTTCCATTCTTCCGTCTGTTCCGGCAGGACAAAATAGCGGTGATAATCGTTAATATCCGTCTTCACGTGAATCCAGCCGGAATTGTCGCAAATCAGCCGGGTCGGGTCCATGGTTTTGATATCCTGGTACATCGCTTTTACATGTTCCTGCTTGGCCTTGTCATTCGCCAAATCCCATTCCAGTCCCCACTCTTCGTTATACAGCGACCAGATGAGAATGGATGGATGGTTGAAGTCTCGGTCAATCATAGCGCGCAGCTCGTCGCTGAACCGGCGTCTGCTCTGTTCGGACCATTTCACGACGTTCGGCGGCTCCGCCCAGATCAGCATGCCCATCCGATCCGCCCAATACAGATAGCGCGGGATTTCTACCTTGATATGCTTGCGCAGCAGGTTAAAGCCCATGTCCTTCGCGCGCTGGATTTCCGTCTTGATCCATTCATCCGAAGGAGCCGTGTAGATCGTATCCGGGTAGAAGGCCTGATCCAGCGCCCCGCGCACGAACAGCGGCTGGTGATTCAGCAGCAGCTGGCCGTCTTTAAACTCTATTGTTCTCATGCCGAAATACGTGCAATACTCGTCGATTACATTCCCCGCAGCATCTCTAAGCTGGACCTTCAGGTCATACAGATGGGGGGCCTGCGGCGACCACAGCTGCGCATCCGGAATCGGGATTTCATGCTGAAGCCATCCGTCTTCCGCGGCGGCCATGGATTCGGTCACCAGCGTCTTTGGATGCAGATGCCCCGTAACCGCAAAAGTCAGCGCCGCGCCCGGAAGCATGCCTCCGTTCATCGTCACCTTGGTCCGGGCTATGCCGCTGTCGATATCCGGCACCACATGCACCTGCTGGATGAAGCTGTCCGGACGGTATTCGAGACGGACCTCCTGCCAAATCCCGCTGATGCGAGTATACCAGCTGCCCTGCTTGCCGATCGGAATTTCCGCGTTATCCTGCGGATCGTATACCCTTACCGTCAAGCGGTTCGTCCGCCCCTGCTCCAAACTCGTTGAAACCTCGAATTCGAATGGCGTAAAACCGCCTTCATGCTCGCCGATAAATTTGCCGTTCAGCCAGACCCTGGCCTGAAAGTCCACGGCGCCAAAGCATAGATATGCCTTCTGCCCCGGTTGGTGCAGAGCAACCTCGAACTCTTTTTCGTACCAAGCCGTTCCGCAGTAATGCACGAACTCCTCTTCGCGCTGCCAAATATGAGGAACCTCGACCTGCCGCGACTCCGTCAGGCTGCTATCGTACCAACGCGCGCGTTCCCCTTCATCCTTGCGGTCAATCCTGAACTGCCATGTTCCGTTCAATCCCAGTTGTTCTCTCATGTTCTCCTCCACTATTTAATGCCCGTCATCGAAATGCCTTTAATAATATGCTTTTGGAAAAATAGGAATACGAGCAGTGCCGGGATGCTTGCCAGCACGTTCGACGCCATCGGCACCGCCAAATCCGTCGCAAAAATACTTTGGAAGGTTGGAATGCCGACCGGCAGCGTCATCATGGCCGTATCCTGCGCTACCAGCATCGGCCACAGCAGGTTATTCCATGATTGAATGAAAATGAAAATGCTGACGGCAGCCATAGAACTGCTGGACAGCGGGAAAATGATTCGCGCCCAGATTCTGAAGATGCCCGCTCCGTCGATTTTGGCCGCCTCCAGCAGCTCGTTCGGCAGCTGATCGATAAACTGCTTCAGGATCAGGAAGGCCAGTGGAAGCATCATGCCCGGCCAGATGAGCGCATTGTAGCTGTTGCTCCAGCCCATATCCGTAACCATCTGGAACAGCGGAACCACGATGGACTCCACCGGTACCATCATACCGGCAAGAATCAGCGCAAAAACAAACGTCTTCCCTTTAAAAGGAATGCGGGATACGGCGAATGCCGCCCATGAGCTGAACAGAACCGTAATCGCCGTCTGGATCACACCGACGATGACGCTGTTCAGCGTCCATCTCCACATCATGGCCGTCCCGTCCGGCTTCAGCACTTTCGCAAAGCTTTCAAAGGTGAAAGGAGGGCCAAACAGCTTGCCCAGGATGGTGACGGTGGAGCCCGGCTGCTTAAAGGCGGATATGAGCATCCAGAGCAGCGGGGCAATCATCATCACGGCAAACAAATATCCGAAGGCATAGGCCCATATCCGGGGATTCGTCCAACGTTTAATCGTAGTCATGTTCTCTCACCTCTTCCTTAGCTTTTGCTCATGAGCAGTTTGTATTGGATCAAGGAAATCAGGGCAATGATCAGGAACAGCACGAATGACACGGCAGCCGCATACCCGGTATCCCACTGCTTGAACGCGATTTGATAAATATAATGAACGAGAGGCGTCGTCGATGTTCCCGGTCCGCCTTTCGTAATAAGCCAGGTTTGGCCAAACAGCTTAAAGGAGGAGATCGTCTGGAGAATGACTACCAGCGCCGTCACTCCCTTCAAGGATGGCATGGTAATGAAGCGGAATTTATTCCATGCGCCCGCTCCGTCAATGTCCGCCGCTTCGTACAGGTCATCCGGAATTTCCTGAAGGCCTGCCAGAAACAGGATCATGTTGAAGCCAGCGGTCCACCACAGCGTGGCGATCAGGATGGAGAGCCATCCCATTCCCCAGCTCCCGAAGAAGGATACGCCCATGGTAATGCCCATCGAGCCCAGCGTCTCCGCAATGAAGCCGGTTCTGGATTGCAGAATGAATACCCAGATGCTTCCGATTACGGAAACCGACAGCATATAGGGCATGAAAAAGGCGGTGCGCAGAAATGTGGTGCCTTTCAGCTTCATATTAACGATCAGCGCCAGCACAAGGCCCACAACGACGATGGATGGCGTTGAGATGAGAATAAAATACAACGTGTTCCACAGCGAGCTCCAGAACTTGTCGTCTGACATCATGTAGCTGTAATTGTCGAGGCCTGCAAACGTCTTCTCCCCGCCCATGCTGCCCTTGGACAGGCTTGTCATAAATCCTTTAATGATCGGATAAATCCAGAACCATAAATAAATCACCATGAAAGGGGCCAAAAAAGCCAAAGCGGCCAGGTAATTTTTGTAGGCATGGCTTTTGTGCTGCTTCACTCGTCTCACTCCTTTACAAACACCTATATATGCAGATGGCGGACATACGATCTGCTCTCTTGTAAATAAAGAGGATGCGGGGCTGTAATTCTATCTTTGTCCCCGCATCGCCTCCATTTCCTATCTGCTCATTAATTTGTCAGCTTTCTCTTGCGCTTCCTTCAGGCCTTCTTCAATCGTTTTTTGACCATAGTTGATTTGTACCAGGGACTCGAGAACCGCGTCGTTCACGGCGCTCAGCTTCGGCGTATCCGGCATGTACTTCACGATTTTCATCACGTCCGCGTATCCGGCGCGGTAAGGCATCGCCTTGTATTCTTCGGATTCCACCACGGATGGTTTGGAAGGCACATGGCCTGCTTTTGCCCACATGGCGCCATGCTCTGCAAGCCAGTTCGCGAACTTCACGGCTGCGACCTCTTTATCCTTGTCATCCTGCTTCGGTACGATCAGCGTATGCGAATCGCCCCATGCGGCAGGCTGGTCGAAGAGCTGCGGGAACGGCACGGCAGCGAATTCAAGCGATTGTTCCTTCTCGAAATTGCCTGTAGCCCATACACCGGTGAAGGTTACGGCTGCTTTGGATGTTTTGAAGATATCGTAGCTGTTGTCTCCGATGTCCGGAAGCATGAGGCCTTTATCCAGCCAGGACTTCAGAAGCTCCATCGCTTTTTTGCCCTCGGGCGTATCGATCGTCGGCTTGCCGTCCTTGAAATACGTTCCGCCCTGCTGCTGCACGAGTGCATACCAGATCCAGTACGTAAACACGTTGTTGCTTCCGATGATCATCGGAGATACGTCGCCAGGCAGCTTGGCTTTCAAGGTTTCCAGCATTTTCGTGAAGCCTTCGGCGCCCGGTTCCATCTTGATGGTTCCGTCCTCGTTCAAGAGGCCGGCATCGCCAAGGAACTTCTTGTTGTAATACATGACGACCGCGTGGGTATCCAAAGGTACCGCATAATGCTTGCCGTCACGGATGATGGCATCCTCCTGGTTTTTTCCGAACGTGGACCAGTCGAGGCCCGCATCCTTCGCCAGGTCATCCAGCGGCTCGAGCATTCCCGTCGGAGCCAGCTCCGCCAGATGGGATACGTGGGCAACCGCCACATCCGGAGCCGATTTCGCCTGCAGGGAGGACAAAAGCTTCGGATAGTAGTTATCCCAGTTGTTGTTCATGAACTTGACCTTGATCTCGCTTTGCGATTCGTTGAAGGAATTCACCATATCCTCCATGAACTCGCCGTCCGAGCCGCTGAACGGCACCCAATAATTGAGCTCTACGGTTTTGCCGCCGGACTTGCCTTCCGAATTCGAAGCGTTTTCATTACTTGGCTTGGAATCCCCTGATTTGGAGCATCCGGCCAATACCAGACTAAGAATCATGAGGACGCTTACAAATTGAATCATCGTTTTTTTCATCGCTTCAATCCCCCTTGAAAAGTGAAGTTTTCCACTGCAAAAACAATATAACACTATTTTATGTTTTATATCAATATTTTTTGTAATAAAAACTGAAAGTACTTTGCTTCACAAATAAAAACGTTGCTATAACAGGGATTTTATCATCATTCGGGCTGATTTCATTGTTACATAAAAAACCATAACAAAAACTTCCTCACGGATCTCTGCACAAAAAAAGACATGCGCCTTGATCAAGGCCATGTCTTCCATTTCAGCCACCCATCGGATTGACGGCTTCCTTACTCGGTGTGACGCAAATTCATGATGATCCCCTGCTCATAGTTGCCGAAATTCGGGCCGAACAGATTGATTCCTCCCGCGTTGAAGGCATCCTCTTTGACGCCGATCCGCAAGGAAACGAAGGGCTTGTCATGAAGATTCAAGTCGCTGATCGTCACGTCCGAAATTTGGACGCCGTCCAGAAAGCTCCCGTTCTGATTGACCTTCCAGTGCTTCAGGAGGCCGTATTGGGTAAAGTAGATCGTCCACCATTCCGGCGTATTGAAGCCCCGCTGGCCTCCAAAATCCCCGGGACAAGTCCAGGTCCCGATCTCCGTCCCGTTGATCCAGAGCGTAATGTCCGAGGGCCAGTCCAGCTTGTGATACGGCGCCTCCGAGCAGATCTCCATGCTGAATTCGATCTCCGTCGCCTTCTTCCCGTAAGGAATGCGGTTAGGGTAACGGTATTCGACAAAGCCGTGCCGGAAATAGAGAAGCTGCGCCTCCCTCCGTCCAGGCTCATAGAACGAACGGGGATCATCCTGCATGCCGATGTAATCCGATTCGCTGACCAGGCCGCAGCTGGGCTCTACCTGGCAGTCCACGTATTCGCCAATCGGCATGTCGATGGTAATCATGTTCTTCTCCTTATCCGTGCTGTCCGTGAACAAATCGATGACGATGCGGTCATAGTTCTTCGAATTCACCTTCTGGGTTCCCCGTCCGGGAACCAGCTCGGTAATGATCAGGTTCGCGTCCTCCAGCTTCTTGACGTTCACGGCCGTCGTCGAGAAGGGAAGCCCGAGCTTTTCTGACAGTTCGTTAACGTTATGCGGTCCCGTGCTTAATATTTTCAAAATATTCATCCGGTGTTCATTCCCGATGACTTTGCTTATTTCGATCGCTTCATCCATCGTCAGCTGCAAAACTTTAATGGAGAACACCTCCAATCCGAGATTATTTAAGAAACGGACGTTTTATTACATGTTTTCTTAATATAATAAATATAGCAGATATAAGGCTATGTTGGAATGAAATGATGCAGGGCTTTTTTTTGTTACCCCTTGGACAGCAGCTCCAGATGCAGCTTTCTCATCCACTCGGGCTCGACCTTTAGGACTTCACGGTCATAGGTCAGAAGCCCGTTGATCTCTGTCTCGACGTCCGTCAATTGTGTATAAACGGCAGCGCACACGCCTTTGGCAACGAGCGGCGCAAGCTGCGTCCGGATCAGCCTGCCGTAGGCTTCGGTCAGCTCTTCACGCGATCGGCAGCGCTTATACCCGACCTCCTTGCCCTCCTGCCATTCATGCCCCTTCTCGAGCAGGCTGTAGCCGCCATATTCCGAAATGACGACGGCCCGGCCCTTGATGCGGTTCGGCATGCGAAGCTTGCGGAAGTAGATATGTACGCTCTTGATGTCCCCGACCTCCTGGTCATGCCAGCCGCTGGCGTGATCCACCGGACGTGTCGGATCGTATGCTGTAAGCCAGGCCGCCGTCCCGGCCGCGTCGAACTGCCCCCAGGCTTCGTTGAACGGCACCCACATGCCGATGCTCGGGACATTGTACAGCGCATCGACCATTTCTTTGAGCTCCGCCCTGTACTGCTCCCGGTTAGCCGGGTCCTCGCGTCCCATGACCTTATAATGATTGTCCTTGACCTTAAAAGCTCCGAAAAAGTTCGGCAAAACGATATGGTGCAGATGATTCCACCCGCCCCCGCCGTTGATCATGTCCTGCCAGACGATCAGGCCCAGCCGGTCGCAGTGATAATACCAGCGGGCAGGCTCGACTTTGATATGCTTGCGGGTCATATTGAAACCGAGCTGTTTGGTGACAACCACGTCATAGGCCAGCGCCTCGTCCGTCGGTGCGGTATACAGGCCATCCGGCCAGTACCCCTGGTCGAGAATGCCATGCTGGAACAGGGGCTTGTGATTCAGACACAGCCGCTTGTCCCCCAAGTGATCCTTCTCGACGCTGAACGAGCGCATGCCGAAATAGCTTTCCACGGTGTCCACGCTCTCTCCGTTCTCGAGACGCTGCACCGTCAAATCGTATAAGAAGGGGTCCTCCGGGCTCCATAGCCGCGGATTCTCCAGTTGAAGCTTCAATACCTCTCCGGAACGGCAGCAGCCATAAGCCATGCGGATCCCCTTTTCATAGGCCGCTGCTTCATAGAGGGTATCATCCGTACCCGCGCTGCCAGCCTTGATCTCGATACGCAGCTCCTGGCGGTCGATGTCGGGCGTCAGCCTTATCGATTGAATGCCATGCTCCGGAACCGGCTCCAGCCAGACGGTCTGCCAGATGCCGGACACCGCCGTATAGAACAGGCCCTTCGGCTGCAGGGTTTGCTTGCCGCGTTCCTGCCCGTGCGTCTCGGTCGGATCCCAGACGATGACCGTGAGCTCGTTCGAGCCGTCGTTCACCAGATCCGTGATATCGAACGTAAAAGGGCAGTAGCCGCCGGTATGTTCACCTGCCCGCTGTCCGTTGATCCATACCTCCGTCTGCCAGTCCACCGCGCCGAAATGCAGGAGGAGACGCTGCTCCAGCCACGCCCCGGGGATGTGGAATGAGCGACGGTACCAGAGCCGCTGGTCCGGACGAAGCGGCTTCTGCACGCCTGACAGCGCCGATTCTACCGGAAAAGGCACCAGAATCTGCCCATCATAGGTTCTCGGCTCTTCCGCCATGGGACGGATCGCATAGTCCCACAGCCCGTTCAAATTCATCCATTGCTCCCTTACCATCTGCGGCCGCGGATACTCGGGAAGCACGCTGTCCGGGTTCACGTTCTTGGCCCACCTGGTCATCAGCTTGCCCTGCACTGGCTTCCACTGCTTCTGCCTCTCTTCCATGACCCGCCTCCTAGAAGATTTGAATTCTGTTTTTTCAATGCGCTCTTTCGCTTCCGTTTGTATAACTGGATGTTATCACCATTTTATACGTAATTTTGAGTTTCGGATATGATAGAATATCGAAGCTTCATGATCGGTGCTTATGTTGATCTTGCTCCGGTATGGACACAGGTTCCAGGCACCGGGTACAAAGTAAAGAAGCCGCCAATTTGGCGGCTTCTGATGCGTAAGATATGATAAAGCCTGTTCGTCTGACCTTCATTATCTTCTCCTTATTTATTTCGTCAGCGTAAACTGATCCACAACTCTGCCTTGAACGGTACGGGCCGTGAATTTCAGCTGATCCCCGTCCACTTCGACAGAAGCGTACATTTGCGTCTTCTCCTCATCCGTTATCTGCTGCCAGTATTTTTCCGTGAGCGGATAAAATTTCGGGCCGGAGGTGCCGCCCACCACATATGTCGTTCCTTCGCCTTCCTTCACCACTTGATTATCCATCATGGCGTGGGTGCGGAGGTACATATGATCATGTCCGTTCAGGACGAGATCGACGTTGTTCTTCTCCAGCACTGGCGCCCACAGGCGTCTGACTTCCTCGGTATCATAAATGCTGCCGTATGGACCGCGGTGGAAGATAGCGATCGTCCACTTTTGGTCCGATGAAGCGATGTCCTGCTCCAGCCACTGCCGCTGCGCTTCATACTCGTATTCGCTGTTCAGCACGATGAAATGAATGTTTTTGTAATCAAAAGAGAAGTTGCTTCCTTTCAGGTCCGGAATACCGTTCCCCGGTTGATTGAAGTGCTGGAGGAAGTCATTGCTTTGCGTCGTTCCCATCACTTCATGGTTGCCGATGGCCGTAACCAGCGTCGTATTCAGCATGGCTTCCTGCGCTTCGCTGAACCACCATTTCCATTCCTGCTCGTTGAACCCTTTCTCGACCATGTCGCCCACCTGAATCATGAACTCGGCATCCGGCGAATTCTTGAACGCCTGCTTCACGGTATTCCCCCATAGCTGGAAGCCCGGTACGTCCTTGGCCTGGGAGTCCGCAAAATACACGAAGCTCGTGCGTTCCCCCGATTCCGGCGCGGTTTGGAAGCTGCCCTGCGGACTGTAATGCCCTTGGCCGTCGCCAACCCGGTATACATAAGCTGTCCCTGGCGTCAGGCCGTTTACGATTGCCTTATGCACGCGTACGGTGCCCAGGTCCAGCGTTTGGTACAGCTCGCTTGTACCTTCTACCTTGATGACATCCGCCTGTTCAAAGCTGCGGAAGCCGGATTGCTTTGCCACTTCCACGACGGTTGCTTCCGTTCCCGGATCGGTCTGCCATGTAAAGCCTCGGGAAACCTTCGGATCGGCTCCCATGCTGACGTTGATGCTGTACGGCACCGGAGTACCCGACAGCGGGGACACCTTGAACGGAAGAACCGGACTGAAGTACTTGCCTTCCTTGCCGGCCTGCAGCTTGACGGTGTGAACCGAAGAAGTGAGCGCGCGGGTCGTCAGCTTGCCCTCTTCGTTGGTCGTGCCGATCACTTGGCCATCCGCGAGCACCTGTGCATGCTGGACCGGGTTGCCTGCCACATTCTTGACTTGAAGCTCCGTCTCGTATTCCTCTACGTTCCCGTTTTTGTCCCAGGTCAGGGATAAGCTCGTCTGGATGCTCGATGGCAGCGTATATCCGGAAAAGGCAAGGCTGCGATCCGAACCGGCGAGCTTGATGCTGCCGGACTTCAGGCGGATTTCATTGGTGCCTGCCGCGTCCTTTTTAATGTCGTACAGGATCTGCCCGATCACGTCCTCATCCGACAGGCTGGATGCATTCAACTGGTCCAGAGAGACCACTGCCGTCCCTTGGGACGTGTCGACCTCAGCCTGAACCTGCTCCCCGCTCAGCTTATCGCTTTTGACAAAACGCAGGTTCTCCACCTTTGCCGGATCGAAGATGAACTCCATGCGGCCGCCGGCAATCTCCGCCGCCTTGACGCCCTTGATGTCCAGCGAATACGTATTGCCTGCATACGTGACATCCTCGGCATGATAGGTCAGCTTCGGCTCGCCCGCCGCGACCGTGAACGACCAGGTGCGTTCCGCAAGGTTGCCTGCGGCATCCTTCACCGAGACGTTTACGCGATGCAGACCGTCCGAAAGCGGCGCTTCCGGCTGATACTGGATCAGCCCTTCCGCGGCAGCCAGCGTGTGCTGTACCGGCTGCCCGTCCACGCTCATCCGGATCGAATCCGGATCGATCTGCGTATCTTCGGGATGCTTCACCGGATCATATCCGGCGTCCTCGGCATGCACCGAGATCACCGGCGTGCCGCTGGCAACCGGAACGCCTACCGCCGGCGTCAGCCTGCTCAGCACCGGCGGTTCCACGTCGTCCGTGTTCGGACCGTACAGCGCGCGGATTTGGTCCACGTAGATTGCGCCGGCATCCTTTTTGTCGCCCGAGGTTTCCATATACCGTACCGGCATGTCGATCGAGAACGGAAGCGTGCGTCCCTTCGGCACCTCAGCCTCAAGATAGCGCCAGCCGGTCCAGTCGATCCCGACCTTCTCGTCGACGAAATTCAGCGGCACGGCGCCTTTGGCGTCAAGCAGCTGCATCCGCAGCCAATGCTTTTTGCCGTCGCCATACACCCACATGCTGATTTTCTCCGGATAGCCGGGTACTTTCAGATTCTTCGATGCATCGGTGGTCTGCAGGTACGCGCCGGATGTTCCGGTCGTGCCCGTAAAATCGTATTCCAGCTTCAGCGAACCGCTGCCGAACCTCACCAGCGCCGGATCCTTTTCGATGCCGATTCCAACCTTTTTAAACTGGGCACCGGAAGAGGGCATATAAGCCTCCAGCCCATTCTCGAAATCCTCCAGAACGACCGGAGCCTGCGCGCTCCCGCCGGCTTGCCCCGCAGAACCGCCTCCCGCGTCCGCCAGCGCCTGCTGCGCCGGCAGCATCATGGACAGCAGCATCATGCCGCTGAACAAGGACGAAAACATCCGCTTACCCTTTTTTCTGATCATGCCTTGATGACCTCCCTCTTTGGTTTTCATTGATTTGGACAGCCGATACAGCCTTCTGACGAGCCCGAAAGAAAGCCCTTTCAGAATAAGGCGAACGAGAATTTTGGATCTCCCATGCTGCAGCTTGTTTCACTTGCCGGTCAGACTGTCTTTTTATTTCAAAATTTTATTACATACATTGATAAATACTATAAAATTTTATTACAAAAATTTGAAGGTGCTTTGTTACTAGGGACATGTACCCAGCTTACGAGGACCTCCACGCAAAAAGCGCGAAAGGGATTCTTTTTTCACGTCGGAATTTGCAATATTCCATTTCAAAAAAAGCGTTGTCTGCTATACTGGACATACATTTTACGGAAATAACCCCCAAGTACGGTTGAAGGAGATCGTGGACCGATGAACATGATGAAGAGCAAGGCTCAACGCATATGGATTCGCACGCTCCTGGTTTTGATCATCATCCTGCTTCTTGTTGTAACCGTTCTCACCACGTGGATGGTCAATTCCTTTACCAAGGAAATCACGGAGCTTAATTATCATCTGACGTCTCTGGTGCAGGAAAGCGTGGATACCCGGCTGAAGGAAGTCGACAACATTTCCTCGCAAATCGAGCTGAGCGCCGCCAATCTGGCCTTAAGCCGCCTCCAAAGCAAGGAGCAGATGAACAGCCTGCTTTCCTACCAATTCGGGAATCAGGTGCGGAATTACAAGCTGGCGAACCGTTATATCGAGGACATCTACGTATATTATCCCACCATTGATTACGTCATCGGCGATATCGGCAGCTTCTCCTCCAAAAATTACTATCTGCTCCATAACAGGCTCATCCAAACGGGCTATGGCGAATGGGTCGGCAAAATTTCAACCAAGAACAAAAACTATTATTTTGACGGAAACGCGCTCATGTTTTCCCGCCAGCTGCCCTACAATGATTTTGCCAAAACGACGGCCAGCATCGTCATCAAAATCAACCGCGACGAAATTCTGAAAACCCTCGGCAGCACCAAAGGAGCCGGCACCAATGCCGTTACCGCTGTGCTGGGTGCGGAAGGACAGGTTTACGCTGCTGCAGGCAAAGATGCCGAAGGCGTGCTGAAGGCCATTCCTGCGGACATGCTGGCAGGGAAGGCATTGACATCCTACCGTAATTACTACATTTTAAAGCGCGACTCCACGATCGGTGGCATGAGCTTCGTTACGGTCGTGGACCGCACCGATCTGTTGTCGCTTGCCAATAAAATACGCAATATCGCTTACCTCGTGCTGCTCGGCTGCCTTGTCATCGGCATTTATCTGTCGTTCTATATCAGCAAGAGAAACCACCGCCCCCTGCTTCACATCGTCAATAAAGTAAGAGAAAGCGAAGCGGAAGCGGGAGCACCGGCCAAAACCATCGACGAATACGGCCTGATCGCAAGCAGAATCGAGCATTTCCTGACGGAGAATGCCAAAAGCAGCAAGCGTCTGGAGATGCAGCATTCCCGGATTGAGAGCCTTTTCCTCACCCATGTGCTGAGCTTCGAGGAGCGAAGCAGCTCCGAAATTTTCGCGACCATGCAGCGGCTGGATCTGGAATTTCTGGCTCCCCGGTTCGAAGTGATGGTGATCCGCCCTCACCTGAAGCTGGATGCCGAAGAAATCGACGAACGCTTCCGGCAGTTTACGCAAAAGCTGCATGAAGCCCATGAACATATGTATTTCATATCGGCCGGGTATCAGGGCGACCTGGTGCTGCTGTTTAATATCGAAAGCGAGGTCACGCTCGGGGAGCTTGCGGGAACGGCTGCCGATTTTCAGCCTTTGCTCGCTGAGCTCCCGGGATGCATTACGGCGCTTGGAGGTGTCTATGACACGCTCTCCGATATCGCGCGAAGCTACCATCAGGCCCGCAAGACAGCTGAAGCCCATCAGGAGCAGCCCGGCGGCGTGTACGTATACGATGCCGCTTCCGCCAATGCCGTCCCCCTCGAAAACTATGCGCACCGCGTCATGCAGGAATTCGCCCGGCATATGGACGAGCACCATTACGACGAGGCGCGGCAGCTGGCTGACGTGATGTTCCAGCAGTATGTTATGCCGGATGAGCATGATTACCTCGCCCGGTGCAAAAAATACGCCATCGTGAACCGGATCGTAGAGGAGGTTCAAGCCTGCGCCCTCCTCCATAAAACGCTGGATGCCGATGCCTGCGTCGGGCTGTTGTCCGGCAGCCAAAGCCTTGCCGAGCTGCGGCGTTCCGCCGCCGAGGTGCTTCGTCTGCTTCAGGACACGCAGGTGCAGCCATCCGCAAGGCAGCATGCGGGTCTCGCCGAGCGCGCCCGCGAGATCATCGAGACCGGATATGCGGATCCCATGCTGGGCCTTTACAGCATCAGCGAACAGCTTGGGGTGACGAATACCTACCTGTCCAAAGTGTTCAAAGACGCCTACGATCAGGGACTGGCCCAATTCATCAACCAGAAGCGCGTGGAAAAAGCCATTGAGCTGATCACGACCACCTCGCTAAGCGTTAAGGAAGTCGCTGTCCGGGTGGGTTATTCGAGCGATGTAAGCTTCATCCGCGTCTTCAAGCAGTATACGAATACGACGCCGGGCAAATTCAAAGAGAAGCGCCGGAATGCGGACTAACCATTTTTATGATGCCGACTAAAAAATTGTTAACGATGCCTAAAAAAATGTATATTTCCTGCGCCTGCGCCGCGGGTTACAATACCGGAAACGGCTGGATATGCCGCTGTTTTCCGGTTTTTTTATGAGCAAATATGAGAATAAATATTGCGTATTTACGCCCCTGTCCGGGGTTGATTATGATGACGGCACAAAGGCAAACCGCACCTTGCAAGCGCTTTATCAGTGATATTAGCGGGCCTTTCAAAAAGGAGGATCAGAACAAGATGAAAAAGACATGGAGTACGCTGCTCACGCTGCTGATGGCCGTAACACTGATGGCCGGCTGCGGAAGCAAGGACGGCGGCGAGACGGGCACGGCGGCCGATCCCGGGGACAACGCTGCGAATAAGGAACCGGAAAAGCTGCTGCTCTGGATGCCGCCCTTCGGCACCGAGGATACCCTCGATAAGGAGATGTGGTCCAAGACCATCGCGAAGTTCGAGCAGGACAACAACGCCAAGGTCGAGATCGAGATCGTGCCTTGGAGCAATTATGAAGAAAAGTACCTGACGGGCATCTCCTCCGGCAACGGTCCTGACGTGGGCTACATGTACATGGAAATGATGAATGACTTCATCGACATGGGCGCGCTTGAGCCGTTCGACAGCTACTTGACGGACAAGGACAAAGAGAATTTCTATTACCTGGATAAAGGCGTCATCAACGGCAAGCAGTATGCGCTCCCGATCGTCGTGGGCAGCGCCCGCGTCATGTACTATAACAAAAGCATGCTGGACAAGGCTGGCGTGACTACCGTTCCGTCCACATGGGACGAATTCCTTGCGGCCAGCAAGAAAATCAAGGCCGCGGGCATGACTCCGTTCCAGCAGCAATGGGGAGACAAATCCAAAGGCGCCCTGAACGCGATCTTCTTCCCTTATCTCTGGCAGGCCGGCGGAGATATCTTCAGTAAGGATGGCACGAAGGCTACCTTCCATTCGCCCGAGGGCATCAAGGCCGCCCAGTTTCTGTATGACATGAAGAAGGGGGGGCTGATTCCGGACTCCACCACCTCCATGTCCGAGGATCAAGTCCTTGCCGATTTCAAGGCAGGCAAGCTCGCCTTTGCGGTCGCACCGACGAACCGTGGCGCGGAATTCACGAAAGCGGGGGTCGACTGGGGTTACAGTACGTCGCTTAAGCAGGCGAAAGGAGGCACCTTCGCGGCTGCCGACTCGCTGGTCCTCATCAGCTCCAGCAAGCATAAGGAGCTTGCAGCCAAGCTTGCGCTGTACATGCTCAGCGGCCCGGCGATGACCGAATTCCATAAGATGGCGCCGTTCCCGCCGGTCGCGAAGGACGAAGAATATCATGACGACGTCAATTTCAAGCGCGTATACAACGAGGATCAGGCTTCACTGGTCACCCTGCCTGCCGTGAAAGGATCTGCGGGCATATATGACAACCTGTACAAGAACCTGCAGCTCATGATGCTGGGCGAGCTTACGCCCGAGCAGGCGCTGAACGAATCCGCCAAATATGCGGATGACTCGCTCTCGCAGGCGCAGGCCAAATAAAAAGGATGTCATTTTGCAACCGGATCGCTCTCCCGCCATTCATTCCATGGCCGGAGGGCGGTTGTCTAACAGCTATGATTGGAGGTGGAGACAGACATGCATACTCCACTAGTGAAGCGGCTTAAACAGAACAGCGGTTTTTTATATATTCTTCCCAGCTTTCTATTGATCCTTATTTTCTCGCTCATTCCGCTCGGGATGACCGGATATTACAGCTTTACGCAGTATAACGTCATTCAGCAGCCGGATTGGATCGGCCTGGGAAATTACAGGCATCTCATGGATGACGCCTTTTTCCGCTCAGGCATCATCAATACCCTGGTCTATACCGTGATCGTCGTGCCCCTCCAGACAGTTCTTGCGCTGGTGATCGCCGATATCATTGCGGCCTATTGCCGGGACAAGTTCGGATCCTTCGTCAAGAGCGCCCTCTTCATTCCGGTCATCAGTTCGATGATCCTCGTCGGCACCGTCTGGAAGTTTCTTCTTGCCACCGACAACGGGCTGGTCAACCAGTTCCTTGGCATGATCGGTATCGACGGGCCCAACTGGCTCGGCGGTAAAATGCTGGCCATGATCAGCATCTGCCTCGTGTCCATTTGGAAGAATGTCGGCTACTTTCTTGTCATCTATTATGCGGGCATCATGGACATCCCGCGCAGCCACTACGAGGCCGCGGAGGTCGATGGAGCGACCCGCTTCCAGCAGTTCATCTACATTACCCTGCCCAGCCTGAAGCCGATCACCTACCTGGTCGTCACGCTAGGCACGATCTGGAGCTTCCAGGTGTTCGACCTCGTTTACGCCATGACCGGCGGCGGTCCGGGACGCAGTACGCTGACAATGGTGCTGAACATTTACCAGAACGCGTTCAAGCAGTACAAGATGGGCTATGCCAGCGCGATTTCCTTCGTGCTCTTCCTGCTCATTCTCATCATTTCGGGTCTCCAAAAGGGACTGTTCAGCGATAAAAAACGAACCCGGGGAGGTTATCGTTCATGACGGCACGCGCGGGCACCAAAAACCTGTTTCGGATCATTCTGTTGATCCCTTCCCTGCTGGCCTTGTTCCCTTTCGGCTATATGATCGTCACCTCGCTTCGCCAGACGTATGCGATGGATCTATCCTTCGATCTGGCTAGCCTGAATTTTAAGAATTACGCGACGATTTTCAAAAATTATGATTTTGCGCGGTATTTCACCAACAGCCTGGTCGTCGTCGTATGCGCCTGCATCGGCAACGGACTGATTTCTTCCCTGGCCGCCTTTGGCTTCGCTAAGAAACGATTCGCCGGCAAGGACTTTATCTTCTGGCTGTACCTGGCGACGCTGATGATTCCTTCGCAGGTCATCCTCGTTCCGATGTTCGTCATCATCCGCGAGCTGCATATTTCCAACACCTATCTTGCCCTCTTCCTGCCGATCATCAATGCCTTCGGCGTATTCCTGATCAAGCAGTTCATGGAAAGCATTCCCGACGAACTGCTCGAAGCGGCGCGCATCGACGGCAGCGGCGAGCTGCGGGTATTCTTCACGATCGTCATCCCGCTGGTGAAGCCGGTACTCGTGAGCCTGACCGTCTTCACGTTCATCACGAGCTGGAATGATTTCGTATGGCCGCTCATTTCCATCACGAACCAAAAGATGAGCACCCTGACGCTCGCGCTGTCCTCGCTTCAAGGCAATTACGCGACGAATTATGGTCTGGTCATGGCCGGAGCGACCATGACGTTCCTGCCGCCCTTCATCCTGTATTTGTTCCTGCAGCGGCAGTTCGTCGAAGGTATCGCGCTAAGCGGGATCAAAGGGTAGAACATCATCGAACGAGAAGCACGCTTCGTACAACCACCAAAACTTCAGGAGGCTCCCATGACATCCTTTACATTCACGCTCGCCGGAAGTCTGGAGAAGGTGCTGCCCAAACAGGCGCCTTCTTCCCTCAGCTCCGGCGCCTCGCTCTCCGGGCTATGGGGAGAAATGTTATCCTTCCAGCTCGCCTACCGCTGCGATAGCGACGAATACGATACGGCGAGCTTTCATTATCGCCTTGAGATCGACTCGCCACTGCATGCAGATATCCGTGTCCGCAAGGTCGAGCTCGTGCCCTGCTCGTATCCTTGCCACGGCGTGTGGGATGATGACTATCTCACCACCGAGCCTGGATTGCTGCCGGACCTTCTTGTTCCGCTGGATCTCGGCCAAGCGGTCAAAGCCGTTCCCGCCCAGTGGCGATCGCTATGGATTGACGTGAAACTGCGAGGAAGCCTGCCGGCCGGGAAGTATCCCGTCACGCTGACCGCCCGTAATCGTGAAGGCGGCTTTCTCTGGGAGGATACAATCTACATCGAAGTCATCCCGCATCACCTGCCGCCGCAGCGCCTGCTGCATACGGAATGGTTCCACGCGGACTGCCTCGCCGACTATTACGGTGTCCCCGTATTCAGTGAAGAGCATTGGCGCATCATCGACAACTTTATGGCTGCCGCCGCCGACCATGGCATCAACATGCTGCTGACGCCGATTTTCACCCCGCCACTGGATACGGCGATCGGCGGCGAGCGGACGACGGTCCAACTCGTGGACGTACATGTTGAAGACGGCAGGTACACGTTTGATTTCGGCAGGCTGGAACGTTGGATCAACCTCTGCCGGAAGCACGGCATCGACCATCTCGAAATTTCCCACCTCTTTACCCAGTGGGGTGCCGAGCATGCGCCGAAGATCATCGCCCGGGTTAACGGGAGGCCAGAGCGGATATTCGGCTGGGATACGGAAGCCGCCGGGGAAGCTTATACCGCCTTCCTGCACGACTTCCTCCCGCAGCTGAAGGATTTCCTGAAGCGGCAGGGCGTGTTCGAGCGGACCTGGTTCCATATTTCCGACGAGCCCCATGACCATCAGAAAGAGACTTACGCGGCGGCCAAAGCCGTGGTCAAAGACCTGCTGTCGGACTGCCGGGTCATCGATGCGCTCAGCAGCTACGACATCTACACAGAAGGCATCGTGGAGAAACCGATTCCCTGCAATGACCATATTCAGCCGTTCATCGATGCGGGCGTGCCCCATTTGTGGACCTATTACTGCACTGTGCAGGCACTCCAGGTCAGCAACCGGTTCATCGCCATGCCTTCGTCGCGCAACCGCATCCTTGGCGTTCAGCTGTATCTGCACCAAATGGAAGGATTCTTGCATTGGGGCTTCAATTTCTACAACTCGCAGCATTCGGTTAAGCCGATCAACCCGTATCTGGTGACGGATGCCGGCGAGGCTTTCCCTTCGGGCGACCCGTTCCTCGTATATCCTGCACCGGACGGCACCGCTTATGATTCCATCCGCGGCATGATCCTGAAAGAGGCGCTTTACGATCTGCGGGCCATGCAGAAGCTGGAGACGCTCGCAGGGAGACATACGGTTGAACGCCTTATTCATGAAGATACCGAAGGGCGCATTTCGTTTACCGCCTATCCGAAAGGCTCGCAGTACCTGATTCGGCTGAGGGACAAAATTAACGGCTCCATCGCCGTTTTAAAGGAGGATGAATCATGAAAAAGAAAGCGTTAGGCTTACTTCTATCCTGCTCCATGCTGTTCACGGGAGGTGCAGCGGCTTCCGCCGAAGCCGGCAGCGCCGCCGCCAGCTTGAGCGCCACCGTTACCGTGACGGACACCCAGCTCCAGTCCTCGGTTCCTCTAAGCCAGTTCAAGCATATGGGCGTGAACTTCGAAATGTCCAAGACGAGCGACGAAATGTGGAATTCGAACGGTAAATGGATGGAGCAGACCTATGCGGGGAGCGGCATCCAAATGATCCGCTGGGGATACGACGCCTGGGTCTTCGACTGGGAAAACGAGCTGCCCCTGAACACCAATTACCAGGGAGGCATGAATACGAAGGATGACGCAGGCTCCTTCGGCCTGAGGGAATTCCTCGAGTTCGCCAAAGCGCATGGCATCATTCCGTTCCTTCATCTGCCGATCGAGTCCTGGAACCATAATAACGGCAAAAACGACCCGACGTACGCCAGGGTGCTTCAGCTTGCCGAAAATATGGCGACGTACCTGAACAACAACGGTTTCCAGCAGGTATATTTCGACATGGGCAACGAGCCCATGGAGGCGCCGAGCAATCCGTACGGTACGTTCTCCGCAGCCGTTTACGGCAGCACGTTCAAGGATGTCTATACCCGCGTCAAAGCCATCAACCCCAACTACAAAATCGTCATGATGGCCAACAACAAAACCTGGTATAACAATGTCAAGACTGCGGCCAGCGAGAACGGCAAGCTGTATTTCGACGCCATTGACTACCACAATTACCCGAGCAACAACGTCGGTTGGGATTTGTACTATGCCCGCAGCGACGACAATATCTTCGGAAGCTTCGGCGCTATAGATTCCGGCGTAGAGAAGATTCTGGGCGAAAGCAATATCCCGTGGCCGAATTTCCCGACATACTCCACCTCGCTCGGAAGCGGACTTGCGCTGCTGAACGGATTCCTGAAGCTCGCGCAAAACGACGAGTACAGCAGCGTCATCATGTGGCCTTCCCAATGGCCGAGCAACGGCACGACCTATAATGCGTTCAACCCGTCCGGCAAGTCCTTCGGCTGGTTCGATCAGGACGCCTGGTACGACAGCAAAACGGCCAAGCGCCTGAACGGGCCGATGCTTGCCGAGATGATCACCCAGAAGAGCGTGCTCTCCCGCAAGGTCGACAGCACCTCGAGCGATTCCAAAATGCGCACCTTCGCGTTTACCAACGATGATAAGTCCCAGCTGAACGTTATCGTGATCAACAAGCATTCCGAGGACGTCAGTCTGACGCTGAACGTGCCTTCTGCCTTTACTTCCGTCAAAGCCTCAGTGCTGAAGGGCGTCAAAAACGCCTCCGGAACCGCCAACGCAGATGAAGCGCCGGATTTCGCCGGACATATTGCAGCGGCCCAGGTCGCGAACGGAACGTTTACGGATCAACTGAACTACGGGGAAAGTGCCGTTGTGTACACGTTCTACAAAGACCTTGCGGCAGGACTCCCCGCAGCTTTTAACGCTATCCTTCCGGCGAGTAGCGGCCAAGAAATCAGCACGGCGCAGAACTTCACCTGGCAGGCAGCCGCAGGGGCGCAGAACTATCGCCTGATCGTGTCCGAAAATGCGAACTTATCGAATCCGGTAATCGATACGACGACCAAAGGCTTCACCAATTATCAGCCGACCAAGGATTTGAAATTCGGCACAACGTATTATTGGAAGGTCTCTGCCTTGAACAACCAGGGCGAAACGCCCGCCGCCACGGGCATCCGCACCTTCAAGACTGTCCGCGAACGCCATTTTTACGACAATAATCACGCCTCCATCCAATATGGTGGCAGCTGGAACGCGAACCAGAACTACCTCGGCTCCTTTGGCCGCAAGGATCATGGCACGAACAAACCGGGGGCAACGGCGACCATCCAGTTCAACGGAACGCAGGCGATCGTCTACGGCATCAAGGATGACTGGATCCGCAACATCTCGGTATCGGTCGACAATCAGACACCGCAGATCATCGATCTGTACCAAAGCCGCGGGGTGATGGCCTACAGCGCCAACGATCCGGCTCATTACAGCCGCGGGGCCGGCGAAACGGAGAGCCAGAAGATCGCGCGCCTGAACGGCGTAGCGGCCACGCAGCAGGTCTTGTTCGATACGGGCAAGCTATCGGAAACCGATCAGAACCATACAATTAAAATTACGGTGCTGGAGAGCTATAATCCGGCCATTACGAAAAGCTGGATCGGGTTCGAGCTCGATTATTACGAAGTGATCAAGGCAGGCGAGAAACCGCTACAGACCTCGGCCAAACCGCCCGTTCTGACCACGAATCTGCCAGCTGCCCGGAATGCCGCGGCCGGAAGCCCGGTGATGCTCTCCGTGAGCGCTTCTTCGCCGGACCAAGGCCAAATTCGTTATGAGTGGTACAAAAACGGCAAGCTTCTCACCCAAACAGGCAGCACGCTGTCCATCCCTCAAGCGACTGCAGCGGATGCCGGCGAATATTGGGTGCGGGTCACCAACATCTATGGTGGAAATTCAACCAAAACGATATCCAGCACGCACTGCATCCTGACGGTTCAATAAACCTGCTCCACCCGAACAAAGCGAGCGGCCCAAGGGCCGCTCGCTTTGTTGGTACTTATATGGTTCTTAATGCGAAGATGTTTTCGTTCGGACCGCCGCGCGAGTATCCTCTACGGGGCTTCGTTTCCCCGTGAGCAGCAGCATCACGAACGAAATGAGGATGATCGCACAGGTCCAGGCCCAGGCCATGCTTGTATTGCCCGCATCCACCGCTACATAAATCGCTGTCGGAATCGTCTGCGTTTTGCCCGGGATATTCCCGGCAATCATGAGCGTCGCGCCGAATTCGCCGAGCCCCCGCGCGAAGCCGAGGATGAAGGCCGTACCCAGCGAATGGTAGGTGACCGGCAGCGTGATGTACCTGAAGACCTGCCATTCACTCGCCCCGCTCGACCGGCCGGCATTCTCCAACTCCGGATCGACGGAGGCAAAACCGTTTCTCATCGTCTGGTACACAAGCGGGAAGGAGACGACCACAGCGGCGATAACGGCTGCCCACCAGGAAAAAATGACGGGAGCATTAAACAGCCATTCGACAGCCTGTCCTACCCAGCTTTTGCGGCCCAAGATAACGAGCAGCAGAAAACCGACGACCGTCGGCGGCAGCACGAGGGGAAGCATCAGCAGGGTTTCCAGCATGATTTTCCCTTTGAAATTTCGTTTGGACATCCACCAGGCCGCGGCGACGCCAAGAATCAGGACGACCACGCTGGAGAGCAGCGATACCTGCAGCGATATCCGCACCGGCGGCCACAAATCGCGCCAGTTCATGAAGACACATCCTTTTTATTTCGGAACGGTAAATCCGTATTTAATAAACACGTCAAGTGATGCTTGGGATTGCAGGTAGTCATAGAAGTCTTCCGCTTCTTTCGGATGCTTCGTCGCTTGGACGACGCCGATCGGATACTCGATGACCGAATATGAAGCCGGGTCGACCACAAACGCGATTTTCACCTTCTGCGAAGTCAGGGCATCCGTTTTATAGACGAATCCGACATCCGCATTTCCTGTCTCTACGTATTGTAACACCTGACGGACGTCCTTGGCTTGCACCATTTTCGGCTGCAGCGCATCCCACTGCTTGGCATTCGTCAGCGCCTCTTTTGCATAATTACCGGCAGGAACGCTTTCCGGAATGCCGACCGCGACCTTTTTCACTTCCGCTTTGTCCAAATCTTCCAGCGCAGCTACCGCTGCCTTGCCGTCCGCGGGGACGACAGCTACCAATTCATTAGTCAGAAGCGTCAATTCCTTGCCTTCCTCGATCAGGTTCTGTTCAATAAGAGGGGTCATATTCTTCGTAGCAGCGGACAGGAACAAATCCGCCGGTGCCCCCTGCTCGATCTGCTTCTGCAGTGCGCCGGAGCCGCCGAAGTTAAAGCGGAGCTCGATATTCGGATGAGCCGCTTCATAGGATTTCTCGATTTCGCCCAGCGCATCGGTCATGCTGGCGGCAGCCGAGATGGTCAGATCCACCCTTTTCGCCGGGGTCGTGTTTGAAACGTTCGTATCGGAGGAACCGGAAGCCGCGCCGCTCGGTTGGCTATCTGACTTCGAATCGGAGCTGTTTCCGCAACCTGCAGCGAACACTAGCATCATCGCAACCAAAACATACATGATCACATTACTTTTACTTTTAGAAATCACTATCGCTTCCTCCATCGTTATATTTAATTATAAATAGATATAATTAATATAAATTAAATTATAACTAGGTCGGTTTAAGCTTGTAAACCTGCTTCAGAAAACTTTCACATTCAATTATGCTACAATAAAGAGCAATGAAACCTTAAGAGCGGATTGTTTTTTGAACGAGGAGGAGTCCAATGTCCAGCGATATATCCTATACCACCGAAGAAATTGCCAAAATGCTGAAAATCTCCAAGCTCACGGTCTATGACCTGATCAAAAAGGGCGAGCTGCCTTCGTATCGTGTCGGCAAACAGATGCGCGTCGACAAGACGGACTTTGATGCGTATAAACAGCGGGCCAAAGGCATCCAGACGGCAGCTCCATCCGCACCATCCGTTCCGCTGCCTGCCCCTTCCGCAGATCATTCCTATGCCCGCGAGAATACAGCTTCAGGCGGCATGCGCCCCATCGTCGTCACGGGCCAGGACATCAGCCTGGATATTTTGGTCAAGTACATGGAAAAAGGCATCTCCGGCATCCGGCCCCTCCGCGCATACGTCGGCAGTCTCGACAGCCTGATCTCCATGTACCGCGGCGAGTCCGATATCGTCAGCACCCACCTGCTCGACGGCGATACCGGCGAATACAATGTTCCGTACATCCGCAAGCTGCTGGTCGGCTCGTCTTACATGGTCGTCAATCTGCTGTCCCGAAATGCCGGACTCTACGTGCCGAAGGGAAATCCGCTGGGGCTTAAAGCATGGTCCGACCTAAGCCGCCCCGGCCTGCGCCTCATGAATCGCGAAAAAGGCTCGGGCGCCCGCGTCCTGCTGGACGAGCAGCTGCGCCTGCATGGCATTCATCCGCAGCAGCTGACCGGCTATGAGCTGGAGCAGACGAACCATATCGGGGTGGCTGCCCAAGTCGCCTCGGGTGAAGCCGATGTCGGCGTCGGCATCGAAAAGGCCGCAGCGATCGTGGGTCAGGTGGATTTTATCCCGCTGATCGAAGAGCGCTATGACCTCGTCATGCTGAAAACTGCGGAGAATCTGCCGTGGATTCAGTCTCTGCTGGACATTTTGCGGTCAGAGGGGTTCCGGAAGGAGCTCCAGGCCATTGCCGGCTATGACCTTGCCCGCACGGGCGAAATTCTTTTCGAGACCTGAACAAGGCCAAGGAGGATCACATGCAGGTAAAGCGAATACACGAAATTGACGAAGTCGTCGCGTTCATCCATCGGAATTTGCACGAACCATTCACGCTTGAACGTTTGGCGGCGCATGTGGGGTATAGCCCTTTTCATTTCTCCAGGATGTTCAAGAGACAAGTCGGCCTGCCGCCGCTGTACTACGCATCCGCACTGCGTCTGCAAAAGGCCAAAGATCTCCTCATTCATACGGGTCTCAGCATACGCGATATCAGCCTTGAGATCGGACAGCAAAGCTTGGGTACGTTTACGACCCGCTTCACGAATTGCGTTGGCGTCACGCCATCGGAATTCCGTCATTCGCTGCCGTCTTCGGAAGCGGCGAGAGCCTCCCTTTCCCTTTTGAAACATTGGCGGGAGCCTCTGCTTTCCATAAACACTGATCATGCCGTCGAAGGAACCGTCAGCACCAGCGCTCCGTTTGAGGGCTTCATCCTGATCGGATTGTTCGCAAGTCCCATCCCGGAAGGCCTCCCCATAAAAGGTACTTTGCTGCCTGGACCGGGGTTCTTCTCTTTGTCCGGCATCCAGCCGGGCACGTATTATTTAATGGCAACCGCGATTTCGTGGGGCTCGCGTGAGCATGATATGCTCCTTCCCTATGACACGCTGCGAACCCGGGACCATCAACCCCTCATCGTGCATCCGCATACAAAGGTCCCGCATCAAAACGTTATTCTCCACGAGCCTCGCCTGGATGACCCGCCCATATTAATTTCCCTGCCGCTGCTCATGAACAGATTTCTTAAACGATTGAGCCAGATTAACCACCGGTAAACAACAATGACCACTGCCATATCCGCAATCCAGAAGAAATGAGCCCGGACCACTTAGGGTACAATGGTTAATATCGTCCAATTTTTGTAACAGAAAGGATGTTCAACCAATGGGATATGTAAGACCTTTTATTCTATCCGAGGATGCGAGATCGCAGGCAGAGTTCTATGCAGAGACGCTTGGCGGAAGCATTTCTTCCGTGATGACGCATGGACAAGCCGGGGAAGTTCAGCACGATCTGAAGGACAAAGTCATGCATTTATGTCTGGAGATCGCTGGCGGAAGCTCCATTTTCATGGCCGATTCGGCAGAGCCTTTTACGCAAGGAAGCGGGCTGCTGCTCAATATATCGTATCCGGCGGAGACAGAGGCGAGGGAAGCCTTCGACAAGCTTGCATCACATGGCACGGTAAAGATTCCGTTCGAGCAGAAGCCCTTTGGCTTGCATTACGGTGAAATTACGGATCGCTACGGCATAACCTGGATGATCACCGCGTAGCCGTCAACACTAAATCCAAAAAGGTATAGAACATACAAAAGCCCGCCATCCAGCGGGCTTTTGGTCCGTTATCCTCTACACTTTAATGAGCAATGCCAGCGTTCCGGCTGTTAAGAGCAGCAGTCCGATAGCGGACTTCGCCGACAGTTTCTCCTTCAGGAACACGAGCGCGAAGAGCACCGTCAACAGCACGCTCAGCTTGTCAATCGGCACCACCACGCTGGCGGGTCCGTCCTGGAGCGCCTTGTAGAAGCAGAGCCAGGAGAGCCCGGTCGCAAGACCCGAAAGCACAATATACAGCCAGCTTTTCCGGTCGATGCGCTTCATCTCCCCCTGCTTCTTCTGCATGAAAACGATAAGCCAGGCCATGATCAGCACGACGATCGTCCGGATGGCCGTCCCTAAATTGGACTCGACGTCTTCGATGCCGATCTTCCCCAAGATCGAAGTGAGGGCGGCGAACAGCGCCGACAGGCAGGCGTAGAGAAGCCAGCTTTTATGTCCGGGAGCGGCTGTCTTTTCCGTTTTGCTTTTCTGGATCATCATATAGGTACCGATCGCAATTACCACCATGCCTGCCAGCATCATCCACGAAATCCGCTCGCCGAGGAACATGAACGCGAGAATCATCGTGAGCACGTTGCTCGATTTGTCCACCGGGACCACCTTGTTGACGTCCCCGTGCTGCAGCGCCCGGAAGTAGCAAATCCAGGAAGCTCCCGTCGTGAGTCCCGACAGTACGAGGAAGAGCAGGCTTTTCCCGCCAAGATCCGTGATCGTATCCTGAGACCCGACAATGAACACCATCAGCCAGGAAAAAAACAGTACGACCCAGGTCCGCAGCGCGGTAGCCAGGTTCGAGTCCACGTTTCGGATGCCGATTTTGGCGAGGATGGAGGTAACGCCGGCGAACAGCGCCGAGCCGAAAGCGTAAGCGATCCACATTACAGTTCCCCCTTTCTTTGTTTTTGCTATACCCATAAGCAAAGATTTGTATTCGATAGCCAATGCATATGTGTCCAAAGTTACCGTATCCTTCGTACATGCCCAAGGTGTTTTCCTCTCAACACAAAAAACCGTCTTCCCGCTCTTGCAAGGGATCATGGACGGCTTTCTGAACGCTTTGTTCGGTTCGGCGATGCGGCTCGATTATTCGAATTGCGGCCGCAACTTTTCATCGAAGTATCTCGTGCGGCCCTCTTCATTCTCGAACTGAAGCATCACTTCCGCTGCATCACTACACGCCCGGCGGCGCCTGATGGTCCGCTTGGAAATCCATAACAGTATGAAATAGAAAATGATGACGTACAGGCTCCATGAACTGAGAAAAAGCGCGTTCCCGAGAGCTAACCGCATCGTCCAGAATAGAGCTGCAAAGAACAATATCCCTCCAAATTTAATCAGAAGCTCGTTCGCATGAATGATATTCTCGCTCCGCAGCTGCCGTGCAATAATATCTTCCGTCCTCAGGCTCAGATACGATTCGCAAGCTTTATAATAGTACTTATTGTAGCGCTTCATGAAAGACCCTCCTACATTGTACCTTTTATCACTATGTAAAAATATTCTACATAAAATAAAATATTCCTTTATATGGAGGTTTGATACGGGTATGAATATGTGAGATGCATGAGCCGGTTTATACAGCAATAGGGCATCCACGGGGATGCCCTTTACTCATTCAATCTTCAGCCCTGCTTTTGTTTCTGCAGTTCCTTCCACACCTTTTTGTTGCTGTACTCCTTCGAGCTGCTGATGTCCAGGCCGAACCATTCAGGCGGAACAAAGCTTTCCGCTTCCTCCACCGAGGCAAATTCCACTTCCAGCACCAACAGGCTGATCTGCTCGTAATCGTCGATTTCGATGCATATATCGTCCCAGCGGGCAGTCGTCCGTTTTTTGATCAGCGGGATCGCCTGATGCGTCTGGATCATCTGGTCATACAAGCCCTCCGAGATGTGATACTCCACTTCCTCGCGGGCAATGCCATGCCCTTTTTTGAACGTGTGGGTGTATTCGGTGTGACCCGAGGCAAGATCCGTGATTTTCCGGACCCTCAGCTCCTGATCCCCGGCTAATGCCAAATACGTCTGCTCAATGACCTGTACCTTTTCGATCCGGATCACGTTATTCTCAATTTCTGCCGCCGGATACGCCGGCAGCAGAAATTTACGTTCTATTTCCATGCCCATAACTTCGCTCCCCCTCTTCTCCCTGCTGTAACTTCCGACATTTGTTCAAGTGCTTGTGACTTACATTATACGATCGGAATGCTTTGGGAGACAATCCATCTGAATAGGAATCGGAATCAGGGGGCCGGCGGCGAGGCAGTCATTCCGCTTGATCCGGAGGTTTGACTTCTGCCTCGATATAAGCAAATAAGACAGGCCGTTCGGGAATCATCCCTGTACAGCCTGTCTTTCCATACTTACAGCTTCAAGGCCTGCCCGCAGCGGCCGCAATATCTGGAGCCTGCGGGTGACACGGTCTTGCATGCATCGCACACCAGGGTGTGAGCTCCTCCGCCACCCTTTGCATGCTCCGAGCTGACGGCCACCTTCAGCCTCTCCTCCAGCTGCTGCTCCGGATTGACGGCATACAGCATATACTGCTCATCCCGCGAAGCCCGCCGAATCAGCACATACAGCAGCGCGATGCCTGCCGCAGCGACCGCCAGCATTCCGATCAGCTTGATCACTCCGGTAGCGTATTGATAATCCCATAAGGCATGCAGCAGCATGCTGAGCAGCAGGAGCCCGGTCATCGTCAGAACGCTCCGGAGCCGCGTTCTGCCGGCTCCCGCCCCATTCGTGCCGCGTCCCAGGCCGTACCAGATGCCTGCGGCGGCAATCGCTGTCCATGTACCATGCCCGAACGGCGAAATCAGCGCACGGACCCATAATACAGCCAGCATGCCCGATGTGGCATGGTTCTGCAAATACGTCAGGCCGTAGAGGATGCTCTCAATCGCGGCAAAGCCCATGCCGGCCGCGGCTCCGAAGACGATCGCGTCCATCAGGAAACGCTGCTTGCGGCTGCGCAGGAAGATCAGGCAAACGAGCAGCTTCGCCATCTCTTCAATGACCGCGATCAGAATAGCCGCCCGGACGTGTCCGGAAGGGTCTGACGACAGGCTGGTCACATCCAGCCATTCATGCTCAAGCAGCCAGGCAATAGGGAGGGCAATGACTGCGGATGCCGCAAATACGGTGATCAAGCGCAAAACCCGAAATCCCAGCAGCTGCGAGCTCCGCATATATGCCACGAAGGACACAGGACCGACAAAGCCTCCCGACAGCAGCGCCGCATAAATCCAGAACGGCTGCTTCAGCCAGGCTGCTAGAATCGTGAATACGACGAATATTCCGCCCAAGATCAGGAGAAGGTCCATCCACCTTTCCTTTTTGGCCGGGGCAGGTGCAGGGACGGCTGCCTCAGTCCCCTGCGGGGGCTGCATTTTATGCTCCGGCTGCGCTTCCGCAAACTGCAGCTTGGACTTGACGACATCCGTCAACAGATCGGGCCTGCGGATGCGCAGCACCTCATGGAACTGCCTTCGGACAGGCTCATACTGCTGTAGGACGAAATGGAATTCATCCCTGCCCATCACCATCAGCTCGCCGTTTTCCAGCGCCGTCACCGTTCCCGTCTGCGCTTCGCCCGTCAACAGGTCCATCTCGCCGAAGTAATCGCCGGCCTCGTATATCGCTTTTTTCCTGCGGCCCGTGCGGACCTCGAAGCGTCCCTCCGCGATCATGTAGAACCGGTCGGCCAAGACGCCTTCGCTGACGATGACGTCTCCCTTGTAGACCTTCCGCCTGACAGTGACTTCCGCCAGCCCGCGCAGCTCCGCGTTGGGAATCGCCGCCCAAATGGTCGCTTTGCTGAGCATGGCATGCATGGTACGGATTCGTGCGGAAAAGGACAAGCTTTCATGGAACATCGGGCTTGCCGCGGCCAGCCTGCTGAATGCATTCTGTTCCAGGCGCAGCGCCTTCACCTCGCCGATGGCCTGGACGCCGGACGTTCTTTTTTCCTCCAGAAAAAGGGCCACTTCACCGATCAGCTCTCCCTCGCCCAGCACATCCAGCGTTACGGATTGGCCTACCAGATTTCGCGATACGACCTGTACCTGCCCGCTCATAATGAAATAACAGGAATTGCCGTAGCTGCCCTCAACAATCAGGCTATCTCCGTCCCGGAAGCTCTCCTCATGCATCGACCTTGCTGCCCCTTCCAGCTCGGGAACGGGTACACCGCGGAAAAGCGGATGTCCCCGCAAAAAATCTACCGCCATCGTTGTCATTTCCATCTCTCCAAACACGAAAAGAACCCGCCGTACGGCAGATTCCTTTCCTTCATCATAATTTAAAACCGATTATCTCATATTGCCGATAATGCTGCTTCGGGAGTCCTGCATCTTCTTAATGAAATTCGTCATGGTGTCGAATGCCTCATTGCGCTTGTTGCTCATCGACTGCAGCCGCAGCATGTCCATCTGCTGGCTGTTCGAATACGAGTCGATTTTACCTTTCAAGTCCTGGCTCATCTTGTCCAGCTCTTCCTTCGAGAAGCTCGTCTTGGATCCGTCGCCCACACCTTGCTCGGAGAGCTTGCTGGTTACGTCGCTCGGAAGCTCGTACTGTCCGTTCTCGTTGTTCTCGGCTCTGGCGTTATTGACACTGGCCAGCAGGTCATTGACCTTCGCAATTTGATCATTGCGACTCTGAACATCCTTAATTTGCTGATTCAGCTGCTGATCCAATAGAGCCGTCCGTTGTTCCTGCACAGCTTGGAGTGCCGTCTCAATATCCATGCTGCTGATGTCGATCTGTCCAATCGAGTTGCTCGTTCCGCCGCCGACAGCCTGTTTAACCGAGCTATAGGCCTGGTCGTTCATCATGATGCCCGTTCCGGCGACAACGCCAATGACCAGGGACGCAGCCGTCGTCAAAATCATCTTACGATTCATCGTCTCTACCTCAATTCATCGATTCTTGTCATCTGTAATCAAAAGGATAGCAAAAACAGGAAAACAGCACAATCCATAATATTACAATTTTAGTCATGGATTAGACAACTTTGATCAAATTTGATGAGTTTATTCTTTCACATGAGGTGAGCCGGTCACGAAAGACCGAGAAATCATACAACAGCCTGTCTGCTGACGCAGACAGGCTGTTTCGTTAAGGTCCTATGAGCGGGAACCGCTCACTTGGCTTTTGGGCTGAAATTTTTCGGATTTCGGCTTGCGGTTCGGGTTCGGCTTGGGCTTCCGGGAAGAACCTTCCTGCGGCTTGCGATAAGGGCTCTCCTTGGTGCCCCGAGCCTTAGTCCCTTGGGAACCGCGATTCGCATGTTCCTTCGCATGACGGGGCTCATGATCCTTCGGCTTGCGCTCTGCTCCCGCCTTTGGCTTGCCCGGCCGCTGGGCCGCAGGTTTATTCGGCTGTGCTTTCACGGTTCTCGAAGAGCTCGGCATCGGGTAGTCATGTCCCGTGACCTCCGGGATCTTCTTCCCGATCAGCTTCTCGATGTCCTTCAGGAATGGAAGCTCGTCAACCTCACAGAAAGAGATCGCGGTCCCGCTGAGTCCTGCTCTACCGGTACGGCCAATCCGGTGAACGTAAGTTTCAGGAATATTCGGCAGGTTGAAGTTGATGACATGGGACAGCTCATCGATATCAATGCCTCTGGCAGCGATATCCGTCGCGACCAGAACGCGGGTCACCCCGCTTTTGAAATTCTTCAAGGCGATCTGCCGGTCCGTCTGCGACTTATTGCCATGGATGGCCTGAGCTGCAACGTTCACCTTCTTCAAATCCCTGACCACCCGGTCGGCGCCGCGCTTCGTGCGCGTAAATACGAGCGCGGATACGATCGAGCGGTCCTTCATCAGTTCATTCAGCTGCTTCTGCTTGTTGCCGGATGCCAGCAAATAAACGGACTGCTTGATCCGCTCCGCCGTGGAAGAGACCGGAGTAATTTCCACTTTGACGGGATCAACCAAGAGGGTCTTCACGAGTTTGGATATTTCCGGAGGCATCGTTGCCGAGAAGAACAAGGTTTGTTTCTTTACAGGCATCTTGGCGATGATTCGCTTCACGTCATGAATGAAGCCCATATCCAGCATCCGGTCGGCTTCATCCAGCACCAGAATTTGTACATGCTGCAGATCGATGCGCTTTTGATTGATCAGGTCGATCAGCCGGCCCGGGGTTGCAATAATGACGTCCGCGCCTTGCTGGAGCGCCCGCTCCTGTACCTTTTGGGAAACCCCGCCGACAATCGCGGAGCAGCGGATATCCGTAAATTGGCTGTAGGCCTTCATATTTTCATCGATCTGGAGCGCAAGCTCTCTTGTCGGGGTCAAAATTAATGAACGGATGCGGCGCACCGTACCCGGTTTATGCGGCTGCTGGCTTAACAGCTGAATGGTAGGAACGGCAAATGCAGCCGTCTTCCCCGTACCTGTCTGGGCGCAGCCCAGTAAATCCCTGCCTGCGAGCACAGCCGGAATCGATTGCTCCTGAATCGGCGTCGGCTTTGAATAATTTTCTTTCGCGAGTGCTTTCAATATGGCAGGGGCAATCTTCAAATCGTTAAATGTCATGTGATCTCCTTTAAACCGTCCTTTTTTTCATAACACATAACGATACCACATTTCTACACCAAAAAAGAAGCGGAATATTTCGCCGCCCCTCTCCATCAAGCATGAAACCCTGATTATCCTATGTATTACGCTAACCAAAAACGAAGCACCGGAGTCCATTCCGGGTGCTTCGCTTTCATCATTTGTTCTCGTACGATCCTAAACGATTGGTCCGCGAGCCGTTGATCCGGACTTCCCGGGCATTGCGCTTATCGGATTTCAGGCTGTTGATCCGGCCCGCCAACTCTTCAAACCACGCCTTATCCGACGTCGCCAAGGCCAGGTCGATCAGGCTTCTCAGGTTTTCTATATCATCAAGGGGGTTAACAACCGGAGCCTGTTTGAGCCAAGAGCTGCGAAGCGCGATGATCCTGCCGATCGCCCTTTTGTTGTCCGATTGAACGATGCGTACTCGAACGAGATCCTGCTGGGCACCCATCGATTCCACATACCCGTGAATAAACTCTCCGTCTACTGTTCTTCCCTGGATCCACTCGCCTACTTCGAATGCCATCATCATTCCACCGCCTATATATCAGATTTGGGTCTAGCTGTCATGAAACTAGTAACGAGAGACGTTGTATCTTCTTGTATCTATTATGTACCCAAAAAAAGACATCTAGCCCCATTGCCAGATGTCTTTTTGTCAATTCTATGAAAAATCCTACCAAACTCACTCCGTCATCCTTCAGTAGAACTACTTGACCGGGAAAGCCATGACGCTCATGAGCGCATTTTCCGCCTGGGTCGAATCGAGCCGGCTGTACTGCACAATAATGGGCGCGTCTCCTACCACCTCCATCGCGTAGGGCACTCCTGCCGGAATCCGCCCGCCCGCAGCTTCCAATGAAGCCGTACGGATATGCTTGGTCCGCTGCCCCGGTACGGACGCCTGCAAGCCCAGCAGCGGTTCCCGGTCCTCAAAGTAAACGTTGACGGTGACCGTTACCTCTTCCTTATTCATATTCAGCACGCAAATGGATTCATGGCTCTGAAGCTGCCCGCTGCTGGTCGGCGGAATGTAACCGTCCGGTATGATCCACTGCAGTTCGCCTTTGGACATGGGTGCTTTCACTCCGTTTCTAAATAATTATCACAACGCTCCATTCAACTTTTTCGCCCCCCGGAACCGATTATCCTTTTAAAAAAGGCTGCATGGATAAAATCACTGTACGGCTCGTTAAAGACATTGTAAATTGATCTATGAGCATGAAACCACGGAGGAATTAACATATATGAAAATAGATAGGGATAAACCGGTCCTGAAGCATAAGTGGATATGGACAACGGTTGTTTTTCTGGTCGCCCTGACCGGCATTCGACTGACGTGGATGCACTTTCTGCATACGTTCGATGTCCCGCAGCAACCGGAAGCCGTCCAGGGCGTGCTGGACTTGCGCGGCTCGAGCCTCGGCAGTAAGCAGTCGCTCGTCCTCAGTGGCGAATGGGGTTTCTCCCCCTCCTTGTCAGACCCAAGCCAGCCTGACCTACCCAATGAAGCGACGGCTCGGGAAATCTACACGAAGGTTCCAAGCATATGGACGGACAGGGCTGCCGGGGAATTGAACGCCTCTTTCCATTACGGCACGTACCGGCTTCGCATATTACTTGATCCGGACAACCATCAAACATTCGGACTACGAATCAATGAAATCAAGAACGCTTCCGCCGTCTTCGTGAATGGACATTACGCAGGCGGGTCAGGTCATCCGGCTGCCAGCCCGGAGCAGCATCAAGGCCGCAGCGTCCCTTACACCGTCAAGCTGACGCCGGAAGACGGGGTCATGGATTTGACCATTCACGCGTCAAGTAATGGCGGTACCTGGGGAATGACACGAACGATCCGCTTCGGCACGATGGATGCGATTCAGTTGCGGAACTCGATTTCGATCGGTCTGCAGCTGCTGCTTTGCGTCGTGTTTCTCTTCCACAGCCTGTATGCCACACTTTTGTATGTTCTTGGCGCCAGAAACCGGGGGCTGCTCTACTTTTCGCTGCTCATTTGTTGCGCGATTTTCAGCGTGCTCGTGGCCGACGACAAATTATTGTTCGCCTGGCTCCCGTTTGACGGTGATCTGTCCATTAAAATCCTGTTTTTGTCTTACATTGGCGTTGCCGCATTTATGCCTCCGCTCGTCAAAAATCTGTTCCCTTCCTATATCAAGGAACGGATCGTGCACGGCTTTGCCGTCTACTGCGGACTATACGCCGCCTTTGTTCTGGCCGCGCCGACGCCGTACATATTGCTCTCATCCAAGGTGCTGCTAACGCTTGTGCTGCTGCTGTCCGTCGCCATTTGCGCGTACATCCTGCGGCAGGCCATGAAGGAGAAGGAAGACGTCATCTTCCTTATGCTCGCCTGTTTAAGCGTCGGGGTGAATATCGTATGGGCCATGCAGCAATATAATACCCCGCTGGAAACGCTGCATTATCCCTTTGACCTGATCATCGCACTGCTCGCCTTTGCCGCGTTCTGGTTCAGAAGGTTTTTCCGGGTAACGGTACAAACCCGCGAGCTTGCCGAGAAGCTTCAGCAGCAGGATAAACACAAGGACCGATTTTTGGTCAACACCTCGCATGAGCTCCGAAATCCGCTGCACGGCATTACCAACCTGACGCAAACGCTGCTGGAAGACCGGGAACATCCTCTTGCCCAGCCGCACCGGGATCGCTTGGAAATACTGATGAACATCAGCTCGCGCATGTCGCTGCTGCTGGATGATTTGCTCGATGTAACCCGTCTTAAGGAGAACTTGATCCGGCTGAACCTGAAAAATACGCATATGCAGTCCGTTGCCGTCGGCGTACGGGAACTGTTCGCCTTCATGCTCGCCGGCAAACCGGTTCGGCTCGTGCTCGATATTCCCGATCACTTCCCTGCAGTGAAGGCCGACGAGAACAGGCTGGTCCAAATTCTGTTCAACCTGTTACACAATGCCGTGAAATATACGCATGAAGGAACGATCACCATCCGCGCCGAAGCCCGAAACGGGCTTGCATATATCCATGTGGAGGATACCGGCATAGGCATCGAGGAAGAGGCCATGCTCCGCATCTTCGACGCTTATGAGCAGGCCGGTGTGGAGCCGGATCAAGCGAACGGCGGGCTGGGGCTTGGGCTGAATATATGCAGGGAACTGGTAGACATGCACGGTGGAGCCTTATCCGTCCGCTCCGCTCCCGGCCAGGGCTCTGTGTTTACCTTTACGCTCCCCCTATCCGAGGAGGATGGCGCGCGGGAGGACGCAGCGGCAACGATGCTCACATCCGAGGAAAGGCTCGAAATGATCGCCTCTGCAGCCGCTCCGTCTCTTTTCGTGCGAACGGAAGCAAGGAACCCAGCCTCACCGGGCAAGCCCAAAATACTGGCCGTGGATGATGACAGCATCAATTTGAATATTCTGATGGGCATCCTCGAATCGGAAGAATACGACATCACCGGCGTAACATGCGCGCAGGAGGCCATCGTCAGATTGGAGCATGATCAGTATGACCTGGTCATCTCGGATGTCATGATGCCGCAGGTTTCCGGTTACGAGCTCACACGTCTCATCCGGGAACGGTTCTCCATATCGGAGCTGCCGGTACTGCTCCTAACGGCCTGCAGCCGGGTCGAGGATATTCTGACTGGCTTCCGCGCAGGCGCGAACGACTACCTGAGAAAGCCCGTGGATGCCTGGGAGCTGAAGGCACGGGTGCGGACGCTGACGGAATTGAAATGCTCCATCGATGAGCGGCTGCGCATGGAGGGAGCCTGGCTGCAGTCGCAAATCCAGCCTCATTTTCTGTATAACACCCTGAACTCGATTGCTGCGCTCGGACTCATAGATATGGACAAAATGCAGGCCCTTCTGGATGAGTTCAGCAATTACCTGCGCCTCAGCTTCGACTTTCAGAACTCAGATCCCATTGTGACGCTGGAGCATGAGCTTTCTCTCGTTCGTTCCTATGTATATATCGAGAAGGAGCGGTTCGGCGACCGCCTTAACATACAGTGGGAAGTAGATGTCGATACCGATGTCTTCCTTCCGCCACTCACCATCCAGCCTTTAGTGGAAAACGCCGTCAAGCATGGCATATTGCAGCGCGCAAGCGGAGGAACCGTCTGCATCCGCATCGAGAGAAAGGATCGCGCGGCGGAAATATCCATTATCGACGACGGTGTAGGCATGGGTGGGGAGCAGATGCGTAGGCTGCTCGCAGCAGACAGGGCTTCCGCCCGCACAGGCGTAGGACTGAGGAACATCGACCGGCGGCTGAAGCAATTTTACGGCAAAGGCCTGCACATCCAAAGCACGCCGCAGCACGGCACGACCGTCCGTTTTCAAATTCCGGACAAGAGTTAAGACCATTTGCGACCCGTACATAAAAAGCGGCCTGCCGATGCTTCGCATCCGGCAGACCGCTTTTTGACGTGCAAGTCCGTATCATCAGGCGGAGGAACCCGCCATCACTATGTGGCTCGTGGAGTCCTGGCTCCGCATACTGCCATGCATCTCTTCCACGGACGCCATGTTCTGCTGCGTCGCAGCCGCGATATGCGCCATACTGTCCGCCATATCCAGCGCTGTAAAATTATACGTGAAAAAGGCAGCCGAATATCCGGGCTGCCATCTTAGGTCATCCTTTACTTATCCTGTTCATAAAGCTGCTTTACAAAATTATGGTTGATATAATTCTCTGTTCAGATTCACCTTTTCTTCATGTGAAAGTTCGGTCGAAAACTTCTTCGAGAACTTATCCCGAATGGAGGGGGCCTTTTCTTTGTTTGCCTTTTTCAACGCTTCGGTTAGTTCCTCTTTGGTTAGCTCTGTGCAGTATGCAGGATTTCCCGGCTGTATTCTCCATGAATCACTTAATGAACCACTATCGACGGCATCAAAGCCTAACTCGTTTATTACGTCCATGATGATTTGCTTTTGTGCTAAGTCATCACCGGCGATCGCCAGGGCAATGCGCCCCCTGGAACCTTCGGGGGTTCCTTTATGTTCAAGAGTGTAGGCTAATTGATTATTGAAGGCTTTAATGATCGGTCTGCCTAATTGGTTTGAGACCCATACACTCTCCATCATCCCATTCTCTATATCTTCAATTCTATGGTCTCGAAGAGGATAATAATTGGAAGTGTCTACAACGATGACTTCCTCTCCAACTTTTTGAACAATGCTGCGAATGCTTGGTATGACATAAAAAGGGATAGATATAATCAGGACGTCGATATTGGTGATAACCTCTTCAACACTCACAGGCGTTCCGGCAAACGCTTTTCCTTCTAAACGGTCAATGCCCCGAATGTCTGCCATCTTGACTTCATGTCCATTCTTAACTAAATTTTTAGAAATAATGCTCCCTATAGGTCCTGCACCTATGATTCCAAATCTCATGATTGTTCCTCCTCCATATCATATCGTGTTCCTGTTTTTGAGGCTCCAGAGATTGAGTTGCTGTGGTATAGATAATACAATAGGCTCAATACTTCGCTTTTTGAAGTAGGCAATAAAAATGGACATGGTACACTTTGTTGTACCAACAGAGAATAAAGGTGATAGGATGGCTAGAATTTATAAGGATGGATATAAGAAAGAATGGGTTAAGGAAAAAAGAGATATTTATGGAATTGCTTATACTCAAAACATGCTATCAGGCCGTTGGAAGTGTCTCATACTATGGTTTTTAAAAACAAAAAAACATCGATACAATGAAATTAAAGCTTTTTTATGTGATATTTCACAAGGTTCTCTTACAAAACAGCTTCGAGAGCTGGAAGCCGATGGATTAATTAAACGTACTGTTTATCCGGAGGTACCTCCCCGCGTGGAATATTCGTTAACGCCAAAAGGAGAAGAATTTATGCCGATCCTCGATTTGATGAAGGACTTCGGCAAAAAACACGGAGAAAGAATAGATCAATAAGTGCATATAATTACTGATAAACGGAACCGATGAAAAAGCTAGACAATCCGGAGGGAGGATGGTTAAATAAGCTCAAACCCAATCAGGAGGAATATGGAAATTATGCGTGAATTGGCAAGGTTACCGAAAGCTGCCGTCTTTGGCGCCGCAAATGGTGTGATGTTCATGACTTTTTTTGGGGCTCTGTGGGCTTCCATTGGTATTATTGGTTCACATGGACTTGGGGATCCCTGGTCACTCGTTGTTACAGGCATCATGACATTCATCCTGCTGTTCGGGGCGATATCACTTTTGGGTAAAGCTCGCAGAATGAACCATGCCGCTTCACCCGAGGAGAGAGAACAGAGAAGAAGCCTCAATCGGAGGTTTGGTTGGGTCTTTGGTCTGGAAGGGCTGGCGATCTTTATCGCAAGTGTCATTTGCAACATGATCAACTACTTTGAAATCTTTTTTCCGATCATGGCCATCATTGTCGGTATTCACTTTTTTCCTTTAGCTCGGCTGTTTCATGAAAATTTTTATTATGGCACGGGTATCATACTTTGTATTTTAGGCGTTATTACTTTCTTTCTGCCGCTGCATGCTACGGTAAACGATGTCACTCTGATTGCAACGTCAACTTTTATCGGTTTTGGTTCTGCCCTGACGCTATGGGTGACAGGTCTAAGAATCTGGACGGTTATGCATAAGCAATTGAAACAGATATAAATACCTCCCATATCCCGCCTGCTCGAGCTCTTCCTTCGGCACAAAGCGCAGCGCCGCGGAGTTCACCTGGTAATGCAAGCCGCTCGGCTGCGGACCGTTATGGAATACATGCCCCAGATAAGCCCCGGACAGCCTGCCGTATATGGACGTGCGGGCTTTTCCATTACTAAGGTCTGCCTTTCTGGCAAGGAAGCCTTCATGAATCGGTTTTGTGAAAGCAAGCCTTCCCGTCCCCGCATCGAACTGGTCCAGCGAGCTAAATAACGGATCTCCGTTCACAATATCCACGTAGAGGCCTTCGCTCGTGTTGTTCCAATATTCGTTGTTATACGGCGGTTCGTCCGCCGCGTTCTGCGTCACGTCATATTGAAGTGCTGTCAGGCGCTGCCGCAGCGCTTCCCGATCCTTAACCGAATGCCAGTGACGCTCGGCAAAATCGGGCCTTCCCGAACCTTCAACGTACTGATTGTAGCGGAAGCGGTGCGTATTATAATAATGCTGGTGAACGGCCTCCGCCGGATAAAAGGGAGCTGCGGGCAGGATCTCCGTCACGATTCTCTTTCTAAACCGGCCGCTCGCCGCAAGCGCCTGCTTCGATGCCTCGGCCTGCTTCCGCTGTTCCTCGCTATGCACAAAAATCGCCGTCCGGTACGATGCTCCCCGGTCCATGAACTGCCCCCCGGCATCGGTCGGATCGATCAGCTGCCAATAGATGTCGAGCAGGCGCTCATAAGGGAACACCTCGGGCTCGAAGGTAATCTGCACCGCTTCCGCATGTCCGGTCGTCTCCGTCCCTACCTCCTCGTACGTCGGGTTATCCGTATGGCCGCCCGTATATCCGGAGATGACGGACTTGATCCCCGGAAGCTCGTCGAACGGCTTCACCATGCACCAGAAGCAGCCGCCGGCGAACGTGGCCAACTCGGTTCTTTGTTCGTTCTCCATCCACCGTACCTCCTTTTATTATCCTTAAACTTACCACGATTCCGGATCACCGGATCACGCAATCATCCCCGCACAGTGCATAGGAGGCTTTTACCAGGAGTAATAGCATCCTTATCTAAGAGGACGTCTTCCCGGATTGCAGCTCATGACGGAAACGCCTGATCTCCTTGATCGGGGGATGTCCATACATACGAGCGTATTCGCGGCTAAATTGCGAGGGGCTTTCATAGCCGACCTGGAACGCGGCGTCAGCCGCTTGTATGGATGTCGAATAGAGCAAGCGGCGCGCCTCCTGAAGCCTTAGCTGCTTCTGATACTGGATCGGGCTCATGGCTGTCACTTCTTTGAAGTAATAATGCAGGGACGAGGCGCTCATACCCGCTTCCAAGGCTAACTCATCAATGCGCATGGACATGGCGAAATCCCGGTTCATCCGCTTGATCAGCTTTGCAATTCGCTGCGCATGGCTGCCGATCAGAGCGAACTCTTGGAGGGCAGCTCCCTGTTCGTCCTGAAGGACCCGATACACAATCTCTCGTATGGCATAAGGTGCAAGTACCGGGATGTCGTTCGGTGTATCTAACAGCCGGACAAGCCGCAGTAAGGCATCATGGAGCGTATCGTTCATATGGTTTATGTACAGTCCGCGCCCGGATTTCTTGGGGCTCTCTACGGCGGCGGATGCTTGAATAACCTCAAGAATTTCATTCATGTCAAATTGCAGCTGCAGGCTTAAATACGGTGTTTCCGGTGCAGCCTCCACCACCTGTCCGGTAATCGGCAAGTGTACGGAAGCCACCAAATAGCTGCTTGGATCATACCGATAACGCTCTTGATTAAGCATGACAAGCTTCGAACCCTGAGCCACTACGCACAAAGAGGGTTCATATACCGAATAGACCGGCTCGGATACCTCGGACGAACGAATAAAACGCAAAGCAGGAATCAAGGTCTGATGTGTGCCGTCTTGTTTCGTAAACCGCTCAATCACCTGCGGTAATTCTTCCATGGGCCTCACGGACTGATCATCCATTCGATTCGCCTCCCCTTGATTCGATTGAACAACTTAACTTTATAACCTTTTGGAGGATTAGGCAAGAATAGCGTACCATTTGGCTACCGCCCTGCTTTCCATTCGCCTCATAATGGGCTTGTGGCTATGAGATAGATTTCATGGCCGAACGGGAAGGAGATGATGGAATGAACACCAAACAAACAGATTCGCTTCCTTATGTCGGCATGTGGGTGACGGCGGACGGCTATATCCGGCATGAGCTGCTACCGAACGGACGGTATGACGAAGCCCGCGGCGGTCGCAAAAGTGCTTATCAAGGCAAATATACCATCGAAGGCGATCATATCGAATATGTGGATGATACTGGCTTTACAGCCGATGGAGATTTTGTCGACGGGGTGCTGTACCACGCAGGTATGGTGCTTTATCTGGAAAAAAACAAAAAGGAGAGTGTGTAATCATGTCTTCACTAGACGGAAAAGTTGTTGTCATTACAGGGGCGAGCAGCGGGATCGGCGAAGCAGCGGCCCGTCTGCTGGCGAGCCAGGGCGCTCATGTTGTTATTGGAGCCCGGCGGCTGGAAAGACTGGAGGTCCTGGCATCCGACATCCGCGCTAAAGGAGGCTCCGTCGAATATCAACAGCTTGACGTGACGGAGCTTGATCAGATGAGGGCGATCGTCCACATGGCGAAGAACCAGTTCGGGCGGCTCGATGTTGTCGTAAACAATGCTGGCGTGATGCCGCTCTCACCGCTTGAGGCTTTAAAGATCGATGAGTGGAACCGTATGATCGATGTGAATATCCGCGGCGTACTCCATGGGATTGCTGCCGGACTCCCCATCATGAGGGAGCAAGGCTTTGGTCAATTCGTAAATGTGGCTTCCATCGGTGCTTATGAGGTGTCCCCGACCGCGGCGGTCTATTGCGCTACCAAGTTTGCCGTTCGGGCGATCACCGAAGGTTTGCGTCAAGAAGCCGGGAGCAGCATCCGTGCAACCCTCGTGTCTCCGGGCGTGACGGAGTCGGAGCTTGCCGACAGCATCACGCACGAAGGGGCAATCGAGCTAATGAAAGAGTATCGCCGCGTTGCGCTCCCAGCCTCGGCTATCGCCCGCTCCATCGCATACGCCATCGAGCAGCCGGAGGGCGTCGATGTCAACGAGTTGGTTATCAGACCCGCTGCGCAGCTTGCTTAGGCGACGGTAATAAATTGCATCGCCATTGTCAAACGAAGGGCATCAATCCGGTTCACTCATCTTCGTAGACATCGAAAAACCCAGGCTGCAACCTGGTGCCGGTCTTGTACCGGCGTCAGGTTGTTTATTTTACCTGGGGTCCTACTTTATCTATTTCTACCCTCTACCCGTACTCTGCCCAGAACTCGCTCGCCAAAACGGTCCCCGAGCAGTTTGTAACCATCGGCATTCGGATGCAGGCCATCGTATAAAAAAGCCTCGTCAGCCGGACCAAACCATTCGCGTCCATCCCTGTAATGCAGATATCGGTCACCCCGCTGCTGCAGCAGCTCTACTCATGTCAAATGTCCTGTTCCGATATCTGCTATTTCAATCCACGCACCCACATAGGGTGCGACAATGGCCAGACGGCCGGCTGCAGGCCATTGACGTATTTCAATCCACGCACCACATAGGGTGCGACGATACTGCTTGAGAAGCATGTACATCTTGAGAATTTCAATCCACGCACCCACATAGGGTGCGACGGGATGTCAACATATTTAAGCACAGAGAGACACAATTTCAATCCACGCACCCACATAGGGTGCGACATGCTGCTGCAAAAGGCGGCGGCGATACCGATTATTTCAATCCACGCACCCACATAGGGTGCGACACGACCTTAACCGTTCCAGGGCCAGCCCATTCAGATTTCAATCCACGCACCCACATAGGGTGCGACGAACTAGGGCTCGATCTTACGGATCCTGAGGTTCAATTTCAATCCACGCACCCACATAGGGTGCGACAAGATGAACCGTTGCCCGATCCTTATCCTTTGTATTTCAATCCACGCACCCACATAGGGTGCGACTGATGCTTAGACCTAGTTACAAGCCCTTGAAGAATTTCAATCCACGCACCCACATAGGGCGCGACCGGTCGCCCTCGCGTGTCAATTCGAATCCATATACGATTTCAATCCACGCACCCACATAGGATGCGACGTTTCAATCTTCACGAAATTTCACTCCTACCATGATTTCAATCCACGCACCCACATAGGGTGCGACGAAGATTGCGAACAGGTTGCCCAGGCCCAGGCATTTCAATCCACGCACCCACATAGGGTGCGACCATTCTCATACACTAACCGTTTGTTATTCTGGATATTTCAATCCACGCACCCACATAGGGTGCGACGAACCTTGTGAGGGAGCTGGTATTGTGCCGGATATTTCAATCCACGCACCCACATAGGGTGCGACCAAACACGTTCTCAGGAACTGGAGGCTGCGATCAATATTTCAATCCACGCACCCACATAGGTACAACGAAGCGTTGATCGCACCGGAAGAATTTCAATCCACGCACCCACATAGGGTGCGACTGCACGTCCTCCCGACGCTATACCAGCTAAAAGATTTCAATCCACGCACCCACATAGGGTGCGACAGGACCTAAGTATCAAGCGGACGAAGAAAGCGAAATTTCAATCCACGCACCCACATAGGGTGCGACGTCCCGACCTATACGCGATATAAAGAAATGGTTATTTCAATCCACGCACCCACATAGGGTGCGACCTGCATGTCGGTTAGATCGTCCCGAAGCTCGGTCGATTTCAATCCACGCACCCACATAGGGTGCGACTGTACGTCTATAACGTCAGTCTGCCTTACCTGGAAATTTCAATCCACGCACCCACATAGGGTGCGACTTTATGTAATCGTGCCAGTTCATCTGCCTGGTGCTATTTCAATCCACGCACCCACATAGGGTGCGACCTTGTTCCTTAATAGGGTCGTAGATCATGAATGATTTCAATCCACGCACCCACATAGGGTGCGACAAAGGAGTATCTGCATCCTCTACCAAGATCGGAAAATTTCAATCCACGCACCCACATAGGGTGCGACGGTTGGCATCCTCATATTCATTTGCTTTTGATGCATGATTTCAATCCACGCACCCACATGGGGTGCGACAAGCATTAACCCAGGTTTAGCACAGGAGGGGATAAATTTCAATCCACGCACCCACATGGGGTGCGACAAATGATGACGTGGAAGCGTCCGAAGACGGGTTATTTCAATCCACGCACCCACATAGGGTGCGACAGTCTGAGTTCTATCAAGCTCACGCAGCAGGGATATTTCAATCCACGCACCCACATAGGGTGCGACGGGTAGGTGTTCGTTAGCTCCACACCTAACAGATTAATTTCAATCCACGCACCCACATAGGGTGCGACCATTTATCTTCCCTGCAATGTGGAAATTCCTTTGGTCATTTCAATCCACGCACCCACATAGGGTGCGACTGTTTGCCGGTACTGCCTGGATGTTTGGTCATCGGACATTTCAATCCACGCACCCACATAGGGTGCGACCCGGATATAACGTTTATGTCTCCGAGGACGGGGAATTTCAATCCACGCACCCACATAGGGTGCGACTGTAAAGGACGACAAGGCAGCGGAACCGGAAGGATTTCAATCCACGCACCCACATAGGGTGCGACTCCGATTTCCCATAGAAATTGGATAAAATCGGGTAATTTCAAAGGTAAACAAATAAAATTGGCAGCCCAAACACATAGTAACACTAAGACTTCATTACCAGTATGGTAATATAAGGGAATTTAAAGGTGCGAATCTCCCGGAGAAATCATGTTCGCTTCAAATTCGCACTTATAATATCAACGGTCCTTCCAAATCTAATGATTGTTTAATGCCAATATGTTCTACTTTATTTTTGTAGTTGTTTCCCAGTTGGTAAATACGCAGGCTATCTTCTTCCTCATCAATGACATCGAGCAGCTTCATTTTAAGGATGGCAAGTTGCGTCGCATCGACGATGCACTCGAACACGGAATGTTGAACCCGTTGGCCATAATCCTGGCAAATTTTCGATACCCTTCGCAATCTGCGTTGTCCTGCACCGCTCATGGTACTTACATCATAGGTAATTAAAACAAGCATGGATACACCTCTATTTCCACAAAAATGGAGGATATTCATCCAGATCATTACGCAAATGACGTGCTAATAGCAGGGCTTGTGCATGTGGTACAAGCCCCCAAGTTATTTTCTCCCCCAAGTAGGGATGCGTGATCTTTTCCTGTTTTTTACTTTGCCATGCTGTCAGAAATTTTTTTCTCGCATCATCCGTCATAATTACGGCTCTGTTTTCTTTGTAAAGGAAGTCCTCTTTGCTCACTACCTTTTTATTAATAAGCGATAACACAAACTTATCTGCAAAGACACCCCTTAATTCTTCCATAAGGTCTAGCGCCAAAGAAGCACGCCCCGGACGATCGCGATGCATAAACCCAATATAAGCATCCAATCCTACGCCTTCAAGAGCGGCGGCCGTATCGTGGGAAAGCAGCGTGTACGCTAATGAGAGCATGGCATTCACAGGATCGAGCGGAGGTCTTCTCGAACGGCCATTGAATTTAAAATCTTCTTTTTGCTGCAAAATCATATCATCGAATAATTGAAAATAAATCCATGCTGCTTGTCCTTCTAACCTCGAATCATCTCCAAATCCTCACAATCCCGAATACGAGCCATCAGAGATGAGAGCTGCTGCGAAGCAGCCTTAAATTCTTCAATGTTAAGTTGCAAAGGATAGTCGCGGGTCATCCGCTCCAGCATCCATTTATGATTATAAACCTTGCCGATGATGAAATTGCGGGCAATCATGGCCGAACGCCTCTCGTCTTCGGATAACAGGCATTGTTTCTTTCGCAAAATAACATTGCCTTTACTGGCCCCGATCACTCTCGCTAAAAAACGACCGTTTATGGTTAAGAATACCAACGCAATGTTTCTTTCCGCACAATAACCCATTAAAGCCGGACTTGCCCCCGTGTATCCGAATGCTACAATGGATTCCAAATTATGAAGTGGAAGCCTTCCGATCTTCTCTTCCCCTTTAAGCAATACAACATTGTCTCCATCTAGCGACAAATATGCGTCCGGCTGCGTAATAAACAACGTATTTAGAAGTTTTTTCATTCCCTTATTTTCCCCTCGACGTAGCTTTTGACCGAACGCTTGTTCATGACTTCGGGTAAACATACGGCTTGAAGGGAACAGCTTTGGCAAAAGGATCCTGTCTTTACTTTCGGAGTATGTTTGCGGTCTACATAGTGGTGCATCTCTTCAACGATAGATTTTACCTTTTCCTTTAAATCCGTTGTTAGCTGCACCGTAATCCGATGTTTGATTTCATTGTAAAATACGTAACCGGTCTCCACTCTGCCCATCATCATTTCTTCCAGGCAAAGGGCTTGAGCAGCCAATTGGAGGACATCCGCATCGCTTACTTTGGGTTTGCCTCTTTTATACTCCACGGGAGAAGCAACGTAATCTGCCTTCTCCCCCGTGAATTTCCACACCGTCCTCGCTCCGGACAAACTCCACAACGTCACAGACGCCGGTAATTCGGAGACGATCGGATTTAACCGGCATGGCCCGAACGATCAGCTTATCACCACGTTTTTCCCTGACAAAGGGCTGGTCGGCTTTTCGATGGAGCTGCTGTCCCTCCACAGTCCTCACATTTTCTTCCCACTGCTGCTCAATATGAATCAAAGCCCACTGTCTCTTGCAAAATTCAAAATGTTGAATTCCCGATAGCATCAGGTATGAATCATCTTCATTAACGTCCATCGATCATTTCAACTTTCAAACCTTCCAGTTCGGTTACTTCGATCGCATAATCTTCAAAAGCTTTAGGCTCATCTATCCGTGGTTTCACGGACAGCGCACGATGTACTTTAGCGGATGAATACTGCCCCAGTTTGGAAGAATGCTCCCACCAATAAACTTGATGAACCTCCATGCTTCCTTCGGGTCTTGCGGAAGAAGCATCGTTCTCAAATAGGGTCACAAGTGCCTGTTTGATTTTTTCCGCATCTTCATTCGTGAAGCCTGTTTTCTCCGCTAGTTGGGTATTGATACTGCCATAAAAGACATACACCCCAAAGTCTACCCGATGTTTCATCCCCATCGTATCGGAGCCCCGATCTTTACCCGGCTCGGAATTGACGCTTTTGGTGATTTGCATACTCGTAATATCGATCGGATTGACACTCTTTGCCGTATGGATCGAAACCGGTCCTCTCACCCCTACGGATACGCCGCCCCCGCTTCCCGCTCCTTTGAAAGCAAAGACTTGTCCGAAGCTTCGAACATCCAGCCACTGCTGACAAGCTATCCGGGCGAATTCATCACTGGAGACACTTTTGGATTTTAAGAGCTGGTTCAGTTCGGCATTCCCGTCAGCACGTTCTCTCAAGCTTTGATATTCGTCATTTTTCCGGTCGTTTGATTGCACAAAGATCGCTTCGCCCAGATCCTGAAGACGATTGCGGATTTTCCGCTTGATGGCCACGTCAGAGATTTCGCCATAGCCGTCATAATTTTGCCGCGGGCGATTCCCGTTTAGTGGATCTCCGTTAGGATTGGCACTGTGGACAGACAAAACAACCGCAAAATCAATTTTGTGATCCAAACTGCTCATCGTTATCTCTCCTCTTGAGATGCTGGTTCCGCATCTTCTGTTTTATCTTTTTTCTGGTACAACTCGTGGCGTTGACTATAAAAGCCTAGCAGGTATTTTCCAGACAGCGGTTTGTTATTAAACTCATCAGCCTTAAACTTCGAACCGATTTCGTCGATTATTTTTGACAGATAAATGGCTTTGGCTCCAAGCTTCGCTTGATAAACTTGCAGATTCTGCTGAATGATATTCCAGGTTCTTTCCGGATGCTTGCTGAATGCATTCATATAGCGAACTGCGTTGGTGGCACGTTGTTCATCGCGTCCCAAGGCTTGGCGCTCCAGCACATCGGCTACGGCTAACAAACGACCGAACAAATAATCGCGATGTTCGTTTTCTACATCTAATGCCAAACGGAACCCCTCCTTATGATTAATTAAAGCGCAGGCAATGCTGAGTGTCTTCTCCCATTCCCACTTCTCCATCGAGACAGGGTTCGATGCGCGGTGAAAGGCGCTCTTCACGATATCCTGCGGTATAGCCGCCCCATCAATGACGCACGGCAGCATACGCTCCATAAGTCCTTTGACGATTTTGTCTCCCGCTCTCGGCCCGTATGCAGCAAAAGCGATATCCTTGGTTGCGGGTGCACCACGGAATTCGACGAATACACCATCCTCATTTTTCCGATAGCGATGGAGCCACACACAGGTTGAATGCCACTTCGCCAGCTTTTCCAGATAAAGCTCCTTGTTCATATTGCGGTAATAAAGAACGGCCATTCGCCCTGTCGTCGCAGAATCCAGCACCAGAATATTGGCTTCCGACTTAAAATTCGATGCGGCGTGTGGCACCAGCTTATTGCTGTAGCCAGTCAATGCCTTGGCATGCTCTGCTGCAAGCGATTGATTCGTATTGGACTTGATGGCTACTTTCGGAACAATATCCTGATCAAAGTCGAGTGAAAAGGCGTCCTCCGTAGGATCGGGAAGATCAAGAACATCGTTGCCCCACACCAGAAATACCCGCTGTTCGATGAATTTTCCTTGGCGCTGGATCAGCCATTTCAGAGCATTATGAGCCTTCTGGGAAACATCATAGCTGATGCTCGCTGCATCCCTGCTTTCTTTAAAGCGTCCGCGGAACGTAAATCCCGATGTATCGTTGGCAGAGATTAGTTTCGCCTTATCCGCAGGATTGCGGATTTTGTTCGCATGTTTATCCGTGCTTGGCAAGGTTCTCCCCGTGACAAAACACAAATCCTCGTCACCAAGACGCTCGCGGTAATAGTTGATGAAAGAATCGTACATTTCCGGGTCCTTCCATACCTTCGTTAACATCCGCTCCGGAGAATACACATTAAACCGTATAAATGCGCTTTCCTGTTCGCCTGCCAACACGCTGAAAATAGCGGGTTTTTCCGGATACAGCGCCTCATATTTCTTGTCCCATTTTTCAACCAGTTGCTGCTGCTCGTCCACACAGAGGATGCGGTGCGTAACCAGGTCACGAATCAGCTGCCCCTTGCTCAAGTAACGGTAGATGCTTTTGACTTTTGAATGCGCGTATGGAGATTCCGCCCAGTTCTGCAGCTCTTGAATGTATGTAAGAAAGGGCTCCTCGCCTTTAATTTTGCCTCCGTATTTCTTAAAGTCACCGGCCACATAGCTCAGCTTATCGTGAAGCGGATAAGGAGAAATGACGGCTCCGGCCCGGCTTGCCGACTTTTCCGTGCTGGGAATGAGCGTGTTCATATCATTCTTCTCAATGACAAAAGCAGAATGGAACTCGCCATCTTCCGTAATTTCAACCTCGACATGAGCATTCTGGGTCGTATGTGATACAGGCAGCAGCGTGTACTCCCGATCCTTGCTCTTCTTCTCGATTTCGCCCACACGATCCAAATTCGATTCGTACGTTTCATATAGGTTCAGCAGCCAACTCATGGATTTACCTCCTCTCCCCACTGCGCTAACAATGCATCAGCCGACTCCACATGATGCTCATCAAAATGCTTAGGCTTCATGTCCGATATTTTCCGCACCTGTGTACACTCTTCCGGCCTCGGGAAGGCAATCATCCCATCTCTCATCACTGCATTCCAGAGCCGCACCTCCATCTGATCCCGGCCGGTCTCGTCCGGATAGTTGATGCCATGCACCATCGTCCCAAGGTGAATATCCCCATAGGAATCATAAAATCCTTCTCCTTCGCCGAATATGCAAGGCTCAACATAACCCTGGCACTCCCTGGCCCCAAGGAAAATATCTCTTCGTCCACCAGCGGCAAGCGCTCGTTTTAGAATGTTGTGATGCTTATGTTCGTTGCGGTCAAACGCCATCTCCGGCCGGTTAAGATTGAATTCGAAATGGGCTCTTACCTGATAGCATGGGTCTTTTAAATAAGTGTAGTTTGCCAGCGTATTGCCGCCGCCGTAGTCCATCGGCCGTATGCCTTTCGATTCCATCCGGATCGGATTCATCACTCGGACCTCATCTACATAAAAAAGCAAAGTAGGTTTCCAATAGATAGATTCGACTATTCCTTTGATAGATTGGTACGTAGGGATCTGATATGATAGTTTCTCGCCGCCCAGCTTCGTTAGAGGATCGGTGAACAGAGCGTAGTCGCCGTAAACGACAAATTCTATGGAATTTCTCATCGCATTCACCTCCTTTCGGATTGGGATTTTTTCCCTATGTCTATAATAGCTCTGTTCCAACTCAATGTCTATATCATATTACATTATATGAATTATTTTATGGATGTCTTGTATTATGGTACAATAACCTACGAATTTTTGTCGCTCTGTCAAAAGAGTGTGGATTGAAAAATATAGTGTAAGATGTGAAAACCTATCTAAACAATAGATAGGTTTTTTTTCGAACAAACCATTCAAAATAAGTTCAGTTCCATCCAGCTGTCATTCTCCGTATTCACTCCATACTCTTCACTATAGGCCCCTTCTTTTAAAACAAGGATTTGCCCTTCCATTAATCGCTCCAGCCCATCGTTTTTTTCTAATTTGCGCAGCTCGAAGTCGAACAAATTAACCATGTACTGCTGTGCCCGGCGCAACAAGGCCGAGAAATCCTCGATCCGCTCGGCACCATTGAATGAGGCAATCAGTTCTTTTCCCTCCTGGCCATATGGAACAATCACGCTTGTTGACAATTGGTCGATGACTTGGAAATGCTCCGCAGCCGTATGATAGCTATTGGCCAAAAATAATGGCAGTCTCTCCTGTTTGTTCCGATGGTAATCTTGATAGTAAACACTCTCGGATTTACCTCTATACAATAAATCTGTCATATTGATTTTCAATTTCGGTATGAAGTAATTTAACGAGGAGCCAAAGTCCGTATAAAATTCCTGAAAATACCGCTGCATGGCTTGAACAGAAAGAATATGACCGCCATGGCTGAGCGAATTTCGTTTTAGATCCATCAGAATGTTGGAGGAGATTCTCTTGCCCTTTTCCACTTCCTTCAAATGGCTCAAATTCTCTTCCCCATGATCGATCACATAAACCTTCTTCATGGCATGCTCGCCATGGCGGTTACAACGTCCCGCCGCTTGCGCAATGGAATCCAGCCCGGCGAGTGACCGTATGACGCATTCAAAGCTTACATCAACACCCGCCTCGATAAGAGGCGTGCTAACGCACACGATTTTTTCCCCGTTATGCAAATGCGCTCTGATCTCCTGAAGCATTTGCTTCCGGTGGGCAGCGCACATGGATGTGCTTAAGTGGTAGATTGGAGTCCCGGACGCATTCATTTTTAGTTTCTCATATAACTGTCGTACGACCGTCTTCGTGTTCAAAATAATCAGTATGCTGCGGACTTCATGAAATTTATCTTCTATAAAATCCACGAGCTTGTCATTATCGAACAGGTTGCCTGTGGCCATATCCTGAATTTCTACCCGTTTGAACGCGGCAATGATGTCATCCAGTTGTTCGATCATCTCGCCTTCAGGACTCAAACTCAGCTTTTGCTCCACAAAGTCCAAAGCGGGCTGTGTGGCTGTACAGAGCACCAGGCTTGATCGGCCATACGCATGCAGAAAATTCAGCGCATTATTAAATAAGGAAACGCAGGGAACCGGAACCTTCTGCACTTCGTCGAAAATGATGACCGATTCGGCCAGATGATGCAGTCTTCGAATGTTTCTGCTGCTTTTGGCATAGAAGACATCCAAAAACTGAACCATCGTCGTAAAGATGATCGGAGAATCCCAGTTATCCTTGGCCAGCTTCAGTTTTTGACGCGCATTCATGACTTCTTCCGACGGGTCTTCCACTTCGTGCAGGTCATCAACGACATTAGAATGATGCTCTAAAATATGACCCTCGTCCCTGAGAATCCGTCGGACTTCAGCAGCGTTTTGCTCAATAATCGTTGTGTAAGGTAAAACGTAGACGATGCGTTTCTTGTGATAGGTTATCGCATGCTTGAGCGCATACCTGAGACTAGCCAGCGTTTTACCGCCGCCTGTAGGAATGGAGAGGGTGTATATCCCCGAGGGCTTATCGGCAAACCGGTCGCACTGCTCGGACATTTGACTTCGCAGACGTTGTATTGGGGTTTGAACGTTTCCAGGCTTCACGAAGGTGTTAAGCTCATTCAAGAGTCTATGATAATACGTGCAGAATAGTTGATGCGTGTTTTCAAGCTCCTCATCAGGTCGCTCATTCTCTTCGAATTTTCTCGTGTTCGTCCGGTCGGCATCAATTAGAGCACTAAAAACAAATTTCGTCAAAAACATAAATTTCGCTTCGCTGCCGAGAATCGTGCTCTTGTTCCGGTACGTCATCAGCTCTGAAGTTGCTTCATCAACGTATCGGTGAAAGTCTTGTTCGCTCATGACATGATCAAAAAACAGCTTAACGCTGTATTCGAACTCGTCCAGCTCTTTATCCCTCACTCGCCGGAGATAGTCGGATTCCAAGTCTGGATTCAGAAAATCCTGCAGATAACCATGATGAGATATAATTGCATTGCCCACAACCTCTGCTAAAATCCCCTTCGCAGGATCCCTTGGGGGAGAATGAAACAAGTTATACAGCATCCTGCCTCCAGCCGTTGAATGATCTATACTTCCACGTTTTGGAGCGGATTCCGGCTTATGCACAGCAGCAAAAATGTACTCCTTAAACCCTTCTGAATATTTCCCCAAATCATGCAGCATACCGGCTAGTCCCGTAATATGCTTCACTCCCAGACTTTCTCCATAAACCTCGGATAATTCTTTTACACCGAGCAGATGATCCTCGACGGACTGCTCCATTAGATCACATTCGCGGATATGAGCAATGTAGGACATTATACCCTCTCCTCTAGAAAAAAACGGTGATTAATAGTTCAATATCCCTATAATTCGTTATATTCCTTCAATATCCTCCAAAAGTTGTAAATAAATTAACTGAATTGCCACACAAGAAAAACCACTCACAGAAATTCGTGAGTGGACTTTAGCAACCAAAAGGCTCATCAGGCAGTTCAGTTCATTTTATTTTCTATTATAAATAGAGGCATCTGCTTTGCGTTCTAAAACGTCCGATTTCAAAAAAAATCGTTCTCTCCCCGTATCTTTTACAGGTTTCAATTTACCTGACTTTACGAAGCTATGTACATTTTGTCTCGAGCAGTTCATAATCTCCATCGCTTCTGCGGTCCCTATGACTTCACGGGCTATCCACTCTTTTAATTCTTCTTTGCTGCTGAAGTTATACATTTCCCAACACCTCTCTCAAAGATTATAAAAAGATGGAGACACTACTGGCGTGTCATTCTTCCTGATTTGAGGTGCGACGGAGGAAAATGTCAGTCCGCCGCACCACATGAAGGTGCAATAGAGACCTCGGCCGTACCTTTTGCGGTAGCGTAATTTCAATCCACACACCTCTATGAGGTGCGACAAGATCGGTTCGTGTATCATTACAATATTTTGATGATTTCAATCCGCGCACCTCTGTCTGTGAGGTGCGACATGTCGCTGCAGCAGCGCCCATGGAGCGACGAATTTCAATCCACGCACCTCTATGAGGTGCGACGTTATTGATCGTAAAGTTTGGATCCTGCAGTATGGTATTTCAATCCACGCACCTCTATGAGGTGCGACCGCGGCGCGAACGCTACAACGATACCGAGAATCAGATTTCAATCCACGCACCTCTATGAGGTGCGACGATACGGCACGGATTGTGGTCACGGCTTTCGGGATTTCAATCCACGCACCTATATGAGGTGCGACGATAGCAGCCGTGGCGAAGCTTGCCGGAGCGGGTGATTTCAATCCACGCACCTCTATGAGGTGCGACCCACGTGCACCTGGTTTCCGGATCCGAAAAGAAAATTTCAATCCACGCACCTCTATGAGGTGCGACAAATGGTCCCTGTTACGCTGAATATCGTAGCTGCATTTCAATCCACGCACCTCTATGAGGTGCGACCTAATGAGGGCGTGGACGATCTTTCTGTATTTGACAATTTCAATCCACGCACCTCTATGAGGTGCGACGCTCTGTTTATCGTTTTATCTTCGTAATCAACTATTTCAATCCACGCACCTCTATGAGGTGCGACAGCTACCCGCAAGCCTGGGGGCGAGTGGGGGAGTATTTCAATCCACGCACCTCTATGAGGTGCGACCCTGTTTTCCTGCATAATCATACACGAAAACAGTTTATTCTTTCAAAAAAATAAGTTTTCGAAGAAAATACATTCCTACTAATTACATAAAAATGGTTAAATAAGGATATTTTCAGGTGCGAATCTCTCTGGATATTCATGTTCACTTCACGTTCGCACCAAAGTTAAGGGTGCAACAATTATACCATAATATGGTAGAATGGGAGGGTTTACTTTACTTCTTTACAACCGATAATTTCCCCTTTTCTAACCATTCGTCCTCTCCCGCGTCACAAACCGCATCGCATCCGAATTAACAGATAGTGCAGCCCTCCGGGCTCGGGGCCGGCATGAAATAAATGCCCAAGTAACCGCCGGACGCCCTGCCATAAATAGCCGTGCGTGCTCTGCCTTGACGACAATCGGCTTTCTTGGCGATAAATCGGCCGCGAAAAAGCGAGCATCCCCGACCCTGCATCGAACGGTCCTGCGAGCTTAAGAGCAGATCGCTGGTGACGAGATCGCTCCGAGCCCGGCTATTCCGTAATCATGCCGGACGCAGATATTCTTCTGATCCTACGGGCCACCAGCATCGAGACGAGATAGGATAATGCAACAAGCCCGATGCACAGCAAGACGATCAGGGGATCTTCACGATGAACTGCACGTTGTGGATTCCCGCTCCCGACAAGAGTATCGTCAGCATCGTGTTCGTGTACAGACAACCCAGCACCCCGCCGATGATGACCCAAAGTTAGCAAAATAAAGCTGAGGATGAACGCATGTTCATCCTCAGCTCAGTGATATCTGTATACCGGCATGTTATAAGTCAGGGAGTGTTTGCATATAAAATGCCGGTCATGTCAACAGGCCGGCACCGCCCCGTCAGCCCTTACTCCTTAGACTCGATGCGCCCCAGCGGATCGGCGCTCTCTTCCAGAGCCAATCGGGCCGCCTGCCAGCTGGAATCGCCGAGTCCGAGCGCGCTGCGCAGGTAAGCCCAGGTGACCCGCTGGAGCAGATCCACTCGTTCGGGATTCTCGTCTGTCGTCTCCGTGACGCTGTACCCGGGGATCCCGCCAAGCGAGTGCTCTCCCCCGAAAAGGGTGAGCAGGCTCTTGCTGCCCGGGCTCAGGACGTACGGATCGGTGAACCAGTCCGGTCCCCGAGTAGACAGCATGGACTGGTCCCGGTCCCCCGCGACCACGAGCGTCGGCGTGTTCATGTCCGCGAAGCTCGGATTCATGAAGGGGAAGTGCTCGGCCGCGAACGGGCTCAGGTCGGCTCCACCCGTACCCGTCGTGGCCAGCAGCACGCCCGCCTTGATCCGCGGGTCGGATAGGTCCTCTCCGGGTTTGCCGTCGGCACCCAGAACCCGCGCGCCGAGCAGCGTGCTCACCGTCTGGCCTCCCCAGGAGTGGCCGACTGCGGCGATGCGGCTCCGATCCAGGCGCCCGCTGAGGCTGGGCACGGAAGCTTCGATCTGATCAAGCTCGTCAAGGATGCACGTCAGGTCGTCGATCCGTAAGCGCCAGATCAGCGGTGTACGGGGATCTTCAGGAGGAAGGTTCCGCGTTCTGGAATCGAGGTGGGTAGGTTGAATGACCACGAAGCCGTGAGCAGCCCAGAAGTCAACCAGCGGCGCGTACCCGTCCATCGACGAGCCAAAGCCGTGGGAGAACACGATAATGGGCAGATCGCCTCCCGCAGCGGGCACAGACACCCGTACGTGCAGCTCCTCACCCCGGTAAGGGGCTGAGAGCACAACTGGTTTCATCGATATAATAGGAGTTGGAATACTAACATTGATTTGCATAAGTATAATTCCTTTCTTTGAGTGAGAGAGTTTTGTTAGAATCATATGTTTGAGACCGCATTACCATGGGAGCAGGCGGCTTTCGTTCGAAAATGTGCCTGTCGGACCGTTCTCGTCGAGGAGAGCGAGGTGAACGGGTTGACGTGCGGCCTGCTCGACGGTGCCCGTACCCTCGAAGTTATTGAGATCGGTCGAAGTGAAGCCCGGACATACGGCGTTGACCTTGATGCCTGTGGACTCGAGCTCGATCGCAAAAGCGAGTGTGATCGCATTCAGGGCCGTCTTGGACGGACTATAGCCGGCACCGAACAACGGGCGGTGCGGATTGGCCGGGTCCGCGTTCAACGTCAGCGAGCCTGCGCCGCTGGATATGTTGACGATGCGGCCAGCCGGTGCTTCAAGCAAAAGCGGCAGCATCGCTTGCGTGACGGCGATTACGCCAAACACGTTCGTCTCGAATACCGTCCGCACCTCGTCGAGAGATGCGACGCTAGGCCGGCCTGCTTGCCCGATCTCCTCCAGCGGCCGGCCCGGCAAGCCCGCATGCGAGATGCCTGCATTGTTGACGAGGACGTCAAGACGGCCAAGTTCGCTGCGGATGCGATCTGCCGCCGCAGCGATGGAGTCCTGACTCGTGACATCCAGCTGGAGCGCAAGAGCGTCTGCACCAACGCTCTTCGCCGCCTGTTCCCCTTTCTCCAGATTCCGTGATCCGACGAGCACTGTGAAGCCGTGACCCGCGAGATCCTTGGCGATTTGAAGACCGATTCCTTTATTGGCCCCGGTGACCAGGGCGACCGGTTTATTCTGCATGTTGATCCTCTCCTTTTCATCCTTTGAAATGCAACGCTCGTAAATTACGAGTTGACGTGTCAACCTAACGATCAAACGATTCCCTCAAGTTGACACATCAACCTTGGTGATTACTGTAACATGTTGTGGTTGATACGTCAACCGTGATATGATGTTTCCATGAATAAGAACGAGCTAAATGAAGAAGAAATGCGAATATGGCATATGTGGAAAGGCACCTTTCAGACGATTTTCGGCCGCGTAATCAAAGACACGTCCGAGAGCACTGGACTATCCGAAGGGGACTATGGAATATTGGATCGATTAGACCTGTTCGGGGAAGGCAGCCTTCGCCAGCAGGAATTAGCCGACTCGATGAACTGGGATAAGAGCCGATTATCACACCATCTGACCCGGATGGAGAAACGCGGACTCGTGAGAAGGAAACCACTGGACACAGATCGTGGCGTTCAAGTCACCATCACTCCCGCCGGGAAGTCGGCGCTGGATGAGGCCCGTCCGGTGGTCTCACAGGCAATACGCAAACATTTCTTTGATCAATTAACGGACCAGGATATCGAGTCGATCTCCAGGCTGGCGGGCAAAACAAAGTCTTCGTCTTCATAGTTACGCCGCCTTGATCGCGAGCGATATCGAACAGCCCCTTCCGCCAGAACGGCGAAGGGGCTGTTGCTTTCCATAAGCAACTTTCCGTAAGCAAATTGCCCCAGAACATTTGACCGCGAACAAACCAAAGGAGCTGCCGCAGTATGCTTCTTTGGTTATTTCTATGCCTACGAAGATCCCCCATATGCTTGATATGGATTCTTTACGAAAATATCAAAGGTTAATCCTCCTCTATCAGCTTCTTCTCCCATCGTCTGGCAGCTCCTCACCAACTAAGCTATAATAGGAAAAACATGACTCATGACTATAGAACCATAAAAAAATTGAAATTATAGTTCATTTTATATAGAAGGACGGTAAACCATGCCAGACAACGCAAATCCGATCGAACAAATGAAGGCCATCCAGAAAAAGCTCACGCGGTTTATGATGAAATACAAATTCGCTCTGCAGGAAGTCGAGACCAAAATCAGAATTTTGCAGGAGGAATTCCAGCTGCTGCATGACTACAATCCGATCGAGCATACGAAGTCGCGGTTGAAGTCCCCGGAGAGCATTATGAAGAAGCTGCTGCGCAAAGGCGGTGCCGGCTCCCTCTCCGACATCCAGGACAGCATTAAGGATATCGCGGGCATCCGGATCACCTGCTCCTTTATCTCGGACATTTACCGCATCAGCGACATGCTGCAAAGCCAAGCCGACCTGAACATTCTGTCCGTCAAGGACTATATCCAGCATCCGAAGCCCAACGGCTACAAAAGCCTGCATATCCTGGCCGAGGTCCCCGTATTCATGTCCGACCGCGAGGAGGCGATATGCGTCGAGATCCAGATCCGCACCATCGCCATGGATTTCTGGGCCAGCCTGGAGCACAAAATCTTCTATAAATGCAATGAAACCGTGCCGGAGCGCCTCCTGCAGGACCTGAAGAAAGCAGCCGACACCGCGTATGAGCTCGATACGAAAATGGAGCAGCTCCAGCAGGAGATGGAGGAAATCAAGCTGGCCCATCAGTCCGATGCCAGAGAGGACTTCCAGCTGCTGATCGACAACCAGCAATTCAAAATCCCGGAGAACCTGCTGAAGCTGATCTCGCAGGAAGGGTATCGGTCTTAGCGGGCGGCGATCGTTCCCGCCCGGGAGCGCCGCATGAAACGGCCAAAACCGCACCTGCGGTTGCAGAAACATTTCAGCAATAGAATCCAGATGACGGAGGAAATCATGAAGAAAACGCTGCTCGCTCTATTTGGTACCCTACTGTTCTTTATTACCGCCGCAAGCCCGATGCATGCCGAGGCCATGCTTAGCAGTCAGCCCGAACCGGCGTGGGAAGCCCAGGCCCCTTACCTGCTTCCGGCAGATACATATGTCCGTAAAGTCAAAAACAAGCTCTACGTCATGGATGGGTATGGCGTGGTATCGATCATGAATGACAGCACCGGCGACAAAATCGCCACCGTCGATCCGCATACCTCTACTTTCAAAAGGGCGTACGCAGGTTTTTTCGGGGGCAATCAGGTTGGGAATAACGGGAACCTGTATCTCACGACGCAGTACCAAGACACCAAGAACCACAAGCTCGTCCGCAAGCTCCAAGCCTACGATTCAGCCGGCAAACCATTGTGGACCCGTGAGTTTTCCCGGCCGCTTCCTGTAACGTTTGCCGAGAAGGTCAGCGATATCAGCGGGCTTAATATTGCCGGCGACGGAACGCTGCTATTTTACATGAGTCTGGAAAAATACAAGTTTAACGTGTTTCGGATCGACCAGCAGGGGAAACAGATACATAAGAAAGAGATCAAAGAATATGTGTACAGCTATCATAACGACTTGATGACGACGCTCCTGAATGAGTCCGGCAATAAATCCGACTTTTCAAACTATAAAGCAACCCTGACCGTCTATGATGCCAAGCTCAATGTTCAGTTCAGGCAGCAAATCGCAGGACAGAAATTTGTAGGGATTTTACCTGACAAGACGCTCCTGTTCTACAAGTTCAACAAAGCGACGACCGATGTCATCGCCAGGAACAGCAAAGGGACCGTGCTGTGGACAAAGTCCCTTCCTGGCAAAGTGTTCATCGACAATTTCGAACAGAACGATTCGTCGTTCCATAGCAACGTGTTGATCACATCGGTCAAAAATATGCTCTACGTATTTAATTCCAAGGGCCTGGCTGCCCAAAAGACGTTATCCCTGATCCACAAAAAAGACAATCTAGCGTTCACCGTGAACGCGGATGGAAATATACTCGTCGTGGACGAAAAGACAGCGCTCCCCCAAAATACGCAGGGACAGATCATTATTTTAAACAAAGATTTAAGTACGCTTCACAAAATCACCCTCTCTTCGGGTTCCTACCTGGAAACCGCGAATTTCTATCCGGGGCAAGGGTCGTGGTACCGCTGGTTTGAAGACTTGAACAACCCGGACTTAGAAACGACGGTCATCCGCAAGTTTATCCTTAACCCTTGATGAGTCCCCATATGGATGAAAAAAAATGAAGCTGCTTCCCCTTGCGGGAAAACAGCTTCTTCTTCGTGCGTATTAAGCTTCGTTTACTGGTGGCGTGAACGTGCGTTTGCCAAGCTCCGAATCGAGCATGTAGAATGCGTTGCTGTCATTATCGATGCGGCGCAGCTTCTGGATAATGCTGTCGAAGGTCGCTTCCTCTTCCACCTGCTCGTCGATGAACCACTTCAGGAAATTGATCGTCGCATGCTCCCGCTCGTCCAGTGCAATATCGGACAATTCATAGATTCGCGCGGTCACGGTTTTCTCATGCTCGAAGGAATGCTCAAAGGCATCCAGCAAGGAGCTGTATTCATTCTGAGGATTTCCCATGCCTGTAACGATGGCACGTTTGCCCAAGGCGTTTATGAAATGGAATATTTTCATTCCATGATATTTCTCTTCTTCCGACTGCATGATGAAAAAATTCGCAAAGCCGTCAAAGCTCTCCGACGAACAATACGCCGCCATCGCCAGATATACCTGGGAAGAATAAAATTCATAATTCATTTGGTCGTTCAACTTCGCGAGCAGCTTCTCACTTAACATCGGATCATTCTCCCTTATCGCTAGTCTGGTAGATAGGCAAACCGCGTTCCGGCGGCCATCGCTATGATTCTGCGCCATGCGGCTTCCTTCTATCTACCAGTAGTATGTTGGAAATAAGCGGGAATGTAAAGTTCACAATGTCATCGCCTGCCCGTACCGCGCCAGGTAGCGTTCTTTTTCTTTGTAGTCCGGCATCACGCCGCCCACCCGTCTCCAGAACGAACGGTCATGATTCATATGCGTGAGGTGGCACAGTTCATGGATAATCACATAATCGATCACGTCGACAGGTGCCATCGCCAGGCGGTAATTGAAGGTCAGATGCTTATCCGAGCTGCAGCTTCCCCACTTGGTGCTGGACTCCACGATTTCGACTGTTCTCGGAGTGACTTTGAGCTGCTTCTGATAGATTTGGATGCGTTCCTGAATAACCTTTTTGCAGCTGGAAAAATAGAACTTCTTCAAATCCCGCTTCAGCTGTTCTTCGTCCCGGTCTTTCGTTTCGATGAGCTCATGGAGCAAATGGTATTGTCCCAGGTGTAGAAACCTGCCCTGCTCCTGATATTCTTTGATCCCCGGCGCTTCACGGGCTGCTGCGATAGCCTGCAGATGCTGCACGATCCTCTCCCCATGCTGCTTTACGGCACTCGTCACCTGTTCGTCGCTCGTCCCGTTCGGTGCTTTAACCGTGACCAGACCTGTCGGTTCGATATGAATCGTAAGCTTTTTACGGGGTCCGTAGGACACGTGGCATTCGATGATTTGCTGTCCAATTTCAATTCTCATAGCTCGCCACACCGCTTCGATGCTGTATTGTAAATTTCATGCGATCTCATCCATTCTCTGGTTCGTCTATGCATGTAAAACCTGTTCACCCATCGTAGCATAGATCCGTTTCGGCCGCATCGGCGTACTTGCACTACGCTTCTTCTACTTTATTTCGATTCAACAAAGACCGGGTACGCCTGATGAGTGCTACTACATGCAAACGAGACATTCCCACACCATCGTTCTATGTCATTTTACTTCCCCTAGTCCAATTGACCAGAAAAATCCCGATGAATATACATAATCCGCCCACATAAACATACCAGTGGATCACCTCGCCCAGAATGAACCAACCGGAAAGCACGCCGAAGAATGGAGCCAGAAATAGAAAAGCACTTGTTCTTCCGGGATCCCCTTTGCTAAGCAGGTAGTACCAAGTCGCAAATTGAACAATCGACCCTAGTATCGCTAAATAAAGAATGACGCCCCATGAAGTCCAGTTAAGAATAAGTCTGGGCGTTTCTGCGCTGATAGCTAACAACAACAGAAGCAGTCCTCCGAAAAGCATCTGGAAGGCGGTTAAGGTCCAATTATCGAACCGGGGTCCCCACTTTTTGACCAGCAAGGTGGCGATAGCCCATGCTAATGCCGATCCAAGCCCGAGCAGGGTTCCTTCGGAAAGGCGCAAATGAAATCCCAATGTAACAAAAACGCCTGCAAATCCGATGAGGACCCCGATCCATTGATACATTCGATATTTCAACCCCATAAACACGACGCCTAAAATGACAACGAGAAGGGGATTCACAAAAGTCAGGATCGATGTCTCCCCGGCTGTAATCGTACGCATACTTAAAAAGATACATCCCATGACCGCAGCCGTCTGACAAACGCCGATGAGAAGAAGCCTTGCCCAATCCTGGAGGGTTTCAGGAAATCGCCTTCTTTTTATTTTGACTGCCAACGCTAAAATAACCCCCGCCAGTGTAAACCTGATCCCTACCAGTAATAAGGGCGAAACATAGGATAAACCTACTTTGCCGACAGCAAAGGAGGACCCCATGAGAGAAGTAGCAAGTAAAACAAGGAATACAAACATATAACGATTCACCAATCATTCCTCCTTCGTCAATTCATGTAGTTATGTTACTATGTATACACTTCGATGGAGAACGAACAATAAATGTAGAGGTGAGGACAATCATAAATCCAAATGTCTTGGGAATTGCCCAATTACTAGGCGACCCCTCCCGTCTTACGATGCTGATGAGCTTACTTGGAGGAAAAGCGCTGCCCGCCAGCGATTTGGCTCATGCCGCACATATATCTCCCCAGACGGCAAGCTCTCACTTGGCCAAGCTGGTTCAAGGAGGCTTATTGATCCATGAGAGCTACGGCAGGCACAAATACTTCCGCCTGGCCAATCAAGAAGTCGCGCATACGCTTGAAGCCATGCTAACGATTTCACCTTCGAAGCCGATCCGTTCTTTACGTGAATCGGACGAGCTTAAGCAAATGAGGCATTGCCGCACTTGTTATGATCATCTAGCCGGCAAGGTCGGCGTCGCTCTTACGGATCGGTTCCTTGAGCTGCGATGGCTAGAGGAATCGGGAAAAGATTATGTGCTTAACCTGGAAGGCAAGGAGAAATTGCGGATTTGGGGCGCCGAGGTCGATGATTCTGCCAAGAAACGCCGGCATTATGCCAGGCAATGTCTGGACTGGAGTGAACGCCGCCACCATTTGGCGGGATATCTCGGGGCAGCGATAACGAAGAGGCTCTTCGAGTTGCAGTGGATCGAGAGATTGCATCAGGGCAGAGCCATTCGGGTAACCAGCAAGGGGATAAAAGGACTGTCTCTCGAATTCGGCCTCCATATGGCGGAATGATTCGGCTTCCTCCTTCTCCCCCGCACCCCGGTGTGACCGGCATCACGGCCCTTCCTATGCTGCAGCAGGCATAGTAGATAGAAATGACCTGCAAGCAAAGGAGCCGATCCATGTATACGATACTTTCCAATGAACACATCTGCGACGATATCAGACTCATGACGGTAGCGGGGGATTTCCGGGAGGGCCGCATGGGGCAGTTCTATATGCTGCGCGCATGGCTTGGCGCTCCCCTCCTGTCCCGTCCGATCAGCATTCATAATATGGAACCGGACCGCCTGCAGTTTCTGTACCGGATCGCGGGCGAGGGCACGCGGCTGCTGTCCCGCTTGCGCGAAGGCGATTCCATTGAACTGGAAGGACCGCTGGGCAACGGGTTTCCGCAGGCAAAAGGACGCGTCGCCCTGATAGGCGGCGGAATCGGCATTGCCCCGCTGCTGTATGCCGCCAGGCAGCTGAACCGGCCGGATGTCTACTTGGGCTTTCAGAAGCAGCCCTATGTAACGGAGGCTTTTGAGCTCTATGCGAATCAGCTCACCGTGCAGGTCGGCGGCAGCGTGCTGCATGCGGTGGATATAAGCCGGTACGATGCCGTTTTCGTCTGCGGTCCGCTCGGCATGATGAAGGAAGCCGCCCGAATGTGGGAGGGGCTGGGAACGAAGGTGTACGTGTCGCTGGAGAAGCGGATGGCCTGCGGCATTGGGGCCTGCTACGCATGCACGGTAATGAACAAGAACGGCAATCGCAAAGCGTGCACGGACGGTCCCGTATTCTCGGCAGAGGAGGTCGAGTGGCATGAGCTTAGCCTGTAGCATCGCGGGGATTCCATTCCGCAACCCGATTGTGATGGCATCCGGCACGTTCGGTTTTGGACGGGAATATGCGCAGCACTATGATATTAATCAGCTCGGGGGCATCGTGAGCAAAGGACTGACCCTGGAGCCCCGCAAGGGCAACCAAGGGATCCGCATCTGGGAGACGGCCGGAGGCATCATGAACAGCGTGGGCCTCGAGAATCCGGGCATCGACGCGTTTCTCGCCGAAGAGATGGCCTACTGGGAAACGCTGGAGCCGGTCAAGATCGCCAATCTGGGCGGGAGCCGCATCGAAGACTATGTGCTGGGCGCGCTGCAGATCACGAAGGATGCAGGAGAACGACGGCATGCGCATCTTCGCGGCGTGGACATGATCGAGCTGAACATTTCCTGTCCCAACGTCAAGGAAGGGGGGCTGGCCTTCGGCATCAAGACAGAGGTCGCGCGGGAGGTCGTCCGTGAAGTGCGCCAGGCCACCTCGCTGCCGCTTGCGGTGAAGCTGTCGCCGAATGCGGAGAACATCGTGGACATGGCGGTCATGTGCGAGCGGGAAGGCGCGGATGCCGTCTCTCTGGTGAACACCTTCTCGGGCATGCACATCGATATTCGTGAGCGACGGAGCGTCTTCTCGAATCTGTATGCAGGCTTGTCCGGTCCTGCCATCAAGCCGATCGCCTTGCGGATGGTGCATCAGGTGGCGAAGGAGGTCACGATTCCCGTCATGGGCATGGGCGGAATCACCTCGGCCGCGGACATCATCCAATTCATCATGGCCGGCGCTGAGGTGGTGCAGGTCGGTACGTACAACTTCATGAACCTCCGGGCCGGGGAGGAACTGCTCGCCGGACTGCAGGACTTCATGCAGCAGGAGAACATCGGCAGCCTGGACGAAATCCGCGGGATCATCCGCTGAGGGATCAAGCATACTCCGGCCTCCGTTTCACTGAGCTTATTCGGTCGTCCCGGTGCATCTGTAGCAGCGGCGCCTTTCCATTCGGCGCCGCCCTCACATCAGGAAGAGAGCTCCCCAAGAGAGCCCTCCGATTGCTGGAGACTTTTGCAATCATGAAGATGCCTTCAGCACCGTCAATTTCTTATGTCCAGGTATAAAAAAACAGCCATTCCCATGTTGGAATGACTGTATTACTTATTCCGCTAAAGCCCCGTTACTTGAATAATTTATACCAGTATAACGTGGTATCAATATTCGAATTGTATGACTGTTTTAGCGTGTCAACGCCACCTAGTATGAATCCTTGTTTCACATAAAATCTGCATGCACCAAGATTATCATCCTGAGCTTCCAGGGACAATCCTATAAGTTCTCTTTGTTTTGCCCACTCTTCTGCTCTGTTTAAGAGCAGCTTTCCGACTCCACCGGCTCTATAATCTTTTTTGACAGCAATATTCTCAATATAGCAGAAGCGATTCCAATCCTTAATGATTCTGATTTGTCCTATGCAGGTATGATTCAGATAAGCTAAGAATAAAGCTTTATCCTCTCGGTTTATATATTCGCTCCAATCAAGTTTGTCATCTGGAAACCGTATTTCTCTCGTTTCATCAAACAGTACTTCTTCATAAGTCCACTTTCCGGATTGTAAACTGGGGACAACTCTACCATATAACTCAAAATAGTCATTCGTCATAGGGATATCCGCTATTAAGTCATGATTTAATGGAGAAATTATGACATCACTTTCACTGCCCAATAGACACACCTCCTTTGATGATATTTTGATAATCAACATTACGGTCCGTTAGCTGAATAAGCCCCTCCTGATATCATACCATAAAAAGTAATTATTCCTGTTGGTCTTCTATACTCCTACATTTGTCGTCTCCGGCACCCGTTTCCATACGCCTGCATGTTGTGCTGCAAAATCCCGGAAGGACACAGGTTCCTTTCCACTCACTCTGAACACGGTATCCGTGCTCTGATCTTCCGTCCCTTCCTCTCGGATCTTCCGGTCGAGGCCAGCCATCACTTCAGCATAGTCCTTGCTTAGCCCTGCCGCCACCCAGCTGCTTACCAATGCATCATCCGATATGGAATTGTGTATCACCTGTCTTCCCGTCACTTCACTAATGATCCGACTGACGTCATCATAGGACAAGGTATCCGGTCCCGTGATGATATGCTCTGTATTATGGGCAATATCATCGACGAGTGCTCTGAAGCCCACTTCCGCGATGTCATCAGCTGACACAAAACCAATTTTCCCTTGCCCTGCTGCGCTAATGATCAGATCCTGCTGCGAAATGGTCAAACCATTCGGACCTTCGGTGAAATTTTGCATGAAGTAAGATGGTCTGAGCACGGTCCATTCCGGAGCCAGCTCTTTCAGTAAGCGATGAACAGGGCCGAATACTGGACCCTCCTCCGGAATGGATGCACTGCTGAGAAGCACAAAACGGCGTACCCCTTGTTCGAGTGCCAGCTTCATAAAAGGTTCCATCACTTTGATGGGTTCAGCGTCTCCTACAGGTGCAACCAAATATACGCGTTCAACATGCTGCAGGGCAGGGAGAAACGTCGAACGGTCGTACCAGTCGAAATGAACTTGTGTCTCAGGCTCGGTCATGGCCCCCGCATTCCTCATGGTAATGGCATAGGGATATCCCTTTTGATTCAGCCTTTCTGCGATTCTTATGCCTGTCTTTCCCGTTCCGCCTGTAATCAGTATTTTTCGTTGATTCATCATCTTGGTTTATCTCCTTTTAAATGTAAGTATAAGAACTTAGCCTTGTGCGGATGCAAGCAGGACCATCGGATTCCAATAATCCTTAAAATGCGTGATCTTGCCATCCTTGGTGTGGAACACGGAAATATACGACTGCCGATACGGCTTCTCTGTACCCGTCATTTCAGTTCCTGTCATGACAGCGTCGCATGTATACTCGGCAACGATTGTATCTCCGGATACGAGACATTCCGGGGTGGAGAAAGAGAGAACATTCATCCGCATGAACAGCTCATGCATGTAGCTCCGAATTTCTTCAATGCCGGCCAGCCTTTGCGTATACCCTGCTGGAGCATAAGGAAATTCAACAACGGCATCTGCGCTGAATAACGTAAACCACTTTTCAAAATCACGCGCTACCAGGCTGCTTTGGAATGCCTTTAGCATTTCGGTGGCCTGGGCCTTCAATCCATTTTCGCTTGTCATCTTCATCTCTCTCCTTTTAATAGACCAATCAGTCCGAAATTAGCAAAAAAAATATAAAATCGGACCAATCAGTCTGGAATTGTTAAAATAATAATGAAGCCGTGATCAAGCTCCATTATTTATCCAGGGCAGATAAACTTACCGCAACGAAATCATCCATAACCTTGGGGTCACTCGTCATTTTGGCCAATTGGGTCATCGAGTGTCTTGCAAAATTCAAATAGCGCGCCAAGGCTCGAAGATCCCGGTCACTCGGGATTTCTCCATTCTCCTGGCCCCGAACCAGCGTTTCATAAAAGGCTTCTTCCATCCTGTTCAAATCTTTGGATAGAAATTCGCGGATTTCCTTGTCATGAGCCATCTGATCAATAGCCGAGAAGATAATAAAGCATTCCTTCTGCCGGTCCTTATCCTTTAACGTCTTAGCCACTTCATGGAATACGTAAGCAATCCCCTGCTTTGCGGATTCAGAGGTGGTCAAATACTTCATGGCTGCGCCGCTCTTCTCATTCACGTAATGCTTCAGAGCGAGGATAAACAGGTCCCTCTTCGTGCCATACGTGTCGTATAAGCTTTGCCGGGCAATCCCGAGCCCCTTCAGCAGCTGGGGCAGCGACGTTCCTTCGTAGCCGTAATGCCCGAATACTTCCATCGCTTTATGCAGCACTTCGATCGTATCAAATTCTTTGTTTCTTCCCAAGGTCATCCCCCTTGATCCTCATTATATTCATTCTGGACTATTCAGTCAAGAATTATCCATTGCTATATCAGCTTCCGGCGATACCACTTGTCGCCCCTGAACCGCAGGTAGAAAATAACGCCGCGCACACCCCATTCCGTCACCATGGCGATCCAGACGCCCATGATACCCATCTTCAGCGTGATCGCCAGGAAGTAACCGAGAAATACGCGCAGCACCCACATCGACAGCATCGACGTGACCGACGTGAAGTTCGAGTCTCCGGCCGCGCGCAGCGCCGATGGCATAATGAAACTGACGGACCAGAAGATCGGCTGCGTGACCGCGATCAGCAGCATCAGCTGGAAGATGTCCGGCACGATTTCGGCCGGCGGCGAGAACAGGTTCACGATGAACGGGAAGAGCGGCAGAATGATCGCGGCGATCAGGATGAAGAACACCGTCGACAGCCCGATGAAGGACTTGACGAACTTCCGCGCGTCCGGAATGCTGCCATTGCCGATGCACTGGCCGACCACCGTCACCACGGCGATGCTCAGCGCGCTGCCCCCGATCTGGAACAGCGCGGCGATCGAGCCGCCGATGGCGTTCACCGTAATGGCGAGCGTACCGAGCTGAACGATGAAGGTCTGCGTCAGCAGCTTGCCGCCGTTGAAGAACATCTGCTCGGCGGCGAACGGCACGCCGATGACCAGAATTTTTCTCAGGATGGGAAAATCGAATTTCAATGCGTCCTTGATCTTGTACAGCAGCGTGTGATTCATGCGGATCATGTAGAACAGCGAGACCGCCATGCCCAGCACCCGCGCGGCAATCAAGGAAATGATCAGTCCGACGATGCCCATGTCGAAGACCGTAATGAACAGGACGTTCAGCAGCAGGTAGGTCAGGTTCAGGATCAGCGACAGGCCGAGACAAGCCTTCGTGTCGGCAACGCCCCGCAAGGCGCCGGTCACCGCCTGGAAAATCGCGATGAACGGATACGAAATGCAGCTGCCGATCAGATAAATGCGCGCGTTGTGGAACACCTCGGCGTCAGCCTGGCCGAACAGCAGGTTCAGCACCGGCGTATGGAACGCGATCACGAAGACGCACAGCAGCACCGATATGATCGCCACCGCCGTGATCGCCTGGGCCGCGGACTTCGATACCATCTCCTGATTCCCGCTGCCCTTATACTGCGCAACGATCACCGTGCCCCCAGTGGCCACGGCGATAAAGACGTTAACGAGGAAAATATTCAGCGAATCCACCATGCTGACCGCGCTCACCGCAGCCACGCCAGAGGAGGCGATCATCGCCGTATTGATCAAACTCATTAAAATAATAAAAGCTTGATCCACAAATATCGGGATAATGATCGCGATAATTTGCTTATAATCAAGCTTACTTCCGGTGAAGTACTTATTTAAAAATCCGTTTGTTTTGTGTTTCACATATGGAGCCGGGGTACCCAAGGGATCATCTCTTTTTCAATGTAGTCGAATAACGTTCCCTATTATAGCATGGTTTGAGCCCCCCGGATGTGATAAATGCAAATTAATTTTCGGGGGTCTTGATGAAGACGATTTTCACCGCAGCGACCTGTCCTTGTCCGTCCGTCGCCATGTACGCTCCGTATGCACCGTCGCCCATGCCTGTGCGCGAGACGATGCCGCCGTCCAGCACTCCCGCTTCTTCGCCGCTCTCGGTGATGTCGCAGCAGGCGTAATACCATTCGCTGTCCGTATCCGGCGAACCCCCGGGCTGTGCCCCCGCATCCGGCAACCGGTACTTCTCCACGTCGAAGATCCCGGCTTGTCCGCTGTCCACGCCCACGATGAACGGACATTTCACCCATTCCAACGAATCCGCCCGATCTGCGACCGAGCTGTGGTAAGCGGCGATTTTGGCACAGGCTTCGCCCCATTCCCTGACCTCCGCCTTCTCCACCTGTCCCGTCCACGTGCCGTTCAATGCATTCTCCAGCACGCCCATGATGATGGTCGTCCGGTCGAGCTCGTAACAAGGATCGGCCACGACCAATTGGCCGGAGCTGACTTCAAATTCACCCAGTTGAATGTTCATGAGGTTCCCTCCCGTAACTGCATAATATTTTCTTGTATTGTACCATGTGACGGTTCCGTCGCTAAAGTCGACAAGCATATCCATCGCAACACGATTCACATTCATGCAAACTCGACATAAAAGTACTAAATAAGAATGAATTTATTCCCAAATATACAGCAGCATGCTACAATACGAATTCGGGACGATGCTTTCAAGATTTTGTCTCATTATACATAATTTTAGGGAGAGTTGAACGAATGAAGAAGCTATTGTCACGCAAGATCCTTGCAGCAACATCCGTAGCCTTACTCTGCACGACCATCGGTGCCGTCGCTTACGCCGGCTCCACACTGAAGAAGATCGAAGCCTACCAAAATGCCGGCATCCGTATCGAAGTGGACGGCAAGAGCGTGAGCCTGGGCAGCGGCGCGGACGCGACCTACCCGATCGTTTACAAAGGCAGCAGCTACGTGCCGGCCAAAGTCGTGGCCGAGGCGCTGGGCGGAACGGTGAAATGGGATGCGGGCCGTCAGGTGGTAGCTATTACTTCCGGCGAATTGGACAGCAACGCGGGTATTCCGTACAAAGACAACTCCGACAGCGCGGCGCAGCCATCCGAGCCGGCGACCGAGAAGCCTAGCACGCCTCCGGCGACAACGCCTTCGACGTCTGCTTCCGGCGGATTCTCGAAAATACTCTCCAAGAGCGTGGACATGAAAAAAGCGGGCGAGGATAATAAAGCCCAAGCTTTGAAAACGATCAAAGCCTATGCCAAAGCGGTAGCGACGGAGGATTACTCGGATATCGACGCCATTATCTCCGCATCGATCGTCGACAAGGTCGAATTCGATACTTTCTGGAGCGGTTCCAGCTACACCAAAGAGAAGGTGCACAAAGATATCAAAGGTCTGCGCGACGCCAACAAACAAGACACGCTCACCAAGTGGAACAAAGCCGTTCAGCAAGCGACGCTAAGCGATCTGAAAATCGATGAGCCGTCCAAGCTGGATCTTGTGGCATCGCTGAGATACTCGCTTCCGGTCAAAGGCTTCGACGCCTTCGCGACAGTTACCTTGAATTTGAATTACTCCGTTCCTTACAAAGAGACGGATTTCAGACTGGAAAGAATCAATTTTTATTAAAAAGAAAGGATCCGCGAAGAGCGGATCCTTTTTAATGCTCATACATATGCTTGCTATTTCCATTGTCATTTTCCTGCTCACCCGCTAAAAGGCGTTAAGCTCTGTTTATTCGGGCTTTTTATAGCACCAATCCTGATCATAAGGTAGGGACTTTAACTTTTGCATATCTTCCCACCTAAATACCCAATCATAATCAGCAACCCAAAAATAATCATCAGGATTTAGCTTGAGGTATTCATAGATAAAACGAAAAATCAACTTCTCTGCACCGTAAACTTCTTCAACAGTTCCTACTCTAGACAATTTGCGTACTGGGTCTAACCCCAGATCGTCATAGTCACTGAACCGGATACTAGGATTGTCTGTAGCCTTTACATATAGGATAAATTGGTGGTTATTCTCTTCACTTTTATAAGAGTGATCAAGTATATTCAATGTTGTAGATGAGAAGTGACCCTCTTTCGCGAAATATTTATTATTTTCAAAGATCAGTTTAGCATCTGAATGAAAGGTTGCTACGATGGTATCCGCCAAGAGCTTTTCAGGAGTGTATTTTTCACGTTCTTTTAGAATAAAAGCAGTCGTTCCCATTCTATTTTAGTACCCCCTTTAAACCTTCTAATGAATTAACGATGATTACACCTTGTGACTTAATCTCCTCCAGTATCACCTCATGTTCTGATCTTAGGTTTGTCATTGGCTTATCTATATAAAGAATTATTTTTTTGTTCTCAGGATTGAAAAAATCCGGATAGTCTTGCTTTGTCATCTTCAAAAACTGTTCTGGATCAACTGCTTTAATTGATGCCTTAACTTCAATTATTGCATTCTTTGTAACAACATCTAAATCACCCGCGGGTTGTCCATCTTTTTTTAATATTTTTTGGCCAAATCCAACCACTTCCGTTTCGCTTCTCACAAAATTAGCAACCTTAGCTTCAGTAGCTTTACCAACGTTAGGGCTATTCAGAAAGTTCTCAATATCCCTATTAATATTTTTCGGATGTTGATCCACCCATGTTAATTCATTGCCAGCAGAATTTGTGTATTTCGATTTGCTTCCGTCCTTAACTAAACTGCCTACACTAGGATCTATTTGAGTCCCCTCGCCAGCCCCAGGTTTCCTCCCTCCAGATCCTCCCTCGCCATGATGTTCCTTCTTCATATGCCTGCCAAAAATAAGACCGGAGGCAAGGCTCGCAATAAACTCTGTTTTGGCTTGAGCGGGAGAATGCGTCAGCTTGTCCACCGTCTCCCCGGGATTGCTCGCGGATTCTGCGAGTTTGTAACCGAGGTCCGTATAGAAATTGGTGTAACCTTTGGCGTAATCGACAATCGCCTTAACGATTTCGCCTTTCCTCGCTTCATTATAGGTATTTCTTGCAGCTTCGATATTCGCAATGGCCCCCTGCACCAGGGGTCTCCCGGCAAACATCAATCCAAAACCCTTCGGATCTGCCTCCGCCCATTTCCGCGTTTCATCCCAAGCCCGCGCCATCACCTGGTCTTCAGACATGGCTGGATCCGTCTTTTGCATGATTTCCGATTCGTCGTACCCCTGCTGTCTCATGGCATCCCGAATGCGGTCGGCTTCCTGGCTGTAGGCGTCCCTTTCCTCGTCCGTTTGAGCCTGCGCATATCCGCGCTTTTGTTCGTTGATCATCAGGTTCAGATCCAGGCCGCCCCGAGCCGAGGTCTGCACGACTTCCGCATCGGTTTGCGCAAAGTTTTTGGAGATTGTCAGCAGTTCCTGCCCCACAAAGGTTATTTTATCTAATGTAGCGGTCCTTTGCTCCTGAAATGCACGGAACTCCCGGAAAAAGTTCTCCCGCGTCATCCCGCTCCATTGCTCGTGCGTTTCATACATCCGCTTGTCCAAATAAAATGAACTAAAGTTTTACGTCGCTTCTCCTTGATTTCACATGGAATATGGGCGAATGCCTTGCCTTTAGTTCAATTTATCCAAACTTATGTAATTTTGCTCCAACTGCTTGCGGCCGTTCAGGAACATCTCGGCAATGCGGTTTAACAAGTCGGGTTTTACAAGTATTTTGGTCATACTTCACCTCGAATCCATCCGTCAGTCACGAAAAGAATATACTCCCCAAGATAATATACCAAAATTACCCAAAATTCAGATGGTATGAATCTACTATTTTTCTCCCTTCAGGTTGAAAAGCTTTTAAAAAAAGAGGACCCGCCATGCGGATCCTCTTTCATATTCTTTTTCCTATGAGTCCCCCCTCATCGGACTTACGCGGAAAGAGGGACAACTAACCGAGAGGCGGCGGACGTCCACTTCCGTTATCGTTATGGCGGATCGTTTACGTCATTGCATGCTGCCCGTCATTCAGGGCTAGAGTCCGCACTCATCGCCGGACTTTTCGCGACGACAAAGTCATCCCCATAGGCTGTAGCCGTACCGGATGGTTTGTAGAAGTAAATCGTGGCCGTGGTATTGGCCGCGCCTGTTGTAAAAGTAACCGTGCCCTTCGTGTAGCTGGTTCCGGTGATGCTTGTGAACTGCTGCGTTCCGCCGAAGTTTTTGACTCCGATGTGGACGGGTTCTCCGGCGTTCGTCGTCATCGCATACCCGGTTAGCGAATAGGTTGTGTTCGGCTCCACTTGAATGACCTGCTCCGCCGAACTTGGACCTCCGACCAACCGCAATGCATAAGTACCCGTTCTGGCATTCGAGTTCACCACGCTCGCCGCATTCCAGCCGTACCAAGGTGAAAGTGCTCCTGATTCAAGCCCGCCGTTCACGGCCGGATTGCTTGGCGTAATGCCTGCGCCGTTATACGCCCCCCGGTTAGGCAAGGCAGTGGCTGATACCGCATTGCCCCAATAGTCCTTGCCGCCGTTGCTCGCAATCAGCTTGCCTGTGCCGAGCGCGGGGGAACCCGCCAACAGTTTGTATCCGTCCACCGCCAGGCGGCCCGTTCCGCTTCCCGGATTGACGAGCATCGGATTTGCCGTCGATTTATTCGAATCGGCAGGCTCGCCCGCCGTGTGGACGCCATAAATCGTATTATTATTGAACGTAAAGTTCGCGACTGTGTTTAATCCGTACCAGGTGCCCGCGCTTTCCAGGTGGAACACATTGTTATAGAAAGCTGCGGATTTCGGATAGCCTCCCCATGAATTGGCATAGATCGGTGAGGCTGTTTGCCCTGGGGACAGGTAGAGGGTGTTGTTGTAAATCTGCACATTCGTGATCGGTCCTGCCAGCTGAAAGATCCGGGCGCCGTCATTCTGGCTGATGTTATACCGAACGATGCCGCCGTCGTTTTTGGCCGTGCCCGGCTGAGTCACCATCATGAACCCGCCGTCATTGTCATGGCTGTAGTTGTACTGCATGATGGTGCGGGATTGTCCGTAATCGATGTCGAAGCCCTGGCCGTCCAGCGTCGTATTGCCGTTAAACGCTTCGTTGTACTGGATAATCGTATCGTCGGCGTTATAGGACCATATGCCAGCGTTCACCATCCCCGAGCGTATATTGAAGCCATTGACCGTATTGTATTGGACAATTGCGCCCGACGTATTCTGAGGCACAATCCCGTCTCCGCCAACATCGTTAACATAATTGTTTTGAATCACAACGTTCGTACTGGGGTACCAATTATAGGTGCCCGTGCATTCCGCGTCCGGCCGGCACCAGAAATCGGAATTCAGGTCGATTCCGGTCCGGTCCACGCGGGGACCCACCGTATTCCCGTCGATCCGGACATCATTGTAATTGGACTGAACGGTTCCCGCTTTTGTTCTTACCTTGATGCCGGAGCTGCCGTTGGCGTCCTTGACGTTATTCCCGTAGACATCGTGAACATTATTGCCGATGATATAAATATGGTTCAAGGTGCCGCCATTCTCGTTAACGACATAAATGCCGCTGCGCTTCGAGCTGGCACCGTTGTCGTTGATAATCTCGAGGTTTTTGATCTCCCAGTATTGCTGGTTGTACAAATATACGGTCGCTTCCTGGCCATTGCCGTTGAACAGCGGCGCATTGCCGGTTCCGTAGCTGTCGATGACGATTGGACTGCTGCTGGTTCCGCTGCCCTTCGGCCATAACATCCCCGTCCAGGATCCGCCTTTCTTGAACTTGATCTGATCTCCGGGTTGAAACGTCACGCTGTTCACCTTCGTCAGCGTCTTCCATGCAGAGCTCGTTGCAGTTCCGGCATTGTTATCATTCCCGCCCGACGAATCGACGTAATAGGTTGCAGCTGCCGCTGAAACCGTAAAGTAAACGGCACCAAAAAGAAGCAGCAGAGCTGTAAGATAACCGGTGCGAACCATCGTTTTCATAAATCGTCCTCCTCACATCTTCAATTTGTCGCAATACCCTTCAACTCACTTCATTGCGAAGGCCTCATACCGACTCGTATACTGGATTTCTGCGGTTTGTGCGAGACTCTTCATATATGTCTCAAACGCTTCCGCCTGATATCGGTTAACCACCTCCTCTCTTACTTCGCTGAAGCTCAAATAACCGTCTGCTTCACGTTCTGCGCACATCACAATCATATAGAATTGCTTTCCCTGCACCACATCGCTGATATCTCCCTGTTTCATCCCCATAACCACATCGTAATAACCGCTTTGATATTTGGATATTTCCCGGTAATTCCTCTGATCGATCCTTTCGACTCCCGTTGAACCCGGTACCTTCTTGGCCTCCTCGTATAACGCCATAAAGGACGCCCCTTGATCCAGTCTCGTTTTCCACTCGAGAATCCGTTCCATGGTCGGCTCCATGATCTTGTACACGGTGACCCCGTCATGCTTTTTGCCCAGCAGCTCCCTGTTGTTATCGTAGAAATCCTGAAGGGCCGATTCGTTCAACTTCAAGTGATTCTGAATCCATGACCGCTGAAGAGCGTTGATCATAACCGATTGCCTGTAATCGTAATAGGCCTGCAGCGTATATTCCTTCGGACCATAAATCACCTTCCCGTCTTGCAGTGCCTGGGATCTTCGCCGGTTCTCCTCCTCCCACTCCTTCAAAAAAGAAGCATATGAGCTGTCTTCTAATAGACGGTTGCTTACGGCTTCCTGCTGGATGACTTTCGCTTTCAGCAAGCTCCCAAAAGCGTTCTTTCTTTGACTTTCCTGCCCATCCGGTGCTAATTCCCCTCCGCCTCCGGGGCGGGTGAATAATGACAGCTCCTCCTCTTCGACAGGCTCTCCGTTAATGAATGCGATAATATTCTCGCCCTTTACGCGCGCAGGATCGCTATTTCCTGGAACCATGGCGTACAACACGGCTACGACTGCCAGCAATGCCAACGCGGCGAAGGATACTGCAAGGCTTTTTTTCATGGACAACCCTCCAATCAACCGATGGGCCTAATTCCTTATTCCCGGACAAAAGATTCAATCCGATTGACCCACAGCTCATAGCCATATCCCGTCAAGTGGCATCCGTCATCAGTGTATCTCGCATCCATTTCGGTTCCGCTGAGAAACGCATCATACAGGTCGATAAATGTAACGTCATGCTCACCGCATAGCCCGGCTAAACGGATATTGAAATCCTTAATTTCTTCATGGTGAAGCGGGTGATTATACACGCTGTTATTAACGGGAAGAAGGCTTTGAACGTACAAGCGGGTATCCGGCAGCTCCTTCCGGATTCGGCCTATAATCGTTTCGTAGTTTTTCAATACACCAGCGGGTTCTTTACGATCGTATACATCATTGATGCCTACCATTAAAAAGACTTTGCGCGGCTTGAGCGAAATGATCGCATCCAATCGCTGCAGCAGGGCCGCAACCCGGTCGCTGTCAATGCCTCTGTTCAGCACCGTCAAATCCCCGAAAAATTCCGACCATTGGTTCCTCTGCGTCAAGCTGTCTCCCGCAAAAACAATGGCATCGTGAATAGGAGGCAACACTTCGAACAGTCCCATTCTGTTTACATAGGTCGGAAACGAAATACAGCTTTCCACCTGTTCCGATTCCCCGCCTGCTTGGATCCAGTCCAACGTAAAGGTGCCGAATGCAATGTCCATGTTATTCCAGTCGGAATAGTCATACACCCGTTCATAGAGGACCCCGACCTCTCCGTTTGCCAGAACCGTCAAGCAGGAATAACCGAAAAACCCCTCGTCCAGCACCCGGCTGTAGGGCCATGTCTTCCCCCCGTCTTCGCTTAAGCGGACGGTTCCCTTCACCCGCTTTGTCTCATCAGCCGGATTCGAGAATAATAAGCGAACCTTGCCGTCTCCCAGATCCGGATACCGGATGACGCTGGATTGGCAGGTCGGATCCGTCAATGCCATGTCAAAGCAAACTTCGCCCCATGTCTGTCCGCCGTCCCTGCTCGAAGAAACGGCTGTTCTCTGCATTCCGGAATGGTTTCTCATATAACACTTCAATTCCCCGGTAGGCAGCTCGATCACTTGGGATTCGGTTAAATTGTGCTTATTCTCGGCGAGCGTTCTTGCGGACAGCACATGACCCTCCTGCACCCTGCCGTCATTCGGCGATTCCCCGCGCTGCCAAGTCACGCCGTGATCGTCGCTGTATATGCAAGCACATGACATTTGCCAATCCTCGTTGCCAAAATAGACCGGGAACACCAAACGTCCCGCATGCTCCCCATGCGCCAGTTGAATTCCGCAGCCGGGCCCCGAACCGATAAAACGCATCCATTCCTCCTTCACCATCGGATTCAGATCCCTTGGAGCCGACCAGGTTAATCCGTCATCCTCGCTTTGAATGATCTGCAGAAACGAGGTTCTTGCTTCCAGCAGGCTTTCATCGGGATCCAGCCCTTTCTTGAAATAGATATTTCCTTGCGGTTGGCCGCCTTTGAATACATAGCCTTGTCCGTCTACGTTGTAATCGGTTTCATTTCCCTTCGCATCGAATACCTTTCCTTCGCTTGCGAGCGCATAACCGTTTCCGTCCCGGTCAAACAACTCTCTGCGGCCTTCCGAATCGAATCCTGTACCCGGATCGCTGCTCCATAATCCGATCCCCCCGGGAGTGTGGCAATATAGCATGAATACCGTTCCCGTTTGTTGATCTTGAAGCAGCGATGTATCGATCGCAGCAGCTCCGTCCAATCCTTCGCCGGCAAAGGCAACCAGCTTCTGTACCGTCCCCCATGTCTTCCCATGGTCCCCGCTTCTTCGAATGGTGGCGTCGATCTGATTGGGATTATCCGTCTGATCCGCGATTCTTGCATCGATGCCGGCAATAACTGTACCCTGTAGCGTCGTAATCAGAGAGGGAATCCGATAAGCTTTCGAGCCCGCTAAGCCCGGATAATATATAGCCTGTGAACGAATAAATGACATCCTCATTCACTCCTCCATTAGTTTTGCTTTTATTATACTGGCGCATAAACATCCATGGTATTGCACTTATGTAGCGATAAATGTTCATTTTTTAGACTACAATCTTTCCTTTGGATAGGTTCAATGATATGTTTGTTTTAACGGTTACATAGGTTAACGCGGCGGTGATTTTCGATGATTAAATTTAAAATCTTCCAAAAACTGCTCATTCTACTGGCAGCCATGCTGATTCCTACCACGCTTCTATTCATCTATGCCAATCACATCGGAGAGCGATCCGTACGAGAGACGCTCGAAACTTCGGCTTCCAAACAACTGGATTTCTCCATCCGGCAGCTTGAGCAATCCTTAAAACAAATTGAGACGCAAACCCTTCTTCTGGCAAACGATCCCGACATCCAATCCTATGGACGCGACTGGAATTCGGTTGCATTCGTCGAGCATCTGCTCAAGCGCAAACCTTTGGAAGAGAAGCTGATCATGCAGAACCAGGCGAATAACCACATTGAGAGCATCACGGTGTATTGGCCCAATATAAACGAATCCATCTCCACATCGGGAGAACATGCTTCCAGCAGGGAGGATATTCTAAACATTCCGCGCAACCAGTGGTTTTCCGAGGAGACGCAGGAAGGCCCGTCTTATCAATTACTGTTCACCTATCCGGCCATCACCGATTTTGATCCGGATAACTTGCTGCTCGCGGTACAGGTCACGCTCTCGCGCGATTATTTATTGTCGGTCCTGAATGGACATGATGCTTCCGGCAACGGCCAGTCCTTTTTTCTCGCTTCCGGTCAGTCCTTGATTACGAATCATGCCGTGGAACCGAATCTTGTTCACCTGCTGCAGGGCAAGGGGGTACTGGAAGACAGCGAATCTCCGCGTCTAACCGTATTTAAGCTGGACGGTGTCAAATATCTGGTTCAGTCCGCCCGGAGCTCCTCATTAGGCTTAACGCTGGTGAGTTATATCCGATTGAATGAATTTCTTCATCCGCTCGATAATGTCAGTTTTCTTGTCACGTGCAGCTTGATCTTCCTCTTGCTGACGGGGATTATCATTTCGCTCGTCTTATACCGGAATTACATGCTCCCCTTCGGATACTTGGTTCGAAAAATCGAAAGCTTGGGATCAGGAAACATCAAGATCCGGGCAACGGTGAAGGCGAACAATGAGTTCGACTACTTATTCGAGCGTTTTAACGATATGGCGGGGCGGATCCAATCCCTGATCGAGAACGTATACGAGGAGAAAATCCGCACCCGGGAGGCTGAATTCAAGCATCTTCAATCCCAAATCAAACCGCATTTCCTATATAACTGCTTGTTCTACATCGTGAGCATGGCCCATAAATCGCCGGATGCGGTCATTTCCATGGCCAAAAATCTATCCGAGTTTTTCCGCTACGTAACAAGGAAGGCAGGAAAAGAAACAACGCTGGCGGATGAAATCAAACTGGTCGAAAGCTACCTGAACATTCACGTATTGCGTATTCGAAGGCTGCGGTACGAAATTGACGTCCCCCCTTCCATGATGGGGCTGACGGTGCCCACCCTGCTCCTTCAACCGATTGTCGAGAACGCCATCGTCCATGGATTGGAAAGCAAGTCGAACTCCGGCTTCATACGCATCACCGGTTCCGAAGACACCGCTTGCGGGCGGTACACGCTTGCGGTCGATGACGACGGGGCCGGAATGAGCGAGGAGCAGCTGCTGCAATTGTCCGGCCGAATGCAGCAGCCGCATGGGGCTCAGGAGATCGGATGCGGATTATGGAATGTTCATCAACGACTGCTGCATCGCTACGCCGCGGGTTCCGGGGTTTGCCTCGAAAGAAACGAGCAAGGCGGGCTGAAGGTTTCCATTCGAATATGCTACCGACCACAAGGAGAAACGAGCCAATGAATATTTTGATCGTCGATGATGAAGAATTCGTGCTTGACTATATCGAGGAGGTTATTGCATCCTCCAATCTGTCTGTCCAGTCCATCTTAAGGGCAAATTCGGCAATGGAAGCGCTGGAGCTTATCGGGTGTAACCGGATTGATATCATCATCTCCGATATACGGATGCCCGAAATGAGCGGGATCGAGCTTCTCGATGCGATCACTGCGCAATATCCGGATACGAAAGTGATTCTGTTATCCGGGTATTCCGAATTTGAGTATGCGCTGAAAGCCATCAAGCACGGAGCATTCGATTATTTGCTTAAGCCGGTAACCGGAGAGGAGGTGTTGGATTGCTTGAAGAAAGCGCTGGAAGCCTTCCATCAGGAGAACCGGGTGCAGCAATCTCTGTCGCAGACGAACGCCATGCTCGAACATCATAGACTCCGGCTGCGCGAACAGCTTCTTACAGACCTGCTCCTTGGCAAGCGCCTTTTACCGGAACAGTTCCAGCAAGAAGCGGAGACGCTTGGCCTGAACCTATCCCCCGATCATCGCTGCGTCCTGGCAATTATCCGTTTGGAGTCCGGCGTCCAAGAAATCTCCTATGAAGACTTTGAACGGCTCAGCTTCGGAATATTAAACATGGCCGAAGAGATTATAAGCGGGCAGGTGACGACATCCCCTTTCTTATGGACCTGCAAAGACTCGAACCGGAACCTGATCGTGATCATCCCTGCTGAATTTGCAGAAACGCCCGGACATATCCATCAGAAGATGAAAGCGCTTAAATCAGCGGCGAAAGTTTACCTGAAAAAGACCCTTTCGATTCTTATTTCAACACCGTTTACGCTGCCGGGTAACTTGTCCGAAATCTATTCGCAGGCTGCCGATGAAATCATGCGTTCCATCGACACGGCCGACGGCATAGTGTTATCCTTGGATGACTCCTCTTCCGGGAAGGAGCGTAACCATGTCATTCGGCAGGTTCAAGCCTTTATCGATCAGCATCTCAAAGACGACGTATCGCTCCAGGCCATCAGCGAGCACGTGTATCTTCATCCTGTTCACGTATCCCGCTTATATAAAAAAGTGACAGGCGAGAGCCTGTCACTTTACATTACCAAGATCCGGATGGAGAAAGCCGCGATGCTGCTGAAATCGACCAATATGAAGGTGTCCGATATTGCAGAGGAGGTCGGTCTCCGCAAGACCCAGTACTTTATCCGCTTGTTCAAGCAATATTACCGTATTACGCCGCAGAGCTTCCGTAATCAATAGCTGTACTCATATTACGCGATTGCCTGAATTGATATCGAAGACCAGCGCCTTATTCATATCGAATGCGACTTCAATCGGTTCCCCTTCGCCGAACGCATATCTCGGATTGACCCTGGCGACAACGGTCTGGATGTCATTGCCTAAATCCAAATGCAAATAACGGTCTGCCCCCATAAGCTCGCTCATCTTATGGGTTCCTTTGGCCATCGCCAGAGGAAAGGCATCAAATACGACATGCTCCAGATTGATATTTTCAGGTCGAATGCCCAGGATGACTTTGCGATCGACAAGGTATTTTTCCCGGAGAAGGGCCGTCTTCCCTTCCGGTATTTGCAGAGCAAATTTTTTGGTGCAAAACGCCAGCTTGCCGTCCTCCTCCTTAATCGTTCCTTTGATAAAATTCATGGGAGGCGAGCCGATAAATCCGGCAACGAACATATTGACGGGATTATTATAAATTTCCTCCGGCGTATCCACCTGCTGGATGATTCCGTCCTTCATGACTACAATCCGGTTCCCCATCGTCATCGCTTCCGTCTGGTCATGCGTGACATAAATCGTGGTCACCCCAAGCTGCTTATGCAGCTTGACAATCTCCGAGCGCATCTGAACCCGGAGCTTGGCATCCAAATTGGATAAGGGTTCATCCATTAGGAATACCTTCGGGTTCCTGACGATGGCCCGCCCCAGCGCAACGCGCTGTCTTTGTCCGCCGGACAGCTGCTTCGGCTTGCGGTCCAGAAATTGTTCGATTTCCAGAATGCGCGCGGCGCGTTTCACGCTCTGATCGATTTCATGCTTAACAACTTTGCGTAGACGCAGACCGAAAGCGATATTCTCGTAGACGGACATATTCGGATACAAGGCATAATTTTGAAACACCATCGCAATATCGCGGTCTTTCGGCGGCTGATCATTCACGCGTTGGTCGCCGATGTAGATCTCTCCGTCCGAAATGTCCTCAAGCCCGGCAAGCATCCGCAATGTAGTGGATTTCCCGCAGCCTGACGGTCCGACAAATACCAGAAACTCCTTATCCTCCACCTGCAAGTCGAAATCCTTGACCGCCAGCTGCTGATCGTTTTTGCCATACTTTTTGTATACATGGTTGAATGTTATGCTAGCCACAATGCTTCTCCCCCTATTCCACTAGGCCCGTGCGTTCAACGCCTTCGATAAACCAGCGCTGCGCGATGATATACAGCACCAACGGCGGCATGATGATCAAGAAGAAAGCCGCCATTTTGACAAGGTCAGGAAAGAATACCTCACCACTGGGATCCGGATTCTGCTGCAGCGAGGCGATGTAGCTGTTCAGCGCTTCGATCCCCATGGACAATTGGGGTACATCCGGGAAATCCGGTCTCGGCATAAACATGCCCGGCAAATAGGCATCGTTCCAAGTCCACACAAAAGAGAATAGAAACACCACGAGTATCGCAGGCTGCGCAAGTGGAAGAATAACCTTTCCATAAATACGGAAGACGCTTGCGCCGTCAATCCTCGCCGCCTCTTCAAGCTCCTTCGGTAGCGTAGAGAAAAATTGCCTGAAAATGATTACGAACAAGGCCCCTTTCAAACCATGGCCGAAAAATGCGGGTAAAAGCAGCGGCCACACCGTGTTGTACATGCCATTCATTGTATAAAAGCTCATGAGCGGCAGTATGGTGACTTGGGCAGGCAGGATCAAAGCGAACAACAACAACGTGAATAATGTCCGTTTGAACGGAATTTGCAGCCGGGCAAAGGCATAACCGGCTATCGAACAGAACATGACGGTGAGCAAAGCCGAAACGGTCGAGATGCCTACGCTTACGGCTAACGATTTCATATAGTTGAGCGCCTTCCAAGCGCTCTCCAGGTGTCCCCAATACAACTCCGTCGGAACCCAGGTGACGACCGGATTCGTTGCGTCCCTTGGCGAAGTGATCATCTTGGTTATCATAAAAAGGATCGGCCGAAGAAAAATATAAGCCGTATCGATAAGGATCAGATATATAAAAATCTTGAACAGAAGCCCCTTATCCGATTCTTTGCCCAGGAGCAGCATGCGCATCCGGTAGACCAGAAACTGCGCCCTGGACAGGAGGTTTCCACTCGGCATTGTCTTGCTCATGATTTTCGGAAACATGTCTATCGACCTCCTACACGCCGCATGATGAGCGCGAATATACCGAAAATAATCATAATGAACGCGAAGATAATCGAGAAATAGATCCATATCAACGCACTCGAGAATCCATACGCGGTCGCATTAAACTTCATCAAGATCGGATTCGTCGGGAAAGTAAACAGATCCACGGTCGTATAAATCGTATTCAGCAAGATGAAGGGCACCATGCCGGGCAGCGTAATCTTCCAGAACATCTCCCAGGGACCCGCCCCGTCGATGCGGGCGGCCTCATATATCACGGGGGAAATGGTCTGCCTGCCCGCGATAAAGATGAGAATTTGAACGCCTGAATACCATAGCACCAACACAAACTGTTCCAATACGTTCATGATCGGAACCGCCCAGGAGGAAGGCAGATTTGCCTGTACGAACTCGGCAACCTGGTACTGCTCAAGAAAACTAAGCCCCCCTTGGTCCTGGTTCATAAATTCCGTGATCAGCGGTCCGGTCGAGAAGATTACCGGCAGAAAAAAAATAGCCCTGAAAAATGTCCGTCCCCGAAACGGTTGATTCAGCAATATTCCGATCATGAGCGCAAACACCACGATAATCGGAATCATCATGACGGCCTGCTTCATGAAAGGAAACAAATCATTGTACAGCAGTGAACCGTCCTTGAACAATATCTGCTTGTAATTGTCGAATCCAACCGGGGTCGTGATAAGCTTACCTACCTCAAACTTCACATTGTTCGTACTGTAATACAGCGAATAAGCCATCGGAAACGCCACGAAAAATAAAAAACCAAGCACCCAGGGCAGGATGAAGATGATCCCCTCGAGGTTTCGCAGTGTCGAAGAGCTGAGCTTCAACCTAGTTCGCATGGACCGCGCCTCCCTCTACAATGACAAAATCCCTTGGAGGCACGGTTACGCCGTCTACCTGAAATGGATCTTTGCGGTAATTCACGATGATCCGCTTTCCGTTGGAATACGTCACTTCTTTAACCTGATTGGCGACCGTGCGATGGCCGACCATCCACTCGTCCTGAACGTTCCCGAGGGCATCGTTAAACTTCCTATACTCCTCCTGCACGACATCCAGCCATTCTTTGTAGTAATTATTGAACGAAAGCCGGAGCTCGAACGTGTCCTTCAATTGATCCGAGGTCACGCCGGAGAAGGCAAAGTTCGGTACAGCCCCATATTCGATGCTTCGTAAAAACTCCTCCACGAACAATTCCCGGTCATTTACGGGATTAAAGCTGTAAGAGACGAAGCCGTGAAGCACCATCTGCATAAACGGAATTTCTTCATCGGAAAATAAGTCGAACGAGTACCCGTCGGCCAAACCATAAATATGATTCATATACGGAACCGCATATAAATTGGAGGAACGTCCGGCGGATAAGCCCAGCTTCTCCTTGGATGCGCGCAGCATTTCAACTTGCGTGTTCAGCGCCTCGCTCCGGGTCACCTCCTGCCCACGCTTAAAATCGCTGTTCAGATAATTACCGATATTATGAAAGCTTATGCCATCGGCGCCAAGATCCTGGTAGAGCTCCATGTCCTTATCCATTTCCCGCTGGGCGTACTTCGGACTTACCATCACTTCTTCTCTGCCGAACAGACTGTCCTTGTAGCTGATGACCGTGTTCCCCTGATCGACGAGCCCGTACTTCCTCTCGTTGAAATGTTTGGAATTGTTCAAGTTATATACGGCATGCAGATAGACGGGAATATCATAATCATGCATTTGGTTGATAAATGTCTTCATTCCCTTGTTTCCGCCGATTTTTTTGGATGTTTTGTTATACACGCCATAGCTTGAGAAACCGCCGCTCTGCCAGCCGAGGTACCGTACAACCATGTTCTTCACGCCGGCATCCCGGACCTGATCGACGATTTCCTTCGCCGTCTTGGTGTCGGTTGCTTTCCGATAACGGTCGAAGAACACGCCAAGCTCCATGTCGCCTCCTAACAGATCCAGATAAAGCGGAAGGTCCGGCTTAGCCTTTTGCTTGACAAACCCCTTCTCCTCGATTAAATAATCGCGGAATCTGGCCGCCATTCCCGAATAATCGGCCTGCCCTTTCTCAAGCAGATAATAGCGGACCGAACGGTCACCCTGATAGCGCTCTTTCGGATATACGTTATATCCCTTGCTGCTTCTCTCCTTTTCATTTGTTGTCGTCGGCTGCCAGTAACTCTCTCGGTAGAGAAGTTCGAAGTTAACGGCATTGTACATCGTCAAATGTCCGGAAGGCGTGGCTTTGACCTGAGCGTATTCCGCGCCTTGATCCAATACCGCGATCATCCCCTGCTCTCCGGATTTCACCCCCAGCACGGGTAAATTCACTTGAAAGCGATTTTCGGAGAAATCGCTCGTATGCTGTACGGCAAAATCGATTCCATATACGCTGGAGGCATAGTTGTAATTGGATTTATTCCGGTTTTCATTAAACCGGATCAATGCGCCCGAGCCGTCGGGGATGAACAGATAACCGTCTTGGCCAGTGGACTGATATGCACCGAAGTAAGGATACAGCTGCAAGGAGGTCATATATATTTTCCCCTCTTTGATTCCTTCGCTTACAACCTTCGTCTCCACTCCATCATCCATCAAACGAACCTCAACCGGGATTTCAAGCTCCAGTGAATCGATCACAAAAGAGAATTGAAACCCGTTTGCATTCGTTGTAAAATGCTCGACGCTTCCCTTTTGGCTGATCAGATTACCTGACCTCGGGCTATCGTTTTTCCGCTTCGGATCGACGAATTGGATCTGTAGAGGCGAGACCAGATTCTCCCGCCATACGCCTTGAGTCGTCTCTTTCGGCCAACTCTCCGGGTCGGGAAAGGAGTACCAGACCTGGCCGCTTCGCTTGTCCTCAACCATAAAGTGTCCGGTTGCCGCATCGGCCTTCAAGCGCAAATTTCCGTTTTCCTTTATACTTTGCATTGCCAGGGCATCCGGCAGCTGTAATACACCCGTCTTATCGCCCGAATTTTTCTTTCCATCCTTGCTGTCCGGATTATAACGGAACGAGTCAAACACGCTGCCTTCCGCAGAAACGGATCGCTGTTGACCGGTAGCAGACAGATTCACCAAGAGAAACGCCGACAAAAATCCCACCAGGAGGAAGCGAATTCGATTCCGTCGTTTCATCGCAGCTTCACCTCCATGTAAATCGATTTTACGAAATCGATCAGGTCACCGGTTAACCCGAAAGTAATAAACACAAGCACACCCACCACAATCATCGTGAATAATGTGCTGAGGATGTTGATCACCGTTTCCCCCACGCTGTAATTCTGCAAGGATTGAACCTTCCAGAAAAAGAGCAGCCCCGTCCAAATCATCATGCCGGAGTCCATAAACCGGTAAATGGCACCTTCCGAGCCCGTCATCACATTCGAGAGCAGGGTTATTGGTATCCCAATGATGATGAGTGGAACCAGACAATAAGCGCTTCCGATGAATACATCGCGGAATCTGGCCTCGCCCCGCTGGATGGCCCCGATCAAATAGTGGCATATGACCCACAACAGCCAAACGGCAAACGTTTGGACAAACACGGATCCGGCATTGATCGTATATACTTCGAACTTATTGAAGGTAAAGCTCGTATTGATTCTCTCAAATAGGATGGCGGTGAACACGACGACCAAAATAAGGAAAGCGCTCGTGTAACTGCCCTTATTCTCGAAGCGCAGCCCCGTAAATCCGTCGACCGGATGTTTGAGAATGTAGAGTGCCTGCTTCAACTGCTGCAGCAGCATCGGCGCTTTGCGCTTGCGCGTTCGCCGGTTCAGCCGGAACGGCTTGTTCTTGGTTAAGCGGTCAACGCCGAACAGCACAAGGCTGCCTATGATCACGCCCGTAGCGATTACGGAAAAATACTTCTGGAACCAGGCAAGCCGGATTTGCCAGTATGCATCGGAATACCCCTTTTGCACCCCGGCTTCCCTGAACATCGTCTTGGCCGTTTGATAATCTCCCGCATGATAGGCGGCTTTCGCTAGTCCCAGCTGTGCAATCGGAAATTTGGAATGGTAACGAAGGACTTGCTTCCACAGCTTTTCACTTTCGCCATACTTCCCTTCCAGCATCAACGCATTGGCATCAAAGACAAGTTCACCGAATTCGGTGGGTTCATAGACATGGATAATGTTCTCCTGATCGTCTGCGATGAGAAGGGAATTGTCGGAACCTGATGCGATCGCGGCCAGGCTTTTCGGAAGTCCAACCTGCTGCGTGCCGGGACTATGCGAGGCAGACCAGAAAAACAGCAGATTGCCGTATGCGTCGTACTGGCTTACATAGTTGAACTCTCCGTCAATGACCGTCATGTTGCCATTCGGGCTTACGGCAACGTCAATCAGCTTCGGCTTGCGAAGCATCGTACTGTCATTTCGGGTTTCTCCGAACGCCAGCGCTCCGCCGCCGCGGTAGTTAATGGCATATTCATCTGCTTTGTCCAGCAGGTTCTGCCCGGAGAAATTCAGCTTTTTTAATTGGTTCTTGGAAATGTTAGGCCCGCTGGTCACGGTATAGATGAATCCGTCATCATCAATCGTGGCGCTGTTCACGGATCCGGGCAGCTTGCTCAATTCCTTTGCGTACATTTCCTTCGAATAGAACAGCTTCTTCAGCCGATCCGTCAGGCTGAGCTCAGACTGATTCGTCCCGTAGAAGCCTTGGAACCCGCCATCAGGGTCCATCTGCAGCATCCCCTGATATCCTCCCAATGTGGCAACATATAAGAAGCCCCTTTTATCCACCACGATTTTGATCGGATCAAAAATATAGGTATCGGACAAATATCTGCTGTCCGGCCGCTTGTATTCACGCTCAAACCGGCCCTCCTTGTTCAGCAGCACAACCCGCTGATTCCCCGTATCCGCAATATAAATTCGGCCATCATCGGTGACGAATACGCCTTGGGGCTTATTCAGTGCGCTGTCCGGCGAATCCAGCACCCGGATCAGACGGCCGTCTTGGCTTAAATGGACGATACGGTTATTGCCCGTATCCGCAACATAAATTTCGTCACTGCCTGTGATGAATAAATCTTTGGGGCCGTTCAACTTGGTGAATATTCGCTTGCCCGGATTGCCGGGATCGGGCATGGACAGATCCTGGCCGATGGCTTTGACCGGATAGTAAGCCGATTGAGTGAACACATAATCTCCCCAACTGTTTTTGGTAAACGTATTGTAAGGCGCTTCGGCGCTTACCGGAATCGGAATGGTCATGAGGCCGATCACCATAAACAGAAGAAACCACTTGAATGCGCGTTTGTTTGAATGCGTCATGATTAACTTCTCACGCCCTCCTTTTTACTTGATTCCGGAATGTGCCATCGTTGCAATGACCTTGCGTTGGAGCAGCAGGAAGATGATCAGGTTCGGTATGAACAGGATGAGCGCCGCTGCGGCTGCCGCCCCTTGCCGCGCAACGCTGTTCGCAAGCCCGCTGGTCAGCGTGGATAAGAAGAACGGAAAGGTCTTCATCGATTCGTCCTGCATGAATAATGTCGAGGTCTCTACATTCCCCCATGCTAGCTGGAATGTCAGAATGCAGACGGTTGCCACCGCGGGCATGGTCATCGGAATGGCGATTCTTGCAAAGACATACCATTCCCTGGCTCCGTCCATTCTTGCCGCCTCCAGCATTTCATTCGGAATTTGATCCATAAACTGCTTAAGCAAAAATACGCCGACCGGCGACGCCAGAAGGGGCAGCAGATGTCCCCAATACGTGTTCATGATCCCGATGTTCACGGCAACCAGATAGCGCGGAATCTGAACTGTTTCCGGCGCGAACATCAATGTCAGCAAGATGATGCCAAGCAGCAGCTTGTGTCCGGGAAACTTATGTTTGGCCATCGGGTACGCGCATAAAGCGCTTATGACGGCTACCCCAACGACGGCAAGCACCGTCGTAATGAAGCTGTTAAATAAATATCTGGACACGGGTACAACGCTGCCCTGCGTAATTTGGAACAATTCATAGAAGTTCGATAACGTAGGCTCCTGAACGATAAAGGTCGGCGGATAGATAAACAGCTCATGATACGGCTTGAGCGAGTGACTGAATATAAACACCAGCGGCAGCAGCATGAATACCCCGGCGATGGTCAAAACCGCAATCAAAATGGCTTGGGTAGCATCGATTCTTTTCAACTTAGCCCACCGAATGGCCATCACTCACCCTCCTTGGGACCTAACAGGCGATAGCAAAATTTGTTGGCCAGATACATCACGATAAGCAGGAAAACCGAAATGGCCGAAGCGTAGCCAAGCTCATACCGGACAAATCCATAATCATCGATATGGCTTATAATCACATGCCCTGCATATTGTGGAGTCGGGAATACGCCTGAGAGCTCTGAGCCGATCTGACCGGACTTAAACGTTCCTACGATCGCCATAACGGCGCCGAACAACATTTGAGGTTTGGTGGACGGGACCGTGATGTACCATATTTCCTGAAGCCTGCTCTTCATTCCGTCAATGCGCGCAGCCTCGTACAGTTCCTGATTGACGTTCAATATCCCCGCCAGCATAGCCAGGAAGCCTACGCCCATGCTGGACCAGAGGGTTACGCCGATCATGGAATTCATCAAATATTTCTTGTCCGTCAACCAAAGAATCGGTTTCTCGATAAACCCGAGTTCAAGAAGGAAGCTGTTCAAATATCCGATATCATCACCCGAAAGCATCGGAAGCCAGATCGTTGACATGGCGATTCCCATCGTCAAGGACGGCAGATAGAAGGCCAGGGCATACCAATTGCGGACCGACGCCGGAAGCTGACTGATCAGCCAAGCGAGTAAAAAAGCCGCGATATAGCCGCCCGGACCTACGATTAGTGCAAACTTGAACGTATTCGGCAGCGCGTACTCCAGGAACGTCAGGTCCTGCGAGAACAGCGTCTGGAAGTTCTTCCACCCGATAAAGCGCGGAGCTTCAATCGCATTGAAGTAGGTAAAGCTTAGATACAGTGCTGCAATGACCGGCACGAGAATAAACAGGAGAAAACAGACCATGAAAGGTGCAATAAACAGGTAAGAGGTGCGATACTGCCAAACTCGCGCAGCAAATTGCCTGCTCCGCTCCAGGTAAGACGGCTTCGAAACCATTACACGAACGGAGGTCGCTAATTCATTACTACTCTCGGGCATATTCATCCACCCCTTTCCATGGTGTCGTGATCTTCGGCAGCTCAAGGCTTTTTATTTGATTACCGTTTTCGTCGATGAAGTTGAATTCTTGCTGCTTGCGAATGATCTCCCGGTTGATCTCTTTGATCGACTTCTCAAGGGATGTTCGGAAATTCATATGATCAACCACGGTACGGTTCCATGCATTGTTGAGTTCGCGGGTCACCAGGTAGCTTCCCGGAAGGTTTGGCATTTCCTTGAACCACTTCCACTGCTCGAGAATGACGTTCAAATCATCGACTGTCCAGGGGAGACGGACGAAGGCTTCAACATTCGCCGTGTTCCAGCGGAATTCCGTACCGTTATAAGCTTCAATATCGGTGCCGTAGCGCTCTTGCACATCGGCGGATAACCACCATTTCAGGAAGGTCCATGCCTCTTCCTTGCGATCGGACTTCCCGTAAATGACGCCGGCCGTCTGTCCGCCCGAAGCCCAGCGGGCAATCGTTCCGTCTGGCTGCCGGGTTCCCGGGATCGGTGCGATAGCCCAGCGCCCATACAACTCGGGCGCCGACGTCGTCAGCTGCATGAACATGTTATAATCGGATATTCCGATCGGCATCGTTCCTCTGCGGAAATGCTGATAGAAGCTGGGCACCTCTTGTTTAATCCCGTATACGTTATAGAAATCCGTCCATTGCTTAAACGCATCAAATGCTTGCGGCTCATCCAGTGCCGTTGCGGATCCATCTTGTTTGAAGAAGTCAACATTGTGCTGATACATGAACGGAAGGAATTCCGTCCGGACGATGTGAAAGTTTTTTTGGTTCTGCTGGAGCGTCGGCAGCATCTCATACAGGTCATCCCACGTTTGAGGAACCTTCAGCCCAAGCGAATTCAGGATATCCTTCCGGTAGTACATCACATTGAACGACTGCGTTTCCGGCAGCGCATAGTAACCGCCGTCGAAATAATACGACAACGTCGCACCCGGCGCGTATTGCTGCGCCACTTCATCGAAATCGGGGAACTCCTTCAGGTTGACGATCGCATGGCGAAGGGCATAATCAAATGGCCGGTCCTGCGACAATCCGAGCGCAACGTCCGGCTGGATATTGGCGGCATTCGCAAGCACAAGCAGATTATCATTCGGAATAAGATTGACCTTAACTTCGATGCCGGTTTCCGGCGTAAACAACTCATCTGCCAGCTCCTGAAGCAGATTGACATGGTCCCTTCCGCGCATCACCCAAACGTTCAGCTTATTTTCATCCAGATCGCTGACGTCGTCCTTTCTCTGGAATGAACTGAAAAAGTCGGATATCGCTCCGCCGCTGGATTCCCAGAAGCTGGCCTCTGTCCTTGGCAGCTTGGCTTGAACCGGCGCAATATAAATACGATCCAGCCCTAGCTGCTGTTGAACCAGCACTTGATGAAAGCCGCTTATTTTATCCAGCAGCTTTCCGAGCTCCTCAAGCCGATTAGGCAGATCGGTCGGACGATCCGCATACTTCCTGATCGTCCGGGCCGCCGACTGCAGGCCTGTGACGATGTCATCACGCTCTCCGTTCATCTCAAGCGTCTTCTTGATAATTTGATCGGACAGCTTGGAAGCCGCGGTCAGTTTCTCCTGCAACCCGGGGAGCTCCTGGATTTTCCAAGTCCTGTTCGTATCCACCGAGCTTTTCAAATCAACCGTGCTTCCCGTAATTTGCATCAACTCGTCGTTCATCGTGCGAACCTGGTCAATCAGCACCTCCAGATCCATAATGACCGGCTTTACAGGACCGTGTGTGACATCCATCGTTATGCTGTGCTTTCCCTTCTCCAGGTAAAACTCGAAAGGCTCGTCACCGGATCCCCCGAGCGTCATGCCGTACCATCCGTGTGCATAAGGGAAACGATATTCAAGCAGCTCCTTGAAAGGGACCTCTCCGTCGATTCGAATCGTCCGGAAGGTCGATTTATTGGCATAATGCTGTTGGGAGACACGAAGCGCGATCTTATATCTTCCCGTTTCGGGCACTTCAAAGTCCCAAGTGGCGGATTGCCCTCCCTTCCACCAGCTCCATCCATCGATCATGTTGAACAGAATTTTCCCGCCTTCGGCTTTCGGCGTCGTCAGCGGATCGCGGCTCGTCTCCATCTTGATGGAGGATACGGTTTTGCTGCTAATCTGCTCCGCTTCGATGACTTGAACTTCGCTTGAGGCCGTTTGAGTATCCGGCTGCCGACTCTCGTAATTTGCATAAGAGGGGTATTCCGTCGGCGGAGCAAGCTTGATCGTATCCAAAACCATCGAATCGATCGTCTCGAGGCGCAATCGGTGCTTACCGGCGGGCAAATACCATCGTAACGGGGCCGAATAAGCTCCTTCCAAGTCATGCAGTCTTTTCAGCGTCCATCCGCTGATCTCTTCGGGAGCCGGACGAATCTGATCTCCTTCCTCGTCAACCTTAATGGGCGATTTATCTTTCCAGTGACGTTCCAGAGGAACGGAGCCCGACTCGCGGAACGGCAGCTCTCCATCCACGGTGAGCTTGACTGAGGCATTTCGCTTCATTGACTTATCCATCAATGGATGGTAACGCATCTCGATCTCGTAAAGTCCGTCCTCCGGAACGTCGACTTCATATTCGATCCACCCCGTCCGGTCGTTCTTCCATTGGAGCGTGTTTGCCTCTCCCGCATACTCTCCGGTTACAACCTCGGTGTCCGGTGATTTAGCGCTAATATCGACTGCCTCGATGGAAACTTCCCCGCTAGCATTGGTTGCTCCGCTTTCGATCCATTGCGTCAATCTATCCAGGTAATAGGGCTCCAGCCCATCCTTCCTTTCGGGTCCCAAACTCGCTTGATTCTTTGCCGGTCCGTCATTGGGCTTGGTGGACGCCGCTTCAGAAGAGCCCCGCTGTATCATAAGCGAGGGTGCGAAGATCATGGATGCCAAGACCAGCACTTTCAATCCTCGGCTAGCGGCTCTTCGATGTTTTCGGAATGCCACGGGATGGCCTCCTTCCGTTAGCAATGATTTCTTTTCAATGCTTGGCTGCCTTCACATCAGGAAATTAGAGAAAAGGCTGCTGAATAAATAGACAGTGTTCCTGGATGGTGTGAAGACGCACCTTCCAGGAACACCCCTTTTTTCAGCGTCGAGATTCTTCGTTATTTTCCTTGAGCCTTCATCGTCTCTACCGCCTTGATCGCCTCTTCGTCCATTTCCCTCAAGACCGTATTGATATCTTTATCCAGCTTGGCGAAGGTTTCGGCTCTTCCCCAATGATCAGCTTTCGCTCCGAAGTACTTAGGCAACGGCGAAGAATAATGCGGACTGCTCGGTTTCAAAGCAAAGATGGATTCAAAGCTTTTGTCACCGAATTCCGTCTTCAAATAATCCAGATAAGCCTGCTCTACTTCAGGTGTCGTCGAGATCGGGAACATGCCTGTTTTGGCATTCGCCATTTGGAATTCATCGCTTACGATATAGCTGAGAATCTCATACGCCTGTTCCTTATGTTTCGTCGTCGCGCCAATGCCTATCACGTTGCTGTACGAAATCGGGCCCTGATCCTTTGTATCCGGCCATACCGGCATTGGTCTGTAATCCCATTGCAGGCCATGTTCCAGTTCAGCTTCTTTCAGCTCCCAATCCGACGTCCAAAATACCAGCATGGCGACATTTTTCTGGGTTGCGAAGTCTTCGACACCCTTGTAATGAACGATCGTGCTCGGATCTACGCCTTCAGGGAAGATGCCGGGAATCGACCAGAAGCCCTGCAAAATTTCAAAATACTTTCGGAACGCAGGCTCTTTCTGATACAAAGGCTCGTTGTTCTCATTCAAATCCGCCGGACGGTTCGAGTCCAGAATGTAGATCGGATTCTGCAGATCAATCCCCCGGTACTGCACGCCATCGACCGTCCCCGTTAACTTCTTGGCAAGCTCGACCGTCTCTTCCCAGGTCATCGGCACGTTCGGATCCGGGTAAGGAACGTTGAATTTGTCGAACACCTCTTTGTTGATATATAGCTTCTCGACCGCGCGGTTCCAAGGCAGTGCATACAGCGAACCGTTACCTACAAGCTTCAAGCTTGTAATATTGGATTGCTCCAGTCTGTCGACGCCAATATCGCTGCCTTCGATCAAGGAGGTTAAGTCCATCAACACGCCTTCCTTGACTCTGCCGTTGACATGCTCCCAGTTGGGAAGCGTGATCAGGTCAGGAACATTGCCTGTCGCGATCATCTCCGGTTCGAGCTTTGGAATCAGCTTCCATGTCACATGCGGGAACTTCTTGCGCAGCTTTTCGCCGAACATTTTCTCGAACCGTGCATCATCCCACGTATTGAGGAAGGAAATTTCGACTGGCTCCGTCAATGCCGGTTTGGCCTTTTCCGGAGAAGGCTCTGCCGGGGCCGTCACATTCTCCTGCTTTTCCTCTGCAGCCGGCTTGGGATCAGCTGCGTCCCCTTTGCTGGAACATGCAGTAAATAAAGAAATAAACAAGACCATAACCATAAAAAAGATTCCGCGGTTCTTTGCTGTTGTTCTCATCTTTACCCCCTCCTGGAAATTCATAATTGAAACGCTTTCACGAATGATCTTATCACCATCGCCTCCCCGTTAACGAGACAGCGTTGTAGACAAAAACTATAATTTTGTTATCGTGATCCTTGGACTGGACAACAAAAAAAGCCGTGCATACACGGCTTTGGAAGAAGCATATTGAACCGCCTCACGCATGGCTCGGAGAGGTGCGGTATTTATAGGGTGTAAAGCCGACATGACTGCGAAAAAAGCGGCAAAAGTATTCGGTGGAAGAAAAAGATAGCAGCTGGGCAATCCCGCTAACCGGCAAGTCGGTTTGCTGCAGGAGCTCCTTGGCCCGATTGATCCGAAGTTGTTGAGCGTAGTATTTGGGAGACACGCCGTAAACCTCCCGGAAACAATTGCAAATATACGTACGGTGAACGTTCAGCTTACTCGATAAATCCGATATCAGCATGCTGTACGTTGTATCGTTCTCCAGCAGGTAGGCCACCTCATGGGCAATCTGCAGCTTGGACTGGTGCATGCTCGTACGAATCGTCGTTTTCTGGAGCTGCGTTTCGAACAGAAAGGTCATGAATTGCAGCCAGACCGTTTGGAACTGGATGGTCCGCAGCGAATGAATGCTCATGACCTGTGATCCGGAAACGCCTGCGGCACCCTCCGACGGGCGGTAGGTTTCGGTAAATTGCTCGATAAAATGTTCCATCCACATTCGCAGCTTGCTGCTCTCGGCCGGATGGTCGTCAGAAGTCAGGATCGGATCTTCTATACCTTGAAGAATCATGCGGACTTCCTGATGATCCATGCTGAAATGGAAATTGAAAAAGACGCTGTCCTCAGCGGCTCTCACACTGTGAGTAATGCCGGATTTGATGAAGATGGCTGTGCCTGCGGGCAAAGAATACGTGCGGCCGTTAATTTGCTCTATCAAATGCCCCTTCTCGCAATACATAATCTCAAATATCGGATGACGATGAGAGGGATAATCCCATCCTTGTTCCACGGAGGAGTATTGCAAGCCGGTCAAGTGTATCGACGTAAAAAACTTCGGGACCACTAAGTTCTCATCCATCTCAAAGCTCCTTCCCCTCTTTCGCGCTCAATCCTTTCTTGCTATTAGTATAACGGCGCATGCCGGTAAGTCCTATGGCAGCATTTTAACTTCTATGACCACGCTCATAACATATTTATTGTTTAACATTCACATACCAATCGTTTACTTCCTGCTCGATCAGCATGCCTCCCTGACGCTGCCACTCGGAGATGAAACGATCAAAATGATCAAGCGGCACGGTACCGTAAATGATTTTCACGAAGGTTTCAAGCTCGATGTCCGTGAGCAGATCGCCCACTTGGCGCATCGTCTTCGTAGGCGCGCCCAAAAAAACATTCGATACGTTGCTGAAATTCAAATGATAGCTGACAGAGCCTGCCCGTAAGGTTTCCTGGTCAAGCAAGCTTGATCTCATCTGCGCTACGGTTTGCGGTTTGTTCCCGCTATAAATATAATCAATGTCCCTCGTTTCCAGATGCGGGATCTCCGGGGAATTCCAAAACAAGGTGTACTTGCCGACGGTAGGATTGCGGTCAAACCGGTTGGAGCCATTGACCAGCCTGCCTTCCTCGTTAAACGAATAATCGTAGCCTTCGAAATAGCCGAATTTAAAGTCCCCCGTCTCGTATTCCCTGTCATAAATTTTATCCAGATAGTAGAAGAAGGCATCCATATGCTTGAAGTCCTTATTAAACAGGACCACTTTATTCTCATTGACCGTGCCCGTATATCGGGCAGACTTCCCCTCCGGCCCTGCGGGAAGCGGATAGGCGACGACTTCTGCCCCCGGATGCGCTTTCATAAGTTCCTTCAAAGGCCAGTCCAGCGCCCAATACGGTGCTGCGATCATTCCTGCTTTCCCGTTCACGAAGCTTCCCGCTGCTTCCGTTTCGCTAAGCGCAGCGATTTTGGGGTCGAGATAGCCTTTGGCGAACCATTGATTCAGGATGGAAAGGGCGTCCTTGATTCCGGGCTGCACGGAACCGTACCTGAGTCGGCCGGCCTGATCTTCCTGCCATATTCCTGGAATAGCCTTGCCTGTCATGGCGCCGAAGATGAAACTGGCGTCAGACATCCAATTGGAGAATCCGTTTCGGGCTGAGAACGTAAAACCAAACGTATCCTTCTTATGGTTCCCATCCGGATCTTTATTCGTAAACGCTTCCATAACAGCTTCGAATTGCTCCATATTCTCAGGCGCCTTCAGATGTAAGCGATCCAGCCAGTCCTGCCGAATCCATAGAACGGAGCTGCTGCCTTCCCCTGATGTCAGAACCGGCAGCCCCATCAGCTTGCCATCGATCCGCACTTGATTCATGGTGTCGCTATACTTCTCGTACAGCTTCTTAATCCGCTCGGATGCGTATTGGTCCATGGCTTCCTGAATATCCTGTACTCGGCCGGATTGAATGAAATCGGCAATCAAACCCCGGTCCTGCACGATGAACACATCCGGCAGCTGATCGTCCGTGGCCAGGGACAGCCTTAACTTGGTATGGTAAGAAGAGCTGTCCCGGGTGTTCCAAAGGTCTTTAATTTCGATTCCTAATTGATCTTGGGCCCATCGGTTATGCACATTATCATGGATGTCCTCTCCATTAACGAATACATAGTCCGGCCCCACCACCCGGGCTGTCGTGATCGTAACCCCGGGATCGAATTTTCCATTCTCCGTCACCCGGCCGTACTCCTTGTTGTTGAACCCGTTCTTCCCGTTAAGCACATTTCCGCTTTGGGTGCATCCGACCGACATGACCAAGACGAAAGCAAGAGCCAGAATGCCGGATGCTGCAACGCGAAGTTTCATTGTCCGTTTCCCCTTTTCCTACAGCTTTGCCTTAAATCATAATCGATCCGAGTGATTAAAATAAAGAAATATTAGAGTGCATTCAATTGGCGGTAAGCCCGGATTCCATCCGGTTCCTCGACTCGGCCAGCGGCTTCCATTCCGTGATTCGCGTAATTCCAAGCTGTGCGGCTTCATCGAAGAAAGCATTCCGCATCGAGACGTAACGATCGTTCATGAGCATCATCCGCACGTATGTGATCTGCATCCGCACGATTCGGACACGTTCCTGCAGGACTTCATTGTCGGCAAGCCGCAACGCAGTTTCCAGCAGAGCATCCGCTTCGTCAAGCAGTTCCTCCGTAAAAAAGCCCCCATCCACCGGTGCGAAGCAGCCCATATGGCAGTCATCCAGGCGATTAACCTGGCGCTCCAGCAAACGGATGTACGCCTGGATCGGCGCTGCCGCCGGACCATAATACAGCTGCAGAAATTCATCAATTAATGCATCCGGATCAAGCTCCGGATTCCAAAGCAATTTCGCGATAACATAGGCCTTCAGCTCGGCAAATTCCGTCTCGAGCGCCGTGTGCGCACCCTGGGCCATAATGCCGAGCGTACTGTTCCGGATAAAGAATTGAATATTCGGCTTCAGAACCCTCAAGTTGGGGAAGGGCATCAAATAATGATTAAAATCAACGACGTAATCCCAAATGTACACCTGGTCGCTCATGTTCCCCCAACCGATAATATCCTCTACGAATGCCTTGTTTTTCTCGCATTCGTCCAGCGGGTGCATAAAGCAGCATTCGATGCTGCATAAACGAATGATGACGTTTTTCCGCGGCTTCATGAATTTCGGCGGTTTTCTCGAGTACCAGTAAGCCAATGTCTCGATTTTTTTATCCGGATATTCCTGTTCAATGGCTTCCGCCAACCGGTTCACAAAGTACAGGATCGATCCGATCGGACTTTCTTCCCGCTCATCGATCGCCCGGCAATGCTCGCATTCACATGCGCCCGTCCAGTCGTTCTGGGACACGCCAAAAATGGTGGCATGAGGTTCTTCCTGCATCCACTGCTTCAACTGCTTCAACGCAATGTCGAATACATCAGGATTGGTTAAGCACAGCTGACCATCGCTTCGCTTTCGCTCACCTTGCACCAGCGAGAAGTATTCGGGATTGGCATCGAAATATTGATCCGGAGGAAGAAGCTCGTAAAACGTGTGGACGAAGTGCCTGGACATTCCCAATTTCCCGCCATGCTTTTCTTCCAGGCGATATGGAGGCCAGCAGTTGATTTTGTTCCGTGCCGCCCAATCCCCATCGTATGTATCTTGAAAAAGCGCCGTACGGGTTGCGAGGACTGGGATTTGCTCAATATTAAGCTCCGGCACCCCAATAACGCTGTGGCGGGGAATGTGGCTGGCCTTCGAGCTTAACCAACGGCAGCCTGTCACATCTTCCAAAAAGGTATACACGCCATACAACGTGCCGCGCGGCTTGCCGCCTGCAATGACGATCCGGTCTCCGCAGGTCTTGATAAGGAATCCTTCCTCTCCCAGCCGGGACTCGGCCGCATCCAATCCGAGGGCTTGCGTGCGCCTGTTAAATCCAACCACCAGTTCGTACAATGCCTCTGCCTCTTCGTCGCTTACAATCGGAAGCCTGACGCCTCCAACTTCCTCCAGGAAATGCTGGAGCTCTTCGGCTGCATGCTTTTCTGATACGATCGCATCCTTAGAGAGGACGATTCTCCAATCGCTTTTCCCACCGGAAATGATGCTCTTCTCCATCTCTGATCCTCCTTTGGCCATATTGTCAACTACCTTTCATCATTGTATGATGTGTTCACAATAACATGGGGAGGGTACAGGAAACATGGCGAAAATAACCACTTACATGGATTATGCGGTTAGTTCGAAGCCGATTCGGGTCGTGGACCGCAAAGCGGACAAAACCAGATTAAACATCGCCTCGTTAAGCATCGTGAACGTGGGGCATCTTCCAGGGAGAACGTTATTTCGCAGTAATGCCACCTTTCCTCACTTTGCCATCGTGTTCATCTCGGACGGAGCAGGAACGTTCCGGATCAATGACGGGGAGCCACAGGAGGTGCGGAAGGGCAGCCTGTTCTTCCTTCGCACGGACGCGGTCTATAACTATGGGCCTTTGCCGGGGGATACATGGGACGAGCATTACTTTACGGTCGAAGGGAACAGAATCAACGAATGGCTGGGGAGCTGGGTTACCGAGACGGATAAGGTCAAACACGTCGGCAACGAGGATATCTATCATCATAAAATGGATACGATCTTCATGCTGATGGAGAGCGGCGCTCCCGGGGACCAGGACCGGGCCGCACTGATGCTCGAGTCTCTGCTGCTTGAATTCATATTAATGGAGAAATCGAGGCAAACGGCCGACCGCGCCTATTCAGCCCCCAAACTCATGGAAGACATTGTACACTCGATCTACGAGACATTTAATCCCATGGATATTTGTGAACGAAATCATATTTCGCTTTCGACGTTACGCCGGTTGGTTCAGAAGCATACCGGTTACCCGCTCAACGAGTACGTTCACCGGTTAAAAATTTCCGCCGCCAAAAATACGCTTCTGAACACCGACAAATCCGTTAAAGAGATTGCCGATCTGTACGGCTACTCGGATGCGTATTATTTCTCGAGAATATTCAAAATGTATGCGGGAGTCTCGCCCCGGGATTATCGCAATCAAGTTTAAACATATCACTTTTCAGCTAAGCAATTTCTCTTCAATATAAGGATGCTCAAGTAAGCGAAGTAAACTCTTGGTTAAGTATTTTATCTGGTATGGATCCAAATTCAAAATCCATGCTATTTCTATCCCCCAGATATCCGTGTGATTTTTCCATCAGCAACAACTCAGATGGTATGAATCTACTATTTTTCTACGTCGTCCATGATCCTGATCATTTATTTATCTTTTTAGCCTCAACGTGGAAATAAGCTGCTCAAGACTCTCCGAGATGACTTCGAATGAATTCCTTTCGAAATCCTCAAGCTTCACGGAACCGTCTTCGTTATCCACCACAACGATCAGCCCGTCCCCTTCGATCCCTATCGGGATATGGGCAAGCTTCGAATCGTGATTATTCTTGTAGCCTATGAGCATATCCCTAAACGATGGAACGAATTTCCCCGGCTGGACGGATTCCAAGTTCACATTATGGTCTTGAATAAACCCTTCCAGATCGACAAACCAGTAAGCGTTAAAATATTCGATGATTGACGGATGAATTCGGGTATCCAGTGCCTCTTCCAGGGTCTTCAGATCATGAAATTCTCTTTTTTCAACAGGATTCCACATGACGTACCCTTCCTCATCAACCTCACCCGCATATATCAAAGGATCGACATCTTCGAGGAACGGCGTCATAAACAAAAAGTCCAGGCCCTCATCCGCCATTTCTTTTCTTAATGCAAAATAGCCCTGCATCGCTTTTTTAATAGACAAAAGTTTCACTCCTTTATTTTTGTTCATCCTCCCGTATTATCGCGATCATCGAATAATCCCGTCAACCATTTCATTCTTCTAAGCCATTCTCATGAGGATTTACTCAAATAAGCCAGGAATGACTGAATCAAATTTATTTTTTATTTTAAATGTATATAAATTGAACTAAAGAAAGGGAAAGCATTTCTCCTGTATTCCGTATGGAATCAAGGAGAAGCAGGGCTAAGCTTTAGTTCATTTTATGTAGTCGCATTCTTTTTCCCGTTTGACTGGTAGTCATACACCTTCAGAACGTCTTCATCGTAAAGCAGCAAGCCAAATCTCCTTTGATTATTAATTCTTATGGTCATGTAGTATGGTTCTGCTGTATCTATTGCGGTGTACGATCCTGCTCTTAATGTAATGACGGATAAGGAGTTTATGATCTGATTGATTTCGCTTTTGTCTGTTAATGTTTTCTTCTCGTCGGTTGAACTCTTTAATACCTCCACAGAGCTAATCTGATCCGTATTTATTTTTGTGAGTACAAGCCCCTTGAATGTGGTGTTCTTACTATAAGAATGAAAGGTGACTAAACCAACCATAGCGATGATCATTACCGCAGCCATAATGTAGATATTACTTTTCCGCATGAGATGCCTCCCCTTTTGACAATCAAAAAAGCTCATTCCTACTCATCATTCACGTGAAAAGAGCTTTGAAGAGAACCAAGCGCTGAAATGAATTTGTTCTTTGGGTTTAATAGCCCAATACGGTTCAATTAGCACCAGGTAGTCCCACCAAATTCTAAAATTCAGAGTCATCAGCTACAACAGGTATGAATGGCGACAAAAATGGGTCATCTTTTTCTTCAATGCTTCCCCTAGCAAGAACGAAGACTTTAAATTTATTAAAATATATTGGGTGCTCATCATTAAAAACATAGAGCATTCCATATGAGCCAGGTGCAACCTTCCCTATATTCTTCATTATTTCCACGGGATTGAATTTTGAAGAAGGCTCATGATTCAATAAACCCGTCATCGAAAGATGATATTGTCCATTGATCGCCTTCATTTCTAACACATCTACTTTTGGTTGTAAATCCTCAACAAACTTTTTAATGGATTCAAAAATGTTTATTTCTTTTTCGTTACTAGGCTCATCACCAGTACTTTCTAATACAACCGCCCAACCATGATATTGATACATACTTAGCACCTCTCTAGTCCTTTATCAAAATGGCTGAGAGCCATCTTTTGCATGATTTCCAAACGATGGTATGAATCTTCTACTATTTTTCTCTATAAAATGTTTCCGCAGATCCCCCCACTATAGAATCGAACGGTACTGCTCCAACGGGTTTGAAGTAATCCTGGCTGAAAGGCGGAACAGTACGTCATCCACTTGGGTCAGCAGCCGGGTCAGATGCGAGACATGCGTGTGCCGGATGAAGGAGACTTCTTGGCAGCTCGCCAAAAAATGAATGGAATAAAGCAGCATGACCGTATCCAAATCAGGGATCGAATCCTTGGCAGTCAGTTGAACCAGATCATGGAGCGATAAAGCATGTGGAGGTAAAATGTGATGATTCGCCTTCATATAAAGCGCCTTCAGCATATACTCCAAAGCGCGTTCGCTTAATATGATGCAGATCTGCGCCGAGGAGGGATCGATATAGCGGGCTGCCGAGTTCATGTAAGTTTGCGAGAGATGCTGCAGCTTCTTCATAGTCTTCTCCAGCGTCCGGCCGGGGTCCTGCCATTCCAACATCGAGTTTCTGTTATGCCTGCTTTCATTCTTCGAGTTCGAACGATTCACGTGCTTCAGCTCCCATTTGGTTAATTGCACGATTGACATGAATTGGAGTCGTTATGATTTTGCTTATCGTGGACATACTTATTGGTACCATTATACAACAAAATAATAGTTATAAATATTATTTATGATATTTACCTGCTCATGTATGGCGAATGGGTTTTTATCTACACTTTTTAGTAGAGAGGTGTGGAAGGGATGACGGATAAGGATATACTGCTTCGGGTAGGCGCCCGCATTCGCGAGCTGAGGAAGGAAAAAGGCTTGACCCAGGAAGCTCTCGGCGAAAAAGGCGGCTTTCACTTTTCATATATCGGGCAAATCGAACGGGGCGAGAAGAACGTCGCGCTGTTGAACCTTGCCAAAATTGCGGAAGCGCTGGGAGTGGACATTTCTCAGCTGTTTACGCAGCCCCATCTGGACCAAGGCGAGGAATCCAAGGCAGATATTCAGGAGATCAACTACATCTTGAACCAGCAGAACGCGCAAAAGGTCGCGATGGCGAAAAATGTGGTGAAAGAGATTTTTAATCATAAGTGAACGTGAGCGGGAAAATAGAGTAAAGCCGATTGGAAACCCAATCGGCTTTTTCGTGCACTCCTGTATGCGAGTCCCCGGATCAAAAGATATAAAACGATGACCTGGGGATTTTGATGAGTTGACGGAGGATTAAATCATACCCGACTTCTGCAGCAGACGCTTCAGAACGAGGCAAACCTCGGCACGGGTGATATCGCTTTTCGGATCGAGCACACGGTCGCTTTTGCCGGCGATGAGCCCTGCGGACAGGGTGTCCGCAATGCCCCTGAGCGCCCACGGTGATGCTTCTGCCGCATCCTTGAAGGAGCTCAGCTCGTGAGCGCCCGAGGCTTCGGAAAGCCCGGCTGGCAGTGAGGTAATCTTCATCGCTGCGGCGATCAAAACCATTGCCTGCTCGCGGGTGATGGTGTCGTTCGGACGGAATGTCCCGTCCGCTTATCCGGCGATCAGGCCAAAGTCCTTGCCCGCTCTGACATCACCGCCGTACCACTCAGCAGGGTCCACATCGCTGAATAAGGAGCCGTTCTGAGCCGGGAACAGTCCCAAAGCGCGAACAAGCATAGCGGTGAACTCGGCGCGGGTGATTTTCCCGTCCGGATCGAATGCAGCAGAGTCTCTGCCCTCCAACATGAGCCTGGAGCCGATCTCCCGGATTGCTTCCTGGGCCCAATGAGGGTCCGTATCCGTAAACGTTAACGGGCTGCGGACCAATGCAAATGTTCCTGTATATCTGCTGGACAGACGAGCGGAACGGCTGTCGCCGTCACGCTCCAGCATGCGGGTGGGAACGTGGCGCATCGTCTCGTCTGCGGCCATGGCGGCGCCCGTCGTCACATCTTGGGCACGGGCGCCACTCGGAAGAGGAATATCGTATTCGGCATAGGCGCCAAACTGCGGAATGCCGATGATGCTGTCATGATGCATCCACTTCGCACTGAAGTGGACCGGCGGGATTATGAGTTCGAGCGAATGGTGCTTGGCGGCACTCGCTGCCGTCTTCTCGTTCCCCGCGGTGACTTCCAGCTGGAGGTTGACGTCCTGCAGGATGATCGACGGATCCAGCTGGCGTCTTAACGCCTCAAGATCGATCGCCGCGGCAGGAATTGTCATACGGCCACGCTTGGTCTCCAGTACGAGCACGGCCTGATACTCTTGCATCAAGGATACCAGGGAGCCGTTAAGCTCGCCGATCGCCACATCGGCATCCGATAGAATCGAGAGCGAAACAACAGCCTGTTTGGCACCCGCCAGCTTGGAGCGAAGTTTGGTGGCATCCAGCGACGCGGTGGCGACCGTCCTGCCGTTCTCCTTCGTAACCGAAGAGCTTCCGATATCTGACTTTTCCCCATTAATCTTAAATACAATATCCTTGTTAAGTCCCGATTTCGGCGACGGTTGAGGGATTGGCGAAGACGGGGCCGGCGCATCCCCTCCGCCATATACAGGCGGTTGGTTTGCCTGGACTGTTACCTTCGCCGTGTCGCTGGCGACCGACGCCGTATGCGAACCGGTCACCGCCGCATTGGTATTGGTCACGACCGCATAATAATAGGTTGTGCCAACCGCTGTGACGGGCGGCATATACGCTGAAGCGGTCGCACCATCGATGACCGTCCCGCCGGTATTGGCATTCAGATCGTTCCGGTACCATTGGTAGCTCAGCGTCCCTCCATCGTATACGGCTGCGGTTACGCTGAGCGGTTCTGGACGGTCTCCCGCGAGCAGCGTCTGCCCCAGCGGCTGCGCGGTGATGACAGGAGCCTCTGCGTTTACGGGCGTTGGAGCAGCCCGGGTCACTGTCACTTCATACGTCTTCGTGGCCTGTCCGTTCATTACGAATATTGTGATTAGATTCGGTCCTACAACCAGCTTAACGCTCGCCGTTTTTCCGATGAATCCGTTGATCGTGACCGTTGCAGCGTCATCTAGCGGCTCGGCGATAACGTCGATAGAGGATGTCGCATTGCCGACCAAAGCTTGGTAGGTCTCCTTGGATGAATCAAATGCCGGGTCCAAAGTACCCGGCTGCAGTGCCAGGCTACCAAGCGCGGTGCTGCCTTGCAGGCGCAGTACGAGATGGAGCGTCGATTCCTTCTGGATGTTATAATCCGCGAGTGTGCGACCGTCTTCCAGCTGCTTGCCGGCGAAGATCAGGCGCTGCTGCTCGGGTGGGATGCCCTCTTTGTCTTGAATTTTTTGTTTTACAGCCTCGATAGTATCTGAACTTTCCACCTCGAGCGTGATCGTCTTGCCGGTCAAGGTTTTCACGAAAATTTGCATCGCCGAAGCCTGCTGCGTAATGAGCAGCGCGAGAATGAGCAAGCAAATGAACGAAGTGCCCAGCTTTTTCATAATTCCCCCCCTTTTTATCGAGAACATTTTCCATGAGGTAATTATAATGATAAGACGAGCCAAAACATAGATGCATGGGTAAAAATCCTTCCATAAATCGGGTGATCGATTCAATTCCACTATTTACTTGTTGTTGATAATAAAGGTTTTGAATACGATGGATAAGGCCATAACCAATTCAACATCTTAGGGGGAACAACATTTTGAAAAAATGGCTTGCTGCTTTATTTGCCATCGTTATGATGAGCATTTCTTTCCAACCGGCGTTTGCCGCCGAGTCAGAGGAATACGACCTGGACCGGTTTTATCCTGCTGACGTAGATGGACACTGGGCTTCGGATGTATTGGACGATTTCATTCAAGCCGACCTTATTAAAGGCTATGCGGAAAATGAGGACATCTACATCAAGCCCGATGCCAATATTACAAGAGCTGAATTTGTTGCCATTTTGCTGAGAGCGGCCAGCCCTTCCGTGGAACAAGACGCGAACAACAGCAATACATACGCCGATGTGAAGCCTGGCGACTGGTTCTATGCAGTCGTCAATGAAGCTAAAGCGCTGGGCATTGTCAACGGCATCGATGCAACTCATTTTGCACCTCATCAAAAGATCTCCAGAGCTGAGATCAGTGCGATCTTGTCCAGATTTTTCAGCGAAACCATCGACTTTAACGGTACAGCGGCGAGCTTTACAGATATTGCTAAGCATTGGGCCAAAACCGATATCGAGAAGTTAAGCAAAGCTGGCATTACCGGCGGTTATCAAGACGGAACCTTCCGTCCTCAAAAAACAGCGACCCGCGCAGAAGCCGTCGCCTTGTTGAGTCGCGCTTTCCATAAGGAATCCGGCCAGCTGCCCGACGACGACACGCTGGTCGATCTAATCAAGAAGTCGACCCAGGCGCAGTACGAGGCGCTAGAAAGCGGATCGTTCGATCAGATCAAAACCAGCATTGATAAATATAACGTCGGCTTCGCCAGAGACGCCCAGCTCTACTCCGCCGATTTGATCCAGTCGTATCAAGAGAGCGGCATGGTAATCGGATACAATGCGGTCGGGGAAATGAAGGGCCGCGTTCTGTCGAAGTCCAACCGCTTTGCAACCGTGGATATCACGGGTGGGGAAGTCGAAGTAACCATAACCCAAGGAAAAAATGTCACGACGACGACCATGGCAGGAGATGCAACCTACTGCCTGCGTAAGACGCAGGACGGCTGGAAAATCTACGGCGTAGAAGAATAATCGTACTTTATGCGGAACGGTGGATGGATGAAAGCAATAAAGAGCACCTGCCGTTCTTCAAATGAACCAGTGAAACCCTGTCCTTTTTCAAAGGAACAGGGTTTCTCTCATCTAGGAGAATTTTACATTACTTCCTATTTCACCGCCGCTGCCCCTTTGGTAACTTCCACCGTGCGCGTAGCGCCATTCCATTTCACGGAAACGCCCAGCAGATCGCCAAAGTCCTTGATCGGCACGTAAAGTGACCCGCTCAGCGTCGCAGGCGAATATGTTAGAGCGACTTGCTTCCCGTCTATGAGAGCGAAGGGAGAACCGTCGGCAATCGAGAAAACATGCGCTCCGTAAGTCACGGTCGTCCGCTTCGTCTGCCCATCGTAATTGACCTTGGCTACAAGCGCTTCCGTCAGTGACCGGAAAGGGATGAACATCCGGTTGTCCGTCGTCATCACACCCGTCCCGGCCGGCAGCGCGAGCGCCTTCCCATCCAGCGTAACTTTGGCATCTGACTTGATGAAGGCGCCCACGCTACTACCCGCAGCAGCAGGCTTTGCCAATTCCGCAGGCAGCGGGTACGCCTGCAGCTCACCTTCCGCCTGAACGAGGAGCATGGCGCTCTCTACCTGGAATGCTCCGTAACTGCGTGCCGCCGTCTGTGCACGAAATAAGGCTTGGCCCGTCGCGACGTTCAGCGCATATACCCTACCATCCGTCTGCCCGACGAACAGACCGGATTCGATCATATCGACACGGCTGGCCGGGTTATCGAGGCCATTATAATAAACCTGTGTGCGATCAACGATTTTGCGGGCATGTATTCCGCGGTTATCGTCATTCAGAAAGAACAGCTTACCGTTGTAAGGACCGGCGATGAACTCTCTTCGTTCCTCAATGATTTCCGGCTTTACAACAGCGGGATCGGCATCGTAATTGAACCGGAAGACGCCCTTGCCTGCCACGGCAACATAGACGTCGTTGCCGTCCATCACTACTTTGGACGGGGGATAGACCGGACTGCCGTCAGCCGTCATGGCAACGAACTTCTTGCTTGCCGTGATCTTGCCAGTCTTCACATCCACCTCGTCAATGTTCGCAGAAGTCTCTACATAATCGACATTCGGCCACTGGTCCTGGAAGTATAGCTTATCCCCTTCCGATTGGAGAAGACCCGAATGGTCGCCAGGCAGCCGCCACAGCGTCTTGCCCGTGGCGGGGTCGATCGCGTAAGTCGTATAGACGGTAATCGCTCCCGATTCCACGGCCCCAGCAAGCAGCGTTCCTCCGACGCGCTGAGGCAGGGACTTGACGTCCTGATTCCGCCATTTCTCCTTGCCTGTGGCAAGATCAACCGAAATGAGCGAACCACCATCGAAGACGTACAAGGTTCCGCCATCCACAGATATCGACGGTGCCTGGCCTGACGGAGCACGGTAGATGCGCGCGCCTTGGCCGGTTGACGCATCGACCCGATAGACCGAGCCGTCTTTGGCGCCGACGTACAGCTTCGTTCCGTCCGTACGAGCCAAGGCAGCATTGCCAAGCCCTGTCCCGAAAGACCAGAGCGTCTTCCCGGTAGCGGCCGCCTTCGCGGTCAGTTTGCCGCCAGCGATATAATAAACGCGCTCCTGACCCGTGGTGACCGCAGAAGGATTGGAGGCGGACGATTCCCTCGGCGCGTCGAGCGCCGCTGTCCATGCGGGCTTGACGAGTGGTACCGGATTCTTCAAAACAGATTCCGAGCCCGGGCTTGAATAACCTGCATTCGGACCGGATGTTGCAGCCCACGCGGACGGGGCTGTAGAGACGCTCCCAAGCGTTCCGGCGAGCAGCAGCCCGGCCGCCGCCATTGTCCATTTTCTCATGATCGGGTTCCTCCCAGTTTTTAACGAAATTTTCCCTACCTTTTATGGACGCTGCCAGCTACAGCAAAGTTACAATCTTGAACTTTCGGCCCTTTGCACAGCAAAAGAGGCTGATTGGAATTCCAATCAGCCTCTTTATACGGAGAATACCCACCCATCTCTTATTCCATGAACCAAATGAGTCTAAAACTTATTGGCTCAGAGCCATTCGAAAAACTCTTTGTTCATCCATTTCATCAATTTAACGGTTGAAATAATGCCCCTGTTCCAGATCTGCGATCAATCCAAGGTTTACCGGTTGCCATCCCAGGCGTTCCTGAGTCAGCGCGCTCGATGCCAGATTGTCGGTCGACGCGGCGAAGGCGAGCCACCCGAAGTAAGCCTCTGCCTCTTCAGCTGGAATGCTGCGCACCGGCAAGTTCAGGTGACGGCCGATGACCTCAGCAATCTGCCGGAAGGGCACGCCCTCCTCACCGACCCCGTGATACACGCCGCCTGCGACCCCTTTCTCCAGCGCCAGTCTGAACAGGCTCGCTGCATCAAGCTGGTGAACCGCCGGCCAGTGGTTGAGTCCTTCATCCACGTATGCAGCAAAGCCTTTTTCACGCGCGATGCCAATCAGGGCCGGAACAAAGCCCTGCTCGCCGGGACCATGCACGGTCGGTGACAAGCGGACGACCGAAGCTTTCACCCCGCGCTGAACCAGCGCGAGTGCAGCCTCCTCGGAGCGCCGCGGCGTAGGCTGGTTCGACGCCTCTTCTTCCGTCACGAGCCGCCCGGGCTCAAGCATTAATGTTCCCGAGGTAGCCACGAGCGGCTTTCCGGTGCCTTCAAGTGCTGCCCCGATCGCCTCGATCGCCCGGCTGTCCGCCTCGGCGGCTGCCGCGAAGTCCGAGAAATCGTGTTTGAAGGCTAGATGAATCACGCCATCCGCTGCGTCGGCACCTTCCTGCAGGCTGTTAAGGTCGTCCAATGAACCGCGGTGCACCTCGGCCCCAGCGGCCGTCAGCGACTGGGCAGATCTATCCGAGCGAGCAAGCCCAACGACCTGATGCCCCGCGGCAATCAGTTCGCGAACAACGGCCGAACCGACGAACCCGGTTGCGCCTGTTACAAAGACGCGCATATTTTTTGCATTTTCCATTGTTGCCATATGAATTCACTCTCTTTCCCCGGTTTATTGATTAGTAACTCAGATAGTTAGCCAACAGATACTTAGATGTACGGTTACGGACTCAAAAGGAACGAAGCGCGTCACGCCAGCATTTACGAACAAGGCGTCGATCGTTCCAAACTCAGCCTTCACCCGTTCGGCAAAAGGCGTCAATATCACTCAACGAGGAGGCGTCACTTACGACAGCGACTGCAATGTTCCCCAATTGTTGTAGAGCCGAATCGAGCGTGGACTGAGTTCAGCCGGTGATCAATACACGTGCTCCTTCATCCGCCAGCATCTTCGCTGTCTCCAGGCCGAAACCGCTGCTGCCTCCGTAATGACGACCCGCTTGCCTTCGTATTTCCCTTTTTCCACCGTATTCATCTTACTTTCCTCCCTCGGCTTTAAAAGCTCATTTATTTTTGCAAGACCGATTATAACCCGATAAATTAATAAAGTAAACTAAATTAATAAAAATAGTTAATTTATTATTTTTAGTAAAAACGGTTTGTGAACACAGCGAATTCGTTATAATATGTGGTATAAGCACTAAAGGAGGCTTCATTTCGTGAGAAAAGCCGTAAGCGCCGATCACTACATCGAGAGAATAAAACCGGTCATCCGAAAAAACAAATTCAGCCAGCTCAAAATAGACGAGATCGCCAAATATATGGATATCAGCAAAGTGACGCTGTATAAGCATTTCTCATCAAAAGATGACATCATTCAGCAGGTTGTAGAGTATGAGATGAACTACTTGCAGCAGGCCGATGCCGTGGTGAGCGACGAATCCGTCTCTTACATCGAGCGTTTTAAGCAAACATTCCTGCAAACCCTGATCTGCGTCGTTTTCATATCCGATTTGTTCCTGGAGGACCTCAAGGAATTCTATCCGCAGCTGTTTGAAAGACTGGCCATTGCCCAGCAGAATCGGAATAAAAATCTGGAAAGCTTCTTTGAAGCCGGGATGGATCAGGGAATATTTAACCGGATGAATGCAGTCCTATCTTTGGTTCAAGACGATGCTATGCTGCGGCGGATCATGGAACCGACGTTTAGCATCCAGTGGTATGACCTCACCTTGAAACAAGCCGTTATGGAGTTTTACCGAATGAAAAAGTATCAAATGATTCGGCCTGAGCACTGGAATAAAGTTGACGATTCCCGTATTGAAGATCAGGTCGTGAGCATTTTGCAAACCATATAATCATCCTGTTCATTGTTCCAGTTCAAGCATCATTAAGATAAAGTTTGAAGCATTGCCTGATCCATGTACGCCAAAGACCCTGCTGGCACTTTACGCGCCGGCAGGGTCTTTTTTAGTTATCAGAAAGAATAAAATTTGAAGCCGAGTCAAATCCTCATTTGAACCCCGTAAACGCCGACCCCGACTGCATAAAATACTTTTGCCCGAAGAAATACAGGAAAATCATCGGGATTGCCATGATCGTCGACGCGGCCATCAGCTTCTCCCACTGGGCCCCGTGATCCTGCTGGAAGCCCTGCAGCCCGAGCGTCAGCGTCCATTTGGCGGCATCGTTCAAGTAGATGAGCGGTCCCATGAAGTCCGTATAGGCACCCACGAAGGTGAACAAGGCAACGGTCGCCAGCGCAGGCTTCAAGGTCGGCAGGATAATCTGCGAGTAGATGCGGAATTCGGAGGCCCCGTCCATCTTAGCGGCTTCGGACAGCTCTCTCGGAATGCCGAGCAGAAACTGCCTGAGCAGGAAAATGTAGAACGGCGCGCCGAAAAAGGCACCGATCGTCAGCGGCAGGATGGTGTTGACCCAGCCCAGCTTGGCGAAAATGATGTACTGCGGAATCAGCTGCACCTGCGACGGCAGGATCATGGTTGCCAGGATGATCGCAAAAATAATTTTGCTCCCCGCCCATGGAATCCGGGAGATCGAGTAAGCCACAAGCGGTGACGCCAACAATTGCCCGACGATGCAGACTGCGCAGATGAGGAAGGTGTTCAGCATGTAGCGCCAGAACGGCACCGCCTCGAACGCGGCCTTGTAATTCGACCATTGAAATGCATCCGGCAGGATGCGAGGAGGCAGCTCGAAGATCTCATTCGACGACTTGAGCGAAGTAAACACGAGCCAGACGAACGGGAACAGAAAGAAGAAAGCGAACAGAATCAGCATCGTATGCGGAAAAATTTTTGTGCGAAGCAGCTTGGCAGCGCTCATCCGCTATTCACCTCCGTAGTAGACCCAGCGTTTGGATGTTTTGAGAACCAGGAGCGTAATCAGCATCACGATCACGAACAAGATCCAGGCCAGCGCCGAGGCGTAGCCCATTTTCAGATTGATGAAGGCTTCCTGGTACAAATTGACGGCATAGAACAACAACGACTGCCCCGGTCCGCCGAGAGAGCCCCCGTTTGACTTGCCGCCCGCCAGAATGTAGGATTCCGTGAAAATCTGAAAGGCTCCGATGAGCCCCATGATCAGCTGGAACAGAATGATCGGCGACAGCGCCGGCACCGTGATTTTCCAAAACCGGTACCACCAGTTGGCCCCATCCACCTGCGCCGCTTCGTAGTAGGTTTGCGGAACGCCCTGCAGGGCAGCGAGAAAGATGAGTGCACCCGCACCGGAGCCCCACAGCCCCATCAGAATCAGAGATGGCTTGGTGAACTGGGGATCCAGCAGCCAAGCCGGATCGGGAAGATGCGCCCACCGCAGGAAAATGTTGACCAGACCGAAGTCCGGATTCAGCATCCAGGTCCAGAGCAGGGCGCTTGCCACGCCGGGAATTACCGCGGGAAGATAAAATATGGTGCGGTAATAGTTGATGCCTTTCACTTTGAAGTTCAGCAGCAGGGCGATCAGCAAGGAGCTGAACAGCGTAATCGGGACGGATATGAACGCCATGAACAGCGTATTGCTGATCGATTTATAAAAGCTGTGGTCTTTCATAATGGCCTTGTAATTGTCCATCCCCACCCATCTCGGGGGATTGAACAGATCGTATTCCGTCAGGCTGAAATAAAGGGAACTGAAGAAAGGATACACGGTAAAGATCAGGAAGCCGATGATCCACGGGGAAGCGAAGAGCAGCCCCAGTCCGAAATAATGCCATTCCTTTCTCGTCCAGCCCTTTCTGCGTTTGGGCGCCGCTGCGGATACCGTTTCTATCATCTGCACGTCCTCCTCGTGATCGTGGAATGCCGGACCAAGGTCCATGAACGGTCCTTAGCCCGGATGTGATGAACCCGCTTATTTGACGAGAGGCTGGATTTTGTCTTTCACCCTTTTCAAGCCTTCTTCCATGCTGATATCCCCGCGCAGGATCACGTTATATTGGTTCGAGAATTCCGTCATGTACTCCGTCGAGAAGGAAGTAGCCGGGAAGGAGTGCAGGTTCGGACTCGAGGAATATTGCAAAAACTCCTGGAAGCCGGGCACCTCCTTATAGATTTCATGCGTCTGCAGCGAGGTCCGGGTCGGCAGGTTGCCAATGGCCGCGGTGAACTCCGCCATCTGCTCCGGCTCGGTCATCCACTTCAGGAACTGCCATGATTCGTCCGGATGCTTCACGCCTTTTGGAATGTAAAAGACGCTGGTCGTGACGTTGCCCGGATTTTTCAGGCCAGCGTCGCTCTCGTCATATGGTATCGGCGCAATGCCGTACTTCAGGTTCGGAGCGTACTGCTTGATGAACGTCGGAAGCCATTCGCCGTCGATCGTCATCGCGTATTTGCCCGTGAAGAACGGGTTCTGCGGCGACATGTACTGTCCGAGTCCAGACGCGAACCGGTCCAGCTCCTTCGATCCGAATTGGTCCCAGATGCCTTTGCCGAATTCCAAGGCTTTCTTGACCCCGGCATCATCCGGCGTGACCTGCTTCTTGTCGGCATCGTAATACGACCCGCCATAGGCATAGCTGAACGTATAGGCATCGACGCCCGGCCAGAGGCCCAGCTGCTGCAGCTTGCCGCCATCCTCCTTGACGCTCAGCTTCGCGATGTATTCCTTCAGCTGGCTCATCGTCTCCGGCGGCCCGCTAAAGCCTGCCTTCTCCAGCAGCTCCTTGTTATAGAACAGCATCGAGACATGCATCGCAACCGGAAGAGCGTACGTTTTGCCGCTGGCTTGGGAAGAGCTCAGCGCGGCAGGCACGAAATCGTTCAAGTCGACGTTGTCCTTCTTGATGTAGTCGTCCAGCGGCATCATCGCTCCGCGTTCGCCCCACGGCACGACGTCCTGGCCGAAGTTGGACGCGATGTCCGGCGGGTTGCCCCCGGTAATCGCCGTCAACTGTTTCTGGTAATCGCTCTGGGACAGTCCTTTCACCTGAATGTCCGGGTTCGCGTCGTTCCATTTCTTGATCAGTTTCTCGAGGGCTTCCGCCTCCATGCCGGTCCAGCCGTACCAGAAGCTCAGCTGCACCTTTTCTTTCGGGGCGTCGCTGCCCTTCGCTTCACCGGCTTCCTTGCCGGAACTTGGCGCATCCTTACCGCCGCAGCCCGCAAGCACGACCGCCAGCAGGAAAACCATTACAAGCCCCCATGTACTCCCTTTTCGCATCATGTCTCTTCCCTCCTTAATCTTGGGGCGGCAGCGCCGCGCAATAGCGCGCTTGCCGCCGTCAACTACACACATGGTATCATGTAAGCGTTTTAGTTAATTTCACTATTGTCTCTACTAATTGGATTATCGTTAAAATTTAAAACGACTTGCCTGTCACCTGCTTGCGGAACTGATTCGGGGAAATGCCCGTGTACTTTTTGAAAATCCGGCAGAAATACGCCAGCTCATTGAACCCCGTCGCGTAGCATACGTCCGTGATGGACAATGAAGGGCGCTGCAGCAGCACGAGCGCATTCGAGATGCGTAAATCGACGAGATAGCGGTTGAAGGTCTTGCCCGTCCACTCTTTGAACAGCCTGCAGATCGTCGGCTTGGACATGTTGGAGATGGCGCAGATATGCTCCAGCTTGATGTCCTCATGCGCGTTCCGTTCGATGTATTCGACGACTTTGTTCATCGTATCGCGGTATCGTTCGATTTTCTGGAATCCGGCCTTCACCAGCTCCCCGTTCACCTGGCGGATCAGGATCGACAGCAGCTGCAACAGGCTTGCCTTCAGCACGATTTCAAAAAAAGGCGTCCGCTCCTCGTATTCTCCGAGCATGTCCTGGAGCAAGCTGCGAATCCTGCCGTCCGTGACGACGTCGAAAGCGATCTGCGAATGCGGCGTGCAATCCGACTGCGAGAAATGCTTCAAATAATTCGCGTCGAAGAACCTCCGCTCACCCGAAGGATCGCCGAAGCGCTCGTTAATGAAGGACGGCATGAATTCGCAGCCGAGGATCTCCACTTCTTCCTCAAAAGCCTGCACGCGATGCAGCGTAAAGGGAGGAACGAGAAACAAATCGCCTTTGCGGATGCGGTACTGCCGGTTGCCGAGCGTGTGCACGAATTCGCCTTTGGATACGTACCAGATCTGATAATAGTCATGGAAATGGGTGGACAAGCTGACGAGGGCGTCCATCCGGTACATTTTGCAATGCAAATCTTCCAGCATCTCCAGCTTGGAGTTGAAATAAATGACTCCGGCGCGGGTCAATCGATCGATATCGAGCTTCTTCATTGTCGCGTGACTCCTCTCTGCTTACCCTTTGGAATAACGATCTCATTCGCTTGTGCGTCCCGATTCGGGCTGTGGCAATTCGATACGTAAGTACAATCTTTCCCTTCCCGGATCACCTAGAATGAACTCAAAAATCGAGGGAGGACTGCACCTGGTATGAAGACGAAAATCGCTTATTTGGATGGTTTCAGAGGACTGGCGGCCTGCGTGGTCGTGGTCTCCCACTTTTTTCAGGTGTTCGCGCCGTCGGTCTTCGAGGGAAAGCCGGAGATCGCCCACTTTCCCTTTGAAGGCTTCGCCGCGCGCACGCCGCTGAACCTGATGTTCAACGGCAACTTCTCGGTGTGCGTATTTTTCGTATTGAGCGGATATGTGCTCAGCTGGCGCTATTTTCGCACGAAGGACAAGATGCATATTTACGCCTCCGCGCTGCGCAGGTTCTTCCGGCTCGCCATTCCGGCCACGCTGTCAGTCTGCCTCGCTTTTGCGGCCATGCGCCTGGGCTTAGGATTCTTCGATAACATCCGCCAGGCGACCCAATCGTCGATGCCCGATCCGTTCACAGCCAGCCCCCGCTTTCTCGTCATGGTCCAGGAAGCTCTGTACCACACCTTCTTCACTTATGGGTCCGCTTACAATCCCGTGTTATGGACGATGACTTATGAGCTGCTGGGCTCCTTCCTCATCTTCGGGTTCCTGCTGACCCTTGGCCGATCGAAGCTGCGGATTCTCGGTTATGCCGTTCTCGCGGTACTGCTCGCGGATTCCTACTATCTCGGATTCGTGCTCGGCATGGTACTCAGCGACCTGTCGTACAGCGGCCGTGACCGGCTGGCGGCCTTTCTTCCGCCTTGGACGGTTCCCCTGCTTCTCGGCGCCGGGCTGTATCTCGGATCATTCCCCTACGTCGGTACCGGGAATACGATCTACTCCATACTGGTATGGAGGGGCTCGTCCACCTTCTCACTCTTCGTGTTCTACCATACGCTGGGCGCATGTCTAACCTTAACGGCACTCCTCATCTCGCCCCGGCTCAAGTCGCTGTTCGGCAGGCGTCCCTTCCTCTACCTCGGCCGCATATCCTTTTCGCTATACCTGGTCCATTTCACGATCATCTGCTCTCTGGGCTCCTATCTGTTCTATCAATTCCACCTCCTGTTCCCTTACGGCCTAAGCACAGTCCTCACCGTTATCCTAACAACTCCTTTCATTTTTGCAGTAGCTCATTTTTTCAATCGGTTCGTCGACGCTCCCACGCTCGCGGTGCTCGGACCGTGGAGCAGGCGGGTTTTGGATCGGTTCGTTCGGGATAAGCGTGGCGGTGTGCCGGTGGAGAAATCGAAGGGAGTGTAGGGCAAAGACTGCTGGCGTAAATGAGACGAAAGAATCTTAAAGCTTTACTATGTGCAAGGCAGCCGCTGCGGGTACGGATCGTTCTTCCGATCGCTGTTGTCTCCAAGTTTTCTTGATGATGTTTTCAAAGGTAAAAACTTGTAGACAAAGGCGAACGCTACCGCTTCTTCAGATCGATTCCGTCCCCTCCGCTGCTTTTGTGTTTTATCAGGTACTTTTGTGTTGGACATTCATTATTTAGGTTTCGCTTGCAAATCTTTGTGGTCGCACTCCCTTTTATGTCCATGGGCAAGCCGGACCATAACAAAAAAATCTCCACAGACTCGTTTCAGCGCCGCCATGCGCTATCAACGAGTCTCAGGAGATTGCAAATCGAGCTGCGTAACAGCTTAAGCACTATCAGAAGAGGCTCGATAATAGCCTCCAAAGCGCTTCTTCTGCCAAGTCAGCCGGCTGGTGATCGACTGCCGACCTATATTCAAATGCAACACAAAGCAGCCATTTTCCGTTCTCCGAAAATGGCTGCTTTTTCTGTTCTTAAGCTTACTGGCTCTGCGGCAGGTCGATCCAGTGATACGGCTGCTTGGCGGCCATAAGCCCGTTTTCGATGATCGACATGATCGCGATCGTCTCGGCTGGCGGTACGCTTGCGCGGCCCGTTTCGAAGAACGTCACCAGGTCCCGGATGAAGCTCCGGAAATAATCCGATGCCGGCTGCACGACGCGGCAGGTGCCCGAATCGTAGTTGACGGCCATCATGAACGGGCAGCCGGCACCCGGCTGCTGGATCGTGGCCTGGCGGCCGCCCGCGAACTCGATCAGCAGGGACGGCGCGGCCTCCGTGCCGACGAACATGACGCGCTTCGCGTCCGTGCCCATAAGCGCGACGATCGGCTCGATCTGATGGATCGAGTAGTTCTCGAACGAGCCCGGTCCGAGGCTCGTGATCACTTGAATCCCTGCGCGCTCGACGTCCCCGTATTCATCGGCATAACGCAGCGCCGACGAGGAATACAGCGGCGTTTCATGCTCTGCAGCCCGCTCGAACAGGCGCAGCGCCGCCGCCCGGTCAGGTGCGAACGTCTTGTCGATGTACGTCGGCTTCCCCGAAGCGAGCGGCAGCTTAGCCAGCGCCTCATGCTGCTCGGGGTTGTCGGGCGAGAGCACGATTAGGTAGTCGCTTTGGGCGATGACCTCTTCAATCGTGTCGCACCAGGACACGCCGTGCTTCGTGCACCACTCCCGGTTAGTCAGCCCACGGTCCGCGTCCTTGATCGCATGTGCAAAAGCAACCTCCATCGCCCCGCCCGAGGCTTCTCTGATCCATCCGGGGTATTGATTGGCATGCCATTCGTCGAGGTAGTAGTCGATGAAGCCGATTCTTTTCATGCCTTCGTTCCCGCTTCCACCAGGGATACCTCGCGGCCTTCGCCCGAGGATTGATAGATCGCCTCGATCATTTGCGCGGTCAGGATCACGGTATCGATGTGCGACGGCAGCTTTTCACCCGAATGGATGCCTGCGATGAACCCGTCGATCTCCTCCTGGAACGCGTTGGTCTTCGGATAGCTTGGCGTGCTTTCGATCAATGCGCCGTGCTTTGCTGAATAGAGCGTAAATTCCTTGCCGTATTGGAGACGGATACCCGCCTTGTCCCCAAGGAAATCGATGTACGTTTCTTCTACGCCGATGTTTTGCGCCCATGCGCCGTTGACCGAAATCGACGGACCCTCGGTCCGGATCATGGCCGTCACGAAGTCGTCGACGTCGTAGCTGCCATCGTAATTCGGCGGCCCGGCCCACATGCTCAGGTAGGCGTAATTCCGGAGGTCCTGGCCCAGCTTGGAGTACGCTTGCCCCGACACCGTCCTCGGCCGCGGATCGCCCGTACAGTACATCACGATATCGAGGTAATGCACGCCCCAGTCGATGAGCGTCCCGCCGCCGGCGACCGCTTTGGTCGTGAAATCTCCGCCGAGTCCGGGAATGGAGCGATGCGCGCGGAAGCTCACCACGACGTGGTACAACTCGCCGAGCTCGCCGCTTTCGATCATCTGCTTGATAATGTTGACGCCTTTATTGAAGCGGTTGACGACGCCAATGTTTAGCGTCATGCCGGTCTCATGCTGCACACGCTGCATTTCCAGCGCCTCCTTGTACGTCCGGGCCGCCGGCTTTTCGCAGAGCACATGCTTGCCCGCCCGCATACAATCGATTGCGATTGAGGCATGGACGTTATTCGGTGTACAGATCGACACCGCCACCACGTCCGGGTCCTCCAGCACCGTATGATAATCCTCCACCGCCATGCCGCAGCCGTACTCCTCTACCGCCTTTTCGGCCCGCTCCTTGCGAATGTCGCAGAAATACTTGATCTCGGCATCCTCGTTCGCCATGTACGCTGGGATATGTGCATTGTTAGCAATCGTTCCGCAGCCGATAACGGCTACAATCGTTTTAGCCATAGTCTCTTCCCTCCGATGGTTTGCACCCGGACAGGCAGCTCCGGATGGCAATAAGTATTTTGGATAACCGGCGTTGTCGTCGGAATCATCATGCCCTTGCCTTTTCAGCCGGCGGCATTCAATCGTCCAACTTGACGGCCAGCTTACCGATAGAATACCATGTAAGCGGTTTATTTGTTGTCAATATCGTATGTAAAAATAGGATTATCGTATTTTTCGGAGGTGCTTATTACCGCCGTCTGCATCAACAGAATGAACAAGCCGGCAGGGGCTTGGTAAAAAGTATGCGGAGAGACGGTTGGGTATGCGAATGCAGGCCTGGAATTTAAGCAATCGAGAGTCGTGTGTATGGGGGAGGAAAGGATATACGGGGCCATCCTTTTGAGTGACACAAGCAAGCTGCCAGCATGGATGGCATTGTGACCGATCTTGGAGAGGAGAGAAGCACGAAAGACATTGATCGTTACATGGATTGCGGTGATGCAGCGTCTGCCTGAGCAGTAAGGGGCGGATATTAAACAGGAAGTGCAAGGTCTGATTGAAAATATGCTGGAGGAACGCGCATCAGCTGACCAAGTATCCATGAGGATGTCAAAAGCGTGCTGCCTTCAGCCTTGACCTCCGAATGAGCGGCCGCGAAGTATCGCGGGTACCGGGACTTGATCGTTCACCTGTTGATCGATGCTTACGTGACTTACGCTAAAAATGTTGTTGGTCCCGATTGTCATAGGACTAACTGCTGCTTTCCTCATGGATACATTCCTTTCAGATTCGATAAAGCGAAGCCCGGTTACAGGCTATTTCGCTTCTCTGGTGAATTTCAAGGCAGGTTATGTTCTTCTGACAGAAGCTTCTTGGCTCTCGTGATGGTTTCGTCGTTAGCAGGAATATTGACCGTCACCGTAAGATGGGGTGCATCCGATACCGAAAAAGAAATTTGATCAAATACAAGCAAGCCTGCCGTCGGATGATAATTGATTTTTTTCCCTTCAGGGCCATTCACGACATCATGCCGGGACCACCATGTCCTGAATTCTTCACTTGCAAGACTTAATTCCTGGATAAGCTCCATCCACCAAGGATCACCGGCGAACTTCCCGTAGTTGGCGCGAAAGTGCGCTAAGCGGTGCCGGGCATGAGTCTCCCAAGTTTCCTGAAGCACCTGGCGGACATACGGAGAGGTAAACGTCCGCCAGACCGTGTTGCGCTCGCGCGCGGACATCCTCCCATAATCCCCGTAAATTAAGGATGCTACAGGGTTCCACGCAACGATATTCAGCCGCTGGTCAGTCACATAAGCGGGACTTGCCCCCTGTTGATCAAGGAAGCTTTGCAAGGTTGGGCTGACTTCGCTCGTGTCCGGCAGCATGTCGGCAGGCAATTGCTGTAACGCCAAATGAAATAAATGTTTGCGCTCGCTCCAATCAAGCTGAAGAGCCTGCGCAATACTTTCCAATACCTGAGCGGATACCTGAATGTTGCGCGATTGTTCCAACCACGTATACCAATCTACGCTAATGCCCGATAGCTGAGCCACTTCCGAGCGGCGAAGCCCGGGCGTACGTCGCCGACCTGCATTCGGCAAGCCGGCCTGCTCAGGTGTAATGCGGTCGCGCCGCGTTTTTAAAAACTGCCCTAGCTCGCGTAAACGTTCATTCTCTGTATGTTCCATTAGCTCGCACCTACTCTCAGCACAGGGGTAATGTATAGGACTAATACTCCTATGATAAACCGTCATCTAGTTCTAGTATATGTTTCTAATATACACTCTCAATGAAGCAAATGGAAAAACGTTCAGAAATGAAAGGGGAGTCTATACTTGGAAAACACACTACGAGCCCATTCTCACAATAGCGGGAAGCTAGCGCAAGCGCTGCTGCTTCTCGGAATTTCGCTCGGATACTTTATGGTTCTATTAGATACGACTGTTGTTAGCGTCGCACTCCCTGCTATTCATGCCGACCTTGGCGGAGGTATTACCGGGCTTCAATGGATTGTTAATGCCTACACCATCGTATTCGCAGGTCTGCTGTTATCCATGGGGACGATCGCCGATAAGCTCGGAGCCAAACGAATCTATATCATTGGTCTGGCTCTCTTCTTCGCGGCATCAGGCTTCTCAGCCATGGCTCAGTCTCTAGGTGCCCTTATCGTACTTCGCGCGTTGCTCGGAGTGGGAGGCGCTGCTCTGTTGCCGGCCTCGCTTACTCTCATCGCACATGTTTTTCCCGAACCAGCTATGCGTGCCCGCGCTCTTGGGATCTGGGGAGCGGTTACTGGGGTTGCGCTCGCCGCAGGGCCTGTCATAGGTGGACTTCTAGTTGACTCGCTTGGATGGCGCAGCATTTTCCTTCTTAATTTACCGCTGGCTGTCATCAGTTTAATCCTCACTTCGCGGTACACCACCGAAACCACTCGTCAACCGCAGCTACGGCTTGACCTAGCGGGGCAAGTCCCAGCGGTTTCCTTCATCGTCGTTTTGTCCTTTGCCCTTATGGAGGGAGGAGCCTATGGATGGAGTTCACCCCTTATTCTGGTGGCATTAGGTATAGCGCTGGCATGCATCATCTTATTCTTGATCGTGGAAGCAACAAGCAAAGCCCCCCTGCTTCCGTTACGGCTATTTAAGAAACCTACCCTATCCGCAGGAATACTTGCCGGGATGCTGGTTAACATTGGCCTCTCGGGGATTTTGTTCATGATGCCTCTCTTTTTCCAACAAATTCGCGGATTGTCAGCCCATTCCGCAGGATTAGCACTTCTTCCGATGATGATCCCCATGGCCATTAATCCCATTTTCACCGGCCGGATCGTGGGTCGTACCGGACCAAGAATACCCATGACGGCCGGATTTCTCCTGGGTGCCATGGGGATGCTGATGCTAATCGGTAAAGACGGGAATACGGATTACACGTTGACCATGATCGGCTTATTTTTGTTAGGCATAGGAATATCCTTTACGATTCCGGCGTTAATGGCGGCTGTTATTTCTTCGGTTCCCACCGATCAAGTTGGCGCTATCTCTGGAGCGCTGAACTCAAGCAGGCAGCTTGGAGCGACGCTCGGCGTTGCCATCCTGGGTGCCATTCTGAGCAGCAGCGGAACCCTGCTTACCGGAATGAATGCGGCGCTGATTGTGACAGCTTCCATTTTTGTGGGCGGAAGTTTACTTTCGTTCCTATTTATTCGTCGGAGATGACGAAGACCGTTCGTTTCTCTTACTCCAAGAACAGGTGCATCATCTTACAAAAAAAGATTACAGAACGCAAACAAGACACTTCATTTTTATGAAAATGAGGTGTCTTGTTTGTAGCTTCTGCCTCGCCAATCCGCGCTTTCAGAAGAAAAACGCCGCTAAGCTCAGCTGTGATGTAGAGCGGTTCGATGCGGCTCATCACAAGCGGTGTCGAACAATCCATCCATCCTCCGCTCTTTCCAACAGCGTATCCGCATTATTTTGATAAATGATGTCCTTGATATCTTCATTGTCATTCGTTGGAAACCGCCGGGTTCATCCATCTATAGTAATCTTGGGAATGCACGGTTTTAAATCCAACCGATTCATACAAACCTAGAGCGTGGTCGTTTTTCGTCTCGACTTCTAAGTGTACCGAATATCCCGCCAAGCTTTGTTCTTTAATGACTCGGCGCAGCACTTTCCGGCCTATTCCCCTGCCCTGATATTCTGGCAAAATGGCAAATCCATAGATCCACGCTTGCCCCTCTTCCCGGCTCACTCGAATGTTCCCTACCGTACCTTCGCTCACGTCAATCATCAACATTTCCGTGTGATCCGGGGTGACCTTGCTCTCTATAGCTCTGGCGTCCTCTTCGCTCAACCCGAACGCCGCAACGGATAACCGTACGCGCATGTCGTAATCCTCTAATGTGGCGTGCCTCAAAAGAATATCATTCGTATCTTCAAGGGATCGTTGCTGCCACTTCATTTGATGCTCTGTGAAGGCATACTCAGCACCTATTTTGCTCAAAAAAGCTTTTGCCGCATCGGATCCCGCAGGCGCGTTCAACAAAACCTTCCGGTATCCGTCTCGCTCTACTCTTTTCATTCCTTGTTGGAACAACCGGTGAAAATGCCCTTGTCGCCTTGCACCTGGTTTGACCATCCCGCACACTTCGACGGTCGAACCAAAAGCATACAAACCTAGAAACGCTACAAGTTCGCCATCTTCATAATGAAGAAAATCCAGGTGGTCAGATTCGCGCGCTCTAAGCATTTCCCAGTTAAGCTTCAGTTGGATGTGATCATGAATTTCACACTCTTTTTGCAATTTTTCAATATTTTTTAATGTTTGTGTCGTTAACATGTATTCTCCCTTTGGCTGTCCGCATTCATATCACTCCGTTATTTGAACAGGACATGAGGTTGGTTACTCACACCATAACACATATTGAAATACCCAATTTATATTATTTCATTTACAATAGTGTGCGTCATACAGTACAATATTTTCCAGGAGTTGATCATATGGCGGATGTCAATGAAACGATAACGGGTTTATTAAGCGAGCTGCGGCGAGGCACGATTGTCATTGGCGTGCTCAGTCAATTGTCCGAACCCCAATATGGCTATTCTCTCGTGCCCTTATTGCAGGAAAAGGGAATCGCCGTCGATCCCGGCACCCTATACCCCTTGCTTCGCCGGCTGGAGAAGCAGGAGCTGCTTCAGAGCAAATGGGATACGAATGAATCGCGTCCCCGTAAATATTATTTGCTCAGCCCGTTCGGGAAGAAAGTATATGCAGGACTGTGCGAGGAGTGGCGCAAGCTGGTCGCCAGCATGGATGGCATTTTGACCGATCTTGAAGGAGGAGAGCAGTATGGAAGTCATTGACCGATATATTTATGCCGTGACGCAGCGTCTGCCTGAGCAGCAAAGAACGGATATTAAACAGGAATTGCAGGATCTGATTGAAGATATGCTGGAGGAACGCGCACCGGCTGACCAAGTATCCCAAGAGGATGTCGAAAGCGTGCTGCTTGAGCTTGGACCTCCGAATGAGCTGGCCGCAAAGTATCGCGGGTACGACCGTTACTTGATCGGTCCCCTGTTGATCGATGCTTACTTGACTACGCTCAAGATTGTGCTTGCCTCGATTGTCATCGGACTAACCGCTGCTTTCCTCATCGATACATTCCTTTCCCATTCGGGAAAGCTAAGCCCGGTTACAGACTATCTGGCCTCTCTCGTTACAGGCGCTGCACAGGGATTCGCTTGGGTTACCGTTGTATTCGCGTGGATAGGGCATAGGCAGCGATTAAATATCGCCGGTAACGCCAGCAGGACTAAAGTGTGGAGCCCCTCCCATTTGCCGCCGATTCCGGACGCCAAGATGAAGATCAATAGATTTGGGCCAATCCTAGGCATCTTTCTTACCATTGCAATCATGGTGGTTTGTCTCTATCTGACCGATCTGCTCGGGATTTGGAGGTACCACGATGGCGTGTTCATAAGCGTTCCGTTCCTGGACAACGATGTATTCAGGCACTACGCACCGCTTCTGTGGATTGTAGCCGCATTGTCGATTATGCAGGGAATCGTCCAACTGGTTGTACGTTATAGATCGGTTAAGCTGATGGCTTTCAATATGGTGATAACGGTGATGACAACAGCGCTTGTGTGCATCATGCTTGCGGATCAGACGCTATGGAATCCTCATTTCATTCAGGATTTGACCGCGTCGAGTTTTTTGCTCGAAGGCGACGGAATAAACCTCGATAACATCGTGGCGATCTGGCCCAAGGTAAAAGATAGGCTGATCAACATCATCATGTTCTTTGCATTCCTCAGTCTCTTACGTGAGTACCTTGCCTTATACCGAGCGAAATCGTCACCTTCTCCAAAAGAAAAACAAAAGCCGCTTGTATAGCGGCTCAGGCTGTCGATCCCTATTTTTCCGGTCTTGGCCGGATTTCCAAACTACCTGTCTATGCATCAGAAGCATGTCAAAATTAAATGATGATGAACGCTTCAGCCCCAGCTTAAATCAGCGGCCATCCGCCGTTCCCGCGTATTCATCCGGCTTGATGCCTTCATACCGCGCGAAGGCGCGCTTGAAAGAATACACATTTTCGTACCCCACCCGGTGCGCGACATGATCGATGCCGCAGCTTCTTTCCCTGAGCAGTTCTTTCGCCTTCTCCATGCGCAGACGGCATACGTAATCATAGAAATTGATGCCTGTAACCTCTTTGAATATTTTGGACACCTTCGAGACGGACATTTGATACATCTCCGCAAGCTGCTTTAATGAAATATCTGCGCTCGCATAGTTGTGGTTCACGTATTGCAGCAGCTCGCTGCCGGCCGTCATCGCGGAAGACGTATTGGCATACCGTTTGCGCTCGCAAATGAGCGTGCCGACTTCAAACATATAGCTCCACATTTCCTGGGTGTCCGCCGCTTTGGCCCGGCTGGCGAACTGCTTCGAGTAAATGGCCGTATCCAGATTCAGCTCATGCAGCACTCTCAGCATCGTTTCCATCAGCAGGGACAGCAGTCTGCTCACGCTGGACTCCATCAGCTCCCGCCTTTCATTCTCGGCATGGATTTCATGCAGAATCTGCAGGGAGGTGTCCAGGTTCCCGATCTTCAGGTTGTTGATGAGCTGTACTTCCCAATCCGTCGGATAATAATAATCGACACCAGCCTGAATCGTTTCCTCCTGCAGCACCTGGAAATGTTCGCGCGAGAATACGGTGTAATGCAATCTCTCGTTGGCCGTGTAATATGATTTGCTGATGCCTACAAGCCCTTGTTCAACCCCTCCGTATAAAATATCGGGATGAAATCCGCACAGCCGCTCGATTTCCCCGGCCATCCCGGCAGCCATTCGCTCCAGTATATCATCGTCCCCAAACGGGCGCGCAGAGGATACAATCATCGCCTTGTCCGCATTCGTCACCTCGAACAGCTCATAGTCCAGCCCATAACGGCTCATCGCCTGCTCCACAATCATCATCAGCATTTCGATCTTCCGGATTTTCTCGAAGTCGGAGAAATCGCGGATGGCATGGAAGCTGACCAGCATCGTGCAGTAATACATCTCCTCGGTGTAGCCGATCCCGAGCTTCCCCAGTTCATTTTTATGATGATCGTCTATAAAATATCCTTTGAGCAGACGAAGATACAAATTCGACTTGGCGGCGCTTTCATAATCCTGCATGGATTCCTGAAGCTTGCGGTTCTCGTGCAGCAGCCGGTCGAACGACTTTTCGATATAGTTATATTCGGAACCTCTTACGCTGCCCTGTCTAGAATCCTCGGTCCGTGCCGCGGCGCTGAGCTTGTTCAGCAGGGCGCCGAGCGGACGGTAGCTGATCCTGGCCAGCAGATAAGCTGAACAGGCGCCAAGGATGATGGAAATCAGGATGGCCGCAAGCGAGCTGAACAAATTGCCGATGCCAATGACGCTGCTGTCGACGTAGGAGATCGTATACTGCAGATCGCTGGCTTGCGAAGACAAATGAATGGGGAAGGTCGCTGCGCTGCTGCCGGGCGGGTCATTTCGGGTTTGGCGATAGATCAATGCATCACGGGACGTCATGGCAATCTCCTGCGATCCGGTTCCCCCGAACCGGTGCATATAATCCGTGAGGTAGGCGCTGTCCATAAACAGTACCAATACCGCGCGCGGATGATTGACGACCTCCAGGCTCTGCAGCACGGGGATTACCCGCTTATCGCTGCCCCACAGCTTCATGCCTGCCGGCGGCAGCAGGGTAAAATACTGCTGCTCCGAGAAAGAGCCGAGCAGCTGCTGCCTGGCCGGCTCGTCGAATGCGGCAATCGACTGGAACAGCTCCTGAAGCGGGAACATCCCCCAGGACGTCAGCGCCTGCTGCTGCTCCGGAAACACCACCATGCCGAACGAGAGGATGCCCTGCGAATTCACGCTGTTGTCGAGGCTTTTGCGGATCTCCAGCATTTTGGTAATATCGAATTCCTGATCATATACACTCGTATGCTGCATCAGCTTCTTCACCCAGGATTCGTTGCTCAGCGTTTTGCCTAAATTTTTGAGCTCACCCAGCTTATTGTCGACCAGGTCGGCAATCCGCTTGGCATCCATCGCCTGCTCCTCGTGCTGCCGACGTTTCTCTTCGATGATATTCCGCTGCACGTTCAGGGCGCTGAACACAATGATCGGAATCATCAAAATCGCGGTGTAAGACAACAGGATTTTACGAAACGTGCCGCTGCTGAAGCTGCCATTGCGCATGGGCTACCCTCCCCTAAAGATAAGACTTATATAAACTGAACTTGAACACCCGGCTTCGTCGCGCCGGAAACATGTTGCTTTCTTAAGTCCTTTTTATACAGACTACAAAAACAGGAAAACAGCAGTGCCTCCAAAGCGAAAAGGAGGCCGCCATTTTCCAAACGCATACGGGTGCGGCATCAAACTACTGGATGCTGTTGTACCGGTCGAGCAGCTGCTGGTCGATGGCAAGCAGCTCATCCAGCCCCAGCTTTTTCAGATCCGCGATATATTGATCCCAGTTGTCGAGCGATTTCTGCCCCAAAGCCAGCTTGGTCGCAAGCTCCGTGGAATATGTGTTCAGGTTGGTCAAAATCTTCGTTTTGGTCTCCAGCTGCTTGTCATCGGGAATGGCCAGATAGTTGTCGTTCATATTGACGAAATACGGCTTGTATTTCAGAATATTACGCTCGTTCTCCGCTTTGTATTCCGGTACGCCGGACAGCTCAAACTCGAGATTGGCGAACTGAACCCGCGGGAACACCGTATCTCCGAACAGCCGGAGCCCCGGTGCCAGGCCCGATTTGGACAGTTCTTCGTCCGAGGCGTTATTGATGAATACGTTGGCGCCGCTGTCGTCCTTCTTATAGGTTTGCCCTTCGATTCCCCAATACAGAAGGTCCGCATACTTGTCGGAATAGATTGTATCAAAGTATTTGATCGCCGCCTCGACGTTCTTGCTGTCCTTCGTAATGGCGTATTTCTGCCACACCAGAAACGGAGGCTCGATTTGGGCTGCAGGCGTGATGCCATCGGCGGCCGGAAGCGGCATGAGGGGGAGATATTCCCCGCCGCCTTTGATCGTCGGCTCCAAATACGTCTCCAGATTGTAATCGCCGACGGAGGCGACCTGGTTTTCGGTCATTTTCTGCTGCTTCTGCTCCGCTGTCCCCCCGATCAGACTTGTATCGAGCACGCCTTCCTTCACCAGCTGCTGCAGGTAGCGGAAATAATCCTTGATGCCGTCCTGGTACCATGGGGAGACGACCTTCTTGTTCTCCACATCCACGGAGGAAATGCTCGTTCCGAGGCCAAACCACTGCGCGATGGGACCGGAGAAGGCGCCCGGATCGTAGACGAGGACCTCATCCTTTTGCCCGTTGCCGTTCGCATCCTTCTCGCGCATCGTCTTCAGCGTTTGCAAATATTCCTCCGCACTCGCCGGAACCGGAAGGCTCAGCTTATCAAGCCAGTCTTTGCGGAGCAGCATCGTCAAAGAGACCGGGGCCGGATCGGTACCTTTATACGTTTTTTTGTGCAGGTCGCTGAACCAGTACATTTTCCCGTCCGACGTCGTCGTCGTTTTTTTCGCATACGGGAATTCCTGTTCATACATCTTCTTGATGTTGCCGTTGCTGTATTTCTCAATCAGCGGATTCAGGTCCAGCAGCACGCCCTGCTTCGCCAGATTAAGCACCGTCGTATTATCAAGCGCCGATATGTTCACGATATCCGGAAGATTGGAGCCGGACGCCATGCGCGTTTTGATGACGACGTTATACTGCTCGTTCGGCACGAGCTCGTAATCGAGCTGGAGCTTCGCATCGGTCAGCAGCTTGTCGACTTCCTTCCAGACCGGGTACTTCTCCCTGTCCTGGAATTTGATGTACTTGTTCGAACCGGTCGGCCCGAGAAGCTTCAGCTTGGCGGACTGCTGCCCGTCCGGGGCACCACCTTCCGCTTCCTCCGGTTTGCTGTCCCCTCCGCTGCAAGCGGTTGCAGATGCAAGTATAATAACGGCGATGATGGCGGGCATGAACGGTATTTTCCTTTTTTTCATGGAACTCTTCCCCCTTTGGATGGCTCTATCGGCTTATTCCTTCAATGAACCCAGCAGCGCTCCCTTGATGAAGTACTTCTGAAAGAACGGATACGTAAAAATGACCGGCAGCGTCGTGAAGACGATAATGGCGTATTTCAGCTGAATGTTCGAGAGCATGTTGGCCACCGCATTTTTCGTATCCTCAAGCGATAACATCTTCAAATCGACCGACTGCTGGACCACGACCCGGTACAGGTACATTTGCAGCGGATGCAGCTTCTCATTCGGCAGATACACGAGCGCGTCGAACCAGCTGTTCCAGATGCCGACGACCGAATAAATGGCGATGACCGCCAGGATCGGCTTGGATATCGGCAGAATGACCCGGAAGAGCAGCTGCAGATGGGAAGCGCCGTCGATAAAGGCCGACTCCTTCAGCCCGTCTGGAATGTTGGCAAAAAAGGTCCGGACCAGGATGATATTCCAAATGCTGACCATTCCCGGAATGATGACCGCGAACATCGTGTTGTACAGCCCGAGCTTATTCACCAGCAGATAGGACGGAATGAGACCGCCTCCAAAATACATCGGGATCAACAGGTAAGCAACGACCCACTTCCTGCCCATGAGATTGCGGACGGTCAGCGGATAGGCGCCAAGCACGGCCGTGAGACAGTTGAGAAGCGTACCTGCACTCACATAAATCAGCGTATTGGAATAGGCCCACCACATTTTCGTATCGCTGACGATCAGCTTGTAGGAATCGAGGAAGAAGCCTTTCGGATACCAGAACACATTCATGGCCGCCACTTCCGTCGGATTGCTGATGGACATGATAACCACGAAATAAAAAGGATACAGCGTCAGTAAGCAGATCGCGAGGGCCAGCACATACATCATCACGTCGACGGCTGCCGAGCCCTGCTTGATGGTGTTCGGATTTCTTTTGACCAAGGCGGCCATGGGACTCCCCCTTACCATAAGGCGTAATCGGAATATTTGCGGCTGAGCGTATTGGCTGCGTACAGCAGCGAGAAATTGATGATTGAGATAAACAGTCCCACGGCCGTCCCCGCGCTGAAATTTCCTCCCAGCAGGCCGTCGCGGTACAGATACGTTCCGATGACGTCGGCCGTCTCGTACACCATGGGGTTATAGATGAGCAGAATAAACTCGCTGTTGGCGGAAAGCAGGTTGCCAATCGCAAATATCAGCAGGATGAAAATCGTGGGCCGGATGGCGGGCAGCGTAATATGGAGCATTTGCTTGAAGCGGTTGGCTCCGTCCATCTTCGCCGCTTCATATAGATGAGGGTCCACGGAGGACATAGCGGCCAGATAGAGGATGCTGCTCCACCCGAACGACTTCCAGATGCTCGTGATCGTATAAATCGCCGGAAAATATCCCGGCTCCGTATTCAGCGCCACCGGCGTGCCGCCGAACAGCTTGACGACGGCATTCACGATGCCGTCCGTATTGATGAAGGACAACACCATCCCCGCCACGACCACGTTCGAAATAAAATGGGGCAGATAGCTTGCCGTCTGCACGTACTTCTTGAACACGCCGCTTTTGAGTTCATTGAGCAGCAGGGCGAACAGGATCGGCACCCAGAAGCCAAACACCAGAAAATACAAGCTGAGCAGAAACGTGTTGCGCATCAGCCGCCCGAAATACGGGCCGTTAAAAAAGTCGATGAAATGCTGAAAGCCTACCCAATCGGTTCCGTGGAGGGATAAAAACGGTTTGCCCGGGTAGTAATTCTGAAAAGCGATCAGAATCCCGTACATCGGTATATAGCTGAAAATCAAAATGTGAACCAGAACGGGAAGCATGATGAGGTAAAGCTGCAGATTGTCACGCACTCGAAAAGATTTTCGCTTAATCGGCTGACGGATGGCTTTCATGATCTTCCCCCTTCCCTGATGGTCTGACGGAACTTGCAGGCCCGCTTTCCGCTTGGACTCATGATAAAGTGATCCCCGGATGCCGGGCAAGCAACAATTTTTGATGGGGCGCACAATATTTGCGGAAAGTCCGGTAAGATCGGCGCATGATGCCGGATGCAGCGGAGGAGCCGCCGCCTTGCAGGTGCTCTCTATCAGTACTTTCAAGCTGCCTGAAGCCGGTTCAAATGGAGCCACGGATTTGGCAAGCAGCAATATTTGATGGTTCGCGCAATATTTGCGCTGGGGGGAAAATCAACGTTACATGAGGTTATCGAATAGCGGGTAGATCGTATGCTGGATGCTAAGTATCGTGAACAGGGTGAATGGAATGTTGCCGGATATAAGGAGGAAAGCGAAGGAAATAGGTCATCGGCGGCGTTATGTTCGGTAGTTGAAGGTACAATTTGAGAAAAGCACTGCTAACTCCGCGCAAGCAAAAAAAGACGTGACCGGACTGGTCATTTACAGCGACCCCCTGTTCCGGTACACGTCTTCTGTTTACCACGCTTGCTGACAGTTTAAATCGAAATGTCCAGCTTCTTTCCCAGGTTGGGATCGATGCTCTTCTCCATCAACTGAATCAGGTTCTGCCCCTGCAGTTCCGCCTGGCCCTTGGCCATGCTGAGCACCGACAAGCTTACCTGCTGAGCTAAAGCTGCCTGACTCATCGATGTAGACAATGCTGCAATATCCATCATGCCACCTCCTTTGCCTTTATATCGGCATCCGCCCTGAATCTCATCACCTCCAAGGGGATCATTACTGCCGCTATCGCTTCCGTGTTCCTTCCGTCCGGTGAAAGGACTATAGGGTTCCCTTTTTCAAATTACGGTACAGGTGATGGTATACCTCATGCGGATACAGATGGAACTTCTCTTGTAAGGCAGCGCACACGGATAAAATCATATCGGTCCCTTCCGAGTTGACCTCAAAGTCGATGTCGCGGGATCGAAGGTACTCGAGGAGCTCCAGCTTTTGCCCGATTTCGTCTTCGCCTGCCCCTTCCCTGTATCCCCGGCTCCACCCGTACACAGCGCGCTGCCAATCCTCCAAGGTTATGGGCTGCTGCACCGGCGGCTCAGCGCGGTCCAGCTCTTCATACAAGTTCTGCAGAACCAAATCATACAGCTTCTTGTCCCGGCGGATGCGGCGAATTTCCTCGGGAAGCTCCAGCTCCAGGAAAAACCGCTCCACCTCGTCCTGGAACGTATCCAGGAGCGGGAACCGCGAGGCGTACCCCAGGCTTTCGACCAGGCTGGTATAATACCATTTCTGCTGCTCATAGCCCCGGTTAAACCTGCGCCACACCGCATCCCCGTGGGCTTCGAAATCGCGGCGGGTGGACCGCAAATTGTGAAGCTTATCCGCGCAGGAGAGCTGCCGGAGGGGCAGATCCGCGCTTTTCAGAAAATCCAGCGTATGCTGCTTTCTCGCTTCCCAAGGCGCCGACTTATCCGGCTCCGATGCTCCCTGCACCAGGCGGAGAACCTCGCTCCCGAAGCGGCTGCGGATGTCTTCTTCCGTCGTGTCCGTGTCCTCCAGCGTATCATGAAGGAGCGCGGCGATGACGACTTCCTCTTTGCACTTCGCCTGCTGCAGGATCATGGCCACGCCGTACGGATGGCTGATGTAAGGAATGTCGGAGCCTTTTCTTACCTGGTCCCGATGCGCAACGGCGGCGAATTCAATGGCCGAATCGAACTGAGTCATGCGGATGCACTTCCTTTCACAATCGTGGAATGGGTTGAATCATGCTATGCGAAGACCTGCCCTTATGCCTCAGGCAAATTTAGAAGCTGCTCGAATAGGTTGTTCCGGATCGTCTCGGCGTCCGTGACGGAAGTGAGCGGAATGCTTGTACCGATAGCCTGCTGGAGTCCCCAATACTTCTTGACGGACTTCGCCTTCGTCTTGCTTCGCCAGATGCCGTCTTCGCAGGTAATATCAAAATGATTGTCCAGCCAGTATGGATCGCGAAACAGCCAGTGGTCCGAGGTCGCAGGCATGCGCTCCCACTTGGAGAAATCGTAACGGAAACGGGACAAGGTGATGTCCGGATAATCGTCCTGCCCCTCCAGGTCGATCTCGATGACAAACACATCCCCGTCCTTCACATCAGGCACGCGCTCGTTGCCGGCGGAATCGCCGTCCAGCTGATAGATTTTGATAAAATTGCTCAGCAGCCAGCCCTCTTCATAGGCATCGGATTTCCATCTGAGAAACCGTGACGTTAAAGACATGAACCCCAGTTCCTCGCCGATCATATCCATTTCATTCATAAGCAGATTTAAGTTTTTGTAGGTTTCGCGCAGCACGGTGACCGAAAGGCTGATATTCCCGCCCAGATCATTTGTTGTAGACATAGTATTCCTCCTGAAGCGCAGTGTTGGTCGGCCAATGTAGTTGGGTTTGCGAGCCTGATGTTGTACTGAACTGGTACGGCTTCTCCTCCAGCGGGATGTTATGAATGTGGTGCAGGAAGCCTCTGAAGCGCTCGAAGCCTTTTTGGACTAACAAATCGATGACATCCCGGATGATCATCTGCTGCCCCCGGTCCAGCGCTGCCGGATCCACCGATTGCAGTTGTTCCAATACATGTTGCCAGGCGAGGAAGCCCAGCGTGACATCGGGTGAAATCAGCGGCCGATCCTTCATATCCGTTTCGACCGGGAGCAGGATCTGGAAAGGTGCCAAAAACACGAGATAAGCGGGGCGCCCGCCGCGGATATCCTCAAGCAACCGGGAGTACCGCACGAGCTGGTGGCAGCTCTCTTCCGGCGTAATCATCTCCTCCGACTCGTCGTCCTCCGACGACAGGCCACTGTAATACTTCACTTCGATACCCAGAACGATGTCCACATGCTCAAGAATCAGATCGATTTCTCCCTCGGCGTGGCGGTACCAGAACTTCAGTTCATAGTCGTAATCTTGGGTCGTTTCTATAAAGCTCTTCCAGACGGGGTCCGGGGAAGGGTGCCCGGCGTCCTTCAGGCGAACCGCCTTCAGGATCTGCTTCAAGCCCACTTGAAAAGGAAGATATCGTAGCGCCCCAAAAACGTCGCTGGTCAGCTGGTCCTCCAGCCGGTCGGACAGGTTGCTGCCGGAGCTTGAGATTTTATGGTGAATTTCTGCGAGCAAAAGGTTCTCCCTCCCTGTTGGAACAAACATGTAGAGTTTATGTATGTCATTCGTTATTTCCGGTATTTAATCCTCCGCCTCGATCAGCAGAATGCGCTTCTGAAACTTGCCGCGCTGCTGCGCTTTCTCGTCCTCTTTTCTCAGCAGTATCGATTGAAAATGAGGCACTCCCTCGCCCATGTCGCGTGTATGGAAATCCTCGATCCGAAAATAACCGTGGACCTTCATGCGTATCTCCTGATCAGGGTACATCGCAAAATAACGCTTCGGCTCATAAGCATCCTGCTCCCAAATCCCGCTTATTGCATAATTTCCTCATAAACAAAAACCCCTCCGAAACGTGTTCCGGAAGGCAAATCATTAGTGGATAAGCAAGTTCAGTTTTGAAACCACCTCTGCCAGCGTCTTTTGCGGCACCTTGCATATAAAAGCAGCTTGACGCGACTCCCAATCCAGGCTCTTGACCTGATCGGCGAGAATAACCCCCTCGATCGGCAAATCCTGCGGAATGTTCACCTCAAAAGGATAGCCTTTTCGTTTAGAAGTTATCGAGCATAATAAGGAAAGCTTCGCCTTTCCATTATAGGCTGCTGGGGATAGGACCAACGCGGGTCGTTTTCCAGCCTGCTCATGACCTGCTTGTGGATTGAACTGCAGCCACACCAAGTCTCCGCGATCCGGCACATAACCGTTTCCTACCATGCTTCACGACCCTCTGGATTGCCTGTTGAGACTTCTTCATGGAGGTTCTCCGGCGTCATTTGGTCAAGCAATTCCTCTAGCGAAGTCGACTTTGGCTTGATGATCAAATTTCCATCCTCAACGTCAAGCTCGATCTCCGACCCTTCCTCTAGACCAACCTTAACAGCAAGGGATTTCGGAATACGAACACCTAGACTATTGCCCCATTTTTGAACCTGGAACACAAAACCACCTCCGTGATTGTATATACAAAGTATATACAATGTGATGAGAGGAATCAAATCAGCCTGAGACGCTATTGCTCCAACTAACATTTTATAGATCATTTACTCCTTCTGCTTCAATCGAGGTCACCCGACTTTTGGAAATTAACGGATTATGATACACCAAATATGCCTTGCTAAATCGCTCGAAATAGCTTGGCTCATGCGATTTTGGAGCTAAAATGATCATTTTCCGATTAAGCTCGCGCACATGAAGGTCAAAGACCGTATTTTTGCGCTGCTCATCAAGCGCACTGTCAAATTCGTCGAGCACGGGTAAATCCGGGATTAGACTGTAAAGGTATTGTTCACGTTATGGTTTGAAGTGGATGCTTCAAGCCATCTCGTCCTCTTTTCTAAGCAGCATCGATTGGAAATGAGGGGCTCCTTCGCCCATGTCGCGCGTATGGAAATCCTCGATCCGAAAAAACGCCTGAATCTTCATGCGTATCTCCTCATCAGGGTACATCGCAAAATAACGCTTCGGCTCATAAGCATCCTGCTCCCAAATCCCGTCCGACTCCATCCCGCCATACAGCCCTAAGTAGAACAAGCCTCCCCGCTTCAGTACGCGCTTGATTTCCGTGAGCACATCCGACAGCTGCGCTTTCGGCACATGCAGCAAGCAGTTCATGGCATATACCGCGTCAAAGGAACGATCCGCAAAATCCAAATCGCAAAAATCCATCACCCGTGCGCGCAGCCCCTTTTGCCTGCATAAAAGAACCATTTCTTCGGATAAATCGACGGTCGTCATATCGAAGCCCCGCTCCTTCAAAAACAAGCTGTCCCGCCCCGGCCCGGCTCCAATCTCCAAAACGGTTTGCACATCATTCGTCCGGAATGCACTCAGCACTTGCTCGCGTTCTTCAGCCTTCCAGCCTTCCAGGTTGGATGCATTTCTGAGTTCTGCCTGATTGTCGTAGGACTGACGGAGAATGGTTTTGATATCCGCGGTCTTCATATGATCAGCACCGGTTCTTGGACTTGAAGGTTCATTCTCTTCGATTAACAGGTTAACGAATGCTACATCCGCCGGCGCGAAAATATATTCGCCAAGCTCATCCCGCTTCACCCAACGGACTTCGTCATGATCGGTCAGCTTGATGGTGCCGCTAATGAACCGTGCCTTGTATCCGATTAAACGGATATGCTTTTCCCCATAGCGATGGTCATTGGTTCCGAAGTACGCGTAAGGTTCAATGCCGATCTGCATCTCCTCAAGCAGCTCACGCTTCAGGCATTCCACCGGAGTTTCGCCTTCCTCCAACTTGCCTCCCGGAAACTCCCAAAGTCCGGCCTGCGGCTTTCCCGCCTTTTTTCTGGCGATTAACAACTGTCCGTGTTCGTTTTCGATAATAGCTGCGGCTACTTGGATCAAAAGGGGAACCCTCCTGTCATTAACGCTAAAGAATGGTAAATCGATAACAATAGATTAGCACATTTGGATGAGGGAAGCGTAAAACTGCACAGCAAAATATCGTAAGTATATTGGTTCTTCCCACATAAAAATAGAAGTGCCGTGTTTTAGACTACAACACGCAAAGGCATGCAAATTCCGTGCCTCTTGTAGCATCTTATGCTTCTCTGTCACTAATTCTCTTAAAACCAACTAAAAAAGCGCCCATCATGGGCGCTTCTCACATTCTCCGCTGCGTACCGCTTATTCCCCTTCAAGCGCCGATAATGTCTGCGCCGCAAAATGGTAAAACGCCATGGCGTCCTCTCCATTAGCAAAACCGGCCTGCGCCATCTTGTCGCTGCCTCCGCCTTTACCGCGGTAATCATTCAGATGCTGCTTGAAGAACGCACCGCAAGCGAGATCGCTATCATCACCTCGGGCGAGAAGCACCTTATCATCCGCGCCAGATACGAAGAGCACGATCACATCAGCTTGGTCGGTGAGCTTGGCCGCCAGGCTTTGCATATCCTTCAGCGGCTTGTCCGCAAAAGCGTGCTTGATCAGGCTACCCTGACGGTTTGCCAGCAGCTTGTCAGCCAGATACGCGTCATTCTCCGCCTTCACGGCAATCAACTCGGCTTGGAGGTGTTTGTGCTCCTCATCCATTTTCGCAATCCGATCCGGAATCTCTTCCTTGGCGGTCTTGAACCTGGTGGACAAGCTACCGAGAATCTCCATGCCGGCATTAAATTCTCTCAAGGCACGATAGCCGCATTTAAAATAGATACGCATATGCCCTTTCTGCTTCTCCGCTTTCAGCAGCTTGATCAACCCGATCTCACCCGTTGCAGAGACATGCGTCCCGCCGCAGGCATTATATTCGATCCCTTCAATCTCTACGATCCGGATATCTTCAGTTACCTTCGGCTGCTTCACCAGCGGCAGTACGGCTGCCTGTTCCTCGCTTACGAAATAATTCGTTACCTTGCGATTAAGGTAAATCTGATCATTGACCTCGAGCTCCAGCATCATCAGCTCGTGCTGTGGCAGATCGGACCTAGCGATATCAATGGTGGCGTAATCCTCACCCAGGTGAAAACTGAGCGTCTCTGCCTGGCATGCCTCCAGACACATGGCCGATAGCAGATGCTGTCCGCTGTGATGCTGCATATGGTCGAACCTTCTCCCCCAATCCAAGCGGCAGCCGACCTCTTCCTTCTCGGGAAAACGCTCAACTTTATGCAGGATCTCCCCTTCCTTCAGTACAACATCCAGAACCGGAATGGTATCGATCCATCCCAAGTCACAAGGCTGCCCTCCGCCATGCGGATAAAAGGCCGTCTCCTCCATGACCACATAGGCCCCGTCCTCCCGCTCCACTTTGCGCGTGATTCGTGTCTCCCACTCCCGGATATATGCGGATTCATAATATAGCTTCTTCGTCATCTTCATGTCCTCACTGTTCCAAGTTTAATTCACTCTGTTTCCAGCTTACTATAAAACGGTCGCGAAGCGCCAAATTCCCCTACAAATAAAAAGGACCGCCTGCCAGCGATCTTCAATTCCCCATATGGAATCATGAGCTCCAGATGTCAACGACACGTCCCATCTAAATGGAAATTAGCTTGGGCTGGTATGTACAATTGATTACTCCACTTTACGTTATGTCAAGTTATATTACACATTCTAACTGAATGCCAAACTAAAAAATAAAAATCGTAAACATATTGTAATATAATCTAACATCAATATATAATGTGTTCAATCAATTTACTGTTGTGTAAGGTAATATTACATTATATCTAGGAGGCTCATCATGCGCAAAAGATCCAGAAGTCTCAAATTCTTGACGGCAGTCGCCTTATCCGCAGCTTTGCTGCTGGCGTCCGTTCAAGCACCTTCCGCCTATGCGGCCGCATCCGGCGAACATTTGACCGGTTTGGAAACCGTGCTTCAGCCCATTATCGATGCGGCGGAAGCTCACGGGGTCGGCGTATCGGTCGATATCAAAGATTTGAGCGGTACATACGGACACGAGACCATCGAGCTCGGTTCCCAGGATGCCTATTACTCCGCAAGCATTATCAAGCTGGCTTTGATTGCGACCCTGATGCAGGAGGTGGATTCTGGTCAGCATTCCTTGGACGAGAAGCTTACAGTGAAACCGGAAGATGTCGTCGGCGGAGCGGGTTCGCTGCAGAAAGAGAAATTCCCACAGGATGTGACGATCGGACGGCTGGCGAAGCTGATGATCACTCAATCCGACAATACCGCAACGAACGCCCTGATCGGCCTCGTCGGCTTCGACAAGGTTAATGCGTTCATCAAAAGCCAGGGCTTCACCGTCACCCATCTTGGACGCAAAATGATGACCCCGGCCAAATCGCCTGCCGAGGACAACTATGCGAGTGTGCCTGAGATGCTTACTTTGCTTGATCGAATCTATAACGCGGAGGTGGTGTCGGCGAAGTCCCGCGACCAAATTCTGGAGTGGATGAAGGCGCAGGAGGTCAATACGAAATTTGGCGCCGTTCTGCGGGGCAAGCCGATCGCACATAAGACCGGGGAGCTTGGGTACGTTAGCCACGATGTCGGCTACTTCCTCATTCCAGGCCGTGAGATCGCCATAGCTGTACTTACGAAGGTGCTGAAGCCCGAAGATGACGGTAAAGCAGAGGAACAAGGCAACCCTTACGTGCAGCGTATCGCCAAAGCAACCTATAACTATCTTTCCGACCATCCGGCATCTGCTGCTTCTACTGCTTCGACATGGCCGGCCATGTCTCTGGCCGTCGCCCCAATCATCGACACTGCCAAGAGTAAGGGCATCCGCGTGTCGGTCGGCATCAAGGACTTGAGCGGGCAAGCCGGCGGCGCCGAAGTTCATCTGGGATCGCTGCAATCATACATGCCGGCCAGCACCATCAAAATGGCCCTTGTATCGACTCTCATGCAGCAGGTGGATAAGGGCGCACTGACGCTCGACCAGAAGGTTACGGTTAAACCGGACGATGTTGTCGGAGGCACGGGATCGCTCCAGAAGGAGACTTTCCCACAGGATGTGACCATCGAGCGGCTGGCGCGGCTGATGATCACCCAGTCGGACAACACGGCGACCAACGTGCTGATCGACGTTGTCGGATTGGAAAAGGTTCAGGCACTCATGGATCAATTGGGTCTTCAAACGATGCATCTGGGCCGCAAAATGTTCGCCGCGGCGCCGACGCCGGAGCAGGACAACTATATCGACGCAGCCGACCTGGTGACGCTGCTCACCAAAATCTACAACCATGAGTTTCTGTCCGAACAATCGAGCAATCAGATTATCTCTTGGATGAAGGCGCAAGAGGTGAACACGAAGTTCGGCGCCGCGCTGCCGGATGCTCCGATCGCCCACAAGACCGGCGAGAACGCAAACGTGACCCACGACGTAGGCTATTTCCTCGTGCCGGGCCAAGAGATCGCCATCTCCGTCATGACCGAAGTCACGACGACGGGCGATTTCGATGAAGCACAGGCGATTGGCAATCCGGTCGTGCAGTCCATCGCTAAGGCGGTATACAGCAGCCTGACCAATCATGTGAAGTTCACGGATGTGAAGCCCGGTTATTGGGCGGAATCGCTGATCGAGAGCGCCGCTGCCGCGAATCTCATCAAGGGAACGACTGGCAGCACGTTCAGTCCGGAGCGCGAAATTACCCGCGCGGAATTCGTCTCCCTGCTTGGGCGCTCCCTCGGTTTGACGGCTTCCAACGGCGCTCAGCCGTTTGCCGACATCCCGAGCGAAGCCTGGTATGCGTCAGACGTCGCTGCTGCTCAAGCGGCGGGCATCGTGCTGGGCTCGGGCGGCTCCTTCCGTCCGAATGCTTCGATCAGCCGCGCGGAGGTCATGGCTCTGATCACCCGGGCCTATGAATACAAGCATGGCCAGGTCGCCGTACCTTCGGCAACCGTCTCCTTCCAGGACGCGAAGAGCATCCCATCCTGGGCGAGCGAGGCTGTCGCTAAAGCGGTGTCCCTGCAGCTCGTGAACGGCTATCCGGACGGCTCCTTCCGTCCAGGCAATCCGACCACGAGAGCCGAAGCTGTGAAGCTCGTGGCAGAGTTGCGTTTTAAGCTATAATCCGAGTCCGGATTATATGAGAAAAGGGCGCGATAGACCTGTTAATCCAGGCCTTTCACGCCCTTTTTTGAGGATCCAAGAAACTAAAACTATTTTATCGAGTTTAAGATTATTAAAGGAGGCAGTTATGAAGATTACTTGTGTTAAGTCGGATTATGCTCATATAGGTTATGTGTATCTACAACCTCCAGCCGGGAAAGTTCCCCATCAAACCCACTGTATATTAAATCAATCCATGGATATTTCCCAGATCCAAATACCTTTTGAACAAAAACAGGAACTGGGAATCTTCCTCGACAACATGACGATGCTCCCTTTTTCGTTTAGAAGCGGATATAAGCAAGCGAAATTCGAGACTGAATATGGAGTCGATTTTGACAGTTCCGGATATATTACCGGATTTGAAGTCGGGCTGTCTCCAGCGCAATTTATACAACTCATTGAGAGCCAGTCATATAGACTATACGAATCGGATTGGCACAATCAAACCTGCCATATCTTCTTACTCGATGAGTTTGATTCGGTATTTTCTGAATTTAATGTGATATGCCGCATGAACCGAAAGGAGGACGCCTATCTCATCATTCAATTCATTGAACCTGAGACACTTGGCGTAACCTTCTACCCTTCGGAAGGGAAAAGAATCGCTCTAATCAAGGCACTCATCTCAGCAAATTCAGAGCTATATCCTCTGAGCTATTTGTTACAGCCTGAATTTGAGCTTATTGAAGACAAGTAAACTCTAAAAAGCTTAATATATGGAGTATTGGGAAGTTCACCATGGAGTTTTCCAACATACAAAAGCTATGTCTCAGCTCTTCTATTAATTAGAAAGGGAGAGTCGACTGAATTCCCCCCCGGGACTAACACGCTTTTCCGCTCAAAATAAACAGCCAAACGATATTCGGCAATTTCTCGGGTCCATTGAAACAGCTTTTCCCGCACTTGCGCCGATTCCTTCTCAAAATCGACCTGTACGGCAAGCGTCGTGCCATCAAACGTAATGAGCCATTCCAGAATCCGGATGTACCCCCCCTATTCCTTTCTCCCCAGATGCTCCTGTTCACCTTCTTTCCCCAAGATTAAATCTTTCATATTAATGGATTATCGTAAATATCTAATAGGAATCTGCAAAGTACCTTATTAAAGAAGAGGATATCTTATGGTTATCTGATCAAGCATAGGAATGAGCGCTGGAGGAGCGGGGAGATTTAAAGAGCTTAAAGTGGCATTGTGGTAAATGTTCCATTATCAGAGTTAAGGTTTGATTTTATTGTTGGTACCAATCTTGTTGAATCGTTATTGAGGACTAAAAATGGGTATGTTAAGATAAGAATAGAAATAAGGAGCAGCCGCCCTGCTGCTCCCCGGTACAAACATCTTGAGCGGGAATTTCTCCTCCAAGATCAGAATGACCAGGAAGTAACCCACTTAGGCGCGAACCTTAAGAGTGGGTTACTTTCGTTTATCGATGTAAGTCAGCAATGCCAACAAGAAGATCCCGAAGGTTATCGCCTCACCGAACGAAATGTTCATCGCATCACCTCCTTCACAAGGAGGAGTGCGCCCACTCAAGGTGTGTATGTACCATCCAAATTATAACATTCTACGAAAACAGATTCATTAACAATCATATATTTCGTCCACTGCCAACTGTCCCACTCTTACTGTCTTCTACAATCCCCAGCACCCGCTTTTCTATGCGCAATAACTCCACGCTTTGATTAGGAGAGGGATGGCACGATCGATTTGATTCGAGCATACTAATTGCAATTTAGATAAATGTGGCTTTATTCAAGAATTTCTAATGAGTAACACACAGAAACACATGCACCGTATGCGGGAGCAAGTGGGAGTTGTTTGGCTTCTGTGTTAGTTGGTTAAAACCCTTGATATATAAGGGTTTTATCCATAGTATATTGCTCTATTTGCGTTTTATTGTTTGTTGGCGATGTTCGTCAACAAACTGTCAACACAATTAATGGTGCCTACTCGAAAGGATGGGAGCATCTCAACATCTTATTTTTTTAGCTAATATTGATTTAATCCTGGTAATAGCCATAAAGTTCATTTAATGTTATGCAAATTCCGCTATTTTCAAGCCGCTTTTGTCTCAACTTGTATAATTTTTCCAATATCATCCTTTTATCTTCAAAAGAACCATAGTGCAGTATTTTATGACAAACTAAACATAGTGATACGATGTTCGCGTAAACGTCTAAACTAACCTCGAATTTCTCTTGATACTCCATCGGGATAATATGATGTGCCTCAACATAATTTTGTTTATTAAACTTTGAAATGAAGTGTTTATGGTTATTATTTATTTCACATAAAAAATTCGCCGCGGCTATAGTATCTTTAGCTAATCCAGAATTTCTTGGCCATAACTTAAAATCATTGAGTTTTAGACTCAGCCTTTCTTGCACCGTATCAACAATATCAGGTGATACTATCTGTCCTTCTTGCGACAGTTCTATCAGCGATTGGTCATACTCAAAATCTTGGCGTGTTATTTCTTTGCTAATTAATTGTTCATTATATTGATCTAGAAATAACTTGAAATAATTGAATGCTCTGCTGTACATCCTATTCCCACGTTCATCTTTATCTCTTAATTCTGGAATTGATCGGTATTTCTCCTTCATTTCTTCAATAATTCGAGAATCGGTAATATCATAGAGACTGCCCTCAAGCATTTTATATTTCTTTAGTTCTTGTGAATTGACATGCATAGCCCGTGTATATTTATCGAGAGTACTTGCAGAAAGAGATGTATAACATTCTAGCCATACACGGAACAACTCTACTTGTGGCATTTTTTTGTTCTCCTGTTATTCAAAATTAGCCGTCCAATCAATATTAAATGATCAATATATACTTATGGTTAATAAACTATATTCCTCGATTGACATACTGCTTGGTCGAGTCCACATAATTGATCCCTCATTAGTTATTGTTCGGGCAGTATTATTAATTTCTCTCTTAAGTAGACTTTGTCAGGCCTTTTGGAAAAATCATTTCCGTGCAACATCTTTGACCAGTTCCATACAAAATACGCCGGACAATAAATTCCGGCGTTTTACTACAGATCTTATATTACTTATATAGAAGCTCTTTTGTCTTTACAAACAAAATCATTCAATTTTATTAAATATATATAGACCTCTTAAACTCGTGGAACCTTTTATAAACACTTCATCAACTCCTGCTCTTGAATGATAGGCTATATATGAATTTACTATCTGTTGGATGTAGTTATTCATCAATCTATATGGTCGTGTATAATCCTTTAAATCCTTAATCTTTACGGTATTTGAATCACTTAATTTCCATATTACACATATAAGCTTTGCTCTATCTTCAGGATCCGGAATTATCGATAGATGCTCATTACCTCCTAATGTTCTTGCGGAGTCATACCTCTCTATCTTACCTTTAATAAATTTTAATTTGAAACCAACTTTTTTAGGTCTGAATACATCACATTGAGGTGAGATACAAAGTAATAATTCACCATCTCCTTTAAAAAGAATGTCTCCAGTATTAAAATAATTATTTATTTTCGTTTCATCAGTTGAAAAATGCTCTATCTCTTTAATAGAGGTGTTATCATAACTTGTTATCTTCATAAGATGAACAAGTTCATTTACACTGTCATTAACCTTTTTAGAGTCCGCTTCATCACCTATAATGAACAAGATTACGCTGGGAATAATCGGTTTTAACCACTTGGTCGCTTCTGTATGTAAGTTCTCCCTTAGAAGACTTAGCATAGTATCTTTAACTTGCAAATCTGCAGCTTCGGGTAATCCATTAATACCCATTTCTTTGTAATGCAATTCAGCCATTATAGAGAGTATATCTGCATAAATGATTTCACAAACATTTACTAGCACATTTTGTTTAGTTAGATCCGCTTGGGACAGAACTTCAAAATACTCTCTCCACTTTTTAGGATTAACATGAAGAGCCAATTCAATATAACTTTTGTTTTTTATTCCAGTTTTTTTAGAGTCTTGGATTCGTATCAGCTCATTTATCGCATCAGACACTTTATTTGCGATAACTTCATCATTTTGTTCAAGTAATTTTTTCGCATTAGTTTTCCAACCATCAGAAATCTTAATAAATATTTTATTATTTACATCGATAGATTGAGTAATATGATTATTAACCATTCTGGAAACAACTTCTGAATAATCTTCCATATCAAGGCCAGAAGAATGTAACTGAAGCATTAAAGCGTTGTCAAAAGGAAAAGAAAATTTTTTTAATATTTGCGCTGATTTTTCTGTAATCTTGTTAATTGTGTCAAAAAACACAAAAGGAAAAAAACCAAATAAATTTACTAACTTATCAATAAATACATTTAAAATTTGTTCAGCCTCTAACTCTCTTTTTTTACAAATAATAATTAATGAGTTTGTGGTCTGAAATCCATAGACTTCCTTATCCTTAATATCGACAAACATTTCTTGAACATCGCTATTAAATTTATCAACTATACTCTTTCTAGCAACAGCAGGATCTTTAGTATAAATTATGAACAACTTCATCTTATTTGATTTCTTAAACAGTAAATCCAATAATTGTAGTGTAGTATTACCTTTCGATTCATCTAGTTCCCAATCCATAATCGTAAGATGTGATCTCTCAATTATTAAACTTAACTCTTCCAAATTCGTTTTATTTTCATAATAATAAGGACTGACCTTATATCCTAATTTATTAAGATTATAAACCAGATCAAATGCTTCAAAATATTCATTTAATTGTTGTGCCCTATTTTCTATTACGGGAAAAGCTGAATTCTGCGTTTCATCAGCTTCTTTTCGCTCATGATTTCTTTTAAAAGTAACTGGTCTCGAAGAAATTTGGCCTTCTATCTGTTCTATTTCTTTTTCTACGCCTACAGATACTTCGCTATTGGGGTGTAAAAGAAGTCCTTTTATATCATCAGGTCGTTTTAAAGCATCATCAATATATAGAATGTCTTTAAAATAATTTCGTGCAATGTTATAAATATCATCAGTTTCAACTGGCGGCATTATTGATTCACCCTAGCTTTCTCGTCAAAAGTAATTTCAAAACATGCACCGTCTAAATGTTTATCCTCTCTATCTTCAATTAATTTTATTTGGTGTTTTTGTGATTCAAGAACTTTCTTAACTATTGTCAGCCCTAAGCCACGTCCTCCGGTTCTTTTTGTGAAGAATGGGTTAAAAATCTTATCCACATCCCTTGCTGAAATTCCCGGTCCACTATCCTCTATATAGATTGTATTTTTATTTGAGTTACTCCTGAACAAAATAACTCTGGTATCCTTATTTAGCATCCAATAGATCGAATTATCAATTAAATTAGATATTACGGGATATATCTTAGATGTAGATAATAAAAGAAAATAATCCTCTTCTATTTTGTTCTCAACTTTTATGTGGGCTTGAGTAAGTCTTGAACTAAAGAAATTCAATATATCATTGATTAAATTACGCACATTAATCTTTCTTCGACTTAAATGGTTACTACGATACATGGGGGATAACTGACTATGTTTTGTACTTATAGCCCTAAAGCCCGCTTCGATTTGCTTAACCCAATAATTCTGAATAGAACTCAAATTAGCACTCTTAATATTACTAATACCGTCTTCAACGTTAGTCATCAACTGATTGAACTCATGATTCACAATTTCCGCCGCCATTCCGATATTAGCCAAGTCCGTTAAAATCTCATTTTCTCTTAGTAGTTTAGCATTTTCTTCTTTCAGTATTCCGATAATTTTATCGGTTTCATTGTAACTTTTCGCTTGGTGTTCAGAAAGAAGAGTTTTCGCAAACTCTATGAATAATTCATTTATTTCCAGTTTATACTTTTCCCTGATAGCAGGTAATTCTTCTGACTCATAAAGATCGATTTTCTCTTCAATCATTGTATAATGAGCCTTTAGTTCTGAAATCTCAATGTTATGAACCTCGGCTTTTTTTAAATTTTCGATCTTTAAATTAATGCTATTTAAGATATTAGAAATATCCTTAAACTTTTCTTCACACATCGAAAGAGTCTGTCTTTTTAGTTGATCAATTTGATTATTAATTTTTATTGAGTACTGAACTCTATTTGTATCCGAATCGGCGACTTCAGTAATGGTGTTTACGGTCTTATCTCTTAAAGTTTGCACCTTCTGATTCAATTGATTTATTCGTGTCTCATTGTCCGCAATAAATGTCTTAAAATTCAGCTTTAAAGCGTCATAAAATTGGTTTTCCCAAATGACCAATAACTTCTTATATTCGCTTTGAAACTTATCACAGTTATTTTTAAAGTCTAGTTCAGCCGTAATTAAAAATGAGGCTACCTCTTGATTATGTGTCATTACTTCTAAAATATCTTCTTCATCCATGGAAGGCTGTATTCTTGGATTAATTTCGACAGTTAATAATCTTTTATTATTATCCAACTGTTCAGTGAATGATGCTTTACAAGACAAAAAAACCGCATATGCTCCTTGTATCAAATCATATGTCAATGTTGACGGGAGCTTTGGAAGATGAAATGCCAGTCCTTCATTCTTTATTTTATTAAACTGCTTTTGCTTCTCTTTAAAAGTTACCTTTAATTGTTTAATTTCCTCCTTACTTTCAGTTTCTTCTTTCAGAAGTGAGGCATTTTTTTCCTCTTTTAATTGATGTTGTAGATTATTATATGCAAGATACGTATCGCGAAGGCCCTTTGACGATTTTCTTGAACTTGTTACATAATCTACCGCCACGGTAAACAACAAATTTTGCAGCACTTTAACAAAGTAGTGATACTGATTATTTTCAATTAATCCCTCCCGACTAGACTTGTCTTCGAGAAAGGGATTGTCTTCTGAAGTTAATTCGATTTTACCAAAAAGGTTTCGATGACTGAATAAATATCTACCTGCATTTTTTGATCTACTTTGCTCTAGATTCAGAAAATCGTTTTCCGGGTCTCCATAAGGAAGAATTCTTACATTATCTCTGTATACTTTTAATCCACCTATGTAATCTATTCTCGAGTTTAATAATTCTATCTGTTCAGAAGTCAAACCCGAGTTCTTAGGGTTTTTTTCATAGTGACATAATTCCAGCTTTATTGGACCACAATAATTTTCGGCCGGATTAGTAATGCCAGCAGTAACATCTATTCCGCTCCGGAAGTCAAGATTGCATTCTTTTAGTAATTCAAGCTCCCCATTAGGTGCGAATAACTCACCGTAAAACTTCCCCTCTATTATCTCACCTTTTATTTTTAGATCATATAAATCGTGCAGTTCATCATCAATAAAATGATTAAAAGGTGCCTTTTGATTGTTTGCGATAATTTCTATAGAAAAATCTTTAGCAGTGTTATTAAAGCTATCAACAAACGAACCAAGGCGATTATACTTTTGGGTGGCCATGTAATTTTCGGATCTATTTCCGGAATCATCAAAGACTTCTTCCCATGAATGACGTAAATCTTGAATCACAAGAACAGTTCCTTGTGAGATTTCGTCGATGGAATGAATTATCTCAGATAATTGTGAGATTGGTATCAGGCATTTCTCAATTTGGCTTTTTATCCTAAAATAAATATCTTTGTACTGTTCTTTAACAACGTCGTTGCTTTCGTACCAAATGGTATTCTTAAGATTATCTAATTGAATACTCATCATAGATTTTAGAAAACCATTGTCAATAATCTCATTAGGATCCCGATTAAAAAACAATGGTATATTAACATCCTCAAGATACAGGTCCTGTATCTCAAATAAATTCCAATTTAGATAAAGTGCATGCCAATTCTGGGTCGAATGTTTTGTAAACATCCATAATTGCTCACCAAGGGCCGCTGATGCTAGCCTGCCAATCCCTTTCTCACCCATTAACGGTCTTTTCTTTATATTTGAAATTTTATTCTTTTTATCCTTCTTCTTAGAGTCAGTCCCTAAGACCAACCATTTATTTACTACATCACTTTCGAGCATTCCATGACCATCATCATACATAATGATATAAGAATGATCTGTTCCTAAATTGTCAAATAAAACTGCAACAGATTCTGCATCTGCATCGTACGAGTTTTTCATCAATTCAATCAATGCAGTTATGTCGTCTCTAATTTGTTTCCGTCCTAAGAGCTCAATGGCTCTTGCTTTGGTTCGAAATTTATTAATCGTCAACTTGTTCACCTTCCGATTACATAGTTTTCACTCGAGAAATAACTTTTCAGAGCCGGTTCATTGTTATACAATAATATGTTATAAGGAGTATTATTGTAGGAGGTACCATGTGAAATTATTTTCAGCTATAGATCTATTTTCCGGAGCAGGCGGGGTATCCGAAGCGTTGAAAAAACACTTTGATATAAAATGTGCCGTTGAGTTCGACAAAATTATTGCGAGTACATATGCACTAAATCACGGTAGCGACCACCTGTTAGTGAAAGATATACGAAAAGTCAAGAAAAAAAAATGGAATAAGATTAAAAGTAAACTGAATGGCGATAACCTGGACCTTCTCGTTGCAACACCGCCGTGTCAAGGATTCTCAAGACATAGCCGTAAGAAAAGTGTCACTAATGCCGACGATCGCAATAAACTTATAATGCAAGTGCTAAGAGTCGCGAAGATATTTCAACCCAATTATATCCTATTTGAGAACGTCGATAATATAGTTAATTTCAAAATCTTTCATATCTTCTTAACCCTTCTTGCTAATTTGGATTCCAACGGCCACAAAAAACATTGGGATCGTCCGTCATATCACTTACGCTTTGAAGTAGTAAATGCCGTTAATTACGGGGTTCCTCAACATAGAAAAAGAATGATACTTATCGGAAAAAAGATAAATGAATTCCCGAATACCGATGCGATTATTAAAGAACCCGTCAAGGGACAACCTTATGTAACTAACCCGCTTCCTTTATGGCCAAAAACAGAAAAAGCCCCCACGTTAAGAAAGCATTTGGAGCCATACAATTTATCTAAATTAGAAGCCGGTGGGGCTGATGAAAAAGATAAACTACATAGATGTAGGAATCTTTCCCCTGATAACCTAGTTAGAATCCGGGCTACTCCTCGGAATGGAGGTAGTCGTTCCGATTGGAAAGAAGAGCAGTTAACATTGGAATGCCATAAAAAGTCGAATGTTAGCTTTGGAGATGTCTATGGAAGAATGAATTTCGACAATTATGCTCCAACCATAACATGCGGGTGTTTAGCCTATACAAAAGGACGGTTTGGACATCCTGAAGAAGATCGAGCAATCAGCATGAGAGAAGCTGCATTAATTCAAACATTTCCTATGCATTACAAATTCACCGGAAAGGTCGATGGAAATGCTTATGAAGGTTCAAGCGAAAACATAGCTACTCAAATCGGCAATGCAGTGCCTGTAAAACTCGCTCAATCTTTCGTGAATCTTATATACAATCAACTTCTAAACGGAGCTCAAATTGAATTTTTTCCCGAACAATTAGTTGCTGCAACCCAAGCATAAGACCGAGACCTAAGATATTCACTTAGGTCTCTTTACTATTTTCATAAAAAAATGAAGTACATCCCCGAGAAGACAACATTACGTTTAATAAAGAGTAAAGGGGCTTAACTTGTTTACCTTTAAGCAAAACACCTAATTCAATGTTTCTCTCAAAACCATACTGGGTGAAGTTGGCGCTTCCTAAGTAAGCTTTAGACTTATCTGCAACCAATACTTTTGCATGAAAAGTAAAACTTTCTCTTTCCTGTTTGTCTTTATATTCATAGATGAATAAGTTCTCCCGCGAACTTCCATCAATACTAGAAATAAGTTTTTTAATTATTGTTGTATTATCCGAAGTTCGACGGGTAATAATTTTCACCTTTACACCGCGCCGAATAGCATATTGAAGTGTGGTTGCCAACATGTTTACACCTTCTTCTTCGAAGAAAGGGCTCACTATAATTATTTCTTCCCGAGAATCGGTTATTAATTTATGAATCATACTGAAAATCTCTTCAAACTGATCCATATCCATGCTTTCCGAGAGATACTGTGGAACTGTCGCCAATAATATAGGGGTTTCCAGCAATAGTTGAGCCCTGACAGAAGAATCAAATTGGCCATAAAAGTATGACTTTTTCAAAATGTCCCCAAGCCGTTTCCCATCCACTAAGCTATATCTTCCCATTTGAAGCTGGGATTCTATGACTACCCCTTCCGCTTCCATTGCATATAATATATTGGTTATTTTATGTTCATTTAAAGAATTACCAATTAACCCATGAAGATCGACTGAGGAAAACATCCCCTTTTTTATACCTAAATAATTGATCGAAGCTAAAAACAAGTCATATACTTGTTCGTCGTCGCCCAATATCTTGCTGATCGATAAATAAATTTCCATAGCTTACATCTCCCAATAACCCACATCGATCAAATGGTTATCAGCCGTCCCACCGAATAATAAATTTCGTGAAAGAGTCCTATTGGCATGCCTACAGCTGGTTTCGGCTAAATACAAACACGAGTGACAAGCTCCATTATGTTCGTGACAAACTGGATCATAAACACATTTATTACAGTTGATATAAGTATCACGCAACCATTTTTCCAGACTTTGCTCAAACATACTATGCATACCGCCCATTGTAGCAGCCTGTTGGCTATTCGCATAAATTGCGAACGAAAGCATCTTAGGAAATAAATATTCACTCATACTTCCTCTATCGAAACCGCTTAATACTGATGCTTGCCGAATAAGTGAATGACTCATACTGTGTACCAAGCCGATGACTTGCTGGGAAATCGCGGTCGCTTCGCTAACTTCTCCGAATTTATCTATTTCCGATATGTTCTGCACAAACCAAGCTTTTACGTGCTTATTATCCCTAACACCTCGGTATTTAAAGTTGGGATTATTCCGCTCCAGCCATTCCATCACTCTCAGAGGATCTAGTGTAAACATTATCGCTTCCGTTTCTAGTGAGTTGATGTAAAAAGGCTGCTTTCCATCCATATTAGGAAAGGAACGTATAACCGAACTATCCTTATCTCTTTCCAGTCTGGTGTATCCCAACATGACATTTAGAACGGGAAAATTTTGAATCAGTTCGATTCGTGAAAAGCCTCTTTTTGCAACTTCATTTTTATACTTATCAATTCTAGGAAGTTCTTCAGGATACTTTGATAAGAATTGTTCCTTTAATTTTTCAAATGTAACTATTGAATAATTCTCCATAGGGTAAACAAATTCAAGTAATTCTTTTACTGCACTCTGGCTGATTATCCAATCATTAATGATGGCCTTTATATCGTTAATAATCCTTTGTCGTTCACTAATGCTATTTGTTGAAATATCATTTTTTAACTGTTCCAACATTTCCAGACGGCCGGCCCTCATCGACTCCGGTAAAGACTGGATCATCCTCATTAACTCTTCAACGTGGGTGCTGCTGCTACTATTATCGTCTGCCAGTAGCTCGGCAACCTTTGTATTCGGATGATTAAATAGGCCGAGATGCGCGGCGAGCAATATTTCAGGATGACTTTCATCTTTAAGCAACGCTTCTAGCTTATCATCTTGAATATTCACCAAAGTTATATTTTGAGGTATATAAGCGTTACTCGATCTGTGGACAGCGGGAACCATTCTCTTATTTTTCAAATTCTTATAAGTACACGTACAACTGCGATTTAATCCGGTATTAACCGGGTTGTTACATACCTTGCATACCCATTTGAAATTGCTGTAAGTTTGACTTCCTCTATCGTCCAACATCATGTCATCTTTTCCATGAACAGGACAAGACGGAACGTATAACGGTGCAATTTCACCGCACTCATGAACCAATACATGATGAATTTGAATCATAGCTTGACCGCATTTATTGCAGGTTAAAGTATTGCCCTGATTACGGAAATCTTGAGCGCTAGTGAATTGCTTGACTCTCTTACATCCCTTGCATTCAAAAAGAAGCGGGAAAACATCCGCAATAACCCTTTCAGGTTCCACTAAAATATAAGAATCCGTATTTTTGAAATCCGGAAAAAACCTCCTTCTCTCTTGCGGCCATCCACCAATCACCTTTGCCGCCTCTTCGAGGACATACTTTTTACTTATCGTTTTATTTTCATTTCCTTCAATTTCAGACACTTTGCATATTGCGATCCCTTTTTCCCAGTCAAACGTTTTACCTGGCAAAAAATGAAATAATACTTGAATTTTACCTCTATCCATTTCTACGTCCCTCTCTCTCGATCGTTCTGAATAACGAGTCGGTTTCACGACCAATCTTAAAATCCACCGGCTCGTCAATATCACGCAGGCTTCTCATTGGTTTCGGGTTAATTGAATCGGACGTGAAATTTTGTTTCGGGTTACGCAATTGGTTGAAGAACTTACGAACCATTTGTTCTATTTCAAATTTAAAATCTTCGCTTCCAGGATCCCCGATTCCATATGAACGATTTAGATGATCGATAACTTTTTCTTCAGTTAGTTTACCGTCTTCTATCAGCTTTCTAGCTTCTTCCGCGAAATATAGGTTCTTTTGATGGTCATAATAATATATGTTCAATAAAACTGCAGTGAAGAGGCCCGGTAATGTCTTTTTAATGCTAAACTTCGACCATCTATTTATCGGTACCGGCTCGACCAGCCTGTCTTGGTACTCATGATACTTCTTAAAAAAGTGGTAGTGACTCTGATCTCTTTCCCTATTTGGATTAAAACAAACTAACACGATACCGACGTGCGAACGGCCTACACGGCTACTCGACTGGATATACTCCGCAGTTTGAGTAGGCATCCCGAAGAAAATCATAAAGTTAAATCTAGCAACGTCGACACCGTGGGATATCATACTGGTTGCAGTTACAGAAGTAATACGCGACTCCTCATCCTCCGGGGGATTTTCGAGTAAATTAAGTATACCCGCCACTTCGTCAAAATTAGTACTTCCTGTTAATGATTTATTGTGCAGAGCCTTTAACTTATATCTGTGAAGATATGAAGTGACTTGTCCTTCAATACTCTGATCCAGCCGGTCTCCTTCGCGCTTTGTTAAAAGGTAAGTCAAAGAAACTTCATACAGTAATAAAAGCTTGTTAATGTCACCTTCCGTGAGATCTTGGAGCCCGTTAATCCCGTTCACAAGTCTGAGATCTGACTTAAGAGTCTGTATTTCTTTATGAAACATTTGCAAGAGTTCTATCATTGTATTTATATGGGTTTTGTTATGCGACATAACCCCGACAAATATGCGATGAACCTCGTCTTTTAAAGTCATGGCATACAGAGACTCTCCCAATATAGGGCCGGATTCGGGAAAACGACGGGCGGTTCTCCTATACATATGTTTAATTTGGTTGTTATAATTTTCTATTGTTGCTGTAGCAGCGATTATTTTTTGTCGTGCACCGTTCTGTGCTTCTTGCTGGATATAATCGATAAATGTTTCATAATGGGAATTAAAAGTCCCCAATCCCTCTTTAAGTAGATGTAACTCGTCTTGTATCTGTAACGAAGGTGACGGGTCCTTTAGTACGACCGGTTTAAAGTCGGTCTTTCTTAACTTGCAGCCGTACTTTTCGGTACATTCCCCAACGGACAAATAACCGTGTTGCGGGCATTTATGCGTCACTTTACCGAATAAGTGCGCAAACTTCCTTTGATTACCGACAGCAGACAACTTGTCCACCGTACCGATTATCATAGTGGGAAGATACCGGTATATCTCGTTATCGACTACAAAAATAGGTAATACATCTTCTTTACATTCCGGATTTGTACAACGATGCACGATCCTTGCTTCTTCATATAAAATGTCCATATAGATGGAAGATTGTTTGCAAAACGGACATTTCGTAATAATTTTAAACTTTTGCATCAAATCGGGATTTTGTTGATAATATGATCTGCGATCGTCGTTATATTTAGTTAAAGAATTTGGAGTGTTACCTTCCCCTACCAAGTAACCTACAGAGAAAGCCTCATTATCGGATGCCTTTATTCCGTCAGTTTCTCTCCTTACTAACTCCGCTTGACCTAAAGTATCGGCGATTCTCTGAATCTGTTGTAAGCTTAGTAGTCTTAATGCAAAGCGCGTCCATGCCGTGACCCCTGCCTTCTTACCTCTCAAACGGTCGAAAAAAGCGTTGAATAATACTAAACCCAAGTAAGTTTCTGTTTTACCTCCGCCGGTAGGAAACCATAGTACATCCACCATCGGAGAGTCGTTTTCAACGTCCGAGTACTCTCTTGAAACGATATCCGGTATAATTGATACAATATATACAATTTGAAATAATCTCCAAGACATGTACGGCTTCTTTCTGGATTCATCTTGCCGTTTGAAAACTTCGTTCATAAGCATAAAGCTCTTTCTAACCAAAGGCTTGGAATCGTCTTTAATTAGCTGGATCCCTCTTCTAAATCTCCGCATTTCATCCGCAAACTTTTCTTTACCTTCCATTACTTTTTCTTCAGCCATCGCATAATCAATCTCAGATAGGTCCGATTTCGCTTGATCAATCCAATTATGATAATAACTATCCATAGCTCTATAAATTTCTTCCAACACCGGAATCGGATCTTCTGAAAGTTCCTTAAAGCCTGCGTTCACCTTGTTCCTGGTGACATACAACTTTTGATAATAAATTGGGGTGAACTCAGTTCTATATGTCTTTGTCAGGCTGTTATATTCGACGGCACAGTTTTGACCGTAACCGACTAGTGTCTTGTCATATCTATAGTCTTCCGGTATTGCATCAAATTCAAAAAATAACGGTTCATTTGAACCTAATTCCACCTCAATTTGAGCCTCAAAAATATAACCGTCAATGTAGTTTTTTTCGTTTTTGCCTTCATCAGGGGTATCGTTTCGGAGAAGAACGGATAATTGGTATTCACCGTCCGCTACCTTCTTTTTCTTAAAGTGAAGGGAAATATTCCAATCGGGGAGATTCACCTCGCTGTACTTTTCCTTTAAAGCCTGTATAAATCGATCATATTCTCCAGAATTAAAAAAACTAGGCACTTGATGTTTCCCCTTATTTTTTGAACGAAATACATCCGGATCATTATGCATATCCCCAATATAGTCGGCCAATCCAATCTTATGCATTCGTTCTTCAACATCATCTATAAGATTTATCTCTACGGGTTCACATGTAATTAACAGTCTTTTAAATTTAATTAAAAACTCGTCTTTTTCCTTTTCTTCATCTTCTTCTGCTTTTTCATTTTCGTCCGCCTGCTCTATACTTTGCAACTCGAGCATCTCCGACTGTTCCGCAAATGTGGGAAAAACCCTATAATATATGGAAAACTGGGGGGTAACCTTAATAATCGGGGTATTCTCATTAAGAGCTATTTTAATATCCATACCTACTGCATTAGGTGCTATTCGTCTACTAAAATGATCCTCGATCGGTTGCCCAGCATCATCCTGTTTAACAACTGATAATGAACCTGCGAAATATTTATTTCTAGGTCTGTCGAAGTAGCAATAATTATGATTTTTACCGGAAGCTTTTTCGGTAATTTTTCCAACCAAGTATTCCGACAATTTCAATTCATGAAACCTATTGATAGACATATCTAGTTCCCCGCTTCCATTTCAATAGAAATCTTAATGGTTTCAATGTATTCATGATGCAGATCAATATATTTTTTCTTATCCGTCATAATAGACTCACGATATCTATCCAAAGCTCGTTCGAATTTTCTATGTAAATCGGGAGAAGGCTCGCTTTCATTGTTTATATCATAGACTAGTTTATACAGCTCTAATTCAATTCCATTAAAGCTTTCCATTGATTCGCGGCCAATGATATCAAAGAAAGAATCATCCGTCTCAAGAATAAATGATAGTTGCAACGCCAGAATCAAATTCTCACTATCAGTCTCGTTGATAACTTTACAAGTACCTAGGTATTTGTCCCAATATGCTTCGGATCTCATTTTATTATTATCAAGAAGAAAAGCGACTGATAGCAGCAGGAGACATCGTCTGAAAAATAAACTATGTTGCAAATCAATTAAAAACAAATCTCTAACCATTGCCTCGAGTTCTATTAAAACCGAATATCGTTTTTCTCCGACTAACACTTGAAAATGATCATGTAAATCCTTAATTATCTCATCCTCTAAATTTTCATTCATAACACGTTCCAAATTTAACGAATCCAGTATTTCTTCCGCGGTATATTCCTGATTTAATTTAATTTCCGTTTGGGGCATATCCCTTGATTCTAAGGTATTTTGACTAGTTATCTCGGCGATATTCTCCGGAATAAAAGTAAATATATCGAAATGGATTTGCGGATCTATGCTTATTGTTTCTCCTCTTTTTATGAAGAAGGGATATAAGTCGATTATTCGTTCCAATTCCGTTTGATTTATCGAGTAATACGTATATGCAAGTTCCAATAAATCTTCGGCTTCCAAGCCTTCATCGCCAGCCATAGCTAATATGTTTGTAAGGTAAGTCAATAACGCGCCGTTCTTTTGATACAGTACCGAAAATCTCTCCAGTTGGGACTTATCCACTTCCCCAAAGGATTCCTTGGGACCTCGGAAAACTCCTCCCTCTACAGGAAACTTCTTCAAATTCTCTAAAGCATCTACTTTTTCAATTAACTTACGGTTTTCTTCACGTAGTCGTTCATTTTCTTCATTTTGAACATTAAATCTTTTAACTAATTCCGCCAACAAATCTTCGGTCGAGCCCATAAATGTACTATCACCCCTCCTCTCGACTTCCGTATAAGATGTAGTAGCGTATCCGCCCGCATCTATATCGCCGATTTTCCCACCATTAATAGACTTAATGACTGCCGTATTTAGATCCTTCAAATCCCTAATCACTCGTTGGCACAGATTATATGATAGTCCTAACTCATATAACCCCTTTAATATGATCTCATTTATCTGGTAATCGGTATTCGTTATCCCTTGTTTTTGTAGTAAAGAAGCGACCTCTCTAGATGATCTACATAAATGTATCTTATTTAAAAAATCGCTCCAATTCCACCAAAAAGGATCTCTATCAATTACTTCAAAATAAACCTGCCCCTTAACGGTAAGCGCAAAACCGATCCTTTCACCACCAGTCAAACCAAACCGATCTACTAGGTGATCAAGCCCTTCCCAAACCCCTTTTTTTCTTCGTGACAGAGTGAATCTTTCATAACTGTCGGTTACTATAGACAATTTTTGGCAAGGCAACCCTGATAAGTAAAAGCATTCCTTAACCCTTGAATCCTCCAATATAAATCCCTTTTTAATTTCGGGAGGTGAAATTATAAAGGAGAACCCTTCCATAAAGGCGCGAATAGGGTACCAACTTTCGATTTTTCTCTCATATTTATCCGGCACATGAAATAAAGTTCTTAGTAAAATCGGAACTTCCAAAGTATGCTTTGATTCCAAATCACCTTCAGCATCCGCATAAATATCACTATCAGTATATGGACGGATGTATAACTGGTTTCTTATTTTTTGTTTTGCAATTTTGTCAAAGCCGCCGTTACATAACAGACTTAACATGGAAATAGGGGAATGTGGACGAAGCCTTTTTTCTTTTAGCGTCAACGACTATTCCCCCTTAGTGTGATCATTCAATAAATTTCGACCAAGCGTTGTTAGCGATAGGTATTGGTCTCCGGAACTTATAATTCCTTCCTCGATTAACTCCGTCATCACGGAGTTGACCTCTTGATATGTGTACATGCTTAAAGCTCCAAAGCTTACGTCCGATCGGTGTTCAGGCCTAATATGATTGCGTGCTTCTCCTACCAAAGCATTGATGAGATATGATTTTGCAGATCTTCCGTTAAACCTTTCAATTAATGATATAATTTCACGTTTTACTTGTTTTTTGTTATAGTGCTTTGAGCGTTGTTTCTCTAATATAGGAAATGCAGCCGATTTACAAATATCACATTGTCCACAGGATGTGGTATTCTTTGCCCCTAAGTATTTACTAAGACCCAGATAACGACATTCCGATTTATTATTGACATACTCCAATACTTTGCTGAAAGAATCTCTTGATCTAGCTTGAATTTCCTCAAGTTCTTTGAAAGGAAAAGAATCAACGACCGCACTGAGTGTCATTTCCTTAATAGGTTCATACCAGTTCCCCCAACCACTGGCCTCTATTAGTGATTTGCCAAGCCACTCTCGAATGAGTTTTTTTATAACGTTCGGGTCATCAACATATTTTCTAAACACCGAAAAATCCAAGTTTACATTTTCTTTTAGCCACATGTTATCTTGAAAATATTCAGGGTAAAGTTCGGCCATCAACATACGATTTTTAAGAGTAATCGTTTTAGGAACATCCTGTATTCTCCGTAGGGACTTGTTAATGGTCAGATAATTTAAAATCATAACTTCTTTTTCCTGTATCTCATTTAATTGATCATGTGTGAAAAACCGAGAACCATCTTCTCGTATCTTCTTTACAAAATCCTCCACCTGTTCGTGAGTACAAACTATTTCGTTAATGAAATGCCTTTGGGTCCTTTCGTTATCCGGATGGTACATCAACACACATTGCGCGTTCTGCCCGTCTCTGCCCGCCCTACCGGCCTCCTGATAATACGCCTCCGGTGATCCTGGAATATCAAAATGGATTACAGCTCGCACGTCACTCTTGTCGATTCCCATCCCGAAAGCCACGGTTGCAACGACCACCTTTAAACCGTTTTCTCGGAATAGTTCGTGAACCAAGTTTTTAGACTCGGATTCCATGCCCGCATGGTAAGAGGCCGACAGAATTCCCTTATCATTCAGGACTTTACTAAGTCGTTCGGCATCAATTTTTGTAGATGTATAGACTATTACTGCACCAGTGATATCGCTCAACATTTGCAAAAGAACACTGATTTTTTCACCAAACAATTCAAACCTATTCATCATGCTAAAATCCAAAACCGAGAAATGTAAATTTTCTCTAGCATCTAATCTATTGATAATTGTTGGATTTGGTAAACTTAGTTTCATCGAAATATCGTTCAAAACATGAGTCGGTGCCGTAGCGGTAAAAGCAGCACAATTAACGAAATAGTTATCCTTATAAAACTGGCCGATGCTTAGAAAATCCAGTCTAAAACTGTGCCCCCACTGTGAGATACAATGTGCTTCATCTATTATTAAGGAGCCCAAGATATTTGACTTGACCAGTTCCTTAAATCGTTCTCTGGTCAATCTTTCCGGAGAAACGTATAGAAGCCGAATTTCTCCTTTTTTCAAACGATATTCAGTATCTTGTCTTTCAAACTCGTCTTGATCAGCGGCTAAATAGCCGACATTTGCAAAGCCGAGTTCCCTTAGATTCATCACCTGATCGCGCATCAACGAGTTTATAGGTGTTACTACGACACTCAAGGCGTCGCGCATCAAGGCGGGAAGTTGGTAGCATAAAGACTTGCCTGCCCCGGTTTCCTTTATACAAACTATATCTTCCCCTGTAAAAACCTTCTCTATTACATTTTCTTGCCATGTCTTTAGCCGATTGATTCGAAATCTTTGTTGAGCGAAAGAAAGGATTTTACTTCTAGCATTATAATAATCTTCTGGCTTTAATTTAACGCCGTCCAAAGTCCACTCTTCGAAGTCGGTTTCATCATATACGGTTTGGTTATCATTCTGAAAAAAACGGTCTACTTGTTTATATATGTTTTTTATTGAGTCACGTATAATCGGATATTCAGGTAAAACCGCCAGTATCTGTTCCGCATAGCGCTTATATTGAATTCTTTTATCAAGTACTACAATGATCCCCTTATCAAGTTCCGTCCGTAATAATCGGCCGCACCCTTGTAGAAAAGTACCCGCGGCGTCAGGCAACAATGATGTTTCAAACATTTCTTCCGAACCATTTAACTTAGCTTCCACGGCAATAAGTGGATCAGATGGGTGCTTAAATGGTAAAGATTCGATAACCACGCATTGCAAAGCATTACCTGGAATATCAATTCCTTCCCACAAGGTTCTTAATCCAAATAGTACATGGCCTGATCCAGCCTTTCGGAAATCATTTATGTGAGTAATAGTATCTTCATCATTTGCAGGCAATAAAGTTAAGCCGATCTCCTCTAACATCGGTTGAATAATACTTTTATAACTCTCCATCCTTAACCGTGAGTTAAACAGCACGAGCGTTCGACCATTCAATTTTTGAGCAAGTTTTACAATTATTTCACTTCGCTCAACAATTGATTCTTTACGATCATTGGAAGAATAAATGTCAGAGGGTAATAGAATGATTGAATGCCTTCTATAATCAAAGGGAGCCGGATATGATTTTAAATCAGGTTTGTCAAAGCCTAACAGCTTTGCATGTCTGTCTTCCCAACCTTTTAAAATCATACTTGCGGAAAGCATCGTTATGGATGCGGTCGATTCTTTTAAACGGTCATTAAAAGTATTAATAAACCGTTTTCGTACCGCCTTGATATAACTACTATCGAGAGAATCACGTATTACAAAAAAGTGATAATTCTGATGCTTGAGAAAACGAAGAAGTAATTCAAATAATTCGTTCGATTCATTCAGTTCTTCCAATCTTTCGAATAAATCTCTTAAATCTGTTTCCAGACTCAACACCGGCGACAGTATCTCTTCAGGATCCAGAATTTCGATTGAATAATTTTCTCCTTCAGAGGACTGTTGAAATAATGCATCTAAATTGTTCGCCATTACCTTGACGGCATTTATTAATTTTTTTCGTAATGAGTCACTTATTATAGACTCGAATCGTTCAAGCTGTTTTACAATTTCATTTGGGCTGAAAACAAAGGAGAACGCGTCCATTATAGCTTCAATAACATGATGCCCTTCATCAATTATCAAATGTATTTTGTTTTCAGCATTTGAGAGAGCATTAAAAAGACTAAAGTGGTTGGTTACCACTATATCCGCTGAGTTGATTTGTTTAATGTCTTTGAAATATAAACACTTATTAAATGAAGGGCAATTTTCCTTTGCGCATTCCGAATGATTTACCGAGAGGTTTTGTCGATCGGTAGATTCCAAAATAGTATTTGGAATTTCTGAAATAAGTGATTTTCCGTTTTGATTAATCCAATACAATAGAAATTGATAACCTTTATTTAATTTAACTTTATCAAGACATATATAATTTGTTATTCCTTGAAGCTGTACAGTCTTTATAGGTAATTCGAATTTATTAAAGAAAGAAGGAATGTCCTTAGTAATAATTTGATTTTGTAAGCTCTTCGTAAAAGTACTTATAATTATTTTTTCACCGTTATTAATCTTCAGCAAAGACGCGGCTAAATAAGCAAAAGACTTACCGATCCCTGCTGGTGCATCGGCGATCAATATTCCAGCCTTTTTCATATTTTCGTACACATCATCTGATAATCTTAGCTGAGTTTCCCGAAAAATATATCCACTCTTCGTGAGAATTCCACCGATACCGAGTACTGGACTTATATCTTCAGGAACTGTATATTTCTTAATGACCGATTTAGCATTATTTATAAGTGGCGTCACATTTAAATTTGGCGAATAACGATTTATAAAATTCAACTCTACATAATCATCTTCATAATTTTTCATCCATGAAAATTCAGGATCATTAAAATACAGGTTTGCAATTTTTATATAATTTTCCAATACCTCTGAGGGAGCAAACATAGAAACATAACTAAGTCCAAATAAATCGAATATGTCTTCTAGAGATATGATTAAACCTGGTAAAGAAATATTATTTCTAATCAACCACTCAATAAAAATTTCTTTCTCATATCGAGTTTCAAATATCAAACTGGAATTATCTACTTTTTTAATGATATCGTTCATCGCATCTTTTTCGGATTGTGCAGAAACTAACAATTCCACACTCACCTTATGCTCGGACAACAAATTTTCAGGTGGTAATGCAGCCGGTAGAATATAGAAGTTTAGAATCCTATGAGTTATCGGATCCGTGAATGAAACGACGAAAGGAATTTTCCTAAATACCCCTAACCTGACGAAATAAAACTTTTTTCCTGGAGAATTGGAAGAAAAGTGTGCATGGATAACGTTACGATTTTTTCCAGTCGTTGTATTTAGCCTATCCATGGCTTGGACCCATAACTCGGATTGCTCCTGTTTATTCAACTCTTTAGCCATTAAAGCACGTTCGATTAAGTATTCTTGTTTTTCCGGGAAGTAAATATTTAGCTTAATCAGTATCTCATATGCTTCCTCTTTATTGTTGTTCTCTATCAGCTCTCTATAATACTTATAAAGGTCTTTTTCAGATTGGTCGCTGAGGCCTAAATATTTCCCCTCATATAGTTTCCATTTCTTATTTAATTGAAACTTAAGAAGCACCTTTAGTTCAGTTTTAGTTAATCCATCAACATTTAATTGATCATATACTTCACGTTCACTCAGCCCATTACTACCATCCAGTAAATTTTTAATATTACCTATAATTGTCTCAAAGTGGAGCATGCTTTGCTACCTCGCTGTATTATTTATCTATTCCAAAATAATTAGTTCTATTTTCCTATCAAATTCTCCTGCAATGGTGACTTAAAGTGACCTCACAATCACCCCTAAAAGGTGATCTTAAGTCAAACTCTGGAATCAGTCGAGATGGGCTAACAAACTCGATTAAATTTGTCCCTCCTAAAAAAGAAAAGAAGACGGTTGGACCAGCTACACTAGGTTCGACATGAAAATTAAGGGCTAGTAGAATAAGTACAATACATCAAGGAGTGGATCTACTATGCCAAGAGAAAGACGTACATTTACTGAGGATTTTTAAAGACAGATGGTTCAATTGAATGAAAACTGAAAATCAAGAGCAGATATTGTTCGTGAATATAAGCTTACAGGATCTGCGTTAGATCGATGGATTAAACAGAGGTACATTCACTGAAAGCAAATCGAACATCAGAGGAGAATGAATTGTTGGCCTTAAGAAAAGAGAATGAACGTTTGAAGATGCAAGTAGATATTTTAAAGGAAGTAGTGCTGATGGCATAAATGTGATGGAGAAACTTGTTGGCGCAAGCGATTACGACCACCTTGTAGGGCTTGCCCTCCTTCCTTTACTTGTCGTAGTAATCACTTATCCTGCGGTTTACACCTCTGCGAATTCCACACTGTACGGCAAAATACAGAGCTCAGCGTAGTCTTTTCGAGCCTCGTTTCGTGATCCAGTTGTATGTAGCTGTGAACTTTCCTGAGCTGTAGATTCATGGATCTAATGCTGCGTAAGCTACAAGTTGCTTCGCATCCTTGAATTGGCTTGCATCACCGAGCTCTGCCCACGATGGCTGTCGCCAGCTTGTTCCCAACGCCTGGGATACTTTTAACCAATTCCACTTCAGGCAACTCCCTAGCCAGTTCTTCCATCTGCATTTCCAAACAAGTTAACTGTTTGTCGAATTCAAGCAGCAGAGAGACCATGCTAGTCAACGCTATGGTCTCGGATTGACTCCTCTCTTGGGTTTTCCAATCCATGAGTTTATTCAACCGTTTCGTTTTCTCAGTAATCCATCCTTTTGAATAGGACTTACCTACACATTCACGGATGAGATCTCCCACATCTTCGATCCTGTTATCCAAACATCGCTCTAGCACTTTCAATGATGTGATCGCATATAGATTATGAAATACCCCGATAAAGTCCGGAAACACTTGCTCAAGCAAAGCTCTGCTATTTAACTTGGCCTGCACGTAAATCGCGGATACAAACTCATGTTGCCTCGTCAGTTGTTGAAGCTCGGTGTAGGATTCTTCCCACTCACGGTGCGCCTTAACGTCCCCTCGGTAATATATCTCAGCTAAATGCCATGCATCTGCTGCATCTGTTTTCACCTAGCGAACCTGCGTGCCTTTCGATCGTTTCGCTTGTAGAGGGTAGAGTTCCGCCACTTTGCTTGATAAGTTTATTCTACAAGCCCTTATTTTTCTGTCCAACTTAGTGTAGCCTATCCATCAGCATGAACAGCTTCTATAGTATGGAAAGCTAGACTACGATGAATCGCTGTCTAGCGATTATCCGATGATCTTCACAGCATTTTCTTTAATCTGTGTAACCATCTCTACCAGTCTTTTTTGCTTCGTCCCGTCAAACAGCTTGATGAAACTCTGCGGCTTGTCAAAAGGCGGCTTAACCAGTTCAGACACATTATCGATATATCCGTTTTGGACAATATAATCAATAACCTTTTTAACAAAGACAATTTGCCCTTGATTTAACGACTGGTCATTAATAAATTCCGAAAATGCAGCCGTTGCCGCTTCATACTCCAGCTTGGCAATTTTTCGCACCAGCAGACCAAATGGGGTGTCCTTGAATTCCCGCTGATAATCCTCTGCGGTGCCAAGTTCGCCTGTAAAGATCTTCTCCAAAGCTTCATAGTCCAGCGTCGTTAACGGAATATTATTACGGAGCTTGTGAATCACAAGATTGTCCCGGTTCTTTTCAATATAGCGGTTGACCTTGAGCTTATAATCCTCAAAGGTATATGCCTCATACATCGCTTTTCCCTCGTGGACTTCAAGAACTTCATCGGCAAGGTTGGTATAAATCGGATTCTTACCGCCTTCATCCACAATAAATTTAATGAGATATCGCAGCTCTTTACGCACTTTTTCAAAATTCAATATATTAGCACTATCCCAGAACTCGTCTGTTCCTATGGTTTGGATAAGCGACAGTTTTTCTTTAACTTCCGTTATAGTTGCACGCTGCAATAGGGTTGTAGCTACATCTATGAGTTGTTTCTTTCCCTTCTTGTATTGTGGCGATTCCTCAGCCTGTGCAAGCATTAGGCCATACATTAAATTATCAAAGCGTTTGGCATGCTCGTCCGTATCATCCATGTAGACAATAGGCGCAAGATATTTAATTAGATTGGACTGATCCTGCTCTAGCAGGCAGACAAAAGCCGCCTTATGCTTATATTTCTCTATATATTGCAACTGCATCTTTACAGATACTAATTCCGTATTAAGGGCTTGAATTTGTCCAATTACTATTTCTATCAAATCAGCACGAATCAATTGATAGGGTTCATCTATAAAAACGGACTGCTGCATATGATGAATTAAGCGGACCCGCTTAGCAAAAATGGCCTCTGACAAGCTATAGGCTTCATTCCCCTGCAATCCCTCCTTATGTTGACGGAAGAACTCGAAGTTACCCAGATAATCAAAAATAACAAAAAGTGTCTTGTCCTCTCCATCTCCAAATAGATCTTTACGAAGCCTTGTCCCTCGGCCAATCATCTGCCAGAACTTGGTTTTGGAACGAATCCGCTTGAAGAACACCAGATTGACGATTTCCGGCACATCTATACCTGTATCCAGCATATCTACCGTGACAGCGATATGAGGACTTTTATCGGGTATTTTGAAATCATCAATCAGGCTTTGAGTGTAATTGTCACCGGATACAATACGCTTAGAAAATCCACCATTATACTGAGGATACAGTTTATTGAATCGATCCACGATGTACTGTGCGTGTTTTTTGGTCTGCGCAAAGATAATCGTCTTCCCCAATCGGTCTCCACCTGACACTTTAATACCCTTGGTCATTAGATCCTCCAGCACTCGATCCACGGTAGCCTGATTAAATATAAAATCGTTAATTGCTGGAGAAGGGATAAATTCAGGCATCTCGCCATCATCATCTGTAAAGTCCTCTTCATATCGCGCTTTATCCTCAGCAGAAAGTGTCTCATAAGTGATGCCCTGCTCCAGAAACTTCGTCGTAACTTCAATATTATGATAAGGAACCAAAACGTGATCAATTTCCACAGCCGTCTCGTAGGGATAAGCATAGGTCGGCACGCCGCTCTCCATCTCGAAAAAATCATAAGTATTACGATCCACTTCCGTCTTGGGAGTCGCAGTCAGCCCTACAATAATACCGTCAAAATATTCAAATATGGTACGAAATTTCTTAAATATACTTCGGTGTGCTTCATCCACGATAATTAGGTCGAAGTGAGCGGGAGTGAATAATCGCTTGCCATCATCACTCTTGGCCGTATCAATGGCATTCAGCATCGTTGGATAAGTGGAGAAGACAATGCGAGCCGTCTTGTCATCCTTGTTGTTAAGCAGATTGCAAAGTGACATGTCCGGCAGGTAGTTCTTAAAGTCGTCCTTCGCTTGTTTGACCAGGGCTTTTCTGTCGGCCAGAAACAAGATATTGGTCACATACCCTCCACGGGACAACACATCGGTTAGACTGGAGGCTGTTCTTGTCTTCCCAGTGCCTGTCGCCATGACCAGTAAGGATCGTCTATGACCTGTCGTAATATTTTCGCAAACGGCTCGAATCGCTTCCTTCTGGTAGTAACGGTCCGTGATGTTATCGTCAATGACCACTTCATCCAAAACCTTGCGTTCTTTTCGCCGATTCATCAGCTTCTGCAGATCTGACTTGGAGAACACGCCGCTCACCTTACGCTGAGGGGAGGTAATGTCATCCCAGAGGTTGGTTTCGAATCCATTGGTCGTGAACATCATTGGCCGTTTGCCAGTCATTTGCTCCAGACAATCTGCATACAACTTGGCCTGATGGGTTCCGATTTTCGGGTCTTTAGAGGTACGCTTTGCTTCAATGATCGCCAGGGGCAAGCCATCCTTGCCATAGAGCACATAGTCGGCATACCCTTTTCCCTCGTTATTCGGCATCCCGTACAGTTCTACTTCTTCCCTTACATCATCACCGAGTGTCCAGCCAAGCAGCTTCAGGTCTACATCTATGTATTTTTTGCGCGTGCGGAACTCCGAGATATCCTCTGGGGTAAAATGGCGCTCTTCCTGATGCTGTTCTTTGTCAGCGGTGAGCTTGTCACTCATTGCCGCGATCTGAGCACGTAGAGCCTCAATCTCAGATTCCTTTTGCTCGATTAAACTGTCTTTCTCTTTAATCCCGGCTTCATCCAGAATTACCTTCTCGGCCGGAATATTGCCCTCAACAAAATGGCGCTCTTCATAATTAGCACCGTAGCAATAATCAATCCACTGTACGAATTCAAATAAAGCTGCCAGTGACAACACTGCATCACTACTACTGATCGCCTTATCCGTATGTACCGCAAGGTTCCCCAGCTTGATAATATAGGAAAGCTTGCCCCAGGTCTGGTTATCCATCGCGAATTTGAAGGTGGGTTCATGAATCAACGCTTGCAAATTATCCTTATATGGCATGGTGATGGTGTTATCTGCAGCGTATACCCATTTCACAGCAAGCTCAAAAGCCCTGCGGGTGCCCACCGCCGCCATTGCCGGAGAGGTAGCAAGTACTCTCTCCGCTTCAATGCAGGCTGTAGCAAATAACTTATATTCCGTTTGCCCTAGTAAGAACTCAAAATTTGCAGGCATTGGGTTCACCTCACGGGTAGAATGATGGTAGAGATTAATTGAATAAGAGAAACTGATAAGGATAAGCTCGTTATTCGAAATACTCGCTCATTAGACTGTCGAACAGATGCTGCGTTTCGTCTATGGCCTGTTTGACGAGGGCTTTTTGTTCTTCTATTTTGGTGACGATGTTGGCGAATTGGGTTTGGAGGGCGAGAGGCGGAAGTGGAACAACCAACGATTTAAATTTCTCCATAGAAACATTATACATTGAGCCACTTGTTCCAGTTGAAACATTAGATAAACTATTTCTTACTGAGTCATCACTTAATATATATTTCATATAGATGAAGTTTGCTAAACCCTTAAATTCAATTCTCCATAGCTTATCTGGAAGAATTAAGTCTGGATAGTCATCAAAAATTATGCATGTTGCCCCTACTAAATCTCTTGTATTAGCTCTACTAAACAATAAATCATTCTTATGAGGGAATACATATTTTTTTATATTCAAATCCTTATCCAACACCTTATACTCTGTTTCTCTAAAATAACCTGATGTAACTGCACTAACTTTTAGCACAGCTATTTCATCTTTTCCCTTTTGTCTCTTAACACCGTCAGCACTCCACCCTGCTTCAATAACTTTAATGGTTTTCCCTATAGAACAACGATCCCAACCCTTTTCATTCATAGCAGGATCACCAAACATATCGTAATAGGTCGATTTGATTAGATTATCCAACTCAGCAAGCTGCTGTTTACGTATGGCAAGCAGTTCCGCGGAGGTGTCTAATGTTTTGGCAATTTGCTTTTGTATTTTGAGCGGTGGGAGTGGGATTTCAATTTTCCCTACAATAGTCTTAGAGATCTCCTTGAATGTTGCACCTCTACCCAGAGAATTTAAGAATTCAGTTTTACCTTTCAAAAACCAGAATAAATACTTATTGTATATTTTATGTGAGCATATTAAATTCTTAAATCCCTGATTACAATACATTTCCACTCCGGCAATAGCAACCTTTCCAATTGGTGCTCTTGAGGAAAGTAGTACTGTTCCAATTGGTAAAGGTTTCAGACTGGTGTCTTTAACCGCCTTTTCAGTAATTTTCCGCTCAGTATCAATAATTACAACACGCGTATCATTTAACTCTGCGGGTGTAACCCAATTATGTTCACCGTTCCAGTACTCTCCTACCGAAGTCTTCGGAGTTGAGCCTGAGACAATAGTTGCTACTTGGTCTAATGTTGTTATACTCCACTTACTCACCCAATATCCCCCTTAATTCCTCCATCTTGGAGACAATATCAAGGTTCAGTCCATCTAATCGAGCCATGATCACTTCTGGCTTGTCGTATTCTACCTTTTCATATACAACCTCTTTATATCTATTAATCGACAGGTCATAGTCATTCGCTTCAATCGCAGACTTGTCCACCATGAAGCTAGACTCGGTCGGTTGGCGATCAGTTTCACCTTCAAGGTTATGATAACGGGCAATAATATCCGGGATATCGTTAGCCTCAATAGGAGAGCGCTTGTCGTCCAGGGAATAACCGTCTGCTTTCATATCATAAAACCATACTTTATCTGTGCCGCCCGCACCTGTCTTAGTAAACAACAGAATAGCCGTGCTAACCCCTGCGTATGGTTTGAACACGCCACTAGGCATGGAGATCACCGCTTGAAGCTGATGATTCTCTACCAACTCTTTGCGCAGCGATTTATGTGCCTTGGTCGAACCAAAGAGTACGCCGTCAGGCACGATACAAGCACAGCGCCCGCCTTTACGGAGAATACGAAGGAAAAGTGCCACGAACAATAGCTCCGTCTTTTTGGTATCCGTAACGGTTCTTAAGTTTTCGTTGATGCTCTCTGCGTCCACGGTTCCGGTAAACGGAGGATTGGCAAGCACAATATCATATGCAGATACAATATTATTTTGTCTGGATACACTGTCAACATAATCAATATGCGGCTGGCTAATGGAATGGAGCATCAAGTTCATGGCAGACAGGCGCAGCATGGTTCTATCGGTATCAAATCCTGAGAACATTTCACCCGAGAAATGTTCCCACTGCTCGCTGGTCATCTCAGATTCAAATTTTTCACGAATATACTCAGCTGAAGAGACAAGGAAACCCGCCGTACCACAAGCTGGGTCAACGATCTTATCATTTGGTGTGGGCGCAAGCAGACGGACCATCAAGTCACGTATATGCTTAGGCGTTCTGAACTGACCGTTTTGTCCAGCAGAAGCCAGTTTGCCTAGCATGTACTCGTAAAGATCCCCCTGCATATCCAGGTCCTTAATATCATGTTCATACAGTTCATCAAGACCGGTAATCATCTTTTGCAATACCTGCGGTGTTGGAATCAGGAACATGGCATCCTGCATATAACGCGAGAAAGCCGTCATGTTCGCTCCATTCATTGTTTTAATAAAAGGGAACACTTTCGTGCCAACAATATCATAGATGATGCGGGCATCTTTGGTTTTGAATTTGCTCCAGCGCAGTTCTTGCCCCTCTTCGTCCTGCGGGAAAATCTTCGGCATGACTTCACCGCTTAAAGCCTCAAATCTCTCATTCTCCAGTTCCTTCTCATCAAGGGAACGTATAAACATTAAATAGGTAAGCTGTTCAATGACCGTTAGGGGGTTACTGATCCCTCCCGCCCATATATCAGACCATATTTTATCAACCTTGTTGCGAACTTCTCCTGTCAACATCAATAATGCTCCATTCTATTTCTTAATTCTTCTTTTTTCGATAATACTTCCTATATTATACACCTATCTCCTTAATCAAAGAACCCAGATTCCCTATACTGCTGCTGCGGTTTGGGCGTTAGATTTTTTATGATACGCATATGCCTGGTACATATCCACCCTCAAACCTAATTCCCCCACAAAAAACCGGAAAGCCACAAGTGGCAACCCGGTTATTTTTTCGCTATATAATTCCCCAACTTGCCCCTACAAGCCCCCCTACCTCACCCTCACCAAAACATACTTCGTCGTTTTATCCCACCCCAAATCAAACGGCACCCGGTACCGGTCCGCCGTATGCGAGTTCACCAGGGGATAGCCGTTGGCATCCTGCCCGACGATGATCGAGAAGTGATCCGTATCTCCCTTCAGCTCGTAGCCGATCAGGTCCCCGGGCTGCAGCTTGGCGATCGCGCCATGCGGGTGCTTGTCGCTGGGGCGCGTGATGTCTTCGAAGGTCCCTTTTGCAACTAAGCGGCCGTAGCCGGAGTACAGCAGGAAGCGCTGAAAAGCGTCCGTCTGCACCCATGCCTGGCTTCCGCCTCCACGGTACCGCCAGATACCCGACATCGGCAATCCGCCGCCCTCTTCTTTATCGCCGAGCACCTGGGAGGCGAAGTTGGTGCAGTCTCCCCCAAGCGACGTATAATCCCTATAATTCCGGTTGTAACGATTATTGTTTCCGGCGCCCCAGGCTATGCCCGCATATTTGTTGGCGTAAGCGACGGCGCGTTCGCGATTGTATCTTGCTTCTTGGGTTGGGGCGTTGTGTTCAGATGAAGGCTGCGGAAAGCCGGTCGGCGAATCCGGTATCAAATCCGGGTTTTCCTCCAGCGGATCGAGGTACCACTCCTTCTTGACCATCCATCCGTCGCCCGTCTTCTTTAAGATGAGTGCATGCCGGGTGCCGATGCCGAAGGATTGCGGTGGAACGGACGACGACTTGTAGCTGTAAGAAATCCGGGTGGATTGGACCAAAGAAATCACGGCTTGATCTCCACTCGCCTTATAGCGGGCAATGCGAATACGCGGTTCAGCGGCGACAAGCCGCAGCCCGCGTTTTTCCACCCAGGCATGAATGTACTTGGCGCGTTTGGCCTCCATTTGATACACATGGCGTCCCCCAGCCTCGGATAGCGCATAATATTTCTCGATTGTCTTCGGCTCCTGATGGATGAGCAGGCGGTTGCGGTCTTGATACAACTGCTCCAGAAATGGCATCATCTTATTGCGATCATCGTCCCGCCCGGGGGAAAACGCATATGTATTGGATGGCGATACGCAGAGGGTGAAGGCAATGCCAATCAGTAGAAGCAGTCGGTACACGGCAGCAAAATCTCCTTTCCAATGGTATTGAAGCCTGAACATCGTGGTAAAAATTCAACCATTATGCTTCCCATCATGTAAATGGAATATCCTCAGAAGTTCATACCCTGACCACTTCGTTCATATAATTTTGGACAACGTCTTTTTGGGGTGAAAACATGCCGGTTCCTTCCTTTCTAAAACAAACCGTGATGCGCACAAGCATCATTTTTCTGGTCAAAGCGATCGGGCTCGCTGTCCGCATCCCATTGTTTCGGCTGCTCGGCTCGGAGGGAACGGGGATTTATCAGATTGTGTACTCGATATTCGGATTCGCCCTAACGCTCACCGTGGGCGGCTTTCCCACATCGCTGGCACTCATGACCGCCACAAACGCGGCGCGGGGGCTGCATTTTTTTAACCGTCTGGTTGTCCCGTTCCTCATGTTGGGTGTGTTCGCCGCTTCGATTTATTACGCAATAGCGCCCTATCTTGCAATCTATCTTGGAGACAACCGTTTGTCGTTCCCGATCCGCTGCATAACGCCGGCGCTGGTGATTATCCCTTTATTGCAGCTGTACCGCGGTTTGTTGCAAGGGATCGAATCCTACATGCAGGCGTCCGTATCCGAACTGATCGAGCAGGCGGTGCGCGCCGGTACGATGCTGCTCTTGGCTATCCTCTGGATGAAAAGCGGCATTCACGCCGCCGTCGGTGGAGCCGCTTTTGGTGCGTTTACGGGCGGTTTGATCGCATTATGTTTTCTTGGGATTTGGAAGAATAAAACGACGTCCGCTATCCACTCCGGGCGAAGATCGGCCATGCGGTGGTCCGTCCTTGGACCCGAAGCATTCCTATTAATGAAGTCATCCCTGGCCATTATGCTGACCCGTTTGATTTCGCCGGCATCCGATCTTCTGGATGCACTCATCATTCCGCACCGGCTGCAGATATCGGGACTTAGCCACTCGGGCGCCGTCGCGGTGTTCGGAGAAATCTTCGGCATGGCCTCGATCATCGTTTACCTGCCTACCATCGTGACTGCCGCAATGTCTTATACGGTTGCCTCCAAACTGTCTGCCAGTTGGCAAAGCCACCACAGGAAGGATTTTATCGAACGCTCGAACTTTTGCCTGGAGATCGGGTGGTTATGGGGGCTAAGCTCTGCCATGATCCTCTTCTTTCATGCGGACGAGCTCTCTGCGCTCATTTTTGGAAACGAAGATGCCGCGAAGGGCATTCGGTTGATGTCTTTTGTTCCGGTCATTGCGGGCATGAGGGAACTAACGACAACGGTTCTATGGACGATCGATCTCAAAAGGGCGCCCTTCCGCGGCTCTCTCCTGGGTCTTGCCTGTTCGGCGACTGCGGTTTACTGCTTAACGGCCATTCCCGGATTCGGGTACGCCGGCGCGGCCATCGGTATTTTGTTATTCGAACTCGTTCCTTTGCTCTGGAATGCCCTTGTTATGCACAAACATTGCAAAGGTGCGCTCTCTGTCGGCCACTTATTAGGAACCTCGCTCTTCCTTGTGCTAACGCCCATTCTTCATGCTCCTCTGGATGCTTTTCTGTCACATATCGGCCTGGAATCGTCAATCATCCGGTCGTTGGTAAGTATCTTATTTTTTACCATGAATATGGCTCTATACATCCTGTACCGTTTTGGGAAAAAATAAATTCACGAGACTGGAGTGCAGACGACCGCTGCTATGCTGGGGGACATCAAAAACTAGGCACTATAGAAAGCAAAAAACACAATAGGAACCCATCCGAGGATAGGCCCCTATTGTGCTTTAAGACTGCGCCAGGTTTATGAATGGATACAACGAGGGTACATGTGTCAGTACGAGAAGCCAGCTACAGCTGATTCGTATACATGATTTCGCCGTACGTACCTACAAAAATATACTTCCCATACATTTTAATGCCGTCCTCCATCATTTCCGTACCGAAAATATTGACGCCGGGATGCTTATCAGGCAGCTTCACCTTGCTCCACTGCACGCCATCCTTGGAGGTATAGTAATTCTCGTAAATGTCATATTCGGTATCTTCCGCGATTTCATTGTAAGACTGGTACATGGCATAGAAGCTGCCGTCAAACGAAGTGATGAAATTGAATCCGTCCTGATCGTCCTGCAAGTTCGTCGTCTTCTTCGACCAGTTCGTGCCATCCTTCGATATCCACAACTTGGTCGGATTATACTGATTGGCAGCCACATAGGTGTTGCCGTTCCAGGCCAGGAAGGCTTCATCCAGGTCGAGCACCTTCAGGAGCTTCCAATGGACGCCGTCGGTCGTCTGCATGATTTTGGTCGTGCCGCGGCCGGTATCATAGTTGTGAACGCGGAAGGCGGCGAGCAGCCGTTTGCCGTCATAGATCATGGAGGTCAGCCAATCCCCGCTGACGCTGGCGATCCGGGTCCAGTTCACGCCGTCCTTGGACGTATAGGTGCCGTACACTTGGTCGGAAGCGACGAAAAACTTCCCTGCCCATGTAATATTGCGCAAACCGCCGTACTGATCCGAGAATTTGACGTTGGCCTGCTTCCAGCTGGAGCCGTCCGCGGAATAGTATATGCCGCCGTTGCCGGCCGCCACGAACTTGTTCGCGCCCCAGGCTACATCGAACAGATGGGCTCTTCCCAATCTCCCTTTGTAGGAGAACGGATTGCTGCTCCGCCATGTTTTGCCGTCATCCGTATACACGACGCTGCCGTACATGCCTACGGCGACAGTTCTTTTTCCGTTCGTTGCCAGTGCACTGAAATCGCCGCTTGTCGCGGTTCCGATCATCCGGTAGCTCCATGTTTTCCCGTCTGCCGTATAGATCGAGAAAGTGCCGTCTGGCCGGTCCTGCATATCATTCGATCCGATGCCGGCAAAGCCGTTTTTCACCGGGTAAAGCGTGTAAATTCGGGTTTGGATATGCGCCAGATCGACCTTTTTCCAGGTTGTACCGTCCTTCGAGGTATAGGCGACGCTGTGAATCCCCTCATCTCCCCAGTACAAGTAGCCGGTTGCAACGTACATGTTATGGCCGTACACGATCGTCTCCAGTCCGGCTCCGTTCGGCAGCGTCATGAGCTTCTTCCAGGACACGCCGTCCGTGGATGTATACACGCCGTTACCCACGCCGATATACCGGTTACCGGTCCAGACCATGTCACGCACATTCGCGGCCTTGTTATACGTTTTGGCGGACCAGCTCCGGCCGTCTTTGGAGACGAGCACGTAGCCGTCACTCGAACTGCTCACAAAATACGTTCCGTTCACGACTTTCAGCGCATCGGCGCCATATGGATTTTTTAATGTATATGTAGTGGTCCAGTTCTCCCCGTCCCGCGACGTAAAGATGTGCTTCACACCGACAGCCACAAAGCCGCCAGGACCCCATTCCAAATTCTGAATCGTTTCTTTGGGATTAAAGCTGATTTTCTTCCAGGTGAGACCATCCGGCGAGACGAAGCCCTCGGAAGGCTTTTTGTAAATATCCATTTCGTATTCCGTATTGCTGCCAAACATGACATACTTCGTACCGTCCCAGGCGATCGTCGTCAGATGATAATTGCCGAACTTCGACAAAGCCGCCCAGTTCACTCCGTTTGCGGATTTCATCACCGTTCCGTACGGGCCGACGGCGATATACTCCTTATTCTTCCCCTGGATCATGGAATACGGGGCATTGGAGCTAAACGTCGTATCGAGCTTCCATCCCTTCCCCATGGATACCGGCGACTGCTGCAGCGTAATCTCATCCAACTCCGGGTACGCCCCAAGCGCCCTCGCCGGCGTGCCGGGACTTACCCACAACGACAGCACCAAAGATAAACATACCAACCATCCAAAAGCTTTTTTCCTCATGATTTCCTCCTGATGTTCAATGGCTTGATCATTTTTTATCTTAGGCGCATTTTGCCGTTTTGTAATGGGTCTATAGTCCTTTGTTTGGAAAATAGCATGACAAAAGCCTCAATCGTAAGCATCGGGAACCGGGAGTTTTTCGCTCTTTAGTTCATATTCAAACAGCCTTAAGGCCTCATCTCATAAAAATCGTACACAATCGAATGCACAAGCCACTGATTGCCCTTCTTCACCAACAGGCTTTCTTCCGAATCGTATCCCTCTCCGTTGAACACTTCTCTATGGATTCTCATAGAGGTCTCACTCGGGTAGAAATACATCGAGGATGAATCCTGCCGGAATGCAGCCGTCGGCTTCAGCCCGCCTTTGCTGATCAGTGAGTTGATCATTGTATCCGTAAAATAGGGCTTCAGATAGGCGCGCTTTTGAGAGACGTTGGCCATATGCTCTGCTTTGCGGATTGCCTCATTCAGGAGGTCAAAACCTTTCGTATCGATAATAGGCTGTGCATATACACCGATGGCAGGTACAATGCCGTCATATAAGTAGGCAATGCGGCTGTCTTTATACCAGATCACTTCATTACCCAAGCCGTCCCCGATGTATTTTAAGGGAAGGTAGGTTGTGCCTGCTTCGATTTGAGGGGTCACATCCATATGAATCGTTCTGTCTCCGACCTGCATATCCTTCGTGCCCACCTGGACCTGCAGCGTGACCCCATCCTTCATCACGGACGCCGTCTTGGTCTTGCTGTTCCATGTCACCTTGGCGCCCAGTTTATCCCCGATCGCACGAAGCGGAGCGAATACCCTTCCGCTTTGCAGCTTCCCGTTATAAATGTTGCGGTCCACAGCTTGCGCATGGTCCGCCGCATGAACCGTGAAAGCTGGCGTCTGAAGCAGCATCCCTGCGGCAAGCAAGCCTGCGAACGCTATTTTTGATTTTCTTCCGATTCTCATTGAATGAAGCCTCCTTCGTATGAAGTCATCTCCCCAGACGCAAGACTCCCAAACAAGGTTGCTAGAGTGATCCGATGTCCTGCATCCGCCCTTAGGTAAACCTCCTTATGATCTGGTATACAAAATGACCCCCGGAGCACAAACCTCCAGGAGTCACCTTGTAAAATGCTATAAATAAATCCGTATAGCCTGAATTAGCCGAGATCCAGCAGCCTCTTTCCCTGCCCAATCACGCCATAAATCGGCTCCCGCTTCGCTTCATCCACCCGCGCATGCGGTGATAATGCCGCGATCCGCTCCGCCAATCGTCTTCGCACGACCGGATTATGCTGCAGCACGCCTCCCTGCAAAATCACTGCAAAAGGGGCTTCGTCCACAGACAGGCCAAGCTTCTGCATGACCGCCTGCGCTCCCAGAAACAGCTCATCAGCTGCCGCTTCAAGAATTTGGCGGGCAGGCACATCACCCTCCTCAGCCGCTTCGCCGACGAGTCTGCTCAGTTCGGCCGTCTTATCTACGCTGTAAGCAGCGGAGTAAGCCCAGTTGAACAGCTCCTCTACACTTTTCAGCTTCAGGTGCTGAAGCAGCTTATCCGTTAACGGCGAGGCGGCGCCTCTTCCGTCGTATCCGCGCAGCGCCGTGCGGATCGCCTGCTTGCCGATCCAGTAGCCGCTGCCTTCGTCGCCGACGCGGTGGCCCCAGCCGCCGGCGCGGGCGCTGTCGCCCTTGGCGTTGATCCCATACACGATCGAGCCGGTGCCGGCGATGATCAGGATGCCGGGATCGCCGCCGGAGGCGCCGAGCAAGGCCGCGACGCCGTCGTTCTCGACGACGACGCGATCGGCCTGCACCTGCGTGCCGGCGAGCGCTTCGTGGACAAGCTCCTCGATGATGCGGCGGTCGTAGGCGGTGTCGAGGCCCGCGAGCCCGAAGACGGCACAGTTGACCTGCAGCGGCACGTCTTCCTCCGACGCAGGCGGTTGATCTGTAGGGAATAAGCCAAGTAAAGATGCCGTACTCACATCACGATCACCAACAGCCAGCTGCCGCTTGGCCTCCCGGATCGCCCGCGTCAGCTCCCGCGCCGCGGCCTCGCGGCCCACGCCCTGGTAGTTGCACGACCCCGCGCGCCCGCTTGCTAGCATGCGGCCTTCGGCGTCTGCGAACACGGCCAGGCATTTCGTTCCCCCGCCGTCCACGGCCAGCAGGGGAACCCTTGCCGGGTTCATCGGCTGACGCTCCAGCCGGTAAGCGTGCGGTCCAGGTTCTCGAGCGCGCCCTCCGTGCGGGCACGGGCCGCGTCCAGCCATTGCTCCTGCGTCTGCTGGCTCTGCTTCCGCTTCACGATCACGCCGCGGATTTCCGAAGGAGCCGGTCCGCCGGGCAGGATCCGGATATCCACGAAATATACCGGATCCAGCGCCAGCCGCAGCTGCTCTGCGGTCAGCGACAGCTCCCGGCCGATGACTTGCTGTGCGATCTCGTTGACGAGCTCCAGTGTAATTTCGTTCGCGGCCCGCCCTTCGGCCGCGGCGCGCTTCACAAGGTGGCTGACGATATGATGGGAGCTGCGAAACGACAAGCCGTCGGTGCGCACCAGCGTATCCGCAAGCTCGGTCACGGTGGCGAAGCTGCCTTCGGTGCGCTTGCGCAGCACCTCCTTGTTGACGTCCACCGTCCCAATGACGCAGGACAGTAGGCGGTACATCCGTTCCAGTACCATGAGCGCCTTCCACGCATACGGCTGCATGTCGTCCTCGGTATCCACGATGTCGCCGAACGGGGTGTTGTGCATCATGGTCAGGACGGTTTGGGTGTTGCCGACGCAGCTCGAGAGCAGCGCGCGCATATGCTCGAACGAAACGGGGTTCCGCTTCTGCGGCATGATCGAGCTGATCTGCACATACGGATCGGCCACGCGCAGCATGCCGAATTCCTGCGTGCACCACAGCAGGAAATCCTGCGACGATCTGCCCAGGTTGATGGCCGCGAGCTGCACGGCGGTCATCATCTCGCCGACGTAATCGGCGCCGCCGATCGCGTCGTACGAGTTATAGATCAGCTCGTCGAAGCCGAGCAGCTCCTGCACGCGCTCGCGGCTGATCGCGAAGCCGGAGGTCGTGAGCGCCGCCGCGCCCATGCTGCTCCGGTTGCAGTTGGCATAGGCCGCCTGCAGCCGGCGGATGTCGCGGTCCAGCGAATCCGCCACCGCCATGATGTAGTGGGCCAGCGTGGTCGGCTGCGCCTGCTGCGTATGGGTGTAGCCGATCATGATCGTGTCCGCATGCTCTTCGGCGAATGCCAGCAGCTGGCTCTTGAGCGCAAGGGCTCCGCGAAGCGTCACGAGCAGTTTCTCCCGCAGCACGATCCGGTAGATCGCGATGCCCATATCGTTGCGGCTGCGGGCCAGATGCAGGTTGTCGGCAATGTCGCCTGCCGCTGCATGCAGCTCATGCTCGACCTGAAAGAACAGGTCCTCGAATTGTCCGGTATATTCCGCTTGGCGAAGCCCCTCCAGGTCAAGGCTGCGAATGGCTGACGCAATCTGGCTGGCCTCTTCTTCGCTGACGAGTCCTTGCTCCTTCAACATGATCAGATGTGCTTTGTTAATGGCCATCATGGCTCCAAGCAAGCTCGTCTTCGCTTCGTCAAAAGCGGGTTCGAGCACGGCTTCCGTATACGTTCGTCCCGGAAAATGCCCGCCTTCCTGCTGCAAAATCTGTTCCCGAGTCCTCATGTTGTCCCATTCCCTTCCTTCGTTTTATGTATTGATCGATATAAAACATTTACTTCGTGCAAGGTGGTCGCTTCGAATCCGGATCGTTCTTTCGATCGCTGTTGCTCCCGGATTTCCTGATTGAAATGATCATGGTCGAAATCCGCTCACAAAGGCGAACGCTATCGCTTCTTCTGAACGATTCCGGCTCCTCCGCTACTTTAGCCTCTATAAAACATTTTACTTCGTGCAAGGTGGTCGCTTCGGTTCCGGATCGTTCTTTCGATCGCTGTTGCTCCCGGATTTCCTGATTGAAATGTGATCATAGTTGAAATCCGCTCACAAAGGCGAACGCTATCGCTTCTCCTGAACGATTCCGGCTCCTCCGCTACTTTAGCCTCTATTGCCTCTATAAAACATTTACTTCGTGCAAGGTGGTCGCTTCGAATCCGGATCGTTCTTTCGATCGCTGTTGCTCGCGGATTTCTTGATTGAAATGAGTTCATGGTTGAAATCCGCTCACAAAGGCGAACGCTATCGCTTCTTCTGAACGATTCCGTCTCCTCCGCTACTTTAGCCGATAATCATTCGACCTCTCCGCTGAGCAACTGTAGATTCCTAAAGCTCATTTTCAACAAAGCCTCAACTTCTCTTCCTCATCCCAACATCCAAGGTGGCGGCGCGAAGCACACCGCTTCGCGCCCACCCTTTTTCATACAACTTAAGCCTTGATTCCACAAACTACAATAAGTCCAGATGAATCACTTGCTGCTCGAAGGAGCTGTCGTTCCCGCGGACGCCGCGCCCTGCTTCAGGCTGATCATATTCACGAACATGCGGATCGAACCCGGCACCAGGCTCGGCATTTCGCGGTACCACACGAGCGAGCTGTAAGTGTACGTTCCTTTGCCGTAATTGGCCGAGAGGAACGTGCCTGTAAATTCTTTTTCGCCCGCATCGCCGTTTGAGATCAGCTCCGTATACTCTTTGCCCCATTCGGACGGGTTATAGGCGGAGCGGTCCTGGATCCAGTTCTCCCAGTCGGCCGCGGTGATTTTGTTCGGCGTATTGAAGATCGGATGGTCCGGCGCCAGCATGGTCACCTTGGAATTCTCGTCCGTGACGCGCCACTGAATCAGCGGCTGGCCGATCGTGATCGGATACGGCGCCAGCTCCGGCGACCATTTGTCTTCCGGCTTATGATACTGCACGACCAGGTTGCCGCCGTTCTTAGCGTAATCGAGCAGACGCTGGTTGCTTGGAATCAGCTCCGGACGGAATGCATATGCCCGAATACCGAGCACGATCGTGTCGTACTGCGACAAATCGCCGAACTGAACCGTTTTGGCATCCAGATTCGTGACGTTGACGCCTACTTGGCGCAGCACCTGATCGATATTATCGAAACCGCTGGAGACGTAACCGACCTTCAGTCCTTGCGGCACCTTCAGATCGAACGCCTGAATCGCTACGTTGGCCGGCTTGACGTAATACGTTTTGCCGATATGCGGATACTGGATGACCTGCACCGTTCTGCTGCTGTCTGTGGTACCAATGCTCGATACCGCCGACAGGCTGTAGCTTCCCGCCTTCACGCCCGCAGGCGCCTTGACGGTGAACTCGGCCGTCTTGGTTTCGTATTTGGCCGCGAACTTCAGCTCCTGCACCGCAGGCTCTACCGTCCAGCCCTCCGGCGTTTTCAGTGATACTTTCGTCGTCTCGGCACCCGGCGCGTAATTCGTCGCCGTAACTTTCACGGAAATCGCATCTTCCGGCTTCAGCGTGTTCAGTACCGCCGCTTCCGGACTGAGGGACAGCGCAACCGGCGGCAGCACCGCCACCGCATTGTCCGGAACCGCATGCAGCGTCGCCGGCGTTCCGAACGCTTCATACCTAATATCCGCGGAAATGAGCGGCAGCGCATAAGGATTGAAATCCTCGGCCTGCTTCGGCACGGTGACCTCGAACTCCGTTTTGACCGTCTGGTTCTTGCTCAGCTTGTCGAAGCTCACAGCACCTGCCGCTTTCGCAGTCCAGCCCTCCGGCACGTTTAGCTTCAGGCTGACCTTGCCGACGTTCACGTCGCCGCCGTTAAAGGCCGTTACCGTCACCTTCGCGGTTTGCCCCGGAATGAGCTCTCCGCTCTCCGGCTTCACCTTCACGACGACGGAAGTCGCTTCCTGGCTCGCTTTATTCAGCTGTCTGTCCTTCACGTCCAGCCGGTGCAGCAGGTCATTTTTCGCAGATGTGTCCAAAGAAGAGGACTTCACCAGCTCCACCGCGGTTTGCACATCCGCTTTCATCTCATGGACTTCGCGGGCGACTTGATCGAATGCGGGATAGGCCGCAATCACTTCGTTTGCATCCTTTTGCAGCATGTTCAGCTGCTTGGCGACTTTGTTGTCTTTTCCTTTGGTGTTGAGTTCCTTGGCCAGATCATCGAACGTGAAGGCGATGCCGCCAAAGAGCGACGTTTCCGGCTTGCCGCTTGCCTTCAAGCCATTCGCTGCCGCTTCCAGTTTGTAATATGCCGTTCCCTGGCCTTCGTCCACCTGTCTGCCCATGCCCTGGCTCTTGTGCATATAGCGGGATTCCTCGCCGAGCTGGGCATAGGAAGCGCCGTACAGCTCATTGTATGCGTTGACCGGCAAAGAGGCATCGTAGGCCTTATCCGTTGCAGGGACGTACAGCTTCTTCGGCTGCCATGGCTGCAGTCCTTCCTTCAGCTGCTCCGGGAATACCTCCGGATTGCCCGCATCCTTGAAGGCCCGTACGGTCAGCACGTTGATCGCGCGGTGATGGCCGTGCGTCGAATTCTCGTTCAGGAAGGCCGGGATGAGCACATCCGGACGCTTCTCGCGGATTTGGCGGATGAGCCGCTCGTAGGCGACGTCTTCTCCCCATTTGGCGAGTGTCTCGTCCGGGCTCTTGGAGAACCCGAAGTCAAAGATCGGATCGTCCAGCTTCTGACTTAAGTTAGCCAGCGTCACGTTCGTAATTTTGGACGCCTCCTGAAGCTCCCGCGTGCGGATGATGCCGAGGGCATTGCCCAGCTCGCTGCCGATTTCGTTCTGCCCGCCTTCCCCGCGGTTCGCAATGACGCTGTATGTATCCACGCCAAGACCGAGCGACAGATACGCCAGCGTCGCGCTGTGCTCGTCATCCGGGTGAGCCCCCGTGTTCATCGCGCTTGCCACCGTCGTGAGCGGCTTGATCGCTTTCCATAAATCGACCACCCCCCTGTCGGCGGATGCCCTTCCCGGACCGGCCTGCAAAGCCATTGTTCCGGCCATCACCAGGCTCAGTGATGCTGCCATCCATTTGTTCGCCGTGCGTTTCTTGCTTGATTGATTTGGACTCAACGTTACTTCTCCTCCTTCAAGCATGCGAGTTTGTATCATTATCGCGGCAGGCCCGTACAGAATCGGACGAACCAACCGCGCAATGAAAGGAACTTGTACCGCTTCAGGTTCAGAACATCTATGGTCAAATCGCGGAGCCGGCATTGCCGCCGGTCAGTTTGCGGGAAACATAGAGCACGAGAATGATCATGACGATCTGCAGCACGCCGTAGGCGCAGGCGGTTCCGAATTCGAACGCGTACATCCGCTGGAAAATCTCGACCGAGATCGGTGTCGTCTTGTTCGTGTACAGCAGGATCGAGGCGACGAATTCGCCGATGCCTTCCACGAGCGCCAGCAGCGTGCCCGCCAGGATACCGCTCAGCGCCATCGGGAACACGACGCGGCGGAAGGTGTACCACCAGGAAGCGCCCAGGTTTCGCGCCGCTTCCTCCACCGAGCGGTCGGTCTGCATCAGCGTGGACGACGTCGAGCGGAAGATCAGCGGCAGATGCCGGACGAAATAGGCGAGCGGCAGAATCCAGAAGCTGCCGATCAGCACCTGCCCGAACGAGAACGCATTCGGCTCGCTGAACGCCGTGATCAGGTTCACGGCCACGACCGTGCCCGGCAGCGCCCAAGGCAGCATGATCAGAATATCGAGCAGCGTTTTGCCTTTGAAGTTCATGCGCACGATGGCGTAGGCCGCCGCGACGCCGAACAGCAGGTTGCCGATCGTGGCGGCGATGCTGATTTTGAAGCTGTTCGCGATCGGGCGCCACGTTTTGCTGTCCGTGAACAAATCCTTGAAATGATCGAGCGTGTACGATGGCGGCAGAACCTGGGTCGTCCACTTCCCGTCTTCGGAAAACGCGAGCATCACGATCACAAGAATCGGCAGCATGAGCACGAGCACCCCGAGAAAGGACAGCACCATCGAGACGTTGCGGCCGGCTTTGCTTTTCACCTCGGTCCGGTGCACGCTGACGCCCTTGCTCATGTTCTGATAGTTCCGCGCGCCCTGGTACCATCTCATCAGAATGAGGAACAGGATGGACACGATGGAGAGCAGGGTCGACTGCGTCGCAGCCATATCCAGATCCCCGTTCGTGCGCGACAGGTAAATCTGCATCGTCATCGTCCTCTCGATCCCGAAGATCAGCGGAGCGGTATACGACGCCATCGAGATCATGAACACGAGCAGCGATGCCGCGACGATCGCCGGCGTCAGCATGGGCAGAATCACCCGCCGCCAGATGGTAAAGCGGTTTGCGCCCAGGTTCGCGGCAGCTTCCTCCAGCGACGGGTCAAGCCCCTTGATTGCCGAGGACGCCGTCATATAGAAATAGGTGTACATCGTAAACGTATGGACGACGAGCACGCCCCAGATGCCCTTCAAGATAAAAGGCGGCTTCTCCAGATGAAACAGATGCTGCAGCCCCCGCGGAATAATCCCGCTCGAACCGTACAGGAATTCAAAGGACAGTACCCCGATCAGCGGAGGCAGCGCCATCGGTACGAGGACGAGCACCGACAGCAGCTTGCGGCCCGGAAAATCGTACCTCTCCAGTAGGAACGCCATCCCGACGCCCACGATGCCGCAGGTGATGACGCTGAGCACCGAGATGTATACGCTCGTCCACAGCGCCTCCAGATTCGAGGTGTGCTCCAGGCTGAAGAAGCGTGAATAATTGTGCAGCGAGAAGCTTCCCTCCTGCTTAATGCTCTGTACGAACGTCTGAAAGAACGGATAAATGACATAGGCCAGCAGGATGAGGAACAGCGGCGCGATCAGGACATAGACGAAATGCCGCGACGTGGTCAGCGCATTCCAACGGCTGTTCGGACGGAGCTGCGGCCGCGGCGTCAATTGAGGCTGTGGTTTGTTCATCGCTTCGGCTCACCCCCTTATTCCAAAAAGTAAATGCTGTCCGGAGCCACGGTAAACCAGATCTCCTCGTCCCGCTCCCGCATCCGGTGCCCCTGACCGACGAACAACGCCTTCACGGTCAGCGGACCTGCCTGAGCGATATAATTCACGCTGATGCCGGTGAATTCCGACAGCAGCACCTTCACGGCCATCGTATTGGCCTCGCCGCGCGCGGACGGGGCGGCCTCCCGGACCGCCTCCGGACGCACCGACAAGGTGACCTTCCGTCCCACCGCGAGTTTGCATTCGGGCGAAGCGTTCGCGGCAAGGCCTGTCAGCAGCAGGTCCGGCGCCAGCCGGACGTCCACTGTGCCGTTCTCCAGGCGCTCCACCGTACCTTCCCACAGGTTAGATTCGCCGATGAACGAAGCGACGAAGCGGTTGACCGGCCGATTGTAGATGTCATGCGGCGTGCCGATCTGCTGCACGACGCCGTCCTTCATGACCATGATCCGGTCCGACATCGACATCGCTTCCGATTGGTCATGCGTCACATAGATCGTCGTGATACCGAGCTCCAGCTGCAGCCGCTTGATCTCCTGCCTTGTCTCTTCGCGTAGCTTCGCATCCAGGTTGGACAAGGGCTCGTCGAGCAGGAGAATATTCGGTTCGATCACCAATGCGCGCGCAAGTGCGACCCGCTGCTGCTGTCCGCCCGACAATTGATCGATGCGGCGCTCGCCGTAGCCGTCCAGGTGCACGAGCTTCTGGGCGCGCGTCACCTTGTCGCGTATTTCTGCCTTGCCCTGTTTACGGACTTGGAGACCGAAAGCAATATTCTCGAAGACGGTCATGTGCGGGAATAAAGCGTAGTTTTGGAACACCATGCCCGTGTTGCGCTTGTTGGGCGGCATGTTCGTCACATTCTGCTCCCCGAACAGGATGCGTCCGCCCGTGGGATAATAGAATCCGGCGATCATGCGCAAGGTCGTTGTCTTGCCGCAGCCGCTTGGGCCGAGAAAGGTAAAAAACTCGCCTGGCTTGATATGTACGTCCACGTCTTCCACGCCTTTGGCCCCGCCAAAGGTTTTGCTGATGCGATCCAGCTTGACTCCGATCATCTTTAGTCCTCCTTCAAGTCGTTCACGTTATCCGGCAGACCCGGCGGGGTGCACCCCCGCCGCTGCCTTTTGTATCGCCTAAAAAGCTTGGCCCTATTCGGTTATTTGCCGCCCTTGCCCTTGATATTCTCGTCCCAATGCTGCATCCATTCCTTCTCTTTGTCCGCCAGCACGGTCCAGTCGAGGTCAAGCGGCTTGGTATCGAGGTTCTTGTACCAATCCGGGAACTGGCTCTTGTCGATGTCGGTCCGGGTCGGGATCTGGAACAGCTTGTCCGCCTTTTCCTTCAGCTGGCCCTCATCGAAAATAAAGTCGAAGAACTTCTTCGCGTTCTCCATGTTCTTGGCGCCCTTGACGATGCCGACGCCGTCCACGAGAATCGGCGCGCCGCTGGCCGGATAGATGTAATCGAACGGCTGCTTCTGCATTTCCTTCTGGATCAGGATATCCTGGAGGTTCCACAGCGACAGCTTCCCTTCCTGGCGGGCCAGTTTCAGGTACAGCTGCGTTGGGTCCTGCGTATACTCTTTGGTATTGGCGTCGAGCTTCTTCAGCCACTCATAGCCTTTCTCCGGGTTCGCCGGGTCCTGGCGGTAGATCATCGCGTCATAGATCGTCCGCATCGTGCCGGATGCCATCACACCGCGGATCAGGATCTGGTCCTTCCATTTCGGATCAAGCAGCTCGTCCCAATCCTTCGGCGCTTCCTCCTTCTTCACCGCCTCGGAGTTGTACATGATGACCTCGGGCAGCAGCATCTCGCCGTACCAGCGGTCCTGCGCGTCTTTGTATTCGGCCGGTATGCTGTCCGCATAGCTCGGCTTATACGCTTCGAGCAGGTCTTCGTTCGCCGCCGTGATAAAAGAGGACTGCGTGCCGCCCCACCAGAAATCCGCCTGCGGATTGGCCTTTTCGCCGCGTACCCGCTCCATGATCTGCTGGGCGCCCATCGTCATCACCTCGACGTCGATGCCCGGGTTCAGCTCCTCGAACTTCGGCACGATCTGCTCGACGACGTTTTTGTCGCGGGCGGTGTAGATGACGAGCTTCTTCGATCCTTTGGCGTCGCTATCGCCGCCGCCTGCTGCAGCCGGCTCCTTGTCTCCCCCGCCGCATGCCGTTAAACCAACCGTCATCGTCAGCGCCATGGACAGCATGCCGAGCTTGAACCATTTCTTTGTCATTGTTCGAATCCCCCTTATTTTTAAATGCCACAATTTTAACTACCGGCCGGCGCCGCTGCGAACGAGTGCGTCTCCAGCACGCTGTGCACCGCGCCCAGCAGGCCCGCGCGCTCGCGCAGCTCCGCCAGGCGGATGTCCGGGACGACCGGAATCCAGTCCAGCAGCAGCCCCCGGATGCGGTTCAGGCCGGCTTCATCCAAGTGAAGCATCTCCCCGCTTAGGACCAGCATCTCCGGATCAAGCACGCTGACTGTATTGGCGATGCCGGAAGCCCATCCGTGGTACACCTCGTTCAGCAGGCCTTCCGCCGGTCCGCTGCCTTCCTCGCTCAGACGGATCAGCTGCCGGAGAATGCTCGCCTCCGGATCGACAGCCAGGCCGATCGCCGCGGCTTTGTGGTAAATGCCGCTGACCGAGAAATTTTTCTCGAACACGCCGAATTCGTCCTTGCGCCGTCCCGGCGACTCGCCGATCCGCATGTAGCCGATTTCCCCGGAGGCCTCCTGGCTCCCGCGGTATAACTGCTTGTCCAGGATGATGCCGGCGCCGATCCCGGTTCCGACATACATGTACACCAGGCTGGATACGCTAGTCCCGGCGCCGCCGAAAAATTCGCCCTGCGTCATCATGTTGACGTCATTATCGAGCACGACCGGCAGCTGAAGGCGCTCCTCGATCTCCCTTCCCACAGGGAGGTCCATCCAGCCCGTGCTCGGTGCATGGCTGACGGTGCCATTCCGGCGCTGCGTAATGCCCGGCAGGCCGACACCGATGCCGATGACCCGGCTGCGGTCGGTCCCGCTCGCTTCGAGGAGATGCGCAAGCGTCTTCTCGAGCGCCTGCAGCGCAGACTCGCCGTCCACCGGCTGCTTCAAGCGCGTATGCCGCTGCGCGATTAGCTCGCCCTTCATATCGGCTACCGCCATTTCGAGCTCGCTCCCCTCGAACACGGCACCTACGACCGCATATGCCTGCACATTGTATTCCAGCAGGATCGGCCTGCGCCCCCCTCGGGATTCGCCGGTGCCCACCTCGTGAATGAGCCCTTCTTGAATCATCTCTTCCACCAGCGCCGAGACGCAGGGCCGGCTGAGGCTTGTTTTAGCTGCCAGTTCGGCTCGTGACAAGCGGGGCTCCTGCCGCAGCTGATGCAGTATCCCTTCCCGGTTCATCTGTTTGACGAGTTTGGTGTTTCCGGTTCTCCCCCTGCCGATCACGATTCATCCACCACCTTACTTTGTTAAAATAACTAACAAATTCAAATTTAGGGTCAAGTATATGAATGCGCTTACAACAAGTCAATGCGTTTCTCCAAAAATGGGAAATCCCTCCTACGCGTCGAAAAAGCCCGAATCCATGTTTTTCCTTCCCCTTCCACTGACGAATAAAATCTCCCCCGCCCCCATGGGTTACGGATTTCCCAGCTCTCCCCATCTTTGGAATGTCTCCTTGCCTAAGCCGAATTTTTCTCAAAAACGTTTTTGGCAGACTACGACTTTCTTCCCGCAACCTTTTTCCCTGTCGCCGATCTGCAATCCTCCCGATGGACCATCAAAAACTGACGATGAAAACCGGGCGTATCCTGATCAATATGTCATGCTCGGAATTCTTGACTCCTCTGTTCACGCAATCCATACCCTTACAAATCAAGGATCATCCCGTTTCAATATTGTGGGTTAAACCTTTCCAGACAAATGCTTTACTGAATCGAAGGGTCACTTGCTGCTCCGACGGGTTCCCTGCCCCTTCGCAATCTTCCGCGCCAACCAACAGATGGAATAGAACAGACGAAAAAAGCTGATAGAGCTAGAGCTCCATCAGCTTCTTTAGCAATTGCGTTTTCCTCGTAACGCCGGCTTTCTTATAGATTCTGCCGAGATGTTTCTTGATGGCGACTTGAGTGACGTTCAACTTCATCGCGATTTCCGCGATGGAATCCGTAGACAATACGAGCAAGGCGACTTCTCGCTCTTTGGCTGTGAAGCCAAACAGATTGTCAGGTAACTTCGGAGTCAGAGATAAGCCTGCGCTCTGGACCCACCTGTCGAAGTATGCCCTCTGCCTCTCTCCGCGAATGTCCAGCATGAAGGTGGGAGACGGGATATTTTCGCCGAAATCGTAATGAGTAGCTCCCTCAACTTGAATAAAGCCCATCCGTTTGGTGATTTCTTGGTGGTACGGCAGGGGACTTGAGAACATCAACGTTCCTTGTTTCAAAAGAAGGGAAACGAGCAAACGCATTAAAGCGGCACGGGCAGCGATGCTATCGTCCTTTCTCAGGTCGATGTGGTAAATGAACCATCCCGACGGCTGATCGGGGGAAGTACGATACTCGTCCAACTGCCCGGGGTCCAGCGTATTGAAATAATGCCTGGAAACGGGTTGAACCTGTAAATAGGGTAAGGAATCGCGGTGAATCGGTATGAAGATCGCCAGTCCAATCGTTGCCCCTTGGCGGTTCTTGATCATTCTGACCGTATCCGGACCGAATGTGATTAACCTGGCAGGATCAAGGTTGCCGAATGCAATTCGATCATGCTGAGCGGGAATGTCCATTTGATGCAGCTGTCCGGTTTGGGGATTAAAATAGCTTCGTTCGTAATCCGCTTCGGCTTGCATCACGTCTTGGATATGCTTCTCAGCTTGGTGAAGATTGTCTGCATGAACCGTCTCGTATTCGTATTCTCCGTGCGGTGTATCCTCTGAGAAGGTCGAGAGAAGGACGGAATCCTCCAGTCCTAAGATCAAATTCGCTATCGTATCCGTCATATCCCCTTCCGCGGACGGAGAGACGATTTCCCGGTGATAGAAGGCAATACTGCGATGCCGAAGCTGTTTGAATCGTTTGGGCGTACGAGCGCGGATTTCTTTGGAGAGGGTCGTTCTCAGCAGCGCATGAATCCGATATCCGCTTTTACAAGGCCGGGTGAAAGAGAGATCGGTGAGCCTGCGGAAGCTCGCTCCAGAAACGGGCTTGTCTATCATCCACTCCAGCAACTCTTGATTGAAAGTTCGAACGAGGGATGCGGCTTCTACCAGTTCTTGAAGGGATTCGTCCGGAACCTCGCGCAGCCACCGATATGTTAATTCCCGGAACAAGTCCTCCCACTGATTGTCCTTTTCCTCTGCGAATAGCTTCTCCAGCGCCAGACCGACGGTCAGAGACAAGGTTAGCGGATGGCCCAGTGTGAATCCATATAATCTGTGCAGTGTCGCTTCGTCAACAATTCCGAACCGCTCAGCATAGCTTGTACAGACGGCCGCGTCGAATGGATCCACCGGTACAGATTTGACCAAGCTGCGCCATACAGGCGAAGCGACCCAGCTTCCTTGCAGTGCATGCCGTCCTGAAATAATAAACAAAACATGGTCGCCGGTATGGGGGATAAAGCTTTCCCTCAGCCACCAATCCAGACTGCCGAGTTCTTCGTAAGTATCCATCGCTACGACGAGACGCGTTTGGTCCGCCATCTTGTTTAAGCCGTTCAGGCAATCTTCAACCGGACGATGCGTGATTTCGCCAGCAGGCGTCTGAAGCATCGTGTTCATTTTCTCGCATAGCCCTTGAGGAGTGTGGGAGAAGTCATTGCTGTCCAGCAGCAGGAACGGAACGAGGCGGGATTCGACTAATCTGCGGTATTCGTCCAGTAGAAAGCTTTTGCCGATGCCGCCTGTGCCGTATACATTGAGGATCTTATCGTGCAGATATTCCTGTGTCAGAAAATCGATGAACATGTCCTTCTCCCGTTCACGGCCGACGAAAAACCGACTTTCCATACGCTTGATCCGATGCTCGCTCATCTCACGTCCTACCTCTCGTTCGGAAAAATGTATACCTAAGTATACTATAAATCCCGATAAGACGTTGTTAGTATTTGGAAGATATTGAATGCTGTAGCTTACAAATCAACAATGGGAGAAGTGTGCGAATGAACGGGGTAAAAAGAGGTATTATCGTATTCCTTGCAATAATGTTTTTGCTCGTAAGCGGTTTGGCGCCGATGGGAAATAGAGTTTATGCCGCGACGACTAAAGATTTTATTGAAACGGTGGCTGGTGCAGGTACACCCGGATATTCAGGAGATGGCGGGCCGGCTTTACATGCAAAACTGAGGCAGCCAACCGGAGTAGCCATCGATCGCGCCGGCAACCTGTATCTCTCAGATTCAGCTAATCATGTGATCAGAAAAGTCGACTTGGCAGGGAATATCAGCACTGTTGCGGGGAACGGTTCCCGTGGATACTCTGGTGATGGAGGGTTAGCCACGTCTGCACAACTTAATATCCCTAGAGGCATAGCGTTCGACGATCATGGAAATCTGTATATTGCTGATAGTGAAAACCATCGTATCCGAATGGTTGATCTGGACGGAAAAATCAGTGTAGCAGGTACGGGAACAGCCGGATATTCAGGAGACGGCGGGTTAGCCACATCAGCTTCATTCAATAGACCCGTGGCAATCACGTTCGACCGTAAGGGTAATTTATTGATTACGGATCGATTAAATAGCTGCATCCGGATGATTGATCCAGTGACGGGAATCATCAGTACCCTTGCAGGTAGGGGGATAGCCGGATTTTCGGGAGACGGTGGACCCGCCGCTTTAGCACAATTAAATTATCCGGTAGGAATTGCCGTGGATAACGCAGGATATCTGTATATAGCGGATACTACGAATGCTCGTATTCGGAAATTTGACCCCGTGACGGGAATCATTAGTACCCTAAAAGCAAATTTGAATTATCCTAGTGAAATAGCGGTTGATAGCGCAGGAAATCTGTATTTCCAACTTTTGAACAATAACCATAGAATTCGTAAGATTGAGAAGGCGACAGGGAACCTCATTACAGTAGCGGGTATGGATACGAATGGATATTCAGGAGATGGCGGATTGGCCACGTCTGCACTATTGAATTCCCCCTCTGGGTTAGCAATCGACAGCGCGGGTCATCTCTATTTTCCGGACCAGATGAATCATCGAATCCGGAAGGTGACGTTCGCAGCAGCGCCTTCAGCGCCGACGAATCTAACTGCAACAGCAGGCATTGGCAAAGTGACATTAAGCTGGGACCCGGTGAACGGAGCCGATGAGTATAAAATATATAGAAGCACCACTGCCGGAACTTCTCATTCAGAAATCGCCACCGTCAGCGGTTCTGTATATAGCTATGAGGCGGCGGGATTATTCAATGGAACGACCTATTACTTTACGGTTAAGGCATCGGCTCCCGGTGGCGATAGCGGAGATTCCATCGAAGCGAGCGCTACGACAATTGCGCAAGTGGCAGCGCCCTCAGCCAATCCTGCCGGAGGTTCCGTAGCCTATGGGACAACGGTGACGCTCAATACAAGCGAACCAGGAGCGAGTATCTATTACACGACGGATGGCAGTACGCCAACAGACAGCAGTACGCTGTATAGTTCGCCAATCGTTGTGACTGGTGATATGACGATCAAAGCCTTTGCAGTGAAATCCGGTTTGGCGGGCAGCGAAGTCATGAGTGAACACTATACGATCCTAGCACCGCAACTTAGCCCGGCGACCGGCAATTTCGATAAGAACACCTCTACCCAAACGGATGTGACGACGACAATCATCTGGAACGGCGATACGCTCGAAAATATTTCGCTTGGAGGAACGGAGCTCGTTGAAGACACCGATTACAGCGTATCCGGCAATGTGGTGACGATCAAGAAATCGTTCTTGGCCGGTCAAACGATCGGCACGAAGTCCCTTCTCTTCACGTTCGCCTTGGGAACATCACTGACGTTTGCAATCGACATCAGCGACACAACGCAGGTGCCAGGAGCGCCGATGTTGAAGCCTGCAGTTCCCGGGAATGCGCAGGCAAGCTTGGAATGGAGCCCCGTGGACGGTTCGACAGGGTATACCATCTATCAAAGCGACGATCCCGCTTCCGTTGGATCTGAAGCCGGTTCTGTAAGCGGATCGGTCTATGCCTACACAGCGACCGGGTTAACGAACGGGATGCCATATTACTTTACGGTTAAGGGTACGAATGACAAAGGAGATAGCCCGCTCTCCAACATCGTGAGCACGACTCCATTTACGGTGCCGGGTGCGCCGACGATCGGCGCGGTGACAGCGGGCAACGGAGAGGCGTTGGTCCATTTCACGCCTCCTTCGGATGACGGAGGACGTCCGATCACGAGCTATGAGGTGACCACTTCACCCGGCGGCATAACCGGAGCGGGAAGCACCAGCCCGATCAAGGTCACGGGGTTAACGAACGGTACCTCCTATACATTCATCGTGAAGGCGATCAATCTGGCTGGAAGCGGAGTGGCTTCGGCAGAGTCGAATTCCGTAACGCCGAGTGCGCCGCCAATCGTTACGCCATCCGTTCCGAACGAACCTGAGAAGCCTGTGATACCTGTGAAACCTGAGAAACCGGATACTGGCGTGGCCGTATTCATCAACAGTATAGAGGCGAAAGCTGAAACGGCAACCGTAGAGAAGACGAACAAGGATGGCCAGCACACGACAACTGTCGCACTGGTTCCAACGAAGCTTGAGGAGCAGCTTGCCGGAGTTGATCGCGGGGCGGTCATCGCCGTTCAAGTCGCCCCCCCTTCCGATGTTACGACGGTAGAACTTAGTGGGCCGATCCTTCAATACCTGGCACAACAACAAGCCATCGTGGAAGTCCGGACCGAGGATGCCATCTATCGATTACCTCTCCAGCGGCTCGACGCGCAGTCACTGATCGGATCGTTTGGAGACTCAGCGACGCTGCAAGAACTTAGAGTTCAGCTTGAAATCGCTAAACCGACGACGGGCACGGTGCGCCTCGCCGAGAACGCTGCTGCCCAAGGTGAATTCGCCCTTATCGTCCCTCCGGTAAACTTTACGGTGAGGGGGATCTACGGCGCCGCCGAGAAGGAAGTAACCAAGTTCGACAACTACGTGGAAAGAATGATCGCACTTCCGGATGGCACGGATTCCAGCCAGGCTACGACAGCCGTCGTTGTAGAGCCGGATGGTACTATCCGTCATGTACCTACTCGGATGGTGACGCTTCATGGCAAGGCCTACGCCAAAGTATACAGCCTATCGAACAGCACCTATGCCGTCATTCGGCATTCGGTCACCTTCAATGACGTAACAGCGCAATGGGCCAAGGATGCTGTGGACGACTTGGGCTCGCGAATGGTGGTGAGCGGTGACGTCAATTCCCTGTTCCGCCCTGATCACGATATCACCCGCGCAGAGTTTGCAGCGATACTCGTTCGGGGCTTGGGGCTGAAGGCGGAAAGCGGCGCGGAGTCTCCTTTCTCGGATGTGAAGCCGGATGCATGGTATAACGGAGCTGTGCCAACAGCTCATACTTATCATCTGATCAACGGCTTCGGGGACGGAACCTTCCGCCCTGCCGACAACATGACGCGGGAGCAGGCGATGGCGATCATCGCAAACGCGATGAATCTGACCGGGTTGAAGGATCAGCTTCTTTCTTCTCAAGTGGAGGATGAACTGCTCAAGTCTTTCGTGGATGAGAACAACATAAGTGTCTGGGCAAGAGACGGCATTTCCGCTGCCATACAAGCAGGAATCGTCTCCGGCCGCGGCGGCAAGGAGCTTGCTCCGAAAGCGTTCATTACACGGGCAGAAGCCGCCGTGATGGTACAGAAACTGCTACGAGAATCCAAACTCATTGATTGATCTGAGGCTGGTCTGAAAGGGATTGCAATCCCTTCCAGAGCTGCGACTTCATACTTGAAAATCCTTGTGTATGAAGGGCTCAGGTTAATTAAAAATGCTCATAAATAAAAAAAGTACCCATAGATCGGACACCTGTCTTTCTAGGTGTCAGTCTATGGGTACTTGTTTCATAAGTTACTCAAAAGCTCAAATATCCGGCTGGCACTCTCTTGGTTTGTCGCGCCAGCTGGAATCGAGATCATGACCGCATCTCCCAAACGAACCTCGCTCGTTTTACCTCGTAGAATCGTAAATTACCATCCGTCGAGATGAGCTGCAGACGCCGGCACCGTAACTACGCGGAATTGGTGATTCCTTCTCACGCATTGCCGGCAAGTTCAGTCACTCCTGTATAGTTAAGCGTGATGATGTTGGTCTTATCCCGTACACGGAAGTCGGTGTCAGTGTCGCCGTCTCACGCCGTTTCCACGAACTCCACCTGCGGCGCATCGCAGCCGTACAGCTCGAACACGACGATCTCGTTGCTGCCTTCGCGCAGCAGCGGAGCCGGCACGTACAGCGTCTTCTGCGGACCGATGTTCCAGTAGCGGCCCAGGTTGAAGCCGTTCACGAACACGACGCCCTTCGTCCAACCTTCCAGGCGGATGAAGGTATCCGCCGGCCCATCAACCTCCAAGCTGCCGCGGTAAAAGGCCGGTCCTTTCGCCTGTTCGCCCGGAGCGTACTCCAGCCCCGACAGGTCGCGAAGCGGCAGCGGATGCGTCGTCCATTCGGACAGGAATTGTCTGCCGAACCGGACGCCTTCCGTAATCCCTTTGCGGTCTTTCATGTAAGGACCATAGTTGACGCGGCCCATGTTCTCCACGAGCACGGTCAGCTCAAGACCCTCCGGCGGAACCGCGAACCTGATCTGCTGGCCAGGCTCAGCTCGGTCCAGCGTTCCGGCAAGCTCTCCGTTCAGGAATACGAGCGCGCGGTCGCGCACATCCTGGATGAACAGCTCATCCTCCGGTCTCGGACCCGAGATGAACGTCCGGTACTGGATGAAGCCGTAGTCCTGACCCAGCTTTTCCATCGGTTCCGGATATGCGCTATGAACGGCCGTCGAGAGACGGTCCAGATTCGCAGGCAACGCGGCATGCTCCGTCAGAGCCACGGTGCCATAGGCCCGCTTCCGAATCGGTGCCGGCATCTCGGCCGGTTCGACCTCAACGTACTTGGAGATGACCTTCTGCACGGCATAATACTTCGCCGTCGGCTCGCCGTTCTCGCTCAGCAGCGCGTCGTAATCGTAACTGGTCACGGTCGGCTCGTAGCTGTCCGCGGTATGCCCGTTCGCGCCGTTCCAGAAGCCGAAGTTCGTGCCTCCGTGGAACATGTAAAAGTTCACGGAAGCGCCCAGGCGCAGCATGTCGTCCAGCACCGCGGCGACGTCCTCCGCCGGACGGGTATGATGCTCCTCGCGCCAGTGATCGAACCAGCCGTTCCAATATTCCATGCACATGATCGGCGCTTCCGGCTGGTATTCGCGCAGCTTCTCGAAGGCTTCCTGCGCGCGCGAACCGAAGTTCACCGTCGCCAGCACGCCGTCAACCATCCCGCCCTGCAGCATGGCGTCTTCCGGACCGTCGGAGGTGAACAGCAGCACGTCCATGCCGCGCTTGATCATCGCATCCTTGAGATAGTTCAGGTAGGCCTTGTCGTTGCCGTAGCTTCCGTACTCGTTCTCGATCTGCAGGGCGATGATCGGCCCGCCTTGTGTGCACAACAGCGGCTTCAGCTTCGGAAGGAGCACGTCGTAATAATCGTCCACATGATCCAGGAACGGCTGATGGAAGCAGCGCAGGCGCATGTCCGAATCCGCCAGCAGCCATGCCGGCAGCCCGCCGAATTCCCATTCCGCGCAGATGTATGGGGATGGCCTCACGATGACGTGCAGGCCTAGCTCTCCGGCCATCGTCACGAAACGCTCGAGATTGGCGATGCCGTCGAAGTTGAACTTCCCCTTCATCGGCTCGTGCATGTTCCACGGTACGTACGTCTCTACGGTATTCAGCCCGAGCGCCTTCAGCTTCCGAAGGCGATCCTCCCAATACTCCGGCACGACGCGGAAATAATGAAGCGCCCCCGACAAAATTTGAATCGGCTGGTCATCCAGAATGAATGAAGACCCCGAATAATGAAATGTTGGCATATATCCTCCCGCTTGATCGAAACCGGTAACAGGATTCCGGGACCGCATGTTCCGGAATCCTGCTCCCGGTCCGTTTTATTTTACTCCCTCGGCGCTGTACCGCTGCTCGAACTCCTTCAATCGGATGACTTCGCCCGATACGCGGGATTCCTCCGCCGCGAAGGCCATCAGATGGCTCTGCACCGAATGCGCCGCCGATGTCAGGCCTTCCGCCGCACCGTCCGCACGGACGAGCTTCAGGAAATCCTTGACCAGCCCCATGTCGCCGCCGCCGTGTCCGACATGGCCACCCATGTCGGAGAAGCTGATGCGCTCGACCTTGCCGGTGCCGAAGTGAATGATCTCGATTTCGTTCTTCTCCATCGCGCCCCGGATCTCGCCCGTCGTTCCCATCAGCTTGATCGTCCGGCTTACGTCCCTCGTGAACGCGCTCATCGTGAACGCGACCGTGACTTCGTTCGCGAACTCCAGATTCACGACCTGGTGGTCGACCACGTCGTTATCGCAGTGATACACGCAGCGGCCGTACGGCCCTTCCTGCAGCGCCTTTAAGCGGGCATCATAGCTCATGTCGTCGCTGATCGCCGACGTCGGCCAATTCGTGTCCCCGGTCAAATAGACATCCGGCGCGTAGTAGAGGCAGGAATCCGCGACCGGGCAGCCGTCCAGGCAGCGCAGCGGCGCGCCTTCCGGCGCCTCGGAAGCTTTGAAGTGAGTCAGGTCCCCGAAGGAGGACACCTTGACGCAGTCCGCCCCGGCCAGCCAGGACAGAATGTCCAGGTCATGGCAGGATTTCGCGAGGATCATCGGGCTCGACTCGTCCTTGCGGCGCCAGTTGCCGCGCACGAAGCTGTGGGCCTGATGCCAGTACCCCACGTTCTCGTTGTGCTGAATCGAGATGAGCCTACCGATCCTGCCGTCATCCAGCAGGCTTTTCAGCGTCTGGAAGAACGGCGTGTACCGCAGCACGTGGCAGATGGAGAATACCAGCCCCGCCTTGGCCGCTTGCTCGCCCATGTCGATGCATTCCCCGGGATCGGGGGACATCGGCTTTTCGAGCAGCACGTGGTATCCCGCTTCAAGCGCCTTCATGGTCGGCTCGTAATGCTGCTGATCCTGGGTGCAGATCAGGACGGCATCGGCCAGCTTCGGCATCCGGAACAAGTCGTCCCAATGCTCGAAGCACATCTGATCCGCGATTCCATGCCGTGCCTGGAAGCTTTCCCGGCGCTCCCGCACCGGCTCCGCCACGGCCACCACTTCGAGCTCATGCGGATGCGAAACCGCGTATTCCAAATAGTTGATTCCGCGCAAACCTGCGCCGATTAAGGCTACCTTTACTTTTTTCATCCGAATTGCACTCCCTTACGAAGATGTCACCAGCTGTTATTCCTTGACGCTACCGACCGTCATGCCCTTCACGAAATACTTCTGGAGGAACGGATATACGACCATGATCGGCAGCGCTCCCATGAAGATCTGGGCCGTACGGAGCGTCTTCTCGCTCAGGTTCTCCATCGCCTTGATCTGCTCAATCGAAATCGACGTCATCTGCGAGTTGATCGACATAATGAGCGTAGACAGATAGGTCTGAAGCGGATACTTATCCGGCGAGTTCAGGTACAGAATGCCGTCGAACCACGCGTTCCAGTGGCCCACGATCGTGAACAGCCCGATGGTCGCGATGGACGGCAGCGATATCGGCAGATAAATGCGCCACAGAACCGTCCAGTGTCCGGCTCCGTCGATGGTCGCCGCTTCGTCCAGCTCCTTCGGGATTGTGCGGAAGAAGTTCAGCATGAGAACCATGTTCCACACGTTCAGGGCGCCCGGCAGGATGAGTGACCAGATCGAATCGATCAGGCCGGTGTTTTTGATGATGATGTAGGTCGGAATGAGTCCGCCGCCGAAAAACATCGTCACCGCGAAAAACCACACGTACGGCGTCCTGAACTTAAACTGCTCCCGCGACTTCGCCAGCGGAAAGGCGGTAATGAACACCAGGAACATGTTAACCGCCGTGCCGAGAACGACCCGTTCAACCGAGACGCCGAGCGAGCGGAAAAATTCCACCTTCTCGCCCAGGTACTTGTATGCGTCAAAGTTGAACCCGACCGGCCACAGACTGACCTCGCCGGCCATGGCCGCCGTATTGGAGCTGAGGGAAATCGACAGCAAATGAATGAAAGGGATGATGCCGAGCAGGGTGATGATCGTCAGCACCAGCGTGTTGAACACCACGAAAACCCTTCTGCTGAGCGTTGGTCTAATCATGTCTTTACCTCCCGCCTAAAAGATCCGGTAATTGTTGAATTTATAAGCCGCATAATAGGTCACGGACACGAGCACGAGCGAGATCACCGATTTGAACAGCCCGACGGCGGCCGCAGGTCCGAATTGCTGGCTGAACATGCCCAGCCGGTACACGAACGTGTCGATGATGTCGGCGCCTTCGTAAACGGTCGGATTGTACATGATCAGGATTTGCTCGAAGCCTGCGTTCAGGATGCCGCCGAGGCTGAGCACGCCGAGCAGGATCAGGATCGGAGACATCCCCGGCAGGGTGATGTGGATCATCTGCTTCCAGCGTCCTGCGCCATCCACTTCGGCCGCTTCGTACAGCGTTGCGTTGATGCCGGTAATGGCGGCGAGCATGACGATCATGTTGTATCCCATGCCCTTCCACACGTCGGAGCCGATGACGATGCCGCGGAACCACTGGTTATCGAGCATGAACATGATCGGCTTCAGATCAAGGGCTGTAATCAGCGCGTTTACCGGCCCGTTCAGCGAGAACAGCTCGATGATGACGCCGCCGAGCACGGTCCAGGACAGGAAGAACGGCAGAAAGATCGCCGACTGGATAAAGCGCGAGAACCATCGCTTGGTGACCTCGTTCAGCAGCAGCGCCAGAATCAGAGGCACGAGCAGGAACAGCACCATTTTAAAGATCGAGATGATGACCGTATTCCAGAGCACCTGCTTGAAATCTGGCAGCTCGAACACATAACGGAAGTTGTCGAAGCCGACGAATTTTGAATGAAAGAATCCGGACAGCGGCTCGAATTGCTGAAAAGCCATGACCAGGCCGGCCATCGGCCCGTAGGCATAAATGAGCGTGACGATCACGCCGGGAAGCAGCATCAGATGAAGCAGGTATTCTTTTTTCAGCGTTTTCACAAGTTGAACCTCCCCGTCGGTAATGGAATGGAAAACGGGAGGAATCTGCCGGCTGCTTCAGGCTCATCCTCCCGTTTCATCATTCAATGAATTATTTCGCTGCCTGCGTGCTGTACCAGTCGTTCACCTCTTGGGTGATCTGGTCGCCGCCAAGGGATTTCCAGCTTTGAACGAACTTGTCGAATTCGTCCAGGGGAGCGCCCATGATGATCTTGGTGAAGGCTTCCTGCATCAGCTTGTCGAGCTGCGCGCCTTTTTCCACTTGCGTTTCTGTCGGAAGGCCGTAGAATTCGTTGTTCACGAACGCGCCGCTTTCCTTGATCTGACGCGTTACGCCCCAGCCGCCGTCCTTCGCCGCACGGCTGAAGTATTGCCCCCAATTCACGCCTTTGCTCGCTTCCTTGGTATTGCCGGCCAGATAATCCTGCGCTGCCTTAAAGACATCGGCCACGTTCTTGTAGTTCTCGTCATCCAGCGTGATTTCGGTTTGCTTCGCGTCGAACGCTTTGTTCACTTCCGTGAAAATCGTATCGATTTGGGCCGGGTTGTAGATCCGCGGGTTGAACCAGTTGTATACGTAGCCGTTTTCGGCCTTGTTCTCGTCCATGTATTTCTTTTTGCCTTTTTCGATGTAGAAATTAAGCATTTTGATGGCCGCTTCCGGGTGCTTCATGTTCTTGTTGACCGCGAACACCTTGCCGCTGCGGATCTTTGGCACGAGCGATTTGCCCGGACCGTCGAGACCCGGAATTTGGACAGGAATCCACTCCGCCTTCGGATCCTTATCCACGCTCAGGTTGAGCGGATAGTTCGGATACCACCATTCCCCGTACACGATACCGACTTTGCCTGACGTAATATCTTCGACAGCCTTGTTCTCGTCCTTCAGGGCGAACTCTTTATCCAGAATGCCATCCTTGTACCAGGATTGCAGCTTGCCAAGTGCGGTTTTCACTTCCGGCTGGATGAGGCCCGGGATCAGCTTGCCGCTGCTGTCCTTGATCCAGGCGGATTGGTTGTCGCCGATCGAAGGGTAAGCGCCGTAGCTGTTGAAGAAGCCTCTCAGATCATAAGCCCAGAAGAATAGGTTCTTTTGCAGCGAAATGCCGTAGGTGTCGTTTTTGCCGTTTTGGTCCGGATCGTTTTTCACGAAGGCTTCCGTAATTTTGTCCAGATCGGCGACGGTTTTCGGCGCCTCCAGCTTCAGGTTGTCCAGCCAGTCCTTCCGGAGCCAGAGCAGCTGCGTCGACAGGAACGGGTCCTCGAAAGCCGGCATCGCCAGCAATTTTCCGTCCGCGGAGAATGTCTTCATGGCGAAGCCTTCGTCGGATTCCATGTACTTTTTCAGTTCAGGAGACGCGTAATTGTTGTAGGCTTCGGTCAGATCGGCAAGCATGCCCTGCTTTCTCAGCTTCTCGAAGTCCTTCTGGTTCAGCTCCATGATGTCCGGCAGGTCTGCCGAGGCCATGGCCAGCGAGAACTTTTGCTCGAATTGGCTGGACGGCACCGTCCATTTGTATTTGACCTCGATGTTCAGCATGTCTTTTAGATCTTTGAGATACGCGTTCTGCTCCGGCGTGATGCCCTTCGGCGTCCGCGGATCTTCCGGCGGGTTGTAGCCGAGCACCTCTGTCACGGTCACCGTGTCCGCATATTTACCGAGCGGCTCCGGCGGAGCGGCATTGGTGTTCTCTTCTTTCGGTGAGTCCTGGGGTGCAGATCCGGCCGAGTCCTTTCCTTGGCTCGAGCAGGCGGATAATACGGATAACGTCATCGTGGCAACCAGAATCATTTTCCATGGTTTGATCCATTTCATGATGAATGCTTTCCCCCTTTTATGTGCTGTCTTTTGTGTAACGTGCTTTCATGTTTTCATTATAGGTTTCGAAGGAAAACGCTATCAATTTTGAGTTTTTTACATGGCTATCACTTTGTTTACTATCTAGTCATTCCACGTCACTTCCCGCCCGCCAGGTGTTCGTTCCGGTAATCCTGCGGCGACATGCCCATCTTCTTCTTGAAAAAGGTCGTGAAATACGAGTGCGAATCGAAGCCGACGCGCCCGGCGATTTCGTTCAGCTTCAGGCTCGTATGCCGCATCAGCTGCACCGCCCCCTCCAGCTTCTTGGCCTGGATATAGTCGTGCAGGTTCTGCCCCGTCATCTGCTTGTAGTAGCGCGACAGGTACGACGGATTGAAATGGACGTTGTCCGCGATCGCCGTCAAGGAGACGTCCCCGGCCAAATGCGCGTCGATATAGCCATGAATCTGCTCAATCACCAGCTGCTTCAGATCCTCCTGCTTCATCCGGCCGTTCTCGTACAGTGCCTCTTCATGAATGCGCGCTTTCTGGATGTCGACGATGGCCATATGCTGGCCCATGGCAGCCCTGCCCTCCAGCATTCTCCGCAGCGTCTCGTACTGGACCCTCGCGCTCTCCCAGCGCCCGTCCAGATTGCCGGAGATGCCGAAGGAGACGGAGAGGCCCAGCAGTTGTTCACATTCGTTCTGCACCAGCTCCAGAATGCCCTTGATGTATACGGTAATCTTTTGCCAATGCATCAGGTCGCCTTCCTCCGCTTCCTGAAAACGGCCTAACAGCTCCGCTCCCGGCTGCAGCAGCCAGATATGCATATTGCCCTCCATCACCGCATGCTCGCAGACGATGGTCGAAGGCAGATCATTCAGGAAAATGCGCTGAATGGCCTCCTGCATGCTTTTGGACGGTACATCCTCCATGCGGTCGATTCTTCCTAGCAGGAAAAATACCGGCCGCTCCGCATCAATGCCAAACGACAGCTCCTCGTAACGGGGATCGGACAGCAGACCGCACAGCGGCTCGCCTCCCAGCACGCGCTCCATCAGCTCGTTCCGGAGGACGGACTCCGCGATCTGAAAGTGGAGCTTCGCCTTCTCTTCCAGAATTCTGCGCTTGTTCTCCTCATCCAGCTTCCCCGACGCCTTCTTCACGGCCCCGAATATCGGATCGATGCCTTCCGTCTTCAGGATGTAGTCGTCTACGTTCTTGCGCAGCGCTTCATGCACATAATCAAATTCACTGTATCCCGTCAGGAAAATCACCCGGCACTGCGGCCAATAGTACGTAATCTCATCCACCAGCTGAAGTCCGCTCTTCTGGGGCATGCGGATGTCGCTGACCAGAATATCGAGCTTCATTTTCCTGGCCGTCTCTAGCGCCTCCTTTGCGGAATACGCCTTGCATACGTCAAGCTCGAGCTCCGTATTTTCCTGAAAAAGCTGAACCAGGCCGTTCACGATTACCGGCTCGTCGTCTACGATTAACAGTCTATACATGGTTACGCCTCCTCTTTGTCATCGGTACGGATGATCAGATCCACCCGCAAGCCGCCATAAGCGCTTCTTGATACGAACACTCCGCTATCCGGGCCGTATTTCAGCTGCAGGCGGTTGTTTACATTCACGAGCCCTGTTTTTTCGATATGCTTCGAATCCATCGCCAGCTTCTCGCGCAGGCCTTCGATCACTTCTTCCCGCGCCAGGTTCCCGTTATCCTCCACGGTTACCCGCAGGCTGCCGTCCCGGTATTCGGTCCCGATGTAGATCATCCCCTCCATCATGCCGTCCTCGAACGCGTGCTCGAACACATTCTCGACGATCGGCTGAATGATGAGGCGCGGCACGGTCAGCGCCGGGGGAACACCTTCAATCGTCTCCGCCTCATAAGCGATGCGGTTCGAGAACCGGATGCACTGAATATCGCAGTAATCGAGCGCATGCCGGTATTCCTTGTAAAAGGGGACCTCATCGGCGCCGCTTCTCGTAATATATTGATAATAGCTTCCCAGCTTCTGCGAGAGCTCTGCCGCACTGTCCGAATCGCCGACCTTGCACATCATGTAAATGTTGAAAAAGCTGTTGTACAGAAAATGCGGGTTGATCTGCGACTGCAGCTGTTTCAGCTGCGAATGCTGCAGCGCTATTTTTTGCTCGTAGTTTTCCTCGATGGAGCTCTTCAGCTTTTGCGCCATGCTGTTGAAGCTGTTGAATACGTAGTGGAATTCGTCCTTCGTCTTGGAATCGATCATAATATTCAGGTTATCGGTTTCGATCATGTGGAACGCCTTGACCAGCTTCGACAGCGGCCGGTGAATCATCAGGTTGACCGAAAACGAATACAGCACCATGACGATGATGGCTATGATAAACAGCGTATAGAACCAGGTAATGAACTGGCTCAAAGGACGCGTGATTTCATTCTGATTCACGTACATCAGGAGGGACAGGTGCAGGGAGCTGACCTCGTTCGGGATAATAAAATAGCTTACGCCGCCCAGCCTTTTCATGATCGGCGCGCTCGGATCCTGCAGGCTTTGCTCGCCAGCCAGATGGAGCAGCGCATTCGACTCCTTCGTGCCCGCCGCTGTCGCCAGAACGGTGCCGAGCTCCTTGCTGCCGAGCAGCACCTCGGATTCCTGGTACAGTCCCGCGATTTCCTGCAAGGCCTCCAGCAGCTTGGGGCGGGATAACTCAATATAAGACCAGAGGCTGCCGTTGTTCTCCGTTTCGATCAGGAACAGACGCCCCCCGCTCCGGTAAAATGACGGCTTGGGCGTCTCCGCCATCAGCGAGGAGACGAGCTTCATCTCCGCGTTTGGCGTATTGGTAACGCCTGTTTCCGTGGAAATCGTCTTGCCGACCGCCTCGACGTAAACGCCGGCGTTCACCACGTAATCGCTCGATACGGTCAGCGTCGTCAGCCTGTCCCGGACCTGGTCGATCAGCTCCACTTCCTCGTAATTCTCCAGCATGCCTCCGCGGAAGCCGAGCTTCTGGAGATCCTTGTCATTCAGCAGCTGAAGCTGCAAATTGCGGATGAAGTACACTTCCTTGTCGAGCTGTTTGGAATAAAAAGACGCGCCTGCCAATGAGGAGTTCAGGATGGCATTTTTGGTGATGGACATCCCCTTGTAATTCAGCCAGATGTTCATCGATATGAGAGGTAGCAAAAATAGGACGAACACGATTACGATTTTTTGGTACACCAACCACTTGGACGATTTTCTTGCAGCCTGCAGCTTCATGCTTCTCCCCCGTTTACCGTTCATGTTCGCTGTCGTTGAGTTTAAACTTTCGTTCACTTCATCCTAAGTATAGTGATTATATAAAATGAACAGAAGCCTTACCTTTTTGAAGCCATGTATGTAACAAAAAAAGAACCGTCCCTTTGGAAGATTCCTTCATCGCGTGATGGATCCGGGAAGGGCGCAAAGAGAGCTCATCCTTCCCGGATTCCTGCTTCTTTCTTGCTTCTTTCTTGCTTCTTTCTTGTTTCCTTCTAGCGTCTGTCGTACATCTCCAGCTCGTTGATCGCGAAATTGCCCCATTTCAGGTTGGCCGCATGAATCTTGAGACGGAATTTGGAAGCGGTCGTGCGGGCGAAATCCACCGTCTGCGCTTCGTTCGTCTGATCTCCGTACTTCCAGGTCCACTGGATTCCCTGCTTCAGCGGTACCCACGCGGTGCCGTTATAGTATTCCAGGTCGAGCTTGGTTACCCCTTGGCCCGTCCCGAATCTCGTCACCACCTTCAGCTGGTTCGCCGTGACGGATTTCGTGCCGAAGTCGAGCGTAATGTCATTCGGGAACGTCACGCCCTGAGCCACGCTGGACCACGCCTTGTCGTACGATCCGTCCGTCAGGCTCTTGATGGAGCTGCTGGACAGGGTCGGCACGGAAGCCGTCGCGGTCGCGAGCGGCGCCAGGTTGCCCGGGTCCGGTCCGGGCGGCTTCGGCATCGGGGTCACCGGTGCCGGCGTATAAGTGATCGGCGTTTTGCCGGTGGCCGGCGGCACCGTTCCCTGGTACTCGAACGCGCCGATGTCCGGATCGCCGTTATAGAGCGGATTGCCGTAATAGTCGCGTCCGCCGTTGCCTTGGATCGGAACGCCTGCGCCGATCAGCGGAGAATCGCTCTGCAGCTGGTAGCCGTTGACGGTGTTCATGCCGGTGCCCCCGCTGCCCGGGCTGACAAGCTTCGGATTCGCGGTCACTTTGTGGGCGTCGGAGCTGACAAGCGTTTTGCCGCCGTAATAGGCATTGGAGTCAAAGGTCTGCCCCGTCAACGTCCAGCCCCTGTCTCCGGTGCTGTAGTATACGTTGTTATAGTTTTTGATGTTTTTCGGGCTGCCCGAGGATTTGGTGAAGTAATCGCTCATGACCGGATTGCCGGAAGCGGCGCCGACATAGATCGTATTGTTGTAATTGAGCACCGTATCGATCGATCCGCTGTAGCGGAAAATGCGCGCTTTGTCGTTCTGGCTGATGTTGTACCGCACGATCGTATTGATCGTGTTGTAGGTGTCGTTGACGTACAGCATGAACCCGCCGGCGTTGTCATGGCTGTAGTTGTACTGTACGAGCGAGCCGAGGTTGCCTGCATCGACGTCGAAGCCCGTGCCGTCCTCCGCACCGTTCTTCGCGGCAAACGATTCGTTGTACTGCACGACATTGTTGTCGGCATAAGCCCACCAGATCGACGCGTTCGTCGCCAGATATGTCGCCTCCTGCACCGTGTTATGCTCGACGACCGCGCCGTCCGTGACGTTCCAGGCAATGCCCCCGGTGGCGGCCCGGACGACGGTGTTGTTCGAAATCTTCACCTTCGTGGACGGGGTCCACGGCCCGTAAGGCTTCGGTACCCATTCCCACAAATCGCCCATGCCGTAACGGATAATGCAGTTCGAGCTGATATAGATGCCGTATGCATCCACGTCGGTCAGCGTATTTCCGTCGATCAGCACGTCGTTGAACGCGCTCGGCACCCAGGAACCCACGGAATCGAAAATAATCCCGCCGGAGCGCGTCGTATAGACGCCGTCCACGTCATGGATATTCAAATTTTTGATGTAAATATGGTTGAGAATACCGCTCTCCTCGTTCAGGATGTAGACCCCGCGCCGTTCTCCGCGCGTCCCCTTCCAATCCCGGGTGAACGGCTCGGAAGATGGATTCGTTACCTCCAGGTTGCTGATCTCCCAGTACTGCTGGTTTTTCAGAAAGACCGTCTGCAGCTCGCTCGCCACGCCGGCGATCAGCGGCTTGCCGCCGGTGCCGTACTTGTCGATGACGATCGGACTGCCGTCCGCCCCGGAGCCCTTGGGCCACAGCTGTCCCTGCCAGGAGCCCCCTGCCTTGAACAGAATATGGTCCCCCGGCGCAAAGGTCGTTGCATTGATCTTCTCCAGGCTCTTCCACGCCTTGTCCGGATTTGTGCCTGCGTTGCCGTCATTGCCCCCGACGTTATCCACGTAGTAGGTCGTACCTGACGCCGCTTCGGCTTCGGCTGGTGAGTTGACGCCTGCCAAACCCGTTACCAGCAGCACGGCCGTCAGCATGCTGAATGCTTTTCTGGCTGTCCTTCTTAACATGAGCTCTTGTCCTCCCTCGATTATGATGTGGCGAAGCGAAGAACCTTCTAGGTCCCGCTGTCACCTTATGTAAGTGCCCACGGACAAGCCGTGAAGCGTTTACAACAATGTCGGGCACTGCTTCGTGTCTAGTTTTGGACGTTCCATTTCCCATAAAGCGATTCGTTGACCTTCATCTCGGCTGCATCCAGCTTCTGTTGGACCATTTCCTTATACTGCCAATCAATATAGTCCTGGACTACCTGATCCTTGATGTTCTCGTACTTGCTGAATACCGATCCGGGCTCCGTCTTCTCGGTGCATCGCAGCAGATAGAGGCTCCCGTTCTCTTCTACGATGCCGCTCGTCTCCCCGGCCTTCATCCGGGCAGCCGCCTGCGCCACCGGGCTTCGCGCGTTATGCCGGTCGTTCCCGAGGTTGAAGCTGAGCTCCTGCGCGGTTTGACCGTCCGAATACATGCGGGCAGCATCCGCCAAAGAAACACCCTGCTTCAGCTTCGCTTCCGCTTCCCGCAGCCGGGCAGCCGCCTGTTTCTTCCTGGCAGGGTCCGCTTCATGATCCTCATTTAAAAAAGACACGGAAAGACTGAGCACCCGCGCGGATCCCGGCGTCTGGTATAGCTCCTGCTTATATTGCTCATAAAAAGCCTTCAGCGGCTGATCGTCCTCATGGCTGCGCAGCTTGGCAAGCATGCCGCGCTTCACCGCCGCAGTCGCGTTCGTCATCACATATTCGAAATACGCATCCTCAGTGTATTGGACAGGCCCGTAGATGACCTCGCCGGCGGCAGCGGCCTTCTTCCGCCGCGTGTTCTCCTGCTCCAGCTGCCGCACAAAACCCGCATAGCTGACGTCGCCCAGCACGCCTTCGTCCGCCGCGATCCGCTGCCGGATTTTCGTGCGGACGGCATCGTCCAGCGCCTGCTGCTTCAGCATCCGAAGCGGCACCTCGCCCCCGAAGGAACTCGTCCAGAAGCTGGCTGTTTGCTCCGCGCCGTATTTCTCGCGAAAATAGCTCATCACGCCGGACTTCTGCCGCTGCGCCGCCTTCTCGAATTCCGGCAGGGCGATCGGCATGCCGTCCACCGTCGCGATGGCGTCGCTTCCGCCGGTGACGGCCTCCTTCGGCATCAGCTTCTCCTTGGCGAATGCCGCCGAGGCGCATACCGACAGCACCAGACAGCCGGCAATGGCCCATATGTATTTCATCCGCGAACGTCCCGACTTGATCATGCAGCGCATCGCCTCCTGGAGGGGATTTTCGAACGTACCTGCTTTGTTGTTCAAATTGTAGTTCCGCGCCGGAGGCGGCGCAATTTTGAATTGTTGACATGGGGTTTTGATATTTTTACTTGTTGGGGATCATCGCGGGGGCGATTAAGGCTTCTGCCTGCAAAATAAAAATCCCGCAATGTATGCGGGATTCGCTTCCTATTATTTTACTGCAACCCATATCTCATTCAGCAACCCGCAAAGCTGGCCTTTGGAATCATTCGAACTCAGGAGTGTCGCATCCACTTTGTAGTTGTTGATAAACAGCTCCTTGCTAAATGCGCCCCTCAGCTCGATCGTATGAATGTCTCCCCAGCGAAAGCGTACGCCCTGAGACATCGTGTTGCGGATATACAAAGCCTCCGAGGATGCGAGCAGTCCCTGCTTGGCGCTGCCGAAGGCCGTGTCGTCGTACAGGAACATCGGAATCTCGTCAGGCTGGAGCGCTGCATAAGCCGAAAAGGCATTCTGGAATTTCTTTTCGTTCTTCGCTCCTTTCTCGTACAGGAACAGTTTCCGTGACAAATCCGACCCGAGGATGCTTCGCTCCAACAGGCTTTTGGCTAATCTCGGGTAACTGAAACCGCCTCCTTCCGCAGCGGCTCCTTCTTCCCCGTGCACCTTCTCCTCCGCCAGATCATTTCTCATCCGGTTTAGCATCGCGCAAAACTTGATCTTGGCATCATCCGAGGTAAGCATTGTGACCGCCACTTCAAAGCCGTTGATAAAAAGGTCCTTGCCAATACCTCTCAGTTCAATGACGCTGACCGAATAATAGGAATAGCTTTGGGGCTTGGCAAACGGGTTCTTGATGCAAATCCGTTTATTCGTCAGCAGACAGCCATCCTTCCCGCTGCCGAAGGCCGTATTATCGTATACAATGAGGGGGATTTCCCCGGGCAGCAGCTGCGCATAGCTTTGAACAGCCTGTCCCATTTTCTTTATGACCTTCGGATCCGGGGAGAGCCCGAATACGTGGCGCGACCAGCCGCTGTCTGCAAAAGCAGCAAGTAATCGGCTGCTGTAATCGATGGCCTCTGCCTCAGTCTCGATGATGATTTTGCCTTCGGACATGAATTCCTCATAGCTATCGCTATCCGTGGTTTGCATCGCATACGCCATGAGGGCCATGCAGCAAAACTTCAGCAGCTGCTCGACCATTCGGATATCCTGCACGCTCAGCACCGACCATGTCAGCGGCATACGCTGCTTATTGATGGTGATATGATTGCTCCCGCACTCGATTTGTTGTACGTTTTTCCAGGCGATCGTCGAGCGGCCCTTCATGTAAAGATGCTTATCCGTGACAAGGAAGCCGTCTTTTCCCGAACTGAAAATCGTGTTGTCAAACAATAACAGCGGCCGTTCCTGATCCCTGTCGATGACGGCATAGGTACGAATGGCATTGTCGAATCTGCCAAGCTCATTTTCTTCCAATATGGACGGAAAATGCCTATGCAAATCGGGCCTGAGCAGCAGCTTGCAGTGATACAGCAAGCCTTCTACGCTGAGTTCATCCAGCTCATCCTCTTCCATCGTTTCCTCTAACATCTCATAAAAATAATTCCCGTTCTCCGATACTAGTTCCATAGACATATATTTCACACCCAATTAAAGTTTTTAGGAAAAATAAACTATAAAACTCCTAATCCGTCGAACGCTTCTACCGCCGATTCCGCAAATGAACAGACTCCAATAAAGCAAGCATACAAAATGCTCCCCTCACATTAGACAGTCAAAATCATAGCCCTGTCTTCGTAAGGGGAGCATGTTATCTTTTCATTCTACTTTTTCCAACAATGTCTCTGTGGTGAGGGTGAAGCCCTCAATGATGGCATCCTCGTCAACCTCGATCATAATGCATCGTTTGCCTTGGAAGCTCACCTGCTTAATATACCTTAAATCCTGTGGACTGATCGTAATCGTGGCGACCTTCGTATCGATCTTGATCGATTTGGACGTGAATTTCGGGATTACGCTGCTGGCCTTCATTTCATAATTCTTATCGTCCACGATGGTCTCAAACGCCCGTTCCACAGCTTCCTTGGTCACGTTATCCACGCCGCTTGCGGTCAGCACGCGTTCCACATCGGTGTAATCCAGCCTCGCGGGTTCTTCCTCATCCTGGTGGGATTCAATCACATGGTGAATCTCCTCGTATACATGTGCGATCGTGGCGGAGTCCAGCTGTTCGCCCGCGACTTCCTTCACGATGTCTTCAAAGATTCCTCTCTCTTCGAGTGCCGTCACGGACCGCTGCGCATTCAAGACCTCTTCGATGAAATACGGATTCGGATCATTCGATTTCCCCGTAGCATACAGAACCCGGTTCACGTCGGAATAATTGTCCGTCACGCTGGGATAAAAGAACCCTTGCTCCGGTGTGCTGAGCTTGATAATCGGATCGACGATAAGATTGTACTTATACTCTCTCTCCACATAGTCGAACAAAAGCGCCTTCCGCTGCTTCTCCGTGGAGTTCACGCTGCACAGAATGAACGGATGACCGAACACTTCATCATTCCCTGTCTCCTCGGCTTCATCATTTCTCGCCTTGGTCGGCCGGTAGTATTGTCCGCGGATGAACGTAATGACCGTATCCCGTTCATACCTTGTGCCCGCCATCATTTTCTCCACGAGCAGCAGCATCAGATCCTGCCACTCCTCCGGATCCCCCGTCTGCAGCGCTTGGTGGAGCAGCACCCGCGAAGGGTCTTTTTGATCCTCCGTTTCCTCCAGAAACTTCAGCTCGAACAGCTTATGATCCAAATCACCGGTCAGCAGCTTTTTGAAATTGCCCATGTACAGCTCCTGCTTCTCTCGGTCCACAAGCTCAAAGGGACTCCGCTCCCAGTGATAAATCTCGTTCGTTTCCTTCATAATGTACACGTTAAGAATATCGTAAATTTGCATCAAATGATTATCCAGCTTAAACTGCTTGCGTATGTGCGCGACTTCTTTCTTGTTCATAGTTTCTTAGACAGCTCCTAGAAAGTAAATTGGCTTTATAAGTATAAACGATATAAAAACCCTTCGCTATATAAATTGAACTAGAGAAAGGGAAGGAAATTCGCCTGTATCCCATAGGGAATACAGGCGAAGCGAGGTAAAACTCTAGTTTATTTTATAATAGAAGGGTTTCTTATTCTCAACATGTGCTGCGCCGCAGCTCATAAAAATACTGCACGGCGGGATGCTTCAGCTTCATCTTCCCTGCCATGTTTAATATACGTTTTTTGCCAACCCGTCTGTCCACGAGCGCCAGAATATTCAATATTATATCGCTACTCTCGATGCTGTCTTCTATAGGACTCGCTAAAAATTGATTCGCTGCAACGACGAAATTTGATTTGCTTAATGCAGCCTGTGCCGACAAAATCTCTTTTGCATATTCGGATATTTTCCGGTTTCGTGCAATGACTTTCAGGCGTTCCTCCGGGACGGCCCCCTTGGTATCCTGTCTGACGGCTTCCAATTCTTCCTCGCTGATCGGAATTTGGATACCTGAGTCATTCTTGATTTCCATCTCCGTCTGATACCATCTTATGGAACCCGCCTTGTCATTCATCCGGAGCACGTCCTTGTGATCTACCGAAATATAACAAAGCCCTGCTTTATCCGGTAAATAACGATAACCCGTTGCCCGGTATTCCACCCGTCCATCCAATGCAGGACAGAGAAAGCTCTCCAGCTGTTGCTTCAATTTACTCCAGGACATGGTTCCTCCTATATATCTCGTTTCATTGATGCCTCCAGTCCAGTATGAAGAAACACCTGCCGAAAAACAACCCGTAAACACGGCTTAGGGTAAGCCTACGCTCGTCACCGAAGATAATTCTGGGGTCGTTCATAAGCACGTCCGGTATTCATATGAACGATCATCTCTTGCTGCGTTTTCACTTCCCATCGATCAGCCCGGCCTGCTCCAGCATCCGGTACATCAACACGCTCATCTCAGCTCGCGTTAGCTGTTTCTGTGGATGCAGCTCGCTGCCGTACCCCTTCACGAGGCCTTGCTGGATCGCCATCGCTATTGCAGACTTGGCCCACTCGCCGATCTCGCCACCGTCCGAATAAGCAGATAGATTCACATCCTCCAAGTCATCGTTATCAGACGGAGCGGCTCCGGCCCGCTCAAGCGCCCGAATGACCGTCACGATCGCCTCCTGCCGCGATACCTTCTGGTCCGGAGCAAAGATCCCGTCGACGAGCCCGTCCATGATGTGGTATGCGTGTACCGCTTCAACCGCTCCGCTATACCAGCTCGATGAGCTTACATCCCGGAACTGTGATGGACCTCCGCCACCTTCCGGCAAGCCGAGCGCTCTGGATAACAGAGCGGCAAGCTCCGCACGGGTAATTGCGGCTTCCGGCGCGAACCGCGTTTCGTCGATCCCTTGAATGATCAGCCTGCTGTTCATATCGCGAATTTCCGCTGCGGCCCAATGTCCTTGGAGGTCTGTCAGCCCGGATGGCTTGGATGCCAGAACAAGCGGGTTATTCGTGAGCGTATGAACAACGGCAGCCGGCTTCCCGTCGATTGTGGTGAACTTCGTCGGGACGGGGCGTATGCCCAGCTTATCATCCCACGCCACGGCGGTCGAAGCCGTTCCGGCAGAAGCTTCCGGCAAATACATGATTCGCTCCACATACGGATGGAAGCGGGTTATCTCGTTCATACCGCCTTGATGTGCCTCATAGACTTGATTGAAGATCGGGTCCGACATCAATCGAATCCCGCTTTCACCCGCAGCATCCTGTATTCCGGTTAAGGACTTAAGCTCATCACGCTCCATCGTTAGCTGGAGTTCGGTATCTTTGGCCCAGGCCGAATCCGTCTTAACGATTTCAGCTAACGGCATCCGGTATTGACCCTGATAGGTTGCCAGGATCAAGGCAGCGGACTTTCCGTTCAGGAGTAAGGCAACCTCGCCGGGAACCCGCAGTACGGTCCGATCGGCTTTCGTCTCCACCGAAACCGTGAGAACTGCATTCGGGCCCGTCAGCGGATCCAGCACCTTTTTCAGCGCATCCATCTTCAATTCAATATCGATGTACTTCGCTCCATTCGCATCCTTCGCCATCTTGGCGATTCCCGGAATTTCAGTCCCGTTCACCCGTACCTTCAATGCGTCGCCATTTTCCGGCTTTGCCGGATTGGCAGCGCCCTGAGGACTTGCGGTTCCCGCTCCAGATGAACCTGAAGAACCACCTGAATCCGGAGTCGGGGTTGAATCGGAACGAACGATCTGAAGCTTATATGTCTTCACCGAACCATTTGGTGCTACGACACGGATTTCAAAAATGTTATTGCCCGTAGCCAGAGAATACATATCTGTCATCGTGCCGCTATGGATCTGTGACCCGTTGACGTAAATTTCGGCATCGCTGTCCGCGGGTATCAGCAGCATTCTCAGTCCATTCACGGCAGAGCTGGCGGATATGGAATAGCTCGTTTTCTCGGGATCAAAAGTAAAGCCGAGCGCCCCGCCCACGCCGGTAAGCTGCCATCCGCTTAAGCTGTTATTGCTGCTCTCAGGAACAATATTACGGATTTCGATGACCCGGACATTGGCGTTCCCCGCTGTATCTGCCACATAGACTGAATAGAATCCGTTCTCCCGCACGGTAAACCGGTCTGTAAATACCGTACCTTCCTTATCAAAATACGATACCTGCTGTTGCCCCGGCGCCCACTTCATCACAGCAACCTTGTTCCATTGTCCATAGACCGCGCTGGTTGCGGTGACGCTCACGCCTTCCACAGTTGGCGTATCCGGATCTTGCTTCAATTCAATCGTTGGCGGCTGATCGTAGGTAAACGTAATCTCCGCCGATTGATCCACCGGAATCCCGCTGGCCTCTTCCTTGGCCGTATAGGTAACGACTTCAGCGGCTGTATTGCTCACCGCAAACTTGGCGATCCCCTTCTCATCCGTAACAGCAGATAACGCTTCGATAACCGACTGTCCGCCGCTCGCTTCAAGCTTCACCAGCTTCCCTGCGAGAGGATGGTCATTATCATCCTTCAGCATGACGGTAATTTCGGCCTTGCTGCTTCCATCAGCCCGTACAACGAGATCACTCGCAGTAAGGCTCGAATGCGAGGCGCTAACGTGTCCGGGCAGGAATTCCACGGAAGCCGTGGCTGTCAGCGGTCTCTCATTGACAAATGCCTTCACGGTGGCTGTTCCCAGTTCCGTTGGCGCCGTCAGCCTCGCCGTATACGTGCCGTCCTCGTTATCCCTTACCTCCGTAACTTTCCCTGATGTGGAGCGGATGACTACAAAGGCTCCCCCCGTCGTCAGCGCCCGACCTTGCGCATCCTTCAGCCTGACGGTGATCTCGGTCTGGCTTGTTCCATCCGCAGGCAGCGCCGCGTCCGCCGCTTCGATCATGCTCGCCTCGGCCGATGGCGCTCCGGCCACAAACTGCACGGTGGTGCTGGAAGCTAGCGGTGTGCTGCTAATGCTTGCGCTCACCGTCGCTGTGCCTATATCTGTCGGTGCCGTCAGCTCAGCTGTATACGTTCCGTCACCCTTATCCGTTACAGGGCTCACCGTCCCTGACGTCGAGGTAATGGCTACCGCGGCTCCTCCGGTTTTCACCTCATTCTCGTACGCATCCTTCAGCTTGACCGTTACCAAGGTCTCACTCGTTCCATCCGCAGGCAGCACGGTTTCCGCCGTTTCAATGGTGCTTGTCCCTGTCGATGGTTCTCCGGCTACCCACTGCACTGCAGCTGTCTTCGTCAAGACCTTGCCACCAAAACTCGCGCTAAGCGTTGCGGTACCGGTAGTCACAGGCGCTGTCAGCGTGGCCATATACGTGCCGTCTCCATTGTCGGTTACAGGACCCACCGTCCCTGACGTCGAGGTAATCGCGACCGTCTCTCCCCCACTTGCGATCTCATTGCCCTGGGCATCCTTCAGCTTGACCGTAATCGGCGTCTGGCTTGAACCATCTGCCACAAGGCTGGAAGCTGCCGCCATGATCTCGCTCTCCGTCTCGGAAATGGAATGATCGGCGATCATGTACGTCCGGAAGGCAAAATCATAATTGGCTACGTCGCTATACCCTCTTGTATATACATTGCCGCTTTTCCAGTATGCATTCAGGCCGACAGGATCTCCGTTTTCTGTGGACATGACCATTCTATACATCGTATCCTTCTTCAGATATGGCCGTTCACCGGAGAAGTCGACCGCCACCCAGCTCGCATCAGAGTACTCCGAAACCGACTGCCCTTGTGCAAGAAGGGTTGAATCACCTTCCTTATACAGCTTTACCTGGATAGCCCCGGCAGCACCATAAACACCGGCTACATATAAATCAATTTTATCCAGAGTACCTGTAACGGCCGGCGTAAAGGTCTGAAAAAGCGGACGGTCTTTATTTAGCCAGATACTTCCGCTTCCCTGCGTCTGCTCCTGGTCCGGCAAGGCCGCATCTGCTGCAAGGGCAGGACTGTTCATCGTCCCGAATATAAGAGCCATTGCCAGAGCCATGGCCATCCACTGCTTGTTGTTTTGTAAACGTTTCATGTTCTTCATCCTCCATCCTTTGCTCCCATGCCATCTTGCTTGCCATAAATGCAGGTCCCCTTCTTCTGTTCTCCTTCCGGCCCAATCGTCAGGTTGCAGCATAGAAATACCCCCCGACAATTACCGCTCCGAACATAAACAGTCCAAAATACCATTTCGTAAACTGCCAGCTCATGCCGCTTCCTTCCCACCAAAGCTTGGCATAGATCACTATACCCAGCAAAAGAATGCTGACCAGCGCAATCAAACCATTTTCCATCTTTCTTCTAACCCTCTCTATCATCAGTAAATTACGAGCTCATACCATTTGAAAATAATCGAAAAGGTGTCTCTACCTCCATACCTACAATGGAGTATTTTTGGTGCTGATCCCCACATGCAGGTTGTAATTTCCGGTAACGCATTCCATGTAATTCCATTTTCTATCTGTATCAGGAACAGCCATTGCATTACAATAGGAGGTATGAAGGTTATGGAAGATCAGAGGTGTTCGGAAATTGGAAACCAACCAACCCAGCAAGAAATCCATAGGCAGTTCTATGAGCGAAACAGATTCTTCCGTTGGGCAAGTGCATGAGGCAGGTATGACTTTAAGGGCGTGTATGCAAAAACCTGGAGGGATGGAACCGGACAGATTTCTTCCCCTTGCGAGATCTTTGGCGGCCAGTGTCGGCAGGCTTCATCAGCAGCAGAGGATTCATTTGGACCTGAGACCGGAGCGGATAGGCGTTTCTTCCGCCGGAGATGAGGCTTATGTAATGGATTCGGGTTATGCCGTTCAGCGGTCAGCGGAAGGCTACCCCTATCTCACGGATGGCGTCCTGGAATCCGGCTTGCCGTATTGCTCTCCGGAAAACACGGGAAGAATGCACCAGCGCGTGGATGAGCGGAGTGATTTATATTCCTTAGGTATCATTTTCTATGAAATGCTGGCAGGCCGCCCTCCTTTTCGTTCGGATCAGCCGCTGGAGTGGGTATACATGCATCTGGCCCAAATTCCCCCGTCCCTGACGAGCCTTGTGCAGCAATTACCTGATGGCCTGGAATCGATCATCACGAAGCTATTGGAGAAAAATCCGGATAAGCGTTATTCCAGTGTGGGTGTTCTGCTGGCCGATTTGGACAAAATCGGAAGACCTCACGATATTCACCTGATGGAACAGACGCTTCACGGGCGGGAACATGAAATGGCGATGCTGACCCAAGCTTTCTATTCCGCGTGCCTGGGGTCGACAGAAATGGTTTATGTCTCAGGCGAAGCCGGTATCGGCAAAACAAGCCTGATTGAAGAGGTGCTTCGGAAGCAGCAGCATGACAGGGATTTCCACTATATCACCGGGAAATTCGAACAGCTCTCCAAAGAAAGCCCGTATCATCCCATTATTCAGGCATTCCGCGGATTGATGCGGCATTGGTTAGGACAGCGGAAGGATCAGTCCCTGCGGTGGAGACAGAAGCTTCAGGAGACGCTCGGGCCCAATGTTCAGGTCATCGCGGATATTATTCCTGAAGCCGGGCTCATTCTGGCCAGTGATCACGTGCCTGCGCTGGAGGAGCTGCAGGCGAATGAATCGAAGAAACGGTTCATTTATGCTTTTCGCAAATTTGTTCAGGCCCTCGCATCAAAGGAGCATCCGCTTGTGCTGTTCATCGATGATCTGCAGTGGGCCGATGCCTCCTCGCTTCAATTGATTCACGCGCTGTTATCTGATCCCGAATGCCAGTATGTAATGATTGTGTGTGCATACCGTCCTACGGAGACAGACCCGGCCAAGCTGCCGGGATACGAGCCGGACGGGAGCATGACCTCCCAGGCGCTGGTCCGTCACATTCATCTGAGTCAGCTTGGACTCGCGCAAATGAACCAAATTGTGATGGAGACGCTTCATAGTCCCGCCGATACGACGCGTTCACTTACAGAGCTCCTATATCATCAATCGAAGGGCAACCCATTTCATTTCAAGCAAATTTTGCTCCGCCTCCAGGATGAGCATATTCTGGGCTACGATCAGGAGGAACGCTGCTGGAAGTGGAATCTTGGGAAGATTCTTGAGCAGGTTCCCCGCTATGCCATCCATGAGCTGATGGAGCACAAATTACACCGTCTGCCCGCGGATGTCCGGGGACTGCTGCAAATTGCCGCTTGTGTAGGGAGCACCTTCCACCCTTCATTAATTGCCCTCGTCTTGGACCGTGAGATTACGGATATCCATTGGTCAGCCATTGAAGCGGAAGGGATGATCGCGCCGTCTGAAGTAGGGTTATACCGCTTTACTCATGATCATATCCAGAAGCTCATTTATAACGGGATCGATGATGAATCGAAGCAGGATATCCATATCCGAATCGGCCAGTGCCTGCAGGGCAAGGACAACATATATGGGGAGCATTCCCTCTTTGATGCAGTCAACCATTTGAACCGCGGATCGGCAAAAATGAAGCATCGGCAAGAAATCCTGCAGCTCGTCAGATTAAATCTGGATGCCGGACACCGGGCCAAAACGTCCACGGCTTACGACATTGCCCTGGGTTTTTTCGCGAAAGGCGTGGAGCTGCTGTCTCCGGAGGACTGGGACCGGGAGTTCGAGCTGATATTCGAGCTGCACGCCCAGAAAGCGGAATGTGAGTATTTGTGCGGCTATTCGGCCGATTCAGAGCGGGGCATTGACTTTCTGCTTGACAAGGCACGCAGTCCGGTTGAGCGGAGCCGTGTGCAGATGATCCGGATTATGCAGTACATTAATCAAGGCAAATATCATGAGAGTACGGCTCTCGGCCTTGCGAGTCTGAAGGAACATCGAATCGATATCTCGCCGCATCCGAGCAAATCCCTGTTGCTTATGGAAGGCAAGCGGATCGATGCTATTCTCGGCAACGAGTACGGCCGGCTTGCGTTTCTGGAGGAGATGACGGACCCCGAGCGGATCAGTGCGATGAATCTGATCTATGCAATCATTCCATCCACCTTCTTCACCAATAAAGAAGTGTTCTTCCTGCTGACATGCCGCGCCATACAGCTTACATTGGAGCACGGCAATACTCCCGCTTCCGCGGCAATTTATACGGCCATGGGCATGCTCCTTGGAACCGCATTGGGCAAATTCCAGAAGGGCTATGCCATTGCGAAGCTTGGCGTGGAGCTCTCCGAGCGCTACAATGCCGCGTCCATTAAAAGCAATACCTATACCATGTTCGGCAGCGTCCTCTGCCAATTTGCCGGAAATGCACGCGAAGGAGACGCTTATTTAATCAAGGCGCTTCGGTGCGGGATGGATTCGGGGGATTACGTGTTTGCGAGCTATGCTATGGGTGCTCATGTGAACTCCCTTTACACCAGAGCATCGTTAAGTGAATTGGCCAGAACCATTGCCGAGTACATGGATGTGCTCGATACGACCAAGGATGAGTTCGTGAGGAAGAACTTTTACCTGTACCAGCAGGTCATTCTGGCCCTCCAGGGAAGAATCCCCTCCCCCTTATCGTTCAGCAGCCCGGATTTCGACGAAGAACAATTTCTGGAACAGATTCGCCGGGAAGAGACTTCCGCTACCACTTTGTTTCAGTTCAGCACGTACAAGACTCAGATCAGCTATCTGACAGGCGAATATGGGGAGGCCGTCCATTGGGCCAAACAAGCGGCAAACGATGAGGCATACGCGACTCATTTGCCTCACCTGCCGGAATGCGTGTTCTATGCCTCGCTCGCCATCATGGCGGCCCCTGACCAGTCACAGGCAGATATCCAGCAGTTAAATCGTCACCTTCAACGCTTTAGAGAATGGACAAAGTGCAGCCCGGAAAATCATCAATCCCATTATGAGCTCCTTCAAGCGGAGTTCGCCCGAATTTCAGGAGAGCTTCACAAGGCTGAAGCGATGTACGATCAGGCCATCCGTACCGCAAGAGAGCTGGATGACTTCCATGTGACAGGGATTGCCGGCGAGACTGCGGCCAACTACTATTTGAGATGCGGCAAAAGCAAGACGGCGGGGTATTATCTTCAGTTGGCGGTTGAAGGGTACAAGCAGTGGGGGGTGCAGCTGAAGGTATCCCAGCTGGAGGAACGCATAGGGAGGATGCGAAGTCCGGAGGATCGTTATCCGGTAGGTGAGCGTACCTTGACGCTCGAGGACCAGAAGATTGCAATTGCGAATCAGACCGCAGGCCATATGCCAACCAAGCGAAGCGACCCCAATTTCGTGGACAGCATAGACCTTGCCGCGATTCTCAAGACAACGCAGGCCATCACCCATCAGATGACTTTGGACAACGTGCTGGCGGAAATCATGAATACCATCATGAGGCATGCGGGAGCCAGCAAAGGCGCGCTGCTTACCGGCACCGAGGATTCCCTTGTCATTCAGGTCTATGCGGATTCGGAAACCTCCACTTTTACTTCTCCTTCGGAATTGACCGACAGCGATCTGCTGCCGGAGGGAATCATCCGCTACGTGTTTCGAAGCCAGGAGGATATTTATTATAACGGAGGAGAGGTAAGCTGGCTGATTCATAACCCCTACATGGCTCAGCATCAGCCTCAGTCGGCGCTCTGTATCCCTGTAACCGTTCACGGCACGATGATGGGCGTCCTCTATCTGGAGAACAAGCTTGCCCAACATGTGTTCATGCCCGGCCGCACGGCTGTTCTTCAAACCATGGCGTCCCATGGAATTTTTATGTGCGTGCTTCAAAGTGCGCCTGAGCCTCCCTACCCGCTGCCTAGTCCCGGGGGTGCCGGGGAAGAAGAGCATGATGAGCCCGAAGCTATGGAAGAGGCGCTAACCGAACGTGAGTTGGAGGTGCTTGCCCTATTAGCGGCCGGGTTAACCAATAAGGAAATTGCCGAACGTCTGATTATCGCTATAGGTACGGTGAAGGTTCATGTAAAGAATATTTTTGCCAAGCTAAAGGTCAACCGGCGTATCAATGCCATTGCCCAAGCCAAGGAGCTCAGGCTGATCAGCGACAACAGGCGATCCGTTGAATCAGTTTAAGTGGGTAATCCCAAGTTGCCGTTACGAGTAATGAGCAAATATTCTCTATTCACACTACTGTGCCTCTTACCTCCTGAATGCTGTTTTTGCATTGGCATGTACCGATAGAATCGACATCTTGATATATAACATGATAAGGAGCCATAGCTTATGCAGCAAATTGAAACCAATCGACTGATATTAAGAAACTTCTCCAAGGCGGATGCTGAGGGCATGCTAGAGTATTTATCCAATCCAAGAGTAAACTGCTTCCTTAGCGAACAAATCTCAACACTTGAAGAAGCCATTGATATCGCGAATAAAAAGAGTCAAGATGACTCCTTTATTGCAGTCTGCCAAAAAGATAGCGGCGATCTGATCGGGGAGTTATTCTATATGAAAGAAGAACCCGATACCTATAGCGTTGGATGGAATTTCAACCATCAATACGAAGGCAAAGGGTATGCAACTGAAAGTGCGAAAGCCTTCCTACAGTATCTCTTTGAGCAAAAAGAAGCCAGAAGAGTATATGCGTATGTTGAGGAAGACAACGATAAGTCCCAGAAGCTATGTGAGAGATTAGGGATGCGGAAAGAGGGCTGTTTCTTGGAATTCATTTCGTTCACCAAAAACCAAGACGGAACACCCAAATACGAAAACACCTTCCAGTACGCTTTCCTTAAGAAGGAATGGTTACAATCACCGATGATCTAATCAAAGCGGTTCCGAATCATGTCCTGCTATAAAAACAGAGGAAAGGCTTGATGGATTCTGGGTTCGTCCCGGTATCCTTTCATCCTTTCCTCTATTTTGTATTTCATGTAGCGAATGTTCCCCCGTTACTACAGCAGCGGATGCTCATGCTTCGCTTTCAGAATCGACCAACGCCGCTCCACTTCGTTTTCAAACTCGCCAAGCAGTTCCTTATTTTCTTCCTTGAGCAGATGTCTTGATTTGCCCATATATTTCAGCCAGTCGCCGAGCGGTACCCGTTTGTTCTTCGCCTCCGGATCGAACGTGATGTTCGTTTGTCCCTGTTCCACTTCATACAGCGGGAAAAAGCATGAATTCACGGCCGCGCGGACGATGTTTTCCCCATCTTTGTCGTCGGACTTCCAGTTCAGCGGGCATGTGATCAGCAGCTTGCCGTAGACGGTACCGACATGTTGCGCGTACCACTGCGCCTTTGCCGCCTTTTTCACCAGGTCCTGCGGAAAGGCTTCCGTCCCCGTAAATACGTATGGGATATGTGCCGCCGCCATCATTTGCACCGTGTCCTTGTGATGGAACGTTTTGCCCTGCTGCTGTTTGCCGACGCCGGACGTGCTGGTCATGTGCCCTAGAGGCGTGGAATACGAAAGCTGCGCCCCGGTGTTCATGTAGCCTTCATTATCGTATTCCAGAATGATCAGGTTATGGCCCCGCAAAGCCGTCCCGATGGCCGAGCCCATCCCGATGTCCATGCCGCCGTCGCCGGTCACCATGACAAAAGTAAAGTCCTCGGGAACATCGATTTCGCCCCGGCGTTTCTTCTCCAGGAACGCCTCTACCGTGCCGGATAACGTCGCCGGCCCGTTCTGGAACAAGTTATGAATGAAGCTCTGCTTATGCGAGTTATACGGATAACCCGTTGTGGTGATATATGCGCAGCCGGTATGGAATAACGTGACGACATTGCCTTCGATCCCTTTGAAAAAGAGCTCCAGCGCCGGGAAAATGCCGCAGCCCGGGCAGGCTCCGTGACCGGAAGCAAACCGCTTCGGTTTGCCGGCAAGCGCCCGCATCGGCGGCGCCTTCACGGACAGCTTGTTCGTCGCCTCATCCATCTTCACCGTAATCAGGCCGGAATTAAAACTGTCGCCATTCATCGGCGCGATGACCGGCTGCAGCTTGTGAGCCTCATCACCCGGCGTTTGGCCGTAATAGTCAAACGGCACCTTGGCATAGCCCAGCTCCATGGCCTCGATCGTCAAGGCAAAAAAGGCTTCCGCATCATCCGCGTAATAATCTTTCCCGCCAAGGCCGAAGATGCGGGACAGCACAATCGGCTGCGGACCGCGGATATCCTGCAGGGCCGCTTTGACCTCATGCGTCAAATTGCCCCCTTGGGCGCCGTAAGAATCGGCGCGTTCGCCAACCAGCAGCGCTTTGACGCCCGTCAGCGCCTCACGGATTTCCTTGGCCGGGAACGGACGGATAATGTTCGGGCTGATCACGCCGGCTTTGATCCCTTGCGCCCGCAGCCGGTCCACGACATCTTTGGAGGATTCGGCCGCCGAATTGAGCAGGAACAGAGCCACCTCCGCGTCTTCCATGCGGTACAGATCAAGCGGCGAATAGGATCTTCCGGACAACGCCGCGTATTCCTCCGCCACTTCCTTGAATACCTCACCTGCACGGTACATGGCGTTCGACTGCTGGAAGTGGTTGTTCATCAAGTCGTCGCCGTTCATGTAAGCCCCGACGACGATCGGATTGTTCTCGTCCAGCACATGCGGAAATTCCGGCGGCTGCTCCCCTACGAATTGCCGGACGGTTTCCCGGTTCGTAAATATGTTCACCCGGCGTTTCTGATGCGACGTGAAAAAGCCGTCGTACGCCACGATGACCGGCAGGCGTACGTCTTCATGCTCGGCGATGCGCAGCGCCATGATATTCAGGTCATACACCGCCTGCGGCGAACGGGCAGTCAGGATCACCCAGCCCGTGTTCAGGCCGTAGTAAAGATCCGAATGGTCGCCGCGGATATCCAGCGGGCCGCTGACCGCCCGCGTCACCAGGTTCATGACCATTGGGAAACGGGTGCCCGCCTGCACGGGCAGCTGTTCGATCATATACAGGAACCCGTTGGCGCTGGTGGCGTTGAATACCCGCGCTCCGGCTGCTGCAGCGCCGTAGCAGATTCCCGCCGAGCCGTGCTCGCCGTCGGCCGGAATCAGCTTGATGTCGTGTTCGCCGCGCGTACGCATCATGTCAAGATATTGGGCGATTTCCGTAGACGGCGTAATTGGAAAATACCCCATAATGTGATAGTTAATCTGGGCAGCTGCCATAGCGGCCATCTCGTTGCCCGATTCGAAGACCGCCGTTTGGGCGGCCGGCATCTTGTGGTCTGTTGCTTCTTGGATTTGCATGTTCATGATCTAGCTCCCTCCGCGGTGATATAGGGGAAGACCTGCGGCACACGGTGCTGCTCCGCATAATGAGGTTCTTCCAACATGGCGGCCAAAGCGGTGGTCGGACAGGCTTCCACGCACTTCAGGCAGCCTTTGCAATACTGGTAATCGATGCCCTTCATAAACATCTGCAGGTTGCCGCGTTTATCCGGCTTCTGCTCCCAAACGATGCAGAAATCCGGGCATACCGTATCGCAGGCGGCGCAGTGAATGCAGTCCTCGATCTTGTATTCCGGCAAATATCCCTGCCGGGAGGCGCTTAGGTTCTTCAGGATGCTGTTGGCCGTCACGTTCAGAATCCCGCCCGGCTCCTGCGTTTCAAATCCGAGGACCGGCTGCGGCCTTGCGAAAGGCATCGAGTCTATAAGCGCTGCGCCATTTCCGAAGGAAAGGAACCTGACTTCGTGATATCCCCTGTCAAAGGTCCGCAAATTCGCCTCTACGAGATGGGGCAGCTTTTTCGCAAACGTGGTGCGGATCACCTGCCGCATATCGTCCGGATTCAGGAAGCTGCAAATCCGGAACAAGGCGCCCAGCATCGCCGTATTGACTTTCGTCTTTTCCTCAACGGCAATTTGCAGCGCATCGATCACGGCCAGCGTTCCCTGTGTCATCTTCAGATCTGCGGCCACTTCGGCAAGGTCCCGCGCCGTATTCACAAGCACCGTTCCATCAGGCTGTAAACCGCTGATGACATCAATTGTTTTATACAATGCTTCATGAAATACGCCGACGACATGCGGCTGCTCAATGGGGCTGTGATCGCGGATTTCCACCCCGGGATCGCAGAACCTTACGAAGCTCTTGACCGGCGACCCTTTTTTCTCCGAGCCATAGCTGGAAAAGTTGGAACCATTCAGTCCGGAGCCGGTCACCCCGGCTTCGGCCAGCATTTTCCCGGCCAGATTGGCGCCAAGGCCCCCGATGGATTCGAGACGGATCTCGAAAAATCCCAGTTTATTTTTGTGAGGCAATATCGACATGTTCTCTCCTCATTTCTTTTTCTATATAAAATGAACTTAACAAACACGTTTCATTGGCGCTACGATGACGAGTGTCCTTACTACCGCTGTTGTCTCCAAAATGCTTGAAATTGGTATCTTATGAGGCATTTCGGAGACAAACCTAGGGCTTACGATGCAGCTTTCCTTTGGAAAGCTTTTAGGCGGAAGCTCCGCTTCTTCAGAATCACTCGTCCTCTCCGCTAAGTAACGGTAAATTATAAAGTTCATCTTGTATAAGTCCATAAATCCAGTTTAAAAGAACAATTCGACAGGCTTTGTGATTTAACACACAAACTTTAAAAAAGAGGTGACTGGAATCACCTTTCCGGTTATCGCAGCAGGTTATACTGTGTCTGACAGTCCGATGACAATGACGACTATGTTTATCTTAACGACCAATAACTCACGAAATCGGGGGAGTAATGATGAATAACCAAGCGACAGAGAAGGCCCTAAATCATCAGCCGTCCATGTTCTGCTTCCAATGCCAGGAAGCATCCAAAGGAACCGGCTGTACCCTTGTCGGCGTATGCGGCAAACCGCATGACGTGGCGAACCTGCAGGATTTGCTGATCTATCTGCTGAAAGGCATCTCTTTTCTCAGTCTGGATGTCCGGCTGCCGGAAGTGCTTGAACAGCGCGTATCGCTGTTTATCATGGATTCCTTGTTTGCAACGATTACGAACGCCAACTTTGACCGCGAAATTTTTGTAGGGAAAATCCGGGAAGCGATAGCGCTCCGCGGCGAAGTGCGCGCCTATTATAACGAACAATTTCCGGAAGGAACGGCTCATCTCCCGGATGCTGCCGTCTGGGAAGCGGAACAGGAAGCCGCATTGGATGAAAAAGCACGTACTGTTGGCGTCCTCTCGACCCGCAATGAAGACATCCGCTCGCTGCGCGAATTGATTACGTACGGCTTGAAGGGAATGGCTGCTTATACGTATCACGCCCTTCATCTGGAAAGAGATGACCATGAATTGAACCGGTTCATGCGCCGCGCGCTTGCGGCCACGCTGGACGACAGCCTTGAAGTGCAGGATTTGATCGCTTTGACGATGGAAACCGGCAAATTTGGCGTGAATGCCATGGCGATGCTGGACGAAGCGAATACTTCCGTTTACGGAAATCCGGAAATTACAAAGGTGAATATCGGGGTTAGAAACCGGCCCGGCATTCTCATCAGCGGCCACGACCTGAAGGATTTGGAAGAGCTGCTGAAGCAGACGGAAGGAACCGGCGTGGACGTGTACACGCACAGTGAAATGCTGCCTGCCCACTATTATCCGGCATTCAAGAAATATGAGCATTTCGTAGGCAATTACGGCAATGCCTGGTGGAAGCAGAACACTGAGTTTGCATCCTTTAACGGTCCGATTCTGATGACGACCAACTGTATCGTTCCGCCGAAGGACAGTTACAAGGACCGCATTTATACGACGGGCAACACCGGCTTCCCGGGCGTCCGTCATATCCCGGAAGGCAAGGACGGCGCTGCCAAGGACTTCTCCGCCCTGATCGAGCAGGCGAAAGGGTGCCCGGCCCCAACGGAGCTTGAAACCGGCGAGATCATCGGCGGCTTCGCCCATGCCGCGGTCATGAACGTGGCTGATCAAGTCGTTGATGCCGTGAAATCCGGCGCGATTCGCAGATTCTTCGTCATGGCCGGCTGCGACGGACGGATGAAATCCCGCAATTATTACACCGATTTTGCGGCAGAGCTTCCGAAAGACACGGTCATCCTGACCGCAGGCTGTGCCAAATACAAATACAATAAGCTGGACTTAGGCGAAATCGGCGGCATTCCGCGGGTTCTCGATGCCGGGCAATGCAATGATTCCTACTCCCTGGTCGTCATTGCACTCAAGCTGAAGGAAGTATTCGGCCTGGAGGATATCAACGATCTGCCGATTTCCTATAACATTGCCTGGTATGAGCAAAAAGCGGTGATCGTGCTGCTGGCCCTGCTGTATCTTGGCGTCAAAAATATCCATCTGGGCCCTACGCTTCCCGCATTCCTGTCGCCTAACGTGGTCAAAGTCCTCGTGGATAACTTCGGAATCGGCGGCATTACCAATGTGGAAGATGACATGAAAATGTTCCTTGGTGCGTGATCTAATAAAAACGAATGCCCCCCGTCAGGGGGTATTTCTTTTTTAATACAAAGCTTGATTGAGCTCCATGTTTCGCCCCTGCTTGTTGTATGCTTCCATATCCATACACAAAAAGAAGACCCACAGGACCTGTGGGTCTTCTTTCATTTAGGCTTACATTGGATGGATTTTAAACCAAAGTCAGAATACGCATTCCGTGGCGATCAACGGTCGTTGAAGCAGCTCCCAACCGGTTTTGGCAGATATGAACGAGGCCAGCTCCAAGCCCATGCGGTAATGCGTCTGATAGCCGGGATGGTAACGGCCGCCCCAGCCTTCCACCTCCGGATGAATCAACCCCAAATCAACCACGAATACCTTGTCGTTTCCGTTTTGATTAAAATGCGACACGACCTGTTTCACGCTTTCAAGATAGTTGTTATTCATGGTCCCGACACAGCAAAAGATATACGGGTCCTGATAAGTGTCCAGAATTACCCGAATAAATTCCATATAAGCTGCAATATACTCCTCATCATGAATCGGCGTAGAATAATCGTTCTGGCCCAGATTAATCACGACTCCATGTGGGGTGTACCGGGAAAAGTCCCATGGCGCCGTCCCTTTGCCGAGCGTCCCGGAAAAATGCTCCGGCAGTCCCTGCCTGTTCCCTATCGCATCCTGCCAAATGCCGATTCCGCAGATGGCCATCGTATGATAATCCGCGTTCAACATTCTGGCGCTGATTCCGACATAGGACATATAGCCGTCATCCAGATCCGGAGCTTCTGCCAGCTCATGCGGATGGCCGATCCCTGCTCCATCCGTGATGGAATCGCCGAAGTATTCCAGCCGCAGGGGCTTTGCCGCAGGCGGGGCAAGGAAACTACCCCCGTCAGGCAGGGAGAATTGATGAAACACAATACTGCCGGTCAGAATTCCCGTACGCTTGTGGATCTCCAGCGTGTGCTCACCATCCGGCAACCCCTGTTCGATGACATATTCATGGACTCCCTTCTTCAGGTTGATCCAGTTCCGGGCGACGCCGTCCAATACGATTTCCACATAATCCTGGCCTTCGGAGTCTTCCGCCGTCATCGAGATGGCCGTCCCGCGAAAGGCAACAAATATGGCGCTGTTTACCCATCCGCATTTCGGCCTTTCATCCTCCGCGAGATCGAATCTACCCATCAGCCTGGCATATACACTAAAGCTAAATTCCAAAGCTGTTCCTCCCCTCAACGTCTGTATCGACTTTCTAAACCATGTTCACGTAAAGCCTGCTGAAGTTATTCAACAGGCTGCTCGCTTCCTATAGGAAGCTTCTTTTTTGCGGGTCGCGTTCTCAATGAACGACCCTATCGATTTTATTTTGCCAAGTAGGCGTCGACCTGTTTCTGCAGCTCGGCCTGGATCTTCCCAAGCACCGCTTCGCCTTCCGTTTTGAACTTGGCGAAGTACGTATCCGGATCAAGCGCCCCGTTAAATAATCCGCTGTAATATTTGGCCTGAATCGTCGAGAACTGGGCCACCTCATTCTTCACCGGCGTCGGGTCGAAAGTGAACCCGGTGAGGATGTCCTTCGTGAAATTGTCGGCTTGCGTAATGAATTGGCTGTACTTCCGAGTCTCTTCGTCGATACCGGCCCACTCCCGCTCTAACACTGGATTGAGCATGAGCTGGAACGAGACGATTCCCCCATCGTTGTTCAGCGTTTCGTATTGATGCTCGCCGGCCGGTTTCCAGTTCACGCCTTCGATGCCGTGCTCCAGCAAATCATAATTCTCCTGCTTGTTCGCCCAATCGAGGAACATCATCGCCCGGTCTTTATGCTTGCTCGTCTTGACGATGCAGATGAAGTTGTCCATCTTGAAATTGGAAAGGTTCTTTCCAGGGGTCAGGTCAAACAGGCGCACGGCTTCCAGCTCGCCGCCGGACACCACCTGATTCAACTGGTCGTTAAATGGTTTGGGAACACCAAACGCCATTTGGGGCGTCGCCGATACCTTGTTCTGAAGCTGCATCTCAGCCGGACTGCTCTTATTCGTCAAGACATCCTGCGACATGACTTTGTCCACGAACAGCTTGCGGACATCCTGGATACCGGCCCAGATCTTGGGCTCCTTGGTTTCGAAGAAATTGTAGACCTTTCCGTCGTTGCCCTTGTAATACAGCATCAGGCTGGCGCCTGCAAAATTCGTCGGACGAATACTGACGCTTGTATCGTCACGGATCAACCAGTTGACCCAACTATAAGTGACGTCATCCGCGCCTGCGAGGAGCGGCGTAATCCCCGAATGACTGTCGCGGACGGCGTAGAGATAAGCCTTCAAATCCTCATACGTCTTTACGGGCGGCAGGTTCAGCTTCTCCCTCAGGTCCTTTCGGATGAAGACCGATCTTTGCTGGGTATAGGCGCTTCCCAGGGGAACGCCGTAGATGCTGCCGTTAATTTTGTTCGCATCCCACATTTCCTGCGGCCGCGTCTTTGTCACGTTGGGGCCGTATTGATCCAGCAGATCGCTTAATTCCTCGTAGTAGCCCTGGGAAGCCATCGTGTCCAGATGCAGCCACGGGGCATCGAACATCATATCCACGCTCTCTCCCGAAGCCAGCATGACGTTGGTTTTCTGATTCAGGTCGGCAAAGTCGACGAATGTGAATTTAACCTGCGTATTCATTTCGGCTTTTAATCTCTTGTTGACTTCTGCCAGCACCTCGTCATAGTTGGCGCCTTTCGCCCCCGGAATGACAACCTCCAATGTGACCGGATCAAGGGATGAAGCGCCGGCTTCCCCGGAATCGGCAGGCGCGGCGGCTTCCCCGCCGGAGCCGGAGCATCCGGATAAAGCGATAGCCAGTCCGAGCAGCACCGGCATGAAGAACTTGCGTTTTGATTTGGCCATGCAAAATGACTCCCTTCAAAATGATGTTCTTATATAGAAAGCGGTAAGGCCAGTCCAGAACGACAAGCTCCGCCGTCCACCACAAGTCCCCTCAGCCTTTCACCGAGCCGAGGGTCAGTCCTTTGACAAAATATTTCTGTACCATCGGATAGACGAGTATGATCGGACCGATCGTCAGGCATACCGTCGCCAGCTTAACCCCTTCCGCCGGCGGCAGCGTCAGTACGTTGCCATGATTGAGCGACGTAAGCTGCATCTGCGACATGAGCTGCCGGAGAAGCAGCTGGAGCGGGTACAAATCGCTGTTGTCGATAAACAGAAGCGACAGCCACCAATCGTTCCAGTATTGCAGGGCATAGAACAAGCTGATTGTCGCAATCACCGGCGTCGAGATCGGCCGGATAATGGTGAAGAAGATCCTCCATTCCCCGGCGCCGTCCATGTTAGCCGATTCGTTCAACTCGTATGGCAGCGAGCGATAGAAAGAGACCAGGATAAAGGCAAAGAACGGATTCATGACATAAGGGAGCACAAGCGCCCACAGCGTATCTTTCAGATGCAGCCACTGAACCACCAGAAGATAGAAACCGACGAGCCCCGAGCCGAAGACCATCGGCACGTAGGTCATAAACGAGAGGACGCCGCCGTATCGGTTCTTCGGATGAGCCAGCACGTATGCAAACAGCATCGTAACGACGAGGCCGAGCACGGTGCCGATGGCCGTTACCGCAATGGTAATGCCATAGCTGGTAAACATTTGCTTGCCCTGAAGGAGGAAACGATACGAATCCAGCGTAAACTCATCCGGCCATATGGAGTACCCGTTCACCGCCAAGCTTCGGGTGCCGGAGAACGAATTGATGACCATCAGCCAGAAGGGAAACAAACAAACGAGCGCAAATACAATCAAGAACAGTCCGAACAACCAGACCACCATTTTATCGGATAACCCGCCCTCCCGCCGGACACGTACGGGCGAGGTCAGCGCAACCGGACGATTCATAGGAATTCACCTCCCTTTGCAGTTCGTGAAATTTAAATCCCTCTTAAAATAATCTGGAGTCTTTATCGATCTTCCGAACCAAGGCATTAAACGAAATGACGGCGATAAGCCCCATGATAGACTGATAGAACACGATAGCCGATGACATGCTAAAATTGCCAAGCTGCCTTAACGCCCGATAGGAATATGTATCGATGACATCGGTCGTCGGGAATAGAATCCCGTTGTCCCCGATAATTCCGTAGATCATGCCGAAATCCCCATAGAAGATCCGCCCGACGCCCAAGAGCACGAGAATGATGATTTGCGGCTTCAGCAAAGGCAGCGTGATGTATTTCATCTGCTGCAGCCGCGTGGCCCCGTCCAGGCGGGCGCTCTCATAATAATCGGAGGAGAAGCCTGTAATGGCAGCGAGCAGAATAATCGAGTAGTAACCGGCGCTCTTCCAGATTCGCGTTAAAGTGAGAATGATCGGCCACACCCATGGAGTCTGGTACCAATCGACGGCTTGAAGCCCGGTCATGCTCAGCACGCGGTTAATCAGGCCGTCCGTATTGTTGAATAGAATGAATGTCATATACCCGACGACGACCCAGGAAATGAAATAAGGAAGGAAGACGACGGATTGGATCGTGCGTTTAAACCATTTCAGGCGAATCTCATTCAAGAAAAGAGCAAGGAGAAGTGCAAAGACCATCTCGAAAATAATGAACAGCGCATTTAAATAAACCGTATTGACCGTCACTTGAATCCAATCCCGATTGGAGAAAAAGAAGCGAAAGTTATCCAGCCCCACCCAATCACTGCCCCATATGCCTTTGCTGATCTGAAAATCCTTGAACGCTAGCAGATGTCCGGACAGAGGAATGTAGGAGAAGACAACGAGAAAGACGATTCCCGGTATCGCCATTGAATACAAGCCCCGGTTTCTTACAAGATCCCTTAACACTCTCAATGTATGGTATCCCTCCATTCGTTACTGGTCTGTCCGATGTGGCCATATCCTGACAGTGTTCATTATGTACGGTACAGCAGGTTTGGAATAGTCCTCATTGTGTCACAAGAAGTACTGGAACTTAAGAATGATGAGCCCGCCGGGCCTCCGGCGCCGTCTTGATTTCTACTTTGTCAAAATGAGGACTTCACACGAAAGCCAGGATATGATTGAGTAAGGAGGTGCCGGTCATTTCTCCTGCCTGGAAATTTCGGATACATACCCAGTTTCAGATACATACCTTTATGCCGCCAATCCATCAGCAAGGGGTGCTGGAATGATATGAGGATCAAGCCTATTTTGCAGAAGACCTATGTTCGTACCTTTCTATTACTGACAACCGTTCTGATCTGTTCCATCCTTCCTTTCGTCTATTTACTGTCTGCGGAATTCTCAAAGTACACCATGCTGGAGGTGCGCAGCAATTCACAGAACGAAGTCAATAACCTGGCATCGAAGACCGAAATGATTCTCGGTAAATTGAAGGCGTACGGACTCAGCATGTATGCCGATCAGAATATTCAGAACTGGTTCTTCGATATCAATAGAGATCCGCTCATCGATCATGCCGCACTCGTCGCCCAGTCCAATTTCATGTCGACCGAACCGCTCATCCAGCGATCCTATCTGATCAATTTGAAGCACGGCCTTATCATTGATTCCAAAGCCGGCATCGTCCAGTTCGAATCCTTTGCCGACCAGAGCATGCTGGAGCGGGTAAAATCATTCCACCCGGAGTACTTGCGCTTCTTTAACCATTCGCTGGATGGTTCGGGCTGTCTGGCCCTCATCCTGCCCGCAACTCCAGAGAAGCCGTCTGATTTCTATCTCGTGCTGCTCGTCGATAAACCGCTGCTGTCGAAGCTTCTGTTAGGCCAAACGGCCTCTTCGGAGCGGGATATCCGGATTCTCGATGAGGAGGGTCAGCTTCTATTAGGCATGTCCGATCCCGCGCTGAGCGAACAGCTTTATCAAACGGGCCGGGAACAGCAGCGCAGCGTTTTTCAGGTCAAGCTTCCGCATCAGAGCTGGTTCGTGAATACAGCCAAGTTAAGTACTGAAAATTGGACGGTATATTACTCGAACGAGTACCATACCTTGACTCGCCATATAACTGCATTTCAGCATAAATTGATAACGTATACATTACTCTTGCTGGGCATCGTCTCGGCGTTGTTCTTCTGGAGTTCGCGCCGTTCCTTGCGTTCCATTACCTTTTTGTCGGACAAGCTGAAAGGGAGGATTGGATTCGCTAACTCCGCGTCCGACGCCATACCGGACATCCAATGGATCAACGACGGCATCGATCTGCTGCTGAATAACGTGGAGCAGCTTCACGCTTCCATGCGCAACCAATCCGAGCTCGTCCGTACGGAATTTCTCGCCCAGTGGATGCTGCACGGGACGCCGGGCACCAAGAGCTACGAATTTATCCGGAGCCAGACCAAGCTGGCTTCCTCCGACGTTCTGTTTCTGGCCGTCCTTCGCATCGAAGCGTATACGGCTTTTTGCGAACGCTACGACTTTCCCTCCCGGAAATTGATCAAATATGCCATACGCAATATTGGCGAAGAAGTGATTGGGGCAGGCTCTTATGCGGCTGAAGGCTTGGATATGGGGGGCGACCATCTGATCCTGATCATCGGAAGCCATGAATCGGGAGCGCTTCAGCTGCGACGTCTTCTGGAGGATATGCACCACCAAGTGGCACGCCTCCTGAACGTCGAGACAACCGTGGCCGTCAGCAATGCCTTTGACTTCGGCACCAATATCCGGAACGTATATGATCATATCTACGAATTGACGATGCTCCGTTTCCTGAAGGGAGAAAAGCAAATTTTCCTGGAGAGCGATTACGAAGAGTTTATGGCAGGATATCCTTCCGCCTCCGAAGCGCTGGAGACGACCGAGATCATTAAGGCTATCCGCCGCGGCCGCCCCGAGACCGCCGTCCATTTGCTGCGCCAGCAGATGAAGCATGTCCATGAGCTGCCATATCGCAGCTATAAGCTGAACCTGACCTATTTTACCTACGATCTGCTTAAGCACTTCAACAAATCCAGCGTCCTGCACGAGATCAGCAGCATTCATCAACTGCTCGAGCGGTACGGCACACTGTCCGAGTTTCAAGCGTGGCTCGAAGGCATCGTCACGACGCTCGCGTCCGAGACCGAGGCTCCGAAATCCCCGAACCGCAAAGAAGAGATCGTGCTGGAGATCAAAGAATTCGTAGACAGCCATTTGCAGGATTCGCAATTATCGATCGAGCAGGTAGCCGACAATTTCTCCTTCTCCGTGAGCTATATCCGGCAGCTATTCAAGGAAATCATGAACATGTCGTTGTCCGAGTACATCCTTCAGGAACGAATCGAGAAAGTGAAGGAGAAACTGGTATCCAGCCAGCTCTCGGTGCTTGAGATCGCGGATCAATGCGGCTTCCTGTCCAAAGGCCATTTCTTCTCCGCATTCAAGAAATTCACGGATCTGACTCCGAAGCAGTACCGCGAAAGCCACGGGGACTTCTCCAGGTGAGAAACATCGCTATTCCTGCTTCATATGGAGAAGCAGAAGGACATGCTGTACGTTGCAAGGCTGTACAGGAACAGGAACAAGCACAAGAACGGACAAGGACCTATCCGGCAAAGCCCCGCAGCGCTTTCGGAAAGGTCCTTATTTCGGGAGAACTTCAAAGGGCCCGGCGGCCTTATTGTCCTGCCGTTCCTTGAACCGGCTCAAGCCCCAGCTTAGGGTTCGCCAAGTCGAGCTTGTACATGATTTGATTGTAGTTATACCGCGGCGTCGGGACATGATTCGTGAACGTATTCGTATACGTTCCTTCGAAGTAGATGACCCGGCCGCCATCCTTGTTGAAGATTTTGTGCTGCGCTACGTTGTAAAACGTATAGTTGTTATGCGTCACGATCTTTTTGGCGCGGGTCCAAGGACCTTGAGGCGCAGGAGCTTCCGCGTACCAAATTTCCCCGAGTACCGACGTCTTGCCTTGCGTCTGCTGAGCGATCATGACGTAACGCTGCCGATATTCATTCCATTCAATGGAGCTTTGAGCGATTTGAACGTCTTCTTCACCTGTATCGATATCCTTCAACTGATAATAACGCAGGTCGTCAGCTTTGATCAGGCCTAACTGAATCAGCTCTTTCTCTTGTCCTTGGTTAAGCGGCTGAGTGTCCTTCTTCCAGCCCCATACGAGCTTGCCGTCCGCGTCCCGCTCCAGCGACGTTTGAGCCCCGCTATATGTCGTTCCCGGCGTCAGACAAGTAAACGATTCGTATTGGGTATAGTCGATGATGGCGTCATAGCTGGCAGCAACGCGCAGATTCGGAATCCGGTGTTCGGTAAAGAGCCAATAGCCTTTGCCTCCCTCCTCGTAATAGGTCGCCTGGCCGCCCGGATGGCGCCAGTCGTCTTTGGAAGGGAACTGCACGACTTGCTCGAACTCCTTCGTGTCGTCGTTAAAGGCAAGAATGCCGAAGGCGGTGAGGTCGGGATTATGCGTGCTGTACCCGGCGAGCAGGCGCTCCTGGCCGGTGCCGTCCCTCGCGGTCATCAAACCGAATACCCAGGCGATTCCCGCGCCGTCGGGCAGCGGCGGCACCAAGCTTTTGACGAACCCGTCCTCTTTCGTTATATAGCTGAGGTTGACGCCGACGTCCGGATCCAAGCCGCCTTGTTGCGGCAGCTTAGAGGTCGCTCCCGTGACACGGAAGTTCCCCAGCGGGTAGGCTGGTCTGTCGGTATCGCCCCAGAACCAGTACAGCTTATTCTTGTACTCGATCGTCTGCACGGAATCCTGTCCCATGACCAGACCGTTGATCAGCGGTTCCTGAATCGGCGCATTCAAACCAAGCAGCACGCTGTCGCGGTAAATGCCTTGGCCCGTTATCCGATACAGCCGTTCGGCAATGTTGACCCGGTTCATCTCGATCGTGATCGTGCCCCCGGGCGAAATCGGTACGGCCTGCCCACGGTTGCCGAACATGTCGGCCGGAATTTCATACCCGTCGCTCGCCAGATGGAAGAAGACCGTCTGATCCATCAGGCCGGGCTCGTTGAACGCTACGACGCCGGCACTGTCTGTGTAATACAGGATATTATTCGTCGTCTTCAGCTCGACATGAGGGATGCCCCGGCCCGTCTCGGCATCCACGATTTTGATCATAAACGGCTCCTGTACCTTCTTCTTCGCGCTGTTCAGATTCTGCTCAGCGACGCTTTCCTCTGCCTGTGCTGCCAGCGCGGCACCCGGTGCCGTCATGACCATAAGCAGCGCGCAAGTCCAGATTCCCGCTCTTTTCCACGGCTTCATTTTCATTCCCTTACCTCCCGGTCTTATGATTCGTTTTCATAGAACACCTGATCCTCGAGCTGTCTCATACACCTCCAGTTCACATCCTGTTTCCCGCTTGAGACGACTCTCGGCTTCGTAACAAGGAACTATAGCCACGGCCGATTGCGTCGCCGTTGACGGAATTCCCTAACCACCTCCTTTCAATGCATAGAGTGATATGAAAATGTACGGATGGGGAAGCACATTCAAATGTAAGCGGATACAGTTATTGCTGTGCATAACAGCAGCTTAAACGCTGCACAGCTACCTTTGCATACATCGTCAAATGCCTTGCGAACCGGGTACATCCGCACATCATTATCGCATGCCGCTCAGGCGAATAAGGCAGGTCCGCTTCAGCGCGAACTTCGCAAGAAATCCGCGCCGGTCTCGGCCTGCATTCATCCTTTATTGCCCCCGTTCCACTTGGAGGCGCACCGTCTTCACCTCAAACGGACGGAACTGGAGCAATACATCTCCACCCTCGTGCGGCAATTCCTCCATATTCTTCTCCAGCATATCGGTCTCATGAACCGCCGCAACAGGCAGCCCTGCGCGAAGCCCGCACGCGACGGATGCTCCCTTGCTCTCGTACAAACGCACGATCCAATCGCCCGATCCGTCTTCAGCCAGCTTGACGGTCTCCACGATCACATTGGCTTGATCGACGGACAGCAGCGATTGCGTCTCACGGCTACCTCCGGACATGAGACTAACGGGATAGTTCAGCTCATAGGCTTCCTGCACAACCGGACTGTCCAGGAAAGCGCCATTCCAGAACGTAAATCCGTATGTAAAATGGTGCACCCCTTGGTCGGACGTTTCATCCGGCCACGTCGGAGCCCGGAGCAGCGTTAAGCTCATCGTGTTATCGTTGACGGAAATGCCGTATTTGCAGTCATTCAGCAGCGCGAAGCCGCGGTTCGCCTCCGCAAGCGCAGACCACTTATGATGAACCACTTCGTAACGGTCCGCATCATGCGGACGTGAAGCATGGTTCGGCCTCTTCACGTAACCGAACTGAATTTCCTGCAGCGATTCGTTCGTATGAACGCGGACCGGGAAATCGACTTTCAGCAGCTTGTTCTTCTCGCGCCAGTGAATCGTCGTGTGGAATTCCACCCGGCGGCTGCCGGCACGCAGCCGGATATCCTGAACCATGGTCGATCGATTCAACTCTCGCTCGACCCGAATATTCGCAAAGAGCGGACCGTTTGCAGTGACGGATACCTTGGCGCCTGCATTTAGCTCGACAGGTGCCAAGCGGTAGCGCCGGTCGATCTCCCATGCATCAAAATCCGAATTTTGATCCCGGTACATCCGCATGACGTTGCATCGGTCCGCCGCCCATTCCATACCAGTCTCTTTGTCGAATATACGGGCAATCTCGCCCTGTTCGTTCATTTCGAGCGCGATCCATTCGTTCTCCATATGCAATTTCGTTGCCATCACGGCGGGCACGGCAAGGCTATCCGCTGCTTCCGGTACCGTCTTATACGTCGACCAGCCCATGGAAGGCGTCTCCACCTCGGCATAGCGGACACCTTCGTGCAGCTGCACCGGCATGGCTGTGCCATTCTCGCCTGCAATCCCATAGACGCCAGCAGGCAATGCGACCAGTTCCTTTCTTGGCCAGGACAGCGAGTTAAAGACGGTAACACGGGAGACGTCACCGTCCGTCAGCGCATTTCTTGCGTCCGAGGCCATGTCGTACACGCTCTCATTTAATTCCTTCAGCTCAACCTGTGCCTCTTCATGAACGCGGTGGATGGATGAGCCCGGCAGGATATCATGGAATTGGTGCAGCAGCAGAACCTTCCATAGACGGTCCAGCTCCTCGTGAGGATAGGTCCGGTTATGCAGCAGCTCCGCCACCGCTCCCCAAAGCTCTGCTTCGCGGAAGCCGATCTCCGCCTTCCGGTTCAGCTTTTTAATGATGGCTTGCGTCGTATAGGTCCCGCGATGAGCGGGATAATAGAGCTCTCCCACGTATTTGGCATCCGGGATGCCTTTCTCTAGCTGATCCTCGAAAAATTCGATCGGCGAGCCATGCTTCGTCTTGGGAACGCCCTCCAAATTACCGAGCCTGCGCAAGAACTCGAGATCGTCCCGATTGGAGCCGCCGCCGCCGTCTCCGTGTCCGAACTGGGTGAGCCGCGTAGAGATTCCTTCCAGCTGAACGCGGTCGTTCCACTGATGGATTAAGAACGACGGATTGATCCGAATCGGATAGTAATCGCCGTAGTTCATCAGATGCGTCAAAATTTGCGAGCCGTCGATCCCTTCCCACATGAACGTATTATGCGGGAAAGGATCGGCGACATTGTCGTAAGTACCGAACAATTTTGTAGACGCGAAATACTTGATCCCGCAGCCCTTCATGATTTGCGGCAGGTTGCCGGAATAACCGAATACGTCAGGCAGCCACAGCATTTCGTTGTCCACGCCGAATTCTTCCTTGAAGAAACGCTTGCCGTGCAGCGCCTGACGAATCAGGCTCTCGCCGCCGGGCAGATTCGTATCGGGCTCCACCCACATGGAGCCTTCGGGAATGATTCTGCCTTCCTTCACGGCCTGCTTAATGCGCCCGTACAGCTCCGGATACAGCCTCTTGACCAGCTGGAACAAATACGGCTGGCTCTGGGTGTACGTGTATTCCGGATATTCGTCCATGAGCGCCAGCTGGTTGGACATGGTCCGCGCAATCTTCCGCTTCGTCTCCGCGATCGGCCACAGCCAGGCAACATCCAGATGGGACTGTCCCATCAGGTACAGGGTAGGCGCCGTCGAACCGTTCACGCAGGAAAGGAGCGGCTCCATGATCTTTCGACACTGCTTTACGTTCTCTCCCAACTCTTCCTGGCGCAAGGTCAGGTCGACCGTTGCAAATACTTGGGTCAGGCAGCGGTCAATCTCCGCCGCGCGGAGGGATTTGGCATCGAGGCTGCCGCGAAGATCGTACAAGCATTCCAAATCGATGAAAAATTGGTACACGTCCTCTTCAAAAATGCAGAGCTGCGACGCTCCGAACATCGGCCGGGAATCAGCATGGCCCACATAAGCTTCTGCCACAATGTCGAATTGCTCGCCGGTTTTCGCTGAACGGGATAAAGTCATGTAATGGTGGTTGAGATCCTTTGCGCCGCTCACGATCCCGTTAATATACACAGTCGCTTCAGATCCAAAATCGAGCATGGCCACAATCCGTTTGCCTTCGGCCTCTTTGGGGACGACGACAGTCCCGCGGAACCAGCCGTATCCCCATTTTTCTCCCCAACGCTGGCCCGGAGCGATGCTCTGGAACGGCCGCCCTTCCATGTCATGGATAAACAGCTGTTCCTTTGTCGTAAATCCGGAAAAATCGATTGGAGAAACCTTCGTTATCATGTATTGTTCTCTTTTATTCAGCAGTTTCTCGGTATGGAATAGAATCTCTTTTTTTTCACTCATGGTTTTTCTCACATCCTATGGTTGCGTAATCTACGATCCTATCGCTCTTGATATACCGCCCCCTGCTGCGGTCGGCAGCGGGAGAACTTACCTCTATTCAGTTGCCGCAGCTCTTTGCGCGGCATCATTATAAATTTTCAGCACCTCATCGATGTCGCCCATTTTTCGAACCTTATCGATGAAGGCCTGCCAGTTGTCGAAGCTGTTCTTGCCCGCCACGAATTTGGCCTGTTCTTCCGTCACGAACGTCTTCACCGGGTTCATGATCTCCGAGATCCGCTGGCTCTCGTTACCCGTGAGCTGAATCGACGGCTCGCTAAGCCAGGATGGGACATAGTCATTCTTCGGCATGGGCAGACTCGTCAGGAATGGCGACTTCTCGATCGGCACTTCTTCGTATTTGCCGTTAAATACCGTATAGTCTGTCGCGGCAAAATCCACGAACGCTCTTGCGTCGCTTACCATCTGCAGGCCAGGGTTGTAGTTGCGGCTAGCGCGCATGCCGTATTTGTCGCCCTCAAGCCATGGATCCTTGGCCGTTTTGAGCGAGTCGACAAAGGTCGGAACACCATCTTTTCCAACCGTATAGGTCGTACCCTCGATTCCCCAGGTGATGAGCCGGATCATGTCATCCGAATATTGATAATCGATGAATTTGATCAATTCTTCAGGGTTTTTTACCTTCGAGCTTACGCCGTAGACTGCCCAGCCCAAGTCAGGGGTATTGCCGTTCACAACCTCCTGCCAGGCCTTACCGTACTTCGGATTGTCGGGATACAGCGAAACCGCGAAAATCTTGCCATCGTTGGCCGTTCTCGTGTACTCCGCCGGCGTCGTGAACCACTGAGTCAGCCACATGAGGTTGTCGCCGTTTAACGCCTTTCTTTTCACCGTATCGTCCGTGTCAATCGTATACTCCGGATCTAACAGCTTCTCCGCATACAGCTTATTCGCGAATTGGAGCGCGTCTTTGTACCCTTCTTCTAGGATTCCGTAGACGTATTTCTCTCCGTCCCAGAAGATATCGTCCCGAATGTGGCTCGCGGAGAACAGCGATCTCAGGCTGTTAAATTTGGTTCCAACAGGGTATTTGTCAGGATAAAGCTCTTTAAGCTTCTTGGCGGCTTCATAAAATTCATCGAGCGTTTCCGGAATTTTGATGTTATTGGCCTTGAACACGTCATAGCGGTAAGACGACGTATTCTGGATGAGCATGCCGCGATCCTCCGGGAACCGGGGCGTGGAGGTTTCTCTGAAGGTGTACATCTTGCCGTCGGCATCCGTTACCCGCTTCATTCCGTTCTTGACCTTGCTGATGTAGTTCATATAGTTCGGCATTAAATCTTTATATTGGGTTAACTCGAGAAGCTGGCCTTGCGCGGCCATTTCGCTCGTATCATAGAATAATGGCGTCACGAAGAAGTCCGTCAGGTCGTCGCTTGCGATCGTGAGCTTAACCTTCTCGTCATACTCGGAGGACGGAATATAGTTGTATTTGATTTCTACTTTCTTGCCCATATAAGCTTCCATGCGTTTGTGCCATTCCTTGCCTACCAGACTATTCGGATTATCCACGCCGCTCGCGGGCAGCGTCACCGAGAAGCGCATGACGTCCTGCGTATTTTCCTTGGCATCGGAATTTTCGGACTTATTCGAACATGCGGACAAAACCATCAGCACGGCCAGCCCAAGGACCCACATTTTGGCCAGTTTGTTCATTCGATTTCCCCCTAATTTGCACCATAATTTTCGAAAACGCTATTCATGATTGGTCACGGACGGTACGCCCCACATCACCTGACTCCGCCGCATACGCTTCTTAGCCTTTAATGGAACCGACGAATATCCCTTTGGTAAAATGCTTTTGGAAGATCGGATAGATGCACATGATCGGGAACATGGTAATAATGATGACGCTCATGCGTACCGCCTTCGGATCAAGCGTTTCGCCCGGGGCATTAATAGCAACCGCGCCTCCTCCCACACGCCCTTGAATCGCCGTCGTATCCAAGGTGAACAGGTAGTTTCGGAGCACCATCTGCAAAGGATACATATCCTGGTTTCGCAAATAAATCAAAGCTTCAAACCAGCTGTTCCAGCTTCCGACCAGACCGAACAGGGCAAAGGTGGCAAAAAGCGCCTTCGACAACGGTAGGATAATTCTGAATAGAACCACCAAATCATTCGCGCCGTCGATATAGGCAGAGTCCTTCAGTTCTGAAGGAATATTCAGAAAGAAGGTTCGAAACAGGAACACATTATAAGCACTGATCGCGCCGGGGAGAATCATGACCCATACCGTATCGAGCAGATGCAAACTGCGCATTAGCAGATAGGTCGGGATGAGGCCTCCGCCGAAGAACATCGTAATCATGAGGAAAATGGTAAGAAACTTCTTGCCCGCAAATCCCGGAATCGTGAGCGGATACGCCATCAGCGCCGTAAACAGCAGCATGATGACCGTCGAGCCGGTCGCATAGATGATGGAGTTCAGATACCCTTTGAAAATGTAAGGATCACGGAACACCGTCGTATACGCCTCCAGATTAAACCCCTTAGGCCAAATCGTGACGCTTCCTGAGGAAATGTAACGCGCGCCGCTGAGCGACGTCGCGATAATGTTTAGAATCGGGTACAGCACGACAATCAGGATGAATAGCATGATAACAATATTGATCACATCGAAAGCTCTGGAACCGATGCTAGCCTTTTTCAACACCCCACCACCTAGAACAAACTCGTTTCTGAAACTTTCCGGCTAACCCAATTGGTCACGAAAAGAATAATAAAGGATATGGCTGACATGAATAATCCAATCGCCGTCGTGTACTCGTATTGCGCACCTAGTATACCTTGACGATACACATAGGAACCGATGACATCCGCTACTTCGTAAGTCTCAGGCGAATAAAGGAGGATGATCTTCTGGAAATCGCTTCCGAGGATGCCCCCTACGGCAAAAATCAGCAAAATGATGGTGGTCGGCTTGAGCGACGGCCATGTGATATGCACAACCTTCTTCCACCGGCTGGCACCGTCCACCTCGGCTACGTCATACAGCGTCGGATCGATTCCGCTTAGTGCGGCAAGGTAGATGATGGTGCCGAACCCGACGCCCTGCCATATGCCGGAAGAGATGAATATCGTCCGGAAATAGTCCGGCTCAAGAAGAAACATGACCGGGTCTCCGCCAAAGAAGGCGACAATATGGTTGAACAAACCGTCTCTAGCCGTAAATTCCTTCAGCAAGCCCGCAACGATCACAACGGAAATAAAATGCGGGAAATACGAAACGGTCTGGACAAGCTTCTTGAAGCCTCTGTTCTTTAGCTCATTAAACAGCAGAGCCAATATAATCGGCGCCGGGAAGGACCACAGCAACGTATACAAACCCAGAAGCAATGTGTTCTTCAAAACCCTGAAGGCCATGGGATCGTTGAAAAAGGAAGTGAAGTACTTAAACCCCACCCAGTCGCTCCCCCAAATCCCCTTGGAAGCATTAAAATCTTTGAAGGCGATTAAAATTCCGTACATCGGAAAATAGTGAAAGACTAACAGCGTCAAAAAGCCGGGAAGCACCATGAGGTATAAATAACGGTGCCTGACAATTCTGGCGACGAGCCTGTTATTGGTTGTTTTCAAGGAAACACCTCCTGACGGTTAACATGTCGCGTTCGGATGCGGCTGACACGATTACTTGCAGACACATGAACTTGGCCGCTTGGCCCGCCTTTTATGTAAACGCATTCAATTTCACCTCCAGACTTGCATCGAAAACGGACAGCTTCCAGCTGCCGTCCCAAACCGATCGTTCTCTCACGTTGTATGAAAAGTTATTATGTTAGGTTAAAAAATAACACATACTATTTACTCCGTCAATATATAAAAACACCTTAAAATTATTTATTTATTTGTATACTATCTACTCGTTTTATCCCGAATTGGCGGTACCGATGAGGCGTCAGTTTATGCTTCCGCTTGAATAGGTCATAGAAGTAGCTGACGTTATCGAGTCCGATCTCCAGGCTGATATCCACGATTTCCATATCGGTATTTAGCAGCAAATTTTCGGCGTATGACATCCTCAATTCGTTAATGTACTGCGTCGGGGACATGCCGAGATGCTCTTTGAACATTCTGCATACGTAGGCATGGGATTTCCCGGACAACCCGACAAGGGCAGCCGTGCCCTGCGTGAAATGCTCCTTCCTTTGGGCTTCCCTGCATAGGGCTCTGAACCATTCCGGCTGTCCGGTTCGTTCAATCGGATCCGCTTCGGCCTTAATGTACCGGGAGAACAGGTCGGTGAGGATCGCTCTGACCTCCGCTTTGACGGCCAGCTTCTTCTCCTGAGGAATCAGACTCAGCTGATCCAGCCGATAACGAACGTACTCTTTCTCCGTTTTGGACAGCAAGGTCGACGGCGGCATGGCCGGCTCCAGCAGCTTCTCGCTCGGGAATCCTTCTCCCAAAAAAGAAATCAGATCGTTCAGGACGTCCCGGTTGAAAGACAAATTGATGAACTGGCAATCGCCGTCCGTCGTCTGTTCATAGCAGTGAACGTCCCGGTCGCGGATGAACACGAGCGCGTTCTCTTCCAGCAGCTGGCGGCTGCCGTTAATAACATGCACGACGCTTCCCTTCAGAATGATAAACAATTCAAAAAAGTCATGCGTATGCATGCCGATCGTATCGCGCACCGAAGAGATCAGGCGATAGTGGGCCTGAATGTCTGAATCAATGCCGTCTGCTGCAAGAAGCTTCATCATCACGATCCCCTCCTTGTTTGTATGAAGGCAAGCTCCTCCAAGGTCAAAACACCATAATGCATTCCAAAATGGAGCAAGATTAACAGCAAAATGTTCGGTTAGTATGTTGGTATTGATGCCTGAAAGGAGATTTGTCACGAATGAACTTACTCAAGCTGCGTCAGCAATTCGAAGAAAACAAACGCATTTATGAAAGCGCCAAGCTGATCTTCCGGGGAGTCGAAGGCTTCGATGTTTACAATCCCTCGATTCCGTTCGAATGGAACGGCAAACGCTACATGTATGGACGCGTGGAGAAACGGCATGAATGGGCTAGATCTTGGGTTCGCCTGTTCGAGCAGAGCGGTCCGGACGAGTGGACGGTCGTGCCGGATACGATGATTTACCAGCTGGAAGACCCGTATATCAGCGTGATCAACCAACAGCTCGTACTCGGCGGCACGCATGTCCGCTATAACCAGGAACGGCTCGATACCTTCTACGGTTATTTCTATAAAGGCCGTGACCTTCATGATCTCTTCTACTTCACGACCGGTCCGGACACGATGAAGGACATTCGGCTCGTCGAGCTCCAGGACGGTAAGATCGGCGTATTCTCCCGTCCGCGCAGCGAAGAAGTCCGCAAGGAATTCGGGAGCGAATCCTTAGTCGGATTCACCGTTATCGACAGTCTGGGCGACCTGTCCCGGGAAGTCATCGAGAACGCTCCGTATATCCGCGGACTGTTCGGCAAGGATGAGTGGGGCGGCTGCAATCAGGCATACTTGCTCGAAAGCGGCAAGATCGGCGTCATCGGCCATATCTGCTACGCTCAAGAAGACCGGTCGACCTATATGAATATGGCCTTCGTATTGGACCCTTTGACGAATCAATTCTCCGATTTGAAAATCATCGGCACCCGTCCTTGTTATCCGGACGGCCCCGCCAAGAAGGCGCATCTGACCGACTGCGCGTTCACCGCCGGCATCGAAATGCGCCCCGACGGCAAGGTGAATCTGTACAGCGGGATCGGCGATACCGAAGCGGCGCGCATCGTTATCGACTACCCGTTCGATAAGGAAGGCGCTATTGTCACCTTCTAAAAATAACTTTAAGCACCCGAGCCGCCGGATTCCCCGGCGGCTTTTTTTCATAGCCGATCACGGGCAAGGTACCGCACTATTCATTTTGCAAAGCGTCATCTTTTAATGTTATTATAATAAGCGTCAACATAACACATACCTTATTTGACCTCATCGTAATACAGACCTTGCTGAAATTCAAATATGATCTATAATTAAGCTCTATCTTCGCTTCAATTCTGAACAAAACTCGGTTATTCGACAGGACCTATATCCGAGATAAACTCCAATTACGTATACTTTCTCGAGAAATATGCGTTATACTTGAGGAAATGTTGATATGAGGTGAACTTATTTTGAGCAATAAGGACTTGGCTCAGCCAAAGTACCAGATGGTCAAAGACTATGTCTTGTCCCAGATTGAGAATCAGGAATTTACGAAGGATGATCGGATTCCAAGCGAATCCGAATTTTCCAAGCTGCTTGATGTCAGCTCCATCACCGTGCGTAAAGCGCTGTCGGAACTGGTAAACGAAGGCGTGATCTACCGCGTGAGGGGAAAGGGAAGCTTTGTCGCCAGCCAACCTGCCAACCCGGACAAAACCTCGAATCTGGTCGCCTTCGTCATCTCCGGGGTCGACCTGTACGATAGTTCGTATATGCAGATTATGAGAGGCATCCAATCCTTTCTGGGCAAGCATGGCTGCAAGCTGATCATCGAATTCGTGGAGAACGACTTTGAACAGGAACACGAGCTCGTGCTGGGGCTGATTCAAACGGAACTGCGGGGATTACTTATCTATTCTTCGGATCCGGAAGCGGCAAAGGGTTATCTCGGGGAGGTTCGCAAGAAATCGATTCCGTTCGTAATGCTGGATCGTTCTCCTTCCGGCTATCCGGTCAACGTCGTCACCTGTAATAACCATGACGGTGCTTATGAAGCCGTAGAATACTTGATACAGCAAGGTCATCGGCGGATCGGATTTGCGGCTTACGACTATCATCTAAGCCCGGAGGTCGAGAGATATAACGGTTACTGCAATGCCATGTCGAATGCAGCCATTCCGGTCCCCGATTCGCTCTTGTTCCTTGACAAGGAACTGGACTACGCCGAGCTTGCGCGCCTGATCCAAAGCGGAGAACTCACCGCTCTGTTCTGCGCGAACGACAAGCGGGCCCTGGAGGTCGTCGAACAGCTCACCGCGCTGGATATTCGGATCCCCGAACAAGTTTCCCTGATGGGTTTTGACGATTTCGAGAGCTCCAAATTCGCCAAGGTCGCCTTGAGCACCGTGAAGCAATATTTCGACGTCCTCGGCTATGAGAGTGCGAAGCTGCTGCTCGAGCTTACTGAAGGCACGTCTTACGGCAGCAAGAAGGTCATGCTGCCTACAAGCTTGGTCTTACGCGACACGATCAAGCCGGTTTAAGGGTAACGCAGCTGGAAAAGCTACTTCCATGAAACAGGGAGCATCCGCTACGGCGGCATGCTCCCTGTTCTATTTTTTAGCTAGGAGAAAAAAACGAGGAAAAACAGGAGTTACTCCCTGATTATCGGCTTTTCTGCTATTTATGCTTTAGGCAGAGGGAGTCTTCAACTTTCTTCCTCCCTCCCCTGAGCAAGATCCCTAAGACCACGAATCTTTCGACTTACACTTTTGATTAAATCAAATCCGATTTTTGAAGCAGTCTCTGTACGATAGCAGCAACTTCGGCTCTGGTGATAAAGGCTTTAGGAGCAAGCTGCGCACCGTTCCGCCCAGATACGATTCCAGCTTGTACGCTGTCCGCCATGCTATCTATCGCCCATTCCGAAGTCGATGCTGCGTCAGCAAACGAAGCAAGTCGCTCATCTGCCGGAAGTTGCGGCAGCTTGGCTTTTAAACCTGTGATCACCATCGCCTTGGACAGGATTGTCATAGCCTGCTCACGGGTAATCTTATCCCCTGGTCTGAATGTCCCGTCCTCGTATCCGTTGATTAATCCTTGTCTGGAAGCCGTATACACCGTGTCATAATACCAATCGGAGCTGTTCAGGTCTGTAAAAGGCGCTTTACCCTGTTCCAGTTTGATTCCCAAGCCTCTGATTATGATAGCTGCAAACTCGGCGCGTGTGATGTCACGATCCGGGAGGAACATCTCCTCGCTCACCCCATTAATGACCATGCGCGAGCCCATTTCGTTTACGGATGGCTTCGACCAATGATTCGCGACATCCTTGTATTCCACCGGATGCCACACGACCGAATAAGTACTGTTGGTCAGGCTATGAATTTGGGCATAATATTTGCCGCTCTCCAAAGTGACTTTAGTCGGCACGTGACGGACCGTTCCGTCCGGCTCCACCACGACACCGGTTGTGATACGATTCGGATCCATACCGTCCGGCAGAATCACATGACGTTCCACATAATTCGTATACTGCGTTACTTCCACCGTTCTACCGTTAAATTCTGCCTGCACCGTGAAATTGAGAGGCGGTGTTACCGTTTCAAAACCGCCCTGTACGGCCGCTTCATTCACTGTGCGAATCATATCGGCTGTCGGTTCAGAAATTTCGAGATGAATCTTTATGTCTCCCAATTGAACCTTCTGACCCAGCTTGCCGGCTAGGGCATCAATGTTGATTTGATGGACAGGCAGGGTATAGGAAGCATGATTTGTTCGCAGAACAAGTGTAACCTGCTGCAATTCCATGTTCTTAACCATCTGGCCGTTCAGTTCGGCAACGTATATATCCGATTCCGTCGTAACTGGAACGATGACGACTGCGCCCTTTCCTTCAGCTTTCAGGTACTGCTGCAGTAGCTTTTCTTCTACGCTGAGGGTGACTTGTTTCTGGCTGCCTCGATTGCCCGTCGTAATTTTGCCTGCGTTAACCGGCTTGCCATTCACGATAACTTCTACACCGTTCGGCTGCAGGTGGGCCGGGCTGCCGCCGCTTCCGCTTCCATTTCCGTTGCTATTGCCACTACCGCTACCGCTTCCGTTGCCGCTGCCGTTACCTCCGGTGTCGCCGCCGTTTGCCGGGGCTGCCGGTGTTACCGCATTAGACACTGCTCCGGCGCCGCTGCCTGCAGCGTTAATTGCTTTTACCGTAAAGATATAGCTGGTACCATTCGTTAAGCCTTTGATCGTAATGGGACTGGACACTCCGGTGACGATCTTATTCCCCGGAGACACCGTCACTTCGTATCCGGTAATCGGGAGACCTCCGTCATTTGCAGGTGGCATGAAAGTAATGGTCGCCTGTCCGTCCCCGGCCACCGCAATCACATTTTGCGGTGCGTCAGGAGTGATACCTGGTGTGGCGCTTGCTTCATTGGAAGCCGCACTGATGCCGCCTGGATTTCCGGCTTTGACGATGAAATAATATGGGGTGCCGTTCGTCAAATTATCGATACTGTAAGTCGCGCTTGTAGCTGTTGCCACCGGCTGGCTGCCAAACACTCCCGGCTCAGTGCTCATGTAAATATCGTAATAAGTTGCATCGGTTACCGTGCTCCAATTCAGAAGTACCTGACGGTCACCGCCAACTGCCGCAAGATCCTGCGGATTCGCCGGAGCGTTCGGCAGGTTCACGACCTGCGTCACTTTAAAAGTAACAGCTGTCATGTTCTCTGCAGTTATGGTTATATCTGCCGTATAAGTCCCGGCCGTAAGATGATCATTGGCCCGAACGGTAAAAGTCGTCTCAGGCATGTTTTCGTTTAATTCCGTATCGGACGGCTGGGTGATTTCGAACGCATCCGCGTTCGTTCCGCTGATTGCCGCACTCAAATTAATCAGTTTGCCGCTGCCTGTACGCATTACCGGTACACTAAGCGTTTCTTGAGAGCCCGGTGCATAACCAAGTACCAGATCGGCCAGTTTCTTGTCTGAAATCGGATTGATTGAGTAAGTGTAGGTCGTTACCTCTACGGTATTGGATACACCATCGTTCGCTCCACCGCTTACATTCAGACGGAATTCGTATTCTGTTTGCGGGGACAATCCGGTTACCGTTGCTGTCGTATCCGTCAAGGCAATCGGTCCGGTCTGAGCGTCGTTCCACGTGTCGGTTCCTTTAGGCGACTGCTCGATTTTAAGAGATACCGCTCCAGACACCGCAGGCCACTCGAAGCTTGCCGTCGTATCGGTTACCGAAGACACGCTGAACGCATTGACCGGCGCAGAAGATGTTCGGACGGAGACCTCGTTTGAAGTGCCTTCATTTGTCCCGCCTGCAACGACTAGGCGGAAGTCGTACTCCGTGTTCGGCGTCAAGCCAGTCACCGTCGCGTTCGACGCACCTGCATCAATCGCCCCGGTAACAGACGCTGTCCAACTGCCGCCGCTCTTCAGCATTTGCTCAATTCTCACCGAGCTAGCCCCCATGGCCGGGTTCCACGTGAAATCGGCCGTTGTACCGGTTACCGTACCCTTTGCGAAATTCATGATCGGTTCGGCGCTTGTCTTCGCCTCGGCTACGTTTGACGTACCCTCGTTCGGTCCGCCCGTTACAACCAGGCGGAACTCATACTCCGTATTCGGCGTCAAGCCGCTCACGGTCGCGCTTGTCGTGCTTGCGTTGATGGTTCCGGCAGATGCTGCCGTCCAGCTGTCGCCGCTCTTCGGCTTCTGCTCGATCATCACCGAACTCGCTCCGGTAGCCGCAGGCCAGTTCAACTGCACCGTCGTGGACGTTACTGTGCCAGCAACCAATGTTCCGATCGGAGCAGCCTTCGTCTTTGCTGTCACTACATTGGACGTACCCGCTTTCTCACCGCCCGTTACAACTAAGCGGAACTCATACTCCGTGTTGGGCGTCAGACCGGTCACGGTTGCACTCGCCGATGCCGGGTTAAGAGCTGCAGAGGTGGTAGCTACCGTCCAGTTGCCTTCACTCTCAGTCTTCTGCTCGATCCTCACCGAGCTTGCTCCTACGGCCGGGGTCCACGTGAATTGGGCTGTCGTGGCCGCAACTTCTCCATTCATAAAATCATTAACCGGTAAAGTTGTCTTCGCCGTGACAACATTCGAGTTGCCCGCATTGTCTCCACCCGTTACTACAAGACGGAAATCATATTCCTGACCTGGTGTCAAGCCGGTAACAATAGCGCTTGTAGCCGTTACCGGTATCGGTCCCGCATTGGTTGAGACTGTTACCCAATTGCCCGAATTTTTCAACGAGGCCTCAATCTTGATCCCGGTCGCTCCGGTTACAGTCGGCCAAGCAAAGCTTGCGGTCGTATTCGTGACCCCTGTATTCTCAAAAGTGTTTACAGGCTGGGGAGTTTTTAAGGAAATTACATTTGAAATTCCATCATTTTCTCCGCCCGTCACGACTAGTCGGAACTCATACTCCGTATGCGGTGTCAAGCCAGTCACAGTTGCGCTTGACGCGCCTGCATCAAGCACCCCGGTAGTCGATGCTGTCCAGCTGCCGCCGCTCTTCGGCTTCTGCTCAATCTTTACCGAGTTTGCGCCCACTGCCGCCGTCCAGGTGAATCCCGCCGTCGTATCCGTCACCGCACTTTGGGCAAATGAAGTTATGAGCTCCACATCGGTCTTAACCGTAATTTCGTTCGAGCTGCCTGCATTCACGCCGCCGTCAACGACTAGGCGGAACTCATACTCCGTATTCGGCGTCAGACCCGTTACAGTGGCACTCGTCGCATTCGCGTCTATATTCCCGGCGAATGCTTCCCCCCATGTACCAGCTCCCTTCAGCTTCTGTTCGATCTTCATGGCGTTCGAACCGCTGGCTGCCGTCCATTCGAAGCTGACCGTACGACTTGTCCTTGCCTTGTCGGTGAAGGTGCTCACAGGTCCGCCAATTACAGGAGGGCTGACTGTGGCCGATTTCACTGACCCCTGAGCGGCAACCATTGCCCGTCCACCCGCGACTTCAATAGAGGTGAAAGTATTGCTTCCCGGGTTTGTTGTTTCCACTTCCCAGTTGTCCCCATCAGTAGAGGAAATGACGGTCTGTACTCCTCCCGACGCGTAAAACTTGCCATTACCGAAAACAACCGCCGGATAATGAATGCCGCTAACGTTATTTGGCAAGGTTGCTGCTTTCCAACTTGTAGCGTTATCCGAAATGTACACATATCCCGAATTTCCCACAGCAACAAGTGTACCGTTGCCGTAAGCAAGGTTTCTGAAAGGCCCGTTTGGAAGCTCAGCTACCACTTCCCATGTAATTCCATCCTCCGAGGAGTATATCTTGTTATGATTGCTTTCGTATTCCCCCACCAGGTAGAATTTTTCCTTGGTACCGCCAACGCCTCCATAAGCTACGCCGTACACTTTTTTGATTTCAGGTATAGGTTTGTTTACCCAGCCGTTCGTAGAAGTAAGAATCGAACCGTCCTGCCCCGTGACGACTGTCGTACCCTTTCCATCCGTTGCTATTCCGGTCAGAGCGGGAGTCGGGGAACTCGAAGTATTGTTTACTCTTCTCTCTTCCCAGTTGCTTGGATCCGAGGGACTTTTGCCGTCAAGCAAAGCTACTAGATCACCATTATCGCAACCGGCGAGTGTCTCGGTGCCTGTGTGAGCTAATTTTCTGACCTTACAAATTCTATCCTGACTTCCAAAAATCCTCAGCAAATTATCTGACATGTTACCAATCCAGGTAACCCCATTATCCTCTGAATACGAATAAACTCCGTTTAGTGTATCGAATACATACCAAATCCCGTTACTGTACCCGACCGAATAACTGGAGGAACTGTTACCGACATTAGGTGTTACTGGTTCCCAGACTGTAGCAGCTTGAGCCTGCCGGATAAACGGAGCGATGCCCGCTGATGATACGACCAGCAATACAGCCAGGAGGAACTTCCAGATTTGATGAAACCTCATATAAACCCTCTCTTTCATCCTATGATTTTTATCAAATTTGCATCTCGTGTTGTCGATTTCTGGAGTTTAATGTGGAAGATTGAATGATTTCTCTCCCGATTCTTCCTTATAACGATCTAAATTTAAAATCTCATCAACGTGAGCAAATTAATCATAATTCAAATCCAAAACATGGTAAATGAGTTTTCTAAAATTTTAATGAATTTTGTCGGATCTTGGAAAAAATTATTATTTATTTTCCGAAACAATGCGATATAATCTTACTATCCTGGGTCAGGCGGCCTGCAAGCAAGGAGGTAACATGTTCGTTAAAAAGCCTGTCAGCGGAACCGATGACACCTTTCTCTTTCAGTTGTACGCAAGTACCCGCCAAGAGGAATTAGAGTCCTGGGGATGGGACGAACAAATGCGGGAGCAGTTTCTCAGCATGCAGTGGAGAGCGCAGCAGAGCAGCTATGCTGCCACATATCCCGATGCTTCAAATTTACTGATTACAGTTGACGAGAAGCAGGCCGGGAGAATGATGACCCACCGCTCGGATGGGATCCTTACACTGATCGATCTGGCGCTGCTGCCCACTTACCGGAATCAAGGACTCGGAACCCAGCTAATTCAAGAACTTCAGGCCGAAGCTGCAACCACTTCATTGAAGCTTGTGCTTCACGTTCTTCCCCACAATCCCGCTCTGAGGCTGTATGAGCGGCTTAGCTTTCGGAAGACCGGAAACTCGGGACTACATATTCGTATGGAATGGGGCCCGCAGTCCGCTTCCCATTTTAATTAAAGAGGTGACGATTTATGAGCGAATCCTATCTGGGCGAAATTCGCATGTTTGCAGGCAATTTCGCTCCCCAAGGCTGGGCACTCTGCAACGGCCAGATACTGTCGATCGCCGAGAATGAGGCTCTGTTTGCTCTACTGGGCACAACATACGGCGGAGATGGACAAACCACATTTGCACTCCCGGATCTTCAAGGAAGAGTCGCAGTCCATCCAAGCTCCACCTACCAGAGAGGTTCCAAAGGAGGGACCGAAACGGTAACCTTGACCCAGAGCCAATTAGCTTCCCATACCCACATTGCCCACGCGAACACCTCCTACGCAAACGCAGCTGTTCCCCAGAATAATGTCTGGGCCAAAACTCCTGTCACCTATTTCGCAGACGGTTCCAGCGCGAACCGCGTGAACATGAACGCTCAAACGATTGCTCCTGTAGGAAATGGCCAACCGCATGACAACATGATGCCTACCGTAACGATTTCATTCATTATTTCGCTGTATGGGGTTTTCCCACCCCAACCTTAACTGAGCAAAGGAGGTCATAACATGTCCGAGCCATTTGTTGGAGAAATACGTTTATTCGCTAATAATTATGCACCACGTGGTTGGATGTTTTGTGAAGGACAGATTCTACAAATTAACCAAAACCAAGCTCTGTATTCCTTGTTAGGAAACGTGTACGGGGGAGACGGAGTAACCACGTTCGCGCTCCCGGATTACCGCGGTCGGGTTCCCCTTCACGTCAGTCCGAACATTCCTCTGGGAACCTCGAACGGTGAAGCGGCACACACGCTGACCGTTAATGAAATTCCTCAGCATACACATCAGGTTAACGCCTCGTCCAACTCGGCAGGTTCAAACTCCCCGCTTAACGGCGTATGGGCTGCTGACTCTGTCCTGTATGAATCAGCAGCTACGATGACCTCCATGAGCAGCAATGCGATCAGCAGCACGGGAGGCAGCCAGCCCCACAACAACATGCAGCCCTATCTGGTTGCGAATTATGCCATCGCAATTCAGGGGATTTTCCCCAGCAGAAATTAAAGGAGGGATTCATATGGCTGATGCTTATATCGGTGAAATCCGAATCTTCGCGGGTAATTTTGCTCCCAAGGGATGGGCCTTGTGCAACGGTCAATTAATGTCAATCACCCAAAATACAGCCCTCTTTTCCATACTGGGCGTTCAATATGGTGGTGATGGGAAAACGACATTTGCACTGCCGAACTTGATGGGAACAGCGGTAATGAATCAGGGCACCGGACAAGGGCTGACCCCGCGCACTATGGGACAGAAGGTCGGCAGTCAGACCGTCACGCTTTTGACCAATGAGATCCCTGCGCACACTCACATTCCGCAGTCTGTTGCCGAAGAGGGGACATCGGAAGAGCCTGCCCAGAATATTTGGGCTCAGGCGAAGCCGATCGACGAATATACAGCCCCGGCAAATCTATATAATCCGACTCCGAACGTACAAATGTCGCCGGTTGCCCTGAATGTGGCGGGCGGCTCGCAGCCCCACAACAATATGCAGCCGTTTATCGCGCAAACTTTTATCATCTGTTTGCAGGGTGAGTTTCCTTCGCGCGGCTGACAGGGCTACCAATACTACCTCAAGTCGGTTTACAAACAAAAGCTTCCCTGTCTCAACAGACAGGGAAGCCCTTATGTTTCGTTGAAGCAGTTGACCCGATGGTTTTAAATGTCCACTATTTAATGGTGTTTCATATGATGTTACATTCATTGTTTATTCAGAAAGCCTACCGCGGCATGCGCAGGATCGCTGCTTTTAATGCTTTTATCCCATCTTCGTCACGCAGGAGGTCTGCAGGCTTGGCATGATCCAGCGCAGGCACGCTTGCTCCCAGCCACTTGAACAGGTACTCTCCCATTTCGGTCAACAGCACGGTGCCGATGTCCTCCGGAATGCCTTGCTGTCTCGCCTTCTCCTTCAGATGCGGGTTCACCCTGCCGTATTCTTCCCGAAATAATGCGACGAAAGCGGTCCATGACGACTCCTTGTACTCCCGCAGATAGATATCTCTTACCGACATGCCATGCCTCCTCTTCCTGCCCTTTTGTTATAAACCGTAACGTACTCCTGGCTCCAACTTTCAAACGATTCGCATCTTCCGTGGAAATCTGACGGTACCCGGATTGTCGGCAAACCCCGTCATGAATTCATACGCGTAGGTATCGTCACCAAACTCCCAAACTTCTAAACTTCCCTTTCCATTAAAATCTACCTGTTTTCAGGCGGACGTATCCGGTGCATCTATTATAATTATGATAATCTGCTCTTCAGTACAACACAACAGCAGCCAATAACGCTTAATCCTCCATCGTAGGACGTAAAAACACTCCATCCCTTAAGGGACGGAGTGCTTCGCGTTACCACCCGGATTACGTGTAACAAAAGGAAGCTGTTACAATGAATCCAGGAATCATGTGAGTGAGTTAATTCAAGCTCTTCAGAGCTTCCTTGATCGATGAACTCAAGTCTCATCCATATTCCGCTCAAATTCGTCCAGAAGCGCACGCACTTCGTCAGTCGACGCCGTGCTCATCAATTGATTCCGTAGTTCGCTTGCTCCTCTGAACCCTTTGACGTAAATTTTGAAAAAGCGATGCAAAGCTTTGAATGGACGGACCTCCAGTTCCTGGGAATACCGATCATACAGATCCAACTGCAATCTGAGAAGATCAAGGTGCTCGGCACTGCTGTGTTCCCTCGGCTCTTTTTCGAAAGCAAATGGATTCTTAAAAATACCGCGCCCGATCATAATTCCATCCACACCATATTGTTCAGCCAGCTTGAGGCCGGTTTGACGGTCAGCAATATCTCCATTAATCGTAAGAAGCGTATGTGGCGCCACACGATCGCGAAGCTCCTTAATTTCAGGAATCAGCTCCCAGTGGGCATCGACCTGGCTCATTTCCTCCCGGGTACGCAGATGGATCGAGAGATTCGCAATATCCTGCTTCAATATATGGGTCAGCCATTCCTGCCATTCATCCACTTCTGTGAAACCAAGTCTCGTCTTCACGCTGACCGGCAGTCCTCCCGCCTTAGCGGCTTGTATGATCTCAGCGGCAACCTCCGGGCGGAGTATCAGGCCGCTTCCCTTCCCGTTGGATGCCACATTATGAACAGGACAGCCCATATTGATGTCAATCCCTTTGTATCCCAGCTCCGCCATACCGATACTCATTTGCCTGAAATACTCCGGCTTATCGCCCCATATATGAGCAACCATCGGTTGTTCGTCCTCGGTAAAAAGTAACCGTCCGCGCACGCTATGATTTCCTTCCGGGTGACAATAGCTTTCCGTATTCGCAAACTCCGTAAAAAACACATCCGGTCTTCCCGCTTTACTCACGACATGACGAAAAACAACGTGTGTCACCTCTTCCATGGGTGCAAGTATGAAAAAAGGCCGGGGTAAATCAAGCCAAAAATTATTTTCCATATCGTTAACCTCTCTAGCATCAGGACAAATCTTTATCCGGATTAATTAAATAAACCTGCTCATTCTTACTGCTTCTTCACTTATAACATGTTTGAATAGCTTGAATCAAACGACAAGTTCTGTCAATGGTATTCATTCTAATGCTCTAGCAAGCTCCACATAGACCTTAGCGCCGATGGACTGTATAGCACTATCGTTACAGGATCCACGAGCTATAAAAACCTGAAGTCAAAGCAAAGATTTCTCATTGCCCGGTTCAGGTTTCGGTTTAAGAAAGTAACTCTTTTATAGTTGAAATCCAGCGTTTTACTTCTAAGCGCTCTTCGCTTCTATGGCAAGCAAGACCGTAGTCCACCTTTTCAGTATAGCTTAAAGGAACAACGGCGATCTCGCTATCCTCTCCAATCACAAAGTTCGGCAGAACCGAAACGCCAAGATCACTTTTTATCATGGTATGTACTGTATTTATGGTATCTCCATAGGTATACATGGAATCAGGACAATTCTCCGTAATTTTCTTGTTCATCCTTTTTAGAGTTGGGGGGGATTGGTGTTCGTCAAATAAAATGATCGATTGATGATTTAATTGTTCGATGTCCAGCATACTTTCATTCGCGAAAGGATGATTGTGCGGCAATACACAAACATAGTATCCCTGAAGTACCGGATAAAAACAAAAATCATTGTCCTTTCCTAAATTGTCATCTGAAGTAAATATGACATCAAACTTTTGGTTTAATAAGTCTTCTTTCTCTCTAGTCAGATTAGACTTTTTCAACTGAATTTGAATCTGAGGGTATTTTTCCTTATATCGCCTAATCATGTCCGGCAAAACTTTCTTCTCAAAAACAGTCTCCGTGTATCCGATAACCAAAGTACTTTCATATTTCTCCGTGAGTCGCTTTGCTTTCTTCACGGATTGGTCTAATCTAAACAGAAGTCCTTCTATATCTTCGTAAAGGCTTTTGCCGGCTAACGTCAAATTCACAGACCTTTTGTTTCGGACAAATAAAATGATTCCCAGCTCATTCTCTAAACTTTTAATGTTGTGGCTTACCGCAGGTTGTGTCAGATTTAATTTCTCAGCTGTTGTTGAAAAATTCAGGGTCTCGGCCAGAGACACAAAGCATTTTAATTGCTGAATATTCATTGTGATACATCCTTTTAGTAATAAATCTTTTTTATAAATCATAACATAGGGTAATTTCACTCTAGTGTCAACCTATGCTATTCTTAGTTTGTGAAATAAATCACTAGGGAAGAAGGAATACACATGCGTTATATTATCACAGGTGTAGATGGTCAACTGGCAAGCCGTGTAGCAGAAACAGTTCTCACAGAAGTAGATGGCTCCAACTTAACTTTTACATGCATGAAGAAAGACAGAATTCCCCAAGACACCGTTCAACGTTGGGAGAATGCGGGAGTCCAAATCTTTGAAATAAATTACGACGATATTCCATCCATGGAACGGGCTTTCAAAGATGGTGACCGTATCTATATTGTCTCTGGCCTTGAAGTAGGCAGAAGAGTCCAACAACATAAAAATGCGATTGACACGGCAATTAAAGCAGGAGTCTCTCACATTACGTATAGCTCATTTATAGGTGCAACAGATCCTAATTACGCTCATGTTTTTGTAACTCCAGACCATACAGCAACTGAAAACTACTTAAAGTCAACAGGTATTGCTTACAATGCCATGCGGAATAACTTATATTTAGAAAACTATCTGACCATGTATACCATGATCGCACTCATGTCCGACAACAAATGGCTAAGCACTGCCGGTGAAGAACGTGCAACCTTAGTTCACAAAGATGACTGCGCAAGAGCAGCCGCCGCAGCCCTACTCGGAAAAGGTAAAGACAACGAGGCTTATAATATCGTAGGATCAGAATCTGTTTCCGTAAGAGATCTGTGCGACCTCGTGAAAGAAATTTCCGGTAGAGACCTGGAATATATTCCAGTAGAAGCAGAGCAATATTATCAACACCTGGAAAAAATGTACATCCCTCGGGAAATCACCGGGGATTTCTCCCGCTCGCCTGTTCCATTCTGCGGCGATGATCTCGTGACAACCGATGCCAGCATCAGTGAAGGGCTCTTAAATGTTCACTCCGATGCTATTGAGACTTTAACTGGACAAAAGCCAAAAACAGCAAGAGATATCATTGGAAAATATAAATATATTTGGGAGAACAATATCCAAAACTGGCGGGATATGAAATAACATTGTTCATGCAGACCCTATTAAAGTAAAGAGAAATCGATATGATTTATAATTATGAAATTGGCTGGGAATACGAAGTCCTTGAACTTTATACCAAATGAAAAACGGGATGACGGACGGCTTCCGTACAGAATAATTAAAAAAAATAAATCTAAAAACGAATGACCGAAATGATTCGGTCAAATGGAAGAAGAACAAAAATCGGCCTCTTCGCATGCAACGCGAACAAGGCCGATTCTTCATATGGCAATCCTACTCCCTAAACCCGCACCAACACCGCCACCGACTCCACATGCACCGTATGCGGGAACATATCCACCGGCGTCACTTCCACCGTCCGGTATCCGCCATCCTCCAGCACCCGCAAGTCCCGCGCCAGCGTGGACGGATTACAGCTCACATACACGACCCGCTCCGGCTTCATCTCCAGAATCGTCTCCAGCAGCCTCGGATCGCAGCCCTTGCGCGGCGGGTCGACGACGATGACGTCGGCTAGGATGCCCTGCTCTTTCCAGGCAGGAATCACGTCTTCAGACGCTCCCACCTCGAACGTCACGTTATGCATTCCGTTCAGTTCGGCGTTACGCCGCGCGTCCTCGATCGCTTCCGGCACGATTTCGACGCCATACACCTTGCCCGCATGCTGCGCCAGGAACAGCGAAATCGTTCCGATGCCGCAGTAGGCATCGATCACATTCTCTTTGCCTGTCAGCTGCGCGTACTCCACCGTCTTCCCGTACAGTACCTCGGTCTGCGCCGGGTTCACTTGATAGAAGGAACGCGCGGAAATCGCGAATTTCACGTCCCCGATATAGTCGTAGATCACTTCGCGTCCCCACAGGACGCGCGTCGTATCGCCGAAGATCACGTTCGTCTGCTTCGTATTCACGTTCTGGCAGATGCTGACGACGGACGGCAGCTGCGCCTGGATCTCCTGCACCCATTCATCCGCATGCGGAATCTTGTCGCCATTGGTGACCAGCACGATCATCATCTCGCCGGTACGGAAGGCGACCTTCACGACAACGTGGCGCAGCAATCCCTTGCCGCTCTCCTCATCGTAGGCGGATATGCCGAACCTGCGGCCGATTGCCTTCACGCGGGCCACGACCTCGTCGTTGCTCTCGTGCTGGATGAGGCAGGCCTCCATGTCGATGATGCGGTGACTGCCGCGGGCGTAGAAGCCGCCGACCAGGCCGCCCTCGGTGACGCCCATCGGCACCTGCGCCTTGTTGCGGTAACGCCACGGCTCGTCCATGCCCGCTGTGGCATGAACCTGGATGCCCTGCGCGGCGCGGCCTGCTGCGGCAGCAGGCGTCTTGCCAGCAGCGCCTTCCGCCTCATCTGCAGCCTGCGGCTCGCGCAGTACAGGCTCGCCCGCGACCTGCAGCTTGCCGATCCGCGTCAGGTTGTCCACGACAAGCTGGCGCTTCCAGGCGAGCTGCGCGGCATAGTCCATATGCTGCAGCTGGCAGCCGCCGCACTGATCGTAGATCGGGCAGGGTGCCGCGATGCGGTCGGGGCTGGCTTCGACCAGATCGAGCAGCTTGGCGTAGCCATACTGCTTCTTGGTCTTCAGCACCTTCACGCGGACCTTCTCGCCGGGAAGGGCACCGGCCACGAACAGGGTGTACCCGTCGGCCCGTCCGACCCCTTCTCCGTCATGATTCATCCCGATAATATCAATCACGGCCACGTCATTTTTCTCCACCGGCAGTCCGGCGATCAGCGCAGGCGTGCTGCGGCGGCCGGTGTTCCGGCGGCTTTGTCGCTTGTTCATGCTGCTCATGTCACTTCTTTCTTCTTTATATTTCAATTTTATATATATCAAATGAACTGCAGTCTGCATTCCATCGCCAATTTATTTATATAAAATGAGCTTTATTCAACCTTGGAGATAAACATACATCCACGAATAGTCACAACGAAGGTAACCTGGGTATTGCTGCGCTTATCTTCCGCAATGTAGAAATGTTTCTACTCCACCTCTATCGCCCGCATTCCTTCGTCTATCCCCGAAACACGTTACTTCTTGCCAATTAACGTAGTTTCATAACGGAACACGCCGCCCGGGCAAACACACCCTATGGCTCCTTAACTCCTAAATCATCTTCATCATACAGCAGAAAATGACGCTTTCGACCCCGTTTTACGCTGGAACCATCCCTGCATCCATCCTATTATACCAGACATCGCCCCAACGCAAAAAAAGATCAAGATGTCCCGCTCCCACCCTTGATTCCGATGAACAGCGCCTGGACATCTTAACCTGCCGTGAACTGCTGATATGTACCGGTGAACGGCCGTTTAAGGCCATCGTTCAACCGCAACTGCTGTCTTGCTTCATGTTACTAAACGTCAATCCCAAAATCCGACTTATTTCCTACGGACAGACCATAGAAATGCCCTCGGCGGATAGCACCAAAAGCGGAGGCATGGTGAAATTTAAAAGACGCTGGGTCTTACCCCGCTCCCCTGCTCTCACTCACCCTATGCAAAAATCCGCAAATGCTGATGCAGCACCGAAAAATGCCCGGGCAGCGTTCCGCCCAGCTCGCCGTCAAGGTTCAGGAGCACCTTGCCCGGAGAAGTTACCTCCATCGAAGGGGTACGGAAGTACACGACCTTCTTGTCGTTCAGGTGTTCGCCGCGCAGCGCGAGGGTGACGACCCGCACGAACTCTGCAAGGTTGCATTTCTTGAGGGCGATCACGTCGAGCAGGCCGTCGTCGATCCGCGCGCCGGGGGCAAGCTTCTCGAAGCCGCCGACCGAGTTGGTGTTCGTGATCAGGAAGAGCATGAACTCGTCATGAATCGTTTCCTGTCCCTCGGCGTTGATGATCAGCTCCTGCGGCGACAGGCTGACCATTTTCTCCACGCCTTTGATGTAATAAGCCAATTGGCCGATCATTGTCTTCAGGCGGCTTGGCACGTCATAGGTAAGCTCCGTTAACGTTCCTCCGCCTGCAATGTTGATGAAATAGCGGTCATTCGCCTTGCCCACGTCGATCGGACGGGTCTGCTGCCGGATGACCAGGTCGCAGTAGTCCTCCCATGTGCGCGGAATGCCAAGTCCGCGCGCAAAGTCGTTCGTGGTTCCCAGCGGGAACACGCCGAGCGGAGGCAAGTTCTCCTTGCCTGCCATCCCGTTCACGACTTCATACAGCGTACCATCGCCGCCGGCGGCGATGATCATATCGTATCCGCGTTCCACTGCATCCTCTGCAGCCGCGGTTGCGTCTCCTTCGCCTGTTGTCGCGTGACAGGAGGCTTCAATGCCGCCCTGGTCGAGCCGCTGGAGAATGTCGGGCAGACGCCGTCTCATTTCCTCTCGGCCTGAGCTGGGATTATAAATCAATCTTGCTCTTTTCATGTACCTAACGCCACCTATTATAGGATTATGCACTTGCAGGCTGAATGAGTTCATACCTTCTTCCATCCAGTCTGCCCAAACATGGTACTCGTCAAAGCCGTGCCGGAGCAAAGCCCGAATCACTCCATGTTCAGCGTTTCATTGCTTCAACCGGCACCGAGCCGGCAGGAAAGCCATCAAATGATTTTACACAAAATCCGGTTCCCGTGAATCAAGAAAGCACCCGTAAAGAAAAATATAGCTCATTATTCCACATTTAACCAGCCTTGAATCTGCTCGCCGATCCACACGCTCAGCAGAGGGTGCGGCAGCAGCGACTTACCTGAATACGCATACTCCAAGCCCTCGAGACGCTTCGGAATCACTTCACGGATAAAATATCCCTCACTCAAAAAGAGCGGAGCTGCAATGACCCGCATCCCGCGCTCCTTCTGCCAATACTCCACTTTGGACCGGACGCTCTCCGGCCGCAGCAGCGCGAAATCCGCGGCAGCCAGCCCGCCGATTTCCTGCACCTGCGCCGCCAGCCCAGCCAAGCCCTGCTCCCAGCGCTGCCGGAAGCCATCATGACTGCTGCCATGTCCGATCAGGACAAGCGCCTCCTGTTTAGGATCAAGAGAAACGGCCTTCGCTTTGTCCCAGATCATCTGCGCGACGTATTGGCCGTGCTCGATTGGCGAGCCGTACGTAATGGCGGCATGGACGCGAAATGGCGCCAAATCGCTCTCGAAGGATGGAGCATCAATGACGCCTAGCGCATATGCGATTTCATTCACATGTGTGCTCCCGGAGGAGACGAACAACGGAATGACCAGAATATCGGTGACACCCTGGCTCTCTAACTGGTCGATGCCATCCTGAATCAGCCGTCCTTCAACAATTTCCAAGAACGAAGCCGCCACAGGGAGATTTCCCCGCAGCGGCAGCTGATGAATGGCGTTATCGACCAGATCGACCCAAGCTTGCTCCCTTGAGCCATGACTGATGACTAGCACGCCCCGTTTGCGCATCTTAACGTCCAAGACGGTCTAAAGTCATTTTATACCCTTCGTTACCATAATTCAAACAGCGCTTCACACGGGAAATCGTTGCCGTGCTGGCGCCCGTTTCAGCCTCGATCTGGTTGTACGTGTTGCCTTTGCCCAGCATGCGCGCAACCTCGAGACGCTGCGACAGGGACTGAATTTCGTTTACAGTACAGAGATCATCAAAAAATACGTAGCATTCTTCAATGCTTTTGAGCGTTAAAATCGCTTCGAATAATTGGTCAATACTTTTATCATTAAGTTTCTTCAGTTGCACTGAATCATCATCCCCTACTATTACTATGTAATTTCATTGTACCCGAGCGAGTATGGACTTTTCAAGCATTAACGAATTCACGCACTACAGAGTTACACGGTCGAAAGGCCTGAAAGCCTCTGCCACCGCCCTTTTAAGCGCTGCCTGATGCTCGCATTCAGAACCAAAATCGGCGCTCCCAAGCAGCCCGGAAGCCGTTGTCTGCACGCTCGCAGGTGACGAAGAGACAGATATGCCAACAAATTGTCCTCTGTATGTAAACGAGGCTGGAAAATGCTGAAAATTCCTTCAACTCTCTATTTATCCGTGAAAACGCTTTAATTATACCTCAGTGCAGCAGTAATGTATAGATTCGGTACAGAATTTCACATTCCTGCCCGGGAACCTATGTCCACCTGTAACGGACCCCTGAATTTTCCGTATTCGCAATCCGCACCGCTCCCGTATGGGCCTTTTCTGCAACCTGCTTCCGGATCATGCCTCCCTGTCTTTGGGGAGCCCTTGTCTACCGCAGCAGCTGCCCTCTCCTTATAGGAACGTAAGCCGGCGCTGCCTTCTCATCCTAGAGAGCACCTCTCCGCTTCTGGGTCCATATCCTGTATGGAACGTCACCAGAGCGTCCCTTTCACGCATCTGGGTATTCGCCCGATTCCGCTCCTATCCCTGTCTACCGGGCATTCGTCTATACCTTATGTTCGCCTAGCACATACAGTATAATAAAACATTCCAAAAAGGAAAGTGATATCCATGCCTGAGCATTACTATCACCGCAAGACTCGCAACGATCAACGCTCACTGAACGGCGGCGGTCCTTTTTCCCCTTACCCATCCTATTCACCCTATCCGGGTATCCCTTATAGCGATTTCGCCGGCCCCGGCACGGGACTTGTTCCGTTCCAGGGCGCCGAGGCTTTCGCCGGAGCTGAGGCTCTGGCGGGAGCGGAAGTGGCGACCGGGGCCGCCGAGCTTGTCACCGCAGCCGCGCCGGCAGCCGCAGCAGCCAAGACCGGCTTCTCATTAGCCAATATCGGCGAGCTGAAGGGCATTATCGACCGGCTTGGCGGCATCGACGGCATCGTGAACAATATCGGGAAGGTGCAAAAGGTCATGACCGGCGTACAGCAGGTCGCGCCGATGTTCAAGCTGTTCTTCGGCAAAGGCAAGACCAACAGCGCCGATGATGATGGATACCGCCCGCGCCGCAGAAGAAAATCCAGCCAAAACCGCAAAAAGTCGTCTTCCCGCAAACGCAAAAACACCGCGAACCGTCCCGTAAAATCGAAAAACTCCTCGGGCAAAAAGCGGCGCTGATTCCACCAGACACATAAAGCAGGGCACAGGGGGCGAAAGAAAGGCCCCTTGTTTCACCTTGAAATTTGGACAAGATTCATGAGCGCGTAGCATCTATCCCCCCCTACCGCACACGTTCTTGGCAGCATTCGGACAGCCGAACCTCATTCGTTCGGTTACATCACAAACAGGCCCCTACTTACTTAAACCATCCCCGTTTCAGGAACCACAGCACCATCCCGCCTCCGAGGACGAACATGAGAAGCAGCACAGCTGGATAGCCCCATGTCCAGTCCAGCTCCGGCATGCGGGCGAAATTCATTCCATAGATGCCGGCTATGAGCGTGAGCGGCATGAACACGGTCGTAATGACCGTGAGGGTCTTCATGATGGAGTTCATCCGGTTCGAGTTCAGCGATATGTAGCTGTCACGCAGATCCGCCGTCATTTCGCGGTCCGCTTCGATCATGTCGGTCAGCTTCAGCAGATGATCGTAGATGTCGCCGAAATACACTTTATGCTCGGTATTGCTCTGAATATGCTGCGAGTTGACGATCCGGTACATCAGGTCGCGCATCGGCACCACGGTTCGGCGCAGCTTCAGAAGGCGTCCCCGCAGGTCGAACACCTGGTTCATCAATTCCTCGATGGACTCGGTACTGCCGCGGTTCTCCAGCTCCGCCAGCTCATCCTCGATGCTGAAGACGCTGGGGAAATACTTGTCAACCAGCTTGTCCATCACGTTATAAGCGCAAGAGACCGGTCCGCGCGACCAAATTTTGCGGTCATGGGCATGCTGAATAATCTCGGCCCACGACTGATCCACCTCCTGCAGCAAGGCGTTATGGAACGATACGATCAGGTTCTGCCCGAGAAACAGATCGACTTCCTCGACCCGCAGCGTGTCCGGGTCCAGCGCGTGCAGGACGAAGAACTGCAAATCATCATAATAATCCAGCTTCGGGCGCTGCAGCACATGCAGGCAATCCTCGACCGCCAGCGGGTGAAAATGAAAATACGTCGTCAAATATGCAGATTCCTCCGGCGTCGGTGCATTGAAATCCACCCAGATCCATGCGTAATCGTCCGGCTGGAGCTTCTCCAGCGGTATGTCCGTCACCACCTCATGCGTACGGGTAATGGCCAGCGTGCGTATCATCGTTATGTACTTGCTCCTTTCGTTCTTGGCAGCTGCTGCTCCAGCTTCAACCGGGTTCATCCTGTCAACCTTCACAGCATTATTGTACCCTATCGGCCCGTGAATCACGAAATCAGCGGCTTCATGGGCAAACAAAAAAGCCAACCTCAACGATTGGCCCCCACTCTAATCCTATTGTTTTATCTAAAATAATATTTTAAAAATAATGCCTGCCAGTATGGCCGAAATCGGAATGGTAATAAACCATGTAATGACGATTCGTCCAGCCAGCGACCACTTCACTTCGGAGAAACGCTTCGCGCTGCCTACGCCGAGGATCGCGGAGGTCACCGCATGGGTCGTGCTGACGGGCAGATGCAGCAGAGTCGCGCCGAAGATGACCGAGGCGGAGGTAAAGTCAGCCGCAAATCCGTGAATCGGCTCGATTTTGAAAATTTTCGTTCCCATCGTCTTGATGATCTTCCAGCCGCCGATGGAGGTGCCGAGCGCCATGGAGGTCGCTGCCGCGATTTTAACCCACAGCGGTACTTCAAGACTTTCCAGATGCCCCGACGTCACGAGTGCGAAGGTGATGATCCCCATCGCTTTTTGCGCATCATTCGTGCCGTGCGTAAAAGACTGCGCAGCAGCGGTCAGGATCTGCATCGTACGGAAGCCTTTGTTGACGGTATGAGGGCTCCTCTTGGCAAATATCCACTTGAGTATCGTCATGATGATATAACCGATGACAAATGCAATCAGCGGAGACAGCAGCAGTCCTTCTACGATCTCAATGAATCCGCTCCACTTGAGGTGATCCGAACCGGCTCCGACAAACACTGCACCGGCCAAAGCACCGATGAGCGCATGCGAGGAGGAGGACGGAATACCGAGCCACCAGGTCGCCAGGTTCCAGATGATCGCAGCAAGCAGCGTGGCCGTCACCACTTCCAGACCGTTATCGAGCGTCGTCGGATCCGTAACGCTTCCGCCGATTTTCTTCGCGACGCCCGTAAAGAGAATGGCTCCAAGGAAGTTCATGGCCGCTGCCAGGATGATCGCCGTACGCGGCTTCAGCGCGCGCGTCGATACCGAGGTTGCAATCGCGTTGGCCGTGTCATGGAAACCGTTGATAAAGTCGAACGCCAGCGCCAGGAAGATGACAATGCCTATAACGAAGATTGATGATGTATCCATGTTTTAGTAGGCCCCTTACGAGTTGCTCATAATGATCGATTCCAGCATATTGGCCACGTCTTCACACGCATCGGTGGTGGTTTCAAGCCGTTCGTAAATCTCTTTGCGCTTGATCAGCTCGATCGGGTCCGTCACTTTCGCGAACAGCTCTTTGATGCAGATGCGAAGCAGCTCGTCCCCTTGGTTCTCCAGATCGTTCAGACGAATGGTGTATTCGCGGATCGCAAGCAGCTTTTTCTGTGACAGCAGGTGGATCGCCTTCTGAATCTCGTAGGCCGACTGCCGCAAAATTTCCGCAAACTGCACGATATACTCGTCCGGGTCCGGGAGATGATACATATCGAAACGTGAAGCACAAGCTTCCAGTCCGTCCATTACATCATCCAAAGTGGTCGTCAAATCCATGATGTCGTCGCGTTCAATCGGCGTTATAAACGTTTTGTTGAGTTCCGTAATAATGGTGTGTGTGTACTCGTCACACTGCGACTCAAACTTCTTCATTTCATTGGCAAAAAGAAGCACATCTTCGAGATTGGCTACACGCTGTGCGAAATAATCGGCAGCTTGTACAATCGTATCGGCCATATTCTCCAAGGTTTGGAAAAATATGTCCTTTTTCTTCAATTTCATACGATAACCCCTTTACTTAAAATTGCCGTGAACGCGCGAAAACGACAAAAGTGACAACCCCAACTATTTTATCAATCCGCGGCGTATTTTGTAAAGATAACGCCCCTTCTATTTTAACGCAATGTAAAGGTACTCGCAGGTTTTCATACCTTACATTACCCAATCCTCCACAAAAATATCCAAGGGCTGGAATGTGCTATTCCAGTATTTTCATATCATTCGTCATCAATGGCCTACGGCTGATGTATTTGCAGATGGCTGTCGAAGGTTGGCGCATTGGGTACGATATTGAAATATGTGGTACCCGGATACAGCGGCACCTCCTGCCCGTCCTTCACGAAGCGGATCACGTCATTCTTGGCACGCACCCATTGTCCTCTCAGGACCTTCCCCCGCTGCAGCAGAATCGCTTCCCCGCCTTTCTCAACATTGACGGCCAGGCGGCCAACGTCATCGAGCGTCTTATGGTCCGCTCCCAAAATGACCACGTTCGTTGCCGACAGCTGCTGTCCCGTATTCAAATCGACATGGGGCTTACCGTTAATGGAGCGCAGATACATCTTGCTTGCTTCATGGTATTGGTAAGATACCTTGTAGCTTTTCAGCAGAAAGGTGATGTCAACGCCGGACGCGCTCTCGCCCTCTGGAAGCTCATCGTCGGCCCGGAACGCGTAAGAGGGGATGTCCACTTCCTTCGCGTACCGCAGCTTGTCTGCCCCTGCTCTGAGCTTGTCTGCATCCGAATACAGATTATGGGGTGCCTTGCGCGTCTTGTCTCTCCAGAAGTATGCCCCCGCGTTGCCGATTTCATCGAGATCTTCCTTATGCTGCTTTTGCAGGATCGCATAGGCATCATTGCTGCCGCCCGCATGCACGAGCACGCCGCCGTAGCTCTCGCCAAGATCGATCAGATAGGGACGGATGCTGCGGATCGGGCCAATCTTTTCATCAGTGCCTTTACTTTGGAAAATGCCGATCAGACGCGTAATGCCACCTTCGGCCAGCACCTCGTATACGATGTCCGCTTGGGTCAGCCCGGACTGCGGACGCGCGGCCGGCGCATTGTTGATCATGATGGACAGCGGACGGGACGTAGGCGCGTGATCCATGGGCAGTCCGGTCAGCGGCGCCGTAAAGGCAGCTTGTTCCGGCTCTCCCGATGGCACCGGGTTCTCCGGGGCCGGCTCCTCCAGAGGCATCTGTTCCTCCACGACCGGTTCCTTGGGCGTTTCAGCGTTCTGTTGGCCGCATCCAGCCAGAAGTGAAGCGCTTACGATCACGCACAGCATGATGCTCCTCATTCCGTTTCTGCTGATCCCCAATCGACTCTTCATATCCTTTCATTCCCCCTTGATCTTGTTCGAACGGCCTCTCCCAACGTGCAAGCCTTTCGTTTGGTCGATTCTCCCCTCCAGCCTTACTTTTCCTCCCATTTAAGCATAAAAGGGAAGCTTTGTCTTGAAAAACCCGCAATGAACAACCTTTGTGGACGCATGCCAAAAAAGAATAACCACGTCCCTAATCACCAAGAGCCGAAACCGGGTTGCCGGTTCTGCTCACTTTTCCATACTCCGGCTTCACCTTCCAATCCATTTAAAGATCCCGCAGCTAATACAAATCTAGTCCTCGCTACGAACCCCATGATGTAAAGGCTTTCAAAATTAAATTAAATTTTTATTTAAAATTGTGATTTAAATCACATGTCATGTGAAATGTTTCACATATAATAAAGACATGAAAGAGATGATCATCTTCCATCAAAAACAAAGAAGCTAAACACCAAGATTAACAGCTATCTAGAGCTTCCTGAAATAACATTAAAACATTTGAGGAGTGGATTGTAATGTTCAACAACTGGCTGAGAAATAACAAAGTGGCAATGTGGTTACTGACGGTGGTCCGGATCTACCTTGGATATACCTGGTTCAAAGGCGGCCTTGAGAAATTAACCGGCGGATTCGATGCCGGAGGCTTCCTGCAAGGCGCTATCGCCAAAGCAAGCGGCGATCACCCCGCCGTACAAGGCTGGTGGGCGGCATTCCTGGAGCACGGCGCACTGCCTGGCGTGAAATTGTTCAACGTCGTCATCCCGCTTGGTGAAACACTGGTAGGTCTCGGACTCATCCTGGGTACCTTCACCACCTTCGCAGCCCTGATGGGCATGGTGATGAACTTCGCCTTCCTCTTCTCGGGCACCGTAAGCACCAACGCCCAAATGGTACTGCTGGAGATCTTCATCGTCGTCGCTGCTGCTAACGCCGGACGCATCGGACTTGACCACTGGGTAATGCCTTATCTACGCGGCCTCTTCCACAAGAACAACCATGATGTTGCTCCCGCACCTGCACCGCAAGGCGGCATGAAGAAGACCAAAGGCGCAGCTTAATAAGTCGAATGAATAAAAAGACAACCACAAAGAGCCGGGCTGGAACTTCCAGCCCGGCTCATCCACGTTCATCGTTACTGCATTTCTCTCCGCTGTTACCCTGCCTCTTAGGAACCGAACATCCAGCAGTTCAGGCTAAGATTACCGTACTGGTAAGCCTGATAGAGACGCTTGGCCTGGCGGTCATCATCCGCCGCGCCCATGGCATAGAACAAAGGAATGAAATGCTCTACTCCGTAAGAGGGCACCGCCTGGCGGACATACGGAGCTTTTTTGTCGTAATCAAACAGCTCTTGGACCTTCCAGCCCTCCAGCCGTTTGGCGATCCATTCGTCGAACTCCATCGCCCAGTCGTCGGCTTCATCCGATTGGCCGATCATGCGTAAGTTATGCACGAGTCCGCCGCTGCCGATGACCAGCACATTCTGCTGGCGCAGCTCCTTCAGCATGGCGCCGATCGCATACTGCTCTGCGGGCGAACGTCTGGAATCCACGGACAGCTCCACAACCGGAATGTCAGCGTCCGGGTACATTTTCTGCAAAACGACCCACGCCCCGTGGTCCAGACCCCTTCCCAAAACCGGCTGATAGGATAGATTGCCTGCGTCGAACAGCTGGCCAATCCGCTGGGTAAGCGATGCAGAGCCCGGAGCCGGATACCGCAGTTCGTACATGGCTTCCGGAAAACCGTAAAAGTCATGCATCGTACCATGGGATTCATCCACGCTAACAGACTGGTCGGGACTGTCCCAATGCGCCGAGAAAATCGCGATAGCCTCCGGTTTCGGAAGCTCCCGTCCCAGATTCGCAAGAAAGTGCGTGTATCCGTTATCTTCCAGGGCGAGCATAGGTGAACCGTGCGCTACAAATAAAGATGGTAATGTCATCGATGTCAACCTCCACACGCCAGTATAAGTTGCTACTTATATTTTACCGTGTATGAAGAGATATTTCCAATCTCTAGTATCACTGCTGGCTTGATTGATTTCGTGTAATGTATAGAGTGTATGCGTTTCTATGTCAGATCATCCAGTGCTGCCAATCCTGTTGCAGGTTCTTCTGCTCGTTTAACCATTCCTTCGTCCGGTGAATCAGCTGTCCGCAGTGCGAGCCTGACGAATAGGTATGGTTTCCCTGGAAAATGATTTCCTTGTCGCAACGGCCTTCGGAACGCATCCAGAACACCTTCTGATACAGGAACGCGTAGTCCACAGGAATCGTGTCATCCGACGTGCCATGTACGACAAGGACATTGCCTGCGAATTTGACGGCCTCCTGGAAAGGCTGATATGTTCCGAGCGAATCGAAAAAGGAAGGCGCAAACTCGAAGCCGAGATAATCGGAGCTGCCGGTTTTTACCGCATGGTCATAAACGTCCCGGCCGGTGATCTTCAAAATATCGTTCAGCGGATAGCCGACGGCCGACCACAGAATGAGGTTCTTCACCCTGCGGTCCCGCACAGCTGTAAGAATCGCGACCGCCCCGCCCAGACTGTGCCCGATCAGCGTTACCTGGGACGGATCAACGTTCCCGCAGTCGAGGGCATAATCCAACACGCTCCGGGTTTGCGCAATCATGGACTCCAGACCTTCCCTTCCGTAATGGCCGCTGCTTTCGCCGCATCCGGCATAGTCGAAGCGCAGCACCATGTATCCTTCCCCGGCCAGCTCCCGTGCCGTCTTGACGAACAAGCGGTCCACGCCTACGCGGCTTCCGACGAATCCGTGGCAGATGACTACGAGCGGCGCCCGCTCGCCGCAGCGTCCGTTCGTCCCTTCCGGCTGCGCAGGATAGTGAAGGCTTGCGGTAAGTTCTTCCTGACCATGGCGAATCGTGATATGTCTCTCCATTGTTCATTCCCCCATGTATACATTATTTCTGTCCTTACTTATAAGAAAGCAGCGTTTAAAAAACATCATTCCATATATTTTATAATTCCGATAAGTTTAATAAGAATTAGATTTGAAATTCATATTAGCATCGGTCCTTCTGTTGTGTCAATCCACATTTGAATGGCTTTTTAGTGAAATAAGAAGTGTATCTGGTATGGAATGACCGCATGTGACGGAAACTACGGTCAGAACCGTGTTCAGAAAGGGACATGACAATGTGGCAGCAACTGATATCGCAAATACGTGAGCATCCCCTGTCTTGGGTGCTCGCCGCCTGCGTCGTGCTGGCGGTCATCTACGTGGCACTGCACTATGAACAGCTTTTTTATAAGGAATAGGCGGGGACGGGCCAAAAACGAGCTGCCCTTGTCATCGGCGGTTTCTGTTCCTATACTTGTTGTATACGGAGGAACGGATATGACAACAAGACAAATGATACAAGAGAACAACCGTCTGCGGGAGCAGATGACCCCGGCGAACCGGGATTTCTATGAAACCATCGTCGTCTGCGTACGCGACAGCCGCGCGGAGCGGCAGCAGGCCGAACGGCGGCTGCTTGAACTCGCGCAGAATGTCCTTGACGCGCAGAAGAAAGGACAGTCGGCATCCAAGCTGTTCGGCGGGGACGCAGAAGCCTTCGCCCGTTCGGTCATTGAATCGTTACCTGCGGTCAAGCCGATCGAGGGACCGGCCTATTACGCGATGATTGCCTGGACGGCGCTGACCATTCTTTTCCTCGTGGAGGCGATTATCGGCTTCGGTGCACAGCTTGCCGGCTACAGCGGCAGCCCGGTGAACCGCATCAGCCTGCTGGCGATCATTCTGGTGGCTGTGGGCTCCATTCTGGTGATGGAAACCTTGACGAAGACGATGGGCAAATCACAGGAAGCAGACAACGCGAAGCCGGGAATCAACCTGAAAGGCATCGGCGTGTATGTGATCGTCGCGGTCGTCGTGATGGTGATCGGCTTCTCGCTCCGCACCATGCTGCCGGTCTTTACCATTAAGCCTTGGATCAGCCTGGTGCTTTGCCTCATCGGATTTCTTGGACTGAAATTCATCTTTTTACGCAAATCGAAATAAACGTCGCTGAAAGCACAACATCTCAGCTCCGAACGCTAAACCGCGTTTGCTGGAGGCTGAGATGTTTTTTTGCATGCTTCCAAGCTCTCCAGGGGGAACCCGTGAATTGTTTCCGAGTTTTGCTTCAAATGTTTACAGGTTCGAAACAATCGGACGCCTTGACGAAACAACACGCGGGTAATATGAGGATAACAACGAAACCTTGGAGGTGCTTTTCCATGAAATTCAACAAATCCGCAATTACTGCCGCTGCCCTGATCGCAGCGATGTCATTACAAGCCGGTGCCGGAGCGGTTCATGCCGCCGGAACAACCGCCGCTCCCAAAGCCGTCTCGTCATCAAGCTCCGCATCCGCCAAAACGGCACATCAGAACGCAATTTTCAATAACTTGATGAAGCTGCTCACAAATCCGTCCAAGCAGGCCGAAGCCGTGAGCTATATGGAGAAGAACATCTATCAAATGTCGCCATGGCAAGCTTCGATGATGGTGCTGCGGGTAGAGAATGCCGAGAAAGCTAATCTGGACGCCTGGAACGACAAGTTCTTCAAAGACCGCATCCAGTCCACGCTCATGAAGCTGATGAAATCCGGTGATGACCTGACCTCCCTCATCAACAAAACAAGCGATAAGAGCCTGAAAAGCCTGTTCAAAGGCGCCTGCGACAGCGGCTATCGCCTGGATACATCCGAAGGCATGTACTACCTGGTTCTCGATTATCCGAGATTCCAAAAGGTCCGTTCGTATGTATCTGCTGACATCAAGAGCTATATCGATATCATGACCACAGAGACCAAAGCTCCGTTCGCGAATGATGCCGCCCTCTCGATCGGCTGGACAGAAGTAACCAAGCGCGCGCTGGCGCAGGAGGCTTTCCTGAAGAGCTTCGCGTATTCGAACCGTTCAGCCCAGGTCAAAAGCCTGTACAACCAATACTTGAGCACGTCCCTGTATGGCTTGAACAACACGCCGATGTTCGATTATGACACTAAAAAAGTCGACTCGGAGGCCAAAGCAGCCCTGCAGGCAGCCGTCAGCAAAGGCGACGTGACGAAGAGCGGTTACCTGAAAACCATCAAGGGCTTCCTGGATGTGCTCGACAAGAACAACGATACCCTGACGCCGGAAGTGGATAAATACAGAAAGTCCGTGACTAATATGTAATTTAATTATTTTAAAATTCCGAGGGCTACTCCATCCCCCTTCCGGAACCTATCATCCTTTACAGCCGTTCGGAGAGAATCCGGCGGCTTTTTTTGTTTCTCCTTCTTGATATGCCAATGCAGGATAGTTGGTCCAAGTTGGATTTCGCAGCATCGATCTTACATCAGTGCTGATCAGGTAATTCGTAACAAATCCATTTCTTATTCCGTTTTTAATATGTGAGCTTTATTCCTGTGTAAGGGAGGGATTCTTGTCCATAAAGTACTGGTTTGTATACTCGGCGTTATTTTATTGTCCGGATGTTTTAATGGTTCCTCTATCTTATATACTGGGGAAAGTAAGAACTGGTCAGCAAGCTATGCCGTTACGGACCTTAATCGTGATATTCATCAATCCAGATTGACGCTAACATATAAAGGGGAAAACCCTTCTGAAGTTGGTAAAGTCCATTATAGATTCTCTGCATCATCAGGTGGAGGAAGTGCAGAGACAGAATTGTCAGAGCGCAAAGAACTCATTCATGTATCTGGGAGCAATGGCGCCGTTCCTCAGAAAGAAGAAATCATCCATGTTACTGTCGAATGGAAAGATAAGAAGGAAGAGTTGCAGCTTTCAACGAACGGGAAATGACAGCTCAGTAATGAACATTGAAGTTAGTGGTAAAAAGAGATTTGCTGCAAAAGCAGCGAAGCATCACGAAATAGAATCCGCAGTTTAGAATTAGGCAATAAGAAGACTTTCGGGAGCATTCGAGCTCCGGAAGGTCTTCTTTTTTTGTTCTGTTTTTCCATCGAGCGGAGTATATAAATCTAGTATAACTTTCCGTAAATGATTTTCTATATTTGCGGATATTTAGAAAATTATTTTCTAAAAGCGTTTACAAATGATTTGGTTTTTGTTAGCCTATAGGCATTAAAAGGAAATCCATCTTGCACAACGAGGAGTGGAAAACATGAAGCAATATGACGTAGTGGTTATGGGCGGAGGTATTTCCGGTTCGATGGCGGCCATCGCGGCGGCGAAAACGGGTGCCCGTACGCTGATTATCGAATCCCATGGTTTTCTCGGCGGTACGCTGACGGCGAACGGCGTCGGACCGATGATGACGTTCCATGCCGGCGACAAGCTGGCCATTCAAGGGTTTACGGATCAGCTGATTGAACGGCTGAAGAAGCTTGGCAAATCACCAGGCCATATTTTCGATACGGTAGGCTTTACATACTCCGTCACCCCTTTCGATGCCGAAGCGATGAAGCATGAATTGGAGCTGATGGTAACCGAAGCCGGCGGCGACATTCTGTACCATACGATGCTGGCCGGAGTTCATACGGAACATGGACGCATAACCGCGATTCAGGTATGCAACAAGTCAGGCATCGGTGAAATCCGGGCCTCCGTCTTCATCGATGCCACGGGCGACGGCGACCTGTCCGCAGGCGCAGGCGTCGAATACACGAAGGGACGGGAGTCTGACGGCGCAACCCAGCCGATGACCCTGAAGATGAAAATGTACAACGTCGACATTCCCAAGGTCAAGGAGTATATTCACAGCCATCCCGAGGACTTTCCGCTATATAACGGAGATACCTCCATTATCGAGAAAGCTCCCCGCCTGTCGGTCGGCGGCTTTGACAGCCTCTTCCGGACGGCAAAGGAACGCGGCGAGATCTCCATTCCGCGCGAGAACATCCTGTTCTTCGAAACGAACAACCCGGGCGAGGTCATCCTGAACACCACCCGCATCCTCGGCCATGATGCCACAGACGCGCTCAGCCTGAGCCGGGCGGAAATGGAAGGCCGCAAGCAGTGCCGGGAGCTCGAGCTATTCGTGCGTAAATACATTCCGGGCTTCGAGAACGCGGTCGTCGAGTCCACGGGACCGAACATCGGTGTTCGCGGCTCGCGTCAGATCAAAGGCGTGTACACGCTGACGGCAGACGATATATTGGAGCAGCGCCTGTTCGACGATACTATCGCCCACTCCGGCTATCCGATCGATATCCACAGCCCGGACGGCGAAGGCACCAAGCATCAGAAGCTGGAATGGGGCGGCATGTACAGCATTCCGTTTTCCTGCATGATCACGGACTCCGTGAGAAACCTGATTGTCATCGGCCGCTGCATCTCGGCCACCTTCGAGGCGCAGGCAGCGATGAGAACGACACCGACGACGGGCGCCATTGGACACGGCGGCGGCGTTGCTGCAGCGCTCGCTGCGCTGGAGGGCCGGGACGTGCAGGACATCGACATCAAGAAAGTACAGACGATTCTGAAGGAGCAAGGCGCTTATCTGGAAGTGTAGATTGGCATAGCAGCCCATTTGAGAGGGGAAATTCCTGTGACAACGTCCATGTGGTTCCAAGCAATCGGTATTCTGCTCGTCTTTCTCGTATTTGTAGGTCTTATGATGGCACGCAAGCTGCCGACCATTCTGGCCCTCCCCTGCATGGCGATCCTCTTCGCGATCATTGCAGGCGTGCCGTGGATGTCGAATAACCCGGACGTGACCTCCATCGCCAAGACCATCCTGGCCGGCGGCTCCATGAAGCTGTCCGGCGCTATCGCTGGCCTCGTATTCGGCGCCTGGTTCGGCCAGATCCTGAACAAGGTCGGTATTACCAAATCCATCATCCGCAAGGCGGCCGAGCTGGCCGGAGATAAACCCGTACTTATCGCGATTCTTTTCTTCATTACCGCATCCATCATCTTCTCTGCCGCCGGCGGACTGGGCATGGTCATCCTCGTCGGTACGATCGTCATTCCGATCATGCTGACAGCGGGCATTTCCCAATTCGTAGCATCCATCGTCGTCCTGCTGGCCGTCGGGGTCGGCGCACTTTTCAACGTGTCCAACTGGGCAGTGTACGTGGACGTGCTCGGCCTCTCGGTCGATAAGATCGCCAACTACACACTGGTTGTCGCCCTTCCGCTCATCGTCGTATCGCTCATCATGATCGTCTTCTACATCAAAAGGGACGGCAAAGGCCGCAAAGCCTGGGCCATGCCTGCCGCAACACCAGGGGATAACAAAAAGGTGCCGACCATTTCCCTGATCAGCCCGCTTGTGCCGGTCGCCCTCGTCTTTATATTCAAAATCGATATCGTACCGGCAGTCATCGTTGGCGCGATCGTCACGATCCTGCTCACCTGGCCGAAGCGTCCGATCCATATCCTGTCCAGCGCAATGGTGGAAGGAATTCAGGATGTCGCCGGCGCTATGGGGCTCATGATCGGCATCGGCATCCTGCTGAGCTCGGTGATGTCGCCGCAGGTGTCGGCCGTCATCTCGCCGCTGATCGAATCAGTGCTGCCGGGCAACCCGGTAATGTACATCTTATTCTTCACGATCCTGTCGCCGCTCGCGATCTACCGCGGTCCGTTGAACGTATGGGGTCTTGGAAGCGGGATTGCCGCCCTCTTCGTCTCCGCCGGCATGACGCCGGTGGCAGCCATGCTCGCTCTGCGCGCGGTGAGCAACGTGCAGGCCGTGTCCGACCCTACCAACTCGCATAACGTCTGGGTGGCGGATTTCACGAAGAGCGATATTAACGAGATTCTGAAAAAGACGCTGCCGTGGACAATGGCATCCGTGCTGATTTCGTTAATTTTCGGAGCGTTCATGGTGTTTTGATTGAGAGGTTAGAGAGAAGGGTTCGGATTTAGAGATAAAAAGTTCGAATATAGAGATATGAAGCAACGGTTAATAGATGCGAATCAATACAAAGTCCTTGGCCTACCTGTACCGTACTATTAAACAAAGCCGATAAGGGCTTGAAATAGGAATTTTGTTATTGGGTTCGATTTAGGGTTCAATCTTGGGTTCGATTTTGGGTTCAATCTTGGGTTCGATGAAAAGGGCCGATGGAAGCTTTCGGACTCAAGAATTTTGAGATTTTGGGATTTTGGGATTTTGGGATTTTGGGATTTTGGGATTTTGGGATTTTGGGATTTTGGGATTTTGGGATTTTAGGTTGTTGTGTTTGTTATTACGCTTCAACGGAGGAGGCGGAATTATTCTGGAGAAGCGTAGCGTTCGCCTACAAGCTTTCCGCAGGAAAGCTGCTTCGGAAGCACATGCTTTGACCGTGGATTTAAACATTAGATAAAGTTCAAAAGAAATCCAGGGGCAACAGCGATCGTAAGAATAATCCGCATCCGGAGTGCTGCAGTATCAATAACAATGTATCAGATAAAAACCGGGCAAAGATCCCTTCAGCGGTCTCTTTGCCCGTCATCTCAGGAGGACATTATGGGGAGACAAAAGGTACGAGTAGGCATCGACGTCGGCGGCACGTTCACCGACGCGGCCCTGATCGATCACGAAACATTCGAAGTCATCGAAAAAATGAAAATCCCGACCACTCACCATGACCCGGACGGCGTGGCGAAGGGCATCGTTCAAATTTTGAATCAAATATTAAGCAGCAAAGGCATCCTGCCGGAGGACGTCACCTTCATCGCCCACGGGACGACGCAGGCGACGAATGCCCTGCTGGAGGGCGACGTTGCAAAGGTCGGCATCATCGGCATGGGCTCAGGCCTCGACGGACTTAGCGCCCGCTCCGAGTCGAATCCGGGAGATATCGAGCTTGCGCCGGGCAAGTATCTCCACACCTTCCATACGTACCTGGACTCCAAGAACCTGACGGACGAACAGATCGAGGCCGCCATCGAGGAGCTGGCGGGCCAAGGCGCCGAAGTCATCGTCGCCTCCGAAGCCTACAGCGTCGACGATCCCGCGAACGAGCTGCGCGTCGTGGAGCTCGCGAACCGCAAGGGCATCTATGCCACCGGCGGCCATGAGATCAGCCAGCTGTATGGCCTGAAGACGCGGACCCGGACCGCGGTCGTGAACGCCTCCCTCATTCCGAAGATGATGGAGACCGCGAACATGACCGAGAAATCGGTCAAGAACGCGAATATCCAGTCGCAGCTCATGATCATGCGCTGCGACGGCGGTGTCATGAGCATCGAGGAGGTGCGAAAGCGGCCGATCCTGACGATGCTGTCCGGCCTTGCTGCCGGCGTCGCCGGAGCGCTCATGTACGAGAAAATATCAGACGGCATTTTCTTCGAGGTCGGCGGCACCAGCGTCGACATTTCCGTCATTAAGAACGGCAAAGTCATGATAAAGAATGCCGAGGTCGGCGGTCACCGCACCTACCTGCAGTCGCTGGACGTGCGCACGCTCGGGATTGCAGGCGGCAGCATGATCAAGGTAGCCGGCGGCCGCATCACCGATGTCGGGCCGCGCAGCGCGCATATCGCCGGCAAGGAGTACGAAGCCTTCGCACCGTCAGAGAATATCCGGGATCCGAAAGTGAAATTCGTCAGCCCCCGCGAAGGCGATCCCGCCGAATACGCAATCCTTGAATGCGCAGACGGCCGGGAATATTCCTACACCCTCGCCGGTGCGGCGAACATCCTGGATTACATCCCTCCGGGCGACTACGCCAAGGGAAATAAAGATGCCGCCCTCAAGGCTTGGAAAGCACTCGCCGATCATGTCGGTGTGAGCGTGGAGGAAGCCGCCAGGCAGGTAATGAACATCGCAATCGACAAGACGATGAAGACCGTGAACGAAATGATCGACGATTACGAGCTGGACCGTTCCTTCGTGACCCTCGTCGGCGGGGGCGGCAGCGGTGCCGTGCTCGTACCCGCGATGGCGGAGCGCGAGGGATTCAAATCCCAAATCGCCAATAATGCGCCGTACGTGTCCACCATTGGCGTCGCGCTCGCTATGGTCAAGGAGCAGCTGGAACGCACCGTCGTCAATCCAACCGACGAGGACATCAAGCGCATCCGCGCCGACATTGTGGAGCGGATCGTCAAATCCGGCGCTTCCGAGGAAACCGTGGAAGTGACGATCGAGATCGACAACCAGAAGAACATTCTCCGCGCCGTCGCCACCGGCTCCACCGAGCTTCGTTCCAAGGATCTGGCGCAGGAAGCGATGTCGGTCGATGACATGAAATTAATCGCGGCAAGCTCGATCGATTTGCCTGCGGAGAATACGACACTGGCCGCGCAAACCGGGCGCTGGAGCCTGTTTGCGGGCGAAAGCGTCAAAAAATCATTTTTCGGCCTGCTGAAGAAAAAATCCAGCAGCGTCAGCGTGCTCGACCGCGAGGGCGTAGTCCGCTTCAAGAAGAGTAATGTGCATTATGCCAAGCTCAGCAAAGCCGCGAAAGAGGCTCTTAACGATTTTCTCGACGACAATACAATCTATTCCGACGCCAATGCCACGCTGCCGAAGGTATTCGTCTTTTATAAGGAAAAAATGCTCGACCTCACCGGCATGCAGACGAAGGAGCAGCTGCTGTCCATCCTGGATATTGAAACCGAAATGCTGGCCGCCCAGGATGAAATGCTGGTCGTCGCCTACCAGTAGCCATCCTGGTTGATCGCAATGCCATGAAAGGAGACGCCGCGTATGCCTGCTCATGCCCTGTTTAACCCTCCCCTGCCCGATCGAAACGACCTGTCCGATGAACTGCTCGGATGCATGGAGCTCAGGCAGGATCCGCTTTTTCATAAAATACCGGAAGCGAGAATTTCATATTATGTCAGGGAGTCGCTCCATGCAGGCCGCAAGGCAGCAGAGCCGTATAAGGGGAGCAGCATCCGGCGGATGTGCGAAGATGCAGGGCTCCGCTATGAGGTGACGGATGAATCCGGCGACTATCATAACGTGTCTTTTCGCGCACAGATCGATTTTGCCAAGAAACCGCCGCAGGTTACGCTGTACGCGTCCTCCCTGAGGGGAATGCAGAAGGTATGCAGGGACGTCCTCGGACGAGGTTCAGATGATGCCGGGAATGAGCTGGAGCTCCTGACTGACATCCATTTGGCGCATGAATTTTATCACTGGCTCGAGTACCGCGATGGTACATTTACGAATGAGGCCCTGGACCGGATCGAGGTATTCAAGCTTGGACCGTATACGAAAAGATCGAGCGTAGTGCAGTGCAGCGAAATCGCGGCGCATGCTTTTTGCAAGGAAGTGCTTGATCTGCCGTTCCTGCCCAATTTGCTGGATTATGCGTATTTGATCGCAGAGAAACAGATGCGGGCGGAGGCGTTCGCCGAACAGCTCTCCGCTTGCAAATGCTGGATATAATCCGCTCTCCATACCTCACTCCGTATGATATAATGGGGAAATCTAGCGGAGATTAACGGACTCGTCATTTCCAGCGTTAGATCAGGAGGAGGTAGCATGTCTTCACAGGTTCCGGCCGTCATTGCAAAAATCGTATCCCAAACCCAAAAATTGACTTACGGTGAAAACCAGATTGCCAATTTTGTCATACACAATCCCGATTTTATTACGCGCAACACGATCACATCCATTGCCAATGAAATCGGCGTATCCGAAACAAGCATCAACCGGTTTTGCAAAAAGATCGGCTTCAAGGGCTTCAACGACTTCAAAATCGCCTTTGCCCAGGATGCTTTTTACCGGGATATGCAGGCCAAGAAAAAAGAAAGACGGGAAATCAACCCGATCGACGCGCTGGCGCTCGACTATAATGAGCTCATCGTCAATACATCCGCGCTCGTCACCGAGGAGCAGCTTCACCGCGTGGTGGAGATTCTGACGGGAGCCCGTCGGATCTATATTATCGGCCTGTTCGATTCCTATCTGGCGGCCATCGCCCTGAAGAATCGCCTGTCGATCATCGGCATCATGGCCGAAGCGCTGAATGACAGCCGCGCCATGAAAATCGCCGCCGCGCAGTCGGGCAAGGAAGACGTCGTCGTCGCCTTCTCCCGCTCCGGGTCCACGAAGGAAGTGGTCGATACGGTCGCGATCGCGCAGGTCAACCAGGTCAAGACCATCTCGATCACCTGCTACGACTCGTCGCCGATTACGGAGAACGCGGACGTGAACATCATCGTGCCGGACAAAATATCGGTGAACAACAGCGCGCTGATGTCCAACCACATCACTTTCCTGTTCGTCGTGGACTTGATCATGAGCATTTTCATTTCCTCGGACAAGACGTATTTGAAAAAGAAGCTCGACAGCGAAGCCGTGCTGGCGAGCGATCAAGCCATGACCAATTATTATTTATAACACCAAGCGACCGCTTTCCGAATAACCGGAAAACGGTCTTTTTATATCCTGAATATTTAACACAGCCAATTATCCTTGATTCGCGTATTCGTGCAATTCTGAAGCGTGATGAAGCTCTCCGCCTCCTCCTTTTCCGACGAAGCAGGCATCCGGTCGGAACGACGGATGGTATTCCCAGCGAACGTTAACCGATCCACGTATTGGGCTTCTAGCACCTTCCCGAGCGTGTCGAAGGTGTTCCCTTCAATCCGGATATGCCGATGAACGGCCTGACCGTCCCCTTCCTCCTGCACCTCCGGCTCGATCCGGATGACCGGATGGCCACCGGTTCCGCATTCGATAAAGTGGTTATCCCGAATCGTAAGATCGTTCACCATGCCGGATTCATACCAGCTGCTCGCATCATCCGCCACGAGAATGCCGCTCATTTCCATGCGTTCGAACCGATTCTGCTCGATCACGACTGGGCGTCTTGTCGTCACCAGAATGCCCCGGGTCGGAATTCTCGCAAACGTATTTCTGCAAATTCGTACCTCCGGCGTCCAAGTCGCATTTTCTACCACATCGGTAGGCATAACCGGTTGGTTAATGGTACTCTCCAGAGACAGCAGCATTTCCCGCGGATTGATCCGGGTCACGCGCTCCACTCGACCCGAGGCATATACCGTTAACGTTGCCGCGCGTACAAAGTCAATGTCGTCCCCAGGGAAAAAGGCATCAAATCCATAGCTTTGCGCATGCATAAAGCGCACCCGGATTTGCTTGGGTCCTGTCTGCTCCATGATCCGCAGATGCGTTCCATGAACGTTGATCGCATCGTCATGCGCCCCTTCAAACCGGCAGTCCGCAATCTCGATTCTGCCCCGGTTTCCCGACAGATGCAGAAAGTCAGCAAACGCAGCGGCGGTCCTCCCCGTAGACTGGCGAGGACTCAGATCCATTTCCCGGAAGGTCAAATTCTCGCTGTACTGCCCGACCATGCCAAGCCCATGCATGTAATGCATCCCGACGCGGCTCCATACGATATTCCGGCATCTGTGAATGAAGGCTCCCGCCTGGTCGCGAATGCCATCGCGCATTTGCAGTACGTCGCCAATGCTCACGTCCGGAATCGCAGCGTAATGCAAGCGGAGTCTGCCCGGTGAGCGTTCCTCCACACGGGCTGCCGCGCTGATCGGGTTCGGAATCCGCCATGTCCTGTTTTCCCGGGGATGAAACTGCTGCGCCGGTCCATCCCTGAACCTCCAGCCCTCGCCTATCCAATGAAACCCGTCCCCATCCAACGTGTAACGGGAATCCGGATGGACCCTCGTTTCTATGTACTTTTCACCAATGGATTCCACGGTCATTTCCGCAATGGTCGGGCTCGCGTAGTCCACGTTCACGTTCCTGATCGTGATATTCTCGCATGCATCCAGCACGAACATAGTCATTTTGCCATGGAATAGCAGCAAGGACCCGTTGCCTTCCACGGTCACCTGCTTTAAACCATGCAAGAAGAGCCCGATGGATTTGGTCACATCCGCCTGCTCCTCCTCGGAGGCCGTGTTCGAAATGTAATAGGGAGCCTTGACGGCCTGATCCCGAAAGAAATCATACTGTCCCCGCGGGAATTCCAGCACTGCAGGCCTCCCCAACCATCGCACCGCTTCCATAGCCCGTGCAACCGCGGGACCCGCATCCTGGCCTGAATCCGGTATGGCGCCATAATCCGTGATACGGATCACCGCCCCGGGCAGATCTGATGTAGCCTCTTCATTCATCCTTGACCAGCTCCCCTCATCATTTGATTCCGTAACCGCTGCCCAGCTTGTTCCCTGCCATGAGATAGGCCTTGGCGCTCCGCTGCAAAGATGAACATTCTTCATACTTCGTTATATCCGCTTCCAACCGGTTAAATATGCGTTGTTCCGCTTCCCTTGCATCCGGATCTTCATGATAGATTCTAAAATGCTTTTGGAAAAGGACGATATTGGAGTCCGGAGGCAGCACTTCTGCCAGCTTCGGAAAGAGCAGCCAAGAATGGCACATAAAGATCGGGGTGATACCTCTAAAAAAACATCTGGCCCGCTCAAAGGAATCCTCCACCTGCTCGGGATACAGCGGCTCACCGGATGGAATATGCACATTAAGCACGATCTGATTCTGATAGATCCGTCTTTCATCAGCGACCAAATCCCGGTCAAAAGGATAGGGCTGAAACTGCAGCCGCCCCAGTCTGAACAGCCTCAGCTGAACGTGCTCCTGCAGCCAGTTATATTCCTCGATGCCGTATTCGCCGTAATCCTCCTTGCATTTGGAGCTCCACAGCTCGATATCGGAAAAGGTAGCGTCATAAACCTCATCCTCAATGCCTCTTATCCGGTACCCCTCGTAGGCATCCGCCGCAAACCTCACGAAAAAATATAAAAACAGTCTCCTGTACTCCGCTGCCTGTTTGACAGAGTCAAAGAACCGGAAACGGTCATTCACAAACAGCTGTTTATATCGCGCATAGGCGCCTTCATCCATTTCAACAAGAGAGAGCTGCCGCCGCGCTCCCGGGCTCAATTGAATCCGCTCGCAAAATGTGTTCAAATCCAATGATTGCGTCCCTCCCGTTCTTATGTGCGGTTGATCCATTTCCCGTTCGTGAAATCCGGTATGGCCACCGGATGGCCGCCCATGGAGATGGAATCCTCGGTTAGCGAAGAAATGCTCATCCAAGCTGCCATATCATAGACATCCAGTGGCGTAGGCGCTCCCTTTTTTACGCTGTCAAAGAAATCGGCGAAGACCAGCCAATCCATCCCTCCATGCCCTGCTTTGACTCCTTCGTCCAAATATTTCTTCCATACCGGATGCTCATACCGATCCCTGAAACGGTCTGCGTTCCCCCACTGTCCCCGCCAGTCGAAATGGTTCTCGTCATGCAGCCCGTCAATAAAGATAGAATGATTATCCTCGACATACATGCCCTTGGTTCCTCGTACCGTGAAGCCTCTGGAATAATATCTCGGAAGTGTCGTATCCAGCGTGAGCGTGATCGTCTCGCCCCGGGCGCACTTGATGATCGTAGTCACGATGTCGCCCTGCATAAATTCAGCATTCGCCAGGGTGCTGTCCGGGCCTTGAACCTTCCGGATGTATTCATTCATCCCTTTGGCTTTGGAGGACATCGACACAAGCGAAACCATCCGGTTGCCGCGGTTGATGCCCAGAATTCGCGCGATCGGCCCGAGCTCATGGGTTGGATAGTTCTCGCAATTCCGGTGCAGGTAATTGGTCAGCCGGTAATGTCTGTTTTCGCTGCCGTATGCAATTTCTTCTCTCAGATCATGCAGATAACCTCCGGCACAATGCACGATTTCCCCCAATACCCCTTCCTGCACCATGCGCAGAACCATCAGCTCGTCTCGGCCATAACAGCAATTCTCCATCATCATGCACGGAATCCGTGTCCTTTCATAGGCATCGACCAGTCTCCAGCATTCTTGAATGGAATAGGCACCGCCCACTTCACAGGCGACGTACTTTCCCGCTTCCATAGCAGCCACCGAAAGGTTCGCATGATCTGCCCAGGACGCGCAGACGACGACCGCTTCGATATCGGCGATAGCCAGTACCTCCTCATAATGAATGGTTGCGAAAGGACGAAATCCTTTTGCATGTTCAACCCGGTCAGCCGCTTGCTTGCACCGATCCTCATAGAGATCGCACACCGCAGCAATCTCCACGTCCGGCATCTTCAAAAAAACGAGATCCAGCAGCCCCATGCCACGGCCGCCGAGTCCGATTAATCCAACCTTTATCTTCTCTTTCATGAGCTGGAACTCCCTCCGAACAATGATATCGGGATTGCGTGCGGAACCTGGATAGCAGAACCCCCGCCTTTTGCTAACGGATACGAGGGTCCTGTATCTTGGCCCGCATGCTTATTTGGCCGCAGCCACTTTCTCGTTCATGAGTTTTACGACGGACTCGTAGTCGCCGAGCTTTGTAATTTCGTTCTTGAAAGAATCCCATTCATCAAAGCTTTTCTCGCCGATAATGAACTTCGTCACCATTTCGCTGACATACGTATCGATTGGGGTCATGATCTCGTTTCGCATCGCCTGCTCTTCTTTGGTTAAAGCGATGACCGGTGCCCGATCCATCGGCGCGATCGAATCTTTGCCTCCATATTCGTTCGTTACGTTGAAGCTGATGGCGTTCATGTACTTCCCGCCGGCGAAGAATGGCATCGGCTTGTATTTCCCCACGTCGGAGCCGAAGTCCTGCGGCGTAAAGACGAATCCGGACCGGTTATCGCCGCCGGTGCCGAAAGGATCCAGCGCTTTGGAAGGAATTTCGGCGTTCATGATTTCAGGCAGATACTGTTTTTTGCCGTCCTTGATCTCATAGGTTTTGCCTTCGATGCCCCAGTTGACGAGATCGATCATTTCATCCGAATATTGATAATCGATCATTTTTACGAGGAGCTCGGGATTCTTGGCCTTGGCGGAGATCAGGACCCCGTTATATGGTTTGATGATCCTTCCCGGCTCTACGGATGACATCTTCCAGGCTTTCCCGTATTTCGGATTGTTCGGAAGCAGAGCGCCGCCCCACTCCATTTGGCCTTTCGTCAGGCTGTTAAATTCGTCGGCGAAGCCGAACCAGGCCATCGGAATCATGAAGGATTTGCCCGTCGTCATCTTCTGCTTCATCTGATCCTCGGACTGCGTAATGATCTCGGGATCCAGCAGCTTCTCCCGGTAGAGCTTGTTCACGAACTCCAGGGATTCCCTGAAGCTGTCCGATATCGTACCGTAGGTGAACTGCTTCCCGTCCCAATAAATCCCCGCGCTGGTATGGTTGGAATATTGGAATCCTTCCTCTGTCTTAGGCCAACCAAAGGAGTTGACCGGATACGTATCCGGGTACAGCTCTTTCAGCTTTTTGGCTGCTTCATAGAACTCGTCCTGGGTTTCCGGGATTTTGATATTATGCTTTTTGAATATATCGAACCGGTAGATCGAACCGTATACGCTGCCTTCGTTATTATCCGTATTGGACCAGCCGTCTCCGAAGAAATACATGTTGCCTTCCGGCGTGTACAAGCTCGTCTTCGCATACGGCGTGGACTCCAGGAACTTCGAGTAATTCGGTGCCTGATCCAGGTGCTTGGCAATATCCAGAACGATGCCCTGGCGTCCGTACTGCACGGCCAGATCGCCGCCCGAATTCGTCATGATGTCAGGCAGGTCTCCGCTCGCGAGCGTCAGCTTGAACTTATCGTTGTATTCCCCCCAAGGAACGTACTGCCACGTAATATCCAGCTCTCGGCCGATATAGGCCTCCATTCTTTTTTGCCATTCCTTCTGAATCTCGGTATTTTCCGGTACGGAACCGAATGTGCCGGCCATCACCGACAGCTTGAGTGGCCCCTTGTCGTCCTTGCCGTCCGCATCCTTGTCTGAACCTGAAGTGCATCCCCCCAGCGACAACGCGAGCAGCAATAGTACCACTCCGAACAACGCCGGCTTTCTCGTCCTTTTGCTCATGTATACCAACCTCTCCCTTTAACCTTTGATGGAACCGATCATGACGCCTGTCGTGAAATGCTTTTGCATAAACGGATACAGAAATAAAATGGGCAAAATCGAGACGATGACCGTTGCCATCTTGATGTTTTTGCCATGGATCTTCATATCGCTCAGCAGCTTGAAGGTTTGCGCATTCATGGATGAGTTGTCCGTCTCGGCGATCATTTTCCGCAAAATCATTTGAATCGGATATTTGCTCTCGTTGTTCAAGTAGATCAAGGCATCAAACCAGCCGTTCCATGCCCCGACGATTCCGAACAAAGCGAACGTCGCAAGCAAAGGCTTGGATAGCGGCAGGTAAATTTGAAACAGAATCCGAAAGTCGTTGGCCCCGTCCATATACGCCGACTCTCCCAATTCCTTCGGAATGTTCTTGAAAAAGGTGCGGAACAAAATCACGTTAAAGGCCGAAACCGCTCCCGGAATCACCATCACCCACAGCGTGTCGATCATGTGCAGCTTGCGGATCAGCAAGTAGGTCGGGATCAGCCCGCCGCCGAAGAACATCGTAATCGTCAAAAAGATGGTGATGAATTTGCGGAGCACAAAATCGGACACCGATAGCGGATACGCCATCAGCGAGGTTAACAGCAGCATGATGAACGTTCCGAGCAGCGCATAGACGACCGTGTTGCCAAAAGCCGTGATGAGCTTTTTCTCGGAGAAAATATATTTATACCCTTCCAGGTTCCACCCCCGGGGAATCCAGCTTACCTTTCCCTGTACGATCATCTCGGGATTGCTGAGCGAAACCGCCAGCGTATTGACGAGCGGGTACAGCATGACGATGCATAATGCGATGAGAAACACATAGTTGAACAGGTCGAATATTCTGGAGCTGAATCCTTGCCTGTAATGCTTGATGTTCATGCTCACCCTCCCTCTACCATAGACTTGTATCCGATACTTTCTTGGACAGCCAGTTGCCGCCTGCGACAAACAGGAAAGCGATGACAGATAGCATCAGGCCGACGGCCGTGCTGTATTCGTACTGTGCTCCCAGAATACCTTGACGGTATACATAAGTATCGATTACATCCGCGGTCACGTAAATGTTCGGGTTGTACATCAATATGATCTTCTGGAAATCGGACCCGACCACGCTTCCCAGCGATAGAATGAGCAGAATCGTCGTTGCCGGGAGAATCGCGGGCCAAGTAATATGCCGCAACCGCTGCCAGCGGTTCGCACCGTCGATAATCGCCGCTTCATGCTGGACCTCATCCACGCCTGATAATGCCGCCAGGTAAATGATCGTTCCCCAGCCCACGCTCTGCCAGATGCCGGATCCGATAAAGAGCGTCCGGAAATACTCCGGCTTCGCCAGCATCGGAACCGGTTCGAATCCGAACCACGCGATGATCTGGTTGAATAACCCGTCGAGTGCCGTAAACTCCTTAATGAAGCCTACGATAATGACAACCGATAGAAAATGGGGAAAGTACACGATCGTCTGCACCCAGCGCTTGAAAAGCTTGTTCCTGACCTCGTTGAGGAGCAGCGCCAGCACAAGCGGGGCCGGAAAGCTCCAAATTAATGAATAGAAGCCCAGCAAAAAGGTATTCTTGATAAGTCTCGGACTGAAAGGATTATGAAAAAAGGAATAGAAATGCTTGAGACCGACCCAAGGGCTGTTAAAGATGCCAGCCGCCACGTCGTAGTTTTTGAAAGCGATCAAAATGCCGTAAATGGGGACGTACTTAAAAATAAAAACAACGATAAAACCCGGTAATGTCATCAGCAGCAAATAACGCTGACGGTAACATATCGTCCATAATCGCCTCACGGTGTTCCTCCTTTCCCTCATCGTATTTTGATCATAGTTAAGGCGGAGAAAGCTAGACAAGGTACGGATTTTAACATGAGGGTCAAAAATAAAGATGGACGGGGAGCCAGATTTTAAGCATCGTTTCACTTTTCATTTCGCTTATTGATTTTTGCCCACGGTTTTCCATATAATGATTGAAAATGTAACCGCTTACTGCAAGATGATAGTCCCTCCATTAACCAGGATAGGAGAATGGCAGTATGAAGAATCGGCTCGTTAAACTGAAGGAGCACAATATGTATGTGCGGATCATTGCGCTCAATTTGATATTCACCCTCCTGTTCTCCTCCATCCTGCTCTACAATTCCCATTATTTAAAAGGCACTGTGAAGCAAAACGTGGATCAAACGAATAAAAGCTCTCTCATGGACATCGCCGGGAACGTGGATCAGCAGCTGACCAAGCTGAAGCAGAGCATGTATTCGCTGGGCATGGATATCGACCTCGTGTCTCTGAACAAATCCAATCCGGAAACCACCGGTTACCGGTTAATGCTGAACAAGTTCAATCACAAGCTAACCGAGCTTGGACGGCTGCTCCCTTTTGATTCTTCGGTATACGTCTATTTCAAGGATAAAGGCTATGTGACGAGTTCGGACGGCAGCCGCGAGCTGGATCTGTTCTATCAAAAGCTGCGCATGCAGAGCCCCGACTTTACCTGCAACTGTCTGCATCAAATCGAGGATCGGGAATCGCTTCAGATTTATGACCGATTTATTACTTATGCCTACCGAATCAACAACGTAGGGACGATTATGGTGAAGATCAACAAGTCTGCGCTGGAAGCCGATTTGCGGAAATCAGCCCAGGTATTGAACAACATCATGTGGATTTCGACGCTTCAAGGCGAAACGGTGGCAGGAAATTCCCTCCTGTCTTCCGATGTGCGAAACAAGATACAGTCCGGAAGCCCGTCGGTTCAAATCGAGGATAAAAAATATACATCCATTCAAGTCACGCTGAATGACCTGAATTACACGATCCTGTATCCCGAAAGCACTCTTCAGCAGAAAATCCGCAATGCCAACCAATATAACTGGTTGATGTTCCTTATCTTTTTCATTATCGCCGTCACCTTCCTCATCGTAAGCGTAACGATGTACAGGCCGATCAAATCGACGATGAACAAGCTGCTTACGTCCAATCAATCGATGATGCAGACACTCGATCAGCAGCGGACGATTATGGAGCAGAATGCGCTCCTCCGGCTAGCCTCCGGTACTGCGCAGGATGTAGCTCCTGAGATGCTGCACAGGCTTCAAGCGAAATACCGCGGCGGTTACATTGTGACATGCTTCATCGAGTCCTGCCAAGGCCTTGGCTGCGAGCACGCAAGCCGGGGTCTGGAGCAGCTTCTAAGCCAATATCATTCGGTTCATAAACTCCTTCATCGTTCCGATGCGGACACGTATTTGATCTATAACCTCGAGCCCGGTCGTATGGATGAAGACTTGAATCAGATTCTGGAAGCGCTGGACACCTCGGACTGTTTTATGATGTGCGGCATCAGCGGATACATGGCGGATGTGTGCAGTATCCACACCGCGGTTCAGCAAAGTCTTGAGGCGATTGACCATTATCCGTACGACTGGAGCTCCTCATCTCATATCGCCGTTTATACGAGTGTTTCAGGTGCGCCGAGTGCTTCGATCGCGCTCTCCATCGATAAGGAGCAGGAATTGATCGCTTATGTCCTGAAAGGCAATGAGGGGTCCCTCGAACAATTCTTCGCAGGCACCGTACGGAATTTGACCCGGCAGATGACCTATCAGGAGATTCGAACGCTTTACCGTTATTTGAACGACCTGCTCAATATGATTATCACCAGCAAAAAAATCAAACAGGCGCAGACTTCAGGGCCGCTATTCCCCGATTTAAGCATGCTGCATAATCCCGGGCTCATGCATGAGAATCTGCTTGGAAAGTATCAAGCCATCGCCGCGCTTCAAGTTCACCAGGATACCGCTCTATACGACCGCATCGTGAGCTTTATCGATCAAAATTTTGAAAGCGATTTGTCCCTTACCGTGATCGCAGACCAGTTCTCTATTACGACGGTTTATTTATCAAGCTACTTCAAAAAGCATTCCGGCTATAATATCACGTACTACATTATGTTTGTCCGCATACACGAGGCCGTCCGGCGACTGCAGCAGCACCGCCATTTGACCATAAAGGAAATTGCCGGCCAGGTGGGTTACAGCAGCGAAAAGACGTTTACGCGGCACTTCAAGAAATTATTCGGCACGACGCCGGCGCTTTACCTGAAAGTCCCGTTGGATGAGTCTTGATGGGGGACAGAGGCTCCTGAATTCATACAAAAAGCCAGTGAAAACCGCCATGGCGGCCTCCACTGGCTTTTCTCCGTTAGAGGTTGTTACGAATCAAATCAACATATTATACAAGTTCGAATCCTTGTTCAGCTCGGTGTACTGCAGGCCCTTGCGGTTCATGCGCTCGATCAGCGGGAGGTAGTCCTCTTTGCTGTTCAGCTCGATGCCGACCAGCGCCGGACCGTTTTCCTTGTTATGCTTTTTCGTGTATTCGAAGTTGGTGATGTCGTCTCCCGGACCGAGCACGTCCTGCAGGAATTCGCGCAGCGCACCGGAGCGCTGCGGGAAGTTGATCATGAAGTAGTGCTTGATGCCTTCGTACATGAGCGAACGCTCCTTGATCTCCTGCATCCGGTCGATATCGTTGTTGCCGCCGCTGATGATGCAGACGACGTTTTTGCCCTGAATCTGCTCGCTGTACAGATCCAGCGCGGCTACAGGCAGCGCACCTGCCGGCTCGACCACGATCGCATTTTCGTTATACAGGTCGAGGATGGTGGTGCAGGCTTTGCCCTCCGGCACCTTCACGATGTCGTCGAGCTTGCCGGAGCAGATCGAGTACGGCATATCCCCGACTCGTTTCACCGCCGCGCCATCCACGAATTTATCGATCTCCTGCAGGGTGACGACTTCTTTGCGGAGCAGCGCTTCACTCATGGAAGCCGCGCCCAACGGCTCGACACCGATGATCTGCGTGGCCGGACTCACGGTCTTGATGTACGTGCTGACGCCCGCCGCGAGGCCGCCGCCGCCGATCGTCACGAACACGTAATCCGCCGGAGCATTCAGGCTCTCCATGACCTCCATGGCGATCGTTCCGTTGCCTGCGATGATCTTCGGGGCATCGAACGGGTGGATAAAGGTTAGACCCTGCTCCACGCATGCCTTCATTGCTTCCTCGGAAGCATCATCGAATGTGTCGCCAGTCAGCACGACCTCCACGTTGCTGCCGCCAAAACGCTTCACCTGCTTCACCTTTTGGTTTGGCGTCGTGCTCGGCATATAGATTTTGCCCTGAATGCCGAGTGCATTGCAGGAAAAAGCCACGCCCTGCGCGTGGTTGCCTGCGCTCGCGCAAACGATGCCGTTAGCCAGCTCCTCGGGAGACAGGCTGCGGATCATGTTATAGGCGCCGCGAATTTTAAAGGAACGCACCACCTGCAGGTCTTCCCTTTTCAGATACACGTTGCATTTGTATTTCGCCGACAGCACGGCGTCATGCTGCAGCGGTGTTCGCACGATGACCTCGCGCAGCACATGATGTGCCCGCACGATATCCTCCATGGTTACGACATGATCTGCATGTTCGCCGGCAGGCGCAGCGGCTTGCGGCGCTTGGGCGGTCGTTTCTTGCACATGTTCCTTCATCTCTTCTCCTCACTCCATCAGCCCTCGCTCTGTCGTGTTCGGGGCTCTAAAATATCTTCACTGAAATGTTTATTAAAGAGTACCGTACCCTTTTTACGCTTGTTTTTCAAGGGTTTGTCCGATATTCCTTCCTCTGATTGCCGAAAAATCCTGTCTGAAGTCCGAGCAAATAAAAAACCTCCTGCGCGGAAAGGGCAGGAGGCTTCGCATATTGCAGCTTTCATTAAAAACGGTTGTCGAGCCAGTCGGAGGCGGCATACAGCTCTCTTTTACTCAGCTGGTGTCCTTGGTTATCCCAGTACACTGTTACCTCGGCTCCCGCCTCCTCGAGAAGGGACTGGAGCTCCTCCGTTTCGGAGATGGAGCACAGCGGATCGTTCTTACCTGCGCCGATGAAGACCGGTACGCCGGTCAGCTCCGGCAGCTGCTTGCCGCGCAGCGGCACCATCGGATGCAGCAGGGCTGCGCCCCACAGCGCATGCTCGTAATGGAACAGCAGGCTTGCCGCGATATTCGCGCCGTTCGAGAACCCGACCGCGATCATGCGGTCGCGCTGAAGTCCATATTCCTGTGCGGCTTCATCCAGGAAATCGTTCAGCTCCTTCGTCCGCAGCACCAGGTCCTCCTCGTCAAATACGCCCTCCGCCAGTCTGCGGAAAAAGCGCGGCATGCCGTTTTCCAGCACGCTGCCGCGAACCCCCAGCACCGAGGATTCCGGTGACAGCATTTCCGCGATCGGCAGCAGGTCATGCTCGTTGCCGCCCGTCCCGTGCAGCAGCACCAGTACCGGAGCCGCCGGATCGGAGCCTGGTTTAAATATATGCTTCATGCTCAAATTGCTCATTTATATTCCCTCCACTTCGCGTACTTCAATTGTAGGCAATCCTTGTTCGATCAAATTCCGCTGCGGTTCGTACCATTCGGGCAGCATCAGATGCGTGCCCAGTTCGTCTTCCGCCTCGTCGCGGGCAAAGCCCGGAGGATCAGTCGCGATTTCAAACAGAATTCCGCCCGGTTCACGGAAGTATATCGCATTGAAATACTGGCGGTCAATAACCTGCGTCGGTTGAAAGCCGATTTGCGCCAGCAGCTCGCGCCATTTCTCATGCTCCTCGTAATCTCTGGCGCGCCATGCGATATGATGAACTGTTCCCGCGCCCGGATTGCCCCAGCTTGCATTCTCGGCATTCACGTCAATGATCTGGCCGATATCGCCGAAGCCCTGGTAGCGGACCAGTCCGTCTTCTTCACCAGTACGCAATAGTCCGAGCACTCTTTCGAGCACCAGCATCGTATTCTCCGAAGATACGCTGCTCAGTACCGCTCCGCCGAAGCCCTTAATCGCATGCTCCACGGGGACGCCGTTAAAGGACCAAGCGCTCGGCGTTCCTTCTTCGCGTTCGACAAGCTCGATGAGCAGCCCCGACGGATCGGAGAAGCGCAGGAAGCTTTCTCCGAAACGCGACGTGGATTCATGGTGGATTCCGAAGGCATCCAGACGGTTCACCCAGAACCCCATGCTGCCTTTCGGAATGGCGTACACGGTAATGCTGACCTGTCCTCCGCCGATCTCGCCCGTTCTCGCGTTATCCTGCGGGAAGAAGGTAATAATCGTGCCCGGGCTGCCGTTCTCGTTGCCGAAATAGAGATGATAGACGTCCGGCGCATCGAAATTGATCGTTTTTTTGACAAGACGGAGTCCCAGGACACCTGCGTGAAAATCGACGTTTTGCTGTGCATCGTTGACGAATGCCGTAATATGGTGAATACCTGCTGTTCTTAACATATCCTTCTTGCCTCCTTGTCATAAATATTCTTTATATTAAGATTATTAATTATATAATAATCCAATTGGAGATAAATTGCAAGCGGCTTACGAAACGAAAGCAAATTGCGTTTCTTTGAACGTCTTTAACCTCATTAAAAATGCCCCGCAGCTTCCGTTCATCCCGGAAGCTGCGGGGCCCTGATAGGTCAAACCTCGCTTACACAAGCGCCTTTGCGGCAATGTCCGTGCGGTTTTGTTTGCCGCGGAACGTGATCCGTTCCGCCTGTTCGTACGCCTTGGCTCGGGCTTCGGCAATGCCGGCCCCAAGACCGACCACACCAAGCACGCGGCCACCGCTGGTTACGATCTGCCCTTCGCTCCCCCGGGCCGTACCGGCGTGGAACACAATGGCGTCCTGTTCGCCGCCAGCCTGCTCCAGGCCTTCGATCGGCAAGCCCTTCGGATACGATGCCGGATAACCTTCGGAAGCCAGCACCACGCAAACCGCCGCCTCATCGCTCCATTCGATATCCACGTCGGCCAGCGTTCCGTTCACTGCGGCGAGGAATATGTCCAGCAAATCGCTCTTCAGCCGCGGCAGCACCACCTGCGTCTCGGGATCGCCGAAGCGCGCGTTGAACTCAACCGTTGTCGGCGTTCCGTCCGGCTGGATCATGAGGCCTGCGAATAACACGCCGCGGAACGGCCGGCCCTCGGCCACCATCGCCTTCGCGGTCGGCTTGATGATGTTCTCGATGGCAGCGTCGATAATAGACGGATCGATGTGAGGCAGCGGAGAATATGTCCCCATGCCGCCCGTATTCGGGCCGCGGTCGCCGTCGAATACCTGCTTATGGTCCTGGGCTGCCGGCATCGGACGTACCGTTTCCCCGTCCACGAAGGAAAGGATCGACATTTCCTGTCCCTCCAGGAACTGCTCGATCACGACCTGAGCCCCGGATTCGCCGAACACTTTGGAGACCATGATATCCTTCAGTGCCTGATGCGCTTCTTCCATCGTATGCGCTACCGTGACGCCCTTGCCTGCCGCAAGCCCGTCCGCTTTGATGACGATCGGAGCCTTTTGGGTGTTCAAGTAGGCGAGCGCCTCGTCATAGCTGTCGAATTTCTCGTACGATGCCGTCGGAATAGCGTATTTATGAAGCAGGTCCTTCATGAAGGTTTTGCTGCCTTCAATTTCCGCCGCATTCTTGCGCGGTCCGAACACCGGAATCTCCTTCGCTTCGAACGCGTCGACGATCCCGTCCGCGAGCGGATCATCCGGACCTACGACGACCAGTCCCACCTGCTTCTCGAGCGCAAGTGCCGTCAGCTTGTCGAATTCGTTCACGGCAATCGGTACGCACTCCGCGATCTGCCCGATACCGGCATTTCCCGGCGCGCAGTAGATGCGGCCAGCCTTCTTGCTTTTGCTCAGCGCCCACACGATTGCATGCTCGCGGCCTCCGCCGCCAATGACCAAAATATCCATGTCCGCCTCCTGTCCATTGTCCCCATTATATTAGAGGCTCCACCTGACTGCTTCAAGCCGCAGCAGGCGGAGCCAGTGTTCAATTTCATATGTCAGATCTGTTGTCTGTCTCTATAAAATCTTCCTAGTGTTTAAAATGCCGCACGCCCGTGAATACCATCGCGATGCCGTACTCGTTCGCGACTTTGATGGACTCTTCATCCTTGATGGAGCCACCTGGCTGAATGACTGCCGTAATGCCTGCTTTCGCCGCAAGCTCCAGCGTGTCGCCCATCGGGAAGAATGCATCGGATGCGAGCACGGAGCCTTGGGCTTTCTCTCCCGCTTGCTCAATGGCGATTTTGGCGGAACCGACACGGTTCATTTGTCCGGCACCGACGCCGACGGTCATATTGTCCGCCGCCAGCACGATCGCATTGGATTTCACATGCTTAACCACTTTCCAGCCGAAAAGAAGCTGCTTCAGCTCTTCCGGCGTTGGCTTCCGGTCGGTTACGACCTTCAAATCCGCCTCGTCCACGGCATGCACGTCGCTCTCCTGTACCACCATGCCGCCGTCGATCGACGTCACGACAAAGCTGCTCTTGCGGTCTTTGGCGGAACCGAACTCGCCCATTTTGAGCAGGCGGATGTTTTTCTTTTTCGTCAGAATCTCGAGCGCTTCCTCCGTAAAGTCCGGGGCCAGCACGATTTCCAGGAAAATCTCGCTTAAGCGCTTCGCGGTATCGCTGTCGATGATGCGGTTTGCAGCCACGATGCCGCCAAAAATGGAGGTTGGATCCGCGCTGTATGCTTTTTCGTACGCCTCCAGAATGCTTTCGCCCACGCCAACGCCGCAAGGATTCATATGCTTCACCGCCACGCAGGCCGGTTCGTCAAACTCTTTCACAATTTGCAGCGCCGCATTGGCATCATTGATGTTGTTGTAAGACAGTTCCTTGCCGTGCAGCTGCTCGGCTGTTGTCAACGTTCCGGCAGGAGCGAGTGGTTTGCGGTAAAATGCCGCTTTCTGATGCGGGTTCTCCCCGTAGCGGAGGTCCTGGATTTTCTCATACGTAACGGTATAGCGCTCCGGAAGCGGCTCGCCGTTCACGTTCGACAAATAATCGGAGATGAGGGCGTCGTATGCGCCGGTATGGCGGAAGACTTTGGCTGCAAGCTGTTTGCGCGTCTCAAGGGTCGTGTCCCCCTGCTCACGGATTTGCTCGACCACGGTGCCATAATCATCCGAATCCACGACCACGGTCACGAATGCATGATTTTTGGCAGCCGAGCGCAGCATGGTTGGTCCGCCGATGTCGATATTTTCGATGGCGTCCTCGTAGGTTACGTCCGGCTTGGCGATGGTTTCCTGGAACGGGTACAAGTTAACGACCACGAGGTCGATATAGTCCAGTTCGAGCTCCTTCATCTGCTGCTGATGCTCTTCGCTGTCACGGACTGCCAGCAAGCCGCTATGGACGGCAGGATGAAGCGTTTTGACGCGTCCGTCGAGAATTTCGGGAAATCCCGTCACGTCGGAAATACCGATGACCGGCACGCCTTCCTTCGCGAGCAGGCTTTTTGTTCCGCCCGTCGAAATGATTTCCACGCCAAGTGCAGACAGCTCACGGCAAAAATCTACGATGCCCTTCTTATCCGAAACGCTCACAAGCGCTCTTTTAATCCCCACAATATGCTCCTCCTTTGTAGTTGAAGAATGGGATAACACCCGGTCTCTCGCAAGCGCCCTATATACCAGTTCACACGTATATGAAGAGAATGTGAAGACTTGCGAAAAGATGCCGTGCCTCACCCTGATCCTCGCGCAAAAACGCTAACTTTCGATGAAGCTTTATTATTTCCCGAGAAATATCGAATGCCGTACCCAGAAGACCGCGATTTGAAACCGTTCGGTGACAAAAAAATTAAATAAATGTATTAGGACGCGCCACACTTGGCGTATTCGTCACGATTTCAGTTCGTTCGGACTCGTAACCGTCACTTGTCTGCCGTCGAGCTTGACCAAACCGCGGGCAAACCATGACACCACTTCGGGATATAGCATTCTTTCGACGCCATGGACAGCCTTCGCAAAGGATTCCGCCGTCTCCCCCTCGACAACGTCTATCGCCCTTTGCGCGATAATCGGCCCTGTATCCATGCCTTCATCGACAAAATGAACCGTAACCCCGCTCAGCTTCACCCCATAGGAGAGTGCCTGTCCAATCGCGTCTCTACCGGGAAAAGCGGGCAGCAGCGACGGATGAATGTTGATCAGCTTCCCCCTGTATTGGTCCACGATGACCGGAGTCAGCAGACGCATATACCCCGCAAGCACAATCAAATCCACCTGCAGCTCCTCCAGACGCTGGACGATCTCCCGCTCGTAAGCCTCACGGGAATCATACGCCTTGGGTGTGAATACATAAGCGGGTACACCGAGCCGTTCAGCCCGCTGCACAACGGGTGCGGAGGGCTTGTCGCATACGAGCAGGGCCATTTCCGCCCCACCCAGCGCACCTGTTTGCGCCGCTTCCGCCAAAGCCTGAAAGTTGCTGCCCTCGCCCGAAGCAAACACGGCAATACGGTAAGCGCTCATTACACGTCAGCTCCCGTAAAGGTTACCACCGAAGCTCCGGAAGTTACTTTTCCGATCACATATGCCTCTTCGCCCTGCGCTTTCAGAAGCTCAAGCGCATGGTTTGCGTCGTCTGAAGCCACGACAAGCACCAATCCGATGCCCATGTTAAAGGTCGTGAACATATCGCGGTTCGAAATGCCGCCTTTGCGCTGCATCAGCTCGAAGATCGGCAGGATCGGCCAAGAGCCGTATTCGATGTCGACATTCACGTTATCCGGCAGCATGCGCGGAATGTTCTCGATGAATCCGCCCCCCGTAATGTGGGCCATGCCTTTGACCTGCAGCTGTTCCAGCAAAGCCAGCAGCGGTTTGACGTAGATTTTGGTTGGAGCAAGAAGCGTATCTCCCAAAGTTCCGCCAAGCTCCGGAATCGTGTCATGCAGGCTGTAGCCTTCCTTCTCCAGCAAGAGCTTGCGGACCAGGGAAAAGCCGTTGCTGTGCACGCCGCTCGAAGCCAAGCCGATCACCGTGTCGCCGGGCGCGATGGTGGAGCCGTTGATGATTTTGCTTTTGTCGACAACGCCTACCGTGAAGCCTGCGATGTCGTACTCGCCTTCGGCATACATGCCAGGCATCTCGGCCGTTTCGCCGCCGATCAGGGCGCAGCCGGATTGATGGCAGCCTTCGGCAATCCCTGCGACAATCGCTTCGATCTTCTCGGGCACCACCTTGTCGCAAGCCAGATAGTCCAGGAAAAAGAGCGGCTCTGCACCCTGAACGACAATATCATTCACACACATGGCCACGGCGTCGATGCCGATGGTGTCGTGACGGTCCATGGCAAAGGCGATTTTGAGCTTGGTTCCTACGCCGTCAGTACCTGAAACGAGCACCGGCTCATCATATTTATCTTTGTTCAAACCGAACAGAGCCCCAAATCCGCCCAGATCTGTCATCACTTCCGGACGGAAAGTACGCTTCACGTGTTTTTTCATGCGTTCAACCGCTTCATTACCTGCCGCGATATCAACGCCGGCATTTTTATAAGCTTCAGACACTACCATCGCACCCTTCATCTCGATCTATACATGCCATTTCAACGATACCTGTCATTGCATTATCTCCGACAGATGAATCTGCATCAAATCATAACCAGCCACGCTGAGCGAATGGAGGAATCATCAATATATCGCCTTCGCTATAACTTTGTCTCATACGACCTGACACTCAGCAGCTGCAGCCGAACTTCTCTTCACCGTTAAAATCCAGTCGCGTCGGGTAGTCATTATCAAAGCAGGCCAGACACAGGCCTCCCTTATACTCCTCCGCGTTGTGGCCGGCGATGGCCGAGATTAAGCCTTCCGGACTGAGAAAAGCGAGCGAATCCGCGTTGATCTCCCGGCAAATTTCTTCGACCGATCTTGACGAAGCAATGAGCTCCCGCCGATCCGGCGTATCAATGCCGTAGAAACATGGGTTCTTGAACGGCGGCGACGTAATCCGTACATGCACCTCGGTCGCTCCCGCTTCGCGAAGCAGGTTGACGATCCGGCGCGAGGTTGTTCCCCGCACGATGGAATCGTCGATCATGACCACGCGCTGGCCTTCCACCACGCGGCGAACCGCGCTCAGCTTCATCTTCACACCCTGCTCGCGCAGCTCTTGGCTCGGCTGAATGAAGGTCCGGCCGGTGTATTTGTTCTTGATCAGTCCCAGCTCATACGGAATGCCGGTTTGCTCGGCATAACCAATCGCCGCGGAAATACTCGAATCCGGCACGCCAGTGACGATATCCGCATCCACAAACGATTCAAGCGCCATCCGGCTGCCCATCCGCTTGCGTGCGGCATGCTGATTCGAGCCGTTCATGTCGCTGTCCGGGCGGGCGAAATAAATGTATTCCATCGCGCAGAGCGCCTTGCGGTGCTTCTTCGCTTCAAAACGGTCCTCATGCAGGCCGTCACGGTCCAGCACCAGCAGTTCACCAGGCTCGATATCCCGTATCGTTTCCGCACCGATCGTTTCGAAGGCGCAGGTCTCGGAAGCGAAGATATATGCATCTCCAAGCTTGCCCATCGTCAGCGGACGCAGGCCGTGCGGATCGGAAGCCACGATCAATTTGTCGTTGGTCATGATCAGAAATGCATACCCTCCGACGATCCGGTTAAACGCATCCTTCGCTGCCTCGACAAGATCCTTGGACGAACGGGCGATTAGATGGGCAATGACCTCGGTATCGCTCGTCGTCTGGAAAATGGAGCCGCTTTCCTCCAGCTCGCGCCGGATTTGCGGGGCATTCACGATGTTGCCGTTCGTCGCTACCGCAAGATCGCCGGCGCGGTACTTGAAGACTAATGGCTGGGCATTCGTAAGCTTACTGTCGCCGCTCGTAGAGTAACGTACATGGCCGATGGAGATCGATCCGCTAAGAGACGACAGCATATCCTTGTCGAATACTTCCTTGACCAGCCCCATACCGCGATGGTAGCGGAACTCCACACCGTCGCTGACACATATTCCCGCGCTTTCCTCTCCGCGGTGCTGCAGAGCGTGAAGCCCGTAATAGGAAAGAGAGGAGGCATCCGGGTGCCCAAAAACCCCGAATACGCCGCACTCCTCCTTCAATTTGTCGAAAAGGCCTTCCTTGCCGGCCCCTTCGTTATAGTAGTCTCCGGTCCACAGCGTTTGAGGTGCTATTTCATGAGACATGGAATCGCATCCTCCCACACCTGGCGCAGTCCGTCAACCGGTTCATTCAAAGCCGGCGCGTCGTTGATCTCCACCACCAGACGTTCTCCGCCGACCGAGCCGAGCCGAGTCACTGGCACACCCTGATCCGACAAATATGCTTGAAGCTGATCGGCTTGTTCCTTCGTTGCCGACAGCAGAATACGTGATTGCGATTCGCTGAAGAGTGCCAGATCATGCCGAAGCTCCGTACTAAGCGATACATGCGCACCAAGCGAACCGCTGATGCAGGACTCGGCCAGCGCGGCAGCGAGGCCGCCTTCAGACAGGTCATGTGCCGATTGCACAAGCCCGCTTTGGATGGCACCAAGCACGCCTGCCAGCAGGTTTTTCTCGGTGTTCAGGTCAAGCTCCGGCGGGCGGCCTTCAGTCACGCCGTGAACGGCATACTGGAATTCGCTGCCGCCGAGCTCCGCTTTCGTGTTCCCGAGAAGGAAGATCACATCGCCTTCTTGTTTGAAGCCTTGTGTTGTAATGTGATCCGTATCATGCAGCAATCCCACCATGCCGACGACCGGCGTCGGATAGATCGCCCCGCTTGCGTTCTCGTTGTACAGGCTGACGTTGCCGCCGATAACTGGCGTATCGAGTACGCGGCAGGCTTCAGCCATGCCGTCCACCGCACGCTCCATCTGCCAGAAAATATCCGGTTTCTCCGGGCTGCCGAAGTTCAGGTTGTCTGTAATCGCCAGCGGCTCGGCTCCGGTGCAGACGATATTTCGTGCTGCTTCGCTGACTGCGATCTTGCCGCCAACCTCCGGATCGAGATAGACATAACGTCCGTTGCAGTCTGTCGTCATCGCAAGGCCTTTGCGCGTGCCTTGAATCGTGATCACAGCCGCGTCCGAACCCGGACGTACCGCGGTGCTTGTGCGCACCATATAGTCGTATTGGTTATATACCCATGCTTTGCTTGCTACGGTTGGAGAAGCGAGCACCTTTTTCAAAGCGCCTCCCAGATCCTTCACTTCTTCGTAACGCTGGGTGTCCACGTTCTCGTTTGCCACATAATAAGCCGGGATGCTGGATGGCTTCTCGTACACCGGGCACTCGTCCACCAGCGCCTGTACCGGCATGTCGCCGACCAGATCGCCGTGATGGAACAGCTTCAGACGTCCGTCATCCGTCACTTTGCCGACTTTGGCACAGATAACGCCCCAACGCTCGAAGATTTCCATCGCCTGAGCCTCATCCTTCGGCTCCACAACGAACAGCATGCGTTCCTGCGATTCGGACAGCATCATCTCGTATGGCGTCATGCCTTCCTCGCGCTGTGGAACCTGATCGAGATAGAGCTCAAGGCCGTTGCCCGCCTTGCTCGCCATCTCGGCGCTGGAGCAGGTCAGTCCCGCTGCGCCCATATCCTGAATGCCCAGCACGATACCGGAGTCGATCAGCTCGAGGCAAGATTCCATGACGAGCTTTTCCATGAACGGATCGCCAACCTGAACGGCGGTTTTCTTCGCTTCGGATTCTTCGCTCAGCTCGACGGACGCAAAGGTGGCGCCGTGAATGCCGTCGCGGCCGGTCGGAGGACCGACGTAGAAGACCGGGTTGCCGACGCCTTTGGCGACGCCGCGCTGGATTTTATCATGATCGATGAGGCCTACACACATGGCGTTCACAAGCGGATTGCCGTCATAGCTGTTGTCGAACATGACTTCGCCCGCAACGGTCGGAATGCCGATGCAGTTGCCGTATCCCGCGATCCCCGATACGACATGCTCGAACAGGTATTTCACGCGATCGCTCTCGAGCTTGCCAAAGCGAAGCGAGTTGAGCAGGGCCACCGGTCTTGCACCCATGGAGAATATGTCGCGGATAATGCCGCCCACACCTGTTGCGGCGCCCTGGTACGGCTCCACCGCGGATGGATGGTTATGGCTTTCGATTTTGAATACCACGGCTTGATTGTCGCCGATATCAACGATGCCCGCGCCTTCGCCGGGACCCATCAGGACGCGTGGTCCGCTGGTCGGGAAGCGGCGCAGGAGCGGCTTCGAATTTTTGTACGCGCAGTGCTCGGACCACATGACGCTGAACACGCCGATTTCCGTATAGTTCGGCTGACGGCCCATAAACGAACAAATCAGCTCATATTCGCTATCGGACACGCCAAACTGCTGATAAATTTTCTGTTCCGCAATCTGTTCTGCGGTCGGTTCCTTAGCGTACACTTGCTGTGCCATGGGTATCCCTCCAAGCCTTCAGGATTGATGTGAACATGCGTTTACCGTCGGCCGAGCCCAGCAGATCGCTGACGGCCCGCTCCGGATGCGGCATCATGCCGACGACGTTGCCCCGTTCATTCGAGATGCCGGCGATGTCGGCCAGCGATCCGTTCGGGTTGTCCTTGTACGTGAAGATGATCTGGTTGTTACTCTGCAGCAGCTTCAGCGTTTCTTCGTTGCAGAAGTAGTTGCCTTCGCCATGCGCGATTGGAATGACAATTTCCTCGTTCAAGTCAAAATCATTCGTGAACGGCGTCTGATTGTTAACCACCTTAAGCACGGTATCGTGGCAGCGGAATTTCATGGACGTGTTGCGAAGCAGCGCTCCCGGGAGGAGATTGGCTTCGGTCAGAATCTGGAATCCGTTACAGATGCCGAGAATGTACTTGCCTTGCTCAGCGGCCTTCGCCACTTCATTCATGACCGGCGCAAACCGGGAAATCGCCCCGCAGCGCAGGTAGTCACCGTATGAGAATCCGCCGGGAACCAGAATACAGTCGTATGCGGAAAGGTCGGTAGCGGTATGCCACACGTAATCGACAGGCTCTCCAAGCGCTTCTTCCACTGCTTTGTAGCAGTCGATATCGCAGTTGGAGCCGGGAAAGACGAGAACTGCAAATTTCATGGATGTTAGCCCTCCAATTCGTAACGGTAATCCTCAACCACCGTGTTCGCCAAAAGCTTTTCGCACATCTCTTTCACTTGACGCTCCGCCTCTGCACGGTCATCCGTGTCCAGGCTCAGTTCCATATATTTGCCGATGCGCACACTTTCAACTTCCTGAAACCCCATCGAATGAAGCGCTCCCTGCACCGCAACGCCTTGCGGATCGAGTACGCCCTGCTTGATTGTGACATAGACCGTAGCTTTCAACATATTCCTCTGGTTCCTCCTCAGGTTAGATAGAATGAGCTTAAATATAGTTCTAGTGTAAAAGGGTAAGTCAGCACACTTTAAGGATGTTTCGTAAGATGGATCGTTTGAAAAAAAGATTGTGAAAGCCTTTCATCACTTCGCATGCGGATTATTGTTACGATCGCTGTTGTCCTCAGATTTCTCTGATTGAAATAAGTCATTGTCGAAATCGGAGGACAGCATATGCTTTCGATGCGAGCTTTCCCTTGGAAAGCTTTCAGGCGAACGCTCCGCTTCTTCAAAATAATTCCGCCTGCTTCGTTGAAGCAAATTACTTCTACAGTTTATTTCTACTTATCCTGTTCTTTATCGCTTTTTCAGCTTCCGGTTCCGTACCTGCTTTTTGACGCTTACTAGGCACATTTGAAAATTCCAATCTAAAATGTAGAAACGGATTTACAAATATCAATGACCTTACGACATCCCTTACGCCTTCTCGGTCAATCTGCGGTAGATATCCACGTACCGGCGGGTCGTTTCCTCCACCACCCCGGTCGGCAGCGGATCCGGCTGGCTGTTCTTGTCCCAGGTCGTGGAGGCCAGGTACGTGCGCACCGGTTCCTTATCCATGCTGTCGATCTCGATGTCCAGCGCGTAGTTCTCCTTGGCCCAGAAGCGGGAAGCATCCGGCGTGAAAATTTCATCGATGAGGATCACGCGGCCATCCAGAAGGCCGAATTCGAACTTGCAGTCCGCCAGAATGATGCCGCGCTCGGCGCAGTAATCTCGGGCGTAGGCGTACAGCTTCAAGCTTTTATCCTGCAGCTCCAATGCAAGCTCTTCGCCGATCAGGCTCTTCATCTGCTCCATCGAGATGTCTTCGTCGTGGCCGACGTCGTTCTTGGCGGCAGGCGTGAAGATCGGCTCCGGAAATGCCTCGTTCTTGCGCATCCCCTCCGGAAGCTTGATTCCGTTGACTTCGCCGGAAGCCTGGTACTGCCTCCAGCCGCCTCCGGTGATATAGCCCCGCACCACGCATTCCATGTCAATGCGCTCGGCTTTGCGGACGACCATGATCCGGTCCTTCAGCAGTGCTTTGTCCTTCGCGATATCCCCAAGAAGCTCTACGTCCGTATGAACGACGTGATTGTCCATCAGCTCGCGGGTTTGATCAAACCAGAAGGCGCTAAGCCGGTTCAGAACGTTGCCCTTTTCCGGAACGGCCGGCTCCAGCACGTAATCGAACGCGGAAATCCGGTCCGTGACGACGACCAGCATATGTTCTCCCAAATCGTACAGCTCACGTACCTTGCCCTTATACAGCAGCGGTGCATCAACAAGTTCCACAGCAGTGGATACGGCCGGTGATGTCATCTGAATCCTCCCCAATTTTCGTCCTCTACCTTAACTCACTCTATCCATGGAAAGCAGGCCTTGTTTAGATCAAGCCCAGCTTTTTGAAAATGGTATCCACATGCTTCAGATGCCAGGACGGATTGAACGCATCTTCAATCTCTTCCGCGCTGAGCACGTTCGTAATTTCCGGCGTTGATTCCACGATGTCGCGGAATTGGCGCTGATCTTCCCAAGCCTGCATTGCACGCGGCTGCACGGTATCGTACGCCTGCTCGCGGCTGAAGCCTTTGTCGATCAGCTTGGTCATCACGCGGCCGGAGAACGGCACGCCATAGGTGCGGGCCATGTTGCGCTTCATGTTGTCCGGGAACACCGTCAAGTTCTTCACGATGTTGCCGAAACGGTTCAGCATATAGTTCAGCAGCATGGTCGCATCCGGCAGGATGATCCGCTCCACGGAGGAATGCGAGATATCGCGTTCATGCCAGAGCGCCACGTCCTCGTACGCCGTCACCATGTGGCCGCGAATCACGCGGGACAGGCCGGAAATGTTCTCGCAGCCGATCGGGTTGCGCTTATGCGGCATGGCCGACGAGCCCTTTTGTCCCTTGGCGAAGGCTTCTTCCACCTCGCGCACTTCGCTCTTTTGCAGAGCCCGAATTTCGGTCGCGAATTTGTCCAGCGAAGTCGCGATGAGCGCCAGAGTCGCCATATATTCGGCATGGCGGTCACGCTGCAGTGTCTGCGTCGAGATCGGGGCAGGGCTCGTGCCCAGCTTTTTGCATACGAATTCTTCCACGAAAGGGTCGATGTTCGCGTACGTTCCGACGGCGCCGGAGATTTTGCCGAACTCCACCCCTTTAGCCGCATGACGGAAGCGCTCGAGATTACGTTTCATTTCTTCATGCCACAAAGCCATCTTCAGTCCAAAGGTTGTCGGCTCCGCATGCACGCCGTGCGTACGGCCCATCATCGGGGTATCCTTGTAAGCAATCGCTTTGTCCTTCAAAATTTCAATGAAACGGATCAGATCCGCTTCGATGATTTCGTTCGCCTGGCGAAGCAGGTAACCCAGCGCCGTGTCGACCACATCGGTTGAAGTCAGGCCGTAATGTACCCATTTGCGCTCCTGTCCGAGGCTTTCGGATACGGTACGCGTAAAAGCGATGACGTCATGGCGAGTTTCCTGCTCGATTTCATTGATCCGTTCAATATTGAAAGTCGCATGTTCACGAAGCAGTTTGGTGTCTTCCTTCGGAATAACGCCGAGCTCCGCCCAAGCCTCGCATGCGCACAATTCCACTTCAAGCCAAGCCTTGAATTTGTTCTCCTCGGTCCAGATGGCCCGCATTTCCGGTCTGCTGTAACGTTCGATCATGAATTATCCTTGCCTCCAAATTTGAGTTTGTTCGATCCAGTCCAGCGCATGCTGAACGTCCTTGCATAACAGGTTGATATGGCCCATTTTCCGGCCTGTCTTGCTCTCATTCTTGCCATATAAATGAAGCTTAGGCACGACGCCGAATTCGCTCAGCGCGTTATCCGATGCTCCAGCACGCTTCACGACTTTCTCCAGATGCTGTCCCAGCACGTTCACCATGACGACCGGACTGAGCAGCGTCGTATCCCCAAGCGGCAAATTGCAGATTGCCCGCAGATGCTGCTCAAATTGCGAGGTCGCGCAAGCCTCCATCGTGTAATGGCCGGAGTTATGAGGACGCGGAGCCACTTCGTTCACGTACAGCTCCCCACCCCGGGTCACGAACATTTCCACGGCGAGCAGACCCGCTACGTTCAAGCCCTCTGCCAGACGTTCGGCCAGCTTCCTCGCTTCACGCTGGATGCCTTCCTCCACGCGCGCCGGCACGATCGATAGATGGAGAATGCCGTCTACATGCACATTTTCCGAAACGGGAAAGCTTTTCACTTCCCCTTGAGGGCTGCGCGCCGCAATGACGGAAATTTCCGCCTGAAAAGCGATGAACTTCTCGAGCACCAGCTCTCTCCCGGCAGCAGCAAGCTCCTGGTAGGCGGACTCAAGCTCATCACTTGAACGAATCACCGCTTGCCCTTTGCCGTCATAGCCGCCGGTAGCCGTCTTAAGCACGCATGGAAGGCCCAGCTCTTCAGCCGCCTTCATTAGACTGGCCAAATCCGTGACTTCACGGTATGGAGCTACCGGTACTCCGGCCGCTTCAATCGCCCGTTTCTCCCGCAATCTATGTTGGGTTGTGTAGAGCAGGGTGCTTCCCTGCGGTACATAGGATTCCTTTTCGAGAAGGGCTGCTACGCCAGCATCCACGTTTTCGAATTCATACGTAATCACATCTGATGCCAGCGCCAGGTTCCGGGCTGCCGCTTCATCACTGTAAGAGGCTTCGATCTGCGGCGCTACCTGTCCGCACGGGGCCGACGGCGTTGGGTCCAGCGTAATGAATTTGTATCCCATGGCTGTTCCGGAGAGCGCCATCATCCGTCCAAGCTGACCACCGCCAAGTACCCCGATCGTCGAGCCCGGCAGCAGCGTTTTGGGTTCCACTTGCGGGCTGCTATGCTTCATCATAACAATTCACTGCTTTCCAGCACTTCATTGCGGATATGATCCCGCCGTGCCTGCACCCGGTTTTGAATGACGGGATCGGAGGCTCCGAGGATTTGAGCGGCCAGCAGTCCGGCGTTAGTTGCACCCGCTTGGCCAATGGCTACGGTAGCCACCGGAATGCCGCCCGGCATTTGCACGATGGAGAGGAGGGAATCGAGTCCATTCAGCGCTTTCGTCTGCACCGGTACGCCGATCACGGGCAGTACCGTTTTGGAGGCGACCATTCCCGGCAAATGCGCGGCTCCGCCCGCACCCGCGATAATGACCTTAATGCCCCGCTGCGCTGCTTCTTCCGCGAAAGTAAACATCAGATCCGGCGTACGATGCGCGGATACGACCTTCTTTTCATATGGAATGTTTAGTTCATCGAGCACCTTGCAAGCGTGCTGCATCGTTTCCCAATCCGATTTGCTGCCCATAATGACAGCGACCGTTGCTGACATGTGTTCTACCTACTTTCCTGATGGTTTAGATAAATCCATTTTCCCTGTCTAAGTCAAAGCCGAAAATAAGACCAAAAAGCCCGGTCCCAAGAAAATGTTGATTTTCAGGATACCGGACCATGTCAGGAATACGGACGACGCGCCATAGGTATGCGGGTGCGCAAAGGCAGACGCCAAGGCGAAAGAGGCAATTGCCTCCCCTGCGGTATTCCCTCGTAGTCCGGAAATTTACGGTCTCCGGGTAGAAACTTCCGGGCCTTATCCCCGGCATTATACGAGCAATGTTTAATTGTATGAAATATAAAGCAAGCTAAAGTTTAATCTATCGTTCATTTTTCAGTACAAATTATACAGCAGATGCTAATGTCTGCTTCATGTATGCCTTACCTCTATCAGTTTAACAATCCCCTACATCAGATGTCAACTCAAACACGAACATTTATAACAATCGTATATACAATGTTCGCTTTTTAACCCGTTTCAACCTAAAAAGCAAGCCAGCATACCTGGAACCTCCGGTACACTGGCTTGCCATTTCTATTTTAAATTACTTGATTACTAGAACTGGGATACGGGAATGCTGCACCACATTGTGGCTGACGCTGCCGAGAACGAATTCACGGATGCCGCCGAGTCCGCGGCTGCCGATGACAATAACGTCCGAGCAGTGATCTTTGGCATATTTGAGAATCGTTTCCGCCGGTGCTCCCTGAATCATCTCCACGTTAAACGCAACGCCTTCATCCGTCAGACGCTTCTTCGCTTCATCTACCGTCTGTTCCGCCAGATCATAATAATCCTTGTTCACGGAAGCTGGAATCGGAGCAAGGCCTTCACCGATAAAGACCCGCGGAAAATCGAACGCATGCAGTACCTGAATGACCGAGCCTGGTGTAGATTGCGCCAATTCAATAGCACGGTCAAGAGCCTTATTGGAAGCTTTCGAACCATCATAAGCTAGAAGAATTTTGGAGAATAACATGTGAACCCACCTCTTCTTTCTCTGTTTTGATGAACTGCCATGTATGATACGTTTTAACCCTGAATCGGTCCCCTCAATCAGTCGGGGGGCGATGCCTGAAGCCCGATTCACTGTAAGATCAAAACCGGTAAAACCTCTTTTAAAGCAGCTGTCAGCTTAAAAAATAGGCGTACAGAACAGCATTCACAAACAACAACAGAGGGATGCCGATGCGGAAGCTCAGATGGCGCGTCTTGTGGCGTTTACGGTACATTGCGATCCACACGCCAAGCGATCCGCCGATGGCCGCCAGCAAAAATAGCGTTTTCTCAGGCACGCGTTCGCGCCTGTTTCTCGCTCTTCTTTTATCCTCCGACATGACAAGGTAGCCCACTGCATTGATGAAAATAAACCATACCCAAAGGGCCGTTCTCACCGGGGAACCACCTCCGTTCTTACTGCCTAGCTTCATTATAAATCCGCAGCCTGCCGGAAACAATGTCAAAACTCAAAATTATTTCAGTTTCTAAGCCATTTCCGGCAAATGACACCCGAAGCACTGATGTGATTGGATTATTTGTCGTTCTTTTGCTCCATCGCAGCCTTCAGCAGTTCTCCGAGATTGGATACGGCCGCAGATTCTTGGCTGGAGTACTGCTGAACCAGCTTGCGGGCTTCCTTCTTGTTCACATGCTTGCTATCCTTGTTCAGGGTCTCGGTAATGCCGCATGGCAGACACTGCACATACATGCCGGCCTTGCCTTCCTTGATTTCCATCTTTTTATGGCACTGCGGACAGCGGCGGTTCGACAGCCGTTTTTCGTCCGAGCGGCGGTAGCCGCAATCATCGCTGGGACATATGAGCATTTTGCCGCGTTTGCCCTTCTTCTCAAGCAGCTTGGTACCACACTGCGGACAATGGCTGTTCGACACGTTATGAGGCTTGTAGCCTGCGCTGCTGTTTTTCACCCCGGAGACCAGCTCCTGGGACATACCGCGGATCCCTTGCAGGAACGGCTCGGGCTGCCCCTGACCGCGGGCGATTCTCTCAAGCTCGGACTCCCAGCGGGCCGTAAGCTCCGGCGTTCGCAGCTCCGGCGCCACCAGCTCGATCAGCTGCTTGCCTTTCCCCGTCGGATGCAGCAGGTTGCCTTGGCGTTCAATCGTATCCGAATTAATCAGCTTTTCAATGATATCCGCGCGGGTGGCCGGTGTGCCGAGTCCGTGCTTTTCCATCTGGGATAACAAAGTGGCCTCCGTATAGCGTTTCGGCGGAAGCGTTCTTCCGCTTTGCGCATGGACCCGCTGCACCTTGACCAAGTCTCCCTCATGTAGCTCGGGCAGCAGGGAGGAGCTGTCGTCCGTATCCCCATCATGATCGTCGTCGGATAGATCATCCGCATCGGCGCCATACACTTCCCGCCAGCCGGCATCCTTGATCGTAGTGCCTTTGACATGCAGCTGCTCGCCTTCCACTTGTACGATAACGCTCACGTTGTCATAGCGTGCAGGCGGGTAGAACAAGCTGATGAACCGGCGTACAATCAGATCGTAGAGCTTGCGCTCCTCCGTGCTCAGCTGGTTTAACAGCACCGTCTCCTCCGTCGGAATGATTGCATGGTGGTCACTGACCTTGGCATCATCAACAATGCGCTTGGTAATCGGCAAATTTTTGCGCAGCAGCGGCCGGGCAAGGGTCGCATACGGACCGATGGCGACGCTCTCCAGGCGCTCCTTCAGAGTATGAACCATATCCGAGGTCAAATAACGGCTGTCCGTACGCGGATAGGTCACGAGCTTATACTGCTCATACAGACGCTGCAGCACGTTCGAGGTCTGCTTGGCGGAAAAGCCATATTTACGGTTGGCATCCCGCTGCAGCTCCGTGAGGTCATATGCCAGCGGATGAGGTTCGACCTTCTCCGTTTTTTTGACCTGGCTGACCTTGCCGTACTGCCCCTCCAGCTTCTTCTTCAGCGACTCGGTCGTTTGGCGTTCGAAAATACGGGCATCGCCGTCCTTGCCCCGCCAAGTCGCCGAGAAGCTGCCGAATTCCGCCTTCAGCGTATCGTATTCCTGGGAACGGAAATTCACGATTTCATTTTCCCGGTCCATGATCATCCCGAGCGTAGGCGTCTGCACGCGTCCTGCCGACAGCTGTGCTCCGAATTTGACGGTAAGCGCCCGCGTCACGTTCAGCCCGATCATCCAGTCCGCCTCCGCGCGGCAGCGCGCAGACTCATACAAACGGTCAAACTGATTTCCCGGACGAAGCGACGCGAAGCCTTCCTTGATCGCCTTATCGGTTTGGGATGAAATCCACAAGCGTTGGAACGGCTTGTTCCAGTGGGCCATTTTCATGATCCAGCGGGCCAATAGCTCGCCTTCCCGCGCCGCATCGGTCGCAATGATCAGCTTGTTCACGTCCTGACGCTTGGTCAGCGACTGCACGACCCTGAACTGCTGGCCGGTTTCGCGCAGCACCTTCAGCTTCATCGTTTTCGGCAGAATCGGCAGATCCTCCAAATTCCATGTCGCATACTTGTGATCGTAATCTTCCGGCTCCGCCAGACCGACCAAATGTCCCAGCGCCCACGTCACAATATATTGAGGGCCTTCAAAATATCCCTTATGCTTTTCCCTGCTTCCCATGACCCGCGCAATTTCGCGAGCAACGGATGGTTTTTCGGCTAATACGAGTGATTTCATAACGCTCCCCTTTCTGTTGCTACTATTATAACATCCATTGGGGCGCGTCATGAAACGATCTATATAATGCAGCAAAAATCCCTTCCTGGCTCAGCGAATGCGATTCACCGCGCTGGGCCGGAAGGGACTTCGTAACTTTCATCGTTCCATGCCTACTTATAAAAGATTACTGCTGCTCTTCCTGCTTCGGAATCTCATTCAGGCTGGGCGGAAACTTTGCGGCTTTGTCCGGATGCAGCGTGATAATTTCTTCTTTCCTGCTGGCTCTGTTTTGTTGGTTATTAATTTTAAGCGGTTTATGATGCGGCACGGTTATCCCCCCTTTTTGTTATGAATTCCCTAAAGCGACTTACCTTATCCATGTAAAATAGTTCTTATATACTACCCACTTGCTGAATAATGTATTTTTCTATCAATATTCCGATAAATCTATAGCTTATTATGTCTATTTTTGTTAAATTATTAGTTGGCTATATAAACCAATGCAGCTTATAAAATGTGATGTGCTGAATCTTTTGAACCATGCGGGATGGATTACTTAATAATTGTGAAAATATGCACATATTGTAAGCGGCCATGATTTATATCATTCATTTGATCATTTCAGTCACAGGGGGCCATACCTTGAAAAAAGAACGCCATTTTTCGTTAAAGTACAAGCTCATGTTATTCCTGATACCCGTCGTTATCGTTATTTTTATGACGATTCTGCAGTTGAACATCAATACGCTCAAATCCGGCTTGTCACGGGATCTGGAGCACGAGCTTGAAGGCGTCGGCAATTTGACGGTCATGCAGCTTGATTCCACGCTAATCACCTCTTTGGTCAGCCAGCCGGGAAAAGACAATCCCGATTTCGGAAAAGTACAAAACCAGCTGAACGATATCCAAAAAGTGCAGGGAACGATGGATTCCGCTTATATATGGAGAATTCAGGATTCCAAACCGTACTCGGTCGTGTTTACGTCGGATCTGTCCGACGCCGAAACGGATTTCACCAAGCCCGTCACAGGTTTATCACCGGTCAATCTGAGTGCGGCGCTGAAAGCCTTTGACACCGGAACCCGGCAAATCACGCCCAAATATAAAGATGACCTCGGCTCGTGGAGAACGATCATGCTTCCGATCCGAAGCGATGGAAAGGTCATTGCCGTACTCGGAATCGACTATTCCGCAGAGTACATAAACGATGTGGTCAGCGCTTCCCGGACCAAGCAAATCATCATTACCCTCTTGGGTATCGCGATTACGGGAATCATTATTTATGCCGTCGTTCATCGACTTTTGCACCCTCTTCGGCACATTGTAAGAATGGCCGACAAAATCGCGGGTGGCGATCTCTCCACCCAGGATTTTTCCTCGGCGTCGAAGGACGAGATCGGGCAGCTGTTTAATTCGATCAGCAAAATGAACAATCATCTCCGGACTCTCATTCAAAGCATTCAGGACCAGTCCAAACTCATGATCGGTTCATCAGAGCAGTTAAGCATCGGCGCTGCTGAAACGGAAAGCTACTCGCTGGCAGTCACGAAGGATATTGCTGAGGTTGCCGGACAAACGACCACCACGTCCAAAGTCGCCGACGAGACGGTAACCGTTCTGGAAGAGACTGCTCTGGGTATTCAGCGAATTGCCGAGTCTACCTCCTCCGCTTCTGAAGAGTCAAACCAGATGGCCGAGGAGGCTGCGTCCGGGCATCAGGTGCTGCAGGAAATGACAAGCCAGATGGAAGCGATCAACCTCTCGGTCGGCAACATTTCCGATGTGCTTGGGAATCTGAACCAGCGTATTGCGGAGATCGGAACGTTTACCGATCTGATCGCGGAAGTATCCCAGCGGACTAATTTGCTCTCGCTCAATGCTTCCATTGAGGCAGCACGCGCCGGCGAGCACGGAGCCGGTTTTGCTGTGGTGGCAAGTGAGATCCGCAAACTGGCCGAGAGCACGAAGCAGTCCGCCGCGGGGATTTCGGATCTGGTTTCAAGCATCCAGGAGAGTACTCAGCACTCCCTGTCCGCTGCCGAGCAGGGTCAGCTAGAAGCAACCCGAGGTAAGTCCCTCGTATCCGAGGCCGGTCTATCCTTCAGCAGGATTCTGAGCTCGACAAGCAACGTAGCGATGCAGATGCAGGAAATATCCGCGTCCTTGCAGCAAATCTCCGCTTCCTCGGAGGAAGCTACGGCTTCTGTAACGGAGCTCAAATACGCAGCAGGCAGCATTGCCCGTACCTCCGCTCAAGTATCGGACGCAGCAGGCAATCAGCTCGATTTCATCCAGGAAATCAGCAAGTCGGCTCAATCGCTGAGCGCAGTCAGCCGTCAGCTGCAGGAATTGATCATGATGTTTAAAGTATAAACAACGCTCATTCTCATCTATACAAAAAAAAGCGCCGGAGCGTTCAGCCCCAGCGCTTTTCTTTTGTATATGGTGAATCGTTAATGTCTCCTGTAGGGATGCCTATTCTATATTAAAGTGTCTCCAACTCCATACGAGCTTCAAAATAAGTACTTCCATCCGGAGCCTGTCCTTTAAAATACAACGTATCGTCGATCGCATCCGAGCGGTATATCGTCATCACGTTGCCGGCCAACGCCTCATGCTGGTAAGTAATCCTAAAAGCTCTGATGCGGAGCTTATCGATCTCCTCTTTCCCCAGTGCATCCATGCAAAGATCTGCATACCGGGAATTGTTAAGATGGCCGTTTGCGTCGATACCGCTATAGCGGACTACGGTTTCGTAAGCTTTCTGCAGCGAAATCTCTTCATGAATTTTGACTTTGTCGGGCGTTTCGCCGGCCGTATCATCTGCACGGATCGGTACCTCGAAAGGAAAGGCCGATGGACGAAGCACTTTTCTTTTCTTGATATCCACGAGCGCCCAAATGCTGCAAGCCTCTGCAACCACCTGCCCATCCCCGTCCAAGATCCGAAAATCGCGCTGCCATAACGCCCCTTGCGGCCCTTTATTCCAGGTATGGATCGATATATTTTCCAGAGCTTTGGGCATCCGTTTAAAACGGAGGTCCATTGTAATCAGCATCCAACCCATACCCTGAACGATCATCTGATCCCTCGTTGCTCCAAGGCGTTCCAGATCGGCATCCGCCGTACGCTGCATCAAAGCCAAAAGTACCGACAGGCGTGCTTCGGATTTATAGTCAATGTCATTGGAATGAATGAGATAGTCTTCTCTCCATTTGATATCCATGTGCGTTCACTCTCCCATCACTAAATCATACGCCTCCCGGCTTCAAAACACCAGGCATGCAGCTGCTTCGTCTCTAGCCTAAGGTTACAGGAGCATGATCCATTTGCCGCCAAAGGTAAAATAACTCCTTGTACAAAGTTATCCACTGGAGCGAAGCAATCTATCCGCATGTTCATAACTAACCAGAATTCGCGCGAGTCCGTTACATTTGTTATAAAACTGTGTATTATGGGGATGAATTTGTGAATTTGTGGAGAACTTTTTGTAGGATTCTCTAAAATTACAATTTTCGATTGATTTTTCTGTGTACAAGTCTTTTTTATGTAAGAAAAAAGAGACGGGGCTGTGGATGAAATATTCTCAACAATTATTCTATCCACAGATGGGGACAAAAAAACCACCGTCGATTGTTATCAACAGTGGTTCTTTGCTTGGCGGCGTCCTACTCTCCCAGGACCCTTCGGTCC
>NZ_JBQCKS010000007.1:0-155489 GCF_051966755.1 Paenibacillus sp. SAFN-054
GGATGATCTCGCGGTCGGTTTCGTTACCGAAACCTGTATCTCACTCGTTGTTCAGTTTTCAAAGATCAAATTCTTTCGATTCAAGCCTCTTTCGAAGCTCTCTTTCGTTCACCACCGCATCTCAGCGGCGACTTTTATAATATATCATGTTAGCCACCAATTCGTCAAGCACTTTTTTTCGATCTTTTTTTCAACTCGACTTGCGAGCTTGTCGAATCCTCAGTTTTGAAAGCCTCTGAGGTTTAATGGGGCGAGTTATAATTTAACACAGATAACATTCGACAGTCAACCTTATTTTAAAAAGTTTGCGCAGCCCCATTACGGTTCCCCGAAATGCGGCATCTATGCACCGTAAAGGAAGCCCCCTTCCCTCCCGGCGCATAATGCGCATAACAGTTCGTTACTCAGCACAATAACGGATGCCCTGGCTGCCATACCTTGAAAACTCCGACCAAACCACCGTTTCCTTCACCAGAGACCTGTTGACCAGTTTGCGTATGACTTGCGGCAACTCGTTCTTCAGCATCCTCAGCTCGGGATGCATAATAAGCTCTTCAATGCTCCATGGTTGGGGTCTGCTCTTCAGGATCTGGAGCAGCAGGACCGAGCACTCGGCCATTTTCGACATGACTGAAAATTCGCAAGCAAGCAGAACCAGCTCCACGCGCTGACGGATTGTCTCCGTGCTCTGCGTTAATTCCTCGTATAGCTTGTGAATCGCCGTGTTCAGCTCTTTTACCTGTTCCCATACCGCTTTGTCAGGCAGGACACCCCGCTCGATGAGTTCAATCCGTGCCCAGTGCTTAAGCGAATCCAGCACGCATTGATAGGCATCGATGACATAACCTTCCTGCATGTAACGCTTCGCATCGACATAAATGCACAGAAACCGCGAGAACTCGTACAGCATTTTACGGTCTCGAAGAGGCTTATCAAATTCTATATAATCCCGACGCAGCGCAAAGAGTCTATCGCCTTGATCCTGGACAAGTTCACCTTCCATAAAACAACTGACCAAATCCCCTTTCTCGCCCGCAATCAGCAAGCGTTCAAGCGATTCAATCGAAACATGCAGCACTTGGCAGGGCTGGTCACCAATACGCGTATGCTCAACGGCCAGTTCGGTATCCTGCTCTTCATGCACAATGAGAACGATGAGATCGAAGTCATGAAGCAGGGTTCCATCAAATTTATGGGCTTCCAGACGACGATAAATAAGGGTACCGATGGCATCGACATCAACCGACTCTCCATAAAAAAAAGACAAATTGGACAAATCCATGTCTCCCTCCATGCATTCCTTGGCGAAAAGCGGCCAATTCAGTTATAATATACTTCTACATGTCCATGTAAGTTCCTTCTTTTTCAAATACAACTAATTGATGATAGGAGCTAGTGATCCATGATCTTTAAAACAGCAAAAATCAATGCTTTCCGCACGTGGGGCCTGATGCTGACAATGATTGGCATGGGACTCATGGTCCTCGGAACAGCCGGGATCGTCTTCTGGGGACAAGCCGGGAAAATCGTGGCAGCCATCGGGCTCGTCATCGGACTGATCTCCATGATGGGCAGCCTCGGTATTTATTTTTGGGCCGGTATGCTCTCCACGAGCGTGAAGTCGATCGAATGCCCGGAATGTCATAAACCGACGAAAATGCTCGGTAAAACGGACCGCTGCATGTTCTGTCGAACGATTTTGACGACGGACATTCAGCAGGCGAACATCACGGACGATGAACTCGAAGAACGCCAAAAGCTTCAGGAATCGCAAGCCACGCCGCAGTCGGCAACCCATCATCACTAGGTAAATAAAAAAAGGAACCGGCCCTCCTATACATAGGAAGACCGGTTTTTTAATATCCCATATGAGTGCCTTCGTAATTAGCTGGTAATATCCTTTAGCACATTCCAAGCTTCCTGCGTGCCAAAACTCCGCGTCCAAGCGGCCACTCCGCCTAGCTTCAGCTCTTTGGCCAGCTTCACTCTTTCCTTCAGCGAAGCCTGATCTTCAATCCATATCTTTTTCAATACGCCATCTTCCTTGTACTCGACGTAATTTTGCTTCACGTCTTCCAGATACTTCGGCTTTAGCTTCTTCTCTGTCAAAATTTCATTGACAGTTTTCATCCCTACCGCCTTCGAAGAAACCTTCGTCTTGCCGTCCTTCACTTCCTCGGACCAGATACGGGTATATAAAGGCACCGCCAGAATAAGCTTTTCAGACGGGACTGCGTCCTCCTCCAATATTTTGCGGACAGCCGCCTCCGTCCACGGCAGTGACGATACGGATCCCGCTTTCGGACTGGATGCCCAATGTTCATCATAGGCCATCAGCACGATAAAGTCCGCCGTCTCGCCCAGGGAGCGACGATCCAGGAAACGGGACCACATTTCACTTCCCGATTTTGGCGTCACGTCTACCGACACGATCAGCCCCATCGCCCTGGCAAGCGGCTTCAGTTCACGGACAAACTGCGATACATTCTCCCCGTCCTTCGTCTTCACGTTCTCGAAATCCAGGTTGATGCCGTCCAAATGATACAACTTCGCAAATTGCAGCGTCTGGTCAATCGTGTTCAGTCTCGTTTCGTATGTCGCCATTGCGCTTGATGTAATCTCCGGATCGAAACTGTTGTTTAAGAGCCCCCATACTTCCATGCCGCGGGCATGCGCCTTCGTGACATAGGCTGTATCCGCATTGCTCCGCACATTGCCTTGCCCGTCGATGATGCTGAACCATGTCGGGCTGACCACGTTAACTCCCGTGAGCTGATCGATGACGGAAGGGTCCGGTTTTTTCTGATATACGGCCTCCCATGCCAGATTGACCGGCTTGCCCTTCCAGCTTCTTTCTGCCTGAGTAGGCTCTTCGGGGATGGCGTCTACCGTTTTCTTCTCCCCTAGAGTCAACTTGGACTTCGGTACGTACCCCGCATATCCGTTATCCATTTGTACGAAATACCATGTATCTTCCGCAGCCCAGACCCTTAGGGAGGTCCCGCCAGGCATATCCGCTAAAATAGGCTCGTGCTTGGATGGCCCCTTCCGCAAAGATGTCTTGTCGTCCGCCGTCCCGTTCACCGTGGCCATCTGGACCGTGTCGCCTGCCTTCATGAGCAATACCGCCCCCGTGTCCGGGTCTTCGTGAACGGCAATGCCGTAAAGCTCCTTCAGCGGCTGAACCGGCATGTAGAGCAGGCTGTTCTTTTCTTCCGGGGCAAACCGGAGTTGAATGGGCTTATTATTCAATTGAGCTTTCTTTTCACCGGTCTGCAAGTGCATGACCTGAACCGGAGTCGTAAGAATCAGAGACTGCGTTCCCTTCTCATAGCGAATATTCGGATCGATGGACTCCTGAAGCACCGGAAGAGGCAGTTTAAGTTTTTCTCCGGAGCCGTCTGCCGGTTCCTCCAGCAGTTTCCCTTTTACAAATATAGGCTTGTCCAGCCCTCTCCAATCCGGCTTCTCATGCAGGGGATTCGGAAGAAGCTCCGTTACCGTCACGTAAGCACCGGCTGCAATCAGGCATAATCCCAGGACAATGGCAAAGCGCCGTTTCGCGCTTGAGCGTCTCCTGAATCGTCTACTTCTAGTCAAAGGCAAATCCTCCGTTAATCGTTCGAATTTTATTCTTTCTGAATATTAAAATAAAAAAACGCGAGGAATCCATTGCAGGAATCCGCACGTTTTAGCTAAACAGACTGAATGAAACGAATGTTTTCCACTGGATCAGGAAAAACTTCCTCAAGCTCACCATTTTGAGTTGTGCAAGTACAGGTTTAATTCGATTTGCAGCCGCTGCAAATACCGTATAGCTCCATGCGCAGCCCCTGAATTTGGAACCCCGTGCTCTTCTCAGCAGTATGCTCCACATCCTCCAGGGATGGATAACTGAAATCCTCGATCTTGCCGCACTTTTGGCAAATGACATGGAAGTGATCCGACACATTCGCGTCAAAGCGGCTTGAATTATCTCCATATGTCAGCTCATGAACCATACCGGCTTCAATCAGCATCTTCAAATTATTGTATACCGTTGCTACACTCATGCTCGGAAACTTAGGCTCGAGCGCACGATAAATCTCATCCGCAGTCGGATGGCTCATGGAATCCATGAGGTAAGCCAATATCGCATGACGCTGGGGCGTAATCCGAACACCATTCGTTTTCAGTTGTTCCAATGCATGCTCGACTCGCGTAGCCATCTTACCCACCGCCTTATTTAGAGAAAAATCTTGTATACTTTATTTTACGTTCATCATTTCTACTTTGTCAACGAAAGGACGCGGGATGAAAAAACTTGGAATTCGCAAAACGGCCCAGTTTCAATATTTGTTCACACTGAGATCGCTGTTTCCTTCGATATGGATGGTGTAATCTCCCAGACCTATCGTACCAATGATATTCTTTTTGTCCACCGTAAATTCAGGGAATTGGTTGCGGATATCGCCGTAACTGATCGTGCCGTCCATTTCGTAGCTTCCCGTTTCCGGCAGACTGACGATTAATTCTCCGACCGCGCTATAGATATCCCAATTGCCGCCTACAACGCTTGAGCGGGCAGTAATTCCCCCATTCAAGGATTCCGCCTTGAAATCCGAACGGATCTCGTCGACGTAAACATTTCCGTTCTTGGTGCTTGCATCAATGGTCCCTAAAGCTCGGATGACGGACAAATTCCCGACCTGCGTCGTGAGCTTGACGGCGTCCGAAACATCGACCGCCTGCATGTTCCCCTGATTGGTGTTTAAGTCAATCGAACCGTTTATGTTAAACGCGCTGACCTTTCCGTTCAGCGTGCTGCCTTTAATATCCCCGGAAACGTGATCCAGCCTCAGCTCCCCGCTCGCGGTTTCCATGGATATCTGTTTGATGGCATCCACATGCTGCAGGATGATGCTGCCGTTCATAGTGCGAAGCGACAAGTCGAAACGGCGGTCCTCCGGCAGCGTAACCGTCAAATTCATCCGCGGCTGCCTTTTGCCGGATTGGCCGTAGCCTTTGCCCTTGGTTTGAATCGTAATGGTGCTGTCCCCGCTGATTTCCAAGGCCGATTCCCGTCCCACCACCTCAGCCTCAGGTCCGGTAATCTGGTCAACCCAAATCTCCGCCTGAACGCCGATGTCGTTCACGGGCCCGCGCTGCACGACGATGTCCCCGTTTATGTTGTCCACGTTAATGTTCTTCGTATCCATCGTGACCGGGTAGGCGAGCATGTCTTTCCCGACGCTTTCGCCTTCCTGCTCGCTGTAATCCACGCCAGCTGCCGTCAAATTCAAGCTTACCTTATTCCATAAATGCAGATAATGCTTCTGCTCCGTCACGATGAACACGGAAGCCGCCAGCACGACGGCCAGGGAAACTCCGCGCAGATCCAATTGAAACCGGCGGCCCTTCCCCCCAGATTTGCGTGACAGCAAGAACAGCAGCAAATACTCAAGGCCCCAAAGCACGGCGATGAGCGGCCACCATTGCAGCAGGAGCAGCAGATGTTCGGTACCATGCAGCGCATCGTCAAGAAGCAGCACGCCTGTCGTGATCAGCAGCAGGACGGCCGTGAATCTTCCTACCCGCATTCTCCGTTTGCGATTCATGATATCCCCCCGTTCATCATGCGAATACGATCATCTCACGTTACCCTTTTCGGAACGGCGCTGGCTCCAAAGGATCCATATTTCACGGGAGCCAGCCCAAAGACCTGCCGCAACCAGCAAAACGGCAACCGTAATTTTACCGTAATGCTCCATATAAAACTGCAGCCAGCGCGGCTTTTGATAAAAAGCAAACATCAGCACGCCGCCGGCTATCAGCATAATGCCAAAAAAGGCGCTGCGCTCCACCGTGAAAGGATTCCGGTATGCACCCGGTTCAAGCGCTTCAACCTGACCGGACGTTCTGACCCGGCGATAAATAACGAAGTCCGCTGCTTGAAGCACATCGTAAACGTTGTAAAAGTAGGCTACCGGTATTACCAACGCCAGCAAAATCAATAAAGGCACATTGATCTGAATGCCGATAGACGAAAAGTAAAGAAGGGCCGAGGCGTCCAGAAGAAGCGTGAAAATAAACGCAATGCCTTTCCGGTACAAGCCAAGATATATGTGGCCAAGTCCAGGGCATATCGCCGCCAGAAGTCCGGCCGTAAATTTCCGTTTGCGGGAAAATAGGCGCCGGGTGCGGACTCCAGCCTTCGTCTTCCCGCGTTTGACATGAACCTTGCCCTCTGCCGTTTTCTCCAATCCGCCCGTTTCCGTGCTGTGCATCCTTCCAGCTCCTTTCCGCTTGTATATGACTATCACTGTTGAATGAGCGATGGAACTTCATGCGTTTAAGATCGTCGCTTAATCGTTTTCTATCACACGTGCTACCGATACCTATTACCGAGGTTAAGCAGTTTCGTTTTATTTGATAGTACCCTATATGGCAGGGTCAATAACAGGTAAATATCTGGATGATCCTCGTGCAAGCATTAAAAAACTCCCGGTTTCCGGGAGTTTTCAATGAGTGCTTTAATCAATGGAAACCATCGAAATCCCCTCGAGATTCCGGATGCGGGAAGCGAGCGCCAGCGGGTCGAAGGCCCTTTTGCTTAGCACGTTCAATGAGATTTCCAATGTGGTTGAAGGCGGCTGCAGCTCGCCATAGGGTACACTGCTGCGCTCGTTGACGACTGCTTTTTTGACAGCGATCCCTTCTCCCTCCAGTAAACTGGATATCGATTCCAGCAGCAAAGGGGCAGAGATGGCGTAAACCGTTACCAGGTGTAGCTTGCTGCCGCGGATATACCGCTGTTCCAGCTTGTTAAATACGACGAGCGTCAGCAAAATCAGCAGCGTCGCGGCAATCGAAGCAAAATAAAAGCCAGCGCCGATGGAGAGCCCGACAGCCGCGATGACCCATACGGAAGCTGCCGTGGTCAGGCCGGTGATCGATTTGCCCGTAAAAAGGATCGTACCGGCACCCAAAAAACCGACGCCCGTAATGACAGCCGATGCCAGCCTTGCGGGGTCAATTCGAATATTAACCTCATGAACAAACTCCGAAAAACCATAGATGGACAGCATGATAATCAGCGTCGAGCCCATGCAGACCAGAATATGCGTCCGAAGACCGGCTGCATGATTGGAACGTTCCCGCTCCAATCCGACGAGTCCACCCAAAAGAACGGACAACAGCAAGCGCAGCAATATATGCGTATTATCTATATACCATGGATCCGCCAAAAGCATATCTCTCCCTATTATGCAATCCGCAGCTTTAAGGCTGGGTTATGATCGTGATCAAACCTCTTTATTCTTGCGTCTGTGAAATGTCGTCAGTTCCACTCCCGGTGCGACTTCGAACGTATCGAAGGGCTCAAACCCGAATTTACGGTACAAGGCCACGGCCGGTTCATTCTTGGCGCCTGTAGACACGATAAACAGCGGAGTACCCGCATGGGCATCCAGCACATACCGGATGAGATTCCCGGCGATGCCTTTGCGGAAATGATCCGGATGAACCATCATGCGCATCAGCGTCAACGATCCTGGCGCTTCGGCTTTCGTCGCGACCGCTCCGAGCAGTTCGCCATCGTCTCCCAGGCATCCGTAAAACACCTCGCCGCAGTTTTTGAGCGTTTCGTGCGTATCCAGCAGCGGAGGAATATCATAAAAACCGATTTTTTCGGCCTCCAGCCGGTAGGCGATATGCTGCAGCCGCCAGATTTGATCCACCATGTCGTCATCCTGCAAGGAAAGCTTGGTGATCATAGGTCTCCCCCTTTTCAGGCTATACGCCTAAAATCCAAAAAAGAACAATAAAAGAAAAATGCCAATCGGACTAGGCCTGCATATCTTCATGAAAAAGGGGCCTGTCCTGTGGACAAGCCCCATGACCCGTTCCTATCGTTTACTTCATCAGTACTTCTTCGAGCAGCTTGTTCACGATCGCCGGATTGGCCTTGCCGCGGCTTTCCTTCATGACCTGGCCGACCAGGAAGCCGATCGCCTTCTGCTTGCCCGCTTTGTAATCCTCTACGGACTGCGGATTGGCCGCCACGACCTGCTCGACGATGGATTTGATTGCTCCTTCGTCGCTGATCTGAACCAGTCCCTTTTCCTCGACGATCTGCTGCGGAAGCTTGCCGCTCTCGAGCATCTCTTTGAAGACGGTTTTGGCGATCTTCGTGCTGATCGTCCCTTTCTCGATCAGGCCGATCATTTCACCGAGCCCTTGACCCGTAAGCTTCACCTCGGAAAACTCCAGGTTGCTGCTGTTCAGGTAGCCGAGAAGCTCGCCCATAATCCAGTTGGATACGGATTTGGCATCCTTCGTATACTTCAGGCTATCCTCGAACAGATCCGCCACGGGCTTGGAGGAAGTAATGACTTCCGCATCATAGCTTGGCAGGCCGTACTCGGAGGTATAGCGCTGTTTGCGCGCGTCCGGCAGTTCGGGAATCGTTGCTTGGATGCGGTCCTTCCACTCTTGGTCGATATACACTTTCACGAGGTCCGGGTCCGGGAAGTAGCGGTAATCATGCGCCTCTTCCTTGCCGCGCATCGACAAGGTCTTGCCCTGGGCTTCATCCCAGCGGCGGGTTTCCTGCACGACGACGCCGCCGTCATCCAGAATCTCGGCCTGACGGAATTCCTCGTACTCAAGCCCCTTCTGCACGCCGCGGAAGGAGTTCATGTTCTTCAGCTCGGCACGGATGCCGAATTCCTGCTGTCCGAAAGGACGGATGCTGATGTTCGCGTCGCAGCGCATCGAGCCTTCTTCCATTTTCACATCGGATACTTCGCAGTACTGCATAATCGCACGCAGCTTCTCCAGGTAAGCACGAGCTTCCTCCGGTGACGAAATATCCGGTTCCGAGACGATTTCCACGAGCGGCGTTCCGACGCGGTTAAAGTCCACGAGCGATGCATATCCACCGTCAACATGCGTCAGCTTGCCCGCATCTTCCTCCAGGTGCAGACGCGTGATGCCGATGCGCTTGGTTTTGCCGTCTACTTCGATGTCGATCCAGCCGTTCTGACCGATCGGCTGATCGAATTGGGAAATTTGATACGCTTTGGGCGAATCGGGATAGAAATAGTTTTTGCGGTCGAATTTGCTTACATCCGCGATTTCGCAGTTGATCGCCATCGCCGCCTTGACCGCGTATTCCACCGCCTGTTTGTTGAGCACCGGCAGAACACCGGGATGACCCAGGCAGATCGGACAGGTATGTGTATTGGGCGGAGCGCCGAACTCCGTCGAACAGCCGCAAAAGATTTTGGAATGGGTGCGCAGCTCAACGTGGACTTCGAGTCCGATGACTGTTTCGTATTTTGAAGATGACATGTCTTGCATTCCCTCCTTTTCCAGCCGATCCTACAGGTTTGGCCGCTGCTTATGGTATTCGGTATTCTGCTCGAAGGCTCCCGCCACCCGCAGCACCGTCGATTCGTCAAAAGCTTTCCCGATAATTTGCAGACCGACAGGCAGACCGTCCGCGAAGCCGCAAGGCACGCTGATGGCCGGCACGCCGGCAAGGCTCACCGGAATCGTCAAAATATCGTTCAAATACATCGTAAGCGGATCATCCACCTGGGCGCCCAGCTTAAACGCCGTCGTCGGAGCCGTTGGTCCGATAATGACGTCATAGCTCTCGAACACCTGATCAAAATCACGCTTGATCAATGTGCGGGCCTTTTGGGCTTTCAGGTAAAATGCATCGTAATAACCGGAGCTCAGGGCATACGTACCCAGCATAATCCGGCGCTTCACTTCAGGCCCGAAGCCTTGGCTGCGGGACTCATGGTACAGGTCCAGCAGATTGCCGGATTGTCCCGCACGCACGCCATACCGTACTCCATCGAAACGGGCAAGGTTCGAAGATGCTTCCGAGGAAGCCAGCAAATAGTAAGCGGCCACCGCATATTCGGTATTCGGCAGCGACACTTCTTCGACGACCGCCCCCATGCCCTCCAGCACCTTGAGGGCTGCCTGCACCTTCTCTTTGACGGCAGCATCGACGCCTTCTCCCATATACTCCATAGGTACTGCCACGCGCAGTCCCTTAATATCCCCGGTCAGCGCGCTTAAGTAGTCTGGAATCTCAACATTGGCAGAAGTCGAATCCATGGAATCATAACCGGCAATGGCCTGCAGGACATACGCGGAATCCTCCACGTTTTTCGTGACCGGTCCGATTTGGTCGAGTGAAGAGGCAAAGGCGACCAGACCGAAACGGGATACGAGGCCGTAGGTTGGTTTCAGGCCGACCACTCCGCAGTACGAAGCAGGCTGGCGAATGGAACCGCCGGTGTCCGAACCAAGGGCAAAATAAGCCTCGCCCGCTGCCACGGAAGCCGCGGAGCCGCCGCTTGAGCCGCCGGGAACGCGCTCAAGATCCCACGGATTATGCACCGGATGGAAGCTCGAATTCTCGTTCGAGCCGCCCATTGCGAACTCGTCCATGTTCAGCTTGCCGAGGGTCAACGCATCCGCTTCGCGGAGTTTGCGCATTACGGTCGCATCATACACGGGTTCGAAATTGGACAGGAACTGGCTGGCGCAGGTCGTGCGGATGCCCTCCGTCACGATGTTATCTTTAATTCCTGCCGGCAGGCCGAACAATAGTCCGCGCTGCTCGCCCGCAGCCAGCTTGTCGTCCAGGCGTCTGGCGGCGTTCTTGGCGCCCTCTTCATTCAACGTCAGGTAAGCGCCGATGCGTTCATCACGCTCAGAAATGACGCGAAACGCGTCTTCAACAAGCTCCAGGACGGACAGCTCCTTGCCGTGAAGCTTGCTATGTATTTCTTTCAGGTTTTGATTTAACAGGCTCAATTGCCGTTCCTCCTTTCAAATGGAAACTACCTATTCCAGCACCGCCGGAACCTTGAATTGTCCGTCTTCTTCTTCCGGAGCGTTCAGCATCACTTTCTCGATCGGAAGACTTTCACGCTCCACATCTTCGCGCATCACGTTGCTCACAGGCAGGACATGGGTCGTCGGTTCAACGCCCTCGGTGTCCAGTTCATTCAACTTTTCGGCATATTGTAAAATAGCGTTCAGCTGCTCCGTGAACATCTGCTCTTCATCCGCGCTCAAATTGAGCCGGGCAAGCTTGGCCACATGCTGAACGTCTTTATTGGTAATGCTCATCATTCATTTCCTCCTTATTCCTTCTTATGTTTAAAGGATTAAAGCCTCAGGATAACGTTTCTAATTATATTGTAGAACCTGTGACAATTCAATCCATCGATTTCGCTTCGATGACAGCAAAAAAGAGCCGGCACCAGGCCGACTCTTCTAAATCCAGGCTCGCAAATTCACTTGCTTGATAAATTCCGCCTGTGAAAGCACCTCAGGTGCTGTCTCTTCTTCTTCTTCCTGCTCGAGCTCGCCGTTCATAACTTGATGAAACAGCTTCTCGTTATATGTCGCAAGGGCGTAATCGATCAGCGCTTCCCGCGTGGTTATCTCCACTTCATGCTGAATGAGCAGTTCTTCAGGCTGAACGTCACCCGCTGGCACGAAAAAGTTCCGGTTTATCTTCGGTATCCGGATCACATAGTCAAACGCATTGTCCGGATTCCGGTCATAAGCAATCAGATAACCGTACTCCCCTATAGGAAGGTTCTGCTCAAAGGCGTCCGCGACGATTACTATCTTTTCCCCTAGTTGCAGCATCGTCTACCTCCTAGATGTCTGTCATTGTCTGTATAGTCTACTAAAAAAAAATAGGCCTGTCTACGGAAACACATAGAAAACAAAGCAAAAAGACACAATTCCTCGAAACGTCTCAAAATCCTTCCGTCCCGATCAATCAGCGCCAAAGGAATAAAAAGAACGCAAACCGGGATTAATCCACAGCTTGCGTGCTTCGCGAATGTAAATGTTACATTAAATTAACAACATTGTATCAGGGCCGTCACCGGTTGTCCAGCTTTTTTCCTCGATTTCTGTCGAGAAATCGGTTTAACGGGTCATCCGCTCAGGATACATAAGGATTATGGATCCGCTCGTACCCGATCGTCGTCTTCGGTCCGTGGCCCGGATACACCTTGACCTCATCCTTGAAGGCAAACAGCTTGTTCTGAATCGAATCAAGCAAGTCGCGTTCCCGTCCTCCGTACAGATCCGTTCTTCCGACGCCGAGCTTGAAGAGCACGTCACCCGAGAACAAATCCTCTCCACAGAGGAAGCTGACGCTCCCCGGCGAATGGCCGGGTGTGTGATATACCGTGAAGGTATGTCCGATCAACTCGAGCTTCTGTCCTTCGCCCAGACTGTATTCAGCCGGATCCGTCAGGAGCGGCGGCGTCACCTGCGGCCAGTTCAGCGATCCGTTCATTTTCGGATTTTCGAGCCATTCGGCTTCGAGATCATGCAGATAAACGGGGCAGTTTTTCAGCTTCCGGATTTCATCCACGCCGCCCATATGATCGAAATGAGCATGGGTCAACAGAATAGCCTCAATCTCAAGCGGCTGGATTTTCTTGATCAGGGCACCCGGATTCATCCCGGGGTCAATGATAACCGCGCGGCCGGGATCGTCGCCTGTCAGGAGATACGCATTCGTTTGCAGGGGTCCGAGGCAGAAGGTTTGAACGTTCAGCATTTGTCTAAAATCCCGAAATCAGTTCACGCAGTTCCTTGATGATGACTGCATGATGATCGGTTCCTTCCCCATAAGCTGCGATGAGCTCCTTGCGGCACTCCGCCATTTTCTCCTGATAGTCGGCCGCCTCGCGGTCCGGGTTCTCCTGCTTGAAGCGGACCATGATTTGCTGCACATGCTCGGGACGCGGACCCCACTTGCCAAGCACATAACCGCCGGTATCCGTAAAAATTACAACGGGAACGCTGCGTCCGCCCATCGTCAGGAACTGGTCCATCACGTCAAAGTTCTCTTCGAGGATCAACACCTCGGTAGGAATTTCAGCCGTTTCAAGCGCATGAAAAACGACAGGCACATTGCGGACCACATCGCCGCACCAATCCGCTGCCAATATGAGCACGCGCAGATCGTCCCTGAACTTCAGGCTGTCGAAAAATTCGCGGTCGCTTTCACTCTCCCAGCTGAACCGCTCGTAACCGGACTTGAACTCGTCCTGATTTTGGGTCATCCCTTCCATAAACTGCTGCGGGGAAATCCCCGTATCCAGTTTGTCCGCCAAATTTACGGCCATTTATTTCTTCCCCTTTCTGGACTTGGCTTTCACCATTTTGATCACAAAATACACAATTAACAGCGCAAGCGCAACGAGCAAAATCGGCGTAATGTACGGAGCTGCCTTCTCGTCGACATGCTCCCACTGGTCCCCCAGGACATAACCCAGGTAAACGAACAGCACCGACCATGGAATAATCGCCAGCGTCGTGAGCAGCGTAAAGCGCCACACATTCATCTTGGAGATGCCGGCCGGGATCGAAATGGCATGACGGACGACCGGAATGAAGCGCGCCGTAAAAATGACGCCCGTTCCATACTTGTTGAACCATTCTTCCGCGTAATCGATATGCTTTTTATGAATAAAGATATATTTTCCGTATTTCTCCAGCACCGGTCTGCCGCCGTAGCGACCAATCCAGTACACGAACAGCTGCGCGATCACGCCGCCGATAACGCCGAACAGCACCGCTCCCACAAAGTTGATATGCCCGGAGGATACCAGGAAGCCTCCGAAAGCCAGCACAATTTCGCTGGGAATAACCTCAATCATCAAGCCCAGCATGATTCCGAAATAACCCAGACTTTGAATCCATTGAAACAATTGACTGATGATATCCGATATAAAATGCACTCTGGCCCCTCTTTCTGTATGTACTTTTTCGTTCCTCATTCATCCTATACATCAAAATCTATTCTAGCACACGTGCGGACATGACTTCTACTTGAGCCCATTTGCTCCGGGCGGGTGTCTTCATAAGCTTCGCGAGCATATGGTGTGGAATAAAAAGGAGGTAGGTCATATGCCGCCGATTCCCCAGAAAAAAGACGCCCCGCTGCCATCGGCCCGAGGCATCCGCAGAGCCTGCAGCAAGGAGCTGTACCGCACGGTCAAGCGCCTGAAAGTATATATTCCGGATGACGCCGTTCAAGAGGGGGAGACGCTCTATTACCGCAAGGTCATCGGGAACCTCATCTGGATTCATGAGAACCGGAGCAACCGCAAGCTGCTCTGCGACTGGTGGGACGAAGCCGTACGCGCCGAGCTTGCCGAGCTGTGGAAGGTGGACGAAGCCCATCTGGGCAGGGCGTTCCGCGAAGCTTTCGGAGGGTAACACGCCGAGGATGAACCCTCGGGCCTGAGGCCCCTACGTTAAAAGAGCATTACTTCGGCGAAGCGGGCAGCGATTTCTCCAGCAGCGACAACCGGCTGCCCCACTCCTTCGCTTCAACCGTCAGTCCGAATTCGCGGTCGTTGCGGACCGCCGCTCTGCGTCGATCCGCGGCCCGTTGAGCGTAATCGTGATAAAGAACAAGACCGGCCTGGACGATGCTGCGCGCTTCTTGGACATGGCCGGCCGACAGCTTGCTTCTCGCGAGCTTGAACAGCCGTTCCAGACTCTTGGTCTGCTCGCCTGCATTGTATTTATCATGCCGGATGCCTGCTTTCGTCCAATAGGCCGCAGCCAGGGCATCCCCGCGCTTGACCGCATTATCCGCTAGCGCAAACATCAGGTCGGGATGCCCCGGCGAATAGGACAAGCTCCGCGACAGAACGGACTCGGCATCCTTTGGGTCCAGCTTCGCCGCCAAATCGAGGGCCGTCCGCGCGTCCGCAGGATTCCAGCGGAGCGAGGACTGCAAAAGCACGATCGCTTTGCTGGGCGCGGATTCGTGCATCGCCGCCTGATGCAGCCGAATCCCGCTCTCGCCCCGAACAGCCAGACAAATCCCCGCCCCCGCAATTCCGAGCCAAAGAAACAGCAGCGGAGAAGGCAAGCGAAAAGCACTTGTAGATCCCTTGGTTGATACAGACCAAGAATTATCCGCCCCTGTTATAGACGGAACTGCCCCCTTGCGAACGGCCGCCGCCGGCTCGTACGATGCTCCCCAGGCTACGACCAGGAGCATGAGCAGCCACACCAGCCCGAAGCTCCAGTCGATATCCGCGGCGCTGTGAAGGACAAATACGCCGAATACCGGCAGAAGTTGGCGCCGGGTACGGTACAGGAGCCAGCCTCCCGTTCCGATCAGCAAAAGGATCAGAAGGATACCAATGATGCCCGTGTTCAGCAGGATGTCCAGATAGCCGCTGTGCACCTGGCTGCCGACATAGGGGTTCGACTGCACGGCGCGATAGGAAAGCCGCCAGGTATCCCCGCCCTGGCCGAACCATGGCGCCTGACCGTATAGGCGCCACGCGTCACGGTAGATGGCGCCGCGAGCCGAGACGGTGCTGAAATTTCTGACGATGCGCTCCTGCGCCGTCAGAAACACCGCGGCCGCAGCACCGGCCGCGAGCAGGCCGCTGAGCGCCCACGCCACGCGGCGCAGGCCCGCCGCCCCGCTTCGCGCGAGGCGGCAAAGCGCCAGGCCGGCCAGCATGCTGCCGGCCCAGATCCCGGCCAGCGCGAGCAGGCCGGGCCAAGGCGCTGCCGCCAGCGTCGCCGCTGCGAGCTGGCGGTACAGCAGCGCCGCGCCGGCCAGTGGCGCGGCGGCCGCAAGCAGCGGCGCGAGCATGCGGCGCCGCTCGAGGGCCAGGCCGGCGGCTGTAGCCATGCCGGCCGCGAGCCAGGCGCCGCGCGACTCGCTGAGGAGGAGCGCGGCGGCGTACGGCAGCAGCGGGAGGATCGCCCGCAGCAGGCGGCCGGCACTGGCCGCCGGTGTGCGCTGCAGCAAGGCAGGCAGCGCGAATAGCCGCTCCAGAAGGAAAGCGGCCATCAGCAGGCCGAACGTGTTCGGATATTCGAGAAGCCCCGCCAGCCTCGCTCCCGTAGCGCTGATCCCCGGGTTAGCGGAATGCGCAATGGCATACGGCAGTGGAAGCAGCCCATAAACGGCCAGCACCGCGGAACCGCACAGCAGGCCTCCGGCCATATGCCAAGCCACCCCGAGGACCTTCTTCCCTTCAGGCTGCCGGGCTACCGTAAAAGCATACACGGCAAATAGACCGTAAAACCCCCATCTGAGCAGCTGGTTCACGCTTCCCTGAACGGACAAGCATGTACCCAGCAGCCAGTGGGCTGCATATACGGTCATCATCATAAACGGAACGGCAAGCAACAACCATTGAGGCGTCGTGAAGGAGATCTCAAGCAGAGCCTCGGAAGAGCCATAGCCCTGCCGGGCGGCCATCATGCGCCGCTTCAGGACATAAGCGCCCGCAAGAAAGAAAAGGAGGCCGTAACCGGTCCATGCCGGATACATATCCGCCGTAAAATAAAAGCCGGATTTCAGACAAGAAACCAATACCACTGTCACCAGCGCGGCCTCTCCGGTTCTCTGAACCCAACGTTTCACGCATGATGCCTCCATCCCTTGTTAGGATCCTGCCGAATCCGTGCTTTCAGGCAGCAGGTCAGCGCAGGCTTTTTCCAAATAAGGCTTCGCGTTCAGGAAATCGCGAAATGCCGTGTATTCCTGCCACAGCTGTTCTTTGCGTCCGCTTTGCCCTTTAACAGCGCGTATCAGGATGTTTTTGGGCGTGTGCTCCAAATCGATGAATTCAAGCAGCTGCGTTTTGTATCCGAGGATGTCCAGCAGCTTGGCGCGGATGCCGTCCGTGGCCAGTGCGGAGAAGCGTTCCTTCAGGATGCCGTGGGACAGAAGCGGCTCCATGACCGGGCTTTCGACCTGTCCGAACAGCTCGTGCTGGCAGCAGGGAACCGATAGAATGACCGAAGCATTCCAGCGAACCGCCTTTTCCAGCGCAGCGTCTGTCGCCGTATCGCAGGCATGGAGGGTAACCACCATATCGACCTGCTCCAGCTCATCGTATTCGGCAATATCGCCCACCAAAAAGCGCAGGTTGCCGTAATTCAGCCTTTCAGCCAATTGATTGCAGTGTTCGATGACATCCGCTTTGAGATCCAGCCCTACGACATTCAGGGTTCTGCGTTCCTGAATGGTCAGGTAGTGGTACAGCGCGAAGGTGAGGTAGGATTTGCCGCAGCCGAAGTCCACGATCGTGATCGGACGGCCTTCCGGCAGCGAGGGGAGGACATCCTCCACCATTTCAAGGAAACGGTTGATCTGTTTGAACTTGTCGTATTTGCGGGCGAGCACCTTGCCCTGTTCATTCATGATCCCGAGTTCAACGAGGAACGAGACCGGATGCCCTTCCTCCAGTACGTACTGCTTTTTGCGGTTATGGGCCAGATCCGCCCCCGATTTGGAAGGAGACTTGGTCAGGATCGATACTTTATATTTTTTGCTGATCAATACCTGGTAATCCGCATCCGGCGTACAGATCATTCCCTGGCGGAACGTCTGCTCGAACAGCTGCATGATGGCTTCTTCGGCTTCCTCGGCCGGGATGTTCTGGTGAACCACTTTGTTCGGGTGCACATAAGCCATTTGATAATGTATTTTTTTCTTCAGCTCCACCGGTTTGATCTGAACCTTGGTGTAAGGAACGCCTTCCCGCTTGCGAAGCTGGCTAAGGGTTGCCGTAATCAGCGTGGTGTCTTCCATGATGTCGTGAATGAGTTTGCGTAAAGATTCCAAGAGAGTACATCTCACTTTCTATATTTTCAGTGCGGAGCTAACCTTCCACTTTGCGTCGCAGCCCGTCTGCGCCCTCTTCCACCTCGGCGCGCGGGAGGCCGCCTGCAGCCAGCTCGGCATCGCTCCGCTCCATAAGTCTTTGATAGAAGGACAAGCCTTCCTCTTCCGTAATTTCATGCTGGTCGAGGAGACGATACAGGGCGTTTTCCGCTTCGTCATAGCGTCCCTGCTCCTCTTCGTAACCAAGCAAAAGCTTGTCCGTTTTGGCAGGCAGCCTGTAGCCTCGTGTCTGTGCCTTGAGTTCCTCGACCCTTTCCGGCAGCTTCAGCATCGTATGGTCTGCACCATGAAGGTCGGCAATGAGATACAGGTGAAGGGATTTCATGAGCCGCGTCAGACCTTCATCCTTTTGCTCCATATCAAGATAAATATCCCCTTCTTCCTGGAGAAGCCTGGCGATACCCTGCAGCTTGTCGGCCTCGATTGCGCCGCCCAGGCGAAACATCTCTATCATATCCTCCGTGGACAGGGAATTCAAAAGCTTCGAGTTCAACCGGAAGTTTTTGCTCAGCAGGTCATCGACTTCCCATAGAGCCTCGGCATATTTCTTCTGCTGCTTGAGGCCAAAAACCTTGCCGACCATTTCGACCATATCTTCAACCATCTGCAGCAAATAGTCTTTCCTGAACATGATGCTTTTCAGTCCTCCCCCATGCCATTGGCGGCAATTTTTCCGACTTGAGCCGGTGTTCTAACTGATTGTAAGCCATTCAGGTGACCAATGCCAGCGCAGGAGCCAGGAAGGGGGCTATAAAAGCACAAGTTATTCGCAGGAATGTTAAAAACCGGAAACCCCGCTAAGGGGTCTCCGGCTGTTCATTAATATCATGAAGTTTTCACTTGCTGAAGTGTAAGGAGCAGGAACCGCCTCCGGGTTAGGCCTGATCCATGAACGTTTTGATAACCTTTGCCAGTTCCTCCGGCGCTTCCATCAAGCTCATATGTCCGGCACCCGGAATCGTCGCCTGGGTGACATTCGGATGATCTGCTGTAAATACCTTTTCAGCCGGAATGATCTGATCCTTCTCCCCTGCCACCAGCAGTACTGGCAGCGTTGAGGCCGAGATCACATCACGGCGATCCGGGCGTTCACGCATAGCCAGCGAGACGCCTGCTGCGCCTTGCGGAGGCGTCATGTAACCGATTTCTTTTGCTTTCGAAATCAATGCCTCGCCCGCTTCGGAGCTGTCCGGAGCGAACAGGCCCGGTACCATGCCGTCGATAAAGGCCGTAATGCCTTCAGACTGGATGGTGCTAACCGCCTTCAGACGTTTTTCTTTGCCTGCCTCGTCATCCGGATAACCCGTGGAATGGATCAGACCAAATCCGTTCAGCCGGGAGGCATGGCGCTGAGCGAAGGATAGCGTGACATAACCGCCCAGCGAGTGGCCAAGCATCGTCACCTTCGGCAGGTCCAGTTCATCCAGCAGGTTCAGGACATCATCCGCCATCTGCTCGATGGTATAAGCACCGAGCGGAGCATCGGAACGTCCGTGTCCGCGCAGATCAGGCACAATGCAGCGGTAGCTGCCAGACAAGAGCGGCACGACTTTATCCCAATATTCGGAGCTGCCGCAAAAACCGTGAAGAAGCACGATCGGATCTCCCTGTCCCTGTTCGGCATAGCAAAGCGTGTATCCGTCGCAAAGTACTTTTTCCATGGTGATATCCTTCTTTCTTTATATCGAATTAATATTTCAGATCGCCTTGATACCATTTCGGAGTTCATCAGAATCTTGAAGTTTATTATGTATATATTAAGCCAAAGGCCACCCGTTGAAACGGAAACCCTGAACTTGGGAACCAAGTCCGAATGCACCCGCTGCCGAGGATGCGATTTGGCCGGCCATGCTCATGACATGAAAGAGCGATGTCATTTGAAGCGTTGCATAAGGCTTCGGACCTTTGACATTCACGACAGCGGCGATGCTGTAATGACCGACGGCCGGAAGCGCATGTCCAACGGATTGGGCTGGAAAAATCGGTTCATCCGATACCAGAAAGCTTCCGACGGAATGGGATTGCCCGAGGCAGGCATCCACAGCGATGACAATATGACCTTCGGGTATGGCCGCGATGCAGGCCTCTAAAGAAGAAGCATCACAGGGGGCTGACAGGGTGCCAATAACGCTCGGGAAACCGTACGCCTGCAGCTCGCTGCCCGTCAGCGGGCCCAGCGCATCTCCGCTCGAACGGTCCGTGCCGATACACAGAAAGGTTATTTGATCCAGCCTGTAGCGGCTTCCGATGTCCGCAAAGAAATCGCGGAGTCCATCAGCCTGAATTTTTTTGGAGCTTCCTCCTATTCCCCGAACCAGATGGGGGTCTTGAAACGTCATGGCTAACGGCCCTCCCACGCTGCTTTCGCAGCCGTTTTCTTTTGATTTTACTGCAAAACGGCCTGTAAGAAAAATCATTTTCCTGTATTACGGGAAAAGTCGTGCTACAATATATAAAATAGACGAACTGCTTTAAGAGAATAGAATCTGGAAAGGATGAATGGTCCCCATGGACTTGACTCAAAAAACCGCTGAAAATATTGAATATATGATTGAACAGATTAAAACCAGATTGAGAATGGCCAGCGGCGCTGCCATGAACGCATCCGCATTCTCCGTTGATCAATATGAGGACATCCGCGACGTGTATGAGCTGGTGGTCAGCAAGTCCAATTTGAGCATTTCCGAAGTGGAGGCTCTGGTGTCGGAACTCGGAAGACTCCGCAGCAAGTAATTCCCGCTTCTGTACACCAAAAAAGCCCCCTGGCGTCCCTTTCGTTCGTACTTGTACGAATGATGGCGCATCAGGGGGCTTTTTCTTACGGCAGCCCATTCTAGGGGATATCCACGAGCACGAATTCCGCGTCGCCTTCGCTGCTTGTCCCCTTGATTTGAAGGTCGCAGCTGTTGCGAATCCGCGCAGCGTCTCCCGGTTCAAGCTGGAACGTTCCGTCATTGCAGGCAATTTCAAGATGACCCGAAATGAGAAACAGATAAGTTCTTCTCTCCTCTTTTTGCTCAAAGACAATCTCTTGGCCGGTCTCCAAAATGGGGATATAGAGCGTAACGTCCGACTGAATTTCCAGCTGCTCCCCGGCTGCTTCGGGTGCTCCGCCGCTTCCGGTTACCACAGGCTGCAGCTTGTTTAAGCGTTCCTCTCTCGAGAGCGGACGGGATTTCCAAGATGGCTGTACACCAGGGCGCGAGGGCAAAAACCACATCTGCATAAAGCGTACCGGCTCGTCTTCGGACGGGTTCGTCTCTGAATGGTTGATTCCCGTGCCCGCACTCATCACCTGTGCCGTTCCTGCTGGAATTCGGGTGACGTTTCCAAGGTCATCATTATGCTCAAGTGTTCCGGATATGACATAGCTGACGATTTCCAAATCATGATGAGGATGTTTCTTAAAGCCTTGTTTCGGACTTAACTGGTTATCATTATGAGCGAGCAGACATCCAAAATGCGCATTGCTTGGATCATCGTAGTCGGCAAAAGAGAAGCTGAATTCGCTATGGATCCACTCCTTCTCCGATGTATGACGTTCTGCTGAAGTCACTACTTTAATCATTTTACATCCACCTCCATGAGCAACTTTATATTGTAAAACTTGATCTTGAATACGTAATTCTTACCCCCAACCTATAAGGCTTAATCATTTGGTAGCGGCTGGAACACAGCAAAAATCCCCCCAGTCTTGCATGGGGGGATTGCTTTTCTTCCATATATGGGCCGGACTCCAAATCCGCATATTCTTGCCAGCCTGTTTGACCTGATACTCTGTTACCTGGTCCTTCTGCTTTTAGACCGCCGCAGAGCCTTCATGCAATTGAAATACGGCCTCGGCATGTCCGACATGCTTGCCCGCGTCGTTATAAATATGGTGAGTAAAAGCTTTATTCATTTGTTCCATGAGCTCTTTGTTGCCATAGCCAATCTGGTTCAAAATCGATTCCACGATCCAGCCCCACTCCTCTTCCGATCCGTCCAGCACCTTAAGAGCAACGCCGAGGCGTTCCTTTTTAAGCCCAAAACAGTATACGCCTTTGAAGCCGCCTTTGGCCACGATATTCGGATCCCGCAGAATCAGGGAGTCGACACGGCCGCTGCCCCCCACCATTTGCGGATAGGTGTTCATAGCCCGGGTGATGATCTCGACCGCCTCCCGTGTCGCTTCATCCGCGATCAGCTCCGGACAGGCCAGCTTGAGGTACGCAGCAGCCATAGCGGACAGCGGAAGCCCGAAGACGGGAAAGCCGCAGCCATCCGTGCCGAGGTGGATCTGCTGGGGCTCCATTCCGCACATCATCGCCACCGTCCCGATAATCTCCTGCTGCACCGGATGCTCCGGTTCTTCGTATCCTTCGAGGGGGTAACCTTTCATTTTGCAGTATGCCAGAACGCCCAGATGCTTGCCAGAGCAATTATGATATACACGCCGCTTGCTGCCTTCATGGCGCAGCACCCTTTCCCTGTTCTCATCGTCAAGCGGGTAGCTCGGCGCGCAAACCAGTTCCTTTTCCGTCAGGCCTGTCTTTAACATGATGCTCTCCAGCACTTCCACATGATCCGGCTGAGCCAGATGGGAAGCGGTCATAATTGCAATTTCCTTCTCGGTGAGCCCGTAGTAAGACACGATGCCTCCGCGAATCGCAGGAATGGCTTGAAGCGGTTTGGCCGCCGAGCGGGTAAACGTCACGAAATCGGGATCCCCGGCTGATGCCTCAACTTGCCCTTGATCATTGATGATGCTTATATGTCCATGATGCGCGCATTCCATAATGCCCGCGCGGTATTCCTTGATTAGCAGCGAATCCATTGAACCATCTCTCCTTATAGCTTATCGCTTTTTTATCATACAACTTATTGGGATGAGTATAAAGGCTACTTTATGGAAGATTGCATGAATTCGCAGCCAGAAAGTATAACAGTACACTTTTGTAAAGTTCCGAATATAGACGTTATATCAATAAATACTAGCGTATTATTCGTTATTCTTTGATTATCTTTATTTTACTCTCATTCTCGTTTAAATTGATTCAGGCGTTTCTCTCTCGTTTAAATACGAAGTAAGCAAGAGCGAGTACAACTCATCTTCATCCTAAAAGAAAGGGAGGCGATCCACATGTGGGCAATTATCATCACCATCGTTATGGCCGTCATCATTGGGATTATCGGTGATGCACTCGTTGGGCATAACATGCCAGGAGGTATCCTAGGTGCCATGGTCGCTGGCTTTGTAGGTGCTTGGGTAGGCGCTTGGTTGTTCGGAGACTGGGGTCCTCATCTCGGAAACTTCGCTGTCATCCCGGCAATTCTAGGGACCGCAATCTTCGTATTTCTTCTTGGTCTCATCAGCAGATTGTTTACACGTTCCACCTAATTATAAATATGAACTAAGAATAAGGAGTGATTTCAGATGAATAAAGCAGAAACTGAATATCCGGTACAAAGTGGCAGCACATTTTTTAAAGGAGCACTCATCGGCGGTTTGATCGGTGCGGCAGCAGCCTTGCTCTTCGCTCCGAAGCCTGGTCATGAACTGCGCGGCGATTTGTCTGAGAAACTCAGCACCATGACGGACAAATCCAAAGAAGTTGCCTCTGTCGTCGGCGAAAAAGCTACCGATCTGGCTAAATCCGTAACTTCCAAAACGACAGAGCTGGCCAAGTCGGTATCCGAAGGCAAGAGCAGCATTATGGAAAGCGTCAAACAGGCTTCCGCAGATGTAGCGGATGACGCGAAGGATGCTTCCAAGGACATCAAGGAGGCTTCGGAAGATGCTTCCCGTGATGTTCGCAAAGAAATGAATAAGACATCTTTCTAGGAACTAAAGGGGTACTGGCAAGCCAAACTTTAATTCCGTCAAACCAAGATGGACTATTCCCGTAAACAGCCAGCTGTCCAAGCTGGCTGTTTTTGCGCCAAGACTACTACATCGGCTGCCTTGAACGCCGAAAGAAAGCAGGGATGAACCGTGAGCAAAGCAAACCCCTATAATGTCGATGAACATCCGTTCGAACTGCGGCATGAGGTCAAGAGATTGAATAAACGCTTGGACCAGATTGCCGATTCACTTGAAAAGTCCCAGGTTAAGGACATTATCGAGAACTATTCGAGTACTAAAAAAAGACTGGTCTCCAACTTCACTTCCGGCCTGGCACGCGGGCTCGGCCTGTCTGTTGGAACATTCGTGGTGCTGGGGCTTCTGGGCTACATTCTGAGTTTGTTCGTCAGCATGCCGGTCATTGGCGATTACATAGCCCAGCTTCAGCAATACATTGATGCTTACAAAGAGTAAACTGCGCGGAATCCGTATGAGGTCCTGCCAGACGAAGCAAGATTAAAGCCGGAAGAATTCTGAACGTTCAGAATCCTTCCGGCTTTGTTTGCGCAGAAACGCCTCATATTTTTGAATTTTTTTTGGATCTGACCCGAAGCAAGTCCCCCGTCCAACCTTTGCGGTGCATCCACCAATACATGCCGCCGCTGAACATAAAGGTTCCCACCATGACTCCTATAAATCCCCAAGGTGTTTTGATGGCAGGCAAATTATCAAAATTCATGCCCCATATCGCGCCTACCACCGTCGCCGGCGTAAAGATAGCCGTCAAAATCGTCAAGGTTTTCATAATCTCATTGCCTCGGAATGCGGATACCGCATCATCAATTGCGATCAGCGTATCGATCTCGTCTTCATAATGCCGGAAAGCCCGGTCCATGCGCTCCATCCGGTGCACGAGCTGCATGAAGGGCCGGCTTTTCTCCAGCTTATCGAGATACCCTTCCTTGGCCGCAGCTAAAAACTCCTCGAACGGGGTGAACATGTTGCTCCAGTACAGCAGCACGAAACGCGAGCTGAGGATCCTATCCATTAAATTGCGCTGATTGTCCAGTTCCATCGCTCGTTCAATTTCCCGCAGGTTGGCTTCAAACAAATCGAGGCCCCTATGGAAATAATGTAAAAGGGTCCGGGCCAGTACAAACATGCCGTCCGCGGCATGCTGACACTGATGCAGCATCGCGGTGCGCTCGGGCGTGGCCATAATCTCCCTCGTGTTCTGATCCAGATTGATCGTCACCAGAAGGTCGCGCTGAACGAAAAAGTGAACCCTGTCTACATGGCCGCTGTCCGTGACTTCGTCTTTGATGGAATACGGCAGCGTACCAAAAATAACGGCATCCACCCCATTCGGAAAGCGAACCGATATATAGTTTTCCCCGACCTTCGGAATCACGTTGATCCACTCTTTCATGATCGGAAACTGTTCCTCCAGATCTCGCAGCACTTCGCAGGTATCACCTTCAAAACAAATATCATACCACTGCCAGTGGCCGGCAAAAGACAATATATTGTTCACGTATGCGGGTGAATTCTCCTTTGTCATCGGCTCTGCTCCTTCCATTTCAAATGGTATATTCCATGATAAAAGGACACGCAGCATATTCTCGACGAGAACATGGCGTGTCCTTACGAACTTCCGGTCATGAGCACATTGCATACAGGAAGCTTGTCCTTCATATAGATGAGTTAGACATGATTTCTTTCAGTTTTTCGGTGGCTCTCTTCTGAATTCTTGATACGCTCATCTGCGAAACGCCCAGTTTCTGGGCAATGGAACGCTGGGATTCCCCATCCTGGAAAGCAAGCAGAAGCACTTTTTGCTCCTGTTCCTTCAACTGGCTGAGAGCCTGCTGCAGATCCATTCTTTTCTCGACAGAATCGTAATCATTCACATCAGAACTGATGAGTTCACCGAGAGTGGCTCCGGTCTCTTCCTGTGAAAGGGGAGAATCCAGAGAAACGTAGTGATAGCATTCGCGTCCGGCGAGCACTTCTACCGTTTCTTCCGCTGACAGATCAAGGTATTCGGCAATTTCATCCACATTCGGAGAACGCTCCAGCTTGACCGTCAATTCATCGATCGCATGCTGAACGAGCGCTCCTTTTTCCTTGATACGCCGCGGCACCTGGATGTACCAGGATTTATCGCGGAGGAAATTTTTCATATGGCCGATCATGCTTTTCATGGCATAGGGCTCAAAAGGAATTCCCAGGCTGATATCGTATTGCTGAAGCAAACGAATCAGCGCCATCTGGCCGACCTGATACAAATCCTCATATAAATCCGGACGGTTGCGGGCAATTTTGCCTGCAGCCATTTTCACCATGGGTTCATATTTCTTGATTAGAACGGTAGCGATTTCGTTGTCTTTGGTCTGCTGGTATTCCCAGATCAGGCCGACAGCCTCGCTCATGGACTCAGGGGGAGTCACGTGATCGTTCATACCTTCTCCTCACTTCTCATGAGGCGTTTGGACATGACGACCTTGGTTCCACGCCCAGCTTCATTCTCTATGCTAACCTCATCCATGAGAGCTTCCATCAGATAGAAGCCAAGCCCGCCGATCTCCACGTCATGCAAGTCTTTGTTATGAAGCGTGGCGCCGCTCGTGCTTGGAGTGACACGTTCAAAACTTTCCCCTTCGTCCTTTACCGTGATGGACAACAAATCCCGATTGACTTCAAACGCCACTTCAACCATACCGTCCTGCTGGCTGTAAGCGTAAAGCACCGAGTTGTTGCAAGCTTCCGACACGGCAACTTTCATATCTTCAATATCCTCATAGGAAAAGCCCATTTTAGAAGCAATTCCATATAAATTCAGTCTGACAATATCTACATAATCAGCTTGGGCTGGTAGAGAGATAACGACTCTTTGCACTTCAGCATTCATACTTTCTTCGATCCTTTCCTATTGGGAATTCTGATTAGGGCTGAAAAACTTGGCGATACCCGTCATATCGAACAGCTTTTGGATTTGGGAAAGCACCTCGTCCACCACGAAGCGGGCGTCCATTCCGTGTCTCGCCTTCAGAATCGACAGCAGGATACCGATACCGGTGCTATCGATATATTTCAAATCCCTCATGTTGATAATCAAATCAAGTTCAGAATCCCCTACGAGCGGTTCCATGACAAGCCTGAAGTCGGGAGCAACGGATAAATCCAGCTCTCCACTCAGGTACACGGTGCAAGATCCTTCATTTCGTTCTGTTGTTGCAACGAATTTCTCGTTTTTATTTGTATTCATAGACATTCTCTCCCGATAAATAAATTGAACTTCGAAAGGTTCAGTTTATATATTTGTTTTCTTTATCAAATAACCCTAAACGCATGCGCTTGAATCACGCGCCGCCTTATATTTACGAGGTAATGTTTTCCTCCGCCTGATGGCTCGGTATATTCGCTGTCTGCATGGTTTCGCGGGATAAGGGTGCGGGATAGCGGGTGAGCACCTGTTTAACACTGCTCATTTTGACAGGTTTACTGATGTAGTCGTCCATTCCCGCCTCCCTGCAGCGGGTTTGGATGCCTTCCATGACGTTGGCTGTCATTGCAATAATGACCGGCTTGCGATTAGACGTCTGCTGCTGCCGAATGATTTCCGTGGCCTCCAGCCCGTCCATGACCGGCATTTGCAGATCCATGAAAATAAAATGGTAGCCCGGACCGGCCTTCGCCTTCTCGACGGCTTGTTTCCCGTCTTCAGCCACATCGGCTTTGAGGCCCAGCTTACCCAGCATGCTGACCATCAGCTTCTGGTTGACCGGATGGTCATCCACAACGAGAATATCCGGCGGGGCATCCTTGTCCCGTTTGACCTGAAGGCGGAGTTCGTCGCATCGGCCGCTCATGCACTCATCCTGCTCCGGCTCCTTTACGACAATATTAAAGACGAAGGTAGCTCCCTTTTCTTCGGAGGAGTCGACCCGGATATCCCCGCCCATCATTTCGACGAGGGATTTGCAGATGGCGAGGCCAAGACCTGTACCGCCGTATTTCCGAGTCATGGAGGAATCCAGCTGGGAGAAGGGCTGAAAGAGGCGATCTATCTTATCCGCAGAGATGCCGATGCCGGTATCCTTGACGGCAAATTCGATATCAATGGCTTCACCGGACAGCCCTTTCGGAGAAACCATCAGATACACGCCACCCTGATGCGTGAACTTGACGGCATTGGCGATCAGATTGATCAGCACCTGGCGCAGTCTGGCCATATCGCCGAAGACGACATGCGGAATATGCTCATCGATGAAATATACCAGCTCCAGATTCTTTTTGCCGGCCTCGACGGAGAACAGGCTGAAAACTTCCTGAATGCAGTTCTGCAGATCAAAAGGATGCTCCTCCAGCTCCATTTTTCCCGATTCCATCTTGGTGAAATCCAGAATGTCATTGATTACCGTCACGAGTGCATCGGCACTTCTGCGGATAATCTCCGAGTATTCCTTCTGCTCTTCCTTCAGGTCAGTCTCCATCAGCAGATCCACCATCCCGATGACGCCGTTCATCGGCGTACGGATCTCGTGACTCATCATCGCAAGAAACTCCGTCTTTGCTTTGGCTGCGATTTCTGCCGCTTCCTTGGCCTTCACCAGCTCATGGTTAATCTTCTCCAGCTCCTGCGTCTTCTGCTGAAGCAGCATGGACTGCGTTTTATGCTTTTTGTTCGTCAGGTACATTTCCACGAAGCCTTCGATCTTCGACTTCAGAATCTGCGGAATAAAAGGCTTCACCATGTAATCGATGGCACCCGCGGAGTAGCCTGCGAACAGATGCTCCGCTTCCTTGCTGTTTGCCGAAATAAAAATAATCGGAATGTCCTTCGTCTTGTCCCTCGCCTTAATAAGCTTTGCTGTTTCGATCCCGTCCATTCCCGGCATTTGGACATCCAGGACGATCACGGCAAACTCATCTTTCAAAAGACAGCGCAGCGCCTCCTCACCTGACGTTGCCTTCACCAGAATGTACTGCTCGCTCTCCAGCACGGCTTCCAGGGCAAGCAAGTTCTCGGGACGGTCATCTACCAACAATATATGAATCGGTTCTTGAACCCCCATGGAATCCTCCCATTACTCTATTTAATCTTTCGGTATATTTTCTCCACTCGGTCCAGCGGTTCATAGCAATCACTATATTCCGTAAATTGAATGGACTCTTTCGATCCGAGAACCAGAATACCGAAACGGCTTAAACTTTCATGAAACAGCCCATGAACTTGGTCTCGAAGCGTATCGTTAAAATATATCATCACGTTCCGGCAGAAAATAACGTTGAATTCGTTAAAAGAACGATCGGTTGCCAGATTATGCTCCGCGAAAATGATGTTTTTTTGCAAAAACGGCTTAAAGATTACCGAATTGTATTTCGCCGTGTAATATTCTGAAAAGGACCGGGTCCCCCCCGCCTCGATGTAGTTTTTCGTGTACAGCTTCATTTTCTCGATGCCGAATATCCCCTGCTTGGCCGTTTCCAGTGAGCGGTCATTCATGTCCGTTGCATAAATCCTCGCCTTGTCGTAAAGGCCTTCTTCGTGCAGCAGAATCGCCATGGAATACACCTCTTCGCCTGTCGAGCAGCCTGCATGCCATATCCGGATATACGGATAGGTGCGGAGCAGCGGTACGATTTTCTTCCTGAACGTCAGGAAGAGTCCAGGATCTCTAAACATTTCCGTCACCGGAATTGATAAATTATGAACCATTCGTTCAAATACCGGCCTTTGATGGAGCACCCTTTCCTGCAGGGCGGAGATCGTCTTTAAATTCTCCGAATGGATGAAATGCCATATTCGCCGCCGCAGCGAAGGAAGCGCGTAATTTCGGAAATCGTAACCGTAAAGCCGGTGTACTCCTTCCAGCAGCAGCTCAAGTTCAATATACTCGCGCTCCCGATCGCCGGTCTCCGGCAAGCTGTCATCATAATCATCTGATTTGCAAAAATCCATTCACGTTCCTCCCGGTTTCTTTCCTGTTACGGTCATAACAACACTTACAATCTATTTCGTAAATACAGTCTTTAATTATTAAGATGGTTCGTCTTAGCATGTGTGCAACGTTCCTAATTATAATCTATTACCCAAATATGAAGTTTACGAATACAACCAAACCCGCATTAAGGAGAGAAGCTGCTCGGTTTGAATCGGTTTTTTGACATAATCCGATGCGCCGGCTTCAATACACTTGGAACGGTCCTCTTTCATGGCTTTGGCCGTCAGCGCGATAATCGGAAGCTTATGGAACTCCGGCTGCTGGCGGATCAGGCGCATCGCCTCGTAACCGTCCATTTCCGGCATCATCATATCCATCAGGACGAGGTCAAACGGCTTCCCGCTATTCAAAATGTCGATGGCCTCACGGCCGTTCTCGGCAAATGTAACGTCCATTTCATAGCCTTCCAGCACGCTGGACAGGGCAAAGACGTTACGGATGTCGTCATCGACCAGCAAAATTCGTTTGCCTTCAAACAGGACTTCCTTGTTGTGAAGCTTCTGCAGAATTTTACGCTTATCCTCCGGCAGATTCGCCTCCACCCGGTGCAGGAACAGCGTCGTCTCATCGAGCAGGCGTTCCGGTGATTTCACGTCCTTGATGATGATGGATTCGGCATATTTGCGCAGTCTCATTTCCTCTTTACTGTCCAGATCCTTGCCCGTGTAAATGATGATCGGCAGATCCTCCAGCTCCTCGTCCTGCTGGATTTGATCCAGCAGCTCGAATCCGGTCATGTCGCTTAGCATCAGGTCCAGCACCATGCTGTCATAACGCTGCTTCCGGAGCTCGTTCAGCGCCTCCTTGCCAGTGGATACGGCCGTAATCGCCACGTCATCATGATCGATTAATTCGATGATTGAGCGGCGCTGGATGTCATCATCCTCGACAATCAGCAGATGCTTCACCGAATGATCCGTATAAGACTCCATATGGGAGAACGCTCTTTCCAGGGCTGACTTGGAGGAAGGCTTCTTCAGATAAGCGATCGCGCCCATCTTCAGCCCCTGCTTTACCTCATCCACGACCGATACGATGTGTACCGGGATGTGGCGGGTGGCCGAGTCGCTCTTCAATTCGCCGAGGATGGACCATCCGTCCATTACCGGCAGCTGAATATCCAGAATAATGGCATCCGGCAGGTAGGACTGCGCCATTTTGAGGCCGACATCCCCCTGCAGCGCGACTAATCCCTTGAAGCCGCGGCCTCTGGCCATATCCAGCAAAATATTCGCAAAATTGACGTCATCCTCGATAATAAGGAGCACTTTATCCTTATCGCCAATATGGTTCCGGTCATCTTCCATCGGAACGGCCGCGATCGTCTCGCTGCTGTTCTCCGGCTGCTGCTTCTTGCTTGAGACCGTTTGTTCAGGCAATATCAGCTCGGCCGATACCGCCGCCTCCGCTTGAGCGCCGGCTGACGCATCGGGAGAGATGAGCGGCAGGTACAGGGTAAAGCAGCTGCCTTCTCCTTCGACCGACTGAAGCTCGATGCCGCCGCCAAGCAATCTCGACAGTTCACGGCTGATGGATAAGCCCAGCCCCGTGCCGCCATACTTGCGGCTTGTCGTGCCGTCGACCTGTTGGAACGCTTCGAATATAAGCTCGGTCTTATCCTTCGGAATGCCGATTCCGGTATCCTTCACGGCCAAAGCCAGATATGGCTTCGAACGGTTCAAATATGGAGGCAGCTTGCCGGAATCCGCCCGTTTGACATGAAAGGATATAGATCCTTGGGTCGTAAATTTAAACGCATTGGACAGCAAGTTGCGGATGATCTGCTTCACGCGGTATCCGTCCGTAACGATCGACTCCGGCAGATCCGCCTCATAGCTGACCTTCAGCGCTAACTGCTTCTTGTTCGCCATCGGCATGAAGTTCTGATTCACGAAGCCTTTCCAATCCTTGATCGGAACCTCTTCACGGTTGATCTCCATCTTACCGGCATCTACCTTGGACAAGTCCAGAATTTCATCGATCATCTTGAGCAGGTCCGCCCCCGACATGTAAATCGTATGGGCGTATTCGGTCTGCTTGTCATTCAGGTTGCCGTCCTTATTCTCGGCCAGAAGCTGCGACAGGATCAGCAAGCTGTTAAGCGGCGTGCGCAGCTCATGCGACATGTTGGCCAAAAATTCCGACTTGTATTTGCTGGTCACCGCAAGCTGCATCGCCTGCTGCTCCAGCTTGGACTTGGCGTCCTCGACTTCGATATTCTTTTCTTCGAGCTGCTGCATTTGCTCTTCGAGCGCACGTGTCTTGGCGATCAGCTCGGTATTGAAATGCTCGAGCTCCTCCTGCTGGCGCTGCAGCAGATCCTCGGAATTCTTCAGTGCCTCGGTCTGTTCCTCGAGGTTCTCGTTCGAGCGTCTCAGCTCCTCCTGCTGCGTCTGGAGCTCTTCCGACTGGCATTGGAGCTCTTCAGTCAGAGCCTGGGATTCGCGCAGAAGCTCCTCGACCCGCAATCTGCGGTTGATGTTGTTAATCACGATGCCGAGATTCATTCCCAGCTGGGAGAACAGCTGCTGCTGCAGCTCCGTGAACGGCTCGAATGCGGCTATTTCAATCACGCCGAGCAGTTCCTCTTCAAACACCACGGGTTGAATCATGAGATGGGCGGGCTTTGCTTGGCCGAAAGCGGAGGAAACTGCAAGGTAATTCTCGGGAACCTCCATCATAATCGTCTTACGGTCCATTGCGCTCTGGCCGATGAGGCCTTCGCCTACTTCCAGTTTCTCCTCCACGCTGACCCCCTCACCGGCGTAGGTCCCGTTCAGGACCAGCTTGTTCGGCTCCTTGTCTTCGTCATGGATATAGATTGCCCCATAAGAAGCACCCAATACAGGAGTGAATTCGCTGATGAACGCCTGGGAAACCTGCTGCCTGGAATTCAGGCCGCGCAGCAGCTCGGTAATCTGGCTTACGTTCGAGTTCAGCCAGTTCTGGTCTTTCTGAGCCTGCAAATAGCTGAGCTCCAGCTGCTGCTTCTCGTCCAGATCCTCGGCCATTTCCTTGAACACATTGGCGATCTGCCCGATTTCGTCCTTCGAGGTTACCTTGATGCGGCGGATCGTCTTGATCCGGCCCTTGCCAAAGCTGCTGATCATCATCGATACGACATTGAGTCCCTTGGTGATGCTCGGGATTACCCACATAATGACGGCAAGTCCCAGCAGAAGCCCTGCGATCATGATCGCCGTCGTGATTTGGATCGAACGGTTATAGCTTGCTTTGACATTTTTGATTTCACTGTCGATCTGCAAGTCCTGGAACGAAGCCAGCTCATTCATGCTGTCCAGAGCTTCCATCTGAAGGGACAAGCCGCTCGTATTCCGATAGAGGTTCGCCTGATCCCACAGTCCTTGATCAACAAAGGCCATTTGCTTCTCTTCATACGTCTTATAGCCTTCCCAGGCACTTTGAACCCGGTTCAGCATTTGTTTCTCCTCCGGCGAGTCGGTGCTCGCGATCAGCTTGGCCAAATTCTGATCTCCGTTTGCAATCATGGCCTTGATCTGGTCCTTTGCCTCGCCCAGGTTATTCGATTGGTTGAGCATGGAATTGACAAGCAGCCGCGAAATGTTGTTTACTTCTCCGCGTACACCGCTGGAATATCTAACCTTTAAGTACCGTTCCTGGTAAACCTGGTCCAGCTGTTTGTTCATATAATTTAAACGGTCATAACCGACCATGGTCAGCACGATCAAAATAGCCATGAGCGCGCCGAATCCGATGATCAGCTTGGATTTTAACTTCATTCAGCAGGCTCCCCCTCTTTTAATGAAATCCACACCAGGCATTTATCGTCTTCACGCTCCTGCGTTCCGTTGTCCTCGAAAAACGCCTTGAACATTTTATCCTCATCCCACTGATGGGAATCTTTCAGATGATTCACCAGGAAATTCACCTGATCCTCATGCTCGCCCTGCACAAGCTCGAGCAGGCCGTCCGTATAGAGCGCGATATGCCCTTCGCCTTCGTAATACAGCGTCTGGGGCTCGATCTCCATTTTGTCAAACAGCCCGACCGGGCAGCAGGCCTTATCCAGCATGACAACGCGTTCTTCTCCCTGGAAAAACAGCGCAGGCGGATGCCCCGCATTCACGTAGTCGATTCGCTTTACCACGGTGTCCACCACCAGATAGATCGCGGTAAAATAATACTGGACGAGCTGGTTTTCGATATAAAGCTGGTTAAACCGGCGGTTGAGCTCCTGGATGACCTTTTCGGGCTCGACGTATGTCGTGACTGTATCCTTCAGCACTGATGCAATGAACATCGTAAACAGCGAGGAAGAAATGCCATGACCCATCATATCCAGCAAAATCACGCCGTATCTTCCGCCCCCGAGCGGATACCAGGCATACAAGTCGCCGGCAAGTTCAGCGGAGGGCTGGTAGATGGCGTGAACTTCAAACGTATCGTCCTCGATCGCAGGGCTGAGCACGGCATTCTGAACAAGCGCAGCCAGCTTCAGCTCATCCTGAATGCGCTGGTCCCGCTCCTTATGCCAATCATTCTCTTGCTTCAGCCGCAGGGCGAGCCGGATTCTGGCCATCAGCTCCACCTTGTTGATCGGCTTCGTGACATAATCGACCGCCCCGGCATCGAGCGCCTCGGCCAGTTTTTTGGAATCCCCCACCGCCGTTACCATGATGATCGGAATATCCTTCAGATGCTCATAATGCTGAATAAGGCGGCAAGCCTCGATTCCGTCCATCTCCGGCATCATCATGTCGAGCAGAATCAAATCAATATTCACATGCTTGGCCTGCTTCGGTTCGGTGGCATAGCCTTCTACGCCCAAGTGTTCAAACATTCCTCTGGCAGACGAAGCGGTTTCTATATCTCGGTAATTTTCTTTTTTCAAAATTTCCCGAATAATAATGACATTCGTCGGATTGTCGTCAACGATTAATATTCTCATAACACTCTCCTTACGATCTATGAATTTGAGTTTTATGAAATCTCTCTATATACACTATATAACATATACTATAGATTTTTCAGCCTCAAACTCCAATTAGTAGTTGGAATGAAGGGCAGTAAAACCCACCTGTTCCAAAAACATAGATAAGGAATGGGACATACGGGTCCCATTCCTTATCTATATTTTTGCATCCTATCCAACTGTTATTGGCAGCGGAATTCTATGCTTTTTTCGCGATGACAAGCACTTTGCCAAGGTCAAGCTCTTTCTCATAAAACTGGGCTTCCGCTTCCGTAAAGCCCAGGGAAGTTATTTTGGCGCGAAGCTCGTCGCCTCGTGAACGGAACAAATTAGCAAGAGCATCAAACATGCCTTCTTCCTTCATGCCAATCTGATCTGCATTAGCCGTTTCGGCGATCCGTTCTGAACGGTCTCCGTCGTGGGCCAGAACGAATATATCCTCATAAACATATCCGTTGCTGCGGAGCTGGTTCACTTCCTCGACGGCCTGAACTCCGTTCTCCACGACTTTCGCATAAGATTTTGCATTGGTTGATGAATTCATGCTTCTCACTCTCCTCATCTATTTGTAATCTCGCTCATGTACTTTTAACCTAGGAAGCTGGCACTGAAACGCGGTACCATGAACTTCCAATTCATTCCGTGGTGCTGTTAAAGAAATCCACAGCTACCAGTGCTCCAGTATTCGGATGGGTATATACCTTAATGGCATGATAACCTCTGATAAAGACCTTTCCGTCCTCTGCAACAAACTGAGGCTTGCCGAGCATACGCTCGAGCTCCGTCTGCTTCAGTGGTATCCAGGCCCCGTTAACCTGCATTTTCCCGGAAACCGCGGCGATATGAACGTAATCCACGATACCTTCGCATACACCAATAACGGCATCTTTATAATGATACTCATTACAGCCCGTCAAGCGATCCTCCGTGACCTTAAGAGGCTTTCCCTTTTTGGCGAGCACGTCTTTCTTCGTGTCATTCAGGGAAATGCCGTTCATCGTATCAAATCGGTTCAACACCGCCTTAGGCAATGGAGCGCTCTCGGTGCGGACGACCGCCTGCTGAACCGCAGGCTCCGCGACATGGAGCTGGGCAGATTCAGGCTGAACGACGGACATGGGGGACAAGGGAGAAAGCACACCTAACAGTATAGCGACAATTTTCAACATATTTTCTCACCCTTTCTCAGTCTTTCAATCAGCCTGATTACCTGCTCAGATTAATGGCGGACTTTGTGCCAGACGGTAGCGGCAATATCCACGTATTTCATCCAGTTGGAGCCGGATTTCGCTTTGCCTGTGCCTCCGTATGTAGAGGCGTATGACTGGAACGTACGCTCTTCCGCCGTGGATGCGGATGGCAGGGCAGCCTGCTGGTTCGCATTCCCTCTCGGACTCGGACTTGTCTGCTTGAATTTCTGAATCATGGTCGTCGACGCCTGCTTGGCCGCAAGCGTGACTTCGCTGAGCACCTCGCCCAGATTTTTAACCGAGCTCATCACCGGATCGATTTGTTTCATCTTGTGCTGGACGTCCACGGTAATATCGCTGGCATGTCTAACGATTTGCTTGACCTCATATCCGAGCTCGTCAATGGTCTGCTGAACCTCTTGAAGCGTCTGGGTCGTTTTCTCCAGAGAATCTTTTGCAGCCAGAAGGGTTTTGATCAAATAAACGACCAATACGGCAAAAGCAACAGCAATGATGGCAACACTAATTCCTACGAGCATTGCAAAACCTCTCTTTCTATATAGATTGAAACGGCTGTTTCCTACGCCTTGCGAAACGGGTCCGTTCCAGTCCATATGTCTCATTTTATGTCCTGATATGCCATAGTTACCCTCTCCAAGAATGCCCGAAACAAGCCTGAATTTACCGATTGCATGACTTGTTTCATTTCATTTTCGCAAGGTTAAAGAAACATACAGGATGGGGCGGACAAGTTGCCGCCGGGTATATGATTGCATGATCCGACAGGTTCATAAACATACCTCAACACATCCAAATCATAAGAAAGCAAGGTGATTCTGATGTTAAAATGGTCCATTATCTTTTTAGTCATTGCGATTGTCGCTGGCATCTTCGGCTTCTTTAATATCGTGGCAGCGGCAGCAACCATCGCTAAAGTGCTGTTCTTTATCTTCCTGGTGCTCTTTATTATTTCTCTCTTTACCGGCCGCAGCCGAACGCTTTAACGAGGCGGACATGAACGCAGGCATTTTATAAAAAGAGATATCCAAAAAGGTTAGAATTCCAAAAAAACCAAGCGCGAAACATCGCGCTTGGCTTTTTAGTGTCTGCTTGATCCCATCGTTATTTCATCAAGATGGAAGGCAGGGAAAGCCAGTCGAGCTTAAAGGCCAGCTTCACCCCGTCTTGCAGGAATTCGATATGATCCACCGTCAGCATTTCCGGCAAATGGTCTTTAAGCGGGACGGAAATGGTGCCAAGGCCCAGCTTCTCTGCCGGAATACGAACGGATTTAATGCTCGTGGATTCATGTTGCAGCTCCAGAATGCTGCCGCTGGCTTCCATATAGAATTTCAGCTCCGCTCCAAAGGGAATCAGCCCGCCCCATTTGCCGTTGATATCGGCCGTTACCTCTTGCCCGTTAAAATGGAACTGCGCTCCGGTGACGGTTACCTGCTGCGGAAGCTCCCCCATATGCTTGACCAGCTCTTTCTTCGCCAGCTCGTTCAGTTCGTTTCCGTTCAGTGTGATTTCGGGCTTTCGTGTTTTGAGCATCTGCACGGCCTTGGCCTTGACGTCAATGCTTTGATAGCTCAGGTCCAGCTTCTGATCCGGCGAAATATACCAGATGATCAATCCGCATCCGATGACGATGAGCACCAGCAGTGTGATGACGATCCGAAGCAGTATTTTCATATTCCGCCTCCTCTTTCTTTGGGTGAACTCTCTCACCCCATCATCTCTCTATTATACTGAAAACGGCAGCGAATAACGAATTTCGGCTTGAACGCAAAGTTTTAGTTTCTTAAAATTTCCGCAAAAAAAGGCAACCCCGTAAAGTCGTCTGACCCGGGCTGCCTCTTCTTGCAAAACACCTCTAGATAAAAGCTTTAGTTCATTTTATATCGTTAAGACCCTGCTGTGAGACGACTTCAAGCCAGCGCTTGGCAATCACGTCATGGCCTGCCCCCGTCGGATGTACACCGTCATGCAGCCAATAAGCAGGCTCGGCTCTTGTTGCCGCCTCGTCAAAAGCATCCTGCAGCGGGACGAAAATCGTGTGAAACTCCTCCGCCAGCTGGCGGACGATTCCTTGATAGACTCCCACCCGCGCCTGCCAGCCGTCCCATTTCTCTTCGGTGGCGGATCCTTTCAGTACAAAAGGCTCGCACAGAATCAGACGCGCATCCGGAAGGACCTCTCTCGTCTCTTCCAACAGATGTCTGTAAGCTCTTTCAAAACGGTCCGTCACGCCGCTGGGCTCGCCGGACATCGTGCGCCATGCATCATTGACACCGATCAGAATACTGATTACATCCGGCTGTAAGCTGAATGCATCCTCATTCCAGCGTGCGTAAAGATCGGAAACCCGGTTTCCGCTGATCCCGCGGTTAATGAACGTCGGATTCTTCTCCGCGTTTTCGTTCGCGAGCCGGGAGGAGATCAGATAGACATAGCTTTGGCCGATAAAATGTTTCTGATTTGCCCCCCTGTCCCGGTTCGCATCCGTGATCGAATCCCCCTGGAACAAAATAACCATGTTTTCTTTTGCCAGCATCTGCATCACTCGACTTTCAGGCTTGGATTATGAAGAAATTTACTATCATTATACCTGATATTCCCATTGTTTTGAGACTGCCGCGAAAACTTTTCCGCCGAGGTTTGGTATCGCATCCGGAAGGCATCTAGGAGCATCCTCCTAATTTTTGCTTACTCAATTGGTTCAATTTACCACGCGGGGGTTATTTGTAGTGTAGAAACAACACCACATTATACCAAGGAGGAACACGCGAATGAAAAAAATCATTACTTTTGCAGCAGCTTTCGGAATTATGGCTTCCATGGGAACCGCAGTTTTTGCCGACGATACAACGACGACAGGTACGACCGTCACTCCGGTATCCGGATCTTCCACAACCGTAGCAGAACCCGTCAAACTCGTGGATGAGCCGATCATTAAGCCGTCCGACCTGAATAGACTGGAAAACATGCCGCTGGTTCTCACCGAGGATACACCTTTCTATTTCGAGCCTGGCGGTAAAATTGCCAGCATGCTGGCGCCTCAGACCGTCTTCGGCACAGGCAACCGCGTATCGGACATCATCGGCACCGGGGAATGGATCGAAATTTACACTTGGCTCGGCAAAGCGTGGGTGCATGTAACACCAGCCATGTAAGCAAGAATGATTAGCTTGGGAAAGAGAAATAGAACGGACTAAAGCCCGCGGTCCTGAAGCTGATGACTTTAGTTCCTTCTATACATAAATAAATGCCAGGTTATGACAGTGTCTGGCATCATAAAAAAGGGATCGGAGCTTCGGCTTCCGGTCCCTTTTCTCATGCTATTGAATCACGCTGCCTCCATACAAGAAGCGAAGCTTCCAGAAGCTGCTGAAATCCGTGACCACAACCCCGCCCGCTTTCACCGAGTAGGTATGCAGCAATTTTCCGTCTCCCAAATATAAAGCCACATGCGTAATGCGCTCCTGATCCGGATTTATGCCCGTATAAGAAGCGGCGCCGGTACCCTGATAATCCATAAAAAACACCAGATCCCCGCGCTTCAGTTGATCGATTTCATACACTGTCTCGCTGTTGTCCTTCACCCACGTTCCCTGCTGGCGGGAATCCATCGGCAGGGATACACCGGCCGCTTCTTTAAATATTTGGCGGGTGAACGCCGAACAGTCGAACGTTTTCGTCTGGTTCCGGTTCGATCCGTACTCATAAGGCGTGCCCAAATACTTCATCCCGGTTTGGATCACCTGTTCAATTCCATTGCCCGGGCTGCTTGAGGAAGGCAAGACGGGTGCCGTTGAACCGGCATTGCTATCTGAACGGGATGCGGTATTCGATTGGGCATTCGAGCTGGTATTCGAATGAGAGGCGGCGGCTTCATTCGCCGGCTTGGCTGCCGGTTTTGCTCCGTTCCCGGCTTTGACCACGATGTATTGCGCGGAAGTACTGGTGTAACCCACTTTGCCGGACGACGTTTTGACTTTATAAAAATAGGCCGAACTCTTTTCCAGAATAGAGACTTGCTCACCGTTCTGCAGGTAGGCCACAACCTGGCTTGACATGGACGGCTTGTCCCTTAATTTGACGCTGGCCTGGATGATGCCGGTTTGCGATACCGTAATCTTGGGGGCTGCTGCCGCCTCGGTCTTGGAGCCTGCCGGCATTATGGCTGCAGTCGATACCGTAGCGGAAAGGAGAAGGCATAAGAGCAGGCTTTTCCGGATGTTCATCATGTAATTCCTCCCTGTGATGACTGGCTGTGAATGCTTCTGTCCCCATTATAGTCAAAAGGCAGGATATGCCACATGCTCCTTTCCTCACAAAAAGATTGTCTAAATCCAGAAATAAGAGGTTCTAAAGTCCTAGTAATAACATCAAGCTTGATTAAGTATGAAAAGAAAAAAGAGGCGTCCCTGAGGACACCCCTTATTTCTTCAAAGCATTTCGATGCCTTCCCGGCTCCAAGAGCTCGAGATCCTTTGGCTCCACATGAACATGGACGTTCATGATATTATGCATATCCGTGAGGCGATCCTCGATTTCATCGCTGATCTGATGGCCTTCGATAATGCTTAAATGCGGATCGACTTCGATGACGACGTCCACCAGGACGTGGTTTCCATGAACCCTGGCTTTAACGTCTTTGATGCCTTCCACGCCAGGCGTACCTCCGATCGCACTGCGCAAATCCTTCAGTTCAGCCTGGTCGAATCCGTCCGTCAGGCGGTAGGTGCAGTCCCGGAAAATGTCCCATGCCGTCTTGCAGATCAGCACTCCGACAGCAAAAGCCGCGACCACGTCAAGCCATGGCAGGCCGAACTGCGCTCCGGCAATGCCTACCGCTGCCCCGATGCTGACCAGGGCATCGGAGAGATTATCTTTGGCCGCCGCCATAAGCGCCTGGTTGTTGATTTGCTTCGCCAGCCTTTTGTTGTATTGATACACCGCGAACATGCTGACGGAGCACACGACCGCTACCCCGGCAGCCCATAGATTAGGCTGTACCTCGCGACCGGCAAATAGAGAGCGTACCGCTTCGACCAATACCTGAATGCCGACCATCGCCATAATGAAGGATGCGATGAGCGCCGCCACCGTCTCCGCCCGGAAATGCCCGTAAGCATGATCGGAATCCGGAGGCTTTTGGGAAATCCGAAGCCCGATCAGAACGGCGACCGACGCCACGATATCCGTCACGTTATTAAAGCCGTCGGCCAGCAGCGCGCTGGATGCAAACACATAGCCGCTGACCAGCTTAAAGGCAGAGAGAATCAGGTAAGCTGAAATGCTGACCCAGGCTCCACGCTCGCCTCTTCTTATATCATCATAAATATCCACGATCCTGAAGCCACCTTTTCCGCAGGGTTCCTAAAAGCACTTTCCTATCCTAGCAAATGCAGACCATGTGGGTCTAGAGAAACATAGTTGCCGCAGGCAAAGAGGTTTTGTCCCCCACATCTCTTGTGGGGATCCGCAAAAACGGATAAAATAAGGACACAACCTTAAGGGAGGGCCGCCCATGTCCGAAAATAATGAATCAAAAAAGGTCAACCTCGCCGATGCCATCAAGGCAAAGCTCGAACAAAAGAAGCAGCAGAACAATGCGTTCAAGCCCGGCGGATTTCAGGGGAATGCCCCGCATGCGATGAAAAGCCAAAACAATAAAAAGCCCAACAATCAGCGCCGCCGCACCGGAGGATCCTAATCCGCCAGCCGTGCAGGGCACAAAAAAGCTGCTTCCCTTTTACGGGAATGCAGCTTTTTTCAATACATTTACAGGCCGTTTGGATACATTTTCTCGCGCAGACCCTTCACTTCATCGCTCTCAAGATACTCGTCATAAGTCATCGACTTATCGATGATGCCTGTTGGCGTAATCTCGATAATGCGGTTCGCGATCGTCTGGATGAACTGATGGTCATGCGATGTGAACAGAATGGTTCCGTCGAAATCGATGAGTCCATTGTTCAGCGCCGTAATCGATTCGAGGTCGAGGTGGTTCGTCGGCTCGTCGAGCAGCAGCACGTTCGCCCCGTTCAGCATCATCTTCGCAAGCATGCAGCGCACTTTCTCTCCCCCGGAGAGGACGCTCGCTTTCTTCAGGGCTTCTTCCCCGGAGAAGAGCATCCGGCCCAGGAATCCGCGCAGGAAGGTTTCATCCTGATCCTTGGAGTACTGGCGCAGCCACTCGACCAGGTTCAGATCAACCCCGTCGAAATACTCGGAGTTGTCTTTCGGGAAATAAGCCTGAGAGGTGGTAACGCCCCAAGCATATTCGCCGGCGTCAGCCTCCGTGCGTCCCATCAATACTTCAAACAGGGTCGATTTCGGCAGGCCGTTAGGACCAACCAGAGCAATCTTATCGCCCTTGTTGACGATGAAGCTCAGTTCATCCAGAACCTTCTCGCCTTCAAGCGACTTGGTAAGGCGGTCAACGGTCAGCAGCTGCTTACCCGCTTCGCGCTCAGGTTTGAAGTGTAGGAACGGGTATTTCCGGTTCGAAGGGCGAAGATCGTCCAGCGTAATTTTATCGAGCTGCTTTTTACGGGAAGTCGCCTGCTTCGATTTGGAAGCGTTCGCCGAGAAGCGCTGGATGAATGCCTGCAGCTCCTTGATCTTCTCTTCCTTCTTCTTGTTGGCATCGCGCTGAAGCTCAAGAGCCAGTTTACTGGATTCGTACCAGAAATCGTAGTTGCCGACGTACATTTGAATTTTGCCAAAATCGATATCCGCGATGTGCGTACATACCTTGTTCAGGAAGTGACGGTCATGGGATACGACGATAACAGTGCCTTCATAATCCATCAAGAAGTTTTCAAGCCACTGAATCGATTCGAGGTCCAAGTGGTTGGTAGGTTCGTCAAGCAGCAGGTTGTTCGGGCGTCCGAACAGGGCCTGCGCCAGGAGTACGCGGACCTTCTCGTTGCCGCTCAGCTCTACCATTTTCTTGTCGTGCAGCTCGCGCGGAATCCCCAGACCGATCAGGAGTGCAGCCGCATCCGGCTCCGCATCCCATCCGTTCAGTTCGGCAAATTCGCCTTCCAGCTCGCCTGCGCGAAGTCCGTCTTCTTCGGAGAAATCGGATTTCGCATAGAGGGCATCCTTCTCTTTCATGATGTCATACAGACGGCTGTGTCCCATAATAACGGTTTCGAGAACCGGATATTCGTCATATTCAAAATGGTTCTGCTTCAGGACGGCCATCCGTTCGCCCGGTGTCATATGAACTTCGCCCATGTTGGCTTCGATTTCACCGGAGAGAATTTTGAGGAAGGTCGATTTACCGGCGCCGTTGGCACCGATCAGACCGTAGCAGTTGCCCGGTGTAAACTTTATATTAACATCTTCAAAAAGTGCGCGCTTTCCGTAACGGAGCGTCACGCCGCTTGTACTGATCATTAAGCATTACCATCCCTTTCACAATAGGCTTCAGCACATTATAGCACAAAAAAAACGTTCTATCGACGTATCTCTAAGAAGACAGAGCGCATTCACAAGTTGTTATTGTTGCGATCCGCAGGTCCGCGATGACTTCACCGTCCCGTGCACGTCAAAAACACCGGATAGGACGCCGCTGGCACACCGCCAAGGCTTCCATCCAGTGTCATTTACGGTTGCTATTGGCCGGCTCTGCGGCGCTCGGGATGAATTCGCAGCGTCTCTCCGTACCTCAGCACTTTCATACGTTCTTCCTCGATACCGAGCCGTATGCGCTCGGCTTCCATCCGGTCCAGCGCCTCCCGCGCCGTGTCGTCGGCCAGGCGGAACGTGCCGTAATGCATCGGAATCATCGTGTCGGCCTTCACGTCCAGAAAAGCCTGCAGCGCCTCCTCCGGATTGACATGCTGCGAGGTCATGAACCATTCCGGCTCATAAGCTCCGATCGGCATCATCGCAACATGAATGCGGTACCGTTTGCCAATGTCCTTGAAGCCTGGAAAATAACCGCTGTCCCCTGCAAAATAGAGGTTCGGTGGAAGCAGCTGCGCCTCTTCCACACCCTCGCCTCCCGCAGGCTTATCGGTATTCGCCGGTTCCAGAATATACCCGCCCCAGTGCGAGGTATTCGTGTCGAACGGCGTCCTCCGCGTCCAATGCTGCGTTGGCACAAAAGATATTTTCACGTTCCGGATCACCGTATGTTCCCACCACTTCAGCTCCAGGCAGTTGTGGAAGCCTTTGCGGATCATCTTTTTGCGAAGACCGACCGGCACGATGAGCGTCGTTCCCGCGCCGTACAGCCTGCGGATCGAAGCCATGTGCATATGATCGTAATGGGAATGCGAGATCAGAATAACGTCGACAGGGGGCACCTCCGCAATCTCGATTCCCGGCTCGCCGAGCCTGCGCTCGAACCCCATCCGTTTCGCCCAGACCGGGTCCGTCAGCATGTTTAAACCTTCATACTGTATAAAAAACGTTGAATGTCCAATCCATGTAATCGACGTATCCAGCCGGTTCGCATGCAAATAATCAAGCTCCGGGGGCACGTTCGGCACCTGGAAGGAATAGTCCTTTTTCTTCTGCTTGCGCTCTTGGCGCCATTGCTTGAACTGCTTCAGGGTATGGTCCGTACTGACGTTATCCATATTGTCGTAGCGAATTTTGGGCACCGTCTCCCCCTCCTTCTCATACAAGCCGTTAGTTCCATTTTACCCTGAATGAAACCGGGTGTACCAGCAGGAGAACAATCCTCGCACATGCCTCTTCGCCAAGAGGAATTCACTCATCTTTCGGATCTTTATATTTGACGATATAAACAGCAAGAAACAGAATAGATACCACGACAATGCCCATAGGCGCAACGAATATGGAGAAATCCTCCACGCATTCTCATCCTTTCTTGGCAGAGCTGCCTCGAATGTATTTGGCATCGAACAGGAACAGACGCATGATCAGAATCAGCGACGGGACCAGGACGATCAGCCCGAGGACAAAAGCTGCAATGAGCGCGATCGCCATCGTATCGTTCGTGAAGTTTTCATAGATGTTGATCTGTTTATACAGCACGTAAGGCAGGTGGGAACGGCCGTATCCGAACCAGGCAAAGGCAAACTGCAGCATGACGAGGATAAAGGACCAGCCCAGATGCTTCCTGCTCCAAACGAAATACACGGCAAGCAGAAAGCAGACGAACGAAGTCACGAACATCCATGCATGATTCAGCATGTGCTGAAAGTGCTCCGGGTTCTGGCGGTCGATCTGGGCGAAAGCCAGCAGCGAAGCCGCGATCGTCGGTCCGCTCCAGGCCAGGGCATATCTGCGCAAAATCTCGAACGCGCCTTCGTCCCTGCTCTTTTTGGCATAAAAGCTGAGGAACATCGCGGATATGTACAATACGCTGACGAGCGCCAGCAGAACGACGGACCAGGTATATGGATTCGTGAAGAAATCCACCCAGCCGATCACGACCTTTCCTCCCTGTACCGAGATGATGCCCCCTTCCGAGATCGCCAGAATCGTCGACAGCGCAGCCGGAATCAGGATGCCTGTCGCACCATACAGAGCCATGTAGACCTTGTTGTTCTCCTTGCTGCTGCCATAGGTGTTAAAAGCATAATAGACGCCGCGCACAGCCAGCAGAACGATGACCAGACTGCCTGGAACCAGCAGCGCCGTACCGTAATAAAAGGCCGCATCCGGAAAAAATCCGATCAAACCGACGTAAAAGAAAACCAGAAAAACGTTCGTGACCTCCCAGACCGGAGAAAGGTAGCGCTGAATGATATTGTGCACCTTGTTCTCATGCCCGAGGACCACGCTGTAAAAGCTGAAGAACCCGGCGCCGAAATCGATGGACGCCACGATCATGTAGCCGAACAAAAAGATCCACAGCACGGTAATACCGACAATCTCATAGCTCACTTGCGGCTTCCTCCTTCGATTCCGAGCGCTCTCATTTCTTCTATCGCATCCTTGTTGCGGAATAGCTTGCTCAGTACCTTCACGCAGGAAAAGCATAGGACGAAATACAGCAGAATAAACAGCACCAGCATCCAGCCCACGTAATTCGCCGTCGTCGCCGCTTCCGCCACCTTCATGTACCCGCGCATGATCCACGGCTGCCGCCCGATCTCCGCATACATCCAGCCGACCTCAATCGCCGTAAAAGAAAGCGGCCCAAGCGCCATGATGCCGATCAGCAACCATTTCGGATATGGCTTGTGGCCGGGCAGCCGTTTGCGGAGCATATACAGCAGCGGAATCACGACGAGCAAGCCGCCCAGCGTCACCATCGTGTCGAAATAATAATGGATGGACAGCGGCGGGCGCTCATCTTCCGGAAACTCGTTTAGGCCGATGACCTCCGTATTTGGAGCGTTGCCGGCGAGGATGCTTAGTGCATAAGGAATTTTGAGGCCGTAGCGCACTTCGTTGTTCGCATCAAGCACGCCTCCGTACACCAGCGTTGCATAGGCCTGGGTTTCAAAATGCCATTCACCCGCGGCGAGCTTCTCCGGTTGGTATTTGGCAAGGTATTTCCCCGAAAAGTCACCGATAATGGCCGTAGCCACGGCAAACACGAACGTGGAGACGACGGTCAGCTTCAGCGCTTTCTTGAAGTAGATATGCTTTCTCCCCCGCAGGATGCTGAAGGCGGCTATGCCTCCCAGAACACCTGCACACAGCGTATAGGACGATACGAGCACATGCGACACCTTGGTCGGGGCAGCCGTATTCAGCATCGCGGCAATCGGATTGATATCTGTCAATACGCCATCTACAAGCGTAAAGCCCTGCGGCGCGTTCATGAAGGAATTGACCGTCGTAATGAACACGGCCGAAGCGGATGAGCCGAGCGCCACCGGGATGAGCAGCAGCAGGTGCGTCATCTTGCTTCTGAACCGGTCCCATGTATATAAATAAATGCCAAGGAAAATCGCCTCGACAAAAAAGGCGAAGGTCTCCATAAACAGCGGCAGTGCAATCGCCTGCCCGGCCACCCGCATGAAGGTCGGCCACAGTAGGCTGAGCTGAAGACCGATCGAGGTGCCTGTCACGACGCCGACCGCAACCGTAATGACGAATCCCCGTGCCCAGCGCCGGGCAAGCAGCGTATAATGCGGATCCTGCGTGCGGATGCCCCTCCACTCCGCCAGGGCGATCATGACCGGAATGCCGACGCCGAGCGACGCAAAAATAATATGTACGAACAGTGTAAGGCCTGTCAAAATCCGGCTCAGCAGCACGGGATCAAGGGATGACATGCGTTTCGATCAGCTCCTTTTGCTTTTATATACGCTGCAACTCTATCCAAAGTAGTCCATATATCGCATAAAGCCTTTGACGGCGCCGTAAAGGCATATCGCGGCTACGATGACACAAATGACAATCAATACCCTTTCCTGCTTCTTGAACATCCTGCGCTCCTCTCGCCTTCTCTGCTGTTTCGCTTCACCTTTCGCCTCACTCACACACAGTTTGTCTCAAAAGACCCTTTCATATCCAAATCGTTTTTTTGTTTGGATGCAAAAGTAAGGTACACTATAATGAAGTGAGATATTCGGTGCGCTATCCAAGTGAGGGCAGTCCGCCGGACGTATTGATAAGGAGGTTTTTTCATGAAAATCAAATTCATTGAACCAACGCCGAGTCCCAATTCCATGAAGCTTCATCTCGATGAAAGCCTGGAGCCGGGAATCCGGAGAACATATACCCTCGATAACGAGCGTTCCGCCCCATCCTGGATTCGGGAAATGCTCCATATCGATGGCGTCAAAAGCGTGTTCCACACGCTCGATTTCGTCGCCTTGGAACGCAAAGGCAATGCGGACTGGTCCGTCATCCTGGGCGAAGTGCAGGATCGGTTCGGCCAGGAAGGCATGCAAAATGCCATGCTTAAGGATGAAGCCGGCACTGCCGAGCACTTCGGTGAGGCGGAGGTGCTGGTTCAGTTCTTCCGGGGCATCCCGATGCAGATTCGCGTGAAATCCGGCGCGCAGGAGGAGCGGTTGGCGCTGTCCGAGCGCTTCACGAAAGCCGTCATGGAGGTTGCCGCTGCAACCATGATCAAGGAGCGCAAGCTCAAGGATTATGGCGTCCGCTATGGCGAGCTGCCGGACATTGCCAAGGAAGTGGAGCAGGAACTGGAGGCGGCTTTTCCCGAAGAACGCCTGAAGCAGGTGATCGCCCAGGCGATTGCCCATGGAGCCAGCAGCGAGGAATTCGAGGAGGAACGCCGCGAACTGAGCCTCGAGGAAATGCAGGAGGCAATGAACAGCACGGACTGGCGCGTTCGTTATGCCGCGATGGACAACATGACCCCGGCCGAAGAGCATCTGCCCGTGATCAGCAAGGCGCTGCATGACGAGAAAATGCAGACCCGCCGCCTCGCCGTGGTTTATCTCGGCGACCTGCGTACACCGGAAGCGATGGAGCTGCTGTACGAGGCGCTGAAGGACAGCTCCCCTACTGTTCGGCGGACGGCCGGTGATACGCTGTCCGATATCGGGGACCCTGCCGCCACGCCGGCCATGCAGGCCCTGCTTCAGGACAGCAGCAAAATCGTCCGCTGGCGCGCGGCCCGGTTCCTCTATGAGGTCGGAACCGAGGAAGCAAGGGACGCTCTGGAGGCAGCGGTCAACGATCCGGAGTTCGAGGTGAGCCTTCAGGCAAGAATGGCTCTCGAACGGATCGAATCGGGCGAGCAGGCTGCCGGAACGGTGTGGCAGCAGATGGCCAAGCGCGAGCGTTCCTGATCTCTCGCGCCTTCCATTTCTAGAAATCCCCTTCCAAATTTATCTATTGTCAGACGAGCGGCATTGCTTTACGATATAGGAACGAATTTAATACCGAAGATAACCTCATCCTGCAAAGGTGAGGTAGAGGTTGCGAAAGCGATGAGTAGCTGCAAGGAGGCGTATGGCCGCCTGTGACTTGCAGCGAAGGGCGCTTTCGCCGAAGCGGACGGATCGGCCCATAAGATCCGCCTGCTGGGGCTGTACCCGAAAGGGACAGAACTGTCGCGGCCTCAGGCTTCATGCCTGAGTGCCGTGTTGAGCTATCTTTCATGGATGCACGGATGCGGAAGCCAGAGGATAAATATAAGGCCCGCAGGTACTCCATACCTGCGGGCCTTTATGCTGGTAATCCCCTTCCATGATATGAAATCATTTGAAATCATTCAGAAGGGAAGTTTATGTTTATGAGCAGCAAAGCACCTGCAACCTCGCTGCGGCAGAGCTTGAAAGCCCGTCATATGACGATGATCGCCCTTGGGGGCTCCATCGGAACCGGGCTTTTCCTTGCCAGCGGGAGCGCGATATCCTCATCGGGTCCGGGCGGAGCCATACTGGCTTATGCCGCCATCGGGCTGATGGTATATTTCTTGATGACAAGCCTCGGGGAAATGGCGACCTACATGCCGGATTCCGGCTCCTTCAGTACCTACGGCAGCCGGTTTGTAAGCCCGGCCTTCGGCTTTGCGGTCGGCTGGAACTTCTGGTACAACTGGGCGGTGACGATCGCGGCTGAGCTTTCGGCCGCGACCGTCATCATTAAATATTGGCTGCCTGATTCTCCTTCTCTCTTGTGGAGCTTTTTGTTCCTTGCGCTGATGTTTGCGCTGAACGTTCTTTCCGCCAAAGGGTACGGGGAATCGGAGTACTGGTTCGCCATCATCAAAATCGTCACGGTCATCGTCTTTCTGGTCCTTGGCGTCATGATGATTTTCGGGATTTTGGGTGGCAAGCCCGTCGGATTCAGCAATTTCAATCTTGGCGGCAGTTCCTTCCACGGCGGCTTCTTCGCCTTTATCGGCGTCTTTATGGCAGCCGGCTTCTCTTTCCAAGGAACCGAGCTGATCGGCGTTGCCGCCGGCGAAAGCGAGAATCCGCGGAAAAACGTGCCGCGTGCCATTCGCCAGGTTTTCTGGCGGATTCTGATCTTTTATATACTGGCGATTGTCGTGATCGGGTTCCTGATTCCGTATACCAACCCGAATCTGCTCAAAACCGATCTGAACAACATCGGCGTCAGCCCCTTCACGCTCGTCTTCGAAAAAGCGGGCCTGGCCTTCGCCGCTTCCGTTATGAATGCGGTCATCCTGAGCTCGGTACTCTCGGCCGGCAACTCCGGCATGTATTCCTCTACCCGCGTGCTGTATGCGATGGCCAAGGATGGACTGGCTCCGAAAATACTCGGCAAGCTGAACAGCCGCGGCGTTCCGGTGAACGCTTTGATCATCACGACGCTGGTCGGCATGCTTGCTTTCCTGGCCTCCTTGTTCGGGGACGGAGTCGTATACAATTGGCTGCTGAACGCTTCAGGGATGTGCGGCTTCATCAACTGGCTGGGCATCGCGGTGTGCCATTACCGATTCCGCCGCGCTTTTGTCGCCCAGGGCCACTCGCTGAACGAGCTTCCGTACCGGGCCAAATGGTTCCCGTTCGGGCCGATCTTTGCTTTTATATTGTGCATTATCGCCATTGCCGGACAAAACACCGGGGCCTTCACCGGCTCCAGCATCGACTGGTACGGCATTCTGGTCTCGTATGTCAGCGTCCCGCTGTTCATTATCATCTGGCTTGGTTACAAGTGGATCAAAGGCAGCAAGCTGATTCCGCTGGAGAAGTGCGATTTGGCAACACATGATCGAGAAAACCGCTAATGACTTGCAGTGGACTCGCTAGCATCCAGCTGAATCCGTACATGATAGCTTCAACTCAAAAAGGTACCGCCCCCCGCTCGATGCAGCAGGGACGGTACCTTTCTTTTGCGTTTATTTCCAGGTTACGTATACCCGGAGATCGTCCGTCTCGTCCAGCCCGCTTTCCACATAGGAAATCGAATTCACGCCCAGACGGTACAAATCCTGCAGGTCGCCCATCAAATCCTCATGACCGCCGTGGTAACGAAGCAGCAGGGAATGCCCTCCCTGCTTGATCACCTCACGCACTTTGGTCCGGAGCGCAGAGCTTGAGCTTACGATTTCCGCCGGGTCATACAGCTGGTATTCCAGTTCCCGTTCGAGCTTCTGATAGTATTCTTGGCGGCTGTCATTCCCGCTGATCAGTTTATGCAGGGTATCCCTATAGAGCGTATTCGCTGCAGGATAACTCTTCGTCCAGCTGTGATCCTTCTTCATCTGTTCGTCCGTTCGGAGGTAGTAGCCGATTCCGATCTCGCCCGCCTTATCCGGAGCCGGGTCATCCCACGTCGTATCGAGATGGTACCATTTGCCGTCCAGCAGCACCAGGTTCCACGCGTGAAGTTGGCTCACTCCCGTATCGCGCGGGGCTGCGGTACCTTCCACAATTCGGTTCGTAATTCCGGCGTCTGTCAGCATTTTATAAGCCAAAAGGGAATATCCCTGGCATACGGTGCTGCCGGAGCTCAAACCGTCATAGGCTGTGTATTTCCGCAGAGTTTCGTCATATTTCAGATTAAGGACGATCCAGTCGTGGATGACTTTGACCTTCTCATGGTCATTCATGCCCGGCCGGAGAATGCTGCCAAGTATGCTCTGAACCCGCTTGGCCACGAATGCCGTCTGGGCGGCCGATTCCCTGTAGCTCAGCTGCACGCTTACGTTGGCGGATTTCGAGCTGCCGCTGTACGAATATCCGTAGCTTTCAATGGTGTAATTCATATACGGATCGCTCTCAAGCGCCTGCTCCAACGCATTTTTCAGCTGCCCCTTCAGCTGGCTGGTCTTCCCCTGAAACACAAACTGAACCTGGCTCAAACGCTGATTCATGGCGCCGAGCAGCATGTTTTGAAGCTCGATGTCAGACCGGACCACCTTGGCGCCGGATGTCGAGGAAGCGTACACCATTTCCCAATCAATGCTCGGGGGTAACACGGCTGCGAGGAGCGTGCCGGTTAACACGATTTTGGCTACCGACCTGCGCTTCCATCTCATACTGGACCCTCCCTTCTCTCCCTATGGCAGCGTTTGTTCGCTAATCCGCTATCCCGCTTCTTAGCCCTTCGAAATGACTCTATTCCTGCATAAAGACATATATGACTTATTACGTGAATTTCGGCGCTTCAAGATCCTGCCTTCCCGAGGCCTGCACGAAGCGCGAAGTGCACCGGGCAATGGCTTCCACATCTCCCGCAGCCAAGGCATCCTTCGGCAGCAGCGAGCTGCCAATCCCTACCGCGCAGGCACCCGCTTCAAAGTACTCCGCAATGTTCCCGAGCGTAACGCCTCCGGTGGCAACCAGCGGGATATGGTTTAGAGGTCCTCTGATTTCCCGCAAATAGCCGAGCCCGAGGCTTGCCATCGGGAACAGCTTGACTGCCTCTGCACCGGCATGAAATGCTGCGGCAATCTCGGTCGGCGTCATGGCCCCGGGCCATATATCAATGTCCTGCTCCAATGCATAAGCGATGACGTTCAGATCCAGGTTCGGGGAAATCAAAAACTGGGCACCGGCCGCAACAGCCTCCCGGGCCATCTTCACGTTCAATACCGTGCCTGCGCCCACATAGGCCTGTCCGTCGTATGCCGAGCGCCAATCCTGCATGATATCCAGCGCTCCCGCCGTATTCATCGTCACTTCCATCAGCCGGACCCCGCCAGCGGCGAGACCGGCCCCTGCAGCCTGGGATTCTGTCCGTGAAATCCCTCTGACAATGGCAACCAGCCGTGACGACATCAATTCGTCTGTTAGTTTCATATGATCAGCCCCCTATCTGTCTATTAGATTAATTCGGAGGCACGCGTCCGTTTCCCTTCTGAAGCATGCGAAAAACACGAAGAAGCCGGACGTAAAATCGCAACATTTTTCCACCGATTTTTACGGAAATTTCCGATGCATTTCGGTATAATAGGTATGTTGCTTATGATTTTAGTCATATCCATACCTATGAAATGGAGCGATTGTCCGTGACTTACGTGGATACTACCAATATATCTCCAGAAGTGTTCATCACCGTATTGTTATTTCTGATTGTCATCGCGCCCCTCGTCAGTCTGGCGATTCTTCGTTTTTTTCAAGGCAAGAAAAAGGCCGGGCTGCTGCTCATCGTCTCCGGCGTCGCTGTTTACCTGGTGTTTCAGGTGATCATGAAATTGTTTTTTGATTAGCCTCCTATGGCAGGACGGCTTCTCTATAAGATGGGAATAGAAAAAGGCAGTGTCCGCGGACACTGCCTTTTCTGTGTTCATTGGGTCATTTAAACTTACGCCTGCTCGCCCAAGTATTTCTCGAACTGCAGCTTGTTCATGCCGAGGATCCGGTGCTCGCCGATGACGGTTACCGGAACCGCGCGCATGCCCATATCCCATACCTGCTGCGCGAATTCATCGCTTTGCTCGATATTGCGCTCTTCATACTCAACGCCTTTGTCGGCCAGATATCCTTTGACCTGGCGGCAGTGCGGGCAGTTCGTGCTTGTATATACGATCACTTTTTCCATGTGTTTATTCACCTCATTGTTCAATATGCCTTAATAAGCTACGTTTGATGATATATGCTTACAGAACGGCTGCGTGATGCTCCAGGCTTTCGATGTATTTCTCGCAGTCCATCGCAGCCATACATCCGCTGCCAGCCGCCGTAATAGCTTGTCTGTAACGGGTATCCTGCACGTCGCCGCAAGCGAATACGCCCGGAATGTTCGTTTCGGAAGTTCCTGGTTGAACCATGATATATCCGTTCGCGTCCGTCGTGATTTGTCCGCCCAGGAAGCCGGTGTTCGGATGATGTCCAATCGCCACGAACACGCCGCTCGCTTCGATGAATTCCTCTTCCCCGGTTTCGTTGTTCAGTACTTTCAAACCTTTCACGCCACGCTCGTCTGCAACAACCTCAACCGGTGTGCGGTTGAGCGCCCACTCGACCTTCTCGTTGCTGCGTACGCGGTCCTGCATGATTTTCGAGCCGCGAAGCTCGGTACGGCGGTGAACCAAAGTCACCTTTGATGCGAAACGCGTCAAGAAGCTTGCTTCTTCAAGCGCCGAGTCGCCGCCGCCAACGACCACGATCTCTTTGCCGCGGAAGAAGAACCCGTCACAGGTTGCGCAGGTGCTGACACCGCGTCCCACATTATCCTGTTCGCCGGGAATGCCAAGGTATTTCGCAGTTGCACCGGTCGAAATGATCAGAGTTTCCGTTTCGAATTGTCCCATGCCTTCTACGTCAAGCTTGAATGGACGTCCGTTCAATTCCACGCTGTTTACCCAGCCTGTACGGAATTCGGCGCCAAAGCGTTCAGCCTGCTTGCGCATATTATCCATAAGTTCGGGTCCCATAATCCCTTCAGGAAAACCAGGGAAATTCTCCACTTCCGTGGTGGTTGTAAGCTGCCCACCAGGCTGCGGTCCTTCAATGATGAGCGGGTTCAGGTTGGCGCGCGCCAAGTAGATGGCAGCGGTCAATCCCGCAGGTCCTGTACCGATAATGACGGATTTATACATAATATTTTCCCTCCAAGCTCCCAGTGCCCGGAAAGTAGCCCGGATAAGCCGGACGTAACCAGGTCAACTAATATTTTATAATTATTATTATCTGATAATTATTATCATATAAACGGACGCTTATGTCAATAGCTCAAGTATACATGGGATCAAGTCAATTGTTAACAATTAAATTTATACAGATAGGGGTATTCCAGACAGTCGTTCACGAGATCGTCATTGCTTGCCTCTGCCCGTCTCTTTCTTATAAAAAGGAGCTTTCGGGACAACCGCCCGCAAGCTCCTTGCTTCAAAGAAATAAAGTACCCGTTATCTCAATAAACGCAGCGCATTCAAAATGACCAGGATGGTGCTTCCTTCATGTCCCACAACGCCGAACGGCAGAGCAATGCCCGTCAGGAAATTGCTTGCCATCAGCAGCACGATCACCGCAATGGCAAACACCATGTTTTGCTTCACGATCCGGCGTGCACGGCGGGCCAGCTTGATCGTTCCGGCAATTTCTTCGATGTTATCGTTCATCAGCACGACGTCCGCAACTTCGAGCGCCGTCCCGCTGCCGCTCATCCCCATGCCCATGCCGACGGTTGCCGTGGCGAGGGCTGGCGCATCGTTCACACCGTCGCCCACCATGACCACATGCCCATATTCTTCACGAAGCTTTTTGACATGCTGCACCTTTTCCTCCGGAAGCAAATCGGAATAGATCAGATCGACGCCGATCTGTCTGCCGATGACCTGGGCCGTTTCGCTGCGGTCGCCCGTCAGCATCGCGACCTTCACGCCGATGGCTTGAAGCATCCGGACGGCCGCAGCTGCCTGAGGACGAACCACATCCTGCAGCGCGACGAGCCCCGCGATACGCTCCCCGTCCAGGATGACGGATACCGTTTTGCCTTCCCTGCCAAGCATACTGCGCTGTTCCTTCCAATAAGCCGATGATTCCGGAGCGTCCATCCGGTCCAGTATATCGGTTTTGCCGATTCGCCATTGCTTGCCTTGGACCGTCCCTTCCATTCCCCAGCCGGTTATCGAGGATACCGCTTCGGCAGGCAGCAGCGGAAGCGAATCTTCTTCCGCCCTGCGCACGATCGCTTTGGCCAGAGGATGCTCCGACATCTGTTCCACGGAAGCCATCGCGGCAAGCAGCTCCCTCCGATCATACCCATCCGCTGTAATGAGGTCCGTTACCTGCGGCTCGCCAGCTGTCAGGGTGCCTGTTTTATCAAAGGCAACGACCGAGGTGAGCGCCATGTTCTCCATATGCGCCCCGCCCTTAAACAGGATCCCGCGGCGGGCGCGGTTCGAGATGGCGGACAGCAATGCCGGCATAATGGAAGCAACCAGCGCGCATGGCGAGGCTACCACGAGAAAGACCATCGCTTTATAGAAGGAATCGCCAAAGCTCCAGCCAAGCACGAACGGAACCGCGAAGATGATGACCAGGGTGACCGCAACCACGATGCGGGCGTAGATTGCTTCGAAGCGCTTCATGAACCGTTCCGACTGAGGGACTTCCGACTCGGCCTCCTCCACCAAACGGATGATCTTCGCGAAGACCGTCGCATCCGACGTCTGCGTCACTTCGATATAAAGCACACCTTCCCCGTTCAGCGTACCGGCAAAAACCTCGTCTCCCTCAGCTTTCTCCACGGGAAACGATTCGCCTGTAATGGACGACTGGTTCACGGCCGAATAACCCTTCTGAATCAAACCATCGGCCGGAATCAGCTCTCCCGGTTTGACTAAGATCAGATCCTGTACCTTCAGCTCATCGATGGAAACAAGCGACATCCGGCCATCCATGATCCGGAGTGCAAGCTCGGGCTTGAGAGCCATGAGCGAGGAAATATCCTTTCTGCTCCGCTCCATCGTATAGCTTTCAAGCGCACCGCTGAGCGCAAAGATAAAAATCAGCATGGCTCCTTCATTCCAGTATCCGATGCTGGCGGCTCCCAGCGCCGCAGCTACCATGAGCAGGTTAACATCGAGCTCCCGCTCCTTGATCAGCGTCTCCACGCCTTCCTTCGCCTTGAGCCAGCCTCCTGCCGCATAGGACAGGATGTATAAAATGATTGAAACCACCGCTGAAGCATAGCTTACGGCCCAGCCCCCAATCATCAGCACCCCGCTGAGTATGGCTGCCTGCATTTCCGGATTACGGAGCATGCCGCGGAAATCCATCCGTCTTTTACGGTGAGGGTTTGGCGTCTTGAGGCTGCCGGTTGCCGGACTTTCTTTCAGAATACGAGCCGTAATTTGCTGTGTATTTCCCATCTTGTTCACCTTCCTTAGTGAGAATGAAAAGCATTATTAACACCCTTAAAACAGCACATGCTGCTCCAGACAAGCCGGAGCAGCATGTTTCAATGAAGGACGCACAACGTCCAATTGAGAATGATAATCATTTTTGCACTAGTACAATTATTTTTCCTATAAGCAACTTTATGCTTTTATTATATGCTTGCATTCCATAAAAGTAAACGGGAGTTCTCCTGAAAACGCAAAAAAATCCCGATATGGGAATGCGCGCTCACCGGCATTCAACCTATCGGGATACTTCCGAATCCATCAAGCTTCACAGCACTATCTTTTTGCTCCGTCCCTGCTCCCGCAGCTCCCACTGGGCTGCGGCCAGGCGAAATGCAGGAATGGTCTCCGGCAGAACGCCGACCTCCTTTACGTGCACTCGATATATCGAAGGCAGATTGTCCGCATGCATTAGGCCCGATACGCGCAAAGGCAGCTGCGGTCTGACTTTTCGGATGCATTCGACTAACGTCTCGAAGCCTTCGACACCTTCTGCGGACCATGATCGTTCCGCGCAGCTCATTCCGCTGCTATCCAATACGATCAGATCTGCACATCGGGCCAGGTCAGCGGCAAAGCCTGGATGTATGTCTGTTTGCACCAAGGCGCCGATGCTGTAGGATACCGCCCGGCGCTGATGGCATAACGTCTCCTCAGCCACCTTTTCAATCAGATCATGCATATCATTCCATTCTTCCATGTAAACCGGATAGGGCACCAGGATTTCAAGCCTATGCTCCATTCCCTGCCGGTAACAGGCAAGGGAGGCCCGAAATAACGCCTCAAGCTGAATATCCCGCAGATCAGCCAGGTAGGCCGGTTCCTGCGCGTGTGCCCATGGCATATCTATTCCCGACACCAAAGCCACGCTCAGCGTCCCCTCATCCAGATGATACAGCATCGTTTCCATATGGCCCTTCCACCGATACAGCAGCCGTTCCCTGAGGGCAATGCTCGGCTGACTCGCACTTCCATATCGATCGGAATCATACTGCAAAGCCCATTCTTCGAAGAGTTCCTTCAGATGTCCGCTTCCCAGCCAGCGGTCCTCCTGCAGCAGCAAGAGCCCCTCCGTACCGCTCAATAGGTCGGATTGCTCCAGCGGATATGCCACATTTTCGGCCATCATCTTCAGGCTGCGCGCCTCGTCGCTCCAAATCAGCAGCCGCTCCGGTGCGCCGAGATCCTCGGGTTGGGCCAGGACAGCTTCTGGCTCTCGAAGCATGGCCCCGATGGAGTAGGGATCGGCCGCCAACACCGCTTGTTCCTTCGTCATCGACCCGATTAAGGTCAACTCCACGAGCGAGGCGACCTCCGGCAGGGAGCAAGCCTTGGCCTGCCCGCCATCCTCAAGGGACTTGCAGCCACCCTTTTCTGCTGCCGGATAAAACGTTTCCATAAAAGAAGACATAGAGCAGGAGCCGCTTTGGCAGCAATTGTTCTGACACCGATCATTCTTCATTTTTGGCTGTCCACCCTCTTTCCCCTGAAAAATAAGCCCTATCGCAGCGAGCCCTACCCTACAGAATATTAGCGGGCCCCGGGAAATATACAGCAATTTGCACGGGCATCATTACAAAAAAGGAATGCCCCTATCGCCGTCACTGTCGGCTTTAGAGGCACTCCTCGAATTATGGTATCAATGAAATTATTGCTGACTGGCAGAGATCGCCTGCTCCAGATCGTATAAAATGTCGTCAATGGCTTCGGTGCCGATAGACAACCGCAGCATTTCCGGATTGACGCCTGCCGCGATTTGCTCTTCTTCGGACAGCTGCTGATGCGTCGTGCTTGCCGGATGAATGATCAGCGACTTGGAGTCGCCCACGTTGGCGAGATGGGAGAACAGCTTCACATTCTCGATCACCTTGCGTCCGGCCTCTTTGCCGCCCTTAATGCCGAAAGTCATGATGGCGCCTTGGCCTTTAGGCAGGTACTTTTGCGCAAGCTCGTAGGATGGATGGCTTGGCAGACCTGCGTAGCTGACCCATTCCACGGCGTCATGATTCTCCAGGAATTTCGCCACCTGAAGGGCGTTCTGGCTGTGGCGCTCCATGCGCAGGTGCAAGGTTTCCAGACCCTGAAGCAGCATCCAGGAGTTGAAAGGCGAGATGGTTGAGCCCATGTCACGAAGCAGCTGCACACGCGCTTTGATAATGTAGGCAAGCGGTCCGACAGCTTCCGTATAGACGACTCCGTGATAGCTTGGATCCGGCTGGGTCAGACCCGGGAACTTGTCGTTAGCCGCCCAGTCGAACTTGCCGCTGTCAACGATAACGCCGCCGATGGACGTGCCATGCCCACCAATGAATTTCGTTGCCGAGTGAACGACGATGTCGGCTCCATGCTCAATCGGACGCAGCAGGTAAGGGCTCGGGAAGGTGTTGTCCAGAATCAGCGGGATGCCGTTCTCATGGGCGATGTTCGCCACCGCTTCGATATCCAGCACATCCCCTTTCGGGTTGCCGATCGTTTCGGCATATACCGCTTTCGTCTTGTCGTTAATGGCCGCCCGGAAATTCTCCGGATCACTCGCATCGACAAAATGGACCTTGATGCCAAGCTTCGCGAGCGTCGTCGAAAACAAATTGTATGTACCGCCGTATAATGTCGAGGAAGATACGATTTCGTCGCCTGCTCCTGCAATATTCAATATGGAGAACGTGATTGCCGCTTGACCGGAGGAGGTTGCCAGTGCTCCAACGCCGCCTTCAAGCGCAGCCACGCGGTTCTCGAACACGTCGGTGGTCGGATTCATCAAGCGCGTATAGATATTGCCGAATTCCTTCAGTGCGAACAAATTGGCTGCATGGTCACTGTCTTTAAAGCCGTAGGAAGTGGTTTGGTACAGCGGTACTGCACGGGAAAGCGTCGTCGGGTCAATTTCCTGGCCTGCATGCACGGCTAAAGTTTCAAAAGATAATGGGCGTTCGTTGGACATGGGTAAATCCTCCCTTTTCTCGCATGGAATAAGTACTCTACCGCGATTTTTTTCATATTTTCTCATACTTCCCAGCGTTTGAAAAGGTAAAAAATGATAATTCCCATTAAGTTAGTATGTTTTAGATAAAACGCCAAAAAAAAGAGCCGCTGAACGCGGCTGCATAAAAAAGAATCCTGAGAGTATTGAGAGAGTTGCCGATGTCGAATTGCGCAAATATTTGCATAATTCTATCGTTTGATTAGTAATAGCTTATTTTATATAAGCTTACCTTTCATAAGTGCAGAGAAAAGCATAGCGCTTTCCTCCCTACGTTGTCAAGCGAAGCTTATGTACAGGTGGCTTGTCCGTTATTTTCAGGCGCCCCGAAACGAAACGGTCTCTTTTTCGTATACTCATATTGACGTTCAATTGTTTACCATCTACGATGACACTATATAAAGCGGAGAAGAATTGCTGGAATTCATCATTACGCGGACAATCATTCCGTTATATGCAGGAGGGTGATTTGGCTTGCATTCATCATCTAAAGAATTAGCTGAACGATATTGTGAACTTATGGACAGACTGCCGCGTCTTATTGACTACACGGGAATCGTCCGGCAATTAAAGCTAAGCACCACCGAAGCATTTATTCTGCAGTATCTGCAAAATAACGGCAGCCAGCGCGGTACGGACATCGTAAAGGTAACGGGTCTTACGACAAGCGCCATTACGCAAATTTGCGACAAGCTGGTTCAGGAAGAGCTGATTCAGCGTTCTCGCTCCGAAACCGATCGGCGCTACGTGAACATTACGATCACCGGCAAGGGTTCGCAGATTCTTAAACGGTTGTCTGATCTGAGCTCGGAACGAATTGTCGAAACCGTAGAAAATTTCACCAAAGAAGAAACGGACGAGCTGCTCGAAACGATCCGGCAGCTGGGTGAGCTGATCCAATACCAAAGGAAACAGCGCGATTGAAGGATACCGTCTGCCCTCACCGGGGATTAGATCAGGAAAAAAGCACCTTTACGATGTGCCGTTTTGACGGACATCCAGGGTGCTCTTTTCATTTCTATGCTATTTTGGATGCAGCGTTTTACGTATTAGGTCAGCTTGCGGGAAATGACCTTGGCCTGCGTAAATAGCAGCAAATAATCATGCCCTCCCGCCTTCGAATCCGTGCCAGACATGTTAAACCCTCCAAACGGCTGCGCCCCGACAAGGGCACCCGTACATTTGCGGTTAATGTACAGATTCCCGCAGTGAACCCGTTCGTACGCTGCTTCAATCCGGTCTTCGCGGGAGGAGAAGAAGGAGCCGGTCAGGCCAAACTCCGTATCGTTATAAATGCGAATGGCCTGCTCCCAGTCTGCCGCGGACGTCATGGCCAGCACCGGACCAAAAATTTCCTCCTGCATCACCCTGGCCTTCGGGTCCACATCGGCGAAGATCGTCGGCTGGATGTAATAGCCGCTGCCTTCTGCGCCGCTCCCGCCTGCAACAAGCCTTCCTTCCCGTTTGCCGATCTCAATATAGTCCAGGATTTTATTATAGGAGGCACTGTCGATGACCGGACCGATCTTCGCGTTCGCCTCCGGCGCGCCTACCTCCAGCTGCTGCGTCAATTCCGTCACCCGCGAGACGATGTCATCGTATACGGAATCCACGATGATGGCTCTGGAGCCTGCCGAACACTTTTGTCCCTGATATCCGAAGGCTGAAGCCACAATGGCCGCTGCCGCGGCATCGAGATCCGCCGTTTCGTCCACGATGACACCGTCCTTGCCGCCCATTTCCGCAACGACGCGTTTGATCCAGATTTGGCCTTCCGCCTGCTCTGCCGCCAATTTGTTAATATGAAGACCTACTTCCTTCGAGCCGGTAAAGCTGATGAACCGGGTCTTGGGATGCCCCGTCAAGTAGTCGCCGATTTCCCCGCCGCTCCCCGGAAGGTACTGGATGACGCCATCCGGTAAGCCCGCTTCCTTCATCAGTTCGAAAAACTTATACGCAATGACCGGCGTGGTCGATGCCGGCTTCAAAATCACGGTATTGCCTGATACCACGGCCGCCGAGGTCATGCCGGCGCAAATGGCCAGCGGAAAGTTCCAGGGCGGAATGATAATACCAACGCCCAGCGGGATATACCGAAGGATGTTATCTTCTCCACCCAAGGGGGTCAACGGCTGCAGCCGCGAAGTCTGGCTCAGGCGCACAGCCTCCCGGGCATAAAATTCCATGAAATCGATGGCTTCCGCCGTATCCGCATCAGCCTCTCCCCAATTTTTGCCCGCCTCATACACCATCCAGGCCGAGAACTCGTGCTTACGGGCCCGCATCAGCGAGGCTGCCTTCAGCAGCAGCTCCGCCCGATCCGCGGCGGACGTCCTTTTCCAGGATTCAAACGTGCGCTGCGCGCTCTGCATGGCGCGTTCGGCGAGCCCGAGTCCGGCTTTGCTCACGAAACCCACGATCTCATCCGGCTCGGCGGGATTCAGGGACCGGATCTCGTCATCCCCCGTGTGGACAGGCTGTCCTTCGATCACCACCGGATAATGCTTCCCGAACTCTCCCTTGACTTTGCCCAGTGCTTTCAGAAAAGCTTCACGCTCCCCCGCAGCTTCAAAATCGGTAAACGGCTCATTGCGAAACGGCGTACTGACGTTCGTTGAAGACATCGGTGCATGCTCCCCCTTTAACGAAACATATTTTTCAGGACAAACCACACATTGGCAGGCCTTTCCCCAAGCCTCCTCATAAAGTATCCGAACCAATCCACCCCAAACGGCACATATACCCGAAACCGATATCCCTCCTGAACAAGCCGGAGCTGAAGCTCCTCACAGATACCGTACAGCATCTGGAATTCAAACCGGCTGTACGGAATGCCCTGCTTCCGGACATAATCCTTCGTGTGCTGAATGATCCGCTCATCGTGACTTGCGATGGCCGTGTAGCTTCCCGAACTCAAATGGCTTTCAATCAGCCGGATCAGATTCGCATCCACATCTTCCTTCCGCGGAAAAGCGACGGTGTCCGGCTCCTTGTAGGCTCCCTTTACCAGCCGGAGATTGGTATGCTGCTTGCCGAGCTCTTTCACGTCATCTTCCGATCGGTATAAGTAGGCCTGGATGACAATCCCGATGTTGTCGTAATCCACCCGCAGCTTCTTCAGCATGTCGAGCGCCGGCTGACAGTGGGTATGGTCCTCCATATCGATGCGGACGAATATCCCGTATTCGGCGGCTTTCCGGAGAATGCCCCGCAGCGATTCCTCGCACAGCTTCGGTTCCAAATCCAGACCGAGCGAAGTCAGCTTCAGCGATAAATTGGCCTGCACGCCACTGGCATGAATCGCATCCAGCGTCTTCAGGCACATCTCTGCCGCTTCACGGGCCTCGGCCGCATCGGCCGTAAACTCCCCGAGGTAATCCAGCGTCGCCATGCGCCCGCTCGCATTCAGACTTCGCACCGTCTCAATGGCCTGTTCAATGCTTTCCCCGGCCACGAACCGACGCGCCCCGAGCCGGAGGCCGTAGCGCTTGGCCCAGCGCCCCACTCCTTGATGGCGGCCCAAAGCGAGAAAAAAGGACTTCAAAACCTTTTCCATCACATACGCCTCGTTTCCGTTACAGGATCCGGCTGCCGAATAAGGAACCGATCAGTTCCACCGCCAGCTTCGATGTTTGATTGTTGCGATCCAAAAGCGGGTTTACCTCCACAAAGTCGGCAGAGGTAATCCGCCCCGATTCGCTCATCAGCTCCAGCGCCAGATGCGCTTCCCGGTAACTGAGCCCGCCGCGGACGGGGGTGCCGGTGCCTGGCGCCTCGATCGGATCCACGCTGTCGATATCGAAGCTGAGATGCACGCCGTCCGTGCCGTTCCCCGCGATCCGCAGCGCTTCCTGAACCACCTTCTCGATGCCGAGCCGGTCGATTTCATACATGGTGAAGCAGGTCAACCCGCAGGAACGAATAAGCGCCTTCTCATCCCGGTCCAGATCCCGGGCACCCAAAATCACGCAGTTTTCCGGCTTCAGGGGGACCGCTCCCCCGGCGATCTGCCTCAGCTTGATATGGGACAGGTCCAAGCCAACCGCCAGCGAAATGCCATGCATATTGCCCGAGGGGCTCGTCGCTTCCGTGTTCAAATCCGAATGCGCATCCATCCAGATCACGCCTAAGCTTCGGTAGTGGCGGGTCAATCCGGCCATCGATCCCATCGCTATGCTGTGGTCTCCCCCCAAGATCAGCGGAATATATCCTGCCGCCGCCGCGTCGTAGACCGCCTCGCCAAGGAGTCCCGATACGGCCAATGTCTCCTGGACATGCTTCATTCTAGTCCCCGGGGGAGAAGCGATGCCGTCAGGAAGGTTGACGATCTGGTCCGCCTGCACGTCATACCCGAGAGCTTGCAGCTTTTTGACAAGCCCGAATTTCATCAATCTATCGGGACCATTCTCGCTTCCCGGCCGTCCCGCGCCAAGCCCGAACGGCACCCGGATCACCTCTATGGATTGTTGAACCATCCCCGTTTCACGTCCTTCCCTGACCCGCAAAAACCTCTTCAATCCGGCTGAAGGCAAAGTCCAGCTCCGCCTCGGTGATGACCAGCGGCGGTGCCAACCGGATCGTCGTCTCGTGCGTTTCCTTGCACAGCAAGCCGATTCTGGCCAAAGCCTCGCAATAGGGCCGTGCAGGCACATTCAGCTGAATCCCGATCAACAGTCCGCGTCCGCGGATCGAGACAATGTCCGGATGAGATAGGGATGTAAGCTTTTTCATGAAATATTGCCCGAGTTCGTCGGATTTCGTCACCAGAGCCTCTTCCTCCAGAACGTCCAGCGAAGCCAGCGCTACGGCGCAGGCCAGCGGATTGCCTCCGAAGGTCGATCCATGCGATCCCGGCTCGAACACGTCCATAAGCTCCTTATCCGCTGCCACCGCTGAAATCGGGATGACCCCGCCTCCAAGTGCTTTGCCAAGAATATATGCATCCGGCACCACGCTCTCCCAATCGCAGGCAAATTTCTTGCCGGTGCGGCCGAAGCCCGTTTGAATCTCATCGGCGATGAACAGCACGTTCTGCCGGCGGCAGAGCTCGGAAGCCTCCGCCAAAAATCCGGCGGGCGGCACGATTATTCCCGCTTCTCCTTGAATCGGTTCCACGAGAAAGGCAGCCGTATCCGGCGTCATCGCTGCCCGAAGCGCATTCAGATCGCCAAAGGGAATGCTTGTAAACCCGGGGGTAAACGGCCCGAAGTCCCGCTTGTATCCCGGTTCCGTGGACAGGGACGTCATGGTTACCGTCCGGCCGTGAAAGTTGTTGCCGCACACGATGATTTCCGCCCGGTGTTCTTCCACGCCTTTCACCCTATATGCCCAGCGCCGAGCCATCTTGAGGGCGGTTTCCACCGCCTCCGCTCCGGTGTTCATCGCGAGAATCCGGTCTTTTCCGGTAAATTTCGCGAGTCTCCGCACAAATAATGCGAGCGCCTCGCTATGAAAGGCTCTGGAGGTCAATGTCACTTTATCGGCCTGCTCTTTCAGGGCCTGAATAATTCTGGGGTGGCGGTGACCGTGATTCAGCGCGGAGTAAGCGCTCAGCATATCCAGGTAACGCCTGCCGCTTGCGTCCTCCACCCATACGCCCTCAGCCCTTTCGATGACAATCGGCAGCGGAAGGTAGTTGCTTGCGCTGTACCTTTCCATCCACTGCAGTACCTGTTCCGTCGTCGCCATAGCTGCACATCCCATCATGTGATCTGTTCGCCCTTTTCCATGCTTGATCCCAATCGATATCGCTACGTTCTTTATCTTATTGGCGGAGGGCGTGTTTCATGATTTGTGAATTTAGGCACATCAACAAACGCAAAAAGCACCGCCTTCCTCCGCCAGTCGCGAGAAGAAGATCGGTGCTTTTGTGACTCAGATGCCTGATGAGGGCAGTGCCCGGCAAATGATTATTTTTTGGATTCCAGCGTCTCCAGATACTCGGAAATTTCAGCCGGCGTTTTTGCGAATTTGCTGTGCAGGTGAGCCAGCTTTTCGCCGTTTTTGTAAACGAGAAGGCTCGGAATGCCCCGCACATCGTTTTTATTCGTGATATCCTCGAACTGCTCCACATCCATGGCGTAGAATTCTTTATCGGAATGCTTTGCCATGATGTCAGGCAGGAATTTATCCAGCGTTTTGCAGTCCGGACACCAGGTAGCGTCATATTTAATGACGGTGAGTCCGTCTCGGTTGATCAAGTCCTCGTATTGTTTCTCCGTTTGAATACGTTCCATCTCTGTTATCCCCTTTACCCGTGTCGTTGACGGCAGCCTGCCGGAAACAAGCTCCGAGAGGCAAAGCCGGGTGTTCTTGCAATGATGTTCGTCACACCCGAACCGTTATCTTATTTTAGCCGTTAATGAACCGGTTTGCAAAAGGGCTACATCGAGTGCATTTGATGACCGGATGACGGCGCATCGACGACGGAAGGAGTGTGTCCCAGCCAGGCAGCGACGCACAGGACGACGACCGGAAGAACGACGTAAATCATCCAGAAGGAAGTTCGGAAGGGCGCTGAGGGCTGCGGCGGGTTTGTGGCGGCCACTGCAGCGCTCACGGTTGCGACCGGTCCATCCCTATGCTTGCGGTCATGAATCAGGTAGATGATCAGTGCGGTTACCGCGATGAACATGGCGTCCATCATGAACAGCATGATATCCCATTGCCGCTTCGGCACCATATCCCCCAGCATCGCCCCGTGCACGCCGCCCATGATGCCTCCGCCGATTCCTTCCACAACCGCCAGCAAACCGAGCGGCCTGCCGATCAGGTAGCCGATCAGGAAGCAGAAGAGGATCGTGATCCCGGTCGATACGACCAGGTTCTGGGCATACAGCATGCCGAGAATGACACCGATCACCAAATTTGACATCAGCCCCGTCGTCATGGCCACCACGGTTCCGGTCATGTTCGATAAGACGCGGTGGTTCATCTGAACATACATGATGCATAACACCGTATAAATACAAACCATGATTATACTTATGTTCAACAGCATGCGCATGGCTCCTTTCGCCGGGAACTGCAGCGTGCTGCCGCCATGGCTGGAAGACGACCAGCGCCTCTCCGCAGCAGCGGCACCCTTCCTTTGCTCCTTTGAAGCTTATTCGGCTGCCGATATCTTTATGCTGATAACTCATAAAAGCACGAAAGGAGAGCCCGCACTCTGCCTGCCGCAGCGTGGGGCTCTCCTTCGAACCGGTTTTGTTATGGGTAGATTTTCTCCCCGTTCTCAAGCATGCGGATGAACTCGTTTACCTTCTTTAGGCGGGTCTCCGCCTTTTTGGCGTTCCGGATCCGGAAGCTGATCGCGAATTTGTTCTGATTGTTCAGCGTTTCGTAGAACGCTTTGGCCTTTGGATGCTCTGCAAACGCCGCTTCCAGCTCCTCCGGCAGCTCTGCCCGGCTCTGGCGCTCATAAGCTTGATCCCAGCGGCCGTTTTGCTTGGCCGTTTCCACGGCCCGGATTCCCTCCGGCTTCATCCGGCCGGCCTCCGTTAACCGCTGTACGTGCTCACGGTTCACCTGGGACCACACGCTGTTTTTGCCGCGCGGGCCGAAACGCTGTACCCAGCTGTCCTCATCCAGGGATTCTTTGCGGCTGTCAATCCATCCGTAGCAAAGAGCGCTGTCCAGCGCTTCCGCATAGCTCACCGTCGTAAAGCCAGCCTTTTTCTTCGCGATCTGCAGCCGAACGCCCTTCGACTGACCATGGTTCTGCGCAAGCCACGCCTCCCATTCCTGCTGATCATTGCATAAGAGCAGCGGCCATTCCGCCTGTCCCTCTGCCTGTTTGCTCACCACTTTGGCATCCTCCTCTCGCTTTCCTTTTACAGTTGTCCGCTTCTTGGTAATTTCCATTTTAATCCTCGTATATCCCTGAATCAACCTATGTACTTCGTAAACCTTGATCCCCAAAAAAGAGCCGCTGCGATTCCTTTCCGGATAGCAGGGCCCCTCCTACATGCTCGCCTCGAGCGAGTATCGATTTATTTTTCAAACACAACACTGTAGAACGCTTCCGTCCATGGCTGCCGGCTCAGCACCTTAAAGTCCATGTCTTCCAGAAGGCTCACCATCTCATGAGAAGCAACACGGTGGTTCTGCGGCGGCCCGCTCTCGGTTTCCACACGTTCCCATTCGATACACAGTGCCCGTCCGCCCTTTTTCAGAACACGCCGGATTTCCCTGAGCCCCTGCTCGGGCGGATCGACTTCGTGAAGGACCATCGAGCAGATGACGGCATCCACTGCTTTATCCCCCATGGGGATCTGCTCCGCCTCGCCTTGAATGATCTCGATATTTCCGGCTGCATGCTCCTTCAGGCGACTTTTAAGATATTCCAGCATTTGCGACTGGGCATCCAGAGCATACACGGTACCACTCGTTCGTGCCGCAGCCGGGAAAGTAAAGTATCCGCCGCCTGCTCCCACATCGAGAATATCCTCGCTTCCTGTCAATCCAAGCAGATCCAGAAGCTGCTCCGGCGGCAGGTTTTTTCTACGCTCCGGGTTGTCCAGCTTGGCAATCCGGGCCGGGTCAAAACGTTTATCGTTCATCGGTTTCTTCCTCCTTAGCGGTAGATGCTGTGCAGATTACCTCATTCTAGCATTCCCTTTAAACCGAGAGCAAACCGCATCCTTACCTTGCCGTTCGACTAAAATACGGAGGACTCTTTTAAAAGACTATATTCCGCTTTCATTATTTTGGTATAAAGTGGATATACATGAAATTATCATTCAAGGATGTGGGTGGAATTATGACGAACAATCAGTTAGTGCCCATCATTGTCGTTTTTTGCGCTGCGATTTGCTGCTGGGCGGTAATGCTGAAAAAGCGGAGAAAATGAATACTTGCCTTCATACGACGAACTGCTGAATCCATTACGGCAAAAAACCTTCGTCAGGAGACAAAGGTTTTTTGTTCGTTTACCGGCCCTCCATAAGCTCGTTAAACAGCCTGATCGTTTCCGCTTCCGGTTTCGTATCCAGCTCTGCTCCGATCAGAGATACGAAGTCCCGGTAATGGCTTGCGACCGCCGCTTGATTCCCCTGCGCATGATATGCCCTCAGGATACTTCGGCAAATGTCATCGGAGTACGGCTCCTTCGCTTTCAACGGGAGCAGCCGCTGCAGAGCCTGCCGTTCCCTTCCGCTCTGCAGCTCATAAGCCGCCGCCGAGAGCGAGCCATGGATGAATTTGCGGCGCAGCTCTTCACGCACCGGCTTGGCCCAGAAGTAATCATGCTCCTCCAGATAATCCCCTTGATAAAGGCTAAGCGCATGCTCAAGCTGCTGCCACTCCCGCTCCGTGGTCACCTGGACCACATGGGTGCCGCGTATGAACAAATCCACGTCCGTGGCAAAGCCGAGCTTTGTCAGCCGGTAGCTATCATGGGCATACTCGATAAAAGCCTTGACGCCCCACTGCTTGAGTACTTTGCGTACCTGATACACGGAGGTATGCAGCTGCGTGGTAGCCTTATCCAGGTCCAGCTGCGGCCACAGCGTTTCCAGAATGTCATCCTTTGTCACCCAATGTCCCTGCTGATGGAGCAGAAAAGCGAACAGCTCCTGGGCCTTTTGCGTTCTCCAGCGGAGCATGCCGCCCGCCGCCGCAAGATCGCCAAGCGCCAGGCGCTTGAAGCATATCACCGCAGGTTCCTGCGGGTTCGGCTCAGCCGCCTGCGTCTGCGCGCTCTTGACCTTCGACTCGATCCGGCTGACCGTTTTGGCGAATCTGGCCGGATCCACAGGCTTGAGCAAATAGTCCAGGGCATTCAGCTCAAAAGCCTCAATCGCATAATGGTTATATGCCGTAACAAATACGATCTCCAGGTCCGGATGCATGGCCATCAGCTGTTCGCCTGCCTCCAGCCCGTTCATGCCGGGCATTTCGATATCCAGAAACACGACATCGGCCCGGTTCTCCGTCAAATGCTCCAGGCCGCGCCCCACACGGGTAAATTTACCCGCAACTTCCAGCCGCCCGTCCATGTGGATCAACCTTTCGAGCTGAAGCAGAGCCGGATTCTCATCGTCAATCAGAACAGCCTTCAATTCCTTGCACCCTTTCAAGATGAGATTCCTGTAATCCTTCCTTTCGGTACTTCAAAGGAAACCGTCGTTCCCCTGCCCGGACTGCTGTCCATGTTCAAGCCTTTTCCGTACAATGTCAGCAGCCTCGTGTGAATATTCCTTAAGCCGACGCCGCTTTCGGGCCGGTCCGCCGCGAGCAGCTGCTCAGCCCGCTCCGGGTCCATGCCGACGCCGTTATCTGTCACCGTAATGCATATTTTATCTTGCTCTTCCTGTATCCGTATCGTGACGCACCCGCCTGCTTCCCGCTGCATAAGGCCGTGGCGCACGGCATTCTCGACTACCGGCTGAATGCTCAGCGGAGGAATCAATCCGCCCATTTCGGCTTCCACCTCATAGACGATCTCCAGCCGGTCTTCAAAGCGTGCCTTTTCCAAAGCGAGATAGGAATGAACCAGAGCCAGCTCCTTATAAAGGGTCGTGAGCTGTTCCCTGTTCTGGAAATCGAAGCTGCCGCGCAAATAATGGCTGAGTTCAAGGAGCAAGCCCGTCGTTTTGTCCGGATCAACAGGAAGCAGCGAAATGATCGTATTTAACGCGTTGAACAAAAAATGCGGCTTGATCTGTGCCTGCAAAAAGGCCATCTCCGCCGAAATCGTGCGGCGCACCGATTTGCGCAGCTCGATCAAATTCCGTACCCTCGCCCGCAGCTCGTCGGCATCCACCGGTTTGCGCAGAAAATCGTTGGCTCCCGCTTGGAGGCCGATCCGCACATCCTCCGGCAGCCCCCGGGCCGTCAGAATAAGAACGGGCATCTCAATCGGCGAAAATTTCTCTCTGACAGCTCGGCATAGCTCAATGCCCGACATGCCTGGCATCATCCAGTCTGTGATGACCAAATCGATCGATTGCCCGGTACGGATCTGTTCCAGTGCATCCGCCCCATTATCCACCGGGATCAGCCTGCAGTTCTCCACGGACAGCAGTCCCCGCAGTGCCTGCAAATTGACCGGGTCATCATCCACCAGAAGCACGGTCGAGCCTGGTTCCTTCATCTGAATATCCGGTCCAAGACGCTCCTCTTCTCCTTTATTATCGGCCGTTTCCGGCTGAAAGGTTACCGCCGCATCGGTCTCCGCTGCACCCTGCTGATGGGCGGCCGGAAGCGTGAAATGGAATGAGGATCCGCTGCCGGGCTCGGATTCCGCCCATATGATTCCGCCTCCGAGTTCTACGAGTTTCTTCGATATGCTGAGGCCAAGCCCGGTACCGCTGTATTCCCGCTCCGCCGAGGCGCCAATCTGTTCGTAGGACTTGAATATGTCCTGCAGGCGGTCCCGGGCTATGCCGATTCCGGTGTCCGTTACCGAGATTTGAACCAGATCCCCGCTGCCCAGCTTCTTCGCCTCAATGCGTACAACGCCAGCAGAGGTGAATTTCACAGCGTTTCCAAGCAGATTGTATAAAATTTGCCGCAGACGCTCTTCATCCATGTCCAGCATGGGCAGATGCTCCGGCCATCGTTCCTCGAAACGGATCGGCTTGTTCCCGGCGGCATGCAGTGTAATTTCCATCACCGATTGGGTGACGGCTTTGAGATCCACCGGTTGACGGTGAAGCTGAATTTCTCCGTTTTTCAGCTTGCTGAAGTCCAGGATATCGTTAATCAGAACGGATAAACGCCTTCCTGTGGCCACAATCATGGACAGATCCTTGGCCTGCTTCCGGTTCAGCTGTCCCGAGGCGCCCTCCACCAACGATTGGGCGATATTCACGATTCCGTGCAGCGGCGTCCGAAGCTCATGCGAGGTATTGGCCATGAATTCGTCTTTCAGGCCGTCCAGCGTCTGCAGCTTATGCGACAGCGCCTCCACCTCCGCGAACGCCCGGGAGAAACGGCGCGACAGCAGCACCGCCTGGGTGAGGACGAACAGAATCATTTCGTACGGCACAAGATTGAGACTCGTATACAGACCCGTCAGGGAAAGGACGTTCACCACGATGACGACGATGATGCTCAGCATTCCGATCAGCATCAGTCCCGCATCCTCGGACTGCCTCTTCATTCCCCTGATCATGGCGAATATGATATAGCTGACGACTGTCAGCGAGTACACAATGAGAAGCGGGCCTATTTTAGAAAAAATAAGCGGCGGAAGGAAAATAGCCATGATGACAGCAACCAGCGTAGCCGCGTCGCAGATCCGCAAAACCAGCCGCGGGATGCTCCCCTGCACCGCTAAAGCGACATACCGGAGCAGAAAGAAATAAATAAACGCCGAAGAGAACAACTGCGTTTTCAGAAACCATTCGTAATCCATAGAGGACCATAGGTTGCCCAGCAGCTTTTCCCCGTGCATCAATACATATACCAGGGCAGACAGGCAAAAAAGCCCGAGATGCAGCATGGAAGGCTCTTTCTTGTGGAGCCTGTACAATGCGAGAAGGTAAAGCGCCGGAATCAAAAAGCCCGCACCGGACATTAAATCCACGAACATATCCAGCTCCCGGCTCTTCATGATCGATGCCTTGTCACCGAACACGATCGGAGCGAAAATGCCTCCTGCAGCGTAGGAATGATTCGAAACCTGGACGATGATTTCCGCCTCATGGCCGGTCACGCTCGCAAAACCGGCATACGGGATGTTGTCGGGCTCTTCTTGGCCGGCGCTTGCGCCCGGCTTTCCGCTTGCACCCGCCTCCTGCCCGTTCACGAATATCCGGTTGGCTGTCCGAATATTGCCGGAACGGATGCCGTAAATCGCATCCTTCCCGTCTTTCAGATGGATCCGCAGGCGAAACGTGGCATACCCTACAGCGGTACTCCGCCGGTCTTCACTGATATAGTCATTCCAGCTTCCCGGCAGGGTGACCATATCCGTCATTTGCGGAAGGGGCGCCGCGGCGGATGGGACGGACGGATGAAAATCCTCGGGAGTCAGCAGTTGACTGCGGTAAAATTCCCATTCCCCTGTCAGCTGAACGGTTCCGTTTTGCGCAAAGTCCCAGGCGCTCAGATCCATTTGGCCTTGGATCGCATCCGGCTCCTCACCAAAATCAAGGACCCACCGGGTGATGACATAGATCGGCACGATGATCACGAGGAAAATTCCCATCAAGATGAGCAGGCCTTGTTTTCTCATATATTAACCCCTTTAATTAAGCCGTTTATCTCATGAATGTTTCGCATCATAAAGTGGTAAGCATTAGCTGTTATATAATGGAACCCTGTGCTTGTCAACAAGAAGTTGGGCTGATGCATTCGGAGGACGGCCAAAAGACCCCATAAAGGGGTCTTTATCCGGTAACGAGCGGAAGCTCTATGTATACCGTTGTCCCGCGGGAAGGCTCGGATTCAACCCAAATCCGGCCTTGGTGAGCAATCACGATCGCATGGGCAATGCTCATGCCGAGTCCGGCTCCGTCGGTCGTTTCATCCGTGTTCGTCCCGCGGTAATAACGTTCAAAGAGGTTGCCCCTGGTTTCTTCATCCATGCCCTTCCCGTTGTCGGAGACGGTTGTTTGCGCGTATCCATCACTGACTTGATTGCGAACCGTTATCTCCGTCCCCTCGGGATTATGCTTGACGGCGTTGGTAATGATATTGTCGAGCATGCGCTGGAACCATTTGAGGTTCGCCATGATGGTCAGGTCCTCCGGCCATTCCTCAAAAGAGAAGGAGGCGGAAGGGATCGTCGCATCGTTCACGTATCTGAGCACCGAACGGCGGGCGAATTCATTGAGCTCCACCGGCTCCAGCGGAAACCGGATGGCTTTATTTTTCAGCTGAAAGGTCAATGAAAAGTCCTGAAGGAGCTCCAGCATGAAGTCTCCCTTTTCGCGGATCATTTTACCCATTTCCTTCAGCTCGGTTTCATTCCACGTAAACTGACCGCTTTCCAGCAGATGCCCGTAGCCTTGAATGGTCGACAGCGGTGTACGCAAATCATGGGAAATGCCCGTCATCCATTCCTCCCTCGTCTGCTCCAGCATTTTTCGTTCCCGCTGCGAGGCGTCGAGCTTGGTGGCCATGTCGTAAAAGCCGGCGATCACTTCCTTGTAGAGCCGGTATCGATGACGGATTTTGCCGTTGCGCCGGAATACCCTTTTGCGCTCCTTCTCGGTCAGCGCTTCGCTGTACCTGCCTTGGCTCATCCGTTCGAACCAGTTGGCAAACAGCATGAGCGGCTGCCCGTACCGGTATCCGTGCCAGATCGAAATCACCAGCGTGAACACCATGACTGCCGCCCCGATGATGATAAGCATGACGATAAAATCATGAAAAAGGGTCTGCTTGACATACACCTCATCGGGCTTACCCTGATGAAGCAGCCAGGTATTGCCGGAAGCCTCATCGTAATAAATCGACAGGTCCATCGGGTACTTGCCCGGCTCCGCCCGCATAGAGACCAGTTCGAGAGGCTGATACGCCTTCTTGCCATCCCCTTTTTCCCCAGGGGAAACGATCGTCTGCAGAACAACTCCGGATCGGTCCACAACCTGCAGGTAGTCCCCCTCTCCTTCAAGCATGGCAGCCAGCTCAGGCAAAACGTCTTCACGAATGCGGCCGCCGTGACCGTACTGATCAAACCACGTCTCAAGCCGCTGGGTCCCCTCGTCCTGCTTGCCCATCATATACAAAACCGGCTTTGTATTATCGGTATCCAGCATCGATACGACCTGATAAGGCCCGAGGCGCCGCGTTTCCTGAATGTTCAGCAGCTCGGCGGCATTGTAGGCCGTCTCGAGATCGTTAGTCGTATTCACAGAATAGATGACCTTCCCGGAAGCATCGATCAGCTGCAGCCAATATCCCCGTTCCTTGAGCAAATCACCCCAGCGGCCATTCATCTTCACCGTATCGTCTTCGACGAAGGTTTCTGTCTGAATGCCCTCCAAGGCGCTCGTCGAGAAGGTCCGCTTCAAATCCTGGTTGACCAGATAGCTGATCAACACCAGCAGCAGGATGACGAGCGTCAGCAAGATCATGACCCATAGCAGCAGTACCTGATATGTAAAATGAAGCGTCAAACGCGTGCGGATACGCCTCATGCCTGCGGCTCCTTCAACAGCTTATAGCCGAGACCGCGTACGGTCAGCAGGTATTTCGGTTCTCCCGGGTCCGCTTCGATCCGCTCGCGGATTTTGCGGATATGCACCATCACCGTGTTATCGTCGCCGATGCCGTCGATTCCCCACACTTCCTCGTACAGCTGGGATTTGGAAAAGACGATGCCGGGATGCTTGCACAAGAAGAGGAGAAGCTGGTATGCCTGCGCCGGACAAGGAACTTCGTTTCCCTCCACCGTCAGCGTGCCCGCAAATTCGTCCAGCACGAACCGTCCGAAATCGTAACGGCTCCGGTTATCCTCGAGACGCACGGTTACGGGCGCCGTCCCCCCTCTTCGGAGTCTGGCCTTGATCCTGGCTGCGATCTCCAGCGGGTTAAAGGGCTTGGTCACATAATCGTCGCCGCCGGTAGCGAACCCGGTAAGCACATCCAGGTCCGAGGTTCTGGCGGTCAAATAGATGATATGGGCATCGGAGTGCTGACGAATTCTCGGGCAAAGCTCAAACCCGGTCTGGTCAGGCAGCATGACATCCAGCAGGATGATATCTATGGCTTGGCCGGAGACGATCTCCAGCGCTTCTTTTCCATTATAAGCGGAATAAATATGGCGGAATCCCTCCTTGCGGAGCACCATTTCGATCAGCTGCACGATGGACCGCTCATCGTCCACCAGCAGTATTTTTGCGTTGTACATACGAACACCACCTCCAAGACATTGTAGCAAATGCATCTTAATTCGAGCTAAACAAATCCATGGATCCTTCAGCAAACGTTAAGATGCCGTTTATCAGCACGTAAGTCCCGGGTGATACACTTTTGACTTGAGGTGATAGGAAGTGACAACTTATAAAAGAATCCGGATGATCGACGGTTTGCGGGGGCTTAGCCTCCTTGGCATACTGCTTGCCAACATGCTGATTTTCCAGTATGGAATGTTCGGAAAAGACGAAATGGACCTGTTTCATGTCCCGGCCGCGGAAACGGCGGCGCATCATATCGTGAAATTGCTGATCGAAGGCAGCTTCATGCCGATCTTCACGTTCGTGTTCGGCTACAGCATGATCAAAATGAAGGAGAGCATGAACGCCAAGGGGCGTAAGGCGGGCTGGCCCTTGGTGAGGCGGTTCTTGTTATTGATTGCCCTTGGGCTTCTGCACAGTACCTTCCTTTGGGATGGGGATATTTTAATGTTTTACGGCATGTTCGGCTTCCTGCTGCTGATCTTCATGAACCGGAAGGCAAAGACGCTGCTGGTCTGGTGCATCCTGCTGATGTCATTAACGGGACTGATCGGACTCATACCGGAAAGTCCGGCGGACCCGGACACGCAGGCCATGAACCAACGCATCGAAAGCTACGTGAAGACGACGATCCCGCTATATGCGGAGGGATCTTACGACGAAATCAAGCATGACCGGAATACGGCGAACCCGCTTGGGGACAATCCTGTCCTCATCATTCTCATGCTGGTGATTTCCCCGATTCTTACTGCTCCTCTCTTCCTGCTTGGCATGTATGCGGCCAAAAAGCAGTGGTTTACGGAGCCGCCGCAAGAACGGCGGATGTACCGCAAAGGGATGCTGATATTTCTCCCGCTGGGGATTGGACTCAAATCGTTCGGCATGTTCTACCCCGGCGCGATCGGCGCGGGAATGGGCGAGATGCTCGGTGGCAGCCTGCTCTCGGTGGGTTATATCATGGCCTTTGCCCTGCTGTATGCCCGCTTTGCTCCTTCAAACTGGCTGGAGCGTTTCGAAGCCGTCGGACGGCTGTCGCTGACCAACTACCTGATGCAAACCGTCATCTGCACGACCTGCTTTTACGGCTATGGGCTCGGATGGTTCGGCAAAATCGGCGTGATCGCCGGCTGCGGACTGGCTCTCGTGATTTACGCCGCTCAGCTTTTTGCCAGCGGCTGGTACCTCAAGCACTTCCGTTCCGGACCCGTGGAGCGAATCCTGCGCATGTGGACGAATTTTTCGTTAAGCGGCAAACCCAAGCGAAAGAAGCCAAAGCCCACTGCCGGGATCGAAGAGGCCCTTACCTGACAAAATGTTAAATGGAGCTTACCTCATGCCATTCTCCTCCCTGGCGGAAATCAGTACAATGAGATGCAGGAGGCGATCGTCCGCATGAAGAAACCGAATATTTTGTTGATCACGAGCGATCAACAGCATTGGAATACGGTAGGAGCATTCAACAGCGAGATCCACACACCGAATCTGGACCGGCTGGTTCGGGAAGGAACCACATTCAACCGGGCGTACTGTCCGAATCCGACCTGCACCCCGAGCCGGGCATCGATCATTACGGGATTGTATCCGAGCCAGCATGGAGCCTGGACGCTGGGAACCAAGCTGCTCGAGGACCGGCATACCGTAGGTGAGGACTTTCAAAAAGCCGGGTACCGGACGGGACTGATCGGCAAGGCGCATTTTCAGCAGCTGCAATCTACGGAAGATTATCCTTCCCTTGAGTCCTATCCCATTCTGCAGGACGAGTCCTATTGGAAGCAGTTCGAGGGGCCTTTTTATGGATTCGATCATGTGGAGCTTGCCCGCAATCATACGAATGAAGCCCATGTCGGTCAGCATTACGCCTTGTGGATGGAGGAAAAGGGCTGCGCGAACTGGAGGGATTATTTCCTGGCTCCGACCGGAACGATGGATCCGGGCATTGCCTATTCCTGGCCCATTCCGGAGGACTACCATTATAATACGTGGATCGCGGAACGCACGAACGCCATGCTGGAACAGTATCAGGAAGACGGGGAGAGCTTTTTCCTCTGGTCCAGCTTCTTCGATCCCCATCCGGAGTATCTTGTTCCAGCGCCTTGGGATACGATGTACGATCCGGACAGCTTAACCCTTCCGGTCGGGATGGAGGGCGAGCATGACAAAAACCCTCCCCATTTTAAACTGACCCAGGAGGATCATCCGGATTTCTCCCCCTGGAAGGAGAGCGGCTACGGAATCCATGGCTACAACTCTCACAACTTTTATGGGTACGGCAAAAACCACCGGCTCACCGACGAGCATAAAAGAAAGCAAATGGCTACCTATTACGGCATGATCAGCATGATGGACCATTATATCGGCCACATCCTCGATAAGCTGGAGGCGCTTGGCATGGCGGACAATACCGTCGTCGTCTTCACGACCGACCACGGCCATTTCTTCGGCCAGCACGGGCTGCAGGCCAAAGGCGGCTTCCATTACGAGGATTTGATCAAGCTGCCGTTCATCGTCCGTTATCCTGGACATGTGCCCGCAGGAAACATATCCGGAGCCATTCAATCCTTGGTAGATTTGGCCCCTACGTTCCTGTCATTCTGCGACATTCCTATCCCGCATGCCATGACGGGCCTGGATCAGCGCAAGGTATGGCTCGGGGAAGCGCAGCAAGCAAGGGACCATGCCATCTGCGAATTCCATCACGAACCGACGACGATTCATCAGAAAACTTATGTGGACGAACGGTACAAGATCACCGTTTACTATAACCAAACGTACGGGGAAATCTTCGATTTGCAGGAAGATCCGCAGGAATTCAACAACTTATGGAACGACCCCGCATATGCATCCTTGAAGTCCGAGCTGATGCTGAAATACATATGGGCCGAGCTCGGCAAGGAATCGATGCCGATGCCGCGGGTGTCGGGGGCTTAGCCGCCTCACCGGCATTGAAGTTTGCTGCCGGTGCAAGTAACAAGAAGCCCTCAAGCGCATCCGATGACGATGTGTTTGAGGGCTTTTGATTAGAATATGTTTGAATTGACTTTAAACCGGTTCACTGACTACTCTAATCCACGATCTCCAGCTTGATCACCGTATCGCGCGGGTCGGCGAGCGGATAGGTGAACCAGTCGACCGCGCCGAAATTGATGAAGGCATCCTCCGGGTAGCTCTTGGTGTTCCAGGAATCCACGAGCTTGACCTCCGCCCCGTCCCGCAGCAGCACCGGGCGGCGGACCTTGCCGGCAAGCCCGCATAAGTTAACCGGCCCGATGGCTTGCTCCATCAAATGCGCGTACAGGACGTTCCCCTTCCCCGCTGTGTACCGGCCCCACTCCGGCTTCGCTAGCCCGGCCCGGCCGCAGCCGTATATGCTGTCGCCGTTCAGCCGCATCCATTCCCCGATCTCGTCCAGTATCCGGAGCGAGGCTTCCGGAATTTCACCGCGGGCGTTCGGGCCAACGTTCAGCAGGAGATTGCCTCCCTTGCTGACGCATTCGACCAGCTTGCGAATGACGAGCGCGGCGGATTTGTACTCCTGATCCCCGGCGTGGTAGCCCCAGTTGTTGTTCAGCGTGATGCACGCCTCCCATGGAATCGGGAAGCCCAACGCGTCAATGACGCCTTCCGGCGGGATGATCTGCTCCGGCGAAGCGAAATCCCCCGAATAGCTGAGCGGATATCCGGTCATGATGCTTCCGCCATGCTCCCCGCTCGCATCCAGCCGGTTGTCGACGATGAGGTCTGGCGCGAGCTCGCGTACCATCCGCATCAGCTCCGCCGCCTTCCATTTGTCCGCGGTCATCTCGCCATAGGAAAAATCGAACCACATGATATCGATGGTGCCGTAATTCGTCAGCAGCTCGCGGATTTGGCCATGCATGTACTCCACGTAGCGGTCGAACGCTTGCGGATCGCGTGAATAAGCCGGATCGTCGCGCTGAGGATGATGGGCGTCCCCATAAGCCGGATAGTCGGGATGATGCCAATCCAGCAGCGAATAATAGAGCCCTACCCGAAGCCCTTCGGCCCGGAAGGCTTCGACGAATTCCCTGACCATATCGCGTCCGCAAGGCGAATGCACCGAGGTGTAGTCGGTCAGCTTGCTGTCGAAAAGGCAGAAGCCGTCATGGTGCTTCGCAGTCAGCACCGCATATTTCATTCCTGCCTGCTTCGCCGCCCTGGCCCAATCGGCCGGTTCAAAATGCTCCGGATTAAATGCGTCAAAGTACTCCCGGTATGCTTCGGCGCTGATTCTCTCGGCGCTCTGGACCCACTCGCCCCGCGCGGGAATCGCGTACAATCCCCAATGGATGAACATGCCGAAGCGGTCCTGCCGGAACCACTCCGTTCTCCTCCATATCTGTTCTTTCTCCTGTTCCGCCGCGTGTTCTGCCGTATGCATGCTTTATGCCTCCTTTGGGGTGGTTTCTTTGGCTGTCTCTGCCAGTATGTTCTTATAATCGTAATGCCGTAGCCTCTCCTGGAAATCCTTCAGCTCGATCACCTGATTCCGCAGCCGGGACGCTTCCGCAGCGAAGGCGATCAGATGGCTCTGGACAGAGACCTCGGCCGATGTTCTGCTGCTTCCCTGCCGCCCTGCGCGGACCTGCTTGACGAAATCACGCATGATCCCTTCATCTCCCCCGCTGTGCCCGCCTGCAGACGGATTGAAGCGGATCGTCTCGCGGGTTCCCGTCACGAAGCTGGTCAGCTCGATTTCGTTCTTCTCGACGGCCCCGCGGATTTCGCCGAGCGATCCCATGAGCTTGATCGTGCGGGTACAGTCCGGCGTGAAGGCCGACATCGTGAATGCCGCGGTCACGCCGTTCGCAAACTCCAGGTTGACGACCTGGTGATCGACCACGTCGTTATCGCAGCGGTACACACAGCGGCCGTAAGGCCCGTCGTACAACGCACGCATCACGGATGCAGCGTCCTTCTCCCGGCTCACGACGGAGCGGAATACACTCCCATGCCAGTTGTCCGTGCCCAAGTATACCCTCGGCGCATAATACGGACATTCCTCCTGTACAGGGCATCCGTCCAGGCAGCGCAGCGGCGCGCCAAGCGGCGCTTGCTCCTCCCGGAAATGCGTCAGCGAACCGAAGGACGACACGCGCAGGCAGTCTGCATCCGCCAGCCACAGCAGCATATCCATGTCATGACAGCATTTGGCCACGATCATCGGGCTCGACATGTCGGCTCGGCGCCAATGCCCGCGGACGAAGCTGTGCGCCTGATGCCAAAAACCGACGTTCTCGTTATGCTGAATCGAAATGAGCTGGCCGATCCGCCCCTGCTCCAGCAGCTGTTTCAGCCTATGAAAAAAAGGCGTATATCTCAGCACATGGCAGATGGAGAAGACATTTCCGGCTGCTTCCGCCATGTCCCCCAGCTGCATGCATTCCGCCGGGTCCACGGCCATCGGCTTCTCCAGCAGCACGTGATACCCGAGCGCTATCGCCTTTCGCGCCGGCTCGAAATGCATTTGATCCTGCGTACAGATCAATACAGCGTCCGCTTCCGTCCTGCCGTCCAAAAATGCCTCCCAGCCGGAGAAGCCCATACGCTCCTCGATGCCGTGCAGCTGCATAAACTCCCGTCTCCGCTGTTCATCCGGCTCGCAAACGCCGACGAAGCGAATCTCTCCGGGATTCTCCAGCGCATATGCGGCATACACATCCATCCCGCGCTGTCCCGCTCCGATCAAAACCGCCTTGATTGGTTCCATGCGTATCCCTGCTTTCCATGTTGATAAACTCTTGTTATGAGAATTACTTGAATTATCCTTTTACCGCGCCGGCTGTCATGCCCGAGATGATGAACTTTTGTCCGGCGATATAAATGACGAGTACGGGCAGCAGCGCAATCACGATAAAAGCGCACACCAGGCCGTAGTTGTAAGTGTGGAAGCCCTGGAAGTTGAATACGCTCATCGGCATCGTCCACATGCTTGACTTCGGCACCAGGTATAGCACGTTCCCGAAATCATTCCAGATCGCCGTGAACGTCAGCACGATGTTCGCGGATATCACCGGCTTCAGCAGCGGGAAGATGATTTGGTAAAACAACCGGACCGGGCCGCAGCCATCCATGATCGAGGCCTCGTCGAGCTCGCGCGGAATGCCTTTGGCAAATCCTGTGTAGAGCAAAATCGTAAACGGAATCTGTCCGGCCAGATCGACCATGATGAGTCCCGAATAGTTGTTGCCCATGTGCAGCAGCTGAAGCAGCTTGATCGCCGGAATGAACGAGAACGGGGCAATCATGCCCGCCAGCAGGTATTGGTAGGTAAACGCCGTGAACCGGGTCCGGTTCCGCTGTATGATGAACGCCGAAATCGAGCAGAGCAGAATCGTCAGGAGCGTGACCGTGGCGGAAATGAACATGCCGTTAAAAAATCCCCGAATCACCTGCCCCTGCTGCAGGACCGTCCAATAATTGTCGAAGCGGAATTCGCTCGGCAGCCGGAAATTCATGATGCTGGATTCCGCTTCGCTTTTCACGGAATTGATCAGAATGAGCAGCAGCGGAACGGCGTATATGAGAAACAGGAGCAACGCGCCCAGATACAGCGGAATTTTTTTCGGAACGGCTCTCCGAAGCTTGCCTGTGGTCGTCATGCTTCCATCTCCCTCTTCGATGCAAAATGATTGATCGTCAGTGCAACCACCGTAATGATAATGAACTGACACACGCTGATGGCCGCAGGATAACCGATGGAACCGGAAGACATCGACTTGGCAAGAAAGGTCGTCATCACTTCCGTCGCATGGCCGGGACCGCCGCCCGTCATGGCATAAATAATCTCGAACGCCTTCAGGCCGGAAATAACCGACAGCAGGAAGCTAAGATTCACCGCATGCAGAATAAAAGGCAGCGTCATGCTGAAGAAGCGCCTAACCGGCCCGGCTCCGTCGATCTCCGCGCACTCCATGATCTCCTTGGGGACAGACTGCAGCGCAGCCAAAATCAGCAGCACCGACCAGCCGACGCCGACCCAAACATCCACCGCGATGACCGAATACAGCGCCAGATCGAAATCGCCCAGCCAGTCCCTCGCAAGTCCGCCGAGCCCTGCCGATTTCAGCATCCCGTTGAAAAAGCCCTCGTAGCTCAAAATATAATTAAAAACAATCCCCACAACGATCGTGCCGAACATAATCGGCATATAGACCAGCGCCCGCAGCAAGTGATTGCCTTTGAATTTCCGGTTTAAAAGGACCGCAATCAACAGGCCCAGAATGGTTTTGCCGAAAGAATCGAAAAAAGCGAACTTGAACTGGTTCCAGATCGACGTGACGAACGCGCTGCCCTCGCTGAATACCAGCTTGTAGTTTTCCAGCCCCACGAAACGAATACCGGAGGTCGTAATACTGGCATCCGTTACGGAATACAGCAGTCCGAGCAATGCCGGAGACAAATAAAAAACGGTAAAAATCAGCAGTATGGGGACCAAAAAAACGACGGGATAATGCTTATTTGTATATGAACGCTTCACGGCTCTCTCCTCCTACCCTGTTGTCCTTCAAAAGCAATGCCCGCCCCATCAGGCCGGAGGCTTTGGCGGCGGGCATGCTTCACTTGTGTCTGAACGTGCTTCCTACATCAGAAGCCCGGAATTTTGGCGATTTTGCCGTTCTTCACGTACATGTCCCCATGCTTCTTCACAAAGTCGTCCGCTGAGATTCGGCCGATCAGCAGTTCCAGATAGGCTGCGACCAAATCGTCATACGGCATCGGCACGACGTATGCGTCATCTCCGTGTCTGGCAATGCTGCCTTGATTGACGAGCTCCTGAATTTCCTTGGCAGCCGGAGAAAGCTTGTCAGCCACGTCCACGTCCTTGAACGCGCTGATGCCCGGGGATTTCTCGAGATAGGATTGGACCTGCTCTTTATCTGACAAGTAGCGCAGCAGAGCCTTTGCTTCCTCGGGATGCTTGCTGTTCTTGGCAATGAAAATCTGGGTTGCGCCGCTCAGGGCAATTTTCTGCGATCCGTCCTGGTTCGGCAGCGGGAAAAATCCGATGTCGGCGTCAGGCTTTTTCTTCAGCAGCTCCGCTTCGATGAAGGAGCCGTGCACGACCATTGCCGTTTTGCCGTCAACGAGGGCCTGCTGCTGCTGATCATAGGTCGCCGTCGCCAGGTCCTTGTTGATGTAACCCTTTTTCACCCAGTCCTCGACCTGCTTGTATTGATACACGAATTCCGGGATGTCCTTCCACTGCACTTCGTTTTTGTTCAGCTTGTCCCATACCGCCGGGTCGGCTCCGCTGACGATGCCGTTCACCGCATTCCGGTGCTGAAGCATGGTCCATCCGTCTTTGGCCGAGAAGTAGAGCGGGTTGATGCCTTTATCCTTAATTGCGGCAAGCACCTTGTTCAGGTCATCCATCGTTTTCGGTACGGTAAGTCCGAGGTCGTTAAACACTTTCTTGTTGTAAAAGACGCCCCACGTGCCGAGCGGAGCCGGTGAAGGGAACGCGTAGATTTTGCCGTCCGAATATTTCATGGACTGAAGCGCCACGTCGTTCAGCCGCGATTCGAATCCTTCCCCGCTGATTTCGAGCAGCTGATTCGGCACGTCGTACTTCTGGTACTGTCCGTAGAAAACGTCGATGTCGCCGCCGCCCGCCAGCTTGGCCTTGACGAGGTTGTCGTACTGGTCATCCTGGATCGCCTGGATATCCACCTTGTTGCCGGTCTGTTTCTCCCAATTCGCAATCAGATCCTTGATTCCGCCGTAATTGAGCTGGCTGGTTACGGCCATATAGCTCAGCGTGACGGGTTCATGCGCAGGTTCCTTCGTCTCCGCCTTATTGCCCGAAGATGCCGACTGACTTCCCTCTTCCTTCACTTCCGCATTGTTACCGCTTCCGCAGGCGGCCAGCGTGAGCATGAGCGTGAATGCCATCATGACCGACAGCAGCCTTTGTGCAGCTGTTTTCATCCCAAATCCCCCTCGTTTCTTTCGCTTCGGTGCCGGATCATCCTTCCGTTCCGGTAGCTCCAGTATACTGACATTGCCTTTTCTCCTAAATGGGCTAATTTGACTTGTTCGTTTATACTTTTTTGACTGAAGGCGTTTGCAAAAATCCACTTGAACAAGTTCCGCCTCCCCGTTACAATTAGGCCTTGAAACCGGAAATGCCTTGAAGAGGGAGATGCGGACATGTTCAGCAAGCTGGGTTTTCAAAATAAAATCTTTATGATTTTTATCGGTTTGTTCATCGTCATTCTGGTCTCTTTCGCGGTGTATCTGTATATGTACATGAAATCCACCCTGGTTCATACCGAGCAGACCAGCCTTGCGCCCGCCACCCAGAAAATTTCCGACCAGATCGACATGATGTACAAGCAGCTCGATTATGCCGCGCTCGGCTTCACATACAACCAGCAAAACTCGGAAACGATGCAGGAGATGAACAATAACCCCGGCCTTGGCTCGACGGACCTGCTTGTTGCACAGTCCAAGCTCATACATAACCTCAGCTCGATCTACAATGTCGTCAGCGACCTGTTCAAAGTGATCATTTTCGTGCCGGACCGGAACATCTTTTTCTCCTACATCCGGGACGAGAACCTCGTCAAGCATGTTCCCCTGCCCTACTCGTCCCCTGCCTCCATGGATCAGGTGTTTCGCAAAAACAAACTTTTCGCCGCCCTGCCGGCCCATCCCGATTACTGGTCGACCAAACCAGAGACGGTCGTGTCCGTGGTACGCAAATTCAGCACGCCTTACGATTCCAATTTCGGACTGATCCAGCTGGATCTGCCCTACAAGTCTCTGGAGGAAATCTGTACGCTGGACAAGAACGGCACGATGAAGCAGGTGCTGCTATTCGACGAGGCCGGACGGCTGATCTATCCCTACTCGGCCGATCCGGAGAGCGATTGGCAGGAGAGGGCGAAGCCTCTCTCGGACATCGTTATAAGCGGCGGTCCCCCTTCCGGCGAGCTGAGGCTGGGCGACCACGACATGCTGTACAACGCTTATACCTCGGCTTACACCGGCTGGACGACCGTCATTACGGATGACGAAACCTTTTTCCTGAAAAACCTGAACAACTATCGGACGCTGCTCATTACGGTCAGCCTGGCTATTCTGCTGATCGTCGTCCTGGTCTATTACATCATCATCCGCAAGCTTCTAAGCCCGCTCAAGCAGCTCACCCGGACCGTCCGCAGCGTCAGCCTGAGCAATCTGCACGCGGGTACGCCGCTTCTTGAAGGGAACGAGTACAACGAATTCAAACTGCTGAGCCGCTCCTTCGACCGCATGATCGACAAGCTCAAGGATTCCATCAACACCGAATACGAAGGAAGGATCCGGGAGATGGAGGCCCATTACTCGGCGCTGCAGGCCCAGATCAACCCGCACTTCCTGTTCAACACCCTGAACGTCATTGCCGCGCACTGCGAGGAGACGGATTCGGACACCGCCGCCGATATGTGTTACCGGTTATCCGAGATGATGCGGTACACCGCTTCCTCCGCTTCCCGCTTGACCACGATCGGAGAAGAAGTACGCTATTCGGAAGATTATCTGGAGCTCGTGAAGCTGCACTACGACGATAGTCTGACCTACCGCATCGATATGCCGGAAGCGATGTTAAGCATTCCCATGCCGAGGCTGAGCCTGCAGCCGTTCGTGGAGAACAGCATCAACCACGGCTTCGATAAAACACTGCCGCCATGGCGGATTCACATTCGCGGCGCATGGGTCTCCTCTTCGGACTGGCAGATGGTGATTGAGGATAACGGAGCAGGCATGGATCCAAGTGAGCGGGAACGGATCCGGGCCAAGCTTGCGGAATACCGCCGGAACGCCGAGCATGGCAACATGCTGAGCAACCTGCAGGTATCGGGAATGGGCGTCGTGAATACCTATGTGCGCCTCGCCATTCATTTCGGGAATGCATTTTATATGGATTTTGCCGAGGGGGAAGGCTCCGGCCTGAAGGTTACGTTCGGAGTCAAAGCACCGTCTGAGGAGGTCATAACATGATTCGAATCGTTGTTGCCGAGGATAAGCATCCGATCCTCCGCAGTCTAGTCAAGAAAATCGAAGCGTACAGCCCCGATGTAAGGGTCATCGGGCAGGCCACGGACGGTATCGCGGCTCTGGACGCCGTGTTCGGGTTGAAGCCTGACGTCGTCGTCACGGATATCCGGATGCCCGGCATGGACGGGCTTGAGCTGATCGCCAAGATCAAAGCGGCGCTGCCTGAAACGATATTCGTCATCATTAGCGGCTACAACGAATTCAACTATGCGCTGCAAGCCATGAAGCTCGGGGTGACCGAATATTTGGTCAAACCGGTGACCCGGCAGGCCATGGACGAGACGCTGGCCAAGGTGATCCGCATGGCCAGCGCAACCCGTCATGCGCGCGAGCTGCGGAGGATCACCCATTATGTACGCGGAAGAAGCTCCGTTCTGCAGCCTGGGGAGCCGGAGCATACGGAACTGCCTTATGACTTTTATGAAATGATGCTGATCTGCGCAGGTCCTTTCACCGAATTTGCGATCGATTTCGCGAGCCCGCTGCAGGCGTTCTGGCTGGAGCATGACCTGCCTTCCATGCTGGCCCAGCTTCGCTCTGACCCGGATGGCTGCTGGGTGCTGGACGGACAGGCTATGAATGAAATGATCGTCGTTTGGGGCAGCCGCGACGCCCATGATTTTCATGCCGGTCCTGCCGCTGCGCAGCTGCTTTCCCTGCTGGAACGCTCGGGCGTTCCTATTGCCATTGCCATCAGCACGCGCGTTTCGAAGCCTAAAGAACTTAAGCTTGAATATCAGGTCACCCGGGCCATCCTGAAGAAACACGCTCCCTTCGGTCTCTCGGACGTTCTTCTTGCGGAGCGTCACTCTTTGCATGTAACAGCCGGTGATCCACCGCAGCCAGCTGTGGATGAACAGAAGCTGGCTGCGCTGATCAAGCATCATAAAAAGGAAGCGTTCTTTGCCGAAATCGGCTCGTTACTGCGGCTATGCGAGTCCACCCGGATCGCCCAGTCTGTACTTGCTGAGACCCTTTCGCGAATCATTCATACGGCCCATAAAGCTTCGCATGTGCAGGAGCAGCTGTCCATCAACCTGCTCAAGCTGGAGCTCGAAGAGATCATGGCAATATCGGTGGATTACCCGTCACTTCAGCGCAATCTGTCCTTTTTGTTCGAAAAGTTCTTCAGCGGGTCAGAAGGCTCCTCTTCTTCTATTCCTAACATCCGCAGCATCCTGGAAAAGGTGGACCGTTACATGAAGTCCCATTATACCGAAGAAATTTCGGTTCAGAGCATGGCCGAAGAGGTCAGTGTGAACGTCTCCTACCTGAGCCGCGAATTCAAAAAGTATAAAGGCATGACGCCGGTTGAGTATTTAACCCAATTAAGGATTAACAAGGCGAAGGAGCTGCTGCTGGACCCGGCCAATCTGATGTTCAAGGATATTGCGGCCTTGGTCGGTTATCAAAATCCGTATTATTTCAGCAAAGTGTTCAAACTGGTGACAGGCGTAACGCCTACGGAGTTTAAGGGTTTGAAATAAAGCCGGAAGCCTATTCCGAATTCTCTTCCGGTTCCTGGCATTCAAAGCACTCCAAGGTCTGATCTTCCTGCACTGTCCCGTTCAAAAATCCGTTCTCGCAATAAATCGTTTTGCCGCAGCTGCGGCAGCTTCCGATGAATTCCTGCATCGAGCATGCCTCCCGTTCTTTTTTACAAATAAAGGGAACTTATAGCTCCATCCTATCATGCCGATACGAAATCACAAGCAAAAAAAAGGCAGCCTCCCGTGAGGGAAGCCGCCCTTTCTCATTCAACCGTTATCCGGTTGTCCGGTAAGTTATCGTCTTCTGACGCGTCCGAAAATCAGCGAAATCACGAACAGAATCAGGAAGATGAAGAACAATACCTTCGCTACGCCAACGGCAGCCGAGACGATTCCGAAGAACCCGAAGATCCCCGCCACGACAGCGATAATCAAAAACAGAATAGCCCATCCTAGCATATTAATCACCCTTTTCTTAACGTCGTATTGTTTGATACTTACTTGTAACCGCTCTGCTGCTCCTTGAACCTCATTTGAAAAAATTGCAAATGGAAGCGGCGCTTAAAATGAACCATCGAGCCCCGCTATTTTTGTTGTAAGTATTCCCCTTTCGCTTTATTGTAAACGTAAGGAGGGATGATGCATGAATGTCAATGCCGAACGTGCCGTTGTCACCGGCGAACCACCCTTTACGGCCGCGGAAATGGGGCTTACCGAACTCATGCCGAATTACCGCGTAGATCTGAGATTGCACAGGTTGCCCGAGTACCAGAAATTCATACGCCTCAATCCGGTGAACGACTGGTCTCTGTTATCCTGGAAGGATGTCGGCAAGCCATATGAGGTCAAGAGCGTGGCCCAGGACCGCAAAGCCTGGGAGCAGCAGCACGGAACCGCCATGGATGCCCATACGGCCTGGACGCATTTCAACCTGTCATTCCATCAATGGTTCGTAAAAGACGTGCCCGCCGAGATCGATAAGGAAAAGGCTGAATTCCTCGCCGGATTGAAAGCGTTTAACTTTCGTCAAATCCGCGAAGGGATCGGAGACGTCGCCCGCATTCACCTGTGGAATTACGTCCACCGCATTCAGGACGGAGTCTGGGACCCCCGGGGCAAACGCGCGTTGTTCGAGGGGCTGGACGTGCAGAAGCCGCGCATCCTGTTCCTCGGAGCCGCCGAAGGCTATGAAGCGATGCACCTTGCCGCCATGTATCCCGGTGCGGAGGTGGTCATGGTGGACTATGACGAGTACTGCCGTACGACCCGCTATGCGGAATTTCCGGAGGGCTACCCTTTTCTCGGTGAAAATCCGCGCACGGGCGCTCCGCAGGTCTATTACAAGCATGATTTCAACATTGAATACGTGGTGGATGACATTCGCAGGCTGCCCTACGGCCGGGAATTCGATATCGTCCTCTCCGTCGGGCTGCTGGAGCATTTTCCCGATGAGCTCAAGCCTGAAGTCGTTGATTGGCACCGGCGCTTCCTGAAGCCCGGCGGCTACGCCATTCTGACCACGCCGAGAAACCAGCTGAAATCCCGCCTGTTCTATCAGATCATGGCCGATGTCATGAATCATACGTACCGCGAATTAATGACAGTACAGCAGATGGGGCTGTATATGTACGAGAATGGCATGGACATTTGCAGGCATGGGTACATCAAGGTGCATAACGGCGTCGTGGCGAGAATGCGTTGATGTAAGGACAGCAAAGAAAAGGCCAATGATTGAAGAATGAGTCTTCATCATTGGCCTGATCATGGAGTAAGCTTTTGAAATTTGCGCATTAAAGCGACTGTCCGGCATCGACGGTAATAATTTGTCCGGTCAGTGCCTCTTGTTCCAAAACAGCGCAGATCATATGGGCGATATCCGCAGGCACGGCTGCTTCTCCCAGCAAAAGACTTCCGGCAAGCTGCTCCATCTGCTTCTCCCGCCCTTCCCACCACCGGGTCAGCACGGCGCCCGGCGCCACGCAGTTGACGCGGATATGAGGGGCGAGCGCTTGGGCCAGGGAACGGGTCAGTCCGTGCACAGCCGCTTTGGAAACCGCATAAGGCAGCGAGGAGCCTTTGCCTGTAATGCCCGCAATGCTGCCGACGTTGACGATCGCCCCCTGCTGCTGCCGTTTCATGTAAGGCGCAGCGGCCCTGGCGCAGTAAAACATCCCCTTGACGTTAATTTGAAACAGATCATCCCAAGCGTCGTCGGTTACCGACTCCAGATCACTCATCGCAATATGGCGGGTCACGCTGGCGTTGTTGACCAGCAGATCAATGCCTCCCCACTTGCGGGCAGCGGTATCCACCATGGAGAGCACCTGCGGCTCGCGCGATACGTCAGCCTGCACGGCAAGCGCCTGTCCTCCCCTGCCTTGAATCATACGCACCGTTTCTTCGGCTTCCTGCGCCGATCTTGAATAATTTACGGCCACCGCGGCTCCACGCTCCGCGAGCGCCAGCGACACCGCTCTGCCGATTCCCGTTCCTCCGCCCGTAACGAGCGCCCTTTTCCCACGCAACTCCACCTTATAATCCTCTCCTTTAACCTGTTCTGATCCCTGTGCACTCTGCTCAACGCCTGTAAGGGGATATGAAGACGGACAGATACCCGTTTTGTATCACTCCTCCGCAAGCTGCTGCGCGATTCCATTGCCGAACGACCAGTTGTCCTGCGTGTTCTCCGTCAAAATAACCATGACGTCCTGCGGCCTTACGCCCGCATTCTCTTGCAGCAGCTCCGCGATCCGGGCGAACAGCGCCTGCTTCTGCCGGGTGGAACGCCCTTTCTTCATCGTCATCTGTATAAAAATCTGCCCCTCCGATCTGGCAATACCCATGTACTGCCGATCGTATATAAGCTCGCCCGGCGCATGCGTCGTAATGATCTGAAAATAATCGTCCTCCGGCACATCGATCGTCTCGACCATCGCCCGTTGAATCGAGCGGCTGAGCACCGCCAGCTCCTCCGCCGTCTTTCCATCATGCAAATCAACGCGTACAAACGGCATCTTGTCCGCCACCTTTCCTGTGTTCAATTGATGATAATGCCATTGTATCGGAGCATAACGATTCTGTATAATTGAATTAAATGAATTACAAATTCAAAAAAAATGAATTATCTATAAGGAAGGTGACCTGAGCCCAATGGACTTGAAGTCGGTTAAAACCTTTCACCGGATCGCCGCCCTTGGAGGCTTCAACCGGGCCGCCGAGGAGCTGAGCTATGCCCAGTCTACGGTGACCATGCAGATACAGAAGCTGGAAGCGGAGCTCGGCGTGCGCCTGATCGAACGCGGCAAAACCTTTGAGCTGACGGACGCCGGACGCCTGTTCCTCGAGCAAAGCGCTCATATCGTCAGGGATATCGAGCAGCTTCACACGACAATGACAGGGCTTGTCGCCGGCGAAGCGGGGCATGTCCGTCTCGGCGTCGTGGAGCCGATCGCCAGCTACCGGCTGCCGCGCATTCTGGCCGGATTCCTGCGCGAATTCCCGCAGATTCGCGTCTCCGTCAGCATCGCCAGCTCTCTGGTGCTGAGCCGGCAGCTTCTGCAAGGCGAGCTCGACCTCGCCGTCTGTTCCCCGCCCCTGCTCGGAACGGGGCTGTACTTCGAGCCGGTCCTGACAGAGCATTTCGTCGTCCTGCTGCCGGAGCATCACCCCCTGGCCGGCCGGCAGTCCGTTTCCCTTCAGGATCTGCGGAGCCACCGGCTGCTGATTACGGCAGCCGACTGCCCGTACCGCCGCAAGCTGGAGATGCTCCTGCAGGAACCAGGCGGAGCGCCGCTCGACACGGTGGAAATTGGCAGCATGTCCGCCCTGAAATTCTATGTGCAGAGTGGCATCGGCGCGGCACTCGTTCCCGCGTCGGTGCTTCAGCCTGAGCCCGCCGGCACCGTCGTGCGGCCGCTGCACGAGGACGGGGTAGACCTGACCTGCGGCATATTATGCCGGGAGCCGGATTATCCGCCGCGGCTTGCCGCGGGCAGGCTGTATGAAGCATTAACAGAGGAACTCGCAGACAGCCTGTCCACGGTTTCCCGTTCTTGCTGATCTCAGCATAGCGAAAAGCCCGGGGCGGCCAGCCCCGGGCTCTTTCCTTAGTTAATGCTGACCGACACCTTGGTCGGAGTTCATCCGGCTTCCCGCCGAGCGGATGACAAACTGATACGGCGTTGAAGCGCTAATATTGCTCACCGTAATGCTGTAGTCTGTCTTTCCGGATTCCGCCGGAACGTAAGCGTTCCAATAGGTTTTGACTTTGCCGTTCTTTTCATAGATCCGGAAGCCCTTCACCGGTTCGCTGCTTGAGGACGGCGATTTCCAAGAGATCACAGCTTTGCCGCTGCTGACCTGCACCTTGGCACCCTCAACGGCTGACGGCTTCGTATCCGTCCGTTTGATGCCGTATTGATCGTACAGCTTGACGCCGTTATTTCCGGACGACTCATCCTTCTTTGCTGCCGTGTAGGCTTTGATCTGCAGTGCATTATCCGATACGGATACGTCGGTAAACATCTTTTTGTTCGGCTGGGTGTCGATCGCCGCGAAATAATTGTTGTATCCCGGCAATCTATTATTTGATCGCAAGAATGACCTTCAGCGTTCCTTGGAAACGAACCGGGTGGTCACTCGCAATCCTTGCATGCCTTACCTGTTTAGTTTCATCCGCTTCAGCAGCTTCAGGCCATTCACGTCCAGCCGGACCGCTGCTTGCTCCGGTTTGCCGCTCAACAAGTCGGTATACGCCTGCGCGTCCAGGACTACCTCCTGTTCAGTATCGCTGAAATTCAACAGAAATACGTATTCGTACGTTCCGTCGGTACGCATTTGCGCGGTCACGCCGGAAGGAAGCTCCGTATCGACGACTCTGGTCACGCCCGCTTCTTGAACCAGTGATCTGTACAAATCGAGGTAGAACGGTTCCTTGGCCCGGGCCGCCAAATAGTACGCTTTTCCTTGACCGAATTCATGAACCGTAAGCGCCGGCCGGCCGGCATAAAAGTCGCTTTCGTATACCGCCAGCGCCTCTGCCCCTTCGGTATGGATCAAATCGCATAGATCGTAGACTTCATATCGCTCCTCCAAGCCTGGCAGCTCGCCGCCGCGGCATAGGAAAGCGTTCTGCTCCCCCTCATGCAGGCCGTCGATCTCCTCCGACCAGATGCCAAGCGTTCGGCGCAGCGGTCCGGGAAAGCCGCCCAGATGGCACAGATCGCTCTCGTTCACGATGCCCGACCAGTACGTGGTCACGAACGTTCCGCCGCCCGCAACGAAAGCCTCGACCGCCGCCCCGGTACGCTCCGTGCACAAATACATCATGGGAGCTGCAATCAGCTTATATTTCGAAAAATCATCATCGGAGCCAATGATATCCACTGGCACGCCAAGCTCCCAAAAAGCCCGGTAGTGCTGCATCACGGTACGCTCATAATCGATGCCCCGGTTGAGCGGCCCTTGGGAATCTTTTACCGCCCAGCGGTTATCCCAATCCGCGATGATGGCCGCCTGCGCCGGAACGGCCGATCCGGCCACTTCCGCGATCCTCTCCAGCGTTTCTCCCAGCTCCGCCACGTCGCCGAAGACCCTTGTATGCTCATGCCCCGCATGATCCACGACGGCACCATGCAGCTTCTCACTGGAGCCGCGGCTCTTGCGCCACTGAAAGTACTGTACGGTATCCGAGCCATGGGCCACGGCCTGCAGCGAAGACAGCGAATGCATGCCCGGGCGCTTCAGCTTGCTCACCGGCTGCCAGTTGGTCATGGAAGGCGTGCTTTCCATCAGCATGAACGGCTTGCCGCCTTTCAGGGACCGGAACAGGTCATGGTTGAACGCAAACCAGGCAGCTACCTGTCCGGGCTCCTTCAGATCGTGCCAGGTTGGGTATGCATCCCAAGAGATGACGTCGAGAATATCGGCGAACTTCCGGTAATCGAGGCCCTCGAACCAGTCCATCATGTTCGCCGTGACCGGCAGCTCCGGCCGGATCGCCCGCAGCGGAGCGATCTCGTGCCGGCAGAAATCGATCGTCCGGTCGGTCACGAACCTTTTCCAGTCCAGATTATGCCCGTGCACCATCCGCTCGCCATGCGGCGCGGGGGATTCGATCTGCCCCCAATCCGTGTAGGTATGGCTCCAGAAAGTCGTCCACCAGGCACCGTTGAGCGCCTCAAGCGTTCCATACCTGTCCTTCAGCCAATCGCGGAAAGCCGCCTGGCAAAGCTCGCAATGACACTCGCCGCCGAATTCGTTCGAAATATGCCAGCCGATTACTGCCGGGTGGTGAGCATACCGCTCCGCAAGCTTCTCGTTCATGATTCGGGTCTTTTCGCGGTAAACGGGCGAAGTATAACAGTGGTTATGGCGTCCCCCGTGCAGGTTGCGTACCCGGTTAGACTCCACGCGAAGCACCTCGGGATACTTGGCGGACATCCAGGCCGGCCTGGCACCGCTTGGCGTAGCAAGCCAAGCATAGATGCCGTTATCGGCAAAACGGTCCAGCACCCGGTCCAGCCATTCAAACGTAAACGTCCCCTCCTCCGGCTCCAGCGCCGCCCAGGCAAATATGCCGACCGCCATCACGTTGCACTTCGCCAGCTTCATCAAACGTATATCTTCTTCAAGAATGTCGGGCGCGTGCTGCCACTGGTCCGGGTTATAGTCTGCGCCGTGCATGAATCCCTTCAGCTTCGGGCTGATGGGCGGAAATAAAGTTTTCAAGCGTTCCCCTCTTTTCTGCTTGTCGATACTTTCGTACTTCTTCTTTTGCCGTTGAAATCCTCCCACAATCTGCACAATCGAAAAAAAAGCCTCCGGCCGCAGCCGAAAGCTTTTAAAAAAGATGGAACTTCCTCTCGCATGAAGGGAGCAACCATTACAGCAGCTCTCCCTTTCTCTTCAGAAAAACATACAGCAGAAGGCTCATCAGGGCGCAGATGATCGCGCACAAGCCGATAAAGCCGTATCCGGCCTGAAGCCCCCGAACCAGTCCCAGCTGCGATCCGGCCTCGTAAAATCCTTTGGCCCCGTCGATGATCGCGCCGATCAAATAGTTGCCGATGACGCTGCCGATGCCCATCATCGTGACGATGAACGTTATGGCCGTGTCGCTCTCGTTCGGATACCGCTTGGCGATGACGGCCATGACCGTCGGATAAATCGGAGCGATCCCGATGCCTGCCAGCGCAAAGAAAATCGCTCCCTGCTCTCCCGCCAAAATAGCGATAAACGTGCAAAGCCCCGAAAATCCCGACAAAATGATCAGGGAGAGCGTAAAGCCGATTTTATCCGTCACCGGTCCCAGCAGCAGACGCGCCAGCGAAAAGCATAAGAAAAAAATGGACAGCATGCCGGAAGCGGCGGTCGTATTCCACTGGTAGGCCTTTTCGAGAAAGTTCACCAGCCACCCTCCAACCGACATTTCCGAAATTACGCCAAAGGACAAAATCAGGACAATCAGCCATAAGCCCCGATCCCGCATCAGCGTCTTCAGCGGCACGCGGTGCTCCGGAGGGGTCTCGTCACCCGCAAACCGGCTGAAGATAGCCGGAATCATAGGAATCACTGACAAGGCCAGCATAAACAAATACATTTCGCGCCAGTCCACCGTATGACCGAACAGCGTGACGCTCATGAGTCCCGAAGCGATGATCGGGGCCACGGTCGAGCTGAGTCCATAGAAAAAATGCGCAAGGTTCATCATCGTTCCCGTATTCCTGACAAAAATCCGGGCACCGAGAATCGCAAGCGCGATCTCCAGCATGCCGTTCCCGATGTACATCAAAAAGTATGAGGTCGAAAAAAACGGGTAACTCTTGGACAAATAAATCAGTACGCCGGAGGCCGCCATGCTTCCGAAAGCCATCAGGCTGACCTTCTTGATGCCCAGCTTGCGGGTCAGGAAGGCCGTAAAGGAGCAGGCGATCAAATAGCCGAGCGAATTCAGGGACAGCAGCGTTCCGAGCTGCATCTCGTCAATGCCGAAGTCCGACTGGATTCGGGGGATTGCGGGTCCCTTAATGTTCTCCGAAAATCCGAATATGACAAACCCGATGAAAACGGTCGCCAGCTGCAGCGCGTAATTGCGGTTAATCTTCGGTTTCTGCACTTGAAGGCTCATGAAATAGTCTCCTTGCTATGTAATGACGGCACCGACCGTCATTATCGCGGCAAATCAACCGCTGTTTTATCATGTGGCGGTGCCTGTGTTTCTCTTGAGTTCCAGTGTTTATCGGTGTCTCTATGTCTCTAACCTGTTATGCTGCGCGGAAGTGCATCAGCCATCCCATTCGCTCCGCAGGGTAAAGAGGTCCTTTAAAGCCTCGGTCGACAGTTCGGTAATCCAGCTCTCGGTGCTGGAGATCACGTTGTCGCTCAGCTGCTGCTTGCTCTCCAGCATCTCGTCGATGCGTTCCTCGAGCGTCCCGAGCGAGATGAACTTATGCACCTGCACGTCTTTGGTCTGTCCCATGCGGTAGGCGCGATCCGTCGCTTGATTCTCGACGGCCGGGTTCCACCAGCGGTCAAAGTGGAACACATGATTGGCCGCCGTCAGGTTCAGGCCGACACCGCCGGCTTTGATGGACAAGATAAACACGCTGGGCTGTTCCTCAGGAGGCAGGGTCTGCGACTGGAACTGATCGATCATCCGGTCGCGCGCCTTTTTGGACGTGCTGCCATTCAGGTAAAGCACGGGCTCCTGCAGCTCCTGACGGAGCACGCGCTGCAGCATTTCGCCCATCCCGATATATTGGGTAAAAATAAGGCAGCGCTCCCCTTCTTCCCGGAGCTCCCGTACCATGTCCAAGAGCCGCTCCAGCTTCGATGACCGGCTGATCAGCATTTCCGTATCCAGAGGGTCCCCCGGATCCAGTGGGTTATCGTAGGATTCGCCGGTCAGCAGCAGCGGGTGGTCGCAGAGCTGCTTCAGGTGGGTCAGGGCCGCCAGAATAGCCCCTTTGCGCTCGATGCCCTCGAGCTTCTGCACCCGGTTCATCAGATCATTCACCGTCTGGTCATATAGAGCGCCCTGCTCGGCGGTCAGATGAATATACGTCTTCATCTCGTTCTTGTCGGGCAGGTCCAGCTGGATGGCCGGGTCCTTCTTCTTCCGTCGAAGCATGAACGGTTTGACGAGCTGCTGCAGCTGCTTCGTCCGCTCTTCATCCTGCTCCTTCTCGATCGGCTGAATGAAACGGACCCGGAATGCGCGCAGGCTGCCCAGATAACCCGGGTTCATGAAATCGTACAGCGACCATAGCTCCGACAGCCGGTTCTCGATCGGCGTACCGGTCAGCGCGATCCGGTGTCTCGCCGGAAAACTGCGGACAGCGGCCGACTGCTTAGTTTGCGCATTCTTGATGTTCTGCGCCTCGTCAAGACAAAGCGATTCCCAGGCGAACTCCTTCAGCATATCCTGATCCAGCGTTGCCGTTGCGTAAGAGGTGAGCACGATATCCGCCTTCCCGATTTCCTCAGCAAAGGCCTTTCCGCCGGAACGCCCGCTGCCGTAATGCAGCATAACCCGCAGCGATGGAGCAAAGCGGTTCAGCTCCTTCTGCCAATTCCCCAGCACCGACGTCGGGCAGATCAGCAGCGAAGGCAGCCTGTGTTCCGCATCGGCCGGGTTCTCTTGGAGATGGAGCAAATACGTGATGAACTGGACCGTTTTGCCCAGGCCCATGTCGTCCGCGAGACAGGCGCCGAGACCGAATCTCCGCAGGAAAGCCAGCCAGGAAAAGCCGTCATATTGATAGGAGCGCAGCTCGGCCCTCAGCCCGGCCGGTATTGCAAGCTTCGGCCATTCCGACTGCTGGCTCAGCTGGTTGATGAGCTTCATCATATGCTCATTCAGCTCAACCTCAAGCTCCACCCGTTCCGGGGCTTCCTCCGCCGGCTGTTCCTCATTTCCGCGCTCGAATCTTTCTTCGCTCCGCTGGAGATGAAGATGCAGCACATCCTGGAAGGACAAGCCCTTGGAACGGTCCACTCCCTCCATCATTTGCCCGATTTGTTTAATGAGACCAGGATCAAGGGTAATCCATTCCCCCCTGAATTTGACCAAGCGCTCATTCCGTTCAACGAGCTCGTAGAACTCCTCTTCCGTGAGCTGCGTCTCTCCGATTGCGACCCGCCAGTCGAACTGAATGATCGAATCCAGGCCGAACAAGGAGCTGCCGCTTCCCTTGGCCTTTTCTTCCCCTTCCTCGGCGCGCACCTTGGCGCGGAGCTTCGGTTTCTTGCGGCTTGCCGCCTCCCACCAGGCAGGCAGCAGCACCCGCCACCCGGCTTCGAGCAGACGGCGGCTGTCCGTCGTCAGAAACAGCCATGCGGCGGCATCGGATAACGGCTTGCTCAGCATATCGTCTCCATGTCCGGCACGCACCGTCCCCGGCAGGCTGGCGCGCAGATGCTCCGCCCAGCCGCCGGAACGCTCGCGCACGTGAGGGGTCCATGCATCAGGCCATACGCCGGATGCATATCCGTCATCTCCAAGCCGAACCGGAATCAGCACAGACGGATCAAGCTTGTCCTGAAGGACAAGCTTGAGGCGCCATACGGGCTCTTGATCATCCGGCTCGAGCAGCTGCAGTAAAGGACGGAAGGGAGCCACATCCGCTTTCCAGCCGATCGAGATGAGCCATGCCTGTTCATGGATGCCGGCCACCGCGCTATCCCTCGCAAAGAGCATCGGATATTCCCTCCGCAGATCGGACGCCGCTTCCTCCGTCCCATAGCAGCTGCTGGATACCGCCGAAGAGAAAGCGGCGCGCAGGCCTTTCATCCATTCGGGATCGGCGCTGCGGAGCTCCTGCCTCGCATCGCCGTCCAGTGCCGCCTCGTCCCAGCTCCACCGCAGCTTTCCCGCCCGAAAGTCGGAAAGGCTCGGGATGAAGCGCCGCTCCTGGACGCAAGCGTAAAGCGCAGGCGCGAGCCGGACCAGGAATTTCGCCTCTTTATCCCATGCCCAATCGATATGGTTCAGCAGTCTCCGCTCCGCCAAGAACGGAATGACCTGCTCGGCAGGCAGTACGACAAGCTCGACCTCCTGGATCTGCTGGACCTCGAGATCCGTCCCATAGAAGGAAGCCTCATGCCAGGCAAACAGGCGCTGCTTCATATCCAGGCCCGGCACGTATTGGTTCGTGGGGGTAGACCCATAGATCAGCGCATCGCCATAGGCGCTCAGCTGGATATGAACCGTGATATGGTCCGTATAGGTGCTCATCATGATATCAGCTTTCCTTTCCGAAGCTCCTCCTGCAATGCGCGCAGCCGGCTGTGGCGGCTTGTGAATGCTTCGAGGAACTGCTCCCACCGCTCTTCCCGCTTCATTTTTTTGTACAATTTATTCAGCCGCTTCAGCAGCTTCACGGCCGCTTTATAGCTGGATCTGTTTTTCTGCAGAATATGCCGTTCAACCGCCTGATGGTAGAAGGGCAGCAGCAGCTCCGGCGCCTCCTTCTCGATGGGCTGAAGCACGCTCACGCGAAGCTCGAGCGGCTCCTTGCCGGAGCTGAGCTGAACGTCCATCCACTGCTGCCAGCGGCCATAGCGCAGCAGCGTTTCTTCATATATTTCCTTGGAATAGGGCAGCATACCGGCCAGCGCCTTCCACATCTGCTCCTCGGATTCCGGAAGCTGCTGAACGGCCGCATCCCAGTAAACCATATAATCCTGGAGGTGATTTTTCCGGTGACTGCTGAACATTGGGGCGGTATGGACCAGCCAGTCACGCAGCCTGTTCCAATCCCCCGCTTCCGCCAAAACCTCCAGGAACGATTTCAAATAGCCATGGGGAATGATCGAGGCTTTGTCTGCCGCTTCAAGCCATGCCCAGGCCTGCTGATCCTCGCCCATTAAATAATGAATTCTGCTTTGCGCGAGCATCCAGGGAAGCCGGGTCAGCGCATCGCCCAGTTCCTCCTCTGCTGTTCGCAGCTTCTCCAGCTCCTCTGTAAACATCCCCGTATCCTTCAAATTAGGGTGAATCCAATACAGCCACAGCTGATCATAAGCCTCAGCCAGGTAATGGTGGCTTTTCGGTTCGGTGAGCATTTGCCTGCGTAAATACGTCAGCGTCTTCGTCACACGCGGCCACAGCTCCGGCTCGGCAGCAATTTCAAGACCCCCTACAAATAGACGCCGGATGCCTTCCTGCAGTTCATCCGCCGCCACCTGCGTGTGATATCCCATATAGCTGCTCCCGGAATGTACGGCATGCTGCACCGGCTTCACCAGCTTGATAAGCAGGAACAGATGGGCGTGCAGATCAAACAGCTTCTCCATGACCGGAGACAGCGGCGGCTTCAAGGCGTATATCGAATCGATGGCGTTTCTCGCATAGTGTGCATTCGGACTGTTGAATCCGATCGGCGTAACGCACAGCTTGAACAGCTGATGCCATTCCGCAACGCTCATGTTAGGGATTTGGCTCGCTTTCTCCCGCAATGCCTTTTCTTCCTCATCCTTTGGGTGCGAGCGGGACTCATGAAGGCTGGTCGTCCTTGCCGACTGCTTGAACGCAGCGGTGGCATGCGCATTCACGATTGCATGCACGGATCGCCCGCTCTTGGCTACCACATCCAATAGAACCGCGATCATATGCTTGCAGTGGCTTTTCACAGGGCAAGTACAGTGACTTTCGGAGAGACGTTGGAGCTTCAGCGCTACCCTGTAATGCTCGCTGCCTTCCACGATGGCTTCGATAATCCCCGGATTGTCTATAGGGACCGGATGAACCAGCCCCTGCTTGAAATATTGGAAGCCGCGCTTAATCGTCAGGTCGCTGAATTCCTCTCCAACCTGCTGGATCAGCGCCTGCCAAGTTGTATCGTCGATGATTTCATTCGTATTCATGCTTTATTCGTCTCCTAGCCGGAGTATAGTAAATAGGCGTCCCATTTAATCTACCATATCTCATGCCATGGATGAACCCCGGTTCGAACAAGGGCAGCTAGAGCCACTTTTCGTAGGCACGCTCGATATTCGCTGCAGACACCAGCCCTTTTTGCAAAAGCGGATTCGGAACCAGCCTGTTGAACCTTCTGATTTTCTGATTGATATTTTCGATGCGGCGCTCCATCTCTTCCGTGCTCCAGTCAGGCCGATCCGTCAGGTTCTTGATATCCGCAGCAATCTCCTTCCGCTGCTCAATCCAAGGAGGGACATAATTCGCGTTTTTCATGATGCTGGTCAGCACGTCCCCTTCGCCGATATTCAAAGGCTTCCCCTTCCCCGGCAAATCATCAAAGCCCCCCTTTTTCGCAAAATCGTCCACGGCCGACTCAACCAGGCCGCCCTTGGCGGACGTTTCCCGGTACTTCTCTTCGCTCGCCCGTTGGCTTTCTTTCACCGAATCATCCTTGTTAGAAGAATTCGAATCCACGCACCTCACCTCATTTTTCAGGGAAATAGTCGATCTGAAGTCCCTTCACTGAACATCTTTCCGGCGCTCTTCCGCCTTCACCTCGTGCCACGCCTTCTTCGGCCTGGTCTCCGGATATCCATGCGCCTGCCGGTATGCCTTCCTTGCGTCGGTAAAATCAAACCAGCTCTTCTCGCTGCCTGGATGATTGGCATGATGCACCATGCACCATAGCGCGTCCTCCAGGCACGGGTCTTCCCAGTAGCCATAATGGTTCTCCAGCTGCTCCAGAAGAGCCGGGCCATCCAGCAGCTTCAGCTCATCCAGCGTACCGTATCCCAAAGCGGCGACCCGTTCTGCGATGCGCGGCCCGATGGAGGGTATGGACTGAAACTGCGCCAGGGCGCGCAGATGCGCCGCCCGCTCCGGCGTTGAACCCAGGATCTCTGCCAATTCTGCTGCATCGAGACCCTTTATCGCTTGCAGACTGATTTTTGAAGCACGCAAATTCTGCTTCTCCTCTGCCGTCAGCGGAAGCTTAGGGGCAGGTCGGTCGCTCATCTTCTTGGTCCCTCCCAAACATGTTAATCCTCTATTTCAGATGCCTTATCGATTTGTTGTAATTGTGACCTACGATACTCCCCGTACAAGTGCATGTCAATGAACGAGGGCAGCCCCGTCAGCAGCAAGAAAGCCGGAGTACACGCGCATCACGCTTCCTCCGGCTTCAGCTTGGCATATATTCGAAATGCTTTAAACGAATGGGCTTACAGCGTGTGCGCCAGCAGCCATTCGTACACTTCCCGATTCGCATAGGTTTCCGTCCATGAATCGTGATTGGCTTCCGGATAGACCGTCAGCTTTACATCACCGCCGGCCGCCTGAATGGCGTCTACCATCGCTTCGGACTCGGATAACGGAACGACATCGTCCTTCGCTCCGTGAAAAGCCCATATCGGCGTTTCCGCAAGCGCCACGGCGTTGTTCGGGTTGCCGCCTCCGCAGACAGGCACGGCCGCAGCAAAACGTCCGGGATGCTCGGCAGCCAGCTGCCACGTTCCATAACCACCCATGCTGAGACCCGTAATGTACACGCGCGCAGGGTCCGCATGATATTCGGACATCACCTCATCCAGCACGGCCATAACGGCCTCCTTCTCTGCGTTCCAATCCGAATATTCCGGGCACTGGGGTGAAATGGCAATGAACGGAAAGTAAGAATCCTGATCCGCAATATGGGGCACCCCGTGGACTTTGACCGCAGCCAATTCGCTGCCGCGCTCCCCCGCTCCGTGAAGGAAGAGAATGACGGGCCACTTTCGCCCGGAGTCTGAATCGTATGGTTCGGGAACATGCAGCAAATAATCCAGTGCGATTTTTTTCGTGATTTCCTTTTCCAGCCTGCAGGTTTGTTGACTCATGAACATTCCTCGCTTTCCTGTCATGTACAAGCGAACGCTTGTAAAAGAATAGCAGTCATTCGCACATGTCTTTCAATATGTACGCCAATTCAGGTCTTATCTCCTTCTTACCCGCATATTTTTTTGCGAATACGAAAAGGCCGCCCTGCCGGGCGACCCTTCCTTTGACGTGCCGCGGCCGCTACGCTTTCAGCTTAAATACGCGCACTTCCTTCTCCAGGTCATCGGCCATGCTCTGCAGCATGGCAGCGGAGCTGGCAATTTCCTGCATGGAAGCCATCTGCTCCTCAGACGAAGCGGCAACGCTTTGGGAATGCCCGGACGAGCTTCGGCCGATTCTTGCGAGCTCGTCAAGCGACGCGGCCACCTGCTCGCTGCCTGCAGACATCTGCTCGGCTGAAGCGGACACCTCGTGAACCTGCTCGTTCACGCTTTGCAAGGATACGACGATTTCTCCGAACGCAGCCCCGGCCTTTTGCACCGATTGGGCTCCTTGTACCACTTGATCCATGCTGACATTCATCGCGCTCGAAGCCCGGGATACATAGGAAGAAATTTCACCCAGCATCGCGGAAATTTGCTCCGAGGAATTGCCTGAGAGTTCTGCCAGCTTCCGCACCTCCTGCGCAACGACGGCAAAACCCTTGCCGTGTTCGCCCACTCTTGCCGCCTCGATAGAAGCATTGAGAGCAAGCAAATTCGTTTGTCCTGCAATATTGGTAATGATCCCGACAATTTTCTCAATTTCATGCGAACGCTCTTCAAGCTCTTGCAAAATGGTCACCGTATCGGACACGGTTGCGTGAATGCTCTTCATTTCCTGCACCGACAGCTGAACCACCTCATTACCTGTCTCAGCCTTTTGCGCAACATCATAAGCATGCTCCGACAGCATGGAAGAATACTCCGCAATGCGCTGGATTCCGACGGCCATCTCCTCCATCGCCACCTGGCTCTCCACGGCAGACTGCATTTGCGTCTCGGAGCCTTGAGCCACTTCTTGGATGGAGCGCGTGATTTCCTCGGTGGCTCTGGAGGTTTGATCGGCACTCGACGCCAGCGCCTTGGAGGACTGGGTCACTTTTTCCGAAGTCTGCTGGACGTTCTCAATCAAGTGCCGGATATTCCCGATCATCGTATTGAAGTTCGCCGCCAGGACGCTGACTTCATCCTTGTTCTTCACCGGCGCTTCCACGGTCAGGTCGCCCTCGGCCGCTTTCATGCTCAGCTCCGACAGGCGCGTAATCGGACGCAGCGTCATCCGGACCAAGAAGATAATGAGCACGATAAATGCAAGCACGACGATCGAGCCGATGATGCTGGTTCTGATTATGATGGAGTTCTGCTCTGCCTTGATTTTGGAATAGTTGAAATCGACGCCGAAGACTGCGGTTTTCTTCCCGCTGCTGTCCTTGACCGTGCTGATAATGCTGACCCACTCTCCGAATTTGTCGGAATAAACCTTGGAGGTCGCATACCCGTTCTTATCCATTTCCACAAGCGCATCCGCGAAGGCCCCTTTGGCTTCGTAAATGCTTCCCGGCTTCATCCCCGAATCGTACAGCTCCTTATTGGCGAGAATCAGCTTCAGCTTCGTACTGCCTCCGCCGGTCTCCACATCCGGCATATAGATGTAACTGTTGGAAACCAGTTCATTTTTTTTCATGCTGTCGAGGCGCCCTTGAATTTCCAGGATATGCTTGTCCTTCATCAGCTCATCTGTTCCAACCAGCGTCTTAGCCCTTTCAATATCCGGTACATCTTCCATAATGACGTTGTACAGCGTCCATTCTATATTGGAGAGCTCCCCCATATACTGGCTTTTCATCTCCGACTGGTTCATCATCGTGACGATGCTTTCCAACAAGAAAAACAAAACCGCCAAGACAACGATCGACTTTAATACCAAGCTGTTTCTTCTTTTCATGATAACCACCCTATACTCTGATAAAATTCATTGCCGTCTTCTCAGCAGCGACTTGCACTGTTCACAGATTATTCCGTTGACAAAATCGCAAATCTGAGGCCTCAGCAAGCTGATGAATCTTATATCGACATTTCAGGCGAATTATATGAAGGTAATTATTTACATATGGAGCAAATTAAACGCACCCTGTGCAAAAGTGCCTTTGCAGTCTGGTCCTTACGGTTGAGCCTTAGGATGAGACGCTGCCGCCCTGGAAACGGAACACCTTCGAGGGGCCGAAATGAGGCAGATCCTCATCGGTTTCCTCATACTTTCCCAGCGTATATTTTCCTAATGTCTTCTCCCAAAACTTCCGGGTATGAAGGTTCTTTTCGTCGGGTGCCGTAAACAGCATCCACTTGCCGGGAAACCGGTTAAAAAGCTCGATTGCCGCTTTCTCTCCGACGCTCTGCTGCCGAAAAGGCCTCATCACGAAAAATTCGTTCAGCATATATTCGCTGTCGTCCACCAGATAAGGCGGCGTGGCAACGAGTCCGAAGCCTGCCGGCAATCCATCCACCCGAATCAGGTAAGGGTACAGGATATTCTCCTTCTCCCACCAGATGTCGAACAGAGCCATCTGCTCCTGGAGCGTTGTATAGTCGTCGGTATCCTCGAATACGCCGTAGGCATTCGGAAGCACCTTCCGGATTTCGGCAAGGTCATAGAGGTACAACGGATACAGGTTCATAATGATATGCCTGTCTTCCGGCGGACATAATTTAACGGATATATTCATGGTTACTCCCCCTTCAGTCAGTTACATTATAGGGGCCGCGAACCCGCAGGATATATACCGAGAACGCTGCCTAAACGAAAAGAATACAACTCAAAAAGCCTGCAGGATCTTCGGATCCGGCAGGCTCACTCATGTTTTCCTTCACGCTTTCGTATATACAATTTTCTTGATCGTGTCGTAGGCTAAGCCATATTCGGCGGACAGTTCCTCGATGGAATTTCCTTTGGCAAACTGCCTGCGAATATGATCGTTTCTGCATCTCAGCGCCTGCCGGCTTCCGGAACGTTCGCCCCAGGCTCTGCGGTTCCCCTTGGCCGCGGGGACGTATATCCAATCCCCTTGTACATACTGCTGCAGCTCTTGTAACAGCTGCTTCGGAACTCTCGTTTCCGCGTTTACGTATTTTGCTTTCATTTCGCTCTGCTCCTTAAAGTTCAAAATTCGATTTTAAGGTAAGCAAAGTCTTGATGACTGCTCTTGTCTTCAGCAGTGCCGTACAGGGCAGAACGGTTGATGTGCGTCGCTCCATGCAAGTAACCGCCGCCAGTCATAAAGACTTTGCATGGAGCTTTCCCTGAAACTGTTCGCGAATCTCACGCTATCATCCCTCCTGTTCGGCTCAAGCTGCTTTCAATGTACTATACAAAATCAGTCTTGATCAACCTTCCGGTACCATGGAAGCCGGTCCAGCGGAGCTTCCACCTCTAAATTGCAGGGACCCTTCACAAGGCTGCCGTCATCGCCCAGCCATGTCCCCGGCGGGAACGCGATACTGCGGCTGACCGCTCCCTTGCGCAGCACCGGAGCCGCCATCATCCGCTCCCCCAGCATGAACTGGTCGTTGATATCCTCATATCCCATATCGGGAAACGAATAGGCCAGATGCCGCAGCATCGGCTCACCGTCCTGCGCAGCCTGCCTGGCGATGTCCAGGATTTCGCTTCCCAGTCGGCTGTGCAGCTTGGCTGCTTCCACGCAGCAGCGCAGATGCGTATCATCCAGCACGCGCCATGGCGCCGCGGAAAACTGCATCATCGGAAACAGCGCCGCGCACTGCGCTGAACGGACGAACAGTTCCTGGTCCAGCGCATCCGAATGCTGCTGGAAATGCTCGTACTCTCCGCCGCCGATCATGTCGGGGCAGGTAAACGGATGTCCTAGCAGTCCCTGCGCCAGCGCGTCGGGAATGAGCGCCGACAAGCCGTTGCCGTCCCAAGCGTGCAGCTTGTCCTTCAGGCGCTGGGCCAGCGGCTCTCCGCCCAGCTTCCAGCAGGCCCGGTACTCGTTCAGGGCATACTTAAGCCCAATGCGGGCCCAAGCTTCGCATTGCCCGTGAGGGCTGGTTGGAACTGCTGTCTGATCGTCCGGTTCATAAAATTCGATATCTCCCGCATCCAGCTTGAACCCGTCCACCCCGTAGGCGGTTCGGAGAAACTCCAGCTGCTCATGGAACCAGGCGGCTGCCCCTTCATGCGTGCCGTCCAGAACGGCGCTCCAGCCGTTCCACCAGTGGCGGATCGCCGTCTGGCCTTGACTGTTCTTCAGCAGGTAGCCCTTGCCTTCCAGCTCGCGGAAGGTCCGGGAGTCCGGGCTGACGAACGGGCATACCCACAGCATGACCTTGAAGCCCATGGCATGCAGCTCATCGATCATTCCTTTCGGATCCGGGAATCTTCCGGAATGAAACCGCCATGTCCCGTAGGGCTCGTGCCAATTGTCGTCAATCATGATCACGCCCGGGGGCATGCCGTGCTCCAGAACCGCTTTGGCGTAAGCCAGCACTTTCGCTTGCGTCGGTTCATACAGCAGCTCGATCCACAGATTATACTGCGGCGCCGTGAACAGGAGCTCGTCGGGATAGTCCCCCTTGACGGGAAAATGCCTGGAAGCCGCTTCCCGAAAGGCTCCGCGCAGGCTTGAGAACCCTTCGGCCGCGTTCACCTCCGCCCGTCCCTTCGAAACGGACAGTCCATCTGCCGTAAATGAAAAGGCAAACGGCTCCTCCGACCATATATACCGGCCTTTACTGGACACAAGCAGCGGTGCCGCCTGATTCGCGCCGAGGGTTTCATTCAGGTCCGCTTGAAAAGGTCCCGCCCCATAAGGCATGCTCATGCCGTCGGCAGCGCGGCCTCCCCACCAGCGCTCGCCGGGCAGCAGCGGAATATTCATCATATTCGTGTTTTCCATGATCCATTCTCCCTTCAGCGATGTTAAGCCCATCTTATCCTTTCACGGAACCGGCCGCTATCCCTTTGATAATATATTTCTGCATGAGGATATAGAAAATCAGCAGAGGCGCCACGCCCAGTACCATCATCGGGAAAAAGGCCGTCCAGTTCGTGGAGAACTGCCCGATGTTCCGGTACACCTCCTGCAATATGACAGCTTTATCCCGCGTCTGCAGGAACAGCAGCGGCCCCATAAAATCGTTCCAGAAGGTCAGGGAATTCAGGATCGCCGCCGAAGCGATGACAGGCTGCATCAGCGGCAGCACGATCCGGAAGAAAGTGCCGATGACGCCGGAGCCGTCGATGGAAGCTGACTCCTCCACTTCCAGCGGCAGCGACTTGACGAAGTTAATGAACAGAAACACGTTAAACGGAATCGTTACCGAGATGTTCACGATAATGACCGCCCACAGCGTGTTCATCAGATGAAGCGTGCTGATGAGCTTATAGAGTGGAATCAGCGCGATCTGAAAAGGAACCACCAGACCGGCGACCACCGCCAGAAACAAAAGCCTGCTGATTAGATTCTGCGACCGGGCAAAGGCGTACGCCGCCATGCAAGGCAGCAGCGTGCACCCGATCAGGGAAAAGAAAGTAATGATGAAGTTATTCGTGAACACCTGCGGGTAACGCATCATATTCCAAGCCTCGGCATAATTGCCGAAGGTCCAGTGATGCGGCAACCCGAGCGGGCTCGCCGCTGCTTCCTCCGGCGTCTTCAGAGTCGTGACGAGCAGGTAGTATATCGGAAGCGCCACGATCACTGCAATGAGAATCAGGCCTATTTCCAGCACATAAGGTCTTTTGGCTTTGGATGCGAGCATCTCTAGGACACCTCCCATCGCTTCATCAAACGCAGCTGCAGCAGCGTGACGACCATGACAAACATCGAGAAGAGCACGCCAAGCGCGGATGCATAACCGAGCTGGCTGTCCGTAAAGGCACGCTGAAGCAGGACGGTCACGATGCTTTCCGTCGCATGTCCCGGTCCTCCCGAAGTCATAGAGAAAATAATATCGAACACTTTCAGTCCCCCGATCATGCTGAGTACCGTGTTAATGGTAATGGACGGCACGAGCAGCGGCAGCGTAATGTTCCAGAACGTTTTCCAGCCATTTGCGCCGTCGATATGAGCGGCCTCGAACAGTTCCTTAGAAATGCCCTGCAAATTCGCCAGATAGATGACCATGGCCCATCCGGTCCACTGCCAAACCTGGGTCAGTATCACCGAGTATAGCGCCAGCTTAGGCTCCCCAAGCCAATTGATGGGGCCGATTCCGAGATGTGTAAGCATCTGGTTGAGCGGGCCGTAGTCCAGCGAGGACATAATATACGACCACAAAAAACCGACAACGAGCGGACTGAGCACCGCCGGAGCAAAAAAGACCATCCGCAGCACGTTCTTGGACCGCAAGTTTTTATCGAGCGCCACGGCCAGCGGCACGGCTAATGCATTTTGCACGATCGTCATGACGACGGCATAAATAATGGAGTTTTTGATCCCTGTCAGTACGACGTCATCATGAAACAGCTGCTTGTAGTTGTCCAGTCCGATGAAGTGAATGCTGCGCTGCAGCAGCGACCAATCCGTAAAGCTGTGTGCGAAGGTGGAGATGACCGGATACAAGTAAAAGATCAGATAAAACAGCAGAGCAGGCACCATCAGCAGTAAAAAGGAGAATTCCCGTTTTCGTATCATGTATGTTTCAATCCCTTCTCGGTTCAAAAAATCAGGGATATCTGGGGTTATTTCCCGAGATATCCCCCGCTTCACCGGTTTAGTTGCCCTTCAGAGACTTACGCTGCTGCTCTGCTTTATCATCCAGCACCTTCAAGGCGTCATCTACCGTTTTCGCTCCGGTCAGCACTTCCTGCAGCGCTTTGCCGTAGTCCTCGGCGATAGCTCCGAACGGCCAGGTAATCCAAGGCGCATAGACATGCCCTTCCTTGAAGGCTTCAGCGGAATCCGCATACTCCGGCGGCAGCTGTACATCGACACCTTTCAGGAAGGAGCTGCCGAAATTGTCCTTGATCAAAGCCTCCTGCGCTTCCGGCGTCGCCGTCAGCTCCAGAATCTGCATCACTACATCCTTATGCTTGGACTGCTTGTTGACTGCGAAGGCGCTTCCCGGTCCGCCGATCAGCCAGCCGCTGCCTTCCGCAAGGCCTGGAATCGGGAACATGCCCATGTTCAGATCCGGATTTTTCTGCTTTAATGCTTCGGCCGCCCATGGACCCGACTCCCACATCGCCGCTTTACCGGTCGCAAATTCATCCTGCGCCTGATCATAATCAATGCCGAGCATATCTTTCGTAAGGTTGCCTTTCTGAATGGTCTCGGTCCATTTGGTTACGGCGTCGTTCCAGCTGCCGCTCACCGCCTTGGTCCCTTCCGAGAAGGCCGTATCGAAATCCTTGTTCTCGGCCTTGGCATAAAATTCATTCAGCAGCATGCCCATCGACTGCTTCATCATCGGCTCCCAGGATTTCGCGCCCATCGCCTGCGGCTTGATGCCGGCCTGCCGGAGCTTGTCATGAATGGCCATCCACTCATCCCAGGTTTTCGGAGGCGTCAGCCCCTGCTTCTCGAATATGTCTTTGTTGTACCAGATGCCCTCAAACCACGATTGCAGCGGAATGGTGTACACCTTGCCCTGGTAGCGCATCAGACCCGTATCATTGTATTTGCCGGTAAATGAAGCGTCCGTCAAATCCTCGACGTAACCTGCATTCGCGTATACGGCTCCGCTGCCGCTCGTTTCGAAAATGTCTGGACCTTCTCCTGCCGCCAGCTGTGTCCGCAGCATATTCTCAAAGGACTTCAAGTCGACGAACTGGAATTCGATATCCACGTTCGGCAGCTTTTCCTTCAAGTAATCCAGATAGGATTTCCGTGTTTCTTCTTTGTTGTAGCCCATAATGCGAATTTTGACCTTCTTCTCTGATTGACCCGCTCCCGATGCACTTTCCTTAGAGCCCGTCTCATCCGTCTTGCCGCATCCCGCCAGCACGAGCGATGAAAGCATCAGCAAGCTAGCGAGCACAGTGATTACTTTTTTCATGATACCCCTCCTACAATCCAGCAATGGTCGTTTACGATATCGCTTACAAATCTATCGTACTCCGGCGCGCCCTCCAGCCTGAAGAGTTCAAACTACGTTTTCTGCAACAATACTACGCACTCTTTTTCGAGGCATCCTGCAGGGGAACCGCTTTGCTTCTATTGCATCGATCGCATCAAAAAAGACCGCGCTGCTCGCGGTCTTATGCCTAACCGGCTTCGATTTTTAAATCGCGGTACTCCTGCGGCATCATGCCCGTACTCTTTTTGAATACCTTCGTAAAATAGCTCGGATTTTCGTATCCGACCTCATAAGCGATTTCATAATTTCGCATCGCCGTCGTCCGAAGCAGCCGCTTCGCCGTTTCCATCCGGACATGCGTCACATAATCCCAAATATTCACGCCCGTTTCCTTCTTGAAAAGATTCGAAAGATAGTTCTTGCTTACGCCGGTTTCACAGCAGATGTCTTCCATGGTCAAATTTCGGTTATAATTTCTTTCGATAATATGCTTCACTTTCTGCACATGATAGTTTTCCGACTGCTCCCCGCTGAGCTTCACCTCTTGGCGCGGCTCCTTGGCATTCTCATTCCGGATTTGCTCCACGGCTCGTCCGACCAGTGTCCGCAGCTTTTCGTCATCAAGCGGCTTCAGCAGGTATCCAAACACGCCGCACTCAATGGCGCGCTGGGCATATTCGAATTCGCCATGCGCGCTGAGCAGAATGATTTTCAGCGACGGCATCTCGCTTCGCACGGCTTCGATCAGCTCCAGACCGTCCAGCTCCGGCATGCAAATGTCGGTGATCAGGAGCTGCGGCCGCCGCTCCCGAATCAATTCCAGCGCAAGCCTGCCATCCGAAGCGGTGCCGGCTATCGCAATGCCGTATTGCTCCCAATCCACGATTTTCTCCAGCATCTGCAGCGTCAGTATTTCGTCATCCGCCATGACAAGCTCAAGCATGTCGTTCATCTCCCATCTCCGGAAGTCGTAGGGTTACTTTCGTGCCTCTATGAATCTCGGAGTCGATGCGAAGGCCATAAGCATCCCCGAATTTATAGCGAATGCGGTCATGGACATTTTTGACTCCGATATGTTCCGTTCCTGCCGCTTCCTCCTGCTGAAGCAAGCCGCGCAGTTCCGCCAGCTTCTCTTCCGTCATTCCCCGCCCCGAATCCTCGATCACAATTTCGACTCCTGCCGGAATGGCATGGGCGCTAATCCGAATCATTCCCTTGCGGCTGCCGCTGAATCCATGAAGGACCGCATTCTCGACAATGGGCTGAAGCAGCAGCTTCGGCGTTTTCATATGCAAAACCCGTTCCTCGCAGTCAAACGTATACTGCACCTTGTCCGGGTAACGGTAATCCTGAATCTGAAGGTACGACTTGATATGCTCCAGCTCTTTATGCAGCACCACCATTTCGTTCGGATGAACGATGGAATACCGCATGACGTCGCCTAGCAGCGTAACCATCTGGCTGACGTCCTCGCTGCGCTCGCAGATTGCCAGAGACTTGATGGATTGCAGCGTATTGTACAGAAAATGAGGGTTGATCTGGGACTGCAGTGCTGAAATTTCAGCTTCCTTGGTTTTGATGGCATAAGAAAAGACATCATAATTCAGCTGGTTGATCCGTTTGATCATGCGCATGATGCGCGTGGTCAGCTTCTGCATCTCGACCGAGCTGTCGTCATACAGGTCCAAATCGAAATTTCCCTGCTGCACATCGCTCATCTTCCGCATAAGCCCTGTGATGGGGCGCGTAATTCTTGATGACACAAACACCGAGATGATGATGACGCATAACATGGCTGCCGCAAGCAGCGCCAATACCAGCCTATTGATGTTATCGTTATGGGCCAGAATCTCCTGCATGGGAATTATGGCTATGATTTTCCAGCCCGTCACCTTGGAGGTTGTATACACACCCAGCAAAGTATCCTTTCCTTTTCCCACCTGAAACCGGCCCTCTTCCTTGTCCATGCGCCCGGTGATTTCCGACTGCAGCCGTGAACTGACGCTGCCCTCCGACGGCTTGAAGACAAACTCGTTGGCATCGTCCATGATCAGGAAAAAGCCGTTTTGCTCCAGCTTGCTTTCCTTCGTTAATTCCTGAATCTCCTCCAGCTGCAGGTTGAACATGACGCTGGTGCCGTCCTTCCGGGACGGATTCCAGAAGTCGAACACCGGGGCGACGGCCGAGATGACCTTTTCCGATGCCTCCGGCGGGTTAAAGTAGTAGTCCTGCGGGTGAATACCAATGAAATGGACCCGAAAGAAATATTCGTTTTGAAACTTTGGAAACCAGCTTTGGCTGTAAAAGGGATAATCGTTTTTGATCGTGCTGCCGGAATATTCGTATACGCCGCCGGAAGGATGTATCACGGCCACGTCCTTGATGCTGGGATTGTAGCGCAGAATGTCCTTCATCCGGTCTTCAATCTGACGGCGGTGAAGCAGTCTTTGCTGATCGTCTTCTTTTTCGTAACCGCTTACAGCATCCTGTATGACCGACTGTCCCGCCGTAATCTGCACGAGCGTCTTGATTTGGTTGAAATAAGAATCCACGTTCAGCCTGGCCTCTGTCACGATTTTGGACGTATAGCTGATCACTTCGGAGGTCAGCGTCGTGCTGAACATATGATAGGTGATATAGCCCAGCAGGCCGATGAGAAAGATAAAAATCAGAGAGAAGTACAGCGTAATTTTTCTGCGGATGGACGTTGGTCCGGAAAATAGGATTGATTTCTTCATAAGGTTCCACTCCTGCTTGCCTCTGGCGGATGCCATTCCTGCCATCTATTGTAACGGGGAAGCACAGTTAAACCAATCACTTTTATAACCGATACGTAGTATCGGAGGATATTTCGTAGTATTGTTTCTTCCCGCCGTTTTGGAAGCGCTTTATATTAGACTTCGATAACTTATTCTTGTGTCAGATGGAGGAGGAAGATGATGAGAACTAAATGGCTTAAACCACTTCTGGGAGCTGCCTTGGCCGCCGGCTGTGTGTGGATTCTGGACGCTGCAGGGGCCCCGTCCGCGAGTGCGGCCGACTTCCCTGCAAACCCTGTCGCGAAACCAGGATGGATTCTTACCGCTGACGACGAATTTAATGGTGCGGATTTGAATCAGCAACTCTGGTTTCCCTACTATCTGCCCCATTGGTCTACCCGGGAACTCACCAAGGCAAACTATGCGCTTCAAAACGGCAGCCTGGTTCTGAAAATCACGCCCGAAATGCAGCCGTGGGATCCGGTAAAGGATGCGGGAACCGTAATTTCAGGCATTCAAACCGGCGAAAAGGACTGGCTTCATCGCTGGACCAATTACAGCGCCGTCAACCATCATGAGGAGACCGTCCAGAACTTCCTGCAAAAATACGGGTATTTTGAAATTCGCGCCAAAGTGCAAAAAGGTTCCGGAATCCATTCGGCTTGGTGGATGATCGGTTTCCAGCAGGATCAGAACCAAGCCACCGGAGACAACACCATGAATGCGGAAATGGATATTTTTGAAATTCTCGGGAAGAACCCTTCTTCCGATCTGATCAATCTGCATCCGTGGAACGACTCCTCGCTGTCCTCCTCCAGCCATACTGTCGCCGCGGGCGCAGATCTGTCCCAGGATTTCCATGTATACGGATTTGAATGGGATGAAACGAACATGAAATTTTATGTGGACAATCAGCTGGTCAAAACGATGAACCAGAGCCCGAACTATCCGATGATGACGCTGCTTGGCTTATATGAGAAACGAAACGGCGGCTGGACGGGCGCTTTCGACCCGAACGTGCCGTACCCTAAGAAATTCGAAATCGATTATTTCCGGGCTTATCAAAAGTCGCCGGATAACCCGTTGTTTTCCGTCTATCGCGAAGGTGAGGATGCTTATTTATACGGGGCGGCAAAAGTGAACGGTTTGGCTTCGGCATCCAATCAGCGAGTCGCCGGATTCATCGGCGGGGGTGCGGGAAATACGGCTGAATTCAAGGATATTTACGCACCAGCGGCTGGACGGTATCCGATTCAAATCGGCTATGTCTCCGGAGAAAACCGTGACCTGTATGTTCAGGTCAATAACGACACGCCAATCCTGTTATCCGGACTGAACAGCGGCTCCTGGAGCAGCCGGGGGACCATTACAGCAGAGGTTGGCCTGAATAACGGACTAAACACGATTCGCTTCTTTAACGACACGGCCTATGCGCCGGATATCGACTTTTTCACAATTGGTGAAGTGAACAAAGCGCGAACTGCTGCCGTAACCGCTTCGTCGCAAAATAACAGCTATCCGGCAGCCAATCTTGCCGATGCGAATCTGCGCACTACGTATCAAAGCACAAATAATCCCGGCTTTCCGCAAAACTTGACGTTCAAATGGAGCACTTACCAAACCCTCAAGCAGGTGGCGCTCCGTTCGACTTATGGGCAAGGTCAGGGAATTACCAGCTTCGATATCCAGGTTTCCGATGACGGAGCGACCGGCTGGACGACCATTGCGTCTTCGGGTCCCTTGACCTGGAACTCCAATAATCATGCTGCCGAAACAAAGATCGTAAGCTTCCCTGAAGCGAGCGGGAAAAAAGGACTTCGCCTGATCGTTAAGCAGGCGAATTTGCAGTGGAGCCACTTCGCGGTCAATGAACTTGAGGTTTACTGACCCGCATCCCTGATATATCAAACAGCCGCCCCCAACGGGGGCGGCTGTTGCATACGTATTCCGCTTTGCTGGAATAGAGCAAAACAGGATGAAACTATTTAGCCGATGGTTGCTGATTGTACCATTTCACAAAATTGTTGATGACGGAATCCAGGAACAGCACGGTCGCCTCGTCCTTGATATTGCCGTTCTCATCCATTTTCTCATGCACGATTCCGACATATACTTCATTGCCTGGGAGCAGCGGCGAGTTGATGCCCGGGGAGAACAGAATATCGCGCAAATGCTGCTGGGCACGTACAGTACCCATGAGGCCCATGGAAGCACCCATGATGATGGAAGGCTTGCCAACCATCACGCGGTCGCCCCGGGACAACCAGTCGATAACGTTCTTAAGAACGCCGGGAATGGAATAGTTGTACTCCGGCGTTACCCATAGTACAGCGTCAGCTGCAGCAACCTTCTGGCGCAGCTCCTGCACGGAGGCGGGAGGATCGTTCTCGATATCCTGATCATAAAAGGGAACATCGCGGAGGTTCAAAATCTCAATATCCATTTGCTCCTTGTATTTGTTTTTCACGTATCCGGCAAGCTTTGCGTTGTAAGAGTCTTTGCGGATACTTCCCACGAGTGCGACTACCTTCATTTTGTCATTCCTCCAATAGATGTGTTCTTTAGTATGCTTGCAGGACAGAGCCGCTATACCTGACGCACGTTTTCACGCACTTTGCCAAGCAGCCTGATCAGCTCTGAGGTTTCCTCTTCCGTCAACCCGTTGTTTAACAGCTCCCGAGTTGTCTTGCTGATGGTGTTCACAACGTCTTTGAGCTCTTTGCCCTTGTCGGTCAGGTACACTTCAACAGAACGCCGGTCGTACGGGGATCCCTTCCTTCGTATGTATCCTTTGCCTTCGAGGCTTACGATCATTCGGGTGATGCTGGATTTATCCTTCCCCAGCTGCTCGGCAATGGTATTCTGCGATATCCCTTCCCCTTCCATCAGCAGAGCCAGAATCAGATGCTGTTCAGGGGCCAGTCGATAAGGAGCCAGCTGTCGTTTCAAATACTGCGTGATCTCCAAATCAACGTTATGAATCAGGACCCCGATGTTGTCGAATACTTTAGATCCCACCGTACCACCTCGTTAGTTGATATAACAACAGTTGACTGGTCAATTATCGCTTTCTATAACTGCTTTGTCAATTTCATTCCGAACCAGTCCGGCTCCTGCCCCTCGGTTGCCATGATAAAATGCTCCGTTTTAGAGGCTTCAGCCTTCTTACGGGCCTGCCCATGACGAAGCTTCGGAATTTTGAATGTGCTCACGCCATCACCGCCGTAAGCCACCCCGATGACTTCATACAAATCCTGATATTCTTCCACCTGAAGCTCCTGCCCATCGCAAAATACCCACCCGGACGGAGCCGATTCGCCGGCAAATCTGCGAATTTCTCCCACATACGGCTTGTTCATTACAGCATCCCTCAGTTCCGTATAAAAAATGATATAAAAACGCCGTTATTCCGTCTGAACCCATGATTCCGATTATACATGCCCCTTCTGAACAAATTCTGAACATGCAAAAATCCTCTCACACTAGGGTAAGAGGATGGATATATTTCGATTTGGATGAATCGGCTTGATGACCTTGAAATCGCTTGCTATTGATTAATCAATTACAAAAAGGCAAAATAGCTTATGTCTTACGCTTTGCTTGCCATCTCCTCGATTTGCGCCAGCCATGCAGCCCTTGTATCGTCATCAGATTCAGGTACGGATTCAAGGAAAAGATGGTACATGACCTCCAGCCCGCAGTATTCGAATATCCCTTTGTCCGAGGTCAGACGCAGTGCCTGATCCATGCCGCTTGCCGCATACTGGGCGTGCGATTTACCCTGCGTGTTGATAATGACTGTCTTTTTCCCTTTCAAGAGTCCCATCTGCACGCCATTCACGTATCGGTACGCAAAGCCGTAAGAGAATACCCGGTCGATATATCCTTTCATTATTGCAGGAAGTCCGGTCCACCAGATCGGATAAATAAAAGTGATGACGTCCGCCCACATCAAATGTTTCTGTTCCTGCTCCACATCCTCACCCACGCCCCCAAGCACTTCGCTGCTGCTTATGACGGGTTGGAATTTCATGGCGTACAGGTCGCGCACGATAACATCGTGTCCCTTTTGCTTCAGGCCTTGGACCGCTGTTTCCAGTATGGCGTGGTTGAAACTTTCTTTTCTCGGGTGGGCATAAATGATTAAATGGTTCATGGAATAGGCTCCTCTCAATTTGCGCTTCTTCATTTTTTTGTGAGTGATTGATCAATTACAATAGTGTAAAAAAAATATCTATCTCTTTACCAGCAAGCCTGGCATATCCAAGGCCATCGATATGTTGCACAGCATGCCCCTGGCCAGGAAATCTGATGTTTTCTCCTGTGCATCCGGCAGACCCGCCTGCTCAAAAGCTCTCTCCACCAGTTCTTTCACCTGACTCATACCAGCCTGCATGGCGTCACGGATCGGCGTATCCCGAATCGTTTGTGCCTGCATCTGAAGCAGAATCTCGCTTCGGTGAGACTCCATGATTTCCTCATAAGCCCGGATCAGCCCATGCTCCAACTGCTCGGATGCCGTTGTCTGAATAACCCGCTGAAACGCCTCCATGATACGCTGCCATGATACTTCGAGCGCTTCGACCAGCAAGGATTCCTTCGTAAAAAAACGGTAAACGTAGGGCTGCGAAATGGAAGCACGCTCCGCGACTTGAGCTGTGGTGGCACGGTAATAACCGATTTCAGCAAAAACCTCGATCGCCGCGGAGACGATATCTGTACGACGATTAGCGGATGCCGAGTTTCCTTTTGCCATATCTTGTTTCATCTCTTTCCAATATTGATTGATCAATCACTAACCTGCTCATAGTGTATTCCATATTTCCCCTTCGTGCAAGTCATTTTTTTAAAATCTCTTCTATTTCGAACGCGCCGCTTCGTGTTCTTTACACAAAAAAAGCCTGCCCCAGATAACTGAGGCAGGCTCTTTCACCGCTTCTATCGCTGCTTGCGTAAATTACATCATATATGGGAAGTACGTAATTGTCGGGTCAAAATCGTCGTTGTCGTACTCTTTGCCGCCCCAGGCGATGACAACGATCCGGTCGCGGTCCATATCCTCTTCCAGACGTTCAGCATCATTGTCGGAAATCCCCATGGATCTCATTTTCGCCCGAAGCTCATCCCCGCGGGAACGAAAGATGTTCGCGATCGCTGTTCCCATGCCCTCTTCGTCCATGCCGATTTGCTCGGTGCCGGTTTGGCTCGCAACGCGGTCCGTTCTGTCCTTGTCATGCGCAAGTACATAAATCCGGTCCGTGCTGTACCCCTCGGCAACGAATTTGTCCACCTGAGCCTGGACTTCGCCGGCAGTCCTCACGGTTTGAACTTGGGTCGTCGTTACATTGGTTTCCATGATGGTTCCTCCTTTTAGGTTAAAATCTGCAGCGTCTGCTACAACGTTAATAACCGCCAGAGAGGAAATTGAACCTTTGACCTGTTTTATGAAGACGTATGAGCGTTGATGGCTTGAATGATATTTGGCCAGTCGTCGGCATGCAGTTCATGACCAGCTCCCTCCAGCGTCAAAAGCCTTGAATTGGGTAGGACCTCTGCCAGATGCACCCCATGCTCGTAAGGAGTGATCGGATCCTCCGTCCCGTGAATGATCAGCGCAGGCACGAGGATCTCATGCGTCCTCGTCAGGTACGATTCGCCTCCCGATATGAGCGCATGATTCATCATGCTAGCCGGATCGATGGCCCTTCTATATTCGGTCTCCGCCAAATGACGAATAGCATGCTCATCAGATGGGTGCTTGGAGCCTTTGAGCACCTCCCACTTCCTGACCGTAAATTCCACGACCTCCGACTCATTCGTCCAGTCGACATTTCCAGCGTTTGCAAAAAAGCGGTCCACCTTCTCCTCAGACGGAGGGAGCTCCGGTGCAAAGTTGGATGATGCGATCAGCGTGATGCTCTTCACCCGTTCCGGATGCCGGAGAGCGATCATTTGCGTGAGCATCCCGCCCATGGACATGCCTGCGATATGTGCCTGGCCGATGCCGTAACCGTCCAGAACCCGAATCGCGTCATCCGTCAGGTCTTCGAACGTGTAATCGGGCTGACCCGGTGCATTCGTGATTGACCGGCCCGTGTCGCGATGATCATACCGAATGACATATCGCCCCGTCGCCGCCAATTGCCTGCAGAACTCATCCTCCCACCAAATCATCGATGCCGTCGCTCCCATCAGGAGCAGCACAGCCGGATGCTCCGGGTTTCCAAAGCCTTCCGTACAAATCTCAATATTATTCATGTGCAACATGCGTTCACTCATCGTTATTTCTCCTCCATATCCTAAAATGATCTTGCAAAAGGCAACAAAAAAACACAGGCTGGAATCGCCCATGTCTCGCAGTCATCGGATATGAAAAAAAGAACGGACAACAGTCCACAAGGATGACAAATCCGTAGGAAAATAAAAGCCAGTCTCTCCGCTTACGGATGGCTAATAACACGCTATACGGCTGCCATATGTCGATTCTTTTCCGATGACTGCGCCAAAAAGCGCAGACTCCAAGCATATAATGATACGCTTAAAGAGAAACCGGAAAAAAAATCAACATACGTAACCCTCCGTTCGTAATAAGTTGCTTTTATCCTAGCATAAACTTCCGCTGGTTTCAAACATTTTCCAGTGGACTTATCGATCAACAGTCTCCTCAGCCGATGAGTACTTCCACGTCCAGCCTGTGCAGTGCATCAATCCATTCCTGTGAGCAGCCGGGATCAGTTACGATCATGGAGATTTGCTCGATGGGTGCAATTTGCGCAAACGTCGTAACGCCGAATTTGGAATGATCCGCGACCAGAATGGACTCTTCGGTTCGCTGCATCATTTTGCGCGAGAGCAGTGCCTCTTCGAGGTTGTACTCTGTGATGCCGTCCGCAAGGGAGATGCCTCCCGCCGAGATGAATGCCTTATTAACCTTGAACTGGTCGAGCAGCTGATGAGCTATCACTCCCGCTGCAGCTTGAAAGTTCATGTTCATTTCGCCGCCTGCAAAAATCACCTTCCCGAGAAATCCGTCCAGCGCACACGCCAGAATCGGAAAAGAGCTCGTAATCACCGTGACGTCGGCCCGGTCCCTCAGCTCTCGCATGATTTCCAGCGTGGTCGTCCCGTTATCCAGCAGCACCGTTTCGCCTTCCCCAACCAAAGCGGCAGCGGCTTTGCCGATCGCCTGCTTTTCGTTTGAATGCATTTGGGATCGCTTGATGAAGGTGGGCTCGATCCACCCGGAACGGGTCTGAACCGCTCCCCCGTACACTTTTCGCAGCCTTCCTTCCTTTTCCAGCCGGTCCAGATCGCGCCGGATCGTCTCCGTAGACACATGGAACAAGCCGGCCAGATCATGCACCTGCACTTTTCCCTCTGTGTTTAACCGGTCTAGAATGGTTTGCCGCCGCTCCTCATAGGTTAGGGACATAAGAACATATTCCTCCTTACTTTACCGTTCACGCTTGTATGGATGTGTTTTGTTGTTGTTTCTATTCAGTGTATAAGCTGTTTGTAACCCTTGTCAAACTGCAGGAAGCGAACATCGTTCATTTCTTTTTATATCGTAAATCCCCAGCTTTGATTCACTATTCGATTCATTGTAAAAAAGATTGACAATGTTAAACACAGAGCATACAATCAACACGAAAACAACATAAATTAACACAAATCCACAACATAACCATAACTGAGGAGTCAGGGGGAAACAAGATGAGCCGTCAATTATCTTTTCGGCAGGACGGAACTTTTACCATCGTACAATTCACGGATCTTCACTGGAAAAATGGAGAGCCCGAGGATCACCGGACGCGCGCGCTGATGGAGCTCGTGCTGGACGCGGAGAAACCGGATATGGTCGTTTTCACGGGGGATGTGATCTACACCGGTCACGTATCGCCGGGCTACACCGACTGCGAGAACCCGGAGCAGGCTTTCCGCGATGCGGTGGCAGCGACCGAGGAACGCGGAATTCCTTGGGCCGTCGTCTTCGGCAATCATGATACAGAGAACCATATCACCCGCGAAGAGCTGATGGAAGTCGCCATGTCGCACCCGCATACGGTGGCGGAGGCTGGACCTCAAGAAATCACGGGTGTAGGCAACTATTCCGTCGAACTGGTCGATGCGGAAGGGAAACCGGCGGCCAATCTGTATTTTCTTGATTCCGGCAATCTCTCGCCGCTCGAGCATGTCCCCTACTACAACTGGGTAAGACGCGACCAGATGGAATGGCTCGCGAACGAATCCGTGCGGCTGAATCCAGCAGACCAGGCCAGCAAGCTGCCTGCGCTCGCCTTCTTCCATATCCCCGTGCCCGAATACCAGGAAGTCTGGGACAGAGAAACCTGTTACGGCAACAAGTACGAGCCTGTCTGCTCGGCCCCCGTCAACTCGGGACTGTTCACGGCGCTGCTTGAGATGGGCGATGTGATCGGCACCTTCTGCGGACATGACCACGTCAACGATTACTGCGGCAGCCTGCACGGCATCCGCCTCTGCTATGGGCGGGCAACCGGCTACAACACCTATGGCAGGGAAGGCTTCAAACGCGGCGCGCGCGTCATTCGCCTGACGGCCGGAGAAGCGGAATTCACCACCTGGCTCCGGCTTGAGGACGGCTCGGCCGTGACGGAGCAGCCTGTCCATCATCCCGGAGACGATGAAAACTAACAGCTAAGGAGCCCCTCATTCATGCTTTTACCTATACTACTCGTACTAGCTTCCGGTATGGCCCATGCGGTCTGGAGCATGTTTACCAAGCGGAGTCTGAACAAAGGTGTGTTTCTCTGGTCGATCATGATGATCCCTTCCGTCATTCTTCTCCCGGTATTGATTGCCGAGCTGTGGAAGCATCCCCTGACCGCCGGAGCTTACGGCCTGCTCCTGTTATCGGTAGCGCTTCAGGCCCTGTACTCCTGGCTGCTCTCCAAAACCTATGAGCTGGGCGATTTATCGCAGATTTATCCGATCATGCGGGGAACCAGTACGCTGCTGGTTCCGATCATCGGCGTCCTTTTTCTCAACGAAACGCTCTCCGCCTTCGGTTGGATTGGCATCGTGCTGATGCTGGGCGGCTTCTTCCTGCTCAGCGGAATCGGCACGCGCCGGAAGCAAGCGCAGGCTGCGCAGCCGCACAGCCTCAAACCATTCGCTTTAGCGCTCTGCGTAGGCCTGTGCACCACCAGCTACGTGTTTGTGGACAAACTCAATTTGGGGCAGGTTTCCCCTGTCGCTCTCCTTGAAGTGACCAACATCGGCTTTGTCCTGGGATTGACGCCGCTCGTGCTGAAATCCCGGCAGCTGAAACAGGAATGGCGCAAGAACCGATCGACGATCTTCCTGGGAGCGGTTCTGAATCCCGGTTCTTACCTGCTCTTCCTCTTCGCGATGCAGCAGGCGCCGATGGCTCATATCAGTCCGCTGCGGGAAATCGGCACCGTCTTCGCCACCTTCCTGGGCGTGCTCATTCTGAAGGAGCAGCAGGGCTTGAAGCGGATCACCACCTCCATCGTGGTATTCTGCGGGATCCTGCTGATCGGGATGTGGGGATGAACCTACAAGAAAGTCCATCTCGGGATGGGCTTTTTTTGCATGAGCATTATGAATGAACTGAGCAAATCCAAATCGCAATTCTCGCCATCCTCGCCATCCTGGCTTCCAGGTTACGGATAGAGCTGCATTCTTTTCGTATTTCCCCCTGCTACTAAAGTCGGGTACATGGGTAAAAGGAATGATGGAAGACCCTGGAATCATTTTATACAATACTTGTATCCCATCCGAAGGAGGATCATCTTGAGTTTGAATAAACAAAACCGTGAACAATTGGAATCTCTGATCCAAGAGCATGAGCTGGGTCACGCTTTACCGTATTTGCTGGATACGACGAAACAAGGCATCCGGTGCGCCAAAGTCGGGCCGGAGCGTTATGATACATCCTGCACCTCCCGAATCGGAGGCGATCCGGATCTTCCTCCAGGTGCCGAATGGCCGCTGACGGCGAGCGGTGTCCCGATGACGTTCTTGGTTCAACTGAATTTGCGTGACGTGTCGCTCCATGACGAGTCGTCGCTGCTGCCCAAAGGCGGCATGCTCTACTTCTTCGTCGGCATCGATGAGCCAGCGTACAATATCGAGCACCGCGTCCTATTCATGCCTGCCGATCAGCTGGCTTCTGCAGTGCGCCGCGTGTCCCCGGAAGTAACCGCGCTGGAGGGCTCCTTTTCTGCTTATCGCTTAGAGCCCCGTGCCTCTCTTGAGCCTCCGAATTATGCTTATGTGGACTATGATCAGGTGGAGACGGAGTCGGTGGATTATGAGCAGTACGAGGATTTCCTTCTTTCGCTTCAAGATTCGTCGTACGAAGACGTGGCGCTGCTGTTCGGCTATCCCACCGGCCAGCATGATGACACTGAATATGAAGCCGCTTTGATGATGCTGACCGGACAAAAGTATGAATACAACCCGTCCAGGGCGCTGGAACAGCTTGCTGCCCATTTTGCAGGGAATGAAGAAAAAGCCCGGCAGGAAGTCCAGGATACCTTGCTGCTGCTGGAGATTGACTCGGATGACGATGTCGGATTCTGCTGGTGGGACGCCGGCGTGCTGCAATTTTTTATCCGTAAAGAAGATCTGCAGGCCGGTCGCTTTGACCGGACCTATTGCTCGCTGTACTCCAGCTAAGGCCCGCGGCTGTATGCTGCTAAGACAACAGTTTGTAGGAAGAATGAAGGAGAGGGAAGTTAAAGATGGATGAACAGCTGGAGCAGGACAAAGACTTCGGGTTTGCACGCGTGTACGCGGTTGAACTGAAATACAGGCAAAAGCCGGTCCTGGACCGGAAGGTGCTGTACGAGAAAATGGAGCAATATACCGGCAAGCTGGCACCGAAGGACGCGCAGACGGACAAGGAGCCGGGGCTTGCCGTTTGGGAGGCGGATCGTCAGGAAGATGCCGACGATTCGGAGTTGCTGCACTTCTTTCACTTGAATTACATGGTTACCTATGCCGAAGGGGAAATGCCCGCCCAAACCAGCATCATGGATTGCGAACACCGTCCGGCTTCCGATTATGCGGCGGCGGTTCAGCAGTCCTGGCATTGGCAGGATGCCGGCAAAACGCTGGAGGAATGCAGCCATTCACTGCTCCTGATCGACATGATGGCATCGGGGCTCGAACCCCGCGAGAGACTCGAACTATTCACCGGTGCGCTCAGGGCGGTACTGGAGACGGCTCCGTGTGACGTGCTCTACTTCAGGGAAAGCGATAAGCTCGTGGAACCACGGGAATACCTCGAGGCAATTGAGGGCGGTTCCTACTTATATGGCGCGATGAACATCCGCTTTTATAACGTGGAGGGTACCGGCAGCGGACGAGCCGAGGGCTTAATGGATTCGATCGGCCTAGCCGCGCTCGGTATCCCGGACGTTCAATGCCATTTTTACGACCTCGATCCGGGTGAACTGGCAGCGAATATGACGAACATCGGATATTATCTGTTCAACCAGGGAGATGTCATTGCCGATGGCGAAACGATCGGGTTCACCGAAGACATGCGCTGGCGCTGCGAGCACCAATACGCCTTGGCATCGCCCAACCGCGTCGTGATCGACATCAATCCCGGCGAGGACCACTATGCAGGCCGGCAGAACGCCACGGGCTGACGTTTTGATAAACCGATTCATTAATGCGATGTCCGGAACATCCGCAAATTCGCATGCTCCAAACGAAAAAGCACCGACCCGGCGGGATCAGTGCTTTTTCGTTTTGCCAGACTCGTTGCTTCCGGGATCGAACGTAATCAGATAGGTTTTGTCTCACCCTGTTTCATTCGTTGATTGCTCTCCAGCTGCGACTGGACCCCTGCCCGATCGATCTGTATCCAATACTCCGCGATTTTCCCAGCTTCGATGCGGTAGACCGCGCTGGCAATTTCAATTAAGGGAAGGCCCGTAGGGGCGAAGCCGCCGACTTCCCCCACATGACTGCCGACCTGCTTCCAGCGGATGAACACCTTATCTTCCTGCGCAATGCATTCCTGCACTTCTAAAGAAAACTGGCCGTAAGCTTCCACCATTTCTCTGACATGATCCGCATATTGCTGTGGCGTGCGAATAACGGTCTCTTCTGCTTCGGATACCATTTGATGAGCGTGCACCTCATCGGCCATCCAAAGACCCGCATGCTCCGGATCCCTTCCCGAACGTACCTCTTCGAAAAATGTTCTGACGATTTGTTCTGCTGTCATGCTCATTCCTCCAGAATGGTTTATGGATACCGTTTCCATGATTTTCAGCCGAATCAAAAACATAAATCATGAGCAAGTTTGACCGTATCTCCATTGGAAAACGTAATCCCGCATGCAAACGTGGCAACCGCTCCAAACTCAGCCCCCATTCAGGCATCTTCTAAAAAGGGCTTGATTACTTCCCGGGGAGCTGCATCCTTTTTATTCAACATGTTACTTCGTCATTTCTGCCTCAATCAAGCAGCGATAAGACCATCCCCACCGAATGCTCCGTGAATGAACGTTCTGGCCGGGACTTCAGCAGCACGGTCAGTCCAATCAGTTGAACGACCAGTGTCTGTGCCAGAGCTTTAGAGTCGAGACTGCTCTGAAGCTCCCCTGATTTTATCCCCTTACGAATGACCTCTTGAAAAATAACGGCAAGATACATTTCATGTTCACGGGTGAGAATTTCAAATTTCTCATCATGCGGGGCGAGCTCGACCATCGTATTGATACAGAAACACCCCTTACTTGGTTTTTCCCGGTATCCGTCCTCCACCAAATCCTCGAAGAAAGTATGGATGGCTGCTTTGACCGATGGATTCGCATGGAGCTTCGTCCGAATGCGGGCCGCATGCTGATTCAGGTATTTACGCAGCGCCGTTTCGAAAAGCTCTTCTTTATCGCCGAAAGCCGCATATAAGCTGGGTCGCTGTATACCCATGGCAGCCGTTAAATCGCTGATGGAAGTTGCGGCATACCCTTTTTCCCAAAAGAGTTCCATCGCTTCACCGAGCGCCTGTTCCTTATCGAATTCCCGTTGTCGTACCATCGGGTCCATCTCCTCCCCTTTTGTCCTAGTGTCTATCCTTCTGTACGTTTCATATTCCAATGTTTTCGACCCTGAGGGTTAGCCAAATCATCTATATTTCATACCAATCGGTATATTTATTCTAGTCCTCTCTTTATGTATTGTCAATGAGTTGGTGATCATCTTCTATTAGCTTCACACCTCACTATTTTCTCCGTTTTAATACAATTCGGCACGAATATTTCCTTGTGTCATCAAAAATGAGTTGACATTGCCATTCACTCTAAATTATATTTGCAGTGCATCATTTTGTACCAATCGGTATAAATTGAATCCAAGGAGAGATCCCTTCATGAACAATCGTTCTTCCCTATCCCGCTACACGTTGGTTCTGTTCGCTTTGGCCTCCGGCGTCGCGGTCGCCAATGTCTACTGCGCGCAGCCGCTGCTGGACCAAATCTCAAATGAGTTTAGAATCTCCCCCTCCGCCGTAGGCGTGGTGATTACGATTACTCAATTGTGCTACGCGGCGGGGCTGCTGTTCCTCGTTCCACTCGGTGATCTGATCCGTCCTAAGAAGCTTATTATCTGTCAGATGCTGCTATATGTGTTGGCTCTGATCGGTATTGGCTTGTCTCCCACGGTCACGGTGCTTTTTGGGGGTTTGGCCGTCGTCGGATTGCTTGCACCGGTAACGCAGACTCTTGTCGCTTACGCGTCGACATTGGCTGCCCCAGCCGAGCGCGGACGCGTCGTCGGTTTCGTTCAAAGCGGAATCGTCCTCGGTATCCTGTTGGCGAGAACCTTCGCGGGTCTGCTCACCGATATAGGCGGTTGGCGCTCGGTTTATCTCACCTCTGCAGCACTTATGCTTCTTTTGGTCGGCTTATTGTACCGGGCGCTACCGAACCTTGAACATCAACACGTGCCTCTATCTTATCCCAAGCTGCTTGGCTCGACCCTCCTACTGTTCGTGCAAGAACGCACGCTGCTTGTCCGCGGCGGGCTCGCGGCATTCATTTTTGCGGCTTTCAGCATGTTATGGAGCTCCTTGGTTCTGCCGCTAAGCACGGCACCGTATTCCCTTTCCCATACGGCGATCGGGGCGTTTGGCCTGGCTGGCGCAGCCGGGGCATTAGCCGCTGTCAAAGCCGGGCAGCTTGCCGACCGGGGATGGGGGCAGCTTACAACGGGCATCGCCCTATTGAGCTTGACCGTATCATGGTTGTTTATCCACTTAACGGAGCGCTCCCTGCTCGCCTTAATTGTCGGGATTATCCTGCTTGATCTGGCCGTGCAAGCCGTTCACGTCACCAATCAGGCCATGATCATGTCAGTCCGTCCTGAAGCCAGAAGCAGACTGACAGCTGCCTACATGATGTTCTACTCCATCGGCAGCGCGACAGGCGCCATCCTCGCCACAAATGCATATGCCGTGTTCGGCTGGATAGGCGTCTGCGTCCTGGGAGCCGCGGTCAGCGCGCTCGCCCTCGTGTTCTGGGAATTTACGCGGCGTTTTACGCAGCAGGTTGCTGTTGGAATGAACAGGCAGGATTAAGCTAGCTTTGGCAGTTCATGCCATCAATAAAATCATCATCTGATATCTCCTTATGCCTTTCTGCTTTCGTTCCATTCATGTTGAATTCGTTGTTACGCAGGTGATTGATATCTCTCATTGGCGGGCGTCCAAATAAGCGGGCGTATTCTCGGTTGAACTGGGATGGGCTTTCGTAACCGACATGAAATCCTGCTGTCGCAGCATCCAAGCCTTCTGTGAGCATCAGTCGGCGCGCACTTTGCAATCGAATGATTTTTTGATACTGAAGCGGGCTCATTCCTGTTACTCTCTTGAAATGCTTGTGCATGGTTGCCGGATTCAGGCTTACTTTTTTGGCCAGCTCTTCAATGACTAATTGTTTAGAATAATCACGGTTGATGACATGTATCGCCTTTGAAATCCCCTGCGCAAAGCTTCCGATCACGGCAAACTGCCGAATGGACGCTCCCTGCCCTCCCTCCAGCACACGATAAAAGATCTCGCGGATGTAGAGTGGTGCAAGGATCTCAATATCCGTAGGCGAATCTAAAAGATTGACGAGGCGAAGAATCGCATCTAACAAAGAGGGGGTGGACGGACTGAGCAAAAAGCCCCTTCCTGTTTCTCCCCCTTCCAGTGAACTGGATTTCCTGCTTATATCAACAAGGACATCAGGGCCAAGTGTTAATTGTAAACTTAAGTACGGGATCTGCGGCGATGCATGCGTAATTTTGCCAATCACGGGCAGATGAACGGATGTAACCATGTAACTCGCCGAATCGCACACGAGGCTTTCCCCGGCAAATGTGGCTGTCTTGGAGCCTTGGGCAATGATGTAAAGCGAGGGCATGTTAAGGGTATGAGTCGGTTCCGATTCTGCAGATGCGCGCCTGAAACAAAGCTCCGGAATCATGGTTTGGTGCAAACCGTCCCTTGGCGCATGACTTGCAATTCGTTCAGCTATCTCGTTTATGAGGTGATCCAATTCTAAACACCAGTCCTTTTTCATTTCATAGGATAAGAATAGTGTAACTCAACCCGGACAGAAATAGGCAAGAAACGCTTATGAATCGTCTACCTGGCTTCATTTGATATTCCTTATAATTCAAGGCGAAAGAAAATATTCAAATGAAAGAAGGATTCGACTATGGGATTCATCCAGCATGCAAACTTGTCGGAAATCAAGGATAAAGTTGTTGTCATAACCGGTGCAAGCAGTGGAATTGGTGAAGCAACTGCGCTTTTATTGGCGGAACGCGGGGCAAAAGTCGTACTTGGGGCACGCCGACCTGATCGCCTAGAAGCGTTAGCAGCCCGCATCGCAGAGGCTGGGGGCGAAGTCGTGTATGCCAGCATGGACGTCAGAAGGCGGGACGACGTGACCAAACTCATCCAATTGGCATGTGAGCGGTTCGGCGCTATGGATGTTCTAGTGAGCAATGCCGGCGTGATGCCGGTTTCCCCCCTTGACGATTTGCGCGTAGAGGATTGGGAGAACATGATCGACGTCAACATGAAGGGCGTATTGTACGGCATCGCCTCGGCATTGCCTGTCTTTCGCAAGCAAGGTTCCGGACATTTCGTCAATATAGCTTCTACAGCGGGACATAAAACGGTACCGAGCCAGTCCGTTTATTCTGCCACGAAGTTCGCCGTCCGCGCCATCTCCGAGGGTTTGCGGCAGGAAGCCGGTGATAAGGTGCGTGTAACGATCATCTCACCCGGATTTGTTCGGACGAATTTCGCTGAGGGTGTGACGAATCGGGAGGTGAAGGCCCAGCTCGAAGAATCTCGCGACAAATTCGCGTTGCCGCCGGAGACCATTGCCCGTGCCATAGTATACGCGATCGAGCAGCCAGCCAACGTTGATGTGAACGAAATCGTGATTCGTTCCACATCTCAGGCTTAAGGTAACGGAGAATGATGTAACAAAAATTTGTAATAACAGTCCCGGGTGAGTGAAGCTGCTTACATCGGGACCTTTTTCTGTTTAAGCTCCATGAAAACCCCGTATTGTCGCCTATAAAATGCTATGCGATTTCGTCCAGCGCGGCTAAATGACGGTTCGACTTTTCGAGCAACACCGTGAACGATTCCGCGACATAATGCAGAAAATCCGGATCGTGAACGTAGGCGATAATCTGCCCGTAAGTGCCAAGATCTGCAGGATCGAGGTCAAGCATCAAATACATGGAGCCACCGGCCATCGTCGCAAAGGGAAACCAGCGCGTATGGAACAGATAAGGCTTGATTTGCGGATCAAGCTCCTTGATCTCCTCCGCGGAGCTGTATTCCTCAAGCCATTCGTCTCTTTCGCAAAAGAACGTTTTCGTCTCGCTCATTTCCTCCAGCGACATCAAATACATCGGCGTTCCGTCTTCCCAGGGGTACAGCATGTGGAAAGCGTAGCCGCTGCCGTTCTTTTTCCGGTAAAAAGCTCGAAAATCCTCCGGCAGCAAAATGCCGTGTGCCTGCTCGAACGCTGCCAAGCTCTCCTCCGTCGCCCCCGCCCGTTCGGCATACTCCAGGTACAAGCGGCGGATTTCCTCTTCCATTGCTTTGCGGTGCAGCAGATCGTCAAGAACCGTCATCAGCGGGCTGAGGCGCTCGTTGACATATTCCCTGTACCCCCAAAAAGCCTCCTCTTCACTGCCCCGGTCCAGCAACACCATAACGGCGTACGAGATCATGTCCAGCCAGCGCTCCATCTGCGCTGTCTGTTCATCGGATAGCAGCCGGTTTCTTTGCAGCATCCCCTGGGGTTCTACAGCCCAGGCCCGGGCCAACTGGCAGATGCTAAACAGGCAGGAGATCACCCGGCGATCGAGCGTATCCTGCCCCAGTTCGCCTGCCAACGCGCGAATCAATGTCATCAATTCATGAAAATTGCTTTCCTTCAGCTCGCCTTGAAACGGTCTCAAGCTGCCCAGGAACCCCCGCTCCATCTTGGGATGGTGCACATCGTCGTCCTGAAATGCGTGATATCGCAATAATTCGATGGCCTGTTTGGTATTCATAGACTGCCTCCATCTTTTTACTTAATAATAGGCTCTTGTGCGAGCATAGTCATGCAGTAATTATGCATGCTATTCCGATTCCACCTCCCATGATGCGTTGAGAAGAAGTTCGCATCTGGGCTTTCTATTCGTTGCTTATATTATATATTACCAGATTCATAAACCTTCACTAATGGATGTAGAGTTGTATTTTCCTTGGGCCGCGAAAAAAGGGTTGCCCTTAAACAGGGCAACCCTTGCTTGGTGTGCAATGATTAAAACCAACCGCGATCCCGCCTAAATCAAACCAGCTTGCCGGAGCAGACGTTGGACCATGACGGCCGTCTCGGCTCGGGTAATCTGCTGATTCGGAAGCGCCAAGCCGTTGAAGCCGGTTAATATGCCGATTTTTGCGTTGAGGGCTGCGGCATTCTTGGACCATGCATGAAATTGCCCCCCATCCTTAAACGCTCCCAAAATCCTGACACTCTCGCTCTCCGTAATGTTTGTATCCATATGGGTAAAATTCATCGCGCGGGCTAAGAGCACCATAGCTTCTTCTCTTGTCATTTTTTGATCAGGGAGAAACTCGTTATGATTAAATCCTTCAACTAAACCATAACTCGAACCAATGGATACGGGTTCATAAAACCAGTCACTTTTATCCACATCACGGAAGGCAGCAGGTTTGTCGAAATGGTGCATTCCTAACGCCCGGACAAGGATGGCCGTAAATTCTGCACGCGTGATGCCTTGATCAGGCAAAAACTGATTTTCATTCACGCCCTCAATAATCATCCGCGCAGACATGTCCTCAATACTTGCTTTGGCCCAGTGATGGGTTGTGTCAGCGAAAGCTTTTTCGTTATATATAACGGAATATACACTGTTCGTTAAACTGTTGATAATGGCGGTCGGCTTCCCGTCTCTCGTCTCGATTTTTGTCGGAACGTGTGCGATTGTACCGTCTTTCTTAAGTACGACGCCTGTCGTGATTTTCTTCGAATCCACACCATCAGGGATCGTAATCGATCGTTCTACAAAAGCATGGAACTGATCGACTTCAACCTCTTTGCCATGATAAGCAGCTGTAATAGAGAAGTAGACGGCCGGGGCTACTCGTTTCACGGCACCCAATCCGCTTGTCAGAAGCTTGATGTCCTGATCAGAAGCCTGCATAACCGCAATGCTAAATTTAATGTCATCAAGAGCGGCACCGGTACCGAAGGCTTCTGAAATTTTGATGATATTCATTTCTTTGGCCGGGATTGTGTAAGTCGCTTGATTAATTTGAATTTGCAGAGTAACCGCTTTGTTGTCCAATGCCTTTACCATGCGCCCGTTTAATTCTGCGATCCCCTGTTCCGTGTTACGGATTGGAATCACGATTGTCGATCCCGACGGCTCCTTTTGAAGTTTGTCTTCAAGCTTTTGCTCATCGAACGAAACAATGGTTATGTTTCTGCCATTTCTCGTTTCAACATGCGCTTGTGCAATTTGCTCTTGAACCTGTCCGTTTACGATGATCATGAATGGAGTACTAGGATGACTCGCGCCGTTGTCGGTGTTATTGTTATTGCCAGCGCTACTGCCAGGGCTTCCGTTACCGCCGGTGCTGCCGCCCGGGTTGCTGGTCGCTAACGTTAATGTAAAACTTGCAGAGCTTTGGTTCCCGGCTTCATCGGTTACAACAAGCGTGTATTTGCCTCCAGTGGAAATCGTGGAACCCGAAGTGAACGGGCTGCCGTTCAGCTTCGCCGTCCCTTCATTGAACGTTACGGTAACAGGCGTTTTGTATTCACCCTGGTCCGTAACACCGGAAATCACTGGCTTCGTTTTATCAATTTTGAAGGAAACCTTTGCTTCGTTCCCTGCGGCATCCGTTACAACAAGCACGTAGCTGCCTTCTTCGCTGACAGGCGTCCCTGATGTATAAGGCTTACCGTTTAAGGCAGCTGTTCCCTCGGTAAACGTTATGGTTTGTTCCGTACTATAGCTGCCTCCGTCTGTTACTCCGGTTACGCTTGGAGGTGTTTGATCGAGAGAGAACGTTACCGTTGTGCTGTTGCCAGCCTTATCGGTCACGACGAGCGTGTAGTCTCCATCTTGGCTGATAGTATCGCCGGATGCGAACGGATCTCCGTTCAACGTCGCCATCCCTTCATTAAACGTCACCGTTTGATCGGCGTTGTACAGCTTCCCATTTTCAACACCCGAAACGACCGGTTTGGTTTTGTCGAGCGAGAAACTTACGGTTGTCACATTGCCAGCGGCATCCGTTACGACCAGCGTATAGCTGCCTTCTTCGTTAATCGTCGTTCCCGATGTATACGATTTGCCATTTAACAGAGCATTACCCTCATTGAACGTAATCGTTTGGTCCGTATTGTAATTGTCTCCGTCTGTTACTCCGGTTACGCTTGGAGGTGTTTTATCGAGAGAGAACGTTACCGTTGTGCTGTTGCCAGCCCTATCCGTCACGACAAGTGTGTAATCACCATCTTGGCTGATAGTATCACCGGATGCGAGCGGGTCGCCGTTCAACGTCGCCATCCCTTCATTAAACGTCACCGTTTGATCGGTGTTGTACAGCTTCCCGTCTTCAACACCCGAAACGACTGGTTTGGTTTTGTCGATCGAGAAGCTTACGGTTGTCACATTGCCAGCGGCATCCGTTACGATAAGCGTATAGTTGCCTTCCTCGCTGATCGTTGTTCCCGATGTATACGATTTACCGTTTAACAGAGCGTTACCTTCATTGAACGTAATCGTTTGGTCCGTATTGTAATTGTCTCCGTCTGTTACTCCAGTTACGGTTGGAGGTGTTTTATCGATTGAGAATACTATCGTTGTGCTGTTGCCAGCCTTATCCGTCACGACGAGTGTATAATCACCATCTTGGCTGATAGTATCACCGGATGCGAGCGGGTCGCCGTTCAACGTCGCCATCCCTTCATTAAATGTCACCGTTTGATCGGCGTTGTACAGCTTCCCATCTTCAACACCCGAAACGACCGGTTTGGTTATGTCGAGCGAGAAGTTTACGGTTGTCACATTGCCAGCGGCATCAGTTATGACCAGCGTATAGCTGCCTTCCTCGCTGATCGTCGTTCCCGATGTATACGATTTACCGTTTAACAGAGCATTACCCTCATTGAACGTAATCGTTTGGTCCGTATTGTAATTGCCTCCGTCTGTTACTCCAGTTACGGTTGGAGGTGTTTTGTCGATTGAGAATGTTACCGTTGTGCTGTTGCCCGCCTTATCCGTCACGACAAGTGTGTAGTTTCCATCTTGGCTGATGGTTGCACCTGATGTAAACGGACCGCCGTTCAACGTCGCCGTTCCCTCGTCAAACGTCACCGTTTGATCCATGTTGTAAAGTTTACCGTTCGAGATTCCCGAAATGATCGGGCTGGTTTTGTCGATTGTGAAGGAAACCTTCGTTTCATTCCCTGCCGCGTCTGTTACAACAAGTGCATAGCTGCCTTCGATGCTGACCGCCATCCCTGGGGTATACGGATTACCATTTAATGTAGCCGTACCCTCGGTAAAAGTAATCGTACGGTTCGTATTGTAACTGCCTCCGTCTGTTACACCGGTTACGGTCGGAGCCGTTTTGTCGATGGTAAAGGAAACCGTTGTCGTATTGCCTGCAGAATCCGTAACCACAAGCGTATGAATACCATCGATGCTTACTTTGCTGCCGAGTACAAACGATTTTCCGTCTAACGTGGCCGTGCCTTCATTCGACGTTATGGTAACGTCTGTATTATACAATCCGCCTTGGGTAACCCCTGTTATCTGAGGAGGGATTGTATCCAGCGTTATGGTGTCTTGGTATACCCCAGATTCAGCATTCGAGCTGTCACGAAGCTGATAATAGACCGTTTTAAGTCCGTCTCCGTTGGTCAACGTCCAGGGCTTCGCTGCTGCGGCCGCTTCCCAGTCAGACCAAGTGATCCCATCGTTGGACAATCTCATTTGAGCAGGGTCGCCATTAGGATCACTGTACGTCAAATTCAAGTTCACATTTGCTGTACTGGTATAAAGAGCTTCTCCTGCGATATCAATCGAGCCCGTTGGAGGTTGATTTTCTTCATAAGTCACAATAAGTTGTGGGCGTAATCCTTCAGCAGCTTCCCTAGAGTAACTCAGAATTCTCGCTGAAGCGTTTAAGGACTCATTCCCTGTTAAGACAATGGTAACATTACGGTCGTCTGCGTTTGTCTGTGCTTTAACAATAGATGTTACGTCAATAGGCAATACCCAGTCATTCGCAGGCTTAGGCATTTCATTATAATTTACATGAGCATTAGGACCGTCCCGTTGATATGCGGGAAATACCGGATCGTCATCCCTCATCGTGTCATTGGGAGATCCCCAGGCATCAATGTAAAATTCATTCTCATTCCCATTACTAGTTTCAATGCCCGTTAAGGTAAGCCGAAGCTCAAATTTGGTGACAGTTCCCGGTATTGCCCCGAGATTAAATCGAAGGGCTGCTATTGAAGGCTCCGCAGTACCATCAAGATCTGTTGTACCCACATATAATTGTTGTGCAGTATCATCTGTCCCGATATAACTATCCCCCACGGAAAAAAGATCCGCCTCCGGTTCCAAAGACAGCGTAGCGGCATGCGCCGTTGTGCCGAGCAGCGTCGGCGATACGACTCCGATGAGCAGCAATGCGGTCAGGACCACGGATAATGTCTTCCTGTACATAAAAGATATCCCCCCCATATTTCTTAATTGTTAAACAATAAATCGTACAGCAAAATGGCCTGAAGTCCTTATGGAAGTCAGGCCGATTGAGAATAAGGTGAACCTTCAGTTAAGATCTGGGTGGAAAAATCCCCTCCAGGGCAATAATGAAATGAAGCCCCAGATACGGCTGTCGATTATTATGCGGCTGGGTGCCGCCTTGAGGTTGAATGGCCATTGGGCTCATCGGCGTATCCGGAGTCGAGCCGTACACTTTCTGCCCGCTTAATCCGGCTGAGCTGGTCCATACCGCTCCTGTCGGGTTGGCAACGCCATTGGTAGCGGATTGGCTGTTCGGTACGTGCGTGTGCGACGGAATTTGGGTTGTCAATAGCGTAACGGAGGCTGTACCTGCCGGTTCACCTACCCTGTAATCGCTTAGTCCGGGGCCTTGTCCGTGATGAAGCGGAGCCCGGCCTTGGAAATTCGGAAGGGCGAAGTTGTTTTTTCCGTCACCGCCGTATTGCGTTCCTAACAGGGAGAACAAAGCCGTATATCGGGAGACCGCCAGCAATTGACCGTTGCAAAATGCCCAACCTTTAGGCTCGAAATTTCCGGCAAATAAACGAATTTCTCCAAGAAATTGATCCATTGCACTCCTCCTAATTCCTTGACGGAAAAATCCCGTTAATGGCAATACAATACGATAAAACGGTATAGGGCTGCATATTGTTATGAGGCTGACTTTGCCCCGCCGATAATAGCGCGTTAGGGCTCATTTGCGAAGTTGCATTTGCGGCATACATCAGTGAAGGGGCCGTCCCCCAAACATTGTTTGCCGCTTTATTCGAGGACGAGGTACCGGCTCCGGATACCTGGTGCGTATGCTGAGGCATTTCTTGGACCGTTAACGTGTGATGTTCTTCGCCTGCGGATTGTCCAAGCAGTAAACCGCTACCTTGATGAACCGGCGCTCTTCCCCTTAAATCTGGCAGGGCAAACGTCGTAACCCCGTCACCGCCGTAAAGGGTACCCAAAATGGAATATAAAGCCTGGTTCTGATTAATCGGGAGCGTCTGTCCATTGCATGCGGCCCAGCCTTTAGGTACAATCCCGAATGAAAATACACGAATCTCACCTATGAAAGGTTCTGGCATAAAGCATCCTCCTCAAAAAATTAATCCTGCATGGGATATAGACCAAATAACGAGATAATAAAGCTTACCGTCAAAATCGGCATTACATTATCATGGGCCTGGTTCCCGCCGGAAGGAGAGACCGCGGCCGGGTTCATATTTCCATTCGGTTCGCCAACAACATAGGGCCTTGCGTTGCTTGATCCCCAGACGTTATTTTGCGGGCTGGCCGATTCGCTGGCCGCAGCATTTGCGGAAACCATGTGCGTATGGGCAGGAAGTTGTCCGGTAGTTAAAGTTACCGTTTCAGAGCCACCGAGCTGTCCAAGCGAATAGTGGGTGCCTGTCGCTGGATTTTGACCGGTATGCAGAGGAATTCTCCCTCTCAAATCAGGGAGGGCGAACGTACTCTGCCCGTCGCCTCCGTAGGTAGTGCCCAAAAGCATGAACAATGTGTCATATTCGCTGATGGATAATAGACTTCCGTCACAAAAAGCCCATCCGACTGGCGCAAAATTACCTGCAAACATACGGATTTCTCCAACGTATGGTTCGCTCATGTCCTTAACCCCTCTCGTTCGTTGTCCCGATGAAACGGAGACCAGCTCATTTTACAATACGGATCCGACGTTTCGGTTAGCTCAAAACCTAATCTTACATAAAGCCGCCGTGCACGGTTATTCGACATAACCTGAAGCTCAATCGTTTGTGATCCTGCTAAAGCCTCCTGCTGCAGCTGCCTGATCATCGATTCTCCAATACCACGGCTTCGAAAGGAAGGAAGCATGGAGATATCAATTAAGTTGATTACACGGGCAGTTCGGTTAACCATCATACGCCCGGCCCGCATTCCATCGCATACAATGATGAGTTGCTCGGCCACGGGATACTGCAGCTTGTACGCCCCCTTTTGCATCCTCCACTGCATATCAAGAAATTGTTCAACCTGCGTCCCTTCCCACCCCGATGCCATAATTTCGTCTCTTCTAGTCGAGGCATACAGGTGGTATAGAAAGGATTCGTCTTCAACCTCTGCTTGTCTTGTTTCTATCATACTAAGCCTTTCGTCATAGAATTGATGAGTGCTCACAGTCTAAGTTGCGATTACGATTCTGCAATGACATTGATCACTGCTTTAAATTGATAAATTCTTCATTCGATGGGACATTCCTCCCACGAAACTTAAAAATGTTAGATTTTGTCGATAATTATTTTGGGGTAAAGTAACTATAGCCTGTTATTCGACATAAACAGAGCCCGTTGAGTGACTACCTCAGGACCTTTCAGGGAGTAATCGTGCAGCCCCCATTTTTCGACTTGGACACAAAAATGTCCCGATGAGCTGTCAAACATCATCGGGACATCACCCAGTCGGGCTCTTTTTCTACCCTTCTGCGGTTAATCAACAGGCCTGACTTTTTAACTAATAAACGCCAAATTCCCTTATCGCTTTCAGCAATACGGTAATCGACTCTGCCCTCGTTAATGCTGCATTCGCATTAAACTGGTTACCTTGCCTTCCTTGAAGACATTAAGAATAAGCAACCTTAAGGGAATGGTATCCGAACGCAGTACCATGTTATTTTTCAAAGTTTACGCTTCCGAATCATGAGACCGATGAATTCCCGGATCGGCTGTCGTCTATATAAACGAAGGTATAAATGCATTCAAACTAGTTTGGCGAAGGGGTGTTTTGAAAATGGCATTAATGTCCGCATTCACGAGCTTCAATCTGCCTGTACAAAACGTAGCACAATCGAAAGCGTTCTTCACCGGACTCGGATTCGAGCTCAACCCGCAATTCCCCGATAATGAGAATTCGGTAGCCATCGTGATCGGCGACGACCTGCAGGTCATGCTGATCAATCAAGCATTCTTTAATACGCTCACGGAGAAGGAATCCGTCGATACGAGCAAGTATGCGCAGATGACGATCGCACTCACCTTCGAGAGCCGGGAAAAGGTCGATGAAATCGTGAATACAGCAGTCTCATTAGGCGGAAAATTGCACGCTGAACCTGAAGATCATGGGTCTATGTATCATTGGGGCTTCGTGGACTTGGACGGTCATCTGTGGGCCATTAACTACATGAACATGGATGCAGCACAAGGTTAAGGCGAACGGAAAGCACTTCGTACCAGGGTTCTTAAAAGAGAGACGCCGGGCATCTTCCCCGGCGTCTCTCTTCGCGATGATTAATTTTGTTCGGTATATGCTTTGAAATGGTCCATGATCGCTTGCCAGCCTGCTTGCTGAAACTCGACGGGATTGGAGCTTTCCGCATCGAACGTTTCAATGACCTTCGTCTCATTCCCTTGATCAATGAAAGCAATATCCACTCTTCTTCCGTCTTCCATGGTGTAGCCGATCGTCTCATGCGGATTCACCACATCGTAGACGCCGCCAAAATCAAAGCCCATGCTGCCATCCTTCGCTTCCATCCGCGTCGAAAACTTCCCGCCGACCCGCAGATCGTTTTCGGCTCTCGGCGCATGCCAGTCCTCGGACGCCTGATTCCACTTGGTGATATGCTCCGGCTCGGACCAATAGCGCCATACTTTCTCGACGGGGGCTTTTATGACGGTTTGTACAGTTACTTTCGTTGGTTGATTCGTTTCCATTGGATTGGACACCTCTCTCATGATATTCGTCGTTTGGTTCATCTCAATGATATAGACGAATGCCAAATACGAAATTCATCGGTCGAGTCGCTCGGGCAGCCCAAAACGCAAAAACAATTTTGTATTAATAAAGTTTTGAACATGCAAAATTTGATTTTCTTTGGTTTCGATGACGTGGATGCCCCAGGGTACCAGGCCAGAGCCGTCTTTGTCCGGCATATACTGGGCTAACGCCGGATAACCGCCATTCACCGCGATGGGCACAAAACGCGAACCTTCGCAATGCCAGCGAGTAAGCGAATAGAAGGCGGACAAATCTTTCTTGCCGCGGATCCACATCTCGAATGGGGGCATCGACATACAGCCCTCCTCGTGGAACAGCGCGACAAGCGCAGCAATATCGAATTGCTCGAAGGCTTCCACATACCGGAGCAGCAGCTGCTGCTCCGGTTGAACGTCCATGCTGCTGAGCTCATCCGAGCGAAGCTGCGCCCGGTCCATCGTCTCTCGGGCCCTTTGCAAGGCGCTGTTCACTGCTGCCGGCGATATCGCCAATGTCTCCGCGATCTGCTTGGAGGACCATTCAAATACATCCTTCAAAATGAGTACCGCGCGCTGCCGCGGAGGCAAGGTCTGCAGGAGAGCGATGAAGCACAGTTGAAGGGTATCTCTGCGGACGAGCCGATCCTCCGGATTGCCCCCAAAGTCGGGAGACGGCCAGATCCAGGCAGAGTCCGGCAGCGTGTCGCGCGGCTCGGTGATGGCGACGGCCGGATCGTACAGGTCAACGGGAAGCGCACGGCGTTTGGATTGTCTCAGCTTGTCCAAGCACAGGTTGGAGGCAATCCGATAGACCCAAGTTTTGAACGAGGAATCCTGTCTGAACGCACTCCAGTTCTGCCAGACCCGAATACTCGTCTCCTGAACGGCATCATCTGCATCTTCCATGGACCCTAGCATTCGGTAACAGAACGAGGTTAAACCCGGCTTTAAGCTAGCAAATAATGCTTCGTCAAATGCTTTCTCGTTCATCGCAGCCTCCTTAACGATCTCCCTTAGGGCAAGTACCTTCATTATATGCAATGAAGCGGACAGCCTCAATAGATTAATAGTCGGGATGAATAATAGTTAATTTCCACATCATCCATACTCACCAAATTTATGAATAAAACTCATGAGATACAAAAAGCCGCTCATTCATATGAGCGACTTAAAAATAATATGGTGTAATTACCTCGATAATACCTGTTTCCCCCTTCTATCTCCCTGACCCCATCTCGTGCTGTAAAAGAAAAGCCGAGCAAAGGCCAGGAAAAATCGGTTCCCGTTAGATCAACAAGTAATAGGGTTATCATGTATTATAATAATGGAAATTTTAATGAAGGGTAGTGTTTTTTAATTGAAAACTTTTTATTGTGATCTGGAAATCACTTTAGATGTCATTGGCGGGAAGTGGAGGCCTCTTATTCTGTATTATTTAATAAAAGGTCCTAAACGGACCGGGGAATTGAAAAGGCTAATACCCACAATATCTCAGAAAATGTTAGTCCAGTCGTTGCGGGAGTTGGAGAGTGCTAATTTGATTATAAGAAACATGTACAATCAGGTACCGCCAAAAGTGGAATATTCAATATCAGAAATGGGTATGTCACTTGAACCCACTTTGCGAGCTCTTTGTGATTGGGGCCAAAATTATGCAGAGAAGAACTTGAGCAAGGATGAATATCGGAGATTAAATGTAGAATAGAGTAATTTCAATGACCTATTTATTCTGCACTTCATCACAATTATCACCTTTTAGTTACTATATAACCTAAAAGTACGTACTATTTTAAAAGTTAAAGATGGAACATAATAAGACTTGTGGCCATGAAGAAAACCAAAGAATTAATAAAAGAGTTGTATGTAGGTTGATAAGTTTTTGGAGGTGCGTTATGAAATTTGGCTTTATTGGTGCTGGAACAGTTGCTCAAACGTTGGCGAAACATCTATTGCTTCACGGTCATGAAGTTATTCTCAGTAATAGCCGTGGTCCCGAAACGCTCTCAGATCTGATAAGCTCGCTCGGTGCTGGCGCAAAATCCGGAACACCGTCAGAAGCAGCTGAGCAGGACTTTGTAATATTATGCGTCACATGGGCGCAAATGCCTGCTGCTTTGTCAATGGTTCCTGACTGGACAGGCCGCGTTCTTATTGATGCTACCAACCGTTTTGAAAATACGGAACCTCTACTAGGTGAATGGTCAGGAAAGAATTCAAGTGAAATCGTAGCCCAATATGCTCCGGGTGCTCATGTAATTAAAGCTTTTAACAGCGTTCCGATGGAATGGATTAAGGATTACACGGAAGAGAAGCCGAAGACTGTCCTGTTCATATCCGGTGACGACATCCAGGTAAAACAAGTCTTGAAAGAAATTTGGGAGAAGATTGGCTTTGCCTGTATTGATCTTGGATCCTTGAGCCAGGGCGGTCTGCTGCAGCAAATAGGAGGACCTCTCGCTGGATTGAATTTAAATCTGCTGGATCAATACACTGTACGATAACGTTATTCTATACTGCAACTGGTTTATCAATAAAAGTTCAAAGGGGTTACTAATATGGGTAAAATACTTATTACTGGAGCAACGGGTAATCTTGGCAGCAGGACGCTAAACCTTCTTCTTAAAAAGGTTCCGGCAAATCAGGTCGCTGTATTGGTACGTGATCCGCAATCCGAAAAAATCGAAAGGTTTGTTAAAGAAGGTGTGGAGGCCCATCAGGGCGACTATTTTGATTATAATTCCCTTCTGCGAGCTTTTAATGGTGTTGACAAAGTCATGCTTATCTCCGCGCAAGCATTTACCGACCGTAATACGCAACATTTCAATGTCATCGCAGCTGCAAAGCAGGCTGGTGTTAAACAAGTGATCTACACGTCGATCATTCGAAAAGAAAATTCAAATCTTATTTTGCCCGAAGTAACGATGTCAGACTTATTTGCTGAACAAACGCTTAGAGCATCCGGATTAGACTATACCATTCTGCGGAATCCACCGTACCTTGAAACCTTGCATATGTATTTCGGAGATGCGCTTAAAGCCGGCGTGCGTGTACCAGAGGGTTGCGGCAAAGTTGCCGCTGCATCTCTGGATGACTTGGCGGCTGCTAACGTAGCCGTTCTCACCCAACACGGGCACGAAAATAAGTCATACACTCTAAGTGGCAGCGAGGGAAGCTCTTTTGCAGACATCGCTGAAGCCCTCTCGGAGATTAGTGGGATGAATATCCCTTATGAGGCAGTTAGCGAAAAAGAATATGTAGACTCTATGGTAGCGAATGACTTGCCTGTTTTCATGACTGATTTTTTATTAGGCTGGGTGCGAGGAGTCAACACTGGAGAATTTTCGGAGACATCCGGGGATCTTGAACGTCTAATTGGCCGAAAACCAATGACATATAAGGAATTCTTTAAACATCAGTTTTCTAAAGTTGAAGATTGAAAGCAGGGTATGTTTTAGACTAAATTTGAAAAAGAAACAGCGACAGCCAAGGACGAGAAAATTGACTGTCGCTATTTTATTGAGCTAACGTTTCCCGCCCGGAATGACTTATAATTCGCTTTACTACTCCTCTAAACCGTTTAATTACATCCTCAGTCACTGGCTCAAAGAGGTTAATAAGGGGTTGCCATCGGGATCGCGGAACAGCATAGAACGATTCCCCCATGGCATTATGGTTGGTTTCAATACCCAGTTTTCGACAAATGACTTCCAGCGCGTGTATTCAGCTTCGACATCGTCAACCTGAAACTCAATAATGACAGTTCGATTATTGGCGCTCATTGCGGAATCCGTGCCGAACAGCTGCGTCGTTTGAGAGTGGCCGATGGCAAGAGTGCATGATGGCACAACGAGTTCGGCTGCAACGCTACCATGTTCGCTATAGCCAAATATCCCGAAGAGTTCTGGAATGTCCGTTGCCGCGCCTCAGCCGCTTTCTGTCCGCGCCACGCTTGAGCAGTCTCTGGCTCTTAGGATTCCCCCAGACCGAATCGACGATCTGGAAGAAAGCATCAGACTGTACGCTAACTGCACGCTGGCACGAAATTGAAAATGAATGACGGTAATTGAACAAAACAGGGTATTTATTTTACGCAACCACCCTACAAAGTCAGCCAGATCCTTAACTCCTTCTTCTTTGTAATTTATCTTCCGCTCTTCAGGATAAGTGAAATACTGCTTTAATGCATAGCAATAATTCTTCAGTGTATTGTTGCTTTTACCTGTCTGATCCAGGTATTTTAAATACTTCATCACAGGAACAACTGGAACACCTACTGCATCCAACAGCAGATATCTCTTTTTATTATCATTAAGTTAGTTTTTGTACTCTCACAACAGCACCCCGAACGAAAGCTCTTATCCTCAATATACTAAATATTTATACTAAGATATAAAGCCTAAGTTAATATTTCTATTAAACAAAAAATAGAGGAGATTAGCTCATATAATGAACTAACCATCCTCTATTTACGTTACTGCAATTAACCGAGCTTAACACTTTATTTTTCAGTCTAATACCTTACTCTCTTTTAACAGCTATGAATCACGAACGCAGTCCTCTTACTCCACCGTCACGCTTTTCGCCAAATTCCGCGGCTTATCCACGTCGTTTCCTCTCGCGAGGGAAGCGTAGTAGGACAGCAGCTGCAGCGGAACGACGGACAGTGCAGGCGTCAGTAGCGGCAGGGTTTGCGGAATCGCAAACGCCTGGTTCACGGATTTCAGCAGGCTGACGACATGCTCCTCATGCGTAATCGCCATGATATCGGCGCCGCGGGCGCTGACTTCTTTGATGTTGCTCACGGTTTTCTCAAGCACGGCCTCCTGGGTTGCCAGGGCAATCACCGGAATGCCGTCCTCGATCAGGGCCAGCGTACCGTGCTTCAGTTCGCCGGCTGCATACGCCTCGGAGTGGATATAGGAAATCTCTTTCAGTTTGAGCGAGCCTTCCTGTGCCACCGCGTAATCCAGTCCCCGTCCAATAAAGAATAAGTGCTCATGCTTGGAGATCTGTTCGGCGTAGGCTTTAATCGCATCCGGATTCGCCAGCATGCTCTCCAGCTGCTCAGGCAGTGCCTGCATCGCGGCAATGATCTTTGCAACCTCTTCCTCCGTCTGTGTGCCGCGCACCTCTGCCAGGTACAGGGACAGCAGGTAGAAGGCAATCAGCTGTGAAGTATAGGCCTTGGTCGAAGCCACGGCAATTTCCGGACCTGCCAGGGTCACGATGACGTCATCCGCATCGCGGGCGATAGAGCTTCCCACCACGTTGGTGATGGCCAGCACATGTGCACCATGCGACTGAGCCTCACGCAGGGCTGCCAGCGTATCCGCAGTTTCGCCCGATTGGCTCACGACGATCACGAGCGTATCCGGCGTCACAATCGGAGAACGGTAACGATACTCGGAAGCAACATCTGTCTCGACAGGAATGCGTACCAAGGACTCGATGGCATGACGGCCCACCAGACCTGCATGGTAAGCAGTACCACAGGCCACGATTTGCACTTTGCTGATGCCTTTAATCTGCTCTGGAGTCAGCTTCAGCTCAGGCAGAATCACTTTCTTGCCGAATTCGTCGATCCGTCCGCGCATCGTGTCGCGATAGGCTTTAGGCTGTTCGTGGATCTCTTTAAGCATGAAGTGCTCAAAGCCGCCTTTTTCCGCAGTGACCGCATCCCAATCGACATGAATCATTTCCCGAGAAATAAAATTCCCTTCAATGGTCATCAATTCGACAGAGTCTTTGGTCAGCACAGCCATCTCGCCGTCGTTCAGGATATACACATTGCGCGTATATTGCAGAATCGCCGGAATGTCCGAACCGATAAAGTTCTCGCCTTCCCCGATGCCGATAATGAGTGGACTTGCCTGACGAACAGCTACCAGTTTATCCGGTTCGTATTCCGTCAGCACACCCAGCGCAAAAGCGCCGCGCATATGCGTGATCGCCTTTTGCACCGCTTTGACGATATCACCGTCATACTCGCGTGCAATCAGGTGGGAAATAACTTCCGTATCGGTTTCCGATACGAACTGATGTCCCTGCTCGATCAGCTCATCCTTCAGCTCCAAATAGTTTTCGACAATGCCGTTATGCACGACCGAAAACTTATGGCTGTTGTCCGTATGCGGATGCGAGTTCACGTCCGATGGTTTGCCGTGGGTTGCCCAGCGCGTATGTCCGATCCCTGCGCTTCCCACAAGCGGCGCGTCCTCCAGCTTCGACTCCAGATTTGCGATCCGGCCCTTTGCCTTGGCGATTTGCAATCCCTCATTGGTGAATACCGCGATTCCTGCGGAATCGTATCCACGATACTCCAGCTTTTTAAGTCCTTCGAGCAATACTTCCTGCGTATCTTTTTGACCAATATATCCAACAATACCACACATAATTAAAATTCCTCCGTTCACTTCTCCAAAATGGGTTTAGAGAGCGTGCAGGAACAGCCATGCGGCATAGCCAGAAAGTACGGGAAAACAAGCTTGTATGAAGTTTACAAGGTACGTTTCACGAATGTACTGATCTGGCTGCTGCGCACTTACTGCTATCATTGCCCGCACACTCATGAATTATGATTTTCGTTTCACCCACCGGAAGCGTTGTGTGAACGGTCGCCCATCCATTTTCCGTTTTCGGTTTACGGCTGTGGTGAATCACCGGAAGGTCCCCGCCGAATGTTTCGAACACCTTCACCTCGTCAACTTGGCGCTGCCGTGAATTCGAAGTATCTCTACTCGAATCCATTCCCCGCGCGAGCCCAAGTTCTGGCGCTATTGAATCGAATACCTCACGATCCCCGCTTTCTGTATTTGAATGACCTGTTCTTTCTGAATTTCCTAAAAACGATTTGTCTTTTCTGAAAAGTTTCGACAAACGTAGTTTTTATTATATTCAAGTCAGACCGATTTGGCAATCCGGTGTATAGATCGTGCCAAGCCCTCTTTTTCCCTATTCACCTATAAGGAAAGCCGGTGAAACCTGAACTATAGTTTCACCGGCCCATGATGAAAGTTGCTCCATATTACGTCAAAAATAAACCTCTGGTCTTACACAAGCTCCCGCTTCACGACTTCGACGATCTGGTTCACGTACTGGTCCAGCTGGTCCTTGTCGGGACCTTCCGCCATCACGCGGATCAGGGATTCCGTACCGGACGGACGCACCAGCACACGGCCATTGTCACCAAGAATGCCTTCTACTTCCGCAATAGCGGCTTCGATTGCTTGGTTGCCCTCATACTTGCTCTTATCCGCTACGCGCACATTCACGAGCACCTGAGGATACTGGCGCATCATCGTTCTGAGCTCGCTCAGCTTCTTACCGGAAGCTGAGATCGTATCCACCAGCTGAATGGCCGTCAGGATGCCGTCCCCGGTCGTGTTGTAATCAAGGAAAATCACATGGCCGGACTGCTCGCCGCCCAGGTTGTATCCGTTCTTGCGCATTTCCTCCATGACGTAACGGTCGCCTACGGCTGTTTTGGCCGTCTTCAATCCCAGCTTCTCCGTCGCCTTATAAAAACCGATGTTACTCATGACCGTCGAAACGATCGTGCCGTTGTTCAGCTTGCCCTGCTTGTTCATGGCATCGCCGCAGATGCAGAGAATAAAGTCGCCGTCGACTTCTTCGCCATTGTTATCAATCGCGATCAAACGGTCCGCATCCCCGTCAAATGCAAGGCCCAAATCCGCCTTTGCCTTGAGGACTTCTTCCTTCAGCTTCTCCGGATGCGTAGAACCACAATGGTCGTTGATATTCAGTCCGTTTGGATCAGCGCCAATTTTCACGACTTCAGCGCCCAGCTCTTCAAACAGCTTGGGAGCCAGTTCATAGGCAGCGCCGTTCGCGCAGTCCAAAACGATTTTAAGTCCGTCAAAGCTATGACTGATCGTAGATTTCAAATATTCCAGATATTTATATTTCGACTCGTTGTCCACGATGACATTGCCAAGGTCTTTACCCACCGGACGCGGCAGTTGATCGGTCTCTGCATCCATCAAAGCCTCGATCTTCAGCTCGGTCTCGTCGGACAGCTTGAAGCCGTCGCCTCCGAAAAACTTGATCCCGTTATCCTCCACAGGATTGTGTGAAGCAGAGATCATGACGCCCGCATCTGCTTTCAGCAGTCTCGTAATATATGCTACAGCCGGTGTCGATACGACGCCCAGGCGTACCACATGCGCTCCGATCGACAGCATGCCCGCTACCAGTGCGGACTCGAGCATGACGCCCGACACGCGCGTGTCCATGCCAATCACGACCGTCGGCTTCTCCACGTCACCTGTCAGTACATAACCGCCGCAGCGGCCGATGCTGTATGCCATTTCGGCCGTTAGTTCTTTATTGGCGACACCGCGTACGCCATCAGTTCCAAAATATTTCCCCATGATTGCTCTCCTTTGTATATGCTCTCTGTTTAAAAATTTGATTTTGTTGTTAGCGATTGACGATTTTAATTATTCCCTGCTTCTCCCGTGTCTCCGGAAGGATCTGGAGCTTCCAGGGAAGAATCATCGGGTTTGGTTCCTCCAGGTTCCTCGGTTCCCGTCCCCGACGGGTTTCCTGGATTTGAGTTTTGGTTTTGATTCTTATCCTTATCCTTGCCTTTTCCGTCTGTTCCGGTATCCGGACTCGTCGTTACAGGAGCCGAGGCCTTTTCCTTCACCTCGATCGTAGCCGTCAGTGGGCTTCCCTGATCCACTCGGGAAATATAACGCGGCAGCACGAGCTGCAGCGTCACTTGATGCGTGCCTGGCTTCAGGTTGCCAACGCTTGCGATCAATTGGATATCGTCTTTGGTCAGACTGCTCAGAAGTCCCGGAGCCCCGCTGAGTGTTAGGGACATCGTGCGGCTTGCCGGACTCACAATGGCTGCCTCCAGATCGCTGTTCTCGTTTTTGATCGTAATTGGAATACCGCTTACTTCCCGCTGCGAATTGGAAACCGTGGTGATTTCCACCTGCAAGGAGCTCGGCTCGATTTTCTCAAAACCGGAAGGTGCCGTCAAGTCCACAGGAAGAACTATCGTTCCCGCCTGCGTGATCTGCCCCAGATCCACACTGATATCGGTATAGGACTTTACTCCCGCCAGCTCCTCCTGCGATCCGTATAGCTTCACCCTGCTTGCACTAAGCTGGGCTTTCGAGATCACTAATCCCTCGGGAAGCTTTCCCGTATACTGCAGCTCAATCGGTACTTCCTTGAAAGGAGGCGAGATGACGACTTCTGCCGTCACCGATGACGGATCCAGCACAGCCCCTTCGATTTCCTGCCCTTTTTTGTCATAGGCCGTTAACTTGACCCGTTTTTCCTTGACCGTGCCTTCTTCCCCGTCGATGGTCACGGTTCCTTGGACCTTGGCTACTTCGCGGAGCTCGCTTTCCGGAAGGGTCACTTTGACGGTTGCCGGCTGTGGTGTGATTGTGCCGACCTGATATCCTTCCGCCGGCGCACCTTTGGTCACGATCGAGACCGGAAACGTTGCCGTATTCCGCTCCTCGATATTCACCGTCACCGTCGACGGCTGAATGTTCACGATCTCAAGCCCCTTCGGAATGTCCACGCTAAGCGGCAGCGTGCTGGTTCCCACCTTGGCATTGCTTAGATCGAGCTTGATCTTGTATTCACCTGAAAAGGCCGATAGAAGGTCCGTCTTCTTCCCTTTGATCTCAATGCGGACCCTGTCGGTATCCATCGCGCTCAAAATATATTTTTTCTCATCCAGTCCGTAAGGCTGGACCTTTACGTTTTCAATAATCCTCGTGTCTATCTTGGCCGTTGGCGTTGGCGTATCGCTGTTCAAATGCACCATGCTCCACAACAGAAGACTGACCGCCAGTGCCAATATTTTCGCAAAATTATTGTTGTTGATCCATTTATTCATCTTTATCAGTCCCCTTCCGGCGCCAGAACATCGGGCGTTTCTCTTTAGGGGTAGAATTCGGACGAAGTTCCTCATACAGCTTCGAAATCAAGGACTCCTCCTTGATGTCACGCACAACCTGTCCATTGATCGCAAGGGAAATTTGGCCTGTTTCCTCGGAAACGACGACCGATACGGCATCGCCGACCTCACTGATCCCGATCGCAGCACGGTGCCGTGTACCCAATTCCTTGCTGATGAATGGATTCTCCGAGAGCGGCAAATAACAGGCTGCAGCAGCAATCTGGTTACTCTGTATGATGACGGCCCCATCATGGAGCGGCGTGTTCGGGATAAAGATATTAATGAGCAGCTGCGAGCTCACTATCGACTGCATCGGAATGCCCGACTCGGTGTACTCATTCAGTCCGGTCTGCCGTTCAAAAACAATTAATGCGCCGATCTTTCTGCGTGCTAAATAATTCACGGCTTTAATGACTTCACCAATTAATTTGTTGAATTCTTCATCCTCTGCCGAGGAGCGGCCGAATATTTTGCCTCGTCCCAGCTGTTCCAGCGCCCTGCGCAGCTCCGGCTGGAAGATAATGAAGATGGCGAAAATGCCGAAGTTAAAGATCTGATTCATCAGCCATCTCAGCGTGAACAAATCAAACCATGTGCTCAATGCCCAAATAATGACGAGCACCAGAATCCCTTTCAGCAGTTGAACGGCCCTGGTACCTCTAACGAGCAAGATGACATGATAAATAATATATGTAACAATCGCGACATCGATTATATCCTTAATGGATTCCTTCCATGTCAGATCCGCAAAATAACTCATGCTTAGGCCCCCGCACTTCCTCTTGAATGTTAAATGGGTCTCTATGTAATATAATTTCCCCTATATCTTCTAGGTTATAACGATCAACTTCAGGTTGCAAGCGGCCGAAGCGCCAAATTGGATGGAATAAAGCATTTTTCCAGCAAAAAGGCGCCTTCCTACGTAGAAGAGGCGCCATGAAAATACTGCTGCAGCAAGGGTTTGTTAACGATAGGCGACGTCGGAGAACGCATTTGTTATTTTATACCAAATCCAATCCAACGCCTGGTCAATATTTTTGACTCGACCCGAAATGTGGGCAGTGGATGCTTGGTAAAGAGATCCGTCGATGACCGTCAGATTCCCGTTTACCTCGCCATAAATTTGGGTTTTTCCGTTCTCTACCGTTAAATTGCCTGCTATGCTTTTGCCTGCAGGGACAATGACGGTGTCACCTTCAATGACGACCTGATCCAGATCACTTCCCTTGACCACAAGCTGCGTGTCTTGATCCCAGAAGCTAACCGAGCTGATCAGCATGACAATCAGGAACACTGCCGCTGCCGTAATGGCAGGATGCCGTTTAATCCATCTCAGCCACGGCTGCTGCCTCTTTTCCTGCGGCAAGGCACTCATGATCCGCTGGGTCAGCTCAAGTGGTGCTGACGGAGCATGATGGTTCAAAGAGAACATCAGCATATCCGTCTGTTCCAGCTCATTAAACTGCATCCGACAGTCAGGGCAGGACAACAAATGGGTCTTGAGAGCCAGCTGCTGGTCCTTGGACAAGTCGTCATCCAGATAATCATGCATTAAAGAGACGGCCAAGTTGCATTCCATATGAGCCAATCCTTTCATTCGTATAAATGTATTCGAACCCTCTTGTCTCTAAGGGCATAAGACTTGTTTAACTTGTAATACGCAGTGCCTTTTAGAATGTTTCAACAAAATATAGGGAATTTACAATTTGGGCTCCAATTTTTTGCGCAGAAATTCCCGTCCGCGGTGCACCCGTGTCTTAATCGTTGTTACGGGCATCCCGAGCACATCACTGATTTCCTGCAGAGATAAGTCCTGCAGATACCTCAAAATCATCACAGACTTATATTTGGCCGGCAGGGTGTCGATGGCCTGATAAATGATCTGCTGCGTCTCGGACAACAGCGTCTCGCTTTCCGGTGTCCGGTTATCGCTCGGAATCATCGAATAGCCGTCCATGCCTTCCTGATCATTCATCTCCGCATCGAGCGAATATGTAGGCTTCTTTTTCCTGAGCCGATCGATGCATAAATTCGTTGCGATCCGGTAAATCCAGGTCGAGAATTTCTGGTTCGGGTCATATCGGTCCAAATTTTTGTATACGCGCAAAAAAGTCTCCTGGACGATATCCTCCGCCTCATGGCGGTTCACCAGCATTCGATAGGCCAAATGATATATTTTGTCCTTATAAAGCTCCACAATCTCTGCAAAGGCACGCTGGTCCCCTTTCAGAGCCAGCTTCGTTAACCTGTTTTCTATATTATCCACCAATATATTCCCCCAGACTTGCTGATGGGTAACGTCGTTTTTTCACATCATTCAAATCGTAATTCAAGTCCCGCAAAAATGCAAGAAAAGCTCCATCAGATATTGAAAAAATATCCTGCAGCGGTTTTAGGTCCCCTTAATAGGCGATTAGGTCCATATGATCATCAAAAAAAGGAAAGCCGGGCGGCTTCAACGGATTGAATCCCGGCTTTCCTTCTATTTGTCTTACTTAGACGTATAATGTGGTTTAAATCAGCCTGTATTCCGGAGTCCTGCAGCAATACCGTTGATGGTAAGGAGCACCTCACGCAGCAGCTCGGCATCATCCTCATCCTTGTCACGGAGTCCACGCAGCTCGCTGAGCAGTTGAACCTGCAAGTAACTAAGCGGATCAACATATGGATTGCGCAGACGAATCGATTCCTGAATGACAGGAACGTTATCCAGAATTTCCTTCTGTCCTGTAATCTTAAGAATCAGCTCGGATGTCAACTTGAACTCCTGCTCAATCAGGTTGAAAATACGCTGCCGCGCCTCATCGTTTTTGGACATGTTCGCATATTCATGGGCAATAACCATATCTGCCTTGGCAATAGCCATTTGCAGCGAGTCGATCAATGAAGTAAAGAACGAGAATTTCGCATACATTTCCTGCATGATTCGAAGGTTCTCTTCCTTATTCTGATAAAAACTCTGAAGTCCCGTTCCCGCAGCGTACCATGCCGGCAGCAGGAATCGGCTTTGCGTCCAGGAGAACACCCACGGAATTGCGCGCAAGTCCTCGAAACGGTCGCTGTTCTTACGCTTGGAAGGACGGGAACCAATGTTAAGCTCTCCTACTTCCGGAAGCGGCGTGGATTCCTTGAAGAAGGTCAGGAAATCCGGATCACGGAAAATCAAATCCTGGTACTTATTCCGGGAAACCTCCGACATTTCTCTTACGATTTCATCCCAGTAAGCTTCGCGTACATCGTCCTCTTGCGGGAACTGTTTGTTGATGGCGGCCGTGATCAAAGCAGAAGTGGCCTGCTCCAAACTACGGTACGCGATCCCTTTCAGGGAATACCGGGAAGAGATAACTTCTCCCTGCTCCGTAATCTTGATGCCCCCACCAATCGTCGATGCCGGCTGAGCCAGAATCGAACGGTTAAGCGGCATACCGCCGCGTCCCAACGCACCGCCGCGTCCATGGAAGAACTTCAGCTTGATGCCGAACTCCTCGCCAACCGCCGTCAGTTCCTTCAGAGCGACGCGAAGCTCCCAGTTAGCCGTTACGGCCCCGCCGTCTTTATTGCTGTCAGAATAGCCAAGCATAATTTCCTGCAAGTCATTTCTTGCTGCAATGCTTGCGCGGTAGACCGGCAGCTCGAACAAGCGCTTCATAATGTCCGGTGCAGCATGAAGATCCTCAATCGTCTCAAAGAGCGGTACGGACTGCAGTGTGCAGTCAACGGTGCCGTCAGCGTTCAGGCGGAACAATCCGACTTCCTTCGCAAAGACCATGACCTCCATGATGTCGCTTGCGCCTTCGGCCATACTGATGAGATAACTAGTGATACACTGCTTGCCGTATTCCTGTTGAGCTCTGTAAACGGTTCGGAACACATCCAGACATTCCTTCGTACTTGCACTGTATTGATGGTAGTTCGAAGTAATCGGTCTTGGTTCCGTAAGCAGCCTAGCCAAAAGCGTAATCTTCTCTTCCTCTGACAGCTTCGAGTAATCTGGCGTGATGTCGACTTGGGCTAGAATTTCCTTCATTGCATTTTCATGCTCTTGACTGTGCTGGCGAATGTCCAGCGCGGCCGTATGGAATCCGAAAAGTTCAACTTGACGGATCAGTTTCTGAATATAGGTATCAGCAACATAGTCAGCAAAATGGAAGCGCAGACTGCGGTCGATGACTTTCAAATCCTCAATAAATTGAGCAGGCGTGTCATATGATTCTGCCGTGCCCTTCTTGCTGTCATCCGCCACGTTGCCCATTTTTTCCATCATGTAGACAAGCTTGATCCGGTACGGTTCTTTTTCGTTATGCCATACGCTGCGTTTCAAAACCTCGACGTTCGTGCGATCTTCCGCGATGGACTGCATGAGTTCATCGGATACATCGACAATGGAGGTGCTGAAGCTCAGGTACTGCATATACTCGGAAAGAATACGCTGGTATTCCCGAATGGCAAGCTTACGCTGCATCCGGAGTGTTTCCCAGGTAATTTCGGCAGTAACGGACGGGTTACCGTCGCGGTCTCCGCCAATCCAGGATCCAAAACGCAAGTACGTAGGTACATGCCAATTATGGCCCGGATAATATTTATTCAAGCACCGCTCCAGTTCCTGATAAACATCAGGCAGCACATGGAACAGCGTTTCATGGAAATAGTACATCCCGTTTCTGACTTCGTCGAGAACCGTTGGCTTGCCTGCTCGCAGCTCATCCGTTTGCCAAAGAGTGATGACCTCGTTCAGCAGCTTTTCACGGAGCTGTTCGCGTTCTCGGAAAGACAGGGTCGGATTATCCAGCAGCATGACATCTTCGGAGATCCGTTTGTGAATGTCCAGAATTGCTCTGCGCATGGCTTCCGTCGGGTGCGCGGTCATGACGAGCTCGAGGGAGAGGCTTTCGATGATCTCTTGCACTTCATCATACGTAAAATGACGATCCTTCAGGTCCTGTACCGCACTTTCAATGGAACCTGGCTGAACCGTTTCTCCGGCCGATCTTTCGTAATCGCGTTTACGCCGAATCCGATGATTTTGCTCTGCAATATTCACCAATTGGAAATAGATTGCAAAAGCTCTGATCACCTGATGGCGGATATCCGGCTCAAGCGTCCGAATGATTTTCTTGAAATCTTCATACAATTCAGGTAAAAAAACAGAACGTAATGACTTGCTGGTCTCGCGAATCTTTTCAACAATATCCAAAAGCTCATTGCCGCCCTGATGGACAAGCACTTCGCCGAGTATATTTCCCAAGAATCGCACATCACGCCGCAGAAGGTTGTTTGAGTTGCTCTTATTTGCGGTAACCGTAAGTTCAGTCATGCTACTCCTCCCATCTCCATCCCGTTTGTATTGCTATCTCTTTGTAACGCTTTCTTAACATCATACAACAAAACAAATTGAAAATCTGCACTTTTTCGCGATAAAGCAAAAAAATATTCAATGTAACAAATGACACATCATGCATTTATATACATACAAGGAAAGCAAAGCGATTTATGTAAGCCTGTATATATAATGAAATTATGTAACGCCCCTTTACATAAGTAATCCACATCCTAGTTATTTATTCAGTAAGCTTTGCTGACATCCATAATTTACACTGGTTAATTAAGTAAAATCAGGAGGATCGATGCTCCCAAAAGTCATACATTTTGTATGTTATTACCCATTTAGCTTGCTTCTGATTTACCCTAATTATGAAAATTGTCTAATGATATTTGGATACTGCAAAATATTGGTACTGTACTGCTTGATTTTTGCTCATATACTAATCTCATATTCAGACCCTCGCAAACAAGGGGCGAGCTTATCTCCCGTTATAGAGAAAAAACGCCTCATCGGCGTTGTGATTAACGAAGTATGGTGCAGTGATGACAATACATAACTCTGATGGATAGTGGGCCTTCTGCGCGCAATAAAAGGATGAGGTTGACCCGCGTCCTCGATGGGCCCTTGTATGGATGCCTGTTCGGACGATCGCAGCGCGTGGGTTCTACTCCCCAATTGTCCATAACAAAAAAACGCCTTTCGGCGTTTACGTTTTTAATTATGGAGCGGGTGATGGGAATCGAACCCACGCTATCAGCTTGGAAGGCTGAAGTTCTACCATTGAACTACACCCG
>NZ_JBQCKS010000008.1:0-139804 GCF_051966755.1 Paenibacillus sp. SAFN-054
CAATTTGCTTCGCGATCGGCTTTGCAAGCAAAGCCTTTTCTCACTCGTTGTTCAGTTTTCAAAGATCAAATTCTTTTCTGTCACCACCAAAGTGTTTCATCGGCGACAACTTTTATATTATATCATGTCCGGTTATTTTATGCAAGCTTTTTTTAAAATCTTTTTTGAAGCTTTTCGCTTGCTCCGAATTCACTTTATCGTGTTTTCTTGGCCGGAAATATAATATACCATGCCACATTAAATAACGCAACCATTATATTAAAAAAATTACGCGGTCGCTCCATTCGATTCTTGGTTAACATGAACCACAAATCAGTTGATCAGGACTTTATGACGCAGCTTTACCCGATGCTTGGAGCTCCGCAGTAGAATCCTGCTCCCCTTTGGTCACTCGGCACTCTCCGCTTTTTTAAACTGCTTCAATCTTATATATACATAAAAACAGAGCCGCCCCCCTCTCACACTCAAGAGGAAAACGCCCCTGTTTCTTCTATATATAAGATATAAGTTATTCAGAACCTAAGAACACAAACCGGATAATGACAATTAATGCAAGTACCCACATGAGCCAATGGATTTTTACGTCGCGTTTCATGACAAGCTTCGCGAAGATGCCCAGAATCACGTAGGATATAATACCCGCCGAAATACCGTTGGCGATACCGCCTGTGAAAGGCATCAGAACGATCGTCAGGAACGCAGGGAATGCTTCAAAGAAGTCGTCCCACTCAATGTTGCGGACCTGGCTCATCATCAGCACGCCGACAATAATAAGTGCCGGAGCCGTAGCTGCCGATGGAACAACCAGCGCCAGCGGAGCGATAAATAAGGAGAGAATGAACAAGATGCCGGTCGTTACCGCGGTAAGACCCGTACGTCCGCCTGCTTCAACGCCTGCTGCGCTTTCCACGAAGGAAGTCACGGTGCTTGTACCGAGAACCGCACCCGCGCTGACGCCAGCAGCGTCAACCAGCATGGCTTTACCGATGATTTTCTCGCCTTTTTCCTTGTTCTTCATCAAGCCTGCCCGGGTTGCCGTGCCCACCAATGTGCCGAACGTGTCAAACAACTCAACGAAAGTGAAGATAAATACGATATCAAACAACCCAATATGGAATGCACCCTTCAAATCCAGCTGACCCACAGCCAGGTTGGAGAAGGAAGGAAGCCAGTTCGCATGTGTCAGTCCGCTCAAATCCGTGATACCCATCGGAATGCCGATCAGGGTTGTCACCACGATACCGATCAGAAGTGCGCCTTTGACACGAAGCACCATGAGTACCGCGATAAACAAGAGGCCAATCAAAGCAAGAAGAGCATCCTTATGTGTAAAGAAATCACTGAGCATCAGATTGAAGCTTCCACCGCCAATCGGCTTGCTCGCATCGGTGCCCGCATTGACCGAAATGGAGATCAGGTTGCTCAGTTTGAAGCCGACCACGGCGATAAACAAACCGATACCAACCGTAATGGCGCTTTTTAAGTTTTGAGGAACGGCCACGAGCAGCATTTGGCGAACCTTGGTTACTGTCAGGATGATGAAAATGATACCCGAGATGAAGACCGCGCCGAGTGCCGCCTGCCAGCTTATTGCACCATTCGAACTCAAAACCACCGTCATAAAGTAAGCGTTAAGCCCCATGCCCGGCGCCAAGGCGATTGGAATGTTGACGAACAATCCCATGACGATCGTAACCAGACCCGCACCCACAGCCGTCGCGAAGAATACCCCTTCGTTCGGAATGCCTGCGCCGCCTTCCCCCAGAAACAACCCGTTGACGAAAAGGATGTACGCCATTGCCATAAAGGTCGTCAGTCCGGCAATGATCTCTGTTCTTACATTCGTTCCGTGTTCCTTTAACTTAAAGAAACGCTCCATTGTTCATGAATCCCCCTTAGATAATTGAGTCAGGACGACAAAAAGCCTGCAGACCGCATTCGATCCACAGGCATTATGCATAAAAGAAAGAGAGCTTGTCCGTGCATGCGCCCGAAAAGGATGGCCTTAATGTTAAGGTGCTCCGAGGGCAGGCAGGTTATCCGTCGTCTCTTCTTTTCGTAGCCAGATCATTACGGTGATCTCGTAGAAACTCCCGGGCCAATTCCCGGGATTATACGAAAAAGATTTATTTATTGTCGTTTCTCACAACATTTATTCTAGGGAGACGGACGAAAATTGTCAATAGAAAAAACGAATATTCAAACAAATGGATATACTTAACGTTCGGAATTTCTGGGAATTATCGATTCCTATTCGATTTCAACGATCAATTCGATCTCTACGGGCGTATTAAACGGCAGCTCATTAGCCGAAATGGCGGAACGCGCGTGCTTACCTTTTTCGCCAAAAACCTCCACCAGCAGTTCGGATGCCCCGTTTATAACGTACGGCTGCTCGACGAACCCGTCCGCGGAGTTGACGAATGCCAGCATTTTAACGACCTGCTTCACACGGTCCAGATCTCCCAGATGCTCTTTGAGTACCGAGATCAGGTTAATCATGACTTGGCGGGCTGCGTCGTATCCTTGCTCAACCGTCAAGTCGCTCCCAACCTTACCCGTATACTTCAGCACGCCGTTGATGCGGCAGTCGTTGCCGGAGGTGTATACCAGATTGCCTACGGTTTTGGCCGGAACGTATTCCGCCACGGGAACGGGCACCTTTTCGAGAACGATCCCTTTTTCTTCGAGTATTTTTTCGATTTTAGCCATGCGTATTCATCTCCTTATCGTGTTTGTTTCCAAAAGACAGTTCATTTCATTCATGGCGGCAGCAGTGCTGTACCGGGATAAACATCCCCGGACGTTCATGCGTATGCTGCTGATGCTCCATCGTTGTCCGTCCATTGACGAGCACGGCCGATATGCCTGCCGGGTACTGAATCGGATCCTGATATGTAGCCGTGTCGGCGATGGTTTCCGGATCAAAAATAACGATATCCGCCGCATAGCCGGGAACGAGCAGCCCCCGCTTGCCAAGCTTGAAGCGTTGAGCCGGATAGGAGGTTACCTTGCGCACAGCCTGCTCCAGCGTCAGTATTTTGTGATTGCGGACATACTCCGCGAACAGCCTAGGGAAGGTCCCGTAGGAACGCGGGTGCGGCTTGCCGGTGACACAGCCCAGACTGTCCGATGCGATCAAGGAATAATCATAACGGATCACTTCCCTGACATCCTGCTCCGACATATGAAAATAGACGATCGATACCTGCCCGTTCTCTCTCGCCAAGAGCTCTAGGGCAGCGTCCTCCGGATCCATTCCCCACAGCTCGCTGATCTCCTGAATATGCTTGCCCTCCAGCAGTTTGCCTGCGGCTGACGGCACCGACGAGACGAAGACGCTCTGCCAGCCGGTCGAGCACACCAGATTGTCCCAGGTCGTCTGCTCTTCCCGCAGCTCTTCCTTGATGGTCCTCCGGATCAAAGGATCGGCAATCCGCTGCAGCGTCGCCTCGATTCCACCCTCCAGCACCCATGGCGGCAGTACGGTCGTCAGCGTCGTCGACCCGGCGGAGTAAGGATAAACGTCGCAGGTTACGTCCATCCCCCGGCTTCTTGCCTCATCAATCAAGGCGATGGCATTCTGCGTTTGTCCCCAGTTGATGCGGCCCGCCGCCTTCAGGTGGCTGACATGCAGGGACACGCCGCTCTGCTCCGCAATCCAGATGACCTCCCGGATGGAAGCGAGCAGATTATTGCCCTCGCCGCGGATATGCGTGGAGAAGAGACCACCGTAGGCAGCTACGATCCTGCACAGCTCCGCCAGCTCCTCTTTGGGCGTGTAGCTGCCCGGCGCATACAGAAGCCCGATTGAAAGGCCGATCGCGCCGGCCTTCAGACCGGCCGCAAGCAGCTCCTTCATCCGGTTCATCTCATGCTGCGTAGCCGGACGGTTCGCAAAACCCATGACCGAAATGCGCAGGGCGCCGTGCGCCACATACGTGGATACATTTTCGGATGCGGGCGACTTGGCCAAGTGCTGCAAATATTCCTCGATGTTCTCCCATGGCCAAGGCCAATCGGTCCGTCCGATGACAGGCTCAATGTAGCTTCTTAGCTCTGCGGCCCGGTCTTTGAAATAGGGTGCCGGGGCCAGGCCGCAGTTCCCCACGACTTCCGTCGTGACGCCCTGCTGCATCTTGAATTCGCTTTCAGGCTGGTCCAAGATCAGCAGATCCGAGTGGCAGTGCCCATCAATGAATCCGGGAGCGACTACCTGCCCTTTGGCATCGATCCGCTCCGAAGCTTCGACATCGGTTCTGCCCACATGGGTGATCATACCGTCCTTGATGCCCAGCTGTCCAAAATACCACGGGTTTCCCGTGCCGTCCACGAGTCTGCCGTTTTCAATAATGATATCGAGCATTTGCCTTTCCCCCGCTTCCCTAGGCCAATTTCCCTCTTGCCAGAACAGGTACGGCCCGAATGACGCCTTCTTTCGAAACATAAATCTCATTATGCAAATTAATCGTCGGGCAAATATGATTCGGAACGATTTCAATGAGGTCTCCCACACGAAGCCCATGCGGGCCGTCGGTGCGGATCATGCCATGCTCTTCGTTCATTTTCTCGAATACGGCGTCCGGATGGCCGATCACCTCACCGAAGCCCTTCAAATGGAGCGGATGCTGGCCTGGCTGGACGTCCGTCGCAAAGGTTTTGCTTCCCCCGTCCACGACGAGGCGGTTTTCGGCGGGAACGCTTACAACCGTAACAAGCACTTTCGCAGCCCAATCGTCCCTGCTGCAGGCTCCCATAACGGCAAGCATCCGGTCGTAAAAGATATAGGTTCCCGGACGAATTTCAGTCACGCCCTTCACTGCCGCTGCATAAGGAGCCGTAGGCGTGGAACCGACGCTGACGTCGCGGATGGCGATGCCGGCCGCACGGATCTTCTCCGCCGTGTCGACCATGATGCGGCCTTCCTCCAGACCGGCGGCTTCCAGATCCAGCGTACCCGCCCCTTCGAAGACAGCCCCCTTAAAGGTGAAGATGCCGCTAAGGTCAAGCCCGGGGAGCGCGGCGATCTGGAGGGCCAGTTCCACGGCCTTGTCCGGCGATACCCCTGTGCGAGCAAGCCCCGTGTCGATTTCAAGTCGGACTGCCAGCGTTACACCCGCATCGGATGCTTCCTTGGAGAGATTCTTGGCTCCCTCGATGCTTTCCACCCCGACAATGATATTGACGGATTCTGCCAAGGTGATAATCCGTTTGATTTTGGAAGGCGAAACCACCGGGTAGGCGATAAAAATATCCTCAACGCCGTGCTGCGCCATAATTTCGGCCTCGCTTACCTTTGCCGTTGTAATGCCCACGGCTCCTTCGGCAAGCTGCCGCAATGCAAACTCTGGAATTTTATGCGTTTTGATATGCGGACGAAGCTTCACTTGATTCCGGGCAGCGACGTCTGCCATGTGCTCCATATTGCGCTGCACGATCTGTTCATCAACGACAATGCAAGGTGTTTCCAGCGAATCTGTAGTTAACACGCTTTAACTTTCCCCCTCTCGACGTGATGGTGCTCAGCCCCATTATATACGATATATGAAAGGAGATCAGGGGTTAAATAATAAAAATCAACGAAATGGATACATTACCATACAGGAAAGGCAGGTGCTTCAAGCATGCATACACCGGATTCCGGCATTGAAAACAACGATGTGTCTACCGTGCAGTCGCAGCATAACGATCTGATCCCCGAGGAATTTCCGGAAGGCCCCTACGGTTCCAGCCTGGCAGCCGAGTCCATCGGCAAAAGCTCCCCATGGCGTGAAGGGCAGCACGGTCCCCATCGCTTTGGCAACGAAAATCTGGAGCTCCATGAAGACGAGGGGCGGGAATATCCCGGCGAAGATTTGACCGCGGACAATTCCAACATCAAGAGGTAATCTGTGACTCTAATGTCGCCTACTGTATTCTAAAAGGCTGCACCGATGGATTTATCCGGCGGGAGCAGTCTTTTTGCGCTTAGGCGAATTAATGACCGTGAAAAACATAAAATCCGTTTCCCTCGGATGAGGAAAACGGATTTTGTAATTTCCGGTTATATTCGCCGAGCCTATTCCCACTCGATCGTTGCAGGCGGCTTGGAGGTCACGTCATACACGATGCGGTTGACGTTATCCACTTCGTTGACGATACGCACTGAGATTTTCTCCAGCACATCCCATGGAATGCGCGCCCAGTCGGCGGTCATGCCGTCGATGGAGGTCACCGCGCGGATGCCTACGGTGTAGGAATACGTGCGGGCATCGCCCATAACGCCAACGGACTTCATGTTAGGCAAAGCAGTAAAGTACTGCCAGATTTCGCGGTCGAGTCCCGCCTTGGCGATCTCTTCGCGCAGAATGTAATCCGAGTCGCGCACGATGGTGAGCTTCTCTTCCGTAACTTCGCCCAGCACGCGGATGGCAAGACCCGGACCCGGGAATGGCTGGCGATGCACGATTTCATCCGGAAGGCCGCATTCTTCGCCGACCTTGCGCACTTCGTCCTTGAACAGGGTTTTCAAAGGCTCAATGAGCTTGAACTTCATGTCTTCAGGAAGTCCGCCGACATTGTGGTGCGATTTGATCGTTTGGGCCGTTGCCGTTCCGCTTTCTACGATGTCCGTATAGAGTGTACCTTGCGCCAGGAAATCAAAATCGTCAAATTTAGCGGATTCTTCATCGAATACGTAAATGAACTCGTTGCCGATGATTTTGCGTTTTTTCTCAGGATCGTCCACGCCGGCAAGCTTGCTGAGGAAACGCTCTTGTGCGTCGATCTTCACGACTTTCATGTCGAATTTGCCTACGAAGGTTTCCATGACGCTTTCGGCTTCGCCTTTGCGCAGCAAACCATGATCGATGAACATGCAAGTCAGCTGATCGCCGATAGCTTTATGAATCAGCATCGCTACGACCGAGGAATCCACGCCGCCGCTCAGCGCGCACAGCACCTTGCGGTCGCCGACCTGGTCGCGGATATCGCGAATCGCGTCATCGATGAAGGTTTCCATCGTCCAGTTGCCGTCGCAATGGCACACTTCGTAGAGGAAGTTGCGGATCATTTCGTTGCCGTTAACGGAGTGGCGCACTTCCGGATGGAACTGAACCGCGTACAGCTGCTTGTCCAGGTTGCTCATCGCCGCGATCGGCGCCGACTCGGTACCTGCGTCCAGCTTGAATCCTTCCGGAAGCTCGACCACGTGATCCCCGTGGCTCATCCAAACGGTTTGTTTAGCTTCAAGACCTTGAGTCAGTGTGGTGTCCGGAGCGAACTCCAAGTCCGCTTTGCCGTACTCGCGCTTAGCCGCGCGTTCGACTTTGCCGTTCAGCTGATGGGCCATCAGCTGCATGCCGTAACAGATACCGAAAATCGGCACGCCCAGTTCATAAATCGCCGGATCCACATGGGGTGCGTCTTCGGAATATACGCTCATCGGGCCGCCCGAGAAAACGATCCCTTTCGGGGAAAGCTCACGTATTTTCTCGACAGATGTATTATAAGGCAGCAGTTCGCTGTATACTCCCAAATCGCGAATGCGTCGTGCAATAAGTTGATTGTATTGTCCCCCGAAATCCAGGACAACGATGATTTCATTTGGCTTGTTCATTAACGTGCCTCCCTCAATTGTTGAAATTAATTATACGCAACGATAATTCATACCGTCAAGGAAACCGGGAAGGCGAGCTTATGCCACTTTTTTGGAGATCCGCAGGCAGCTGCGCATGTAAGCGATACAACGGCTGCGGTCCATCGGACCTTCATCATAAGCTATCATTTCCCAATCGGCGGCAAAATTGCATAGCAGCGTGCGTATTTCTTCCTTTTCAACCGGGAGGCTGTCCATATATTCCCTGACGGTAAAGCCGGCCGGTGCCGCGCCAAAACGCCGCGTGAGAGCCCGCCATACCGGATATGCGCTGCGCAGAAGCTCCTCCCTCCCGGGGAATTGCCTGCGCTTCATATGAAGCCGGAGCCAGAGTGGCGCAAGCCGCAGCCACGGAGTCAGTTGAAGAATCAGGAGCGTCAATGCGGTCGCCACTGTCAATCCGGCAGCAATAAGCAGCTTATTGTCCCACATCCAGGTCAGCGTTCCGAAGAAGCTTTGCTTCGCCATGGTCGCAATCCGAGGAAAATAATCCCCGCCTGCTGCCGACAACCGGTGCAGTGCCGCTACGGGCCGGGAGGTGCTGCCTGAGAGCGAAAGTCCAGGGGTAGGATCAAAGGGGATCCAGCCCGACTCCGGGAAGTAGACCTCGACCCAGGAATGAGCATCCCCTTCGCTGATCAAATATCGCCCCGGCTCGTTAACATCCGCTTTCCCCGGAGCAAACCCTTTGACATACCTTGCCGGAATACCCTTGCTGCGGAGAAGCACCGTCATCGCGGTCGAAAAATGATTGCAGTAGCCGGCATGGGTCTCGAACAAAAAGTCGTCGACAAAATCCTTCCCCGGCGGCGGAACCTGCGTATCGAGCGTATAGGCTTCATGCTCCATCAGGTAGTTCTTCACCGCTTCCACCTGGGCATAGCGGCCCACCGCCCCCTCCGTGACGTCATCAGCCAATCTCCGAACCCGATCCGGCAGCTCCTCCGGCAGCTGCAAATAACGCTCTCTTACCGTTTGCGGATCCGGTCCGGTAACACGGCTCAGCTTCTGAGGGCTGTTGTCCGGCATGTTCACCTTGATCGTGTAGCCCTCAACCTGCGGGACTCCCCCGTTCAAAACGACCTTGACTGTACCTGCTTCAGGGTTTTGTTCCAGCGCCGCCGGCAAAGCGGCACCTGATGAAGACAGCTGCATGTCTTTGACTTCCGATATCATTCCCCCGCCAAACAACGGGAAGCTCTGCGTGATCGGCTGCTCAAATGTGATCCGCTGTGTGATCGGTTGTAATCCTTCAACCGGTTGACCGGCTTGTCCAGCGGTTACGCCAGGAGCGTAGCCCGTCTTCAGCTCCCCTTCGGGCTCGGACCATTTCCTCCCATTATAGATACTGAAGGTTTCTCCCCTCCAATACGTCGCTGCGGGGGTCTGTGCCGAAAAATAAATGCGGCTGCCCTGATGCAGGGGAAGGCCCATCTCTTCTTCCTCGCCCGACAAATTGTATCCCGTCACCGCGGCTGCCTCGCCGCCGTAACCCGTCCTTACCCAGTCCGCCAGCTGTTCGGCGGCCTGCTGCAGGGATATCCGGGACATGGCCTTCGGCTGCGCCAGACTGCCTGCTGACCAGCTGCATGCAACCAGAAGGAGAACCACGGCGGCAAGAGAGAGCCCCCAAGCGGGATACATCGCTTTGCCTTCCGCAGGAGACCTGCCCTCTTCCCTTAGCCGCGACAGATGCACCATTCCTTGCAGCAGCAGAATCAGAGCACTGGTGCGGATGACGTCATCAAATACCGGCAGGCTCAGCAGCATTTCGAGGCAGAACAAATAGAGAAGCGTTGCGCCTGCGAACAGCAGGACGCTGCTGCGCAGAAGGGCCAAGGATTGAACAGAGTATACGAGCAGTGCCCAACCGATCATCAGCACCAGCATCCGCGACGTCTGACTCATCATGGAGAACTGTCCGGTCGTCACGAGCAGCTCTGCATCCTGCCCGAGAAGGGAAAGAGCGGACAGCCATCCGGATTCGCCGCCAAGCCGGACCACGTATACCCATGCTCCAATCGTGCATAACCCGTAAAACGGCATCGATAACGTCCACTTCAGGCACCCCGTCCCGAGTATAAGCAACAGCCCGGTGAACACATACATGACACCAAACCACTCGCTGCTGACCGCCATTACATCCAGCGGCTTCAATGGCAGCAGCCATTCCACGAACAGCCCCATCAGCGGCAGGGATATCAGTATCCGGTGCAGAAGCGGATCCTTCACATTCTCCACTCAGACCGCCCCCTCGCCCAGGGATGATGGTTCAACCAGACCGATTCTAGTCACGGCATCCTGCTGAACTGCATAAACTCCCACACCTAGGCGAGACAACCGAAGCGCAGCCGCAAAAGCAGATCCCTTTCCGGATTGCCCGACCTGTCGGCCACTCATGTCGCTTGGGTCATCACCCATGGACGTGAAATAAAAGTCGACCTGCATTCCATGAGCCGCTAACCGGGCGGCCGCTTCCCCCGCCTGATCGCCAGGCGTGCCGGTAATCACGATCATGCGAGTCCCCGGCACGCTTCGCCGCATGCTGTCCTCCATCAGGGATGACAGCTTCGGGCCTTCGCCCAGCTTGAGCGGAGACAATGATGCCAGCAGCCGGGTATAGGCCTCGCGGCGGCCGTCCCCGTGAGCTCCCATGCCATCTCCCAGGTTCACGCTGTCCCCGCTGGCTGCAGGAGCTCCGTATACAAGCATGCTCTTTACACCGCTTCGCATCAGCCCTCCGACTATGCCAGAGGCTGCCGAAACGGCCCTTTCGAAAGAGTGGCCCGCCTTCGCGCGCCGCTCTTCTTCTGTGCCGCTATCCGCGGCGTAACCTTCGAAAGAACGATCCAGGATGACGAGGCAATTCGGATCGCGTTCATCCTCAGGCAAATACGTATGGAGCGTTCCGCGCCGCGCGGAGCTCTTCCAGTCAATGCGGTTCAGCGGATCTGCAGGCAAGTACGCTCTGACCTCGGGGCTTTTGGCGCCATTGCCGTGCTCTGCCGTGAACCAAGGCTGCATGACCGCCTGAGAGCGGACATAGGGCAGCTGAAGCCCGTCTCCGATCGGCAGCGGCTTCGGGAGAACCAGGAAGCTGCCTTCCGATCTCTGTACCCGGCTGCCGCTGAACCAGCCGAACAGCCCGCCCCATTCGAGCAGGCAGGCATCAAAGGAATATACTCCGCGCGGCAGTCCGCGGAGCTCGCAGACATATTCCATGCTGCGCCGAAATCCGGGGAACAGGACTTGACGGCTGCTCCCTCCCGTATAGTAATCCTCCACGGCAAGCCACGGCACAGGCAGGAATGAGCGGAATTCCACCCGCACCCGAAGCCGGGCGGTGTCCCCTGCCGAAATGACCGATTCATCCAATCGCCGCGTGATCGTCGCGCTGCGGAGTCCCAGCCACTGGATCAGCAGACCTGATATTACCAGCAATCCCGCCAGACAAAGGAGGAACAAAGCCGAAGCTCCACCATGCCATGCATACAAACTCCCGAGGCTGCCAAGCCCGGCAGCACCTCCCGCCCATTCGGTCCAGCGCCGCTTCATGAGCGTGCTCCTTTGCGGACCGCAAGCGGCAGGACCAGCTGCGTCAGCAGCTCTCGCACGATCTCCTCGCTCTGCAGGCCCGACAGCACCGCTTCATGGCTTAGCATCAGCCGATGAGCCAAAACGGGAACAGCCGTGTGCTTCACGTCATCCGGAATGACGTAGGTCCGGCCCGCCATATAAGCAGCTGCCTGGGAGGCAAGCATCCACGCGAGCGTTCCCCGGGGGCTGATTCCGAGCTGCAGCTTGGCATGCCTTCTCGATTGATCCGCTGATTGCACAAGCATCAGCTTAATGGAATCATCCACGAAAACCTGCTTCACCTCGCGCTGCATTTGGACCATTTCTTCTGCCAGCATGACCGGCTTAACCCTCTCCAGCGGATGTGCTCCCTGCATGCGGGATAGAAGCTCCATTTCCTGATCCGGCTCCGGATATCCGAGCTGAATCCGCATGAAGAAGCGGTCCAGCTGCGCCTCCGGCAGCCGGTAGGTTCCCTCGAACTGCAGCGGATTCTGCGTCGCCAGAAGCAGGAACGGACGCGGGAGCGGGTAAGTCGTGCCGTCCACGGTAATCCGGCGTTCCTCCATCGCTTCGAGCAGCGCCGACTGCGTCCGCGGCGAGGCGCGGTTCAGCTCGTCGGCGAGCACGAGGTTCGACATCAGCGGACCCGGCCGGAATTCAAAGGTTCCGCTATGCTGACGGTATACGGAGGTTCCCGTGACGTCTTGAGGCATCAAATCATACGTGAACTGGATGCGGCCGAAGCTTGCGCCGAGACAGGCGGCAAGGGCCCGGACAAGCATCGTTTTGCCCACGCCGGGCCGATCCTCCAGTAAAATATGGCCGCCGCACAGCATGGACATGAGGGCAAGGCGGATTTGGGTTTCCTTTCCGACGATGACGGTTCCGACGCGGGCTACCACCCGCTCAAGCAGTTCAGGCGCGAAGTCCTGGTGTGGTATGGAAGAAGTAGACAATTTCATAACCTCCGATTCATTGGGGAGTCGGATTCCCGAAGGGAATCTATGAAATCAGTCTCGCCATAAATGAAAGGAAGTAGACATGCGCGCCTTCATTTTAATAGATTGCCATTCAGAATCAGAACACCCGAATCCGACGCTCCTCGCCGTTCTCTGAAGCGGAAATATCCAGGTAGCCGGCCTTGCCGAACAGATCACGGACCGGAACCCATACCGCATCGTTCACAATCTTCACGGTTGTTGCCACTCCCTGCTGTTTCTTACCTGAAGCGATAGCAGACAGCGTTCCAGACCGGGTATCGATTTGCAGCGTGGTTTCCGTGTCTGCCGTAAGCGCAATATTCACGGTATGCGTGTTCGCATTCCATATAGCCGTTCCCCCGAGCCTCTCGGCCACTGCGCGTACCGGTACCATGTAGCGGCCATTCTCGTAGCGGTACTCTCCCGGCTGCAGCGTCGTTTCCTGCGGACCTACTTCGAGCCGGAGAGGCTTCCCGCTTGCGAACAACGCAGCATTGCCGGCCACATGAGACTCGACCCATGCCCCGCTCGGCGCGCTCCGCTTCAGCTGCTTCGCCTTGCTGTTAACCTTGAACTGCACAGGCTCCGCATCCGGAGTCAGCACGCCGAACTTATAGCCTTTGCTCTTGTACCAGGAAATGATTTGGGGAAGTGCCTTCACGCTCTCGCCATGGCCGCTTCCGTCATGCATCAGCAGGACGACCTGATCGGAGTTCACGGGCGTTTCAGACTCCCTCACAATCTCCGCTGCGGGCACGCCCCGCCGCTTGGAGTCGCCGCTGTCCACATTCCAGTCAGTCACGATGTATCCGCCTTGCTTCAATAGGCGAAAATAAGTATCATCGAAATGTCCCGCTGTCCCCCCCGGAGCTCTGACAAGCTGCGGACGGATGCCGGTAACCTGATATATTTCTTCTTCGGTCTCCTTGATCTGGTTCCAGAAGACAGGAAATCCGCTATAAAGTCTTGTATAATTATGATCATACGTATGATTCCCAATGGCATGTCCCTCTTCGAAAATGCGCTGCAGCAGCTCAGGATAACGCTTGACCTGCTCTCCCAGCACGAAGAAGGTCGCATGGATGTTATTTTTTTTCAAAATATCAAGAACGCTGCCGGTTAAAGCACTTGGTCCGTCGTCAAACGTAAGGTAGACCACCTTGCCGTTTGAAGCCGAAGCCGGCTTGGTTGTGGGTGTGGGAGAGGCTGCCGCTTTGAGCGGTTTAACCTGCTGCATGCCCGCGGACGGAATCGAAGCCTCCGCGTCTGCCGCCGGCAGTGACCAGGACGAGTCCTTTTCCGATACAGAAAAAAGCAACACCAACAGCAGGACAAGCACGCAGCTAACCACTCTTTTTTTGCCGTGCAACAACCATTTAACCATGACGAATACCTCCACTATTTCTATGAATTCTGCTTTCTGGTAGATTATATGGTGGAAGGCTCGCAAATAGACTTTGAGTCTGTATTTTATTGCAAGAAGCAAGCACAACTTGGATCTGGTTTGGAGTGAGTCCGTTGGAATTACTAAAGTGGATACAGCTATTGTTTGGCGATTACGGATACATCGTGTTGTTCTTAGGCCTGATCCTGGAGTTCATTGCGCTTCCTTTTCCTGGCGAAACGACGATGGCTTATGCAGGGTATCTTTCCTACGCGGGAAAACTGCATTTCGGCTGGCTGATCTTGCTCGCTTTTTTGGGTACGACCATCGGCATAACGATCACGTATTTCATCGGCTTGAAGGCAGGCCTGCCCTTTATCCAGCGCTACGGCAAATGGGTGCTCCTATCGGAACATAAGCTGGAACGCGCGCAAAAGTGGTTTAACAAGTATGGCCAGAGCCTCGTATTCCTCGGTTACTTCATTCCTGGCGTACGCCATTTCACCGGGTATTTTGCAGGGATGATCAAGCTTCCTTTCCGGAAATTTGCCCTATATGCATACGGAGGCGCGCTATTCTGGGTCGTTCTGTTCCTGAGCATCGGCAAGCTGTTCGGACCGCAGTGGAATATGGCCTTTCACGTCGTGGAAAAGTACTCGATCTGGATCGTCGGCGGAATCATTCTCCTTTTCCTGGCCTTCCTCGTATACCGTTACCGAACGTCCCTACTCAAGCTGATCCGCAAACTGAAAGCCAAACCGGTATCCAAGACGCTGAAATAGAGACTAAAAAAGACGCATGCTGCCGAGGCAGATGCGTCTTTCTTGTATAAATATGATTGCTTGCATAAGTGCATGAACTATTCATGGCATGAGCCTTGTATAACGTTAGCCTTTCATCTCGGCGGCTCCGCCCACCTTCTGCATTTCTGCCTTCAGGTTCTCTTCCTGCGGTTTCGTCTTCTTGATGAAGAAAGCCAGGATCAGCGCGGCTACGCTCAGCCAAGTCGCAATGACGAACGCGTCGTTAATGCCGTGAACCATGGACTGCGCGGACAGGGCAGCCATTTGAGCCTTATCCGTCGCTTTGGCAGCACCGGCCTTCACGCCCTCGGTGATGTAATGCTTCGTCTGCGAAGTCATGACCGTCACGAGAATGGCGGTACCGATGGAACCGGAGATGGTACGAAGCGTGTTGGACATTGCCGTACCATGCGCATTCATGCTCCGCGGCAGCTGGTTCAAGCCGGCCGTCTGGATCGGCATCATCATGAGCGACATCCCGAACATGCGGACCGTGTAAATGGTCATCATGTGGGCGTATGACGTCGTCACAGTCAGGTGACTGAATTCGTATGTCATAGCAACCGTGATAACCAGGCCGATGACCGAAAGCCAGCGGGCTCCGATTTTATCGAAAATCGCTCCCGTGATCGGCGACATGATCCCCATCAAAATTGCGCCGGGAAGCATCATGAGCCCTGATTCCATCGGCGTAAACCCGCGAATGTTCTGCAGGAACAGCGGCATCAGAATCATGCCTGCGAACATGGCCATCGTCACGATCACGTTAATGATCGTCGTCAGTGTAAACATGTTATATTTGAAAATCCGGAATTCGAGCATCGGCACCTTGGACACCATCTGTCTCCAGACGAATGCCACCAGTGCCAGCGCGCCGATCACGAGCGTCCAAATGACCTGCGGGCTTCCCCAGCCGTCGGTACCGGCATCACTGAATCCATACAGAAGTCCGCCGAAGCCGATGGTGGACAAAATGACGGAGATCGCATCGAATTTCGGTTTGGTTACCTTCGTAACGTTCTTCAGGAAGAAAATACCGATCAATGTCGCGATGACGGCGAACGGAAGAATGATGTAGAACAGGACGCGCCAGGTGTAATGCTCAACGATGTAGCCCGACAATGTCGGTCCAATTGCTGGAGCCAGAATCATGGCAATCCCCATCATGCCCATGGCCGATCCGCGTTTCTCGATCGGGAAGATGTTCAGGAATACGACCGTCATGAGCGGCATCAGAATGCCTGCTCCACTGGCTTGGATCAAGCGGCCGACCATCAGGATGGCAAAAGAAGGTGCCAGTGCGCATATGAGCGTTCCTATTGAGAACAGGGACATAGCGGATATAAACAATTGACGGGTTGTAAACCGGGCGATCAGGAATGCGGTGACCGGGATCAGAACGCCGTTGACGAGCATATAGCCCGTGGTCAGCCATTGTCCTGTTGCGGCTTGAGTAATGCCGAGATCGGCCATAATGTTCGGCAGGGCAACATTCATCAGCGTCTGGTTCAGGAACGCCACAAAAGCGCCGATGAGCAAAGCGGCGATGATCGGCCCTTTCTTAATGTGCTCTATAGACTGAGCTTGGCTGCTATTCATAATGTACTTCTCTCTCTCCCTTGGTGTGAAAGTATGTCGATAATCTGTTGATGCGTATCCAGCATGTGCCGCCGGTCCTCTTCTTGGATATGTACGAGAGGATTTAAGTAGTCATTACATATGACTTCCGCGCGTTTCCGCAATTCATCCCCTTCCTTCGTGTTTCTCAGCGTGATGGACCTCCGATCGGTCTCGGAGCGCTTGCGCTCCACCATACCCGCTTTGACGAGCCGGTCCACGACACCGCTGGTCGTGCTGTTTCCTATAAGAATGAAATCTGCCAGCTCCGTGAGTCCGATGTCCGGATGGTCACGGAGTGTGCGCAGCACTAGATATTGAATCCAGGTGGTTCCAAGCGCCCCGGCATCCTTCGAGAACAAATGGTAGAAGCTCAGATGCACTTGGCGAAAAGAATACAGCAACTCATGAATTTGATCCTGCGAATCCAAAAACCCTTCACCCTGTTTCATAATCGATTCCACGCCTTAATATTTCGCATACGAATTAGTTTAATACCAACATGTTAGCATGTCAATATAAATATAAGAATAAATTTACATATGCTTTTACATGTATATTTCATCAAACTTGAAAATCTTTCGTTAAATGATATAGGTGTACATTCACTCCCGAATGCACGGGGGCAGTCATTTTTGCGGTCAGCTCTCGATATATATCAAATAACATATTTACCGTCTTCTCTTGTCAACGCAAATATCCCGGCTGCCTGTTCGAGCAAGGCAAGCCGGGAATCCTAAACGCCGGTCTCTCTATTTGGGAGCTTACAATGCGGACAACACATCCTCGGTATGTCCCTTTACTTTTACCTTTCTCCATTCTTTCATGAGCTTTCCCTCTTCATCGATAAGGAAGGTAGAGCGGACAATGCCCATATATTCGCGTCCGTACATTTTTTTCAGCTGCCAAACGCCGTACAGCTCGCTCACTGCATGATCCTCGTCGGACAGCAGCAGGAACGGAAGCGCATGCTTGTCAGCGAATTTCCCGTGGGATTTGACCGGATCGGGACTTACGCCCAGCACCGCTACCCCCTTCTCCTGCAGTTCAGGATGAAAGTCGCGAAAGCTGCATGCCTCGTCGGTACAGGCCGGTGTCATGTCCTTGGGGTAGAAATAAAGCAGGACTTTACGTCCGCGATAGCTGCTGAGCTTAATGTCTTCCCCGTTTGACGCTGGCAGCGTAAAATCAGGCACCTCTTGTCCCGGGGCTAATTCTGCTGGTTTGGTCATCGTTGTTTCGTCTCCTTTCGGGCATAGGCATGTATACAGTCTCTGTCTCTATGTGCAGGCAGTTCATTGTAAGGAAAACCGACTTTAAGCGCACTCTATAGAGGAAAACCGTCAAAAAACAGTCTAATGATACTCGCCATCAGCTCTTTTACGACCGTAAAATTGATTGTATCCACAAAAAAAATTATAATAAATGAATCCTTAACCTACAAATGTCGAAAAACAGACAACTACCTCCTTTATCAGGATAATTGAAAGGAAGAGAAGGAATGACCTCAAGGAAAAAAAAGATATTGTGGACGATCGCCGTCGTTTTGGCAGCTGTGATCGGCTACGCGGTCTATTATTTTACTTCGATTTATAATGGTCTGCAGGGCCTGCAAAAAACCGGAGAAGCCTCTCCTTTTAAGAACGTTGCCCCCGTAGAAGTCAAGGTTCCCGATCCTCCCAAATGGGAAGGCACCGAGCCTGTCAACATCCTCCTCATGGGCGTAGACGCGCGCGGCCTCAAAGAAGGTGAAATCCCCAGGTCGGACAGCATGATGGTAGCTTCCCTCGATCCCGTCAAAAAACGCATTAATGTGTTCTCTATTTTGCGCGATACGTACACGGATATTCCAGAGCACGGCAAGGACCGCATCAATACGGCTATCACGCATGGGCCGAATACGGCCATGAAGGCCGTCGGCGATCTGCTTGGCATTGACGTTCAGTACTATGTGTACACCGACTTCCAAGGCTTCATCAAGCTCGTGGACGCGGTCGGCGGCGTTGATTTCTACGTGGAAAAAGATATGTATTATCCGAGCGCCGCGGATAAGCACGAGTATGACATCGACCTGAAGCAGGGCATGCAGCATCTGGACGGCAGCACCGCGCTTCAGTACGTGCGGTTCCGCCATGACGCGACCTCGGACTTTACCCGTACCGAGCGGCAGCGCGCTTTCCTGAAGGCCGTCGCCGAGAAAATGCAGTCGACCACCTCGATTATGAAGCTGCCGGATATTTTGAACGGCGTCAGCCCGTATATCGACACGAACCTGTCCGTCAATGACATGTGGAAGCTGGCAAGCGTCGGCTATAAGAGCCAGATGGCCGGCAGCGAGCAGATTCCTCCGATGAAGCTCCTGAAGGAAAGAACCATCGGCGGCGCGGCCGTTCTCACCGTATCGAGTGAAACGGCGCTCAAGGATTACATCAAGGATATCTTCAACAAACCGGAACCGGTACCCGTTTCGAGCGACGGCAAGACCGAATCCGAGACGGACGGCACGAGCACGAAGGGCACCACACCAGACAATCAAAACAACAGCACGGGCAGCAGCAACTAGGCTGCCCGCCTGCTTTTCAATCCAGAAAGGAAGTTGAATCATCCATGAATCGTTCACGTTCAGAACAGCTCTACCAGGAAGCACTCCAGCACATCGTCGGTGGCGTCAACAGCCCCTCCCGTTCGTTCAAGGCGGTAGGCGGCGGGGCGCCCGTCTTTATGAAGAGAGCCAAAGGCGCCTACTTCTGGGATGAAGACGGCAACCAATTCATCGACTACCTCGCGGCCTATGGTCCGATCATCACCGGACATGCCCATCCGCATATTACGGCAGCTATTACGCAAGCGGCCGAGAACGGCACGTTGTACGGTACGCCGACCGAGCTTGAAATCAAGCTGGCCCGGATGCTGAAGGAAGCCATTCCTTCGATGGACAAGGTCCGTTTCGTCAACTCCGGCACCGAGGCCGTCATGACGACGATCCGTGTCGCACGGGCCTTTACCGGACGCAGCAAGATCATCAAATTCGCCGGCTGCTACCATGGCCACTCCGATCTGGTGCTCGTGGCGGCAGGCTCGGGTCCTTCCACGCTGGGCACGCCCGACAGCGCGGGCGTTCCGTCCAGCATCGCCCAGGAAGTCATCACGGTGCCGTTCAACGATCTCGGCGGACTTCGCGAAGCCCTGGACAAGTGGGGCAAGGACGTGGCGGCGGTCATGGTCGAGCCGATCGTCGGCAACTTCGGCATGGTCATGCCGGAGAAGGGCTTCCTCGAGGGCCTCTGCCAAATGACGCATGACAACGGCTCCCTCGTTATTTACGACGAAGTGATCACAGCCTTCCGCTTCCATTACGGTTCGACCCAGACCTTCGCCGGGCTCGATAACCACGACGCCATCAAGCCCGACTTGACGGCGCTTGGCAAAATCATCGGCGGCGGACTGCCAATCGGCGCGTACGGGGGCAGCAAGGAAGTCATGGAGCAGGTCGCTCCGCTCGGCCCGGCTTACCAGGCGGGCACGATGGCCGGCAACCCTGCGTCCATTGCCGCCGGCATCGCCTGCCTCGAAGTGCTTCAGGGCGAAGGCGTATACGACGAGATGAACCGCCTCGCCATCAAGCTTGCGGACGGCCTGCAGGCATCGGCGGACCGCCACGGTGTGCCGCTGACGATCAACCGCATCCGCGGCTCCCTGTCCACGCACTTCTGCGACCACCCGGTCACGAACTACGACCAGGCGCAGGACACGGACGGCGAGGCGTTCGCGGCGTTCTTCCGCCATATGCTGAATCGTGGCATTAACCTGGCGCCATCCAAGTATGAGGCATGGTTCCTGACGACGGCGCATACGGATGAGGATGTCGACGCGACGCTTGCCGCTGCGGAGGAGTCGTTCCGCGAGATGGGCCAGGAACGTAAGTAACTCAAAAAGCGAAGCCAACCAGTCATCATTTTGCCATAACATAAAAGGAACTGTCTCAAAGACCGATCGGTCTGAGGCAGTTCCTTTTTTGTTGGTCGCCGCTCCGCGAACGAAGCATTCCTGCCATCGCTTGTTCGGAATTGCATTGACCTCTCCGCTGCTTCGTGCAGGATGCAGCTTTGCTTAAATGAGCATTGCGTAATCCGGGTGACAACAGCGATTGAAGCAACGTTCATTCTCGGAGCGTCCTCCCGAACGCGCTAATCGATTATTTCGCAGCTTGGATATTGTCAAAAAACTTCGTCTGCACCGTCTTCGCGGTCGCGTCCAGCTGCGCCTTCGAATCCGTGCCTTTCTTCGAGAAGGATTCCTGCACGACATTGGACATCGCGCCGTAGTAATCCTGCGTTCCGTACTGCGCCTCAGGCTTGCCGTCAATCAGGCTCAGCATTTTTTCATCATAACGGTATACGTTGTCGTATTTGTCGTAGATCGCGTTCACTTTGGACGCGTACTCGGAGTTGTCGCTGAAGTAGTTCAGCGGAGTCGGAACGTAGTATTTATTTTTGCTCTTACGCTCCTGGATGTTGGCATCCAGTGCTTCGATGCCCTTGTCGGTGAAGTAATCAAACGTGATATAGCGGAACGCGATTTCCTGTTCGTCCTTCGAAGCATTCGGGTTAATCACCAGGTAGTTGCCGCCGAGGATGCCGATGTGCTTGCCGCCTTTTTCCGCGGCCGGCATCGGATAAACGATAACGTTCTCCGGCTTGAGTCCGCCCTGGTTCAAGGCAGAGTCCACAATGTCGAATGCGCCGGCGATGACCATGGCCGTACGGCCCTGCTGGAACGCGCTGATCGCATCTCCCCATCCAAGCGCCCAGTCTTGCGGAATGGCATTGGCTTCCCATCTCAGCTTCTTATAAAAGTCGAGCGCTTTAACGCCTGCATCCGAGTTAAACGTTGCCGTATATTTGCCGTTGTCGTTCTTTTGGATTTCGCCGCCGGCTTCGAACAGGAAGTTCGTCCAGTTCCATCCGGATTCATTTCCTTTACCCATCGGAGCAATACCGGAAATGCCTTTTTTGACATCGGTCGCGCCTTTGGCAGCGTTATACATATCGTCCCAGGTCCAATCCATATCCGGCATTGGAACCTGCTTGGCATCCAGCAGCCCTTTGTTGATGACCGTGGACGTCACATAGCCGTTTTGCGTAATGCCGTACACTTTGCCGTCAACGATGAACTGGTTTTGCAGGAGCGGGTTCATCTCGTCCTTGTATTCCCAGCTGTTGTACAGATCGCTGATATCCGCTACCCAGCCATGCTCGACGAGCATCTGGGCTTCCGTCGCAAACGTATTGTAGAAGGTCGGCGCTTCGTTTGAAGCCATCTTAATGCCGATTTCATTGACGTTATACTGCCAGTCGTCCTTCACGATCGTTACGTTCGGGTATTTTTCGTTGAAGCGTTTAATTTTATCGTCTTCCTGGGCTCTGGCTTCCTTCTGGTCCGGCAGCGGGTAGTGGATCTTGATCGTGACTTTTTTTGTAGTAATATCATCCCCTTTGGCAGGCTCTTCGGATTTGTTACCCGTATCGGTCGTGCTTGGCGATCCTTGATTATCGGCCGGTTTCGGTTCCTCCGCCGTTTTGTTGCCGCTGCACGCTGCCAGCATCGAAGCGGAAAGCACGAGACTGACGAGCATCATTGAAAACTTACGCATTGAAACTCCCCTTTTCGCTATTAAGTGTTGTTGCTCTTTCATCATAAGAGAGGAACCGCAATCTAACGATGTGTAATCTTATGGCCTTCGTGTGCAGGCCTACGATGTTGATGTCCGCTACCCTTTGACCGCGGACAGGTTCACGCTGCGCATGATAAACCGCTGGAATACGAGAAAGACGAGAATCGGCGGCACCATAACCATGAACAGGATCGTGAATTTAATGCTGTTATCCATGCTGCGGGCATTGATGACATATTTGTAGATGGCGGTCGCCAAGGTGTATTTCTCCTCGCTGTGGAGCACCAGGGAAGGCCAGAACCAGTCATTCCACGCCCCCGAGAAAATAAAGATCGCCAGCGTCGCGAAGATTGGTACCGAGAGCGGGACCGCGATCCGGACATAGCTCTTGATCTCGGAGGCTCCGTCAATGCGCGCCGCCTCGAAAATTTCCGGATGGATACCGTCAAAGAAGTTTTTCATCAGCAGAAAGTAATACGCGCTTGCCCCCGCCGGAAGCCAAAACGCCCAGAAGGTGTTCAGCAGCCCCAGGTCCTTCAGGTTCACGAAGTTCGGAATCATGTAGCTCGAGGCCGGAATAAACAAAGTCATCAGAATAAAAAAGTAGATCGCCCGGTAATACGGCACCTTCAGGCGCGAAATGCTGAAGGAAGCTAGGCCGAGCACAAAAATCGTCATGAACAGGTTGCCGACGAAGACGAATATCGTGTTCTTCAGAAACATCGGCAGGTCGATATACTCCCAGCCTTCCTTGAAGTTGCTCCAGTTCCACGTCTCCGGGAAGAAATGCGGAGGAAACGTATTGACCTCCTGATTCGTCTTCAGACCGTTAAACATCGTCATCAGGATCGGATACAGCATGGTGACGATCATAACGAGAATGCACAGCATCATGAAGCCATACACAACCCGGTTCAGAGGCTTTTTCAGATCGGAATCCGACAGGATGCCGCGTTCATGCTGTTTGCTCATATCAGTACTCCTCCTTGTTCAGCTTGTATTGAAGCAGCCCTACAAGGCTGAGCACGATGAACATCAGCATGCCAAGCGCCGTGGCCGTACCGTAATCCAGACGCGTAAAGGCGTATCTCACGATCAGAAGCGAATAGGTCAATGTCGCGTTATTCGGTCCGCCGTCCAGCAGGGCAAGCTGCGACTGGTAAGACTGCGAAGTGCCGATCACCTGTAAAATAAGCATCAAAACGATCAGGCTGCGCAAGGACGGAAGCGTGATATACCGGATGCGGTTCCACACCCCTGCCCCGTCGATCTCGGCCGCCTCGTACCAATCCCGCGGGATGCTGAGCACGCCCGCCAGATAGATCAGCATCGCCGAACCGAACTGCTGCCATGTCTCCATAAATACGATCGCGATCATCGACCACTTGCTGTCCGAAATAAACGACACCGGGTCGACGCCGAGCGAGCTCAGCAGCCCGTTGATCGGACCGACCGGATCATACATCCATCTCCACATGCCGTACAGCACCACGCCAGGAACGACGAAAGGCAGATACGCGGCGATGCGCGCTATCCCCTGGAATCTGCGCAGCTCCGAAATCGCGATCGAAGCGACGATCGGCACCCAGAATCCCATAATTAACGTCAGCAGCATGTAATAGAGCGTATTTTTAACCGCCGTCCACACATCGGGGTCATGTAACACCCGTACATAGTTGTCCAGTCCGACGAACGTGTTCCCTTTTACAAAGTCGATGCTGTAGAAACTGTACAAAGCTCCCTTGGCAATCGGCACCCACAAAAACAAAATGAAAATCACAACAGCCGGCAGCAGAAACATATATCCCCAAAAGTGCTTGGTAAAGCGTCCTTTTCTTTTGGGTGATTTGTTCTCTATAACCGGCTGCAGCACTGCTCCTGGCTCCCCCATTTTTCTCCCTCATTCCTTGTTGATATCAAGCTTAGTTTCATTGTAGGAAAGGAGGAGGCCTTGGAACATGTCTAGTTCTATGCGAATGATGGTTGATCTTACTTCTTCTATTTTTTGAGGTCGCTCGGGCTGACCCCGTAATACTTTTTGAAAATCTTGCTGAAATGCTCCGGCGACTCGTAGCCGACCCGCTCGGCGATCTCGTAGCGGCGCAGATCGGTGTGCAGCAGCAGCGACCGGCTCTCCTCCATCCGCAGCTTAACCACGTATTCCCAGAGATTGAAGCCGGTAATCTTCTTGAACAGGTAGCTCAAATAATTCGGACTGACATGATTCCGTTTGGCAACCTCATGAATGGTGAGTCCCTTTTGGCTGTAGTTATCTTCGATATAGGTCTTCGCCTGCTCCACGATCCGGTTGCTTTGGGTCGAGAGCTCCTCGGCGTTCGGGTCACGGGCGTAGTTATGCCAGCTGAAATCCCCGTAGTAAAAGACATGGTAATCGCCATGCTCGCCGCTCCACATCATCGCCTTGTCGGCCTGACGGCTGAGCACATTCACAAACGTGAGCCCCTTCAAAATTTGACTGATGCCGACGGTGCATTCGATTCTCAGGTATTTGCAGATATGGTGGTGCATGCTCCGGCCGATCATCTCCAGCTGGTTGATCCGGTTCACATGCTGCTCCGCATATTCTTCCTCACTCCACTGCACAAGTATATGGATGCTGCGGTCCGGCGCATAGAATACCTGCGCGTTCAGCTCTTGATCCAGGAGCTCCTTGATGATGTTGAGCGAGGCATATTGCATAAGCGGGATATCTTTCTCTGGGAACGTGCGCGCGCCGTTTGCTGTGATCAGCGCCAGCTTGACCTTGATTACGGCGAAATAAGGTCCGGGGATTCCGATGCTTTCATAATACGTTTGCATGGGATACGGCTCATCCGGATGTTCCACCGTTTCGGTGAGCAGCCGGTTCAGCGGCACGCTGGATTCCGGCTGGGGCTCCTCCATGTGGAAGTCCTCATGTCCGGCTGAAAGCACCTCTTCCGTGCGGGGCAGCGGCTTATCCATTTTGAGCAGCACGCTGCGGACCGAGTCCAGAAATTGCTCACTATTGAGCGGCTTGATCAAATAATCGCGCGCGCCCAGACGAATCGCCATTTGCGCATATTGAAAGGTTTCATGAGCGGAGATGATGATGGTCTGCACCCATGGCTTGACGATCTTCGCCTGATGCATCAGCTCGATGCCGTTCATTTTCCCCATCTGGATGTCCGTGATGAGCAGATCGATATTTTCCATCCGGATGTAATCCAGTGCTTCTTCGCCGCTCGTGGCGGTCATGATTTTGCCGATGCCAAGTCCCGATGCGTTCAGCAGCCCTGCCAGCCCTTTGCAAATCAGCGGTTCGTCATCCACGACTAAAATGTTGTACATGTCTCTCGTTCCTCCCTTTAATCGTCCTGCCTCGTGATCCGCAGCGATACCGTTACCGTCGTTCCCCCTTCGGCCCGCCCTTCATAGGAAAGTCCGTATTCAGGTCCGTAATGCAGCTGCAGGCGCTGATGTATGTTGCGGATACCGTAGCCCGTAGGCGAGTTCGGCGAGTCATCGCTAAGCACCTTGCGGATCGCATCATAGTCGACGTCCTTGAATCCGTTGTCGGAAATGCGGATGTACAGCACGCCCCGGCTCTCTTCGGCGGCAATCCGGATTTCTCCGTCCTCGCCCATATTTTTAATGCCATGAATGATCCCGTTCTCGATCAAGGGCTGGAGCGTGATCTTCGGTATGTTGACTGAATACAGATGCTCGGGAATGTCCATCTCTACGCGGAAGGCATAGTCATAGCGGTTCTGCTGCAGCTTGATATAAGCCGTGGCATGCTCCAGCTCCTCCTCCAGTGTAATCAACTCCCGGCCGCGGCTCAGGCTGATTTTCATCAATTTGGATAAATCCTTGATCATGTCGGCGGAAACGGTGTTTCCCTCCATCGTGCTTTTCCAGTAGATGCTCTCCAGCGTGTTGTACAAAAGATGCGGATTAATCTGCTGGTACAGAAGCGAAAGCTGCGCTTCCTTCTGCTTCAAATCCATGTTGTATTTATAATGAATGAGGTCATTCAGCCTCCGTGCCATATCGTAGATCGTCGAGATCAGCACGCTGACCTCGTCGCTTCGCTTCCTCTGGGGGGTCTGAGGCACGATGTTGCCGGGTTCGTACCTGCGGACGAAGAAGACAAGCTTCTGGAGCGGCGTCATGAGCGATCGCCAGAAATATAAAATAATGATCAATCCGACGATGAAATAAGCGATCGAAATGAGCAGGATGACCCGCTTGATTTCGTTCTGCTGCTGAAGCAGCGCTTTGACAGGCACCTTGTAGATCAGCTTCTGCTGAAGCACATAATTATAATCGGCTACATAAATGAAATCTTTCGTGATGACGTCCTTCACGCCGATGGCCGATCTGCCGGGATCCAGCTCCGGCGGCAGCTCCAGCACGCCTTCCATTCCCGTTTCCGTCGTCGTCAGAATATGGTTTTGCCAATCTGTAAAATAGAGCTCGCCTTCGGGAAGCGAAACTGTTTTTAAGGACTCGCCGATTCGGGCGTCCACGTTCGATACGGCCAGGACGCCGATCGTCCCGCCCTTGTAGATATTGTTGATCGCACGCACGTACAGAAGCGTTTTTTGATCCTTCTGTCCTTTTACGGGAGGCGAGAGATGATCCGTCAGCTTCAAATAACCGTTCCCCTTATGGGATACGGCCTCATCGAACCATTCCGGCTTCTCCTTCTTTTCCGAGAAAAAATACAAGCCCGACTTTTTGGATTCCGGATAATACGGCGCGAAAAAGAAAGCGTTATCCGGATCGTACACGAAAAGCGAATAATACAGCGGCTCCCTCTCGTCGGCCTCCTGCGAGTATGTATTCAGCATGACTTCAATCTTTTCGTAATTCTTCACCCGGGCAAGAATATTCTCGTCTTTGGTCGTGCTGAGCTGCTGAATCATGGAATTTTGAAACACGGTGGAGGTCACCTTGTTGATCGTTTCAATATCCCTGCTGATCAGCTTGAAATTTTGCTTGTTCAGCTCGATGTACGCATTGGTCACATGCCGCTTCAAAATTTGCCCCGCTTTGTTGTTGCCGTATGCGTTCAGGATGAAAAGCGGGATCACGAGCACGAGAAAAAGCAGGATCAGCTGCTGCTTGACGTTCATTTTCGCAAACGGGTTCTGAAGCTTCATTCGCCATAAACACCTCCGGCTTCTTTCAATATAGCAGTTCTAAAATAGCGCAAGTATGTGCATCTCTACGATAATCATGGGCATTTGTAAGTTCGGGGCGCTAATCATATCGGGGGTTACAGGAAATGTCGCTCCGGAATTCCAGTGTAAGGCATTTTTCCCGGCTTGCCAGTATATTTTTTATGTTAGAAATGCGGTCGCTGGCGTAAAAAAGGTACGTACAGCAAAATAGGCCGCCAAACGGCGGCCTTGCGTTTGCGTTATCCCGAGATGACGGGTAGCGCTTCGTTCCTGCACCATGAGAGCCTAACGGCCGTGGGAAGAATTGGATGCTGCCTAAAGGATGATCATGACCAAGAAGAAGCGTTATTCGTCCGCGCCGATATTGACGCTTGCTCCTTGAACGCGGGGCTGGCCGTCGATATCAAACGATCCGATATCCGAACCTGTCAATCCCGAATCAATGGCAGGCGATCCTGCCTTCAAGTGCAAATCGCCTGCAGCTGGGTTCACAAGGAGCGGATCAGCAAATATGGAATGGGCGTCATTGCCCGTTCCCCTTTTATATGCGGCAAAGCCGGTATATTCTTTGTTCTTCCATGTCCAGTTGGCATCCGCACTTCCACCGGGGGCGAAGTACAGATTGTAATCCACGACGTTGCCGGAATTTTTTGTGTATTCATTATAAATGAGCACATCGGTCGAACTGGCCACGAAAATGTTGTTACGGATGACGTTGTTCTGGGTGTCATACTGCACATACAGCTGGCCGCTGCCGTCGCCGAGGGTATCATTTTTGTACAGCGTATTGTTGACGATGTAGCATCCTACCGTCGAGCCGCGCTGCGTGTCGTACCCGCCCATCGCGATACCTGTCAAGCGGTTGTTATAAATAAAGTTGCTGCGGATCGTAATGTTGCTGGTCGCCTTGCCGGCATGCTCGGAGGCGATTTCCACCCCGATATCGTTGTTATAGCTGTAGTTTTGCTCAATGATGCTGTCCTTGCCTCCGTCGACATATATGCCGTCCGCCGAATTGCTGTTGTTAGGAAGCTTTTTGCCGTACGAAGGATTGTTGTTGGTGGTAATGTTGTATACCTTGTTGCCGCGAATGCTTCCGTTTCGTGCCTGGTCGTACGCGGCGTTCGGCGATTTCCCTTCGAATCCGATTACGTCGATGCCGATGTTGTCATTGTCGTGAATGATATTGTTCGTCACGGCAAAGGTATCCACATTTCCGTTAAGAACCAGGGACTCACTGGAACCCAGTACCAAATTGTACAGCTCGTTGCCGTCGATCGTCACGTCGTGAATCGATTCCGGCGCCTTGGTTCCGTACACGGCGATGCCGTGGGCATCCCGGCCGAGCAGGTCGCTGCCCGTAGGCGTCGACGTGTTTTTGATATCATGGATTTTGTTATTGGACAGTGTAATGTTGCCGCCGGAGCCGTGAACATAAATCCCGACAGGCATAATATTACTTGCCGTCGTCGTATAATTACGGATTTCGAACCCCTGGATCGTCACATAGTTGACGTCGGTAAGGTCAACGATGCCTTCCGTACCGTTCACGGAGAGTCCGGTTCCGTCAATCACAGGCTTCTCGCCGCTATAATTGGTGAAGGTGATCGGGCCTTGGTCCGCGGAACCCGACTTGGTGATCTTCAGCTTTTGGTTATACACCCCGCCCCGTACGTAGACCGTGCTTCCCGGCCCGGCTGTGTCCGCTGCATGCTGCAGCGTTGCCCACGGTGCGGCGCTCGTACCCGCGTTCGAATCGCTCCCGTTAGCCGCCACATAATACTCGGTGCCTGCGGCCGCGGCGGTTTGCGGCGCTGCATACCCGACTCCCAGTCCCAACACAGCCAGACTGATACCTGTAATCAGTGTTTTACCGAATTTCACGAACGATCAACTCCTTCAATTAAAATTTAGGCAGAAATGAATAGGATAATAGGATACCATGGGGCCCTGCCAAAGAATGTGTCGACCACCCCCTTTACCGATCCGAGCCTCTCTTAGCCGATGTGTTTACTGGAGGGGCCTTCCTTGCAGGGCCGCTACCGCCGCTTCCGTTGGGAGATGGCCCGTTCCTCCCAAACCCTGCGTAGACAACGCGCCGCAGGCATTGGCGAATTCGAGCAGCTCCCTGCCGGTTAAGCCTTGGAGATAACCACGAATCATTCCCGCGTTGAAGCAATCTCCCGCCCCCGTCGTGTCCACTGGAGTGACCGGATAAGGAGACGCTGACACGCAAGAGCCGTCAGGAGATCGGAGCGATGCTCCCTTCGAGCCTTGTTTGACAGCGATCAGACCCGGAGCGGCAGCCAGTTGGCCGAATACGGCTTCTACGCTGTCCTGCTCAAACATATGCAGCGCCTCCTCCTCGCTGGGGATAAACAAATCCGTAACGGCCAGCAGTGCGCGGATCCCGGCGGCATCCCACTGTCCCCGCACGTCCCATCCGGTATCAAAGGATGTGCTGACCCCAAAGCCATGTGCCTTTCCAAATAGCTCCTTCCAATGCGGCCTCATGCCGTTCTGCAAATAATAGGAGCCGAAATGCAAATGATCTGCCGCCTGAATTAATGCATCGGGAATATAGTCAGGCGTCAGCAGCGGAATGCTCCCCGGATACGTGATCAAACCGCGGTCGGAAGGCGTCGTAAACGAGAGGGTAACCCCCGTTTGGACCTCAGGCAGCACCGCTACATGATCAGTGTTCACGCCCAGCCGCTGCAGCTCGCTCAAGCAGAAACGGCCAAAGTCATCCGCCCCCACCACGCTGACGAACCGCACGTCCAGGCCGAGGCTGGACAGCGCGCTTGCGGTAATCGCCGAGGAGGAGCCGAGTACGATGTCAAAACCGTCGACTATTTTCTCGCGGTTCCATTCCGGAATCACGTCCGTTCCTGAGACAATGATGTCCACATTCAACTCGCCGGCCACGACGACAACCGGTTTTTCCTTGCCCAATCCCATCATTTCAGCACCGGTATGAAGTCGCGCTCCGCTTCATACAGCTCCTCGAACATGTCGCTGATCTCATCCAGCGAACAGACCGCGGCGGACAGCGGATCGACCATCAGCGCATGGCGGGCCATTTCTTTGTCGTTATTCAGCACAGCGCCTACAGCCAGGTCAAAGAACGCCATGTTGGACCGGCACAGCGCGGCCAGATGCTCCGGCAGGCTGCCGAAACGGCATGGATTTATGCCATTGCGGTCGACCATACAGGCTACTTCGACGACCCCATCCCCGGGAAGATTATGAATCAGTCCTTCATTCGGCACGTTTCCGTAAATCACCTTCGGTTCATTTTTCAGCATCGCTTCAATAATGATGGCCGCGTATTCGTTGCTTGACGCAAGCTCAATCGGCAGGGCGCCCTCCAGCTGCTTGACGATTTTTTCATCATTTTCCCGGCGCCAAATCGGCCAGTTATCCGCATAATAGCCTGTCGCGCCGTTATATCCGGTGCTGCAGTGCTTGTCGATTAAAGACTGCCGTTTGCGGTAGTACGGAATGTATTCCGAGAAGTGTCCGCTGGATTCCGAGACGAAGGCCCCCAGGTATTTCATGGCGTCGAAACGCACAGGGTCCTTTTTCAGCAGGTCTAGATTCTGGATCTTCTCGCGGAGCACAGGGTACAGATCTTTCCCGTCGTGAGTCAGCTCCACAAACCAGGACATATGGTTGATTCCTCCGGCTCTCCACTGCATATCTTCGTAAGGGACGCTGGCGTATTTGGCTAACTGCCGGGACGTATTCTGGATGGAATGGCACAGGCCGACGACCGGAATGGAGGTCACACGCGAAGTCAGCAGGGTCACCGCCGACATCGGATTCGTATAGTTCAGAATAGTCGTGTCCGGGCACAGATCCTCCACATCGCGGATGATGTCCATCCAGCTCGGAAGCGTGCGCAGCGTTTTAAACAGTCCACCGGGCCCCAGCGTATCACCGATGCATTGATTAACCCCATATTTCAGAGGAATTTCGTATTCATAGCGGACGGTTTGCAGCCCGCCCACTTCGATTTGGTTGATCACGAACTGCGAACCCCCGATGACCTCCCTGCGATCGGTCGAGGCGATGACGTTCCAGCGCTTGCCGGACAGCTCGATGATTCTCTCGACCAGTTTACGGGCAATCTCCAGCCGCTCCGCGTCGATATCCACCAAAGCGATCGTACCGCCCTCTATGCCTTCGATCAGCAAAATGTCCGTGGCGATGTCCTGCGTAAAGGCGCTGCCTGCGCCGATAATTGATATTTTAGTCATGCCAGTTCTCCTCCTCATGGTCTCTTCTGTTGTTTATTTCATGCCTGTCATCGTGAGTCCTTTAATGAACTGCTTCTGGAAAATCAGGAACACCACAATCACCGGAAGGGTGATGAGCACCGCCGCCGACATGACGACGTTATAATTGACCATATGGGTTCCGTTAAAATAAACAAGAGCGAGCGGCACCGTCATTTTGCTCTCGTCGTTCAGAATGATGAGCGGCCATAAATAGTTGTTCCAGGCATTCATGAACGTAAAAATGCCAAGCGCCGACAGCATCGGCAGAATTAATGGCGCAATGATCCGGACCATCAGCCGAAGCTCGCCTGCCCCGTCGATCCTTGCTGCGTCGAGCAAATCCTGAGGAATGTCCTCGATGAACTGCTTCGCAAGAAACACCCCATAAGAGCTGACCAGATTCGGCAGGATAATCGCCAGCAAATGATTAACCAGACCCAGCTTGGCCGTGATCAGATAGGTCGGAATCATGACCACCTGAAATGGAATCATCATGGTGGCCAAGATGAGGATAAACAGCAGCTTCTGGCCTTTGAATTGATGCTTGGCGAAAATATACCCCGCCAGGGCGCTCGTAAATAACGTCGCGGCCGTAATGACAACCGACGTCATCGCGCTGTTCAAAAACCACCTTCCGAACGGAGCGTCCTCAAGGACAGTCCGGTACCCCTCCAGGCTGGGATGCTGCGGCAGAAGCGCATGCGAGCCTGACACGATTTCCATATTGCTTTTTAATGAAGACAATACCATCCACAGATACGGCAGCAGCATCAGGCATCCGGCCGCGATCAGCACGACCATGACGATGCCGTCGATCCATCGATTTCTACGGTGCATCGAAAATCCCCCTTGTCAGTACTCCCACTCGGTACGTCCCCACTTCAGCTGCAGCAGGGTTACCAGCAGAATGATGATCAGAAATACGGTAGCCATGGCGGACGCATACCCCATGTTGGAATTGGAGAATGCCTGCTCGTAAATATGAAGGGCCAGCACCCGTGTCTCATTGAACGGCTCCCCCTTGGTCATGATCTGGAACTGGGCGAAAGCCTGGAAATAGGAGACGACCGTCGTGACGGATACAAACAACATGGTGCGCCGAAGCAGAGGTAGCGTCACATGCCAGAACGAATGCCACCGGCTCGCACCATCCAGAATGGCTGCCTCATAATACATGTCCGGAATGGAATCCAGACCCGCGATAAAGAGCACGATGTTATAACCCATATCGGCCCACAGCGTCATCAGGATGACGGAGTACAGCGCATAATGGGGATCGCTCAGCCACTGCACGGGAGCCATATGAAGCTGGTTTAGCACGATATTAAACAGCCCGTGGTTGTAGTTGAACATGGTGCTCCATACGATGGCGGTTCCCGCCAGCGGCGCGATCGTCGGCAGAAAAAAGACAGTGCGCATCAGGTTCCGCAGCCAGCCCGCACGGATCCGCTGGATCGCGACGGCGATCATTAAGGTAATGAGGATGTTGACCGCAACGGCAATGACCACGAATTTGACCGTGACCCAAAGCGATTTGATGAAAATGGAATCGCTCAGCATGCGGATATAATTGTCCGCACCGACGAAAAGCGCGCTTGCGCTGAGCGGATTGTATTTAAATACCGACAACCCCAGGCTCCACCCAATCGGAATGAAAGCGAATACAATGAATAATAGCAATATCGGCGCCAGCGACAAATAGATGAAGCTGCGGCCCCTTCCTTTCCCCCCTCTACGGCCCGGGAGACCAGGGGCGATGCCTTGACTGCTGCTTGCTGCAGTGTCATGCCTCATACGAACACCACTCCGATCATTTATGTTGATCCTGACTGTCGTTAATGGTTTTTTCGATCTGCTGCAGACCACTTTCCACCGATTCCTGGCCGGTCGCCATCAATTGGAAATGATCATTGATCGTTTTAAAGAAAAAGTCCCGGTCGGCAATAGGCCCGATCCACTGGCCCAGCTCCAAAATAGCAAGCGATGTTTTCATATAAGGATTCGCTTTGACGTAGTCGGGATTTTGCGCCACCGCTTTTTTGGCCGGAACCGTAAACGTGCCCTGGTTCCACGCGAGCAGATTATCGTTGGATGACATGAATTTGATAAAATCGACGGCTGCTTCCTGGTGCTTGCCCTTCTGGGACGCGACAAGCCCCCAGCCTGATTCGGCCGCATAAGCAGGCGGATTCGCCGTAAAGGAAGGAACGGGCACATACTCGAAGTCCTTGACCTTGTATGTATTCAGCCCTGCAGCAATCGTCCATGGACCCCGGTAGGTCATGGCTGAGCTGCCTTGAAAGAAGTAGTCTGAGGTGTCAAGTTCACCGCCAAACGTGGTGAGGTCCGCCACTTTATCGGTGGCGATCAAAGAGGTTAAGGCGGTCATCGCCTTTTGTGCTTCAGGAGTTTGAAAGTTCACATGGTCGTTATCGCCCCAATACTTGCCGTTTTGCTGCAGAATCAAAGAAAGGAACGTGAAGGTGATATTGTCGCTGGAGACGAAATCGAATCCCTTCACCTTGATGCCGTTCGTGCCCCGCACCGTCAGTTTTTTGGCGTCTTCGACCAGTTCGTCCCAGGTGGCCGGGGGGCCTGCGATGCCCTGATCCTTCAACATTTGCGGGTGAATCAGCATCCCGCCATTCTCGATGTTAAATTCGAGCGGCAATCCATACAGCTTGTCGTTCCAGGTGTACCCTCCGAGCGGGGCTTCGTAATACTCCTGCCGCAGCTGCCCGCCTCCCGGTATTTCCACCAGCGCCCCGTTTCTCGAGTATTCCGGTACCCAGGTGCCGAACATTTCCGCGATGTCGGGCGGGTTTTTGGCGGAGAAGGATGCCTTGAGTTTCTGATTGTACACGTCATAAGGAAAGGTCTGGTAGTCGATCTCGATGTCGGGATGCAAGGATTGGTACTTGGTGATCAGCGCTTTGTAAGCATTCATAATGGCATCTTCCTGATGACTCCAAAACACAAGTTTGGTTTTGCCTGTTGAATTAGCAGAGGTGGTAGAAGCATCAGGTTCGTCTTTCTTTGCGCAACCAAGGAGTGAAAAAATCATGCAAATTAGAGCAAAAATAGAGAAACACTTGAAATATCGCAATGACATAACCCCTTTCCCTTTACTTTTTTGCCTTTATCACCTCAATCTGATAAAAATCATACCTCCGATGAAAGCGATAGTCAATTCATTTTTGCAATTATATTGCAAATTTATTATTGTATTTTGCAATATATTATCATCATTTTTCAGTTGACCTGCGATTTTATTTTACTTAACATATAGAGTAAGCAATCACGGCAAGAAGTTTTGAAGCATCCTCATAATGACATAAAGGCAGGTCATGACATGCCCACATTAAAAGATATTGCCGAACGCGTCGGCGTCTCTATATCGACCGTATCCCGCGTTCTGGCCGACGATTCGAACCGCTCCTCAAGCAGCGGGACCAAGAGGAAAATCTGGGACGCGGCGCAAGCGCTCGGGTACATGGCGAAGGTGCCATCCCAGGAACATGCCGCTGTCAAAAAAATCGGATGTGTCGTATCGACCATGCAGGGGCGGCGCTATCACCCTTATTTTTCGGTCATTTTTGAGGGAATCGAGAAGGAACTGGCCCGTCACGGATACCAAATCGCCTTTACCTACACGCAAGAGGATTTGCAAAAAGTTGAAACATTACAGCAAATCTCCGGCAAGGATTCGGTCGACGGGTTGATCGTTATTGAAGGCATTGAGCCCCAATTATACAGCTATCTCAAGAAGCACGTTCCGCATATCGTAGGAATCGACGTATCCGATCCGAGCATTCCGACCATCTCCTACGACCGCATCGAAGCGGCATCGATCGCCGTCAAACATTTAATCGAACAGGGCCACCGCGAGATTATGTTTATCGGAGGCACGGGCCTATCCGGCCAATTCGACCGGGAGAAAAGGTACCGGGGGTACAAGCAGGCCCTCGAGCAGGCCGGCCTGTCGGTTCAGCCGGAGCATGTACTGAATGCCGAATGGGAGCCGGACAGCGCCTATCATCTCATGCTGAATTTTTTGGAGAAGCATCAAGGACGGATGCCGACAGCGGTCTTCGCGGCCAGCGACATCATGGCGATGGCCGCTATGCGGGCTATTTCCGAGAAAGGCTACCGCATGCCCCAGGACTTCGCTGTCGTCGGATTTGATGACAACGAGCCGTCACGCTACACGGTCCCCCCGCTCTCGACGATTCATATTCCGACGTTCGAAATCGGCGTCATGGCCGCAAGAACGATCCTGCAGATTACCGGAGAGCCCTTCCCGCTGCCGGTCAAAATCGTTCTGCCGTATCAGCCGATCTTCCGCCAATCCAGCACTTGGCAGGTGTAGTTGCAGCACAACAGGCAAAGGCCTCTCTTTTCGCTCTGAAGATTAAACCTCAGGCGGCAAGAGAGGCCTTTTTTTCGGCTCCCGGTCGTTTCAATGAAACATGTTTCTAATGAGGCATAGGGCCATGCCCGGGTTCATTATGCTGCTCGCCGTCCCTCTTTTGGGTAACAGGCCCCGCCATCGATTGCAGCACCCGGAGCACCCCATATCCCAGCACGCCGCCTGCCGTATTCATGATCATGTCATCGACGTCAAAGGTTCCGATAAACAGCAGCAACTGCGCGGTTTCCAGCGCCAGGCTGACTGCGAAAGAAATCAGCAGCACCTTCAGCATCGGCATGGACCGGAATCCGCAGACCAGCGGCAGCAGGAACCCGAGCGGCATGAAGGCGGCGATGTTTCCGAAAAAGTTGATGAAGCCGGACGGACTCGCGAGATTGTGAATATTCCCGATAATCTCATGCATGGGCACAAGATTGCTCATCAGCCTCAGACGGTGCAGGATCCGATCCGGATGCGTGATGCTCTCGATCAGCTGCAGCAGGTAGAAACCGGGGCTCGAGCCTCCAAACTTGAACAAAATGATCTTCACGAGCACATATAAATAAACGATAAACACCAGGATCAAGCCCAGCTTGACCGCCATGCGTATGGAATGGTTCGGATCGGCCGGGGCACCGGATTGGTGCCTTCCGGATTGGCTCCGGTCTGGCGGAACAGGATGATAAGAATTCATAACGGCTTCTCCCTTAACATGCAATTTTGCTTACATGATTAAGGATAACGGTAAGGTCTTTGATATTTCTCAACAAATAATAAAGAAGTTTAAAGAATCGGTTTATGATTTCCTTTTGCATTCGGATGCGTTACAATGGATTTCATATTCACGATGATGAAGAAGAGTATGCGAAACGATCGTCTTCAGAGAGCCGGCGGGTGGTGCAAGCCGGTGGCGGCGTACGCGGAAGTGGGCTTCGGAGTGACCGGTCTGAACGTAAACCGCAGGCATCTGCGGTTTGACCCAGTAGGACAGGCGGCATGTTCCCACCGTTAACAGGGGCAGGGTATCGAAGAGGCGTTAGGAAGTATCGGCGGCCGAATCCGTACCTGATGAGCAGGGCTGCATTTCTCTACGAAAAGGCAGCCAATCAAGGTGGCACCGCGAAGCTGACGGCTTCGTCCTTGGAAAGCGATTGTACCGGAGCGCAAGCTTACGGACTGACGCTTTTCAAAGGACGAGGCCTTTTTTGTGCTCAAGAACAGGAGGTGATGGCCATGGATGACGGCTGGTGGTGGCGAAGCGAAGGAATGGCAATAAGCTTAATAATCAGGAGGAATCATGATGAACACAGAAACCGTAAATCAACCGAAGCAAGACATTATGCTGACCGGAGACCGGACGACCGGCAAGCTGCATCTGGGCCATTACGTCGGCAGCCTGAAAAACCGGGTGCAGCTGCAGCATCAGTATGAATCGTATATCATGCTGGCGGACGTGCAGGCTTTGACGACCCATTTCCATGACCCGGGGCTGCTCTCCCGAAGCGTGCGCCAGGTGGCGCTCGACTACCTTTCTGCCGGAATCGACCCGGAGCGCGCCACCATTTTCGTGCAGTCGATGGTGCCGGAAATTGCCGAGCTGACCTGCTTTTATTCCATGTTCGTTACCGTCAGCTCCCTGCGTCATAATCCTACCGTGAAGCATGAAGCCCAGGAACGCGGGTATGACGATCTATATTACGGCTTTCTTGGCTATCCGGTCAGCCAGGCGGCGGACATCACGTTCTGCAAAGCTTCCCTCGTCCCGGCTGGCGAGGACCAGATTCCCCATATCGAACAGACGCGCCGGATCGTGCGCCGCTTCAACGAGCTGTACGCTCCCGTGTTGGTGGAACCGCGAATCCTTGTCGGAGAACGTCTGGAGGGACTGGGTGGCGGCAGCAAAATGAGCAAAAGCCTTGGCAATGCCATCTCCCTTGATGCCTCCTCCGAGGAGGTTAGCCTTCAGATCCGAAGGGCCAAAACCGATCCCGCACGCATCCACAAGACCGATCCCGGCCATCCGGAGGTCTGCACCATTTACGGTTATCACCGGATTTTCCGCCCGGAAGACAGCGGCAATATTCATGAAATGTGTACCCGGGGCGCGCTCGGCTGCGCAGCCTGCAAGTCTAAGATCACCGAGGCGATCGAAGAGGTGCTTAAGCCGATCCGCGAACGCCGCGCCAAGTACGAACAGCGTTCCGGCGACATTGACGACATCCTGATGACCGGAACCGCAAAAGCCCGCGAGGCCGCGCGCCAAACGATGGGCGAGGTACGCGAGGCCATGGGGATCAACTATTTTTCCCGAACCTAATGATATAAATAAAAGGGCTCTCCCAACATTGGGAGAGCCCTTCTCGCTTATTATGGATTAATCATGACCGTTCTAAGGTTGTTTACATATTGCACATCCAAGCCGAGTCCCGATGCAAGCGCGGCCAGCGGAACGTACGTCTTCGATTCCTTGCCCACCTTGTTCAGGAAAGCCGGCGCATCGACGGGAACAGCCTTGCCGTCCACTTTCACAGTTTTGGCCCCGATGGTAATGACGACCGTATGTCCCTCATACGCAATCGTGGCGCTCGACGTTTTGTTGTCCCATTTCGAGGTAGCTCCGATCGCGTCCACGATATCCTTGATGGCGACGAAATTCAGGTTCTGGCGGATGACCGGCTTATACGGGGTGTTCAGCTCTTTCCCCTTCACGAAGATTCCCATCGGGGTTCCCGCTTCATGCGCGGCCAGCTTGGTGTAGCTGCCCCAGATCACCTTCGCGAATACGCCCGCCATCGCTTCATAGCCAAGCTGATTCGGATGAATGTCCCGGTCCTTGATGATATGGGTCATCGTGCCTTCCCCGCCGACGAATTCCTTCGCCACATGGGCGACCTTCACGTTGATTCCTTGAGCGGTAAAGTCGGCTGCCATCTTGTCGATGACGCCCGTGAATGCTTCCGCCGCTTGACCAAGCTTCGGATAAAGCACCTTGTCGGCGACCTCCGGCATCGGCTGGTATTGATCCGCCACCACGATGAGCGTGTCCGGGTTCAGCTCGTGCAGGTCGGCCACAATCACGCCCATGCTGTCCGTATACAGCTTGAACAGCTCCTGCGTGCGAGCCTGCAGGTCCGCATCCGAGAGCTTGCCGGCCCCCGCAATCAGCTCGGACAGATCGTTGCCGCCGATCGTAATCGTTACCGCATCCGCCGCCGCAAGGTCCGACTTCGTCTGCGCAGCCGCGGCTCCGATCTGTGCCGCGCGCGGATCCACAAGCTTCGGCTGGATCGCGTCAGCCGTGATGGCCTGCCCCTTCTTCACCGCTTCCACGAAATTCAGCAGCCCGCCGCTTTTGAGACCGGCAATGCCAACGTTGACCGTCTCGGCACGTCCGTGCAGCAGCGCCTGCTCCTGCAGCCGGTCGACGAAGCCGTACGGCCGCTCCGTTTCGCTCTTGCCCGGCTCATACCCTACCGTCAGCGAGTCGCCAAGCGCCACGATACGGTACGGCTGCTTCTCCCCTGCGCCCTCCGTAACCGGCGCAGCCGAAGCCGCGCCGAGCAGCATCGTAGACATCAGCATGGCCGCGGAAACAGCAGATATGTACTTTTTCAAAGAATTGCGCATTCGATCACTCCCTCTCATAGATAAAAAAGCCCCCACCCGGCGGTGAAGGCTTCTACCATTTTACCATCTTCTGCTAATGGGGTTAACCCGTTTCTTCACGAAATTCGGACGGCGTTCTCCCCGTCGCTTTCTTGAATACCTGGGTAAAATATTTCGGGTCCTGGTAGCCTACCAGCGGCGCGATCTGATATACCTTGACGCTGGTATTTTTCAGGATGTATTTGGCCTTATCCATCCGGCATTCCGTCAAATACTCGAGGAAGGTGTATCCCGATATCTGTTTGAACAGCGTGCAGAAATGGCTGATGCTGAGATCGACGACCTCCGCCACCTCTTCAATGCTCAGATCCTTGTGGTAATGGTTCAAAATATACAGCTTTGCCTTCTCGACCAGCGAGTGTCCGTCCTCTTTCGTCTGACTGCGCATGCTCTCTTTCATCTGCTGCGTGAACGCCTGTTTCAGCATGCCGATCGACTCGTTCAAATTTCCTGCCTCATACAGGTTCTGGACCAAGCCGTCCAGCGGCCATTCCGCGAGCAGGTTCGCATACTCCAGCTGACGGTACAGCACAACCGCAATTTCCACAAGCATGCGCTCTGCCGTTTCCTTGGCGAACGCATGCTGCTCGATGTAGGACCTCAGTTCATCAAACAACGAGGACAGCCGCGGGGCGTCCAGCGTGCGGACGCTGTCGATCAGCGCCGATTCCAAATGCTTGGGATACTTGATATCCATAGGGCGCGTCTCCTGTTCCACTTGATCGTGGTCGATGAACACCCCTTCCTGCTCGGAATAAAAGCGTTGATAGAGGGCCCGGGTTGCGCTCTGATACGCCATGCTCAGCTGCTTGATGCCTTTGCTGCCCCGGCTGATACCGACGGAGCATCTCAGCTTGGAGTATTTCCGGATCTGCAGGATCAAGTCGTTGCCAAGAGCAGCCTTCTCTTCCTGAAGTCCTTCCGGAAAAAGAATGATCCATTCGCCGCTGTGAAAGGGAAACACGGTCAAGCCCCCATGCTGCGAGGACCATTCCTCCAATATGTTCCTTATGGCAAACAGCCACAGCCGCTTCTCATCCATCAGCCACTGCTCATTCAGGCGAAGGTAATGATCAAGCTGAACGACAGCCATAAAATAGGCCTGTTCCAGCTCGCTGTTCTCCATCCACTGCATGTAGGCGAGCGGCCTGTCGTTGCCCTCGATCCATTCCGAGAACAACCGCTCCCGGGCCATCACGGACAGCACCTGCACCGAATGCAGCAGCTTGTCATTCGCATGCTGGGCATCGAGCTGCGTGACCGCGCGCTGCAGCATTCCAGTCAGTTCATCGTGGTCGATCGGCTTGAGCAGGTAATCGAAGGCTCCCTGCCGGAGCGCCTCCCGTGCGTATTCGAACTCGCCATAACCACTGATGACGATAAAGATCCGCTTCGGGCTTTCCGACAGCACCTCCCTCATCAAGGTCAGGCCGTCCATGCCGGGCATGCGGATATCGCTGACGATCATGTCGGGCGAATGCTCGGCCGCCAGCTTCAGGGCGCCATCCCCGTTTCTTGCCGTTCCGACCACTTCCAGCCCGAGCTCCTCCCAGTCGATCGCCGCCTGCAGGCTGCGCAGGATCATCGGCTCGTCATCCACCAGAATGACTTTGTATTTGGCGGCTCTTCCCATCACTCACACCCCTTGTTCATTTCACGGTAGAGCTGCGCCGCAGGCTCCAATACTTCCGCAGAGCATCATCCATGCGGTTCAGCGCATCCCCCGCCGTGATTTGACGGTTGATCATTTCTTCCACGACCGCCAGAAACGACCGTTTCACTTCAGGCGACAAAATATTGTCATACGGCACGAAGGTCGTCTTGGTTTGTTCCATCAGCCCCGTTACCTGGGTAAAAATCGGACCCGTCTTCTCTGCGTCAAAATCGACTCGCATCGACGGAATGCGCAGGCCTTCGTAGACGATCCGGTTCTGTACTTCCTTCGAATAAAAAGCCTTCATCAGTTCCAAGGCTGCCTTCTGCTGCGCCTCGGTCAGATTCGAGGAAAGGCCGATCCCGAAGGTGTAGCCTCCGGCCATCGATCTCGGTCCGCCGGGAATGAGCGAAGGGAACGGAATAACGCTGACCTCGTTTTGGAACGCCGGCGGGGCTTTCTCATTGTGAAACAGCGTGATGTCCCAGTTGCCGTTCAAATACATCCCCGCTTTTTCGTGCGTAAACAGGTCAATCGCTTCTTCCGTCGAAAGCTCGTTAGGCGACGGCCCGAAGGCGCCTTCCCTGCCCCACGCCTCCAGCTGCTCGAATGCTTGGAGATACCCGCTGTTCTGAAAGGCCGCGCCGCTTTTGCCTTGTACGATATCATCGATCATCTGCGGATTGCTGTAACGGTCCATCAAATAATGGGCGAATATCGCTGCCGGCCAGCGATCCTCATTGCCAAGCGCAAACGGAATATATCCGTTCGCCTTCAGCACCTTCACGGCGTTATTCAGCTGGCTGAGCGACTCCGGAAGCGCAAGTCCCAGCTTGTCGAAAATTTCCTTGTTCACGTATAGCGGCTCGGCGTTGCCTTCGATCGGCAGCCCATAGATCCGGTTATCGAAGGACCACAATTGCAAATCCTTGAATTCCTTTTCCAGATGGTTGGTCCTCACGAACTCCGTCAGGTCCATCAGCCGGTTCGAACGGATATAAGGCTCGATCTCCGCTCCGCCGAACAGCACAAACATGTCGGGGGCCGTGCCTGTCAGCATTTCGCTCTTCAGCTTCTGCTCCCGGTGAATCGTCTGGTCCATGCCTTCAAAGTTCACCTTCACGTTGGGATGAGCATTCTCGTACCGCCGGACGATATCCTCGAAAATATTCAGCATCGGGCGGTCATGCTCGGTGATCCAGAAATGGCGGAAGGTGAGCGTGATTTTCTCGGTCGTCTCCTCTTCGATATCATGGTGATTGCCGCGCGCGACAAGCGTCACCGTAACGGTAAGGATGATGGCATACAGCAGGGCCCAGCTCCAGTTCAGCCATTTTTTCATATGTAATTTCCTCAAGGCTTCATCCTCCTTCGCAGCCGGCTTCATCGGTTATGGCATAATTTTGGGCAGCCGGATGCGGATGGTCGACCCAAAGCCCGGTGAGGAGCAAACGAGAATGCCATAATGTCCGCCAAAACGGATGCGAAGGCGTTCATGCACATTTTTCAGTCCGACGCCGCTGTCGCGGTACTTTTTCGTCCCTTGGGCGTGCTCATCTCCCAAATGAAGCAGGGTGTCCTGATCGAATCCCGGCCCGTTGTCGGTCACGTCAATGATGATGTCGTTACCGGCATCCCGGGCTACGATGCGAATACAGCCCTTATCCTCCATCGGCTCAATCGCGTGGTACAAAGCGTTTTCCACGATCGGCTGGACGATCAGCTTTTGCGTCATGAAGGATTTCAAGGATTCGGGAAGGTCAATCTCGTATTCGAACCGGTCCTCGAAACGGTATTTTTGAATATTCATGTAATGACGTACATGCTCGAACTCCATGTTCATGGTGATCAGCTCCTGATTTTCGCTGATGCTGATGCGCAGCAGCTTGCCGAGCGAGATGACCATTTTGCTGATATCCCGGTTTCCGGCCAGCACGGCCATGGAATTGATGGATTCGAGCGAGTTATATATAAAATGCGGGTTGATCTGAGCGACCAGAGCCTGCATTTCGGCTTCTTTTTTGCGTGTCTGTTCGGTCTCCACCTGCTGCAGGAGCTCCTGGATTTGCTGGCTCATGCGGTTAAAGCCGTCAATCAGCAGATCCGTTTCGTCAAAGCGCTCCACATGCGACTGGATCGGCACGAAGATGCCCTGCTTCACCCGTTTCATGCCGTTGACCGCGCTGATAATGCTGCGGACGAGCCTGCGGATGAAGAACTGGTCGAACCATAATGCGGACAAAAGCGAGAACAGCACCAGAATCACCGCGATGTTGCGGATCGACACCGATTCCGAGCGGATCAGCTTGAGCGGGGTGACCGCGACCAGGTACCACTGTTCATTATGGGATGGCAGGAACGTGATGAGCGATTTCTCATGCTGGTACGAATCCACGTAGTAATCCTTGTCCTGACGGAAGCCCGCAGACAAGAACGGAAAATGAACCTTCTCGCCGATATGCCCGCCGGATTTATTAAACACGATGCTCCCCTGCTTGTTTACGAGCAGAATGTCCCCGCTCTTCAATGTAGCGGATTCCCAGAACACCTGATCCAGAATGTCGGGTTTCACATAAATGACGAGATAGCCGATGTCCTCGAGCGAATAATAGTCTTTGATCATACGTGCATGGATCATGACCGGTTTACCTGTCTCGGCGGAGCCATTCTCCCCCGGACCTGACCAGACCGGCCTGCCTTCGGCCTTTGCCATATCGCGGAACCATACCTGGTTCTTCATATCTGTATACGATAAAGGCGCATTGTATTGATAGACGAGATGGGTCTTGGAATACAAGCTGAATGACGTAATCATCGGATGATTAATGAGCAAATTGTTGATTTCCTGCTTGCGGTCATAGGTCATGATCGAATCCTGATTCTTCAAAGCCTGCTGAATCGACGGCTGCGTGATCGCCGCGTTCGAGATCGAGTTGATTTCATTGAGGGCGAACTTCAGCTTCCGGTCGGTCTCCAGCAGCGAGATCCCATAGAAATTGTTCGACTTCTTCTCCATAGCGCTTGAAAAATTGTAATACGAAACGATGCCCATCACAATGACCGGGATAAACACAAGAAGAATAATAGCAAGCAAGATTTTACGGCGGAGCTTCATGGCATTTCCTCCTGCGCCCTGATCTGTGGCTTCACTCTATTATTCTTCATCATGTTTATAATTCCTTGCATGAAACAATAGATTGCCGCGGCAAGTTTTTTGCTGTGGCTTAGTCCACGTCCCAATCTAGGGACCTTAGCTCTTAACCGCACCGGAGGTGAGGCCCGCGATGACCCAGCGGCTGAACAGCAGGAAGACGATAAGCAGCGGCAGTGTCGCTGTAAAGGTCGCGGACATGATCATGCCGTAATCCAGACCGTCGCGGTTCGAGAACAGCTGCTGCAGCGCGATCTGAATGGTGAAATGCTCGCTGTTCTTCAGCACGACCAAAGGCCAGAAGAAATCATTCCACACGTTCATGAAGTTCAGGATGCCGAGCGTCGCCATGGCTGGCGTTATGACGGGAACGGCAATGCTCCAGAAAATCCGGAAATGGCCTCCCCCGTCGATTCGCCCGGATTCAATCAGTTCCGAGTGTACCGCCGTCGCCGCATACTGCCTCATCCAGAAAATCCCGAAGGCATTGACCATCGCCGGCACGATCAGTGCCCGGTAGGTGTCGATCCAGTGCAGCTTCGCCATAATGATGTACGTCGGCAGGACGCTCAGCTGCGAAGGTACGAACAAGGTTGCGATGACGAAGTAAAACAGTGCATTTTTAAACGGAAATTCGAATTTGGCAAAAGCATACCCCGCAAGCGTACAGAAGAACACGACCGAGATCGTGACCATTGACGACACGAACAAGGAATTCAGCAGCGCCTGAAAGAAATCGGTCCGCTCCAGCACGCGCTGGAAGTTGTTGAAGAACTCGCCCCCGATTGTTAATAGCGGAGGAATATGGAACACGGCTCCACGATCGTTCGTTGCAATGACGAACATCCAGTAGAACGGAAATATGGATACCAGCGCACCGATGATGAGCAGCAGGTAGAACAGGGTTTTGCTGACAATGCCGGCATCGCCGGGTGCTTTCGAAGGGGTCCACGTGTTTGAACTCATTTCTTGCCACCTCCTGTGTCGCCTTCCATGCGGCCGGTAACCCACATGTTGATCATGGAGAAAATAATCGTAATGATGAACAGCATGACCGCTGTCGCCGCCGCGGTTCCAAAGAACCCGTTACGGAATGCTTCGCTGTACAGATACGTAACCATGGTGATGCCTTCCTGCCGCGTCGAGCCCGTGCCCGACTGTCCGAGATATACGTACGGCTCCGTGAAGAGCTGCAGGGATCCGATCGTCGAGATCAAGGTGACAAAGACGATGAATGGCTTCAGGAGCGGCAGCGTGATGTAGGCTAGCTGCTGGCGCCGATTGGCCCCGTCGATGCGCGCCGCCTCGTACAGGTCCAGCGGAATGCTCTGAAGGCCTGACAGGAAAATGATGGCGTTGTATCCCATCCAGCGCCACATGACCATCGTGGAGATGGCGATCTTCACGCCCCACCAGCCGGAGTTGAAAGCCATGCTCTCGAGTCCCATCTGGTTCAGCAGCCAGTTGATCATACCGTTATTGCCAAACAGTGTGCTGAAAACAAGGGTAACTGCAACGATGGACGTGATGTTCGGCATAAAAAAGAGAACCCTGAAGGTCTTCTTGAAGCGCGTCATCGCAGAGTTCAGCATAATGGCCACCAAAAGGGCGATGATCAGCTGCGGGATCGTACCCATAACGCCCATGATGAGCGTATTGGTGAAGGACGTCCAAAATAACGGATCGCTCGTGACCAGATCATAGTTTTTGAAGCCGACGTATTTCATCGGACCGAGCGCATCCCACTTGAAGAAGGACAAATAAATCGTAAAGAAGATCGGGTACAAGCCGAAAATGGCGAACAAAATAAAAAAAGGCGATATAAACGTATAGGCCGTTAACCGGCTCCGCTTTTGCTCGGTCCAGAATGGCCGCTTGCCGGCCGGTGCAGGTTGAACAGCGGTTACGGGTTCTGCCATGGGGCACCTCCATGAAGTACTTTGGAATGACCCGGACCCGCCGGGGAGGGGGCTAGCCTCCGCCGTGCGGATCCGGGGTGATGATGGTGGTAATTATGCACTGTGGTCGCTCGTATACGGATCATTCTTCCGATCGCTGTTGTATCCAAATTTTCTGATCTAACCTTAAAAGGTTAAAATTCGGATACAAAGGCTATGCTTCCGATGCTAGCTTTCCTGCGGAAAGCTTTTAGGCGACCGCTGATGCTTCTTCAGAATGATTCCGTCTCCTCCGCTACGCATGCATGTTTGTTTGAGAGAGTAGTCCTAGCTCCGCGCTGCCAGCGTCTTCGCCTTTTCAACGGCTGCGTCCCACTCTTTGGCAGGGTCGGCTTTTTTCTCAAGCACGTTCTTGAGCGCATCCTTGAAGAAGGTATCCGTTTGGTCATGCAGCGGACCGTAGTAGACAGGTTTTACGCGCTGAGCGGCTTTACCGTATTCAACAGCAGTCGCTTGGCCGCCGAAGAAGTCGTCTTTGAAGCCTGTGAATGCTTCATCCGTATACAGTGCCGGAATGGAAGGCATAAGCCCCTTCGTTTTGAACGATTCCAGCTGGTTTTCCTTGTTGTCCAGCCAGGAGATGAACTCGTAGGCTTCTTTCGAATGCTTGCCCTGCTTCGGCAGCGTCAGGAACGAACCGCCCCAGTTGCCGGCGCCCTCAGGAAGCTGCGTAATTCTCCATTTGCCCGTGGAATCCGGGCCGTTGCTCTTGATGTTGCCCGCCATCCAAGCTGGTCCGAGCATCACATCGAATCCACCGTCGTTCGTCGCTTGACCCCACTCCGGAGACCACAGCAGCGTGTTGCCGATCCAGCCTTCTTGAATGCCTTTGACCGTAAAGTCGTAAGCCTTTTTCACCTGCGGGTTTTTGTCGCCGATGAAAGAGCCGTCTTCTTTGCTGAAGTAAATTTCGCCTTCAGATTGGTCGCGGATGCCGTTATAGACCAGATCCGTCAGGTCGGCGAACGGTTTGCCTGTTTTATCCTTGAACTGCTTCGCCACGGTTGCGAATTTATCCCAAGAATCGATTGCCTTGCCGAACGCGTCCGGCTCGGTTGGAAGTCCGGCCTGTTCAGCCAGGTCTGTGCGGTAGTATACGACTGTCGGACCGATATCCGTCGGAAGACCGATCTGGAAGCTGCCGTCCTTGGAAGACCCCTGTTTCCATTTCCAATCCAGATAGTTTCCGGCAATATCTTTAGCACCTAAATCATTCAGGTTATAAAATTTATCTTCCGCGGTAATGAACCGCTCCATGAATCCGATTTCAAGCATGAAAATGTCAGGCGCACCGGAGCCCGCGGACAGCGCCGTGGTCAGGTTGTTGTGGTGGGCCGTCTGGTCGGAGGTGTTCTGGAACTTGATCGTCACGTTCGGGTGTTCCTTCGTGTACTCCTTGCCCAGCTCCTCATAGTTCGTTGTTCCGAGCGACCAGAAGGTCAGCTCGACCTTTTCGCCGGAATCCTTTTTGGTGTCATCCGTTTGCGCGGTCTTATTATCTGTCGTCTTCTCCGGAGTTGTTTGGGCGTCCTCCGTGCCGCTCTTGCCTCCACATGCGGCGAGCGATGCCGTCAGCATCAGCGAAAGCAGCATCATCGGCCATTTCTTACCTCTTTTCATTGCTCTTTACCCCTCTCGAAAATAGGTTTGACGTTTACAAGGTTTAGTCTAAAGGAGAGCACGGCAAATTTTGAGGAGGCAAACTTTCGATTTAAGGTTGAAATTATTACGGCACGAAAAAAAGGCCCTTATGTAAGCGATATGCTTCATAAAGGCCTTCGGGTATAAGTTCATATGCTGTTAGCTGTTGTCTGCTTGCTTGGTTGCCGGTTTCCCTGACTTCGCTCTATCGAGATAACGGTCATACCGGTCATCCAGCTCCCGAGCCATGCTGCGGTAATTCCACGTTTCCTCCACAATCGGATCAAGTGTCGTCTGAATCCTGATTTCATATCGGGGTGAGATGAGCTCCCGCTCCTGATCTTTGCGGTTTTGCAAATCCTCCATCTCGCCTTCGGTTAGCATCTCACTGAGCTGACGCTCCAAATCATCATTTCCACTCATAGCCAGACACTCCTTTGCGATAATGACGCCCTCGCCGGGAAGGCGCATGCGATATGTTATACCCTCCGAATCCGCAACTGAAACGGCCCTATTCGCCGTCTTCAAGCCCGGTGGCCGCGGCTTCCTTCAAAGCCTGCACCAATTCGCCATGCACGGCCCCGTTCGTGGCCGATATATTGCGTACCCCCAAGTGGTACGGGTTGCCCATCGTATCGGTGACTTGACCGCCGGATTCCGTTACCATCAGCGCACCCGCAGCCGTATCCCAGGCATTCAGACCGATCTCCCAGAAGCCCGTCAAACGGCCTGCAGCCACATAAGCAAGATGCAGAGCGGCCGAACCGCCGGAGCGGATGTTGCGGACCTTCGGGGCCAAATGCGCGAGGCCGGCCATATTCGTCGGCAACGTGCTGTCCCGGCCTACCGGGAACCCGGTAGCCAGCAAGCTTTGATCCAGCGCCGCTTCGGGTGCGACGTTCATTCGTCTGCCATGGACATAAGCCCCTTTCCCTTTCTCAGCGACGAACATCTCATCGCGGGAAGGGTCATAGATGACGCCGACAATGACTTCGCCTTTGTGCGCGAGGGCAATCGATACGGAAAAGAACGGGAATCCGTGCACGTAGTTCGTCGTTCCGTCAACGGGATCCACGATCCATAGATATTCTTCCTCGGCAACCTTTTCCAGTGCTTTGGCGGAAGCTTCAGGACCGGGCTCCACGCCTTCCTCGCCGAGAAGCGCATGATCCGGGAAGTGGGTAAAGATCAGCTTGCGGATCATCTGCTCCGCACCCTTGTCCACTTCCGTCACAAGATCGCTTACGGCGGATTTCGTATTTAATTGTTTTACGGTACCCAATCTGCTTTTAATCCATTCGCCCGCCTTGGACGCGGCATTGATTGCCACAGCGGTATAGCTTTTGCTCGTCACGACATAAGGAGTCTTATCCTCTTGGTTCAAAGCGCTCACTCTACTTTCTGTGTTATCGTCTAACGTTCATCAGGGCTCCGGATGAGCCCCGTCATTTCCCAAATCTATGCTTCTAAAGTATACGTCATGATAGATTTAAAGTTTCGCCCAATTTCATCCCGAAATTTCGATGCTCGCTCCGCTGAGCACCTTCACGCCGTCCGATGCATGAGAGGCCAAATCCTTCATGAGGTGAAATAAAGCCTGATCCTTATATTTAGCCTCGATCATGACGTCGATGGCCGGCGTGCTGCCGGCGATTTCCCGGAGGAATTCCAGCAGGGGGCCGGTATTCACCAGGTCGGCATGGCTGCGCGGATCGCTTTCGCTTTTCGGGCTGGAAATATGGATTTTGGGTGGCAGAGGCTTGTCCGGATCCGCATCAGCCTGAGCCAGCGGCCCGGCCCAAGTCTGCATAATATCAGGCCAGAGCTCCCAGGGCTTCTCGCCATCGTTGTTCACCCACTGATGATGAATATCCAGCACCATCGGCAGTCCCGTCGATTTGCATACATCCAGCGTCTCAACGGCGGTAAAGGTTTTGTCGTCGTTTTCAAGGGTCAGGCGGTTCTGGATCTCCTCGTCGAGCCCGGCAAAATGTTCGATGAATCTTCCGGCTGCTGAAGGCTTATCCTTATAAGCGCCCCCGATGTGGATATTGTTCTTCGCGGTACGGTTCAGCCCCATGGCCTGCAGCATCTTGACATGATGCCGAAGGTCGCGGATGGAGCTGCGAAGCACATTGTCCCGTGGCGTACTCAGCACGGTAAAATGATCCGGATGAAAGGACACCCGCATATCATGGTCCTTCACATACCGTCCGACTTCGGCAAACGGTTCCTTCAATGCCACGAACGGATCCCAATCGCTCAAATCATCATGCGTCGCGAGCGGAATCAGCTTCGAAGAGAACCGGTATACCTGAATGTCATTCCCATTGTTGTGCTTCAGCAGTCTGAGCGTGTTGTGAAGGTTCCCTTCCGCAATCCGCTCAAGCTTGCGAACTGCCGCTTCCCGGTCGCTGAGCTTGCTGAAGCTAGCCATCGTCATCGTTTTGGACGGGGACGAGTCCTTGATAAGCATTGACATGGCGACATAGCCGAACCTGACGATCATGAATCCTCTACTCCTTATGGTTTCAAGTTAGAAAGCCTTAAGGATGTTGTTCCCCAAAAAACATTTCATAAGCCAAATCCGTCTGAACCCGGGATTCTTCATCGCTTAACTTCCGGATCAGCTCCATTTCGACCTCAGTGACTTCCTGGCCGCCAAAGTTGATTTCGGCGATGCAGCCCACGATTTTGACGATGGCCACCGCGACGTTATCCGGCGTATAGGCGATGACCTTTTGTCCCGTCGGAAATACGCGGAAGCCCTGCTTGACCATTTTGCCGCGCCCGTACTCCATCAGTTCGTAAAGCTCCTGCTCGCTTTTGAATTTGCACACGGAGTTGAATTCGGTTTGAAATCCCATCTTCGTAGCACCTGCCCTCTCTTCGGATATGGAAAAAGTGCCCGGCCTCTTGCTGCGCCGGCCGGACACCTCGAAAAACTGCTTATTCTGGATTACGCTTCATTCGTGTAGATGAGCGATTGTTTGCTTTCGTAGCGCTCAAGGGCGAGCTCGATCATCCGGTCCAGCAGCGCCTGATAGCCAAGTCCGGTCTCTCGCCACAGCAGCGGATACATGCTGAATGGCGTAAAGCCGGGCATCGTATTCACTTCGTTAATCAGAATCGCTCCGTCGGACTTCCGGAGGAAGAAATCGGCCCGCGTAATGCCGCTGCCCTCGATCGCCTGGAAGGCGATCAGTGCGGCTTCGCGAAGACGGTCCGCCACTTCCGGATCCACGGCGGCCGGAATGACCATCTCGGATTGTCCGTCGGTATACTTGGCCGCATAATCGTAATAGTCCGCAGAGGATACGATCTCGCCGGGCACGGAGGCCATCGGCTCCTGATTGCCCAGGACGGCCACTTCGACTTCACGCGCGTCCACGAATTCCTCGACGATGACCTTTACGTCATAGCGGAATGCCAGCTCTACCGCACGCTCCAGCTCCTCGCGGTTTCTTGCTTTGGAAATGCCTACACTTGATCCAAGATTGGCAGGTTTCACGAAACATGGGTACCCCAGATCGTCCTCTACGCCCATGATCAGATTAAAGCTGCTTTGTTCCCATTGAGGCTTGGTGAAGTAGCAGAACCCGCACTGGGGAAGACCCGCCTGCGCGAACAGCTTTTTCATCACAACCTTATCCATGCCGGCTGCGGATGCCAGTACGCCTGCCCCTACATACGGGACGTTGGCCATTTCGAACAGGCCCTGAATGGTTCCGTCTTCGCCGTAAGTCCCGTGCAGCAGCGGAAACATCAGATCAACAGCCGCTTCTCCGCCGTACAACCGGCTGAAAATGGCGCTGAGCGCTCCTTCGGTTCCTTCGCTGTCATGCTCCAGCTTCAGCTTCTCCAGCTTGTCGAGCGGCGCGGAAAGCGTGCTTCCCTTCTTCCACTCGCCTTGCTTCGTAATGTAGAACGGAATCAGCTCGTATTTATCGTAATCAAAGGCGTTCATGACCGCAAAAGCCGTCTGCAGCGACACCTCGTGCTCGCCTGATTTGCCGCCGTATACCAGGCCTACGGTAGTTTTGTTGTTCCCCATGCCTAACCTCTCTCTTTTCCACTGTATTGCAGGCTGCTCCTGCTGTCGTACTCATAACCATTATAACGCTCTAGAAGTAGTCCGGGATATGCAAAAAACGGTATGCGGTATTATCGGTCCATGCATAGGAATCCTTATAGTCCCAGTACCGGTGTTTGCTGCTGACCGTATGGGCATTCACGAGAGGCTGCCCGCCCGCATCGAAAGCCGTTACGATTGTCGAATGCTGGAAGGAGCCGTCGCCGTCCCAGTCATAAAAAATGACGTCGCCCAGCATCAGCTGCTCGGGACGCTCGACGATTTCACCTCGAATCCCCGACGTACTGCCCGCAAGATATCTGGACAATGCGTTGGAGACAGCCCAGCTGTAGCTCCACCATTCCTTGCCGCTGACATATCCTTTGTACCACCAGCCCGCTTCTCTTTTACCAGTATAGTTGATTGGCGCATCCCCTGCAAAGAGACATTGCGAGATGTAATTGGTGCAGTCGACGTCGAATTCGGCAAACTCCGGATTATTGGAATTCCACCATTTGTCGGCATAAGCTGCCGCTTCCTCGCGGCGGTACCGGACCGACTTGCGCCCGACGCCTCCCCCTTGAAGAACGTAGGAATTCAGATACGGCTGCGGACTGCTTCCATGCGCCGTGTAGGCGTAATCCTGCACTCCACCCGGTACGCCCGCGCCTTGGGGAACCGGATGCTTTTCAGGCGTCAGATGCTCTACGGACACAATGACCCAATCATCCCCGTCGCGGATGAGCGTAAGTCGCTCCCGTTGGATCATCTCCTCCATATGGTTCACGCCGCCTTTTTCATAAAACAGCTGCACGTACAGCTGCACGTCGATGACAGCCTGGTCCGGCGCATCCTGAATCGTCCGCAGCAGCTTGGCCCTTGTTTCGCTGCGCAGCGGCCGGGCTCCCCGCTCGGCATACCACCGTGAAAGCCGGGAAGAACGCTCGGCTCTGGCCATCAGATAAGCCGGATCGGTGACGACCTGCTGCACATGGCTCGACCTATAGTCGATTTGATGCTGGTTATATTGATTCACATAGGTGTAGAGTGTCTGTTTCCATTCCTTATCCATCCGCTCTATTCCCCTCTCCTTACCGTTACTTTGCAGCCGCCGCTTGTGCCGTACGGTCCATGAGCCTTCATAAAACGGCTTCTTACTTACGTATATGAGACGAACCGAGCCGCTATGAACTGCAGTTCGCTTCAGGGTTCCATGAAAGTCACATACGGCGAATGCCGCCCAGCGGTGCAGCATTTCGGAACCATTGGCAAAGCAAGGTTTTGGAGGCTATAGAAGCTTTCGGCCCCGTGCGGAAATTGATCCTTTCGTTTCATATAAATAGACGCAAAAAGTTCTTTACTCCCAAGCTTGTAAACGGTATACTAAAAGCAAACCTCACTATTTTGAAATTATGTTTCATCTAGTGAAACTAGGAACGGCAAAGTGATTGCCCTTATCGCTCATCACCCAAGCCATCCCACCCGATATGTTCATTGACGTAGGACACGAACACATTTTTAAGGAGGTACATGTATGACAGCAAAGGATCAGTTCAACACCGTCCGCAGCCTGGAAGTCGGCGGCAAAACATACCGCTACAACAGCCTGCAGGCGCTCGAAGAACAGGGAATCGGCAGCATTTCCAAGCTCCCGTTCTCCATTAAAGTGCTTTTGGAAGCTGCCATCCGCCAATTCGACGGACGCGCCATTACCGAGGAACATGTAAACCAACTGGCCAAATGGAATGAAGGGCTTGACCACAATAAGGAGATCCCTTTCATCCCTGCACGTATCGTTCTCCAGGACTTTACCGGCGTACCGGTCGTCGTTGACCTTGCAGCCATGCGCGATACCGTGAAGAAAGCCGGCGGGGATCCGAAGAGCATCAACCCGCTCGTACCGGTCGATCTCGTTATTGACCACTCCGTTATGGTCGATGCGTTCGGCAATGGCGAAGCACTGAACTATAACATGGAAGTGGAATTCGAGCGTAACGAGGAGCGTTACCGCTTCCTTCGCTGGGCACAAACCGCATTCAACAACTTCCGTGCGGTTCCGCCAGCTACGGGTATCGTTCACCAGGTTAACCTTGAATATCTCGCGTCTGTTGCAGCAACCAAAACCATCGACGGCGAAACGGTCGTTTATCCGGACTCCCTCGTAGGCACGGACTCCCATACGACCATGATCAACGGTCTTGGCGTCGTGGGCTGGGGCGTCGGCGGCATCGAAGCAGAAGCCGGCATGCTCGGACAACCGCTGTACTTCGTCACGCCTGACGTTATCGGCTTCAAGCTGACAGGCAGCCTGACGGAAGGCGCTACGGCAACTGACCTTGCGCTTACGGTTACGGAATTGCTGCGCAAAAAAGGCGTTGTCGGCAAATTCGTGGAGTTCTTCGGACCAGGCCTCTCCAACATCAGCTTGGCAGACCGTGCAACTGTAGCGAATATGGCACCGGAATACGGCGCCACGATCGGCTTCTTCCCGGTTGACAGCGAGACGCTGGCTTACCTGCGCAACACAGGCCGCTCCGACGAGCAAATTGAGCTTGTTGAAGCTTACTACAAAGCGCAAAACATGTTCCGCACCGCTAATACGGAAGATCCTGAGTTCACGGACGTCATCGAACTCGATCTGGCTTCCGTCGTACCGAGCCTTGCCGGACCGAAGCGTCCGCAGGACCGCATCGAGCTGACGAACATGAAGCAAGCCTTTAATGACATCGTTCGTACGCCGATCGAAAAAGGCGGATATGGCCTGAGCGATGCCAAAATCGAAGAAAAAGTGACTGTACAGCATAAAGACGGCTCCACCAGCGAAATGGGAACAGGCGCAGTCGTGATCGCGGCGATCACAAGCTGTACCAACACGTCCAACCCAAGCGTTATGCTGGGCGCAGGCCTTCTCGCCAAAAAGGCGGTTGAACGCGGCCTGACCGTTCCCGGCTATGTTAAAACCAGCTTGACTCCGGGTTCCCTCGTCGTAACCGAGTACCTGAAAAAGGCTGACCTGCTGAAATCCCTCGAAGCTCTCGGCTTCTACGTAGCGGGTTACGGCTGTGCGACATGCATTGGTAACTCCGGTCCGCTTCCGGACGAAGTCAGCCAAGCGATTGCCGATAACGACATGACCGTTGGTGCTGTCCTGTCCGGTAACCGTAACTTCGAAGGCCGCGTCCATGCGCAGGTCAAAGCCAACTACCTGGCATCGCCTCCGCTCGTGGTTGCATACGCGCTGGCAGGAACGGTTAACATCGATCTGCTCAATGATCCGATCGGCCACGACCAACAGGGCGAGCCTGTATATCTGAAGGATATCTGGCCATCTTCCGAAGAAATCAAAGAAGCGATCAGCCTGTCCGTCAATGCGGAAATGTTCCGTCAGAAATACGCGAACGTATTTACCGCGAACGAGCGCTGGAACGCGATTCCGGTACCGGAAGGCGAACTGTACGAGTGGGACGAAAACTCCACTTACATCCAGAACCCTCCGTTCTTCGAGAACCTGGGCACCGAGCTGAACGATATCAAGGACATTAAAGACGCCAACGTGCTTGCCCTTCTGGGTGATTCCGTCACAACGGACCACATTTCCCCAGCCGGCAACATCTCGCCTACAAGCCCTGCAGGTCTTTACCTGAAAGAGCATGGCGTAGAGCGCAAAGACTTCAACTCCTACGGCTCCCGCCGCGGTAACCATGAAGTCATGATGCGCGGCACCTTCGCCAACATCCGGATCCGCAACCAGGTGGCACCTGGAACGGAAGGCGGCGTAACGACATACCTGCCGACGGACGAAGTCATGTCCATTTACGATGCTTCCATGAAGTATCAGAACGGCGACCGCAACCTCGTGGTTATCGCAGGCAAGGAATACGGTACAGGCAGCTCCCGTGACTGGGCGGCAAAAGGTACCTTCCTCCTGGGCGTCAAAGCGGTCATCGCTGAGAGCTTCGAACGGATCCACCGCAGCAACCTGGTTGGCATGGGCGTGCTCCCGCTGCAATTCCAGGAAGGCCATGGCTGGAAGAGCCTCGGTCTGACCGGCAGAGAAACCTTCGATATTGTCGGACTCAGCAATGATGTGAAGCCAGGCGAAAGCTTGAGCGTCATGGCCATCCGCGAAGACGGCACGAAGTTCGAATTCCCGGTTACGGCGCGTTTGGACAGCATGGTGGACGTGGATTACTACCATAACGGCGGCATTCTGCAAACCGTGCTTCGCCAAATGATCGCGAATCAGAAGCAATAGTCCGAGTTTCGGATTGCAATAGAAAAAAGGCGTCCCCGAGTCGATATGGCTCAAGGGGGCGCCTTTTTTTGTGCTGATTCTATCGTTGGCCAACATGGTCAAACCTGTTGCCGATCCGTTCGCGCATGAAACTTTTGATTTCATCAATGGCTTTCTGCTCCGACTGCTGGCATTCTTCCATCCGCTGGACCAGGCTGCTTTCGGATTCTTCTTCCGTAATGCGTTCCAGCCCCTCCATGAGGGTTAAAGCCTCCTGGAAAGAAGCCGCCACTACCCGGTAGGCTTCCGCCGCATCGATTAGCTCTGGCCATAGGGACGTCAGCGTATCCATATACAGGCTAACGTCCCGTTTGGATGCGGCATAACACCGGAAAACCTCAGCTGCTTGAGCCGGGTCATAGCGCTTCGTTTCGAGTGCCTCCCGGATCGCGCCATACGCTTCCCGGCCGCATGCGTAATCTTCTTTCGGCAGCATGATGTCATGCGTTTCCCATTTGTATACCGCTTGTACCAACGACTCTTTATAGACCTCGATCGGATCCAGTTCCACCGGATCGTCAAGGATTTGATAATGCCAATACGGCGACACATTCCTACCGAACTCTTGGTAAGGAAGTTGGCAGAGTTCGGAGCCATCTCCATCCGAATACCATAATACCCCCGCTTCATCGTCATAGCCTGCGGCGACGACAAAGCGGTCCCTCCAGAATACCGCTCCCCTGCCCCGATCGATGGCTGCCTTCAAATCCGATACAGCCTGACGCTGATACAGCGGGAAGGTGGGCTCGAACGTAAAGCCCGCAGCCTGATTAGATGTCACGCCAACAAAATCCGCGGCAAGAAAATTCTCCGCGATCCAGTTGTATGCCGTTGCCGATTCGGAGCTTAGCCTGCGTTCCACCACAAATCGGAAGCCCGTTACCGTCACCCCTGATAACACGGGCTTCGGATATGACGTCCACCCGGCGTGAGCGAGCACGGCATGCATGGCATCAATGTATGACCTGGATGCGACCATCATGCGTAATCCATCAAGTATTTTCGCTCCCATTCCCATCCTCCCATCTTGCTATCTTGCTATATGCAGACCCCAGCGCGGAACCGTGAATCGCTTCAAATCGGGATACCGGCCCGAAATGCCCCTGAATACGTTCACCGCTTCATCCTCCAAGCGGCAGGCCTCCTCAAGCGCTCCTATTAAGGAAGTCATCGCGTAGGAGTTAATGGATTTGTGCTTCGCATTCCTAGTAGATATCCATTCCGACAGCTTGAACAGGGATACTGTTTGTTCATACAGGTCGGAGGCTTTTTTCAGCTCGGGAAACCATTGCTCGGCCTCCTTCAAAAACAGCATGATCTCATGCCTGGATTGCTGATACGACTCCAGAATATAAACCGCCCCAGCTTCGTCGTACTCTCCCTGCATCAGAGCCCGAATCAAATACGAATAAGCCATCCGGCCTGAAGCGATACTTTCATCCGGCTGGACCGGATATGCCGTGTTCCAATCGTCAATCGCCATCCGGAGTGCCTCAAGCACCCTTTGTTCGGGATGGATCTCTATGCTGTCCCCAAAAGCTTGCGCATGCCAGAAGGGTGTAAAATTCAGGCCTAAGTTATCGTACAGCACCAGCCGGTTTTCATTCGAAATGCCGTCCTGCACATAAAAAACCCGGTCCTCGTCATCATAACCGTAAATCACGCCGAACTCCGGAATCCAATAGACCACCCCGATCCCCTTGTCGAGGCTCTCCTTAATCCACTGGACCGCATCCTGCTGGTAGCGCGGGAATGTCGGATGCCGCGTGCGTCCCCCGTCCCAGACCGTGTAAATACCGAGGCTGTCGGCCGCCCGCTTATGAACGGTTCCCCATTGTCCGTAAGCTGTGACCGAAAGATGGAGCAGCCGTTCATGGACCGCGAAAATAAAGGCCATCCCGCTTAAAGCGGACAGCATGTATTTGGGCCCTTCGAACAAGCCTGCAGCCGTAAGAATTGCATATAAAGCATCGGTATAGGATTTTGATTCTCTTTTGACGATTAGATCCTGTAATATGACGCTGGACACCATTGCTACCCCTCTCCGTTTAAACAGTGCAGCACCTGCTCGCACCGGGTCTGAAGCTTCTGCTTCAGCCATTTGGGCGCTTCCAGCCGTTTCCATGCTGACTGCATCAACTGCTGCATGAAAGACTCTGCATCGTAAAAATCAATCTCATACAGAAGCTCACCTACAGGTCTCGCAGCATATCCAAACCAAGTGTCTTCGCCTAGCTCATGATTCAGCTTGATTCTGGCCGTGAACGGCTTGATAGCCGGAATGTCTCGCTCGATCACCGCGGCATTCTGCTCATCCCTATCCTCAAATATCCGGGCGGTTACATGCAAGTCTGCGATACCGTCAATCCTGTACAGCCGCTTCCGGCTTCCGTCCGCTCCATAAGCCGCTACGTAATCCGCATTGTATCTGGATAACAGTTGAACCGGACAGATGTCATGCCTTATCTCCCCGGCCTCATCGCGATAGCGGATATGCACAATTTTCCGATGAGAAATTGCGAATGCAAGCTGTCCACTGATCTCAATCAAGCGCGGCTGAGCTTCAAAGAACGGCAACCGTCCAAAGGCTTCCGTCTCCTCTTCTCCGGTAAAGCGGCTGAGCAGGTGCGCAACCCGCTGTATGCTGGAAGGTTGATCGCTGCTGTACTGACCGTATTTCCGCGCCAGAAAGCTTAGAACATCCCTTTCTTCTTCCGTTATGTATAAATGAGGCAGCACGTAGGTCTTATCCTCATAACCATATCCCCGGTGCTTTGCGATGTATTGAAGCGGTGCACGCAGGGAAACGGCCATGTATTCGATATCACGCTGCGCCTGCCTCCTGGATATTTCAAATTGAAGGGCCATATCTTTGCTGCTCGGGTAATGACCTTCCCTGACTCGTTGATCAAACCAATGAATCCTGTGCATGTTGCTCAAATTCCGGCTCCCCCTTCTCTCGCAGATGGAACCCTGCATTTCTATTGAAGCATCTGCAGGTTCGGAGATTCAAGCCATTTTTCCTGTAACAAGGAAAAAACTGAGGCTTCCCAGGCAGCATGCCCCCCCGCTTGTCAACGCTTCGACGCTGCAGAATCAATTCTCTCTTGCTCTGCTTTAAAGCATTTTTTGCACACCTTTAGTGCCGTACCGTCTGCACCCGTACGCGTATAAAGCAGCTTGATCCGCTTGCTGTCGCAAACAGGGCAGGTTCCCCGGCCTCTAGACGGTAGGCTCCACAGAATGCGTCCTCTTTTGGTTTTTGCCATTGTTGTTCACCTCCTTCCTTTATGCATCCGTTCACAGCCCCATTATATGACAGGAGGTACGACATAAATTGTCGTAGCAGAAATAAAGGACCTCCGGTCCCATAACTCACCCATCAGTCCTAAAATCGCATGACCATTTTCCCAAAATACGGATATTGGGTTTAAAAGCGAAAATGAACGGGTAAAGAACAAGAAACCCGGAGAAAAGCATCCGTTTTTCCGCATACATATGCATTAAGAAATACGGTTAAGAACCTGCGCGAGGAGGAAAGAAATTGATGAACGTTCCGCAAATGATGCCCTTTCACCATGCTTATCCCAGACCTCAGGTCACTACACCGCCCAAAAAGGACACCACCATGGATAAGCCAGTGACATTTAAAGAGGTTTTGCTTGAGAAACTAAGCCCGAAACGGTAACCGAAGGATTAAATATCGCATATCCCTCCTTATGAGTGGCTTCCCCTTCCATTCATAAGATTTATATTGGTAAAAGAGCGCCTGCATTTGCAGACGCTCTTTTTTTATTTTTTGCTCATGTCTATTTACTCGACAATGTTCCATATGTTATATTTGTAGTATAACAGTTAACTATTTTAAAAAATCCACTGCCGAAAGAAGGTCTTCCCATGATCATCCGTCTGGATATGCAGTCGGATCTTCCCATTTATGCGCAGCTGATGAATCAGATCATTGAGGGCATCGCCAGCGGCGAGTTGAAACCCGGCGAGGATTTGCCCTCGGTGAGAAGCCTGGCGTCGGACATCGGCGTCAATCTGCACACGATCAACAAGGCTTACACGCTGCTGAAACAGGAAGGTTTCATTCAGATCCACCGGCAAAAAGGGGTCGTCATCAATCCCGACGGCATGCCTGGCGTTACGATGGAGTATGAACAGAAGCAAACAGAGCAGCTCCGTCCCCTGATCGCCGAGGCCATCTGCCGAAGCATGAGCAAAGAAAGCCTGCTCCAGCTTGTAGAATCGCTTTATGAAGACATTTCACGCGGCACAAAGGAGAATGCCTAATGTTATGGATATCTGCTTTAATGACGGTCGTCATGTTCATTCCGATTTCGATTACGCTGATTGCGATGCCGTTTCTCACCCGGGAAACCGTCAGCTTCGGCATATCGGTCAGCGAAGAAATGTATCACAGCCCGCAGCTCCGTCATATGCGCAGACAGTATGCCTGGATCAGCGGCGTCTTGTATGCCCTGCTGCTGGTTGGCTGCCTGTCCGTTCTGATGATGTCGGATGAGGAAACCCAGCTCTATGTGCTCTCTTCGTATATTATCGTCACTGTGATTTGCTCCGGCGTCATGAATATGACGTATTATTTCAAAATGAAAAAGATGAAGTCCTCCTTTCCGAAAGAAACGATGAGAAGCGGAAAAATCGCGATTGATACCCGGTTCCGCAGCAAAAAAATGATCATATCCAACCGCTGGTTTTTGCTTCATCTTGGCGTGACGATCATCAGCGCCCTGTTCGCCATCCTTTATTACGATCAGTTTCCGGACACGATTGCGATGAAATTCGATTGGCAGGGCGAGGTAACGCGCTCCGTGGCTAAGTCCTACCGGTCCGTGCTGGGGCTCAATCTGATGCAGTTCGTGATGATCGCGCTGTTCGTGTTCATCAACCGCATGATCCTCGAAAGCAAACAGCAGATCGATCCCGATCATCCGGAGCTCTCCGCTCAGCGGAACGCCGTGTTCCGTTTGCGTTGGTCGATGTTTAACGCCGTATCCGCCATGATCATGGTGCTTCTGTTTTCGTTCATCCAGCTCAATATGCGGTACGAACTGAACAGCAGCATCATGATGCTCGTGTCCCTGCTGCTTCCTAGCGTCATCGTGATCATGGCTTTGGTCATTTCACTCACGACCGGCCAGGGGGGCCGCCGTATCGGCAGCCATGCCGTGGGTACAGGCAGGACCGCGGTCAATGATGACCGTTTCTGGAAGCTTGGCTTCGTCTATTTCAACCCGAATGATCCGGCGCTGTTCGTTGAGAAGCGGATGGGAATCGGCTGGACGATCAACTTTGCGAGACCCGCGGCCTGGATGGTATTGGTCGGCATTATGGTTATGATTGCTGTCGCCGGCATTTTTGCGGGGTAAGAGATGCTGTTCCATGATGCCAGCCGGGGCCGGGAAAAACGCGGATCTTTTCTGCAACATGAATAACCGGCCCTTATCGCCTTCACCCCATCCGTATGGGATGGATTTCCTGCCCATTCTCTGGGATAATGAAACTCAAGCTATTGTTCATTCTGTTCATTTTCTCTAATGGGAGGTCTTTTTCGATGAGTGAAAAACACGTGATGACAGCCGAGGACCTGCACCGCATGCACTGGGTTAGCGATCCTGCAGTCTCTCCTGAAAATGGAGCGGCTGCGTACATACTAAAGTCGGTCAACAGCAAGCATACCGGCTATGTGACCCAGATCCGCCTGATGAAGCCGGATGGAAGCGAAGATATGCCGTTCACCGCGGGTGAACAGGACGGCGCTCCGCAGTGGTCGCCCGACGGTTCGCAGCTCGCTTTTCTCCGCAAAAAGGGGGATGCCCGCCAAGTCTGGCTTTTGCCAGCGCACGGAGGTGAAGCACAGGCAGTTACCGAGCTTAAGCATGGTGTAAGCGCTTATAAGTGGTCTCCGGACGGGACAGCACTGCTGCTGAAGGCCGAAGCCCCTGACGGAAAGGAGGAATCGGATGACTCGAAGGATAAGCTGCCGGAGGAAACTATCGTGGACCGCATCCGCTATAAAGCCGATGGGGCCGGCCTGATAAGCAGCCGCAGAACGCATCTGTTCTTCTTTGATATCGGAACCAGAACCAGCACGCAGATCACTTCCGGCTCGTTCGATGTCGGTGCTTTCGCATGGTCACCAAGCGGAGCCGAAATCGCCTATACCACGGAGCTTCCTACCGCGGACATTGCCGATGCCGATCTCAGACCCACGAACGATCTGTACGTAACCGATCGGGCTGGCGGTGTAACGCGTCAGCTGACCGACGGCCAAATCAGCATCGGACATGTCAGCTACACCCCGGACGGCAAGCACATTCTCATGCTTGCCGATGATCTGTCCTGCGGGTATGCGACATTAACCCGTATTTATCTCCTGCCTGCCGAAGGCGGAGCGTATCGCGCGCTTTACACCGACTTGGACATCCAGCTTGGCCACAGCTGCGTCAGCGACATGCGCGCCGGAGCCGGAACGCCTCCGGTATACAGCCATGACGGACAGTCCGTGTATGTCCAGATCAGCCAGAATGGGCGTGTGGAAATTGCCCGCTTCGCGCTGGACGGCTCCGACTTCGAGATCATGGCGGGAGGCGACCGTGAAATTTACCAGTTCGCGCTGGCGCCAAGCGGAGAGCTGATCTTCGCTGCTGCTGATCCTCTCCAGCCGGGGGACCTGTTCCGGCTCGATCTCATAAGCGGCGAGGAAACGCGCCTTACGGACTGCAATGCCGGGCTCTGGAACGAGCTGATGCTCAGCGAACCGGAGGAGTTCCAATTCACTGCCGGGGACGGCTGGCCGATGCAGGGCTGGATCATGAAGCCGATCGGCTACAAGGAAGGCTCCAAGGTTCCTGCCGTTCTTGAAATCCATGGCGGGCCTCAGGCGATGTACGGCCATACGTTCATGCACGAATTCCAGCTCCTCGCAGCTGCCGGCTTTGCCGTATTCTACACGAATCCGCGCGGGGGACACGGCTACGGCCAAGCACATGTGAACACCGTCCGGGGAGACTACGGCGGACGGGACTACCAGGACCTCATGGATTTCACCGATTATGTACTGAATCATTACGATTACGTCGACGCTTCCCGCCTTGGCGTGACCGGAGGCAGCTACGGCGGCTTCATGACCAACTGGATCGTCGGCCATACCGACCGCTTCCAGGCGGCCGTCACCCAGCGCTCGATTTCCAACTGGCTTTCCTTCTATGGCGTAAGCGATATCGGGTATCATTTTACCGAGGATCAAATCTGGGGCAATGCCTGGGATGACGTGGAGAAGCTGTGGAAGCATTCACCGCTGGCTTACGTGAAGAACGTAACCACTCCGCTGCTTGTCCTTCACGGCGAACAGGACCTGCGCTGCCCGATCGAACAGGGCGAGCAGATGTTCACCGCCTTGAAGCGGCTTGGGAAGAAAACGCAGCTGATCCGGTTCCCGGGCGCCGACCATAACCTGTCCCGGAGCGGCCATCCGCACCTGCGGACACGCCGCCTCAGCCATATCGTGCGCTGGTTTGAGGAACATATCGAGAGATAATGCCGTGGAGCTTTCTTACGACCGCACTACACCCAACAAGCAAGCTCCGTCCATAATTAGTCATGCAAAAAGACCACTGGAAACCTTAACTCCAGTGGTCTTTTGCGTTACTTCATTCTACATCTAGCACGCCAGCTTAAATCATCAGGCCCATCTGACGGGCAGCCTCCTTCAGCACGGGAGCGAACTCGTGCAGCGTATCGGTCGAGATCCGGCTGACGGGGCCGGATACAGACAAGGCTGCCGCCACTTCCCCGCTTCGGCCCACGATCGGTACGGCGACCGCAGCGGCGCCCGGTTCCCGCTCCTCGAAGCTCGTGGCGTATCCCTGCTCCCTGATTTCCTCCAGCATGCGTATGTATCCGTCCTTGTCCGGCATGTCCGGCCATTCGGGATCCTGAAACAGCTCCCGCTGATCTTCCGGCGAAGCAAAGGCGACGAGCACCTTGCTCGAAGCTCCGACGTACAGGGGAAGCCGCGCACCGACCTGCGCTACCCGGCGAATCGCCTGATTGCTCTGTACGGCCTGGATCCGCAGCCGGTCCTTCCCGTCCCTGAGATACAGGCTTACCGTCTCGCCCAGCCGGTCGCGGAGCCGTTCCATCCCGGGCAGGAACAGGACGGCCGGATCATCGCTCTTGGAAAGATGCGTGGACAGCTCCCATACCCGGAGCCCCAGGCGGTACTTCTCCGTTGCCGCGTCCCGGACAACAAACCCCTTCTCTTCAAGGGTTGTCAGCAAACGATGCACCGTGCTTTTATGAAGGTGGATTTGTCCGGCAATTTCGGTCAGTCCAAGCTCGCTGCTTCTCGTAAAGCACATCAATATATCAAGTGCGCGTTCAACCGCGCGTACGGTCAATTTGCGGTCTTCCATTCCAGATCCCGCCCCTCTTAATGTTTCACCACATGAAACATGGTTACAATAATTATAAGAAATTCAGCGCCTAAAGTCCACTTTTTCGCAAAATTGTACTTATCCTTCCCAAGAAGGCGCGCCGCCCCCCGATCATTACATTTCATTTACAAATGGGCCGGGCTGATTGACATTAGGCGTCCCGCAGCATAGGATATAGAGTAAAATTTTATCTGTTTCGTATTCGCTGCCTACAAGCTAAACTAGAATTAGCCATTTTAATAGAAGGAGGGGCCAGCATGAACATGGCAACACGAAACGACGTCCAAGCATCTCGCCCCCTGACCGAAACACCCATACCGCTCACACCGCGGCTCATACGCGTGAAGCATATATTGGTAGCTCTGCTGCTGTCCGTTTTATTTTTCCTGATCTTTTGCTTTATCGCGCTGCATGCTTATATCGCATGGGTACTCTCGAATCCGACCGTTGCCCCGCTCTATTCCAACCCGATGCAGGCAAAGCACATGGCATACGAGAACGTCACCTTCCCTGCGCTGGACGGAAGCCGGATGATGCATGGCTGGTACATTCCCGCCGAAGGATCGAAGAAAACGATCGTCTTCAGTCACGGATACGGGGCTAACCGCGAGGAAACGTGGATCCCGATGTATGATTTGGCCCACTACGCCCATCGCATGAATTTTAATGTCATCATGTTTGATTACGGTTTCGCGGCCCAGAACAGCAAAGCCGTGGCCACAGGCGGCAAGGTGGAGTCCAAACAGCTGCTCGGTGCGATCGAGCTGGCCAAACAGCGCGGCGCGAAGCAGATCGTTGTATGGGGCTTTTCCATGGGTGCAGGGACTGCCCTGCAGGCGGGGCTTCAGACCAAGGACGTCGATGCGATGATTCTGGACAGCAGCTTTCTGCTGGAGCCGGATACGCTGTACCACAACATCAAGAACCAGATTGATCTGCCGCGGCATCCGTCGCTGGAAATACTGGAGCTGCTGTTCCCCGTGCTGAACGGAACCAGCCTGCACCAGATTCCGTATCAGCAGGTGAAAAAGGAAGATTATCCGTTCCCGATCTTTTTCATTCACGGCACGGAGGATGAGAAAGCCCCCTATCCGATCGCCGAGAAATTGGCAGCCAATCAGACGAACCCCTACTCGGACGTATGGATCGTCAAAGACAGCCATCATGAGCTCATATTCCGGGAGCATCCGCGCGAGTATCTGCGCCGCGTCTCCGCCTTCCTCAGCAACGTGAAGCTGGCGGAACAGAAGGATATCGACAATGAGCCGCTTATGAAGAACAAGCCTTAAGCCGGACGACAGCTCAATCACACACAAAAAAAGGCATCCCCGAGGGTTCTTCCACAGCCCTTCGGAGATGCCTTCTTTTTTATTGCTTGCAATCAGCCTTTGATCAAAGACAGAAACTCGGCTCTGGCCGCAGGATCTTCCCGGAAAATGCCGCGCACGCCGGAAGTGACCGTTTTGCTGCCGGGCTTCTTCACGCCGCGTGCGCACATGCATAGATGCTCGCCCTCCACGACAACCATCACGCCATGAGGCTGCAGCACGTCGACCATGATGTCGGCGATTTGCGAAGTGATGCGCTCCTGAACCTGCAAACGGCGGGTCACTGCCTCGACCAGACGGGCCAGCTTGCTGAGACCGGCAATTTTGCCGCTTGGAATGTAGCCGATGTGCACCTTGCCGAAAAACGGCGCCATATGATGCTCACACTGGCTGTAGTACACGATATCCTTCACGATCACGAGCTCCTCATGATTCTCGTCAAAGGTAACGCCCAGCACGTCTCTCGGGTCCACTTCATAGCCCGCAAAAATTTCCTCGTACATCCGGGCCACGCGCGCAGGGGTTTCCAGAAGCCCTTCCCTTTGCGGGTCCTCACCGATCAATTGCAAGATTTGCTGTATATGGTACTCGACTTTATCACGATTTTCCTGAACATTCGTATTTGCGTAATCTTTAACGCCAGCCACGGCACTGACCTCCTCTCGTGACCTCCTGATTTTCTTCTTGCGAATCCCAAGACCCTTGGCTTACTTGCGTTTTCCGCCCTTTTTGTTCGTAAACTGCTGCGGATTGTTCTTCATCATTTGCTGAGCTTTCTGCATTTGGCGGTTGTTCAGATTATACCCCATCTGTTTAGCCATCTTTTGAAGCATTTGCGGATCACTTTGCATCTTTTCCATTTGCTTGCGCAAATAAAACACGCCGATAAAAAAGCCGCCGATTAAGCCGACAATCAGCGTAATCACAGGAATGACATATTGCATATTCAGCCACCTCATATTTATAGATCAATACTTTGCGTGCTTAGCAACACGAACCTATCATAGCATGTCCCCAAGCGCCTAGCAAATGGATTTCTACGATAAAACAGCCTCAATAAAAACCGTCGTTTCCTGCGCCAGATCAAGCTCCTTGACGTCCAGATGGTTCGCTTCGCCGCGCACGATTCGGATCACCGGGCGTCCCGGAAGGCCACGGTGCTGGCTCACGACCACGCCGGTCTCCTTTGTGGACAGACGGACGCCAGATCCATTGGGGTAAATGGAGACCATCTTGTTGAAATGAATCAGCACTTCATAGTCCAGCTGCTTCTCCGACATGGCCATCATTTCCTCGCAGGCCTCATGCGGCAGCAGGCTCTTCGCTTTCGGAAGAATCGGATGGATCAGCCGGTCATAGGTATTCGCCGCGGCTACGATTTTGGCATACAGATGTATCTCATCTCCCGTCAGTCCGCGCGGAAGGCCGAATCCATCAACCTGTTCATGGTGCTGCAAAGCCACATGGGCAACCAGAAGGCTGAAATCCCTCTTGTTCTTCAGCTTCTCGAATCCTCTCCAGGTGTGGTGGGATTTGAGGCCGGGCATAATCTCATCCTCAAGGCTCAAGCCGCTTTTTCCGATGTCATGCATCAAAGCCCCGGTGGCAAGCTCTTTCAACTGCTGATAATTAAGCCCCATGTTGATGCCTATCACGGAAGACAGCAGGCAGACATTCATCGCATGAATGTACTGGCTGTTGTCCGCCGTCCGGATGTCGGTCAGCTGCACCAGCATCTCCTTGTTGCTCATCACGTCCTCCAGGAGACATTCCACGCTGCTGCCAATCAGATGCGTATTCCAGTCCTTGCCGGACCGCACGGCTTCAAACACGTTGCACATCTCATGAATGATGCTCTGCTTGGTCGCTTCGCTGAGCATGTCGTCGGTATCGACGTCATCGAACATCGGATCCTGAATGTATAACATGGTTACGCCGATCCGGTTTAAGGTGCTGATCATGTACACCGTCAGCTGTACCCCTGCGGACAGAAGCACCGTGCCGTTTCCGGAATATATCGTTTTGCCTAAAAATTGTCCGGGCTCTACCTGATCAATGCTGATATACCTCATGATTCTCCCCCCGATTTCCAGCAGCCGCTATCCGTTCACGTCAAGCCTGTCGCCGCTTTACTCTTCGATCCTCGTATTTCTTTCGGGAAGCGAATCTTCCAGGCTTAAAAGCTGGCGCTTGGTTTCAAGCCCGCCGCGGTAGCCCGTCAGGCTGCCGTCGCTTTCAAGCACACGGTGGCACGGAACGATAACCGGAACCGGGTTTTTATTAATGGCTCCGCCGACGGCTCTGATGGCCTTCGGTCGTTTAATCTTCTCCGCGATCACCCCGTAAGAACGAATCTCTCCATATGGAATATCGGTCAGAGTCGACCAAACCTGTAGCTGAAAAGGTGTTCCCCGCAAATCCAGCATCAGATCGAACGTTTGGCGCTGCCCAGCGAAATACTCTCCCAGCTGACGCTTCGCTTCTGCCAGCCGCTCGTCGTCATGCTCGAAATCCCCGCCTCCGCACCAGGTGCGCGACCATTGCTGGAGTACGGCTTCCTTCACGTGGAAGCTCCCGAATTCGATCAGGCATAGTCCTTTGTCGGTTGCACATAGCGTTAACGGCCCGATGATGGACTGCATTTCATCGTAATATATCGTTTCCGGCTCTCCACCCAGAGCAGCCGTAAATTTCGGTCCTTCACTTTCTGTTGCTGCTGTGTCCGCCGTCGTTTGCGATTGAAGTTGTTCCTGCGCTTCCCCGAGCATTTCCCGGACCTTCTCGTCCTGCTCGGAAGCCATGGCTTTATTCATGATGTTCAATGCCTCTTCGCCTCCTATGCGTCCCAGCGACCAGGCGGCGGTTCCCCGCAGCTCCGGCCGTGGGTCGTTCAGCAGTACCTCTCCCAGTTTGGGCACCGCAGATTTATCTTTGTAATTGCCAAGCGCGATCACCGCATTGCGCTGTATGGGCTTTCGTCCCCGCCAAGCGGCTGCGCTCTCTCCGAATTTCTCTTTGAATTCCCGGTTGGTTAGATCCAGGATCGGCAGCAGCAGCGGCCTGTCCTTGTCCGGCACCGGCAGCAGCTCTTCATGATGCGTCCAGTGCTTCCCTTTGTTCTTCGGACAGATCACCTGACAGGTATCGCAGCCGTACAGACGGTTGCCGATCTTGCGCATGACCTCGTCCGTCAGGAATCCTTTGGACTGCGTTAAAAAGGATATGCAGCGCTGTGCATTCAGCTGCCCCGGACCCACAAGAGCACCGGTAGGGCAAGCATCGATGCATAGAGTGCAATCTCCGCAATCCTCTGTCACCGGCTTATCCGGCGGAAAAGGAATGTTCGTTACCAGCTCCCCGAGAAAGATCCAGGATCCCCATTTCGGTGAAATCACACAGCAGTTTTTGCCGCTGAAACCAATGCCCGCCCGTTCTGCTACGGCCCGGTCGACAAGCTCCCCGGTATCTACCATGCTCTCCAGCACCGCGTCCGGCACCCGTTCCCGGATAAATGCCTCGAGCTTCCCCATCGCCTCGCGCAGTACATGATGGTAGTCCCTCCCCCACGAAGAACGCGACAAAACGCCCCGGTACATGCCCGGCTCGTTTTTGGGAGCGTCATTCATTTTGGAAGAATAGGCAACGGCGATGGAAATGAGCGAAGCAGGCTCAGCGGAAGGAAGTGCGGGGGTTACGCGTTTATCCAGATCGGGCTCCTCGAAGCCAGACTCATAACCAAGATCGCGGTGGTTTTGCAGAATCGATTTCAGTGATGTAAAAGGGTCTGCGGAGGCAAATCCGATGTCGTCTATGCCGAATGCTGCCGCAACCTCCTTGATTTCTTGCTTCAGCAGCTCCCATGGGGAAGGCGAAGGAGCATACCCAGAGGTCTTAACAGCTGTCATCTCTCTCGCCTCCTTTTCTGCCTGGATAACGCGTCATTATAAGCCTCTGATTTGGGATACCGGCCAGAAGATGAACTCGGCCCTGCCCACAATATCCTTCGCGGTCACGCTGCCGAAGGAACGGCTGTCCTTGCTGGCGCCTGCATGACGGTTGTCCCCCATGACGAAATAATGCTCCTTGTCCAGCGTGAGCGGACTGAAATCGGCATCCTGAATCTCCACTTCGGTATAAGGCTCGGCCTTCTGCTGCCCGTTCACGTAGAGCTTATGGTCCTTCACTTCAATGATGTCGCCGGGAATGCCGATGATACGTTTGACCAGAAATTCCTTCTTGTCCGGTCCGTCGCTCGGATCATGCAGCACGACGATTTCTCCCCGGCTGGGCGCCTTGAAGTCATACACGATTTTATCGATAAACAGCCTTTCCTTTTCATACAATGTCGGCTGCATGGACTGTCCTTTGACCATCGACAGATTGAAGACGAATAAATTCAGAAGCATCATGATGACAAAAGCGATAACGATGGTTTTAGCCCAGTCCCACACCTCGGAGGATAGACTGCGTGGCTTCGGTTCCGGCTTGTCTGCCGGATCGGCTTCCGAATACCCGGGTTCACGCTGCTTTGCTTGATTCATGCTACACCTCATTTTATAGACAAATTCCCCTTATATACAGAAAAGCATATCTTACGCGGTTTTGCAACGGCAGTAAAGATATGCTCAATATAGAAAATATTGTTTTTTGACAATTCACAATAGGCTGTCCACTTCTGGAATTTCTATGATTTGGTACGTAAAGCATTTGATAGCGACCGGCAAGAAGTTTATAATTTGTATCAACTTGGAGGTCATCCGCAGGTGTAAGAAAGATTAGTGCTGTGGACTGATGATGCTGAGCTTTTGAAAGGCTTCCAAAATTTTGTTGGCACCGTAGCCCATCGCTTCATACAGCGGCATTGCGGCTTTGTTGTGCTCATCTCCGGCAATCATGATCCGGCTTACCTTGCGGACCTGAAAGCGCTGTTCCATGGCCGCTACGAGCGCCTTGCCAATGCCTTGGCGGCGATAGTCGGGATGAATGGCGATGCGGTAATAGCAGCCGTGGTTATGCTCGATCGTGCCGATCAGCGCCCCCACGATTTCATCGTCTTCCTCTGCAACCATGATTAACTCCGAATCCCAGGACAATTGCCTGGAGAACGGTCCCATCGTATTACGGTAACACTCTTCGGACAAGGCAACCTGCATCAACTCGGTGACGCTGCTACAATCACTTAACTGAAAGGAACGAACCTGCATGTCTTAAATCTCCCTTTTCGTCAGCTTGTTTGGATCCTTGGAAGACAAGCTCTTCTTTAATCCAGAATTAATATTACGACAAAAACCGTTAAATTCCTTCTTTATCATCCATTAAATCATAGTTTTCTTTAAAAAACACGCATTTTCTTTTGAAAGCGCTTTATAGCAAGCGTTTTCATTGTAATATTAGTAAAATAACCATATAATGGTCATTTTGTCCGCATAAATATTGATAGAAAGGGTAATGGATAAGACGAGTTATGTACGGGGCCCAAACGCAAGCCGACTTTATAAACATAAATGTTGATTTAATTGAAAAAATACGGTTTAATTGTATTTGTATCCATCGAACGAAAGATCGGGGAAACAAACGTTAAACTTTAATTCATTTATATGGCTGTAGTCCAGGTTACATAATCCGGTCATTAAAGGACTCTTTTGCTGCTCAGCAAAGGTTTCTTTATGAATAGAGGTCCATTTGCATGGAGCTCTTATAAAAAACATTTACAGGAGGTATTTATCATGGCATTTCAATTACCTGCACTTCCTTACCCTAACAATGCGCTCGAGCCTCATATCGACGCACAAACGATGGAGATCCACCACGATCGTCACCATAACACGTATGTAACCAACTTGAATGCGGCTCTGGAAAGCGCTCCTGAACTGCAAAATAAAAGCTTAGACGAGCTGATCGCAAACCTTGACAGCGTACCTGAAGGCATCCGTACTGCCGTTCGCAACAACGGCGGCGGCCATGCGAACCACTCCCTGTTCTGGGAAACGATCGGACCAAACGGCGGCGGCGCACCGAGCGGCAAGCTGGCTGAAGCGATCGACCAAGAACTTGGCGGTTTCGATAAGTTCAAAGAAGATTTCGCCAAAGCGGCTACAACCCGTTTCGGAAGCGGCTGGGCTTGGCTCGTTGTGAACAAAGACGGCAAGCTGGCTGTAACAAGCACGCCAAACCAAGACAATCCAATCATGGAAGGTCAAACTCCGATTCTTGGATTGGACGTTTGGGAGCATGCTTACTACCTGAAATATCAAAACAAACGCCCTGATTACATCGCTGCTTTCTGGAACGTTGTAAACTGGGATGCCGTGAGCAAGCGTTACGAAGAAGCCGTTTAATCTGTATGGTTCACGGTTTCGGGCGCACCAGCCCGGCAATACAAAAGAACCGTCCCTCCAAGGGACGGTTCTTTTTATGTTCTTTAACCGCAGCATGCTAAGTTGATGCTACTTTGAGTCCTTCTCCAGCTTAAAATGCTCCCTGAGAATTTTCAGGAACACATTTGGAAAAGCATACAGCGCCATATCCTCCTCGCTGATCCAGCGATGATGCGGCCCTGCCTTCTCTTCGGCGGCAGCATGCTCCAGCACAAGCTCGTACGCAGCTTGCGACTCCGCGGCCATAGGCAAATCCTCTTCGCGGCAGCGGTATACCTGCAGGTTCCAATGAATATGGCTGAACGTATGCTCGGCATCCATCATGTAACCTTCAGGCCTTACAGCGATCCCCTCTTCCAGCAGCGCGCCCACCACGATATCCATCGCCGGCTCGTCCGGCAGACGGCCGCTGCGGCTTTGCGGCACCTGTACATGCGGCAGCTCCCACATGCGGGCCAGAAGCCCTTCCTGCGGCCGCTGGCGGATCAGCACCTTGCCTGCATGTCCCCCGGTTCCTTCGACGAGAGCAACGACCCGGTATTCCGGACGCGGCGGCTTCGCTTTGGTCTTCACCGGCAGCGATTCCTCCACGCCTTCGAGCCTGGCGGCACAATGCTCCATGACAGGACAGGTCAGGCAGTGCGGCGACTTTGGCGTACAGACGAGCGCGCCAAGCTCCATCAGCGCCTGATTGAAGTCGGAGGCCCGTCCTTCGGGAATCAATTCCACGACCAGGCCTTCCATGAACGAGCGCGTACTGCCCTTCATGATATCTTCCTCGATCAGAAAGTAACGGGAAAGCACGCGCATGACGTTTCCGTCCACCGCAGGCTCCGGCTTGTTAAAGGCAATGCTCAGCACAGCGCCCGCCGTATATGGGCCAACACCCTTCAAGGCGAATACCGAAGCTTTGTCGTCCGGCACTTGTCCACCGTGCAGCTCCTTCACCTGTTTAGCTGCTGCCTGCAGGTTTCTTGCGCGCGAGTAATAACCAAGGCCTTCCCAGCATTTCAGCACATCCTGCTCGGGCGCATCCGCCAGGTCCTCGACGGTCGGGAACCGTTCGATAAAACGGTGAAAATAAGGAATAACGGTATCTACGCGCGTTTGCTGCAGCATAATCTCGGATACCCAAATATAGTAAGGATTGCGGTGGCGGCGCCACGGCAGATCCCTTTTATTTTGCATATACCATTCCAGTAAATGATGGCTAAAAAACTTTTTATGATCTGTCTGGTTCATATAACTCATTCCATTCCTTCCGGCTTTCTTTTCCCTGAATGCTGTTTGCTATATAAATTGAATTAAAGAAAGGGAAAGCACATCGCCTGTCTTCCAGATGGAATCCAGGAGAAGCACGGTCAAACTTTAGATCATTTTATATACCTACACGGTTCTTTCGACAACCGCGAATGCGGAAGCCAGCTCTGTCTGATGGGAAATGGTCAAATGAATAATATAATCCGGTTCCCCCGGAAGTTGTAGGCGTTCCCATGCTCCCGGGCTTAAGGATGCTACCGGCCTTCCCCAGGAATCCGGCAAAATTTCCATGTCCGCAAAGCCGATGATACTGCCAATCCCGCAGCCGAAAGCTTTGGAGATCGCTTCCTTCGCGGCAAAACGGCCCGCAACGAATTCCGTCAGCTTTCCGCCCCTTCTTCTGGCTTCTTCCCGCTCTTTCTCCGTCAATACCCGCTCCATGAACCGGTACCCGAGCTGTCCGCTCAGCAGCAGCGAAAGCCGTTTGATTTCCAGCACATCATGCCCGATCCCGTGAATCAATGACCACACCATCCTTCCGAAGACATTCAAACCTTATTGTATCAGGAGACCTTCCGCGATGCGAGTTATGTCTACAAGTTTTCATGCCTGAATCGAAAGAAACATTTGTAAAAAAAGGATTGACCTCTGGAAAAGTATTCGTTATATTATGTATCGAAACGATATATCGAATCGATACATAAGAGGTGGATAACATGCTTGAATACATCATTTTGGGACTGCTGATGGAAGGCAGCATGAGCGGCTATGACATGAAAAAAACGATCGACTTGTCCATCGGCATGTTCTACAAAGCAAGCTTCGGCAGTCTCTATCCCGCGCTGAAGCGCCTGTCAGACAAAGAATGGATTTCCGTGGCAGAGGAGGAAGGCAGCAGCAAGAATAAGAAGCTCTATTCCCTCCTTCCCCAAGGCCGGCAGCATTTCATTGCTTGGCTCGGAGAGCCGCTCGCGCTCAGCCGCAACGAGTTTTTGCTGAAGGTATTTTTCTATGATTACCTGGACGAGGAAACCCGGAGCGAGCGGCTTGCGGAATACCAGCAGAAGCTGAACCAGGAAATCGGGCGACTGCAGGCCGTCGAGCAGATTGTGGCCGGAGAGCTCGCCGAGCTCCCGGATCCGCAAAAGCATTATTACAGAGTATCCGTGCTATCTTACGGCATGCATTTTTTTAAAATGGAAAAAGAATATGTTGAGCAATTAATCAAAGGAGCTGAACCGAACCATGAAAGCAGCCAACCCCGCAAGCCTTAGCCCTACCCGATTCACCGAAAAGCGCCCCGTGCTCAGCGTCGTGATCATCGAGCTTGCGCTACTCGTGGCGATGTTCACCGCCGGAGCTTATGCCACGATCCAGCAGCTGAGCTACACCGCACCGGTGCTGATCGCCTTCATTCCGATTTCCCTTGTCCTCATCGTGCGCCTGACCTGGAAAAAGAGCTGGAAGCGGTACGGCTTCCGGCCGCTCGCGGACATTCCGCCGCAAACTTTGATCTACTACCTTCCGCTCGTGATTGTCCTGATTTGCGTTGCAGCGAACGGCTTCCGAAGCTTCACGTTCCAGGAGGCCATGTTCTTCGTCTTCTTCACCCTGCTGGTCGGGTTCGTGGAAGAAACCGTCTACCGGGGGCTGATCCTGCATATTCTTCTCCGCCACAAAGGCATCACGACCGCCGTCGTCACGTCCAGCCTCTTGTTCTCCGTCACGCATGTCCTGAACATGCTGTCCGGACAAAGCGCCGAGGATACGGTCGTTCAGCTCGTCTATGCTCTTCTCACCGGCGCGGCTCTAGCCTTGCTCATCGTCAAGAATAGAAACATCATTCCGCTGATCCTCTATCATTTCATACATAATCTGCTCCAGTTTCTCGGCCAAGACGGCCGCGGGGTCTCCGTTTGGGACTATGTCGTTCTGGTGATCCTGCTTCTGCACTGCGTATGGCTAATGTTCAGTCTGAGAAAGAATCCGGCCCTGCCTAAGGTTCCGGGTGCGTCACAAGAGATGGCGTGAAGCTGTGCAAATTCACGAAGCCAATAAACTTTGTCTTTCTAGAGGACGTTCCGCTGCAGTCATTGCTGTGAGCGTTAACGCTTGTTCGCAATCATTGCCCGCTCCGCTGCTTCGATGGTGAGTCCGACTTTAATAACCTGATGAGCGCAAAGAAAAGCCGCCGGATATTTCCGGCGGCTTGATTATTTTGGTGACGAGTCCATAGTAGCTTTTGTGATTTTGAAGGACGCTCCCCGGTCAGACGCTGCAAGTCCCGCGAGGGTTCTCGCTTCTAAATCCCCGGGATTGCATTTCGCTTGTGCGAGGTTCGCTTGTAATAGCTCTCCAGACGCTCCTTCGCGGCCGGGCCAATCTCTTTGCCCTCCAGGTAGTCGCTGTTCTCATCGTAGGAGATGCCGAGCTCCTTCTCGTCGGTCTGTCCTTCCCACAAGCCGGCGGTAGGCACCTTGTCCACAATTTCCTGCGGTACGCCCAGATAAGCGGCGAGCTGGCGGACTTGACGTTTGTTCAAGCTGCTCATCGGCGTTATATCGACAGCTCCGTCTCCCCACTTCGTGTAGAAGCCGGTTATCGCTTCGGAAGCGTGATCCGTGCCCACTACGAGCAGGTTCAGCTCAAAGGCAAGCGCGTACTGCAGCACCATCCGGGTTCTCGCTTTGACGTTGCCCTTGCCCTGCGGCGTCAGGTGGCGGTGAACGCCGAGCTGCTTCAGCCCCTGCTCAGCTTCCAGCGATATTTCGGTCACCGCGTCTTCAATGTTGGTTTCGGCTGCATGCTTCAGTTCAAATGCTTTAGCCACGGCATAGCTGTGTTCGATATCCTCCTGCTCGCCGTAGGGCTGGAACACGCCCAGCGTTATGTATTCCTTGCCTGTTTCCTTAGTCAGCTCATCTGTGGCCCGCTTGCACAGACCGGCAGCGACCGCGCTGTCGATCCCGCCACTGATGGCGATCAGCAGCCCCTTGGCTCCGGCATTCTTCACGTACGATTTCAGGAAATCCACTCTTCGCCGGACTTCGGCTTCTTCATTAATACTCGGTTTGACCCCCAAAGCCGCAATAATATCTTCCTGCATGCTCATCCAATCACACCTCTTCTCCTCTTTCTAGCTTGACACCGTATAGCAGCATTTAGTGCTTAGCTTGTCCCTGTAAGCATGACGCATCACCAAAAACACGAAAGCCCCGCATATCGGTAATCCGAATATCCGGGGCAGTATTGCTGCGTGCCGTGCCGATTAACGGCACACACGGTCAAACGCTTCAGTTAAATCCTCGGCAATTTCCTGCGCCGAGCGGTCTTCAATTTGATGACGCTCGATGAAATGAACGAGCTGTCCATCTTTCAGAACGGCAATGGAAGGGGAAGAAGGCGGGTATGGAGCAAAATATTCTCTCGCTTTGGCCGTTGCTTCCTTATCCTGTCCTGCGAATACCGTGAACAGGTTGTCTGGCACCAAATCATTTTGCAGCGCCAACGCAACGCCTGGGCGGCATTGTCCCGCTGCGCAGCCGCATACGGAGTTTACAACCACCAAAGTCGTTCCCTGAGCATCCGGCAAATAGGTTTCTACCTCTTCCGGTGTTCTAAGCTCCTTGATGCCGAGGCTGGTAAGCTCGTCGCGCATCGGTTGAATCATATCCTTCATATATCTGTCAAAAGACATAGACATGTTCTAATCACTCCTAATCTGCGAAATATCAGATATATAATCCGAACCAAAGCGATCCTTCAGTTCATTTTATATTTGCATATAGAACATATTATACCTCCAGCATCCCTGAAATCAAGAGACAACGCCGGAACAAAGGCGACTATGGCTCTATAAAACTCCGGAATCCGTGAACGGAAGCTGGATAATAAAGGTTGTGCCCTTGCCTTCCTCCGACTCAACGAGGATTTTGCCTCCATGGCGCTCCACGATGCTGAGACATAACGCAAGACCCAGTCCGGTCCCCTTGGCTTTGGTGGTAAAGAACGGCTCGAACAGCCGCTCCTGGCGGCTTTTGGACATGCCTACCCCCGTATCACTTACGATCAGCTCCACGATTTGCTCCTGCGGTTTCAGGCGTGTTTGAATGGTGAGCTTACCCTTTTCCTCCATCGCCTCCATCCCGTTGCGCGCAAGATTGAGCAGCAGTTGTTTGATTTCCTTGGCATTCAGGCTGAGCTTCGGCACAAATTCGTCCATCACGAGCTCGATCGTCTGGCCGCGCAAATTCGCGTCCGCCCATAGAAGTGGACTCAGGTCGTTAATGATTTGATGCAGATGCCACTGCTCCTTTTCGGAGATACGGTTCTGCGCAAGGGAAAGGAAGTCATTGATGATTCCGTTCGCGCGGTCCAGCTCCTCCATGACGATCCGGTAATAATGATCAAGCGATTCCGGACTTTTCTCCTTCATCAGCTGCAGAAAACCGCGCACCACGGCCATCGGATTGCGGATTTCATGCGTAATGCTGGCCGCCATCTGCCCGACCAGGCTGAGCCTCTCCACATTCCCGAGCTCACTTCGCAGTCTCTCAAGCTCTGTAATATCCTGTATGACAAGTACGGCTCCAAGAATCTCGCCGGTGTAGCTGTTAGTGAGCGGCGACGTGCTCGTATAGTGTATCTGGGAACCGATTCGGATCAGCTCGTTGTCCATTTTGACGCCTTTCAAGGCTTGGCCAATCCGGTAACTGATATAGTCCTTTTCCATCATATCGACGAAGGAGCTGAGCGGCTGCCCGAGAATTTCGTTTTTCGTAAGTTCCGGCATTCTGCTCTTGAATAAATTCATCATCATTTCGTTAACGCTTGTGACGTTCCCATCGTTATCCACGGATACCATGCACAGGGGGGCCACGTCCATGACCTGCTGGAGCTTCTCCTCCTCGCGCAGGTATTTTTCGGAGATGCCCTTGATCTGCTCCTTCAGCAGCAGCTTCTCCAAAGCGAATTCAATGACGTAAATCACCGCGCCGCCGGCGAACATGCAAACCATGATGTAGAACAGGACGATCAGCATGGACCCTGCGTCGGATAATTTTAGGGAAGGATCCTCAATAATCGGGGATGCAGTGAGGAGGAGCATGGCAGGCAGAAGGCACATCCACAGCTTATTGATTTTATCGGTAAGGGTTCCCTTCCGAAACCTTGGGGACAGCCAGACTAACAATGGATAAAGCAGCAACCCGGTATGTAAAATAAGTCCTGAGACAGACCAAACTTCACTAAAAGAATAATCGCAAAGCAGATAAAGTCCTGCGAGCGGAAGCCCGCTTTTAAATCCTCCATAAAGCATGCCGATGAAGAGCGGCAGTATGCCCAGATTCAGAGGGATCAGTTGAAACAGCGAGGTGGAAAACAGCGAACACAGCAAAATGCTCAAAGCGCTCGATATAATGATGACGAATTCAAAACCCGTGGAGCCGAGCCTCTTCTTTCGCCTGAGGGTACGGACATATTTGTCGAGCGTCAGCGGGAACAAAAACGCAAACGAACCCGCCATGAGCACCTGTGTTATAATATTTTTCAGTGCATAAATGATCGCAAGTCCCTCCCTCTTCCGTGCGGGCCTAAATACAGATCCATTTCACTTGTGTGACACCTATAGAGCATATCTGTTTCTGCAGGAAATAGCGACGAAAATAAATGAACTGATATTCATTGAAATATAGTAATCAACTTATTAAAAAAAAGCGATCCACATGTTGATTAAATCACAGCCTACACTATATTACAATATACCCTGATATATCCTAAAAAGGTACATTTAAAACATGGACCTTCGAGTTATCCGTCAGAAGGAGAGAAAAACGTGAAAACCTATAACGTCATTGTCGTTGGAGGCGGTTCCGCTGGCCTCATGGCCTGCATCGCGGCTGCAAGAAACGGCGCCTCGGTCCTGCTTCTCGATAAGGGAAGCAAGCTTGGCTGCAAGCTGGGCATCTCGGGAGGCGGCCGCTGCAACGTGACCAATGCCAAGGAGACCGAGGATTTGATCGCTCATATTCCAGGCAACGGCCGCTTCTTGTACAGCGCGTTCCAGCATTTCAACAACCGGGATATCATGAACTTTTTTGAAAGCTTAGGCATCGCCCTGAAGGAAGAGGATAACGGGAGAATGTTCCCGGTCTCCGATAAGGCAGCCAGCGTGGTGAACACCCTTGTCAGCGAAGTCCGCAGGCTGGGCGTTGAGATCAAAACGGACACGCCCGTGGCCGAAGTGCTCTATGAACACGGACAAGCTGCCGGTGTAAAGCTCGTCTCGGGAGCAACCTGCCGCGCGCAGGCCGTCATCCTTGCCACAGGCGGAAAGTCCGTGCCCCATACCGGATCGACGGGTGACGGTTATCCTTGGGCGGAGGCAGCCGGACATACGATTACCGAGCTGTATGCCACCGAGGTTCCCATCGTGTCCCGCGAAAGCTGGATCGCTTCCAAGGAGCTCCAGGGCTTGTCGCTGCGGGACGTGGAGCTGTCCGTATGGAATCCGAAAGGCAAGAAGACGATCGGACATCGCGGGGACATGATATTTACCCATTTCGGCCTCTCCGGCCCGATCGCTCTGCGGTGCAGCCAGTTTATCCGCCAGGTAAAAATCAAATTCAAGGTGAACCAAGTCGAGATGGCTGTGGACTTGTTTCCCGACCTGCCTCCTCATGAGCTCGATCGCATGCTGCGGGACAAGCTGGCAGCAGAGCCGAAAAAGGCCATCAAAAACGTGCTGAAAGGAACAGTTCCTGAACGCATGCTGCCGCTGCTTCTGGAGCGGGCCGAGCTAGACGGCGACGCCACGTTCGCCCACCTGCCGAAGCAGCAGTGGTCGGCTTTTGTCGATATCCTGAAAAAGTTTGCCATTCAGGTTACCGGCACCAAATCGATCGAGGAAGCCTTCGTTACCGGGGGCGGGGTCAACCTGAAGGAAATTCATCCGAAAACGATGGAATCGAAGCTGATGCCGGGTCTGTATTTCTGCGGAGAGATTCTGGACATTCACGGGTATACCGGCGGCTACAACATTACCGCAGCCTTCTCCACGGGTTATACGGCCGGTATGCATGCGGCGCAAACGGCGGGCCACAGCGTTTCCAGCTAACGTTCAGATTAAGGCTGCCAAGCAAATGTTCAATTTAAGGCACTTAACAAATGAAGCCCGGATTTCCATCAAGGAAATCCGGGCTTTTTTCATAAGCAAGAAATGAAGGCGGCCGCTACCCCTTACTGAGCATAAACCTGCGCATGGCATACGGAATCACCCAGGCGGTCACGGCCGAAAGCGGTATAATGCCAATGACGGCAATCCATACGCTCACCCCCGCTCCAAATAACAGGGCAGCGGATGCGAGCACCGCGAACGGCAGCAGCAGAGCACGGACCGCAATGAGGCTGGACTTCGCATTTTGCTCATACGACCATGGCAGCAGGGACACGAACGCGTCCTGCCTGAAGCTGAACCACTGGAGGAACAGCCAGAACACCAGCAGCATATGCAGTGCAGCGAAGGCAACCATATTCACTCCGCTAGGCACGGTCAGCAGCACGACGGCGCTGATGCCCGCATACTGCGCATAGAGCATGAGCTGTTTAGGGTACCGCAGCAGCGTTTTAATCATCGCGCCCGCGATTCGTTTCGAAGGCTCCGTCGAACGAAATACAGATCCGGAGCGGCGGAATACCCACGTTTTTTTGCGGATGCGCCGGGGCTTGTCCACGGCCTGGCTCAGCGCCAGACTCGTCAGTTCCGTCCGATTCTTCAAATCCTCCTGAACGTCGATCATAAAGGTTCCCCGGAGGCGAAGCCTTGCTATCAGCAAAATAAGGGTTACGGCAGCGAGCACTATAGCTCCGAGGGCAAGTATAACCGGCTCCTGCCTGAACCAAACGGCAAAGGCTCCATACAGCGCGGACGCGACGAACGCGAACGGAACGAACAGCAGCCACCTCTTCCAGCCTCTCGTTTGTACCGCAATTAAATGCTTGGACCACATCAGCACCCATTCAAAAGTGATCGTAAACATCAGCAGGCCGAACACCGACGGTACATCCTGATGGAACTGCCTGACCAGAAAAGGAAGCAGTATCAGGTAACCAATTGAGGTTTTGAGCGCTGCGGCTGCCATGCTGTACAGGCTGCTGCGGATCATCACTCCCTGCATCCACGACCGCCGCTGAATCATGAACAGCACATCCGCCTCATGCACGAGCAGCAGGATGCTTCCCATAGATGCCACAATCAGGAGCAGGGCAGGCATGAGCGCAAATGGAAGCGAGGCAGCCCATTCCGGAAGAGGATGCCTCCATAGGCCATAATACAATCTTCCGCCCAGCAGCAGGCCCGGAATGAGGATATACAGCAGCACGGTCCAGTCATCCACGATCGAACGCACCACGTTCACCCTGTCCCGAATATGGCTCTTCAGCCGGCGCCTGAACAGGCTCGCCGGGTCTGGAAACTGATAGCCTTTGTTATTCCTTCCGATGTCGTTCCCCCCTTTCTTCGGATCCAGCCGATATCCCCTAAGCCGATGACGTTTACGGCCCGGAAGATCGGATGATGGCAAACACTCTAAGTCGGTTTCTTATGTTAGCTTATCAAAGCAGTCGAATAGCGAAGCTCCGGGAAGCCCCGCCGCTTCCCGGATATCCTCAAGCGTTCCTGCGGCAACCGTCCTTCCGGAGGCGATCATAACGAACCTGTCGCATATTCTCTCTGCCGTATCCAGCACATGCGTGGACATCAACACAGCGGCGCCGCGACGTCGCTCTTCATCCAGCAGCTGCAAAAAGTCCTTGGTCGCACGGGGATCCAGTCCGATGAAGGGCTCGTCCACGATATATACGTCCGGTTTGCTTAGAAATCCGAGCATCAGCATCATCTTCTGCTTCATCCCTTTGGAGAATCCGCCCGGCAGATCATGCTTCACCTCTTCCATCCCGAACTGGCGCAGCAGAAGGTCCGCCGACCGGCAAAAGGATTCATACTCCAGTCCGTAAACGGCCGCTGCCAAATCCATATGCTCCCACAGCGTCAAATCATCGTGAAAGACCGGCTGTTCCGGAACATAGGCATACCTTCCGGAGCTGCCGCCGATGGATACCCTCGTCTTGGCATATTTAAGCAAGCCGAGCAGCGTTTTGATCGTGGTGCTTTTTCCGGCTCCGTTCGGACCGATCAGCCCGAGCAGCTCCCCGGCATGTACCTGAAACATCACGTCGCGGATCCGCGGGTGGCCTTCTTCATATCCCGCTTCCTCTATGTATACATCCAGCAGCGCGGATTCATCGTTCGTCGTTTGCATGTCCATCCTCCTTGCCTTGAATTCCGAAATCATATGCCGCGCCCCTTGCAGGCTCCTTCGGTGTCTACATCAACTTTACTATTCATACGGCAGGGACAACATACAGTTTCAGTTCCACTTCCAACCGCGGATCAAATTTAGTACAAATTTTAATGTTTCAAACCCGATGGAATGTGACAAATCACATGTTTTTCACCGGAACGAGGCGCTATGATAAGAATACGATACGAAGATTATGCAAAATTGTGCCCTTAACGGCTCTTATCGGATAACGAGAGACCACCTTGCCTAGTCCACTTTCTAATATGCGGCACGAGTCCGGATGTTTAAAATGCAGCAATAAATGAATATAAAGGCGGGAATAATCATGATTCATGCACAGGAACGTGATGCCCAGTTGTCTCTGCATCTGTACCGCGTGTTCGCCAAAAGCTTCAAAAGCATCAACGAGCATGCCGTCATCAACAGCAAAATCGAAGGCTTTAATCCCACGGCTTTTGCGGTCATGGAGGTACTCTATTATAAAGGTTCGCAGCCGATCCAGCAGATCGGCTCCAAGCTGCTGCTGCAGAGCGGTAACGTCACGTATGTCATCGACAAGCTGGAGGAGCGCGGGTATATCCACCGCAGACCCTGCCCCAATGACCGCCGCGTGATTTATGCGGAACTGACGCCCGTGGGCGAGGCCCTCATGAACGAGCTGTATCCCAAATATACCGAGCGGATTCATCATGCATTCAGCGGACTCAGCGACGAGGAGAAAGCGCAGCTGATCGATCTGCTGAAAAAGCTTGGCATGCAGGCCGAAAGACTGACGCCCTCCCTGCGTAAATAATCGCACTCTGATGCGGCATTCCGGTCGGCCGTGGTTCAGGCAGCACCCAAAAAAGGACATCCCTACGTTTGCGTACACCGCAAACGGGAGGGATGTCCTTTTCCTTTTTGAACCCTGAAGCCTCAGATAGGGCTGCGCTTATCTGACCTCAGCCTCAGCTTCCTCTTCCGAAGAAGGCACCGTATTGCGCAGCGCCAGCACGGTTATCAGACTGATGACGGCAATGACCGCCATCACGACATACAAGGAATGGAGGCTGCCTTCCAGGATATGCTTCAGCTGGCTCCACAGCTCCTGCGGCATACTGGCGCTTCCCTCCGGGGTCAGCAGTTGGTTGACTTCCTCCTGCTTGACATTCTCAAGCCCCGGCTGGCCGGCAATCCGGCCGGCTATGCTCAGGTTAATAAAGGTTCCGAAAACCGCTACGCCGACGGTCTGGCCCAAGGAGCGCACGAACGTATTCAGCGCGGTGGATGCTCCCCTGAGCGAATAACCGACGGACGACTGGGCGATGATCGTGAACACTGTATTCGAGTAGCCGAAGCCCAGCCCATAAATAAAGGTATAGACCAGCAAAATGTAATGCGGCGTCGAGCCGCCGATGAACGCAAGTCCGGCGGCGCCGATCACGATGCCGGCAAGGCCGATGACCGTCGTCCTGCGCGAGCCCGCAGTCAGGATCAGGCGGCTGCCGAATACCGAGCCGAACAGCCATCCGATCGACATCGGCGCCATCGTCAGACCGGACATCGTCGCGTTCTTGCCCATCACCCCTTGAATCCAGAGCGGCGTATACGTGGTCAGGCCGATCAGCAGCGCGCTGGTCAGCATGCTGGCCACGGTCGATACGGAGATATCCCGAATGCGGAATAGCCGAAGCGGGAGCATCGGTTCGGCCGCACGGCTCTCAATGTAAATAAAAGCGGCAAGGAACAGGACCGCCAAAATGAAGCAAGCGATCAAAAGCGGCGAGGTCCAGCTGAAATACTGTCCGCCCGTTGCCAGAGCAAACAGCAGCGCCGTCATGCCGATCGTAAAGGTCGCGGCGCCGGCCACATCGACCTGCGTTTTCTCGCGCGGCTCTCGGCTTTCATGGAAATACCGTGCAATGAGCCACATGGATGCGAAGCCGAATGGGACGTTAAAGCCGAATATCCAGCGCCAGTTCAGGTAATCCACAAAATAACCGCCGACGAGCGGTCCGATCAGGGAGGATATGCCCCAGACGGAGCTGATCAATCCCTGAATTTTGGCGCGCTCCTCGATCCGGTACACGTCTCCGATAATCGTAAACGTCACCGGCACGATAGCCCCTGCGCCAATCCCCTGAATCGCCCTGAATATAATCAGCTGCTCCATATTCTGCGAAAAGCTGCAGAGCAGGGACCCGATCACGAACAGCAGCGAGCCGATCTGAAAAACCGGCTTGCGGCCGTACAGATCGCTGATTTTGCCGAACACCGGCGTGGACACGGCCATCGTCAGCAAAAAGGCTGTAAATATCCAGCTGAGCAGCTTCATGCCTCCGAAGCTGCTGATAATGGCGGGACCCGCAGGACCCGTTACCGTTCCCTCGATGGCCGACAAAAAGGTCGAAACCAAAATTCCTATCAATATAAACTTGCGTTGCGCATGGTTAACGCCAGGCTTCACAGACATCGGATTCCTTTCCCGGATGACGAGGGGAAAAAGTCGTTAAAACGAGCTACACCGAAGCGAGCCGAACGTATTCTGCAGCAGACTGCGGGTGCAGCTTCAGCATGAATGCCGCTTCTGCCTGCACGAGCGCAGGATCATGGGTGATCATCAAGACGGCCGAACCGGCGGCCGTTTTCTCGCGGCAGAGCCTGAGGACCTTGTCCGCAGCGCCGTAATCGATGCCGGAGGTCGGCTCATCCAAAATGTAAAGCGATTTCGGATGTACGAACTGGCCGATAATGCTGAGCAGCTTCTTCTCCCCCTGGCTGAGCAGATACGGGGAGGCGCTTCGCCGTCCTTCCAGCCCGGCGGCGAGCAGCAGCCCTTCGGCCGCCTTACGCTCGGCGGAATCCAGCTCCACTTTGCGCCCTTTCTTCCGCCCCAGGCCGTACACCAGCTCGTCCCACACCGTATGGGCCACAAACTGATGCTCCGGCTGCTGAAAGACGTAGCCGATCCTTTCGGCCCGCTGCCGGATGCGCCAGGCTGCCGTATCCCTCCCTTCCCACAGGACTGCTCCCGGCGGCACCGGGAGCAGTCCCATCAGGAGACGGGTCAGCGTCGTCTTGCCCGAACCGTTCTCGCCGGTAATGATGCCCCATTCTCCCGGCTGCATCGCGAAGCTGGTCTCGCGAAGCGCCTGCATGCCGCCGGGGTATGCGTAGCTCAGCCGGTCGACCTCAAGCAGGCTGCCGGGCGGCGCCATGTGCGCTGGCGCCGCCTTCCCGCCCGGGTCCGCCATACGGCCCGGACCCGGGTGCACGGCTGCCCCCTCCCACGGGGGCAGCAGCCCGAGCTGCGCAAGCCGCTCCCGGCTTGTGCGCAGCAGCTCCTGCGGCGGCCCGTCGAGCACGACGCGGCCGCCGTCCAGGACGATGACGCGCTCCGCGGAGCGCGCGGCATCGTCGAACCGGCCGGACGCGGTCAGAAGCGTCCGGCCCTCCCCGTGCAGCTTGCGGCACAGCTGCACGAACTGCTCCTGCGCCGCGGGGTCGAGGCTCGCCGAAGCATCGTCGAAGACGACGATGCCCGGGCGAAGCGCCAGAACCGCGGCGATGGCCGTGCGCTGGCGCTGTCCGCCGGACAGCTCGCGCACCGGGGTATGGCGGCGTTCCTCAAGATTCACCGCCGCCAGCGCCTCCTCGACCCGCCGCCAGATCTCCGGCGGGGGAACACGCAGATTCTCCGGGCCGAATGCCGCTTCATCCTCCGGGGTCCCCTGCACCAGCTGGGCGTCGGGGTCCTGGAATACGAGCCCGCACAGCTGCGATATTCGGGCAATGTCGGCAGCAGCCGGATCGAGTCCGCCTACTTCCAGCATGCCCTGCCTCATGCCGCCGCCGCTGCGCGGCAAATAACCGTTCAGCAGCTGGCACAGCGTGGATTTGCCGCTGCCGCCCGGGCCGATCACCGCCGTCCATTCCCCTTCCGGAATCGACAGGGTCAGCCCGTGCAGCGCCGGCTCCCGCTCGTCATCGTAATAAAAGTTAAGATTCGAACATTTAATGGCTGCCTGGGACATGCTCCGCTCTCTTCCCTCCAATGGCAAACCGCCGCAGAAGTCCGCTTCGCTGAAGCATGTCTCCAAGCACCTTGGTCAGTAAACCGCAAAGTACGATACCGCTTATGAGACGCATGACCAGCGTCAGAGCGAGCACCTGCCCGCTCCATGCCGTATAGCCAAACATATTGGCTGCGCACACAAACCATAAAGGAACCATCGCTCCTCCGGCAAGCATCATCATGCCCGTGCCCCAGCGTTTATAGCGTGCAAGCGCAAAAACCGCTTCCGCTACCACCATGTAGCACAGCGCCGCCACAATAGCAGACGCGATCCCGTAAGTCGTTCCCACGAAGCACTGGATGGCTCCGCCGATTCCGTATGTAATGGCTGCCGTACCCGGCTTGCGAATAATGTAGTAAGCCAGCAGGCCGTAAACCATATATACCCCGACGATGGTCGATGTGGCTACAGGGCCGCCCAGGCTGTTCAGCATTTTATTGATGTAGGACAAATAAAAAGTCATGACAGCATTGGCTGTAGCCAGCATAGCCATTAGCACGATATCCAGTGTGGTAAAGGAACGGTAACGTCTCTTCGATTGTGATGAGGTTTCCATCATATGTCAACTCCCAAACGATAAAAGGATGAACCCGTGCGCGAGGGAAAATGGTTCTACCCTTCCCCACAGACCGCTCAAGCTCTCCATGTTATTTTGCATCGTCCGCCCCTAAACGTCAACCTAAATTTATAATCACAGGTTAACAATACGGATAAACCACCACAATCCCGCAGTGAATAACGCGCAGGCCACCGTCAGAATCCGCCCTTGTAAAGCAGGCAGGCCGCTTCGCAGAAAGGTCCGGTCCGGATAAGCTCCGAAGCCCTTTGCCTCCATCGCTCCCGCAGTCTGCTGAATCCGCCTGACCGCGTTATGGATCAAGGCGGAAGTGAACATGCGCCACCACTCCAGTCTGCCCCGGATTCCGGCAGGCTTGCCCCGGCCCCTGACCTGATGGGCAGCCGAGATGCTCTTCCCCTCTTCTTCGAGCAGCGGCAGAAAGGTCAGCGCCATCGATAAGCCGAAAGCAAACCGGTAAGGAATCCGCAGGCGCACAGTTAACGCTTGCACCATGTCGCGCGGATCCGTCGTAAACATAAAAACGTAAGAGGACAAAAAGACGGTAAACATGCGGATCGTCACCGATCCTGCCGCATCGAACGCCTCGCTTGTCAAACGCAGCGGTCCAATGCGCAGCAGCAATTGTTCACCCGGTACGGTAAGCAGCGTGACTACAAAATAGGGAATCGCGAAGCCGGCAAGCAGCGCAAGCACTTTCGCCTGCCTGCTCCACGGCATTCCGGCGGCCCCCCTGGCCATGAACAGCACCGATAGCAGCAGCAGTCCCTGACCCAGCGACGACTGCAGCCTCATCGTCAGCAGCGCGACGCAGAACAGCAGCACCAGCTTGCTCAGCGGTTCGGTGCGATGCAGCGGCGATGTCCCCGATTGATAAGCGATATTCATCGTTTCCCTCCACGCAAGTTCTCCCATTCCTCACGCAGCAGGGCATGCATATTCGCATCCACAAAGCCGCGGTCCGTATGGCGATATTGTTTAAGCCGCCCCTCGAGCGTAAATCCGAGCGACTGAAAGAGTCTGCCAGCCCGTTGATTATACGGATCCGTCAGCGCTTCAAGACGGTTTAGTCCCATGATACGGAATGCATACCCGATCATCAGAGCTACGGCTTCCCGCATGTAGCCTTTGCCCCAATATGAACGGCCCAGCTCACACCCGATTTCTCCGCGGTAAGCTCCTTCCAGCTGCCACCAGTTTAGGCCGCAGCTCCCGACAAGCTCCCCCGTGTGCGTTTCGATCCCCCACCGCAGCCCATCCTCGGTCAAAGATAAGCCGTTCAGAATTCGGATCATCTCAGCAGCAGCTCCGGGATCCGGCATGTCCGGCAGGTCCGAGAAAAGGCGAACCTCCGCGTCGGACCAGCATTCAAACATCGGCTCCGCATCGGCCGGCGTCAGAGGACGAAGAAAGACCCGCTCTCCAGACAATACCGGAACTTCCCCCCCGCTTCGATACGGCATAACGCGTAACCACCTCTCACAATAAAATCACATCCACTGTACACCCCAAGCTGCCTGTTAATCAAGCCAGCTTCTGCAGAAAGCGCTCAACTCCTGGCATCGAAAGAGAAGGATCGCTAGCCCAAAAGCCTGCTCCCCGCCAAAAAAGCGCTTGTCCCATAAAGGACAAGCGCTTCGGCCTGGCTTATGCCGCTTCAACCTCTTCTGCAGGTTCACGGCCGGCCACCAGCAGCAGAACGATCAGAATGAAGGCGATCAGTGCCAGCAGCGGAATCGTAATGAATCCGAACCAGTTCAAGTAATCGAAATTGCAGGGGATGCCCACGGTGCAAGGAAGAGCCTTGGCCAAAGCCGGAATCTTCTGCTCCGCGTAATGATAGATGGAGATGCAGCCCCCGATAATGCTGAGCGTCATGGCATAGGGAATGATTTTGCGGTCGTTTTTGTAGCTTGCGATTCCCAGCAGGATGACCTGCGGATACATGAAAATCCGCTGTAACCAGCACAGCTTGCAGGGTTCATAATGCATGATTTCGCTTAAGTACAAGCTTCCGCCCACGGCGACGATGGATACAATCCATGCCAGGTACAGGGCATACGGGCGAATTGACGCCATAAAACGATTGCCTTCCATCGCTTTAACTCCTTTATTCAGGTTCAGATCCTTCCATAACCATCATTTGCTTCTTATTTTGTACTTGCTTCAGCCAGTTTCTTCTCGATGAACGGTTTGAGTTCGGCATAGTCCATGGAGGCTTGTTCCGATGCCTTTTCACCGTTCAAGAACAACGTCGGCGTACTCATAACGTTCAGTTCTCTTGCCTTCTTCTGCTGGCTGTCGATATCGTCTTGATACGTCTTCTCGTCAATATCCTTGCGAAGCTTGTCGTAGTCAACGTTGATCTTCTCCGTCCTGGCAAGATCAACCAGGAAATCCGGGGTCGCCCACTCGGTGCCTTCATCTCCCTGGTTCTTATAAATTGCTTCATAGTATTTCCAGAATTCATCCTTGTTCTGATGGAATACGGACTGCGCTGCCAGCGCGGCAGTGTTCGAATCCCCGTCCGGACTGATGATGAGGTAATTGCTGAAATATAATGCCACTTTGCCTGTGTCGATAAAATCCTTTTTCAGCTGCGGAGAAATCTCCTGCGTGAAGTATTGGCAGCTTGGGCATTTGTAATCGCCCATCTCCACAATTTTGACCGGTGCGTCCTGACTCCCCATTACAGGCATCGTGCTGTAATCAAAGTCTCCCTTGGACGAGCTCGGCTTGATCACGAGCAGCAGCACAACCAGTACGACAATGCATGCCGCCGTAATCCAAATGACACGCTTCATGCGCTTTTCCCGCTGTTCCTGCTCGGCTTTCCGCTGTGCCGCCTTGTTCACCGGCTGCTTTTTCTTCGGTTTCATAGATTCGCGGGCCGTCTCCTTTCATCGAACTAAAGTTAGAGGCGCCTTTGCTGGATCCCTTTTAGTTCACTCTTTAATGGTTTAGCAACTAACTCGCTACCACTTTATTCTAGCATCTCACTCTTTGAAAGGCTATATGGCAGAAACGCGTTCCAAGCTGCTTTTGGCGGACTTCCGGAATTTCGTCGCAATTTATTCAAACATTCCGAAGGGCGGCCCGGCAGGTCGGTTAAATCTGGATATTCCCGTACATACTAAGCCCTACTGAAATTGCATCTTGCATGGGGGTTGAATCGTAATGGAATGGTGGATTGCAGCGCTTATTGCGGCTGCGGCCGCAGCTTTGGTGGCAGGGATCACACAGTACGCTTTCGTACAAATGACGCAGATGAAGGCCATGGATTACCAGCAAATCTTTGATGCGCTGGAGCAGGCGGGCGCCCGTCTGAGGGAATATTACGAACCGCTTCCAAAGGAAGAGGTACAGATTCGCAGCCATGACGGGCTCCGCTTGAACGGAGTGGTCGTCAAAGCCGACCGGACGTCGGACCAATGGGTGATTCTGGTGCACGGATACACGACATCCCTGCCCGCTTCCATTCCCTTTATGGAAATGTTTCTTGTGGACGGCTTCAACGTGCTGCTGGTCGACCAGCGCCGCCACGGCAAAAGCGAAGGGAAATACACGACCTACGGTTATCACGAAAAGCATGATATCGCTGCCTGGATCCGGTTCATTACCAGCACGTACGGCAGCAGCTGCACGATCGGCCTGCACGGGGTCTCCTTCGGAGGCGGTACGTGCCTGGAATATTTGTCCCTTCCGAATCCGCAGGTCCAATTCGTCATAGCCGACTGTCCTTATTCGGATCTGACCCGATTGATGCATCATCAGATGCAGAAACTGAACCGCATTCCCGCCGCCCTGTTCCTTCCGCTGGTCGATTCCAGGCTGCGCAAGAAGGCCGGGTTCATGCTGGAGCAGGTCAGTCCCGTACGCTCCATAGCGGGAAGCGCCATTCCCGTCATGTTTATTCACGGCACGAAGGATCAATACATCCCGCCGGAGATGAGTGAGGACCTGTTCGCCGCCAAATCCGGACCAAAACGCCTTTTATTAATTGAAGGCGCCACGCACGGATTTGCGATCGACGCCGATCCCGGCTTATACAAAACGGCCGTAAGGGAGTTCGTGCGTGAAGCCCTCTCCGACCGAAGCCTCGCCGTCCCTTCCCCCGACCCCGCGCCCGAAAGTTCCCGGTTGGTGGAGGAGGCGGATTTTGCGGGCATCGGCTTGACGGAAATCCCCAACGCCTGATAGGCCACCGCAACCTGCATGCACAATAACCCCGTGACATCAGCCATGCCGGCTGTGTCCCGGGGTTATGAAATCTTTGCGATCCATTACAGAGTTTGCTGTCTCACACGTTTTGAAGCTGCTTCCGGATCGCTCTCTTTTCAGCCGTGAAACGCTTGGCGATCCCACTCAGACCCGTAAGGTTAAACACGGATACCTTGCTTGCGCCCAGCTCCTTCAAGTCCGCTGTCAGTCTGGATTTCAGCTCTTCAAGCTCCTGAATGCGGCTTTCTTGCACGCGTCCTGCCCTTGGCTCGGATAGCTCGGATGCATACTTGCTGGAGAGAAGACGGTTAACGGTATCCAGCTCTTCCTGGAGGGCAGCCCTCAGCATTTTCACGCGCCGCTTCATGCGCGCTCCCGACATAACGTAAATCGCAAAGCCAACCAAAAGTATCGCAGCACTGTAGGTCAGCCAATACCAGGTTCCATGCTGAGCCTGCTTGTCTCCGGACAACTCGGTGCCGGCAGCGGCAAAAGCTTGGGCACTCAAACAGGCATTCGCGACTAAACCGGTCATTACTATTTTTTTAATCATCATTTTTACGCTCCTTCTAAGATGTCAGACAGTATTCGATGATTCACCAATATACAATTGTTCATTAGGCTTTAGCACTCGTCTTCTCGTCGGATTCGACCGGATCGAGCACTTCGCCGCAGAGCTCTCTCAGCATGACCTGGATCTCCTTAAACTCCTCGATTCCCGTCCCTGTCAGGCTGAATTCGTCACCGTGCGCGGTCAGGAAATTCAGTTCAGTCAGGTGCTCCAGCTCCTTTTTCACTTCACGCTCGCCCACCTTATAACCATGGCGCTCGAGTTCCGGCTCCATATCACGCACGGTCAAATCCTTTTTGTGGGCGTGGTAAAGCATATGAATTCCCATAAATAAGTTCTGCATATCTGCACGCATGCTGCTTCTCTCTCCCTCCGTGATGGCTTGCTTAATTGCTTTACGGCCCGTATGGCTTGATGGCCTACGTCTTTGCTCGTTACCATTGTTTACCCGGCTTCCCGGCTTGGGAAACAATCTTCCTGCACGTCCCGGGATGCATATGAGGCACCATCTTTTCCTTGACGCAGGCGTTAATCCTGTATACTATCTTTTATAATTAACCATCGGTTAAAAGAAAGGGTGGAGTATGATGTTCCAAGCACTTCCCTATGAAGGAAACCGGAGCGAGCAGTTCACAGCCGTTCTGGAGCAACTGAAATCTCTTATTCACGACGAACCCAGCTCCATTGCCAATCTGGCCAACGCCTCCGCACTGCTTAACAGCTTTCTGCCGGACATTAACTGGGTCGGGTTCTATCTCTACGACGGACAAGAGCTGGTGCTCGGACCGTTTCAGGGCCTGCCGGCCTGCATCCGTATCCCTTTGAACCGCGGGGTGTGCGGTACGGCAGCCTCCGAGCGCCGAACGATCATGGTTGATGACGTCCACGAGTTTCCAGGCCATATTGCCTGCGACGCGGCATCCAACAGCGAAATCGTCATTCCGCTCATAAAAAATGAGCAGCTGCTCGGCGTACTCGACATCGACAGTCCGCTGAAGGGACGTTTCGATCACGAAGAACGCCAGTTTTTGGAGCAGTTTGCCCAAATCATCAGTTCCAAAATGTAAGCATGTGGAAATTATAATCATAGAATGGTCTTCTGCCGCAGGCAGAAGACCATTTTTTTACGAATTGACGTTCCACCCTTACTTCAATTCACGATCGGCAAAAAGCCTCATTGCATCGCAAAGGAATTGCGCAAGGCGCGGGTGATACGTATCGAACAGCTTTTTATACTCGGGCTGCTCGACATAGAGCTCTCCCAAGCCTCTGTACACGTCAGCCGTAGGCGTGTAAAACTGCATCATGGACTCATAATGCTGCCGGATAATGCGCTGTACGCGGGGGCTTTCCGCCGATTCCCCTTCCCTGATGGCTTCCGCCATTTCCCGGTTAATCCGGTCTACCTGCTGCTGCGAGTTCAAATAATCCTCTTTCGTCCACTGCTGCATTTTCGCCTTGCTCTCCAGAATCCGGTCGCCGGAAGCATCGCTGAACGGGCTCAGCACATCCTGTTCCGACAACCGCTCAGCATCGGGGGCAACGTTGCGGTCCATTTCTTCTGGTTTCATACATCGATTTCCCTCCATTATGGTTTCTTTTTGGCTTGCTGCTCTCTAATCTATATATGTTGTAAAAGGATGATCAAAATGATAGGTGATACGATACAATATGGCGCAAATATAACGTCTTCCCTTACTTTTCATTTACCCTCTTCATCAAAAATCAACCGCTTCAATACGGGTTTATGCGAATCTTATAAAAAAGGCAGGGAAACAGCCTGTATCCAGCCGTTTTCCTGCCTTTGCCTTTAATCCTGTTCCGGTTTGCGGATAATGCTGAGTCCCTCCACATGCCTCTTCTGCATGATCTTGCTTTTCTTCCGGTTCTCCTTGCTCTCAAATACGATATCGAAATCGTAGTCCTCCGGATAAAGGTTGCCCTTCTCGATATAGAGCTTCAGTCTTTTCCGGTTGACCTTCAGCTTCTGCTTCTGGATCATGACCCCCACCATGCCACGGGCATCCTCCTCCTGATAGACGATGCCCGTGCGGCCAAATGAGCTGACATATACCGCGTCTCCGACTTCCAGCCGGCGGCTCTTCTTGAGGGCTTCCGGATCCGTCTCCTCCCCGTGCGCTTGCCCGCCGTCCGCAGCCGCTTGGTTCCTGTCGTCTGCTTTTCCCTTGGCATGTTCACGACCAAAGGACCCCGGATGCTCCATCTCCGCTTCTGCCGTTTCAACCTGCGGATCGTTTCGGGTCATCTCCTCATCCGTTGCTCCCGTCTCGTGCTGCTGCGGCTTCTGCTTAAGAAGCACATGCCTCGACCTGTCAATAATTCCGCTGGGCATGCCCAGCTTCGTGGCAATTTCGATGGCGTAGCTCTGCCCCGACTCGCCGATCGTCAACCGGTACAGCGGCTCCAGTGTGTTCACGTCAAATTCCATGCGCGCGTTTTGAAAGCCCGGGGTCCGGGAAGCGAATCCCTTGAGCTCATTGAAATGCGTCGTCACCATCATCATCGCGCCGCGCCGGTTCAGCTCCTCCAGAATCGCAATGGACAGGGACATCCCTTCGCCCGGGTCAGTTCCGGCTGCAAGCTCGTCAATGAGCAGCAGCGTCGAAGGGTTTGCCATATTCACCATGGCAATCAATCTGCGGATTTGGGCGGAAAAGGTGCTCAGCGACTGTTCGATGCTCTGCCCGTCGCCGATCGCCGTCATGACCTGGCCGAATACGGAGAATACGCTCCCTTCCTCCACCGGCACCAGCAGCCCGGATTGCACCATGAGCGTCAGCAGGCCCAGCGTCTTCAAGGCCACCGTTTTACCGCCGGTATTGGGTCCGGTAATGATCAGGGAGCGGTAACCCCTTCCCATCTCAAGGTTTAACGGCACCATCGTTCGGAGCATGAGCGGATGCTTCGCGCCGCGGAGGCGGATGAGGCCCTTATCATTTAATTCCACCGTCCTGCCCCCGATGGAGCGGCCATATTTGGCTTTGGCGAATATGAAATCGTAATTCCCCGTAATGTCGATGTTCAAATGCAGATCGCTGCCCGCCGCCTCCAGCATCCCCGTCAGCATGCTGAGCACGACGCCTTCCTCGCGTGCCTCGTCAGCCTCCAGCATGCCAAGCTCGGTTTGAAGCATCGATATTTCCTCCGGCTCCACGAATACCGTCTGGCCGCTGGTCGATTGATCCAGCACCACCCCTTTAATCTGTTTGTGATATTCCCGTTTGACCGGAACGACGTACCGCCCGCCGCGCACGCTCACCAGCTGCTCCTGCAGAATCGAGCCGTGCCGCGAAAGGATGGCGCTCATCTTCTTCTGAATGCGCTCCTTGATGACGGCGATTTTCTTGCGGACCTTTTCCAGCGGCTTGCTGGCTTGGTCATCCACTTGGCCGAACCTTATACAGCGCTCGATTTCACTCTTTAGGCGCGGCAGCTCCTGCATCGACGATGCGTAGGAGCTGATCGTGGGTGCGATTTCCCTTTTGCCTTCCATATACTTCCGCAGCTGTCCACAGCTGTGCAGGAACATCTGGACCGCGCTGAAGTCCTGCTCCGTGAACAGGTATCCGGTATGCAGCAGCGAAGCGATATGCTCGATGCCTTCGAGGGAAGGCAGCGGTACGCTTGCCCCTTTGTCGAGCAAATCCTTCGCCTCCGCGGTTTCCAGAAGCGATGTTTCAATAGCCCTCAGATGGCTCCCGGGCGCAAGGGCGTCAATATGATTCCGTCCTGCATAAGAGACCGCGTATTCCCGTAAGCTTTCCTTTAATTTGTCGTACTCCAGCATGCTCAGTGTCATGTTGTCCATGGGTTACATGAACCTCCTTATTTCTTATTGTGTGTTAGATAACAAAAAAAGGACAAAGAACGCGTACGCGATTCCTTGTCCCCGGTATTCCTGACAGCTTCATTTCCTGATTATCCACAAGAAAAGCAGTTCGCTCTTTAAGCAAAGCGAGGCTTTTCCCCTGCATATACAAGCTTCAGATCCACACTTATATATGCAAAAAACCCGTGCTGCAAGAGCACGGGTTTCAAAAGGCAGCGCCGGAACGGTTCCGGAGCCAGCAGCCTATGGATAACAAAGAATGAAACAGCAGCCAAGGTGCCGTTTGATGCTTCGCGTGTTCTTAACTATTTCCTGGATCCATGCAGAAACCGCGTCAAGCACGCTTCGAAAAGCTCAAGGCTTGCCAAGAGTCTGCCGGAAAGGGCATAAGAAAACAAAGGTGCCGCCTTCGGCACGCTCAGCTTCGCTGCGTCTTTCCTTCTGGTCCAATATGGAATTTGGTTAGTTAAGAACAACCACCGTCATCAAAATCTCTCCCTTGGTTTAGGATGAGGTAAATTTACCAATGTTTTCTCATGATGTCAAGCCCTTATGACTTCAGCTTGTACACCCTGGCTTCATAAGGTCTGAGCGCGAACGTTTGGCTCAGGTCATCGTTTCCTTTAACGGGATAGTTTGAAATCAGCAGCTGCTTCGAATCGAGGTCCAACCCCTGCGGCAGCTTCACCTCCGGTTCCCCGCCGAAAAAGTTGAGAATAACGAGCAGCGAAACCTCGTCCAGCGTGCGGGTAAACACGTAAACCTCCGGATCCTCGGGAAGCAAAAGCTCATATTCGCCGTATACGATGACTTCATGCTCCTTACGGAGAGAAATCAGCTTTTTATAATAGTGGTATATCGAATCGGGATCCTTCACCGCATCCTCCACGTTGATCAACGGATAATTGGAATTGACCCGGATCCATGGGGTTCCTGTGGTAAAGCCCGCTTCCTCGCTCTTGTTCCACTGCATCGGCGTTCTGGCGTTGTCCCGGCTTTTCCGCCAGATGACCTGCATGATTTTATCTTCCGGAATGCCTTTGTTCATCTGCTCCTCGTAATAATTGAGCGTCTCCACGTCCCGGTAATCGTCGATCGACTGAAAGGCAATATTCGTCATGCCGATTTCTTCGCCCTGGTAAATATACGGCGTCCCCTCAAGCATATGCATGAAGGTGGCGAGCATTTTGGCCGATTCCACGCGGCACTTTTGGTCATCGCCAAACCGCGAGACGACCCGGGGCTGATCATGGTTGCACCAATAGTTCGCGTTCCAGCCCTTGCCATGCAGGTCGATCTGCCAAGCGCTCATTACCTTCTTCAGCTCCAGAAGGCTCCATGGGCGGATGTTCCATTTCCCGGAGCCACCCGAGGCCGCGTCCAGCTGCATGTGCTCGAATTGAAATACCATATCCAGCTCGTTGCGGGCTTCGCCCACATAGCTAAGCGCCTGCTCCGGTCCGAGCCCCGAGGTCTCGCCCACCGTCATGATATCGAAATGGAAGAGCACTTGTTGATGCAGATTATTCAGCAGCGTATGCACGTTATCCAGGTTCGAAAAGAGGTCATAAGCGCGCACCGTCGGCAGGTTATCCGGATTCGCTCCGTCGGGGAGCCCCGCCGCCTTGGCAACATGCGCAATCGCGTCGAAGCGGAAACCGTCGACCCCTTTTTTCAGCCACCATTCCACCATCTGGTGCATGCTGTCAATGACATTCTGATTCTCCCAGTTCAGGTCCGGCTGATGCTTGGAGTACAGGTGCAGGTAATATTCGTCCGTCGTTTCGTCGTACTGCCAAACGGATCCGCTGAAGTAGGACTCCCAGTTGTTCGGCGGCCCTCCGTTCTTGCCTTTCCGCCAAATATAATAATCCCGCTTCGGATTGTCCTTGGACGATCTCGACTCGACAAACCATGGATGCTCATCCGACGTATGGTTCAGCACCAGATCCATCATGATTTTCAGGCCGCGCTGATGCGCCTCCCACAGCAGCCGGTCAAAATCGTCCATCGTGCCAAACTCTTTCATGATGTCCTGATAATCGCTGATATCATAACCGTTATCATGATTGGGCGATTTATAGACCGGGCAGATCCAGATAACATCGACTCCCAGGTCCTTCAGATAGTCCAGTTTCGAGATGATCCCCCGCAGATCTCCGATGCCGTCCCCGTTCGAGTCCATGAAGCTGATCGGGTAAATTTGGTATACGACGCTTTCCTTCCACCACTTTTTGTTCATAACCGTCTCCTTTCCACTCGAAGGTCGACCTTTCTTTACAAGTCGGGGTAAACACTTTATAATTATTGTAAACCATTTTTCACATCCCCTTTCACATAGGGGCAAGTTATTTCAAAAAGCGCATAGATAACATTCGGAGGAGCCTGCCACGTGCGGGCTCCTTTTGTCTTTTTCTGCCTACTCGTCCTTCTTGGGGTCCGCATGTGGCAATATTCTCCTGATGCAAAGGGAGGATTGGAGCATGAATTAATGCTAAATCTATTGCTGCACGCCGCATTATGACTTCACTTGGGGAGGAACCTATGGAACAACAAACTATTTTGGCTATTGCTATCTTTTTAATCGCATATGCACTGATTATTTCGGAGAAAATCCACCGGACCATCGTCGCCATGCTCGGCGCCGCGCTGATGGTGATATTCGGAATCGTCGGCCAGGAGACGGCCATTCATCATATCGATTTCAATACGCTCGGTCTTCTGATCGGGATGATGATTATCGTCAATATTACCGCGGAGACGGGACTGTTCAAATTCGTTGCCATCTGGGCTGCCAAAAAAGCCAAGGGACGGCCGCTGGCCATCCTGATCGTGCTTATGCTGCTGACAGCTCTCGGCTCCGCCTTTTTGGACAATGTAACGACCGTGCTGCTTATGGTACCTGTGACCTTTAGTATTACACGGCAGCTGAGGGTCAATCCGCTTCCATTCCTGATAACGCAGATCATCGCATCCAATGTCGGCGGCACCGCCACCTTGATCGGCGATCCGCCCAACATCATGATCGGCAGCGCCGTCAAGGAACTGACCTTTATGGCTTTCATTCAAAATCTGATGCCGGTCGCGGTAGTTATTCTCGCCCTGCTCATTCCGATCTTCATTCTGCTCTTCCGCAAGCAGATCAAGACAACGCCGGAGCTGATGCAAAGCATTATGGATCTGGACGAGAAGGAGCTGTTGACGGACAAAAAGCTGCTGACCAAATGCCTGACGGTGCTTGGACTTACGATTGTCGGCTTCTTCATCCATCAGCTCGTTCATATTGAATCCGCCACGGTGGCGCTGGCCGGAGCCTTCCTTCTCCTGCTGCTCACGGGCGAGCATATGCTGGAAGAGGCTTTTGCCAAAGTCGAATGGCCTACGATATTCTTCTTTGTCGGATTGTTCATTCTCGTTGGGGGCCTGATCGAAACCGGCGTGATCGCCACGCTGGCTGAAAAGGCGGTGGCACTGACCGGCGGAAACGTAGCCTCCACCTCCATGCTGATCCTGTGGCTGAGCGCGATCGCTTCCGCTTTTATCGACAACATCCCGTTCGTCGCGACGATGATCCCGATGATTCAGGACATGGGCAGCATGGGCGTCAGCAACCTGGAGCCGCTCTGGTGGAGTCTTGCGCTCGGCGCCTGCCTCGGCGGGAACGGTACGCTCATCGGCGCCAGCGCCAACCTGATCGTTGCGGGCATGGCCGCCAAAGAGGGTTACGCGCTCAAGTTCACCACTTTCATGAAATATGGATTTCCGATTATGATTTTGTCCGTCGCATTAGCCAGCGCTTATGTATATTTCAGATATTTAATGTAATAAATGAGTTAATGGGAATGCTACATTCGAATGAAACGGAGGCGCACGCATGCTGATTTATCGCTGCAACGAGGATGTTGCCGTCATTACCGAGACCGTCAATGAGGAGGATGTGGAATTTCGCATCCGCCTGCTTCAGGAAGAGCCGTATCTGAAACGGTTAAAAGAAATCAGGCGCTTTTTCGAAGACAATGACATCTACACGGATGCGCTTTTCTACATTTACAAAAACCATGAATACGGCGCAATCGTGCGTAAAACGTACTACACCGACTTTGTTCTTGCGCTGATGAAGCATGGCCTGCTGCGAAGCGTGGAATGGAAGGATCAATAAAGACGTAAAAACCCGGGAAGGAGGCTTCCCGGGTTTTTTTGCGGACTTTTGGTTATGTACAGGGTTCAAGATGGACTGCTACATTTTATGGGCATCACGTCCGGCATGGCTGACACTCGCATAGGCGGAAGCCGAGTAACGGAACAAAGCGTATCCGAGGCCGACATACACGAGAGCATTGACCAGACTTCCGAGGCCGATATTGTTGAATGGGAACAACGTCAGGAAAGCATGGATCCACAGCGCATACGGCAGATATTTCACGTTACCGGACACCAGCGTCAGCCAGGCTCCGACCCAGAACGCATAATGGGCGATCACCAGCAGCGGAATCGTCGAAAAGATCACATGCAAAGTATGGTAAGAAGAATAGGGAAGAATAGCCATCAGCAGCTCATACAGAAACTGGATTCCCAGCGCTCCGAACAGCAGGTGCAGCTCAAATGGTGCGAGCACCCCGTACAGCCTGAAGGATTGAAACCATTTCCTTGTCTCCTGCAATACCGCGGAAAACTGCTGCACTACGCATCTCCCTCCTGTTTCTCGATTTCCACGAATTGATGCCCGCATTCCGGACAAAACCGGGCCGCGATCGGAACGGTATGTCCGCAGACGCATTTCTTCTCATCCGCAATGACGTTGATTTGATGCTGATTCAGCTGAATCTCGTCCTGAAGCTGCACGATCCGCTCCACCATGGGCTGCAGGTGTTCGGGACTGCACACTGCTTCCCCCCGCTGTAGCGAATCGAAAACCATCTTTCCGATGTGCTGGTACTCCTGGTCAATCTCCTTTTGCTTGGTGGAATTCTGCATTTTGAGACGGTTCACTTCCACCGCGATTTTGGCCTTGTTGCCCGCTTCGGCAACGCCTGACTTCAGTTTGTCAAAAAAACTCATAAAATCTCGCTCCTCCTTGTGGATTAAAATGGTGTTAGGCATTAAGAATTAATTATAAAGCCCGAATATCATGGGGTCATGCGGCTAAAGGTCCAATTTCCATCATTTGGGATATGCTTATTCCGCCTGCTCGATGAATGTTTCATATCTTCGCTGGATACCCGTCAAACGTGAATCGAGGTTCCGATGCTCCATCTCGAGGTGATGCACCACGTCCTGCACGGCATACAACTTCTCCTCTACTTGAGCCAGCGTGTCCTTGATCCGTCCCTGCACCATCCAATCGGAAATGAATCCGTCGAAAAAGTAATCCGAGAAGCGTAGAAAACCGCCGATGTCGATCTCGATGGACAGATGCATCTGCACATCCTGCAGTTCTTTGCCGAACCGGCTCAGGCTGCGCTCAGCGTCATGGATGTATTCCATGGCCTCATCGATCTTGTTATGCTTGATATGCGTGGACAGCATGCCCCCGCCAAGCATGTCGTAAGTGCCCCAGCTGCGTGCCGAATCCAGGTAATCCCTCGCCTGTTCCAGATCATGAAGCACCGAATGGCCCGCCTGCACAGCTTCCTTCATCTCTTTCAGCTGTACCTTGAGATCCGCCGCCTGCTCCGCAAGCTCCGCCAGATCCACGTTCTGCCGCAGCAGGATGGCTTCCTTCTCTTGCAGAATACGTTCGTATTCGAAATTGGAATAGCGCACGTCTGACAGCTGCGCCTTCATTTCCGCGCACTGCTGCCGCATGTCGTCCGCAGTCCGCACCACAGCGTCATACTTGGCCTTCGCCTCCAGCACCTCCAGCTGCTCGCGTTCAAGCTTCTCTTCCTTTTGGCCGATCAGACCGAAAAACACACTGGTTAGCGAGGTTCCTGTCAGCTTCTCTACATCCTTCTCTTCATCTGCCAGGCGCTGCTTCCAGCGCTCCGCTTCCTGCTCGCGCGACTGCAGCTCTCTCTCCAGATCCTGAAGCCGGTTCTCCCACTTTTCCTTGTTCCGCATGCTTTCCTTCAGTTCCTGAAGCCTGGCATTCTCCGCTTCGAACATTCGCAGCCCTCCATGTCAAATTTTACAGTCCTTACCTTCTTTAACGTGAAGGCCGGGGAGAGGTTTCAAATAAATTCCCGTTTTCCCGTTCTCTGCCATATGTCAGGACTGCTTCAGAGGCATGCTAGATTTTACGCCGGAAAATCGATATGATTAGGAAAGATTGCAAAAAGGAGTGAACATGATACTCATGAAATTCAACAAAGCAACCTTCCCGCTCATGCTGCTGATCGTGCTGGCGCTGGTGCTTGGCGGCTGCGGCGCTAAGAACGAGGACAAAGCTTCCGAGCCGAACAAGGTGGAGGAACCCTCCAACGCGGCTGAGCCATCCAAAGAGGCTGAACCGACCAAAGAGACGGAGCCGAACAAGGCGGAGCAGAAAAGCTGGACAAGTCCGCCGGCGATGAAGATCGACACCAAGAAATCCTACCAGGCGGTGATCAACACCTCCAAAGGTTCGTTTACGATTGAGCTGTTCGCCAAGGACGCGCCAAAAACGGTAAACAACTTCGTGTTCCTGTCCAAGGAAGGCTACTACGACGACGTTACATTCCACCGCATTATCGAATCGTTCATGGTTCAAACCGGCGACCCGACGGGAACCGGCGCAGGCAGCCCGGGGTATTCCTTCGAGGACGAGAAGACCAGCTACAAATACGAGCCGGGCATCGTAGCTATGGCGAATGCAGGTCCGGACACGAACGGCAGCCAGTTCTTCATCTGCACCGGCCAGGACAGCGATTTCCTGAATCAACAGCCGAACTACACGATCTTCGGCAAAGTGACCGAAGGCATGGAGAACGTGAAGAAAATCGCCGCAACGCCGGTTGAAGCCGATGCTCGGGGCGAAGTAAGCAAGCCCACGGAAACCGTGAAGATCGAAAGCATCGAGATCAAGGAAAAATAACGATCAAGGAAAAATAAAAGATAAAGGACCGCCCTTCAGCCGGACTGGCTGGATTGGCGGTCCTTCTTTGTCTCAGGATATTAAATGAGGGCTCCCTGCTTGTGCTTCTCCCTGACCTGGCGCGTCGCCTCCGTCATATTGCGGAGTGACGCAACCGTCTCCGCCGTTCCGCGCGTCTTCAATCCGCAGTCCGGATTGATCCAGAAGAGGGAAGGATCGAGCACCTTCAGGGCACGTTCGATCATGCTTACCATCTCCAGGGCTTCAGGCACGCGCGGGCTGTGAATGTCGTAGACGCCGAGACCGATGCCTTTGTCATACGTGAACTCCTCGAAGCTGTGAATCAGCTCGCCATGGCTGCGCGAGGTCTCGATGGAAATGACGTCGGCGTCCAGCGCGCGGATGGATTCGATCATGTCATGGAATTCGCAGTAGCACATATGCGTATGAATCTGGGTCGTGTCCCTCACGGTGGAGGTGGCAAGCCGGAATGCCAGCACCGCCCAGTCCAAATAATACGCAGTCTCGCTCTGCTTCAGCGGAAGACCTTCGCGGATGGCGGGCTCATCCACCTGGATCATCTCGATTCCAGCCGACTCCAGGGCTTCTACTTCTTCTCTCAAGGCCAGGGCAATCTGGTAGGCCACCTGCTCGCGGGTGATATCATTCCGAACGAAGGACCAGTTGAGGATGGTTACGGGCCCTGTCAGCATACCCTTCACCGGCTTAGCGGTGAGGGACTGCGCGTATACGCTCTCCTTCACGGTCATCGGATCGATGAACGCCACATCCCCGTAAATGACCGGAGGCTTCACGCAGCGTGAGCCGTAGGACTGCACCCAGCCGTTTTTCGTAAACGCAAACCCGGCAAGCTTTTCCCCGAAGAACTCAACCATATCCGTCCGTTCGAATTCGCCGTGCACGAGTACGTCGAGCCCGATCTCTTCCTGCAGCTCGATCCAGGTCCGGATTTCATCCTGTACGAACGCTTCGTATTGCGAACTGTCCCATTCCCCCTTCCTCCACTTCTGCCGTGCCGATCTCACTTCCGCCGTCTGCGGGAAGCTGCCGATGGTTGTGGTCGGAAGAAGCGGAAGCCGGAAGCGGTTCTGCTGCGCTGCCCGGCGCTGCGCGAACTCGCTCTGCCGCGCTGAAGGCTGACTGGCGATGTCGGCGGCAGCCTCGCGAACCTTGGCATTGCGGCGTGAAGCAGAATCGTTAAGCGCATGAATGGCTTGTACGGATGCATCGATTTGTGTTTGCAGCGCACCTGCGCCTTCATTCACGGCACGGGCAAGAAGCGCAACTTCGTCCAGCTTCTCGTCGGCATAAGCCAAGGCGGCGGCCAGCTCCGGCGCAAGTCCGTTCTCAGGCGCCGTCGAGACCGGCACATGCAATAGGCTGCTCGAAGGCTGCACGATAATGCGCTCGAGCGGCACGGCTGCAGACAGCCGGTTCAGCAGCGCAAGGCCGGATGACAGATCCGCGCGCCAAATGTTGCGGCCGTCGATCACGCCTGCGCCTAGCACCTTATCCTGCGGAAATCCATGCTTTTCGATCGCTTCGAGGTTCTGTTTCCCGCCATGAACGAAGTCGAGCCCAAGGCCCTGCACCGGCAGGCTTGCAATCTCTTCGTACCGCTCTACGGATTCGAAATAGGTTTGCAGCATGGTGTTCAGGCCCGGTGCCGCGGCGTGGAGCGCTTCATAGATGCGGCTCACCCGCTGCAGATCCTCCGTCTCCAAAGAGGTGACCAGGATCGGTTCATCGATTTGCAGCCACTGCACGCCCTCCTGCGCGAGCTCCCGCACGATTTGTTCATACAGCGGCAAATACGCGGCAACCAGCTCATCCAGCTGCTCTGCCTGATAGCCTTTGGACAGCTTCAGGAAGGTATACAGGCCAACCAGCACCGGCTTTCCTTCGATGCCGAGCTCGCGCTTGGCTTCGCGATAAGCCTCCAGCGGACGGTTCTGCGTCAGCACCGGTGTGAGTCCGTTCAGCTCCGGCACAATGTAATGATAGTTGGTGTTGAACCACTTGGTCATTTCGCATGCGGATGCTTCCTTGTTCCCGCGGGCCATGGCGTAATAAGTGGACACCGGTACGATACCGCCGCCATATTCGAATCTTGCAGGAACCAGGCCGAACATGGAGGCCGTGTCCAGGATATGGTCGTAATAGCTGAAATCGCCCACCGGAATGAGGTCGATTCCTTTTGCCTGCTGCTTTTTCAAGTGATGCAGACGGATGTCCTTCAAATTCTCCAGAAATGCGTCTTCCTCCAGCTTGCCTGCCCAGAATGCCTCCAGCGCTTTTTTCCATTCCCGGTTCGCGCCGATGCGCGGATATCCCAGGCTGCTGCTTGTTATTTTGCTCATGATGAGCCTCCTCTTTAACATTTCGTATGATTTTCGGAACAACAAAAAAGGACATCTTCCCCTATGCTCCACAAAGGGTAAAGATGCCCGTTACCAGCGCATGACAAATGATCGCCGCCGAACTCTTTAACACCTCCCTATCTCCCGTAGGTAAAGCAGTGCTGTCAAAACAGGCAGGTCTCCTGGCTCCAGAATCCACGCTGCTCCTGCGCCTTCCCGGTCGTATGCGACCAGTGGACGATTAGCAGAAGCGCTCCTCTGTTACAGTGGCGGGACCGCGCCGGCATTGCACCGGACTTCCCTTTTAAGCTCAAGGCGATACACGCTCTCAAGCACCTGTTTCCACTTTATAAAATTGTTGGTGTGATGATATTAAGTCGTATCATACCTTATAAGCATCTCATTTAGCAATAGATTCGGAGGAAATTCCGACTATATTTCTTGGGAATGGTTGTGCGCATAGAGCGCGGGGCCTGGACATATTTTGATACAAGCACTTATGTCTTGCTGCATCATTCTAAGACCGGGAGGAAATGATGAACACCATTTTGATGGGATGCTTGGCTACCTCGATTTGCACTGCCCTGGGCGCGCTGCCCGCGCTGATGTTCAACAAGGTCACGCACCGCGGAAGGGATATTCTGCTCGCCTTTACCGCCGGCATTATGGTTGCGGCCTCGACTTATGGGCTGATCCCGTCGGCGCTCAAGCTGTCCAACCTGTGGATTCTGACGATCGGCACACTGCTGGGAACCGTCGTTCTGACCCTGCTGGAGCTGCTCGTTCCCCATCAGGATCTGGAGCATTCACCGCAGGATGCGGCGGGCAGCGGACAGACAAGCTCGCTCTTGTTCCTGTCTGCCATGGCCCTGCATAATTTGCCCGAAGGCTTATCCGTCGGCGTCAGTTATGGCAGCAGCCATCAGGATCTGGGAACGATCGTCGCGCTCAGCATCGGTCTGCAAAACATTCCCGAAGGCTTCCTGACCGCCTTGTTCCTCATTACGCATGGTTTGCGAAGGCGGACAGCCCTGCTCCTGGCCACGCTTACCGGCGTGCTTGAGCTGGCTGCCTGCTGGATTGGACTGCAGTTTACCGAAAGCTTCACGTATATCGTGCCTTACGGTCTTTCCTTTGCCGCCGGCGCCATGCTGTTCGTCGTCTATAAGGAGCTGATTCCCGAGAGCCATGGGGACGGCAACGAGCGGGTGTCCACCTTTTCATTCATCTTCGGCCTGCTGACCATGATCGCGCTGACGCATCTGCTCAGATGAATCTCGGCCTGAGCTGCGGCCTGAATGTCTTTACGGCAAGACGAAGCGAAAGAGAAATGTTGTAGATTATTCCAAATTTATTGCCCTAGGAAAACTTTTTGTTGCTAAGGAAATTCTTTTGTGTTAGGTTAATATCATAAATTCAGAGTCGCGATGATCCTATTTTTTTACCCTAAAAGTTGTCCTAAGGCAAAATAATTTCCTTGAAGAAAGAAGGTTGTTGAACATGAACATGTCCGCGCAAAGCGCACAAGATCCGCAGCCGGAATCCGGCTGGCGTTCCGAACGCCACAGCCCAAGCCTGCCGGAAGTGCACAAATCGATGAAGGTTCCGACGAAAGGCAGCTTCTTCCGTAAGCTGCTGGCCTTTACCGGTCCGGGCTATCTCGTAGCCGTGGGCTACATGGATCCGGGGAACTGGGCCACGGATTTGGCGGGCGGAGCCATGTTCGGCTACACGCTGCTGTCCGTTATCCTGATATCCAACCTGATGGCCATCGTGCTTCAATCCCTGTCCGCACGCCTCGGCATCGCGACAGGGCGGGATTTGGCCCAGGCCTGCCGCGACAACTACAGTAAGCCTGTCAATTTCGGCTTATGGATTCTCTGCGAGCTGGCCATCGCGGCCTGCGATCTGGCAGAGATCATCGGCTCGGCGATCGCACTGCAGCTGCTGTTCGGAATGCCGCTCATTTACGGCGTACTGCTGACGGCGCTTGATGTCATGCTGGTGCTCTTCCTGCAAAATAAGGGCTTCCGCTATATCGAGGCCATTGTCATCTCGCTGATGGCGGTTATCATGCTATGTTTCGTTGCCGAAATGGTCCTTTCCAGCCCTCAGCTGAGCGGCGTCATGTCCGGCTTTGTTCCAAAGGCCGAGATTATCAAGAATCCGGAAATGCTCTATATCGCCCTCGGCATTCTCGGCGCTACCGTCATGCCGCATAATCTGTATCTGCACTCTTCCATCGTGCAGACACGCAACTATGAGGATACAGTTCAAGGTAAAAAATCGGCCATCCGCTTCGCGACCATCGACTCGACCGTTGCCTTGATGCTGGCTTTGTTCGTTAACGCAGCCATTCTCATTCTCTCCGCAGCCACCTTCCATACATCAGGACATACGGATGTCGCGGAAATCCAGGATGCATACCAGCTGCTCACGCCGCTGCTGGGTACGGGCATCGCGAGCGTGCTGTTCGCCGTCGCCCTGCTCGCTTCCGGTCAGAACTCCACGTTAACCGGCACGCTGGCCGGTCAGATCGTCATGGAGGGCTTCCTGAACATCCGCCTCAAACCATGGATACGGAGATTGATCACCCGTGCCATCGCCATCATTCCAGCCGTGCTGGTCATTGGCATCGCCGGCGAACAGGCCACCGGAAGCCTGCTCATTCTAAGCCAGGTCATCCTGTCCCTGCAGCTGTCCTTCGCCGTAATCCCGCTCGTCATGTTTACGGGGGACAAGAAAAAGATGGGTCACCATGTCGCGCCGAGATGGCTGCGGATTCTCGCCTGGTTCATCGCCATCGTCATTGCCGTGCTGAATATTTACCTGCTGTACGGAACCTTTGCATTGTAGATATTCCATACAAGATAAAGCTAAAAGCTGTACACGGTTGCTCGAACCGACGTACAGCTTTTCGTCATGGTCATATCCCTAGGCGGCGGCAGCCTGCTCCCCGCTTCGGCTGAACCGTTTCAGCCTGACCACAATCAGAACGAATGCGAGCAGCGCGAACAGCATACCGCTCCAGATCAGCTGGTGCATACCGAGATTCGAGATGAACCAGCCCCCTAGCGAGGATCCCAGCGTAATGCCGAGATTTGAAAAGGAAACGAAGAGGCTGTTGCCGAATTCCGGGGCTTCCTTCACCTCCGTCATCAGCCAGGTTTGGCTGACAATCAGACCGCCCGAATGAACCATGCCCCACAAAACCACGACAAGGATCATTGGCACAAAAGAGGTTCCCAGCGCGTACACCAGCACGTAAATCACGAGATACAGCAGCGGAAACGCAATGACCGTCTGCCGCATGTTCTTTTGCAGCGAGCCTCCGAAGAGGAAATTGCCGATGATCATGACGACGCCGAACGCCAGCAGCATCACGCTGATCCAGGAACCGTTCATGCGGGTGACCTGGCCCAAATACTCCGCGAAGTAGCTGTATACCGAGAACATCGCCGCGAATATGCAGCATACGGCCGCGATGTTCAGCCATACCGCCGGCTTGCGCAGAATGCCAAGCTGCTTCCCGTAGGACATTTTCTCCCGAACCGGCATCGAGGGCAGCAGGAGCAGGATTCCCGCAAAAGCAACCGCATTGACTGCCGCCGCGAACAGAAACGCCGCCTCAAGCGAAATCGTCTCGGCCAGGTAGGAAGTCAGCGGAACGCCAAAGGCGAAGCCGACCGTAATGCCTGCAAAAACCTTCGTTACCGCCTGCCCGCTTTTCTCTGCCGGAACGAGCTGTGCAGCCGTAACCAGTGCAATCGAGAAAAATACCGGATGAAAGACGGCAGGCAGGATCCGGAAGAGGAATAACACCTCAAAGCGGCCGGTCAGTGCGTAGAAAACATTGGAAACGGCGAACATCAGCACCGATATGCTCAGAATAGCCTTCCGGTTCATTCCTGAAGCCAACAGCGTGACGAACGGTCCCGATAGGGCTACCACTAGCGCGAATATACTTACCAATAGCCCCGCCTGCGCGGTTGAGATGTGGAACTTCTGCGTCACTTGCGGCAGTACGCCTACAATCCCCATCTCGGTCGTAATGATGCCGAATACGCCTAAAGCCAAAACCATGATTAGCAGCGGACTGCCCTTTCTCATCTTTACTCTCTCCAATCTGAACCAGATCATTATCACATATCTGTATATTTAGATTTGTTTGAACGGCAGGATCCCTCTCTTCTTTCTGTTCCATAAACCGTTCCCACCTTGTCCCCTTCGTTCGTCATTATATATCTAACTATCTAGATATGTAAATATATAAGCACAAAAAAAGGAGTATCCTCCTTTTTTCGTCCATTACAATTCAGTCCGAATATATTCCGCAAATGCTTGAATCATTGGTTCATTCCGCCTGTAGAAGGTCCATTTGCCCACCCGTTCGGCTTCCAGCAGCCCGGCCTTCTGCATCATGAGTAGATAGCTGGAGATAACGGACTGCGCCAGGCCGGCCTGATTCTGGATATCGCTCACGCAGGCACCGATCTTCAGCGTAAGACCCTGTTCAAGATAAGGCGTCTCATCGAAGTAGTCCTCGGGATGTTTCAGCCAGAACAGGATTTGCCGGCGTGTCTCATTGGATAATGCTTTTAAGATTAAGGACGGTTCCATATGCTATTCGATCCTTTTCTCGTCAAATTTATGAATGGCCGCGCGAGGGGATTCTATATCCATTCTGGCCGCAGCTTCTGCTGCAGCTCTCCTTCGCTGACGCTTTGAATAATCTGTTTCAAATCCGAACGCATCATATTCAAATGGTCGGGACCCACGATCCCTCCCCAACGGTTTTCGATGGTCGCTACGATCTTTTCCTTGGCCTTGATCAGCCCCCAGCCGCGCTCGGTCAGCACAACCAGCTTGCCTCTTCCGTCCGAAGGATGGGGCTTTCGAACGACGTATCCCTTGTCCTCCAGATAATCGAGCATCTGGCTTACCGCCTGCTTGGAAATACCCAAGAGATCAACCAGCGTCTTGGCCGTGGCTCCGTCAGGAATCAGCCCCTGGAACAAAAAGCTGTGCATCGGCCGGACATCCCCGAATCCCAGCTCATTCAGCCGCTGATGAAGCTCCTGATTGAAAGCGCTGAAGGCGAGCGAAAACAATGATGCCAAATCGTCTTGATGTCGACGGGGTGTTTTAGGCATAATAGGACAACTCCTTGCTCTGATTAAAAGTTAAAAATTGGTCAGTTTAATTGACTTCTAAATTTATTATACCGTTCGGGGTCCCGCAGAATCAAATTCTTTTGGGTTTAGAAAGCGCAACATCCTAGGATCTGGAAGCGTCTATGAATATCATGTGAAATAATCGAAAAGCAACGGTTTTTTACTTCCAATCCGTTCCATGTGCGGTTCAAAATAACAGGAGGAAATGAATGATGATCAAAAAAGGACACGGCTTCTCCGTCTTGCTGTATGCCTCGCTGCTGCTCGTTTCCGGCTGCTCCGTTCGCGGTTTTGAATCTTCCGGCGCAGACAGCAAGGTACTCACCTTGAACGAACGGCAGCAGGTCGCAAGCAAGCTCGATCCGGCTTTTATTCAGGCACAAAACAAGCTGGGCCTTCAGCTTCACGGGGAACTGGCGCAATCTGCTTCAAAGGGACATAATATCGTCCTTTCTCCTTACAGCATTTTCACGGCTTTGACGATGGCCTACAGCGGCGGCAGCGGAACGACAAAACAGGAAATGGCCCGCACGCTCGGGATTGAGACGCTGAGCGAGGAACAGGTGAACGCCGCCGGTCGTACGCTGCAGACGCTTCTGGAGGATGCGGATTCAGGCGTGCAGCTGAGTACCGCCAATTCCATTTGGTTCTCGAACGGGTTCAAGATGAGGCAAGATTTTATTCAGACGGCGCAAGACAGCTTCGGCGCTGAAGTGAAGGCCGCCGACTTCCGGCAGCGCAAAACGCTAAAGGACATAAATAGGTGGGTCGACAAGCATACGAACGGTAAAATCCCATCCATTCTTGATCAGTCGCCCGATGCTGCGACCAGGGCCTTGCTGCTCAATGCCGTGTATTATAACGGCGCATGGCAGCGGCCTTTCGATCCGAAGGATACGCGGGAAGGGACCTTTACAAAGGCCGACGGCACGGAGCAAAGTGCCCCAATGATGTCGCAGAGCGGCCGATTCGAATATAAGCAAACGGAAGCCGCGCAGGCTATTCGCCTGCCTTATGGCGATGGACGGCTGAGCATGCTGATCGTGCTCCCGCGCCATGGACGATCGCTGGAAGAGCTGATGGAGCAGATCCGCCGGGACCCTTCGCCTTGGCAGGAGAGATACGAATCTACACCCGGGGATCTGAGGCTCCCCCGATTCAAGACGCAGTACTCCGAACAATTGGGGCCCTCCCTGCAAAACTTGGGCATGAAGCAGGCTTTTCAGCCGGCCAAAGCGGATTTTTCAGGCATGTCCGATTCGAAGCCGCTGTTCATCTCCGCCGTTTTTCATAAAACCATGCTGGATGTCAGCGAGAAAGGGACGGAAGCGGCAGCCGTCACGGGCGTCGGCATGGCTGGCTCGTCCGAGCCTTCGCCGCAGGAACGGTTTGAAATGTCTGTGGATCATCCCTTCTTCTTCAGCATTGAGGACAGCCAAACCGGACTGTGGCTGTTCCTGGGAACAATTGAAGGCCTGTAATCCCATGCAAAAAACTCCAATATCCGGCGTTCCTTCGCTCGCCTCGTATTGGAGTTTTTCGTTTTCTATTTTATGAACTGAACGATTGATCCCGTAAACGGTTCATCGGTTTAACCTTCATCCTCCTGCAGCCGGACACCCTCCGGAAGCACCGCCAGCACCCGCTGCCGGACGACGGGGTTCGTGCGCATTTCCTCGCCCAGAATGACCGCGACACCGCGATCATCGCGCGAGCGGATCAGCCGGCCGATGCCCTGCCTGAAACGCAGCAGCATGTAAGGCAGGTCGACTTCCTCGAACGGATCCGCAGCCGCATTCCGCTTGGCGATGAATACCGGGTCATGCGGAGGAAACGGCAGCGACCAGATGATGACATTCGACAGCGACGGACCCGGTACATCCAGGCCCTCCCACAGGCTGACCGCGCAAAGCACGCTTTCTTCCTCGCGCTGAAACGCTGAGATCAGATGGCTGATTTCTCCATCGCCTTCGAAATAAAATGACATGCTTGCCAGCTCCGGCTCGGCAGCTGCCTTGCGCTTGAACAGGCGAAGCTCCTCCCGGGATTTGAACAGAATGAGGGCTCGTCCACCCGTTTGCTGCAGCATCCGCACAGCCTGCTTCATCTTGCCGTCGAAACCTTCTTCCAGATTCCACGCCGGAGCGAGCGCCTCCATCTGCTCTTCATACTCGTATGGCGAGGCCACCGAGAAGGACAGGAAGTCGCTAATTCCAAGGCTGTCCGCTACATAGCGGAAAGATCCGTCCACAGATAGGGTTGCCGACGAGAAGACGATCGGCATCTTGACCCCGAATACATGCTCCTCCAGCACTTCCTTCACGCTTTTCGGCATAATGGAGAGCGTTAGCCCTTCAGGGCTTTCCGTAACCCAGCAGATCAGGGCTTCCGAACGCTCGAACAGCATGAGCGCCTTCTGCATCATTTCCAAATGCTCCTCCACGATCCGCAGCTGATAATCGTCGAGCGTGTACAGCTCGCTTTCGAACACCAGCTCCTCCTCGATCGCCGTCAGAAGTCCCCGGAACTGATGCACCTCCCGCAGCAGCTCATCGTTCAGCAGAATTTCTTTCCGGTCCGAGCCTGGAATCAGGCGGCTGAAGCGGCCAAAAGCATCAAACATGGCCTCGCTCTGCACGATCGCGTCATCCACCAGCACGGCAAGCGACTCGCGGATCTCGTTCTGCAGCAGCCGCGTGATCAGTTCTTCGAAGACGACATGCTTCATCTTGTAGCCCAGCGCTTTCATGGCGGCGGACTCCAGCAGATGCCCTTCGTCGAATACGACGGAGGAATGCTCGGGCAGGAGAGGCAGCTGGCCTTCCCGCTTGCGTCCGTCATACGTCCAGACATGCTCCAGATAATAGTCATGCGAGCAGATGATCAAATCCGTAGAGCGCCGGTAATGGTCCCGGGACAGCGTCTGTCCGCAGCGGTGGCGGCGGTCGCAGGTGAAGCAGTCCTGGAAGGAATCCCAGTTGATCTGCTGCCACTGCTCGTCGCTCAGCTGCGGGTAATCCCGCCGGTCACCGTAGGCATGGAAAGACTGCATCGGTGCATGGGAATACACGAAATCCGGCAGGCCGGCGGCGATGTCTTCCCACAGCATCTCTTCATCGCCCTTCATGCGGGCATGGTCCAGTTTTCGCAGACATACGTATTGGTCCGGCGATTTCCCGAGGCGCGCATCGATCATCAGATCCAAATGGCGTGCCAGCTTCGCAATGTCGCCTTCCGGCTTCACCAACTGCTCGATCAGTGACTCGTCAGCACAGGCAATAACGGCCGGTTTGCGCGTATATCGCGCATAGCAGACGGCATACAGAAGGTATACCAGCGTTTTGCCCGTACCTACGCCCGCTTCCGCGAATATCGTCTTTTTCTCGGCAAAGGCCTTTTCCAGTTGAAATGCCATATATATCTGCTCGTCGCGAACTTCAAAGCCCGCTTCTGGCAGTAAATCGTAAAATACATCCGCCACCCATTCACCCGCTTGCTGAATAAAAGGCCGTGCAGGATCATACGTAAAAGGGTACCGTTCCACGTTTCAATTACCTCCAGCTTTCACCTAAAAATCTTGTTCCCTCCACAAGTCCGTGAAGACGAACATCCCATTATCACACGCCCCACGCGGAATTACAATGGTTTATATTGAAATAACCCTACAAAGGGGGATTGCTCCGGGGTCTATTCAGGTACTTTGCGAGGAACCCCGAAACTGTACAAATTCAATCATACTGAAAAAGGCCGCGGTTTCCCGCGGCCTTCTGCCTGATGCGTTCTATAGTTTCGGCTTCACCGGCTCGTTCTCGTATAAACGCGAACGTACTTTGAACCACTCATAAATGTGGGAAACCACGACCTTCAGCACTGCATATCCCGGAACCGCCAGCAGGATGCCGACGATGCCGAACAGGTTGCCGGCCGTCAGAATGACGAAAATAATCGTGATCGGATGAATTTTGAGCGTCTTGCCCATGACCTGCGGGGAAATGAATTTGCCTTCAATCAGCTGCACGACGGTCCAGACGATGACCATCTTCAGAAGCATGATCGGCGAGGTCACGAGAGCCACAATCAGAGCCGGCGTAATCGCAATGGCCGGTCCCAGGTACGGAACGACGCTGGTGAACGCGGCGATAACCGCCAAGATCAGCGAGTACTTGAGGCCGATGATAATATAGCCGACGAACAGCAGCACCCCGATACAGAAGCTGACGATGATTTGTCCGCGGATGTAGGAGCTGATCTGATGATTCATCTCGCTCATCACCCGGTTCGTTTCTCCGCGCAGCTTCGTTGGCACGAAGCCCTGGATAAAGCCGGGAAGCTTCTTGCCGTCCTTCAGAAGATAGAACAGGATGAACGGAACGGTCACGATCGCCAGCACCACTTCGATCAGGTTGCCGACGAAGCCGCCGATCCCCGTCCACGTTTTGTTCAGGAAGGTCGTGGCCCGCTGGGAAATCGTCTTGATGACCTCCTGCGGGTCAAAGTTAATGGATTCCTGGAATTGGTTGATCATTTTGCTGCCCATCAGATGCTCGAACTGAATTCTGGCCATCTCGCTGTATTCTGGAAAATTGCTCACCAAATCCATAATCTGTTCCCGGATCACCGGAATGACAAGCGTAAGCAGTACTGCAATAATGCCGATAATGAGAACATACAGCATCAAAATGGACTGAATCCGTCCCACCTTATGCCTTTCCAGGAAATCCACGATCGGATTCAGCAGATAGTACACGACCCCCGTGAGGATGATTGGCAACACGACTGTTTTCAACAGCACGATGACCGGATGAAAAATAAATGAGATTTTGCTGAGAACCATGATGTTGAGGCCAATCAAGAGCAGAACCAGCAAAAACAATACAAAACGGTTGTTCAGAAAAAACCGTTTGAAGCGGCTCGCCCAATTCACGGAAGAATTGTCCATCTTTTATTCCTCGTTTCGTCTTTTCTTGATCACTTCGAGCTTGCAGAAACGGTTGTGGTCCCTTTCCAGAAGAATGAACGTTACGCCGTCTTCCACGTAGGCTTCCTTCTCCTGCATTTCATTGTTCTGACTGTACAGCCAGCCGCCGATCGTGTCCCACTCCCGCGTATCGATATCAAGGTTAAAGTAATCATTGATTTCCGTCACGGACACCATGCCATCGACCACCAGGTGATTGTGGGCGACTTCCTGGATTTCTTCCTCTTCGTCGGAATCGAATTCATCGCGGATTTCGCCCACGATTTCCTCGATAATATCCTCGATCGTCACAAGACCCGAGGTCCCGCCGTATTCGTCAATCAACAGCGCCATATGCGTGCCTTCTTTTTGCATCCGCTGCAGAAGCACATTCACGGGCGTTACTTCCGAAACCGCCATGATCGGATGGATCAGGGTGGACACGTCGACATGCGGATCATCCTCGTAAGCGAGGAAAAACTGCTTCGTGTTGATGATGCCGATGACGTTGTCCTTGCTTCCGTCAATGAGCGGAAAACGGGTATACTGCTGCTTTTTGATGATATCCACGTTTTCTTCCCGCGGCTTGTTTTTATCGAGACAGATCATATCGGTGCGCGGAACCATGATCTCCTTGGCTAGCATATTGTCAAACGCAAAGATCCGGCTGACATACCCGAATTCATTGTCGTTAATTTTTCCGCTTTCGTGGCTTTCGCTTAAAATGATCTGCAGCTCTTCTTCGGAGTGGGCTTCTTCATGCTCCGATGCCGGCTTGATGCCGAACAACTTGACCAGCTGATTCGCAGAACCGTTAAGCAGCCAGATAAAAGGGTACATGATTTTATTGAACCAGATGATCGGAGGCGAGAACCAGAGGGCGATGGTTTCCGCTTTGCGGATCGCCACGGTTTTCGGCGCGAGTTCGCCGATCACGACATGCAGATACGTAATCACGACGAAGGCGATGATCAGAGACAAAGCCGAGCTCAGACCTTCGGAAAAGTTCCATTTTTCAAACAAGGGATGAAGAATTTTCTCCACCGTCGGTTCCCCGAGGAAACCCAAAATAAGGGATGTAATCGTAATACCGAGCTGGCAGGCGGACAAGTATCCGTCCAGATTCTCAAGAACTTTCTTAATTGCGCCGGCACCCTTGCGGCCTTCGGCAATCATCTGATCGACCCGGCTGGCACGGACGCGGATGACCGCAAACTCTACCGCCACGAAAAAGGCCGATAATCCGATTAAAAGTGCGACGAACACCAAATTTAAAATATACCTGTCACTTTCCATTGAAACATCTTCTCCTTCGGATAATATAATGAAATGGTTCATTTTATATACTAACATGCTTATACGGTGTTTTAGCGACTTAGGTTTCAACCCGGGGGAAATAAATTGTTTGTAAAAGAGGTCAGCATGCTATACATATTCAATAACCCCCTGCTGCTCTTCCGTAAACCGGATGCGGACCACGCAGTTTCTTCCCCGCCGCTTCGCCTCATACAAGGCCTGATCGCACCACTTATAAAGCTTATTCACCCCAGGCTCCATCCATCTGTCCAGCGTAATGATGCCCATACTGATCGTGAAGCTCACCGGAATTGCCGGAACGCGCATATGCTCCACCGCCAGGCGCAGCCGTTCCGCCGCCTCGCCCGATTGCTCCTCATTCGTGCCCGGCAGCAGAATGGCGAATTCATCGCCGCCGAATCTTCCAAACAGGTCCCCGTCATTCAGCTTTTCCTTAATCAGCCCGGACATACCCGCCAGCACGCGGTCACCTGCGATATGTCCGTATGTATCGTTGATGTTTTTGTAATGGTCGATATCAAACAAGATAAAGGAGACGGCAGACCTGCTTCGGGACAGCGAAGTCAGCAGTCCTTCGGCCTGTTCGATAAAGGTTCTCCGGTTCAGCGTACCGGTCAGGTCATCCCATGTCGCCATCCGGATCAACCGCTCGTCCGCCTGTTCCTTATACAGCAGGATGAACCCCGTATTTTCCAAAATCATAATCAGGTACAAGGAGAGAAAGGAAAGGGCCTGATACAGGCTCGGCGTAAAAAAGCCCATGGACTGCTCCGTAAAAAGCGACATTGCCGCACGTCCGAATAATCCGATGACCACGATACCGTACAGATAGCCCATCAGCCGCTTAAGCATGGAGGAATAGCTGCCCGTGATCATCCGGTATACCGGGTACACCAGAAACATGCCCGTGCACAAGGAGGCGAACGCGATTCTCGTATTTTCCGAAACGCCGAGCAGTACCAACGCGTTGAATCCCACGATGCTGAATATGGTGAACATGATGTATCTCCGCTTTACCCTTCGGTTATAGGCATGCATGACCATGGAAAGGGCAACCGTTTCCACCGCGCTGCCAGCGAACAGAAACGAATTCACGATGCCGAGGGAGATATATTCCGGAATGCCCCCGCGGAAAATCACCAGCCCCCAACCCGCGACCTCAAGACATTTGGAGACGTAGAACGTGTTGATGAGCTTGTCCTTTTTATGTCCATACCGGTAGGCACTGATCAATATCACGGTGAAAAGATGCCCAAGCACGACTGAGATAAACGCTGTTTTCATATCCAATGATAAAATCATGCTTCCCTAACCACCAGTTTCTTGGATTCATACGCGCACCGTATAACTTTTATACGTCAGAGATGATTATACCAGATTACAAAAAATTACAGATTGAAATTCAAAAAAAATGTCGAACTTTTTCGAATTTTTAGTGTTACTCCCTTAACGGGCGTTAACGTAAATAACAAATATGGAATGAATAGATACTTTTTTTGCTGTCAGGTGCAACATCGGATATGGTTATTTGTGAGGAGGTTGGACTATGAAAAGAGCAGCCCGCCGATTCACACGGAGGCCGCCCAAGGATGTTCCCGTATATTATATTAATGCAGGCTTACTTCAGGCATCAGCGTGATTTCAAAGGCCCGATGCCAGATGAAACCCGGATTCTCATATTCGAGCTCCGCGCATCCATACACTGCATAGGTCCACCCGTTATGTTTGATCTGGCGGATGCAGCGGGCTTTGTCCGGCAGGAAAGCATTCTTCGCCGCAAGCGCCGCCGTATGGGTCTGCATTCGGTCCCGTAAAAGCTGAACAAGCACTTCGTAATCTTCCGGCGTGTTAAACAAGCCCATGTTCTGATCCGCGTACGGCACATTCGTGTAGAGGGCATGCGCTCTTGAGTACGTGCGGATTTCAGCGATGGCGAGCTTTTTATAGTAATAATCCTTCAGGAAACGCTTGAATAGGAGAGAACCGTGGCCATTAGCGGCAGTACCAAGCGCAGGGGGCCGATGATCCGCGACCAAAAAGGCGTAACGTGACTGGGCCATGCCCAAGGCGAGCCCGATTTTGTTGCCGGCAGTATTCCAGCCGCTGTATCCAAGCAACGCCCCTGTCGACACGCTGTTCAGCAGTGCGAGCGTGACGCTCTCATCCGCTGCTCCGCCGCCCACGAAATCGATGGCGATGGTAGGAATCTTCTTCTTAGCGTTCGATTCGATGCGGCTCACCGCTGCTTGCGCCTCGCTGGCGCTTGTAATCGCGACGATTTCCATGTCATACGAACCGGCATTCACGAAGCGGCCTCCGATCATATCCACATGATAGCGGATATTATCATGCACGCTCATATATTCGTACGGGTTCACGATCGTCGAGCCGTCAGGCCCGAAGTACGTGACGCTGTATCCCGGCTTGGAGCCGCAGCGATGAAGCTGGCTTGCCATGCGTCCCATCAAGGAATAACCGAGCCCGTCCGCATCCGGAAGAATAATAACACGATCCGGATTTTGCCCGCCCGTTCCACCAAGCCGGTCGTTTACCACCCCTTCGAGAAAAGCAATCTCGTTGGCCTGTACCCCTTGCGTATAGGAATCATCGACGCCGATAGCCAGAAAATCGATGTATCCTCCTTGCAGAAGCTTATCCAGAATATAGTAGTTGGTTTTGAATTTATGGCTTCGGGCATTGTAGTACAGTTGTTTGTCAAAATGGACCGGCGTTCCGAAATGCGTTCCGTCGGGCTTGACGTCATACCCCGCAATAATGCCTTCCAAATCGGACGCTGCCAGCCGCGGCTGCTGCGCAAAAGCACGGGCCTCGTCATAGGCAGCCTGGGTCAATCCCTCGACAAAGACCGTCGTCGCCAGACGCATGATCGTATCAAGCACATACACAGGCTTGTTCGGACATGACTGCTTGATCTCCCGGATGACATCGAGGACTTCGGTTATGGCCGGATCGTAGTCGGGATAAGCTCCTCCCCCGCTTGTCCGGAAGCGCCGGCTTCCGATCAGTCCGCCATAAGCAAGCATATCGGTCGATATAATAAATCCGTCCACCTGCGATACATGCTCCAGAATAAACTGACGGATGTTCCCGGTATTGCCGAACACCGGTGCATACGTATTTTCCAGGACGGACCCCGCAGCTTCAGCCTCTGTATCCAGGCGGTTCTTCACATCGTCCGCATCCGGGGTAATCACATGGATTCCGGCTGCCTTTCCTTGCATGATTACGTCATCCAAATTCACCGGACGATCGTCCAAAGGTACATACAGAACTTTTTTCATAATCAATCGCTCCTTTTTCTTACGCATGGGATGTGTTGCGCAACAAAATTCTAAGAATAAGATTGTCGTTTGGTCTGCAGCCGTCATAGCAAGGAGGGCGATGGGCCGAATGTCCGGACATCCCGCGCTGTTCACCTCTCCACGAAGAGTAACTCGTGTAATTTACAATGTTTACCTCCGTGAAACCATAATAACATATAACGTATCCCTACGCAATATAAAATACGAACCTTTGTTCCTATTTTTAGATCAAGACTGGAAATTCATCTCGCTCACAGGTAAGATATGAATCAAAACGTTAAGAAATGAGGGGGACGTTATTCACGCTTGGTTAAAAATGATTCTGGTTGTGTTCTTGACCAGCATCCTGACCCGTTTCCTGCCCTTTTCCGCCTTTTTCCGGAATGTGGATACCCTGGTCCATGAGCTATCGCATGCGATCGTGACGCTCGTGCTGTCCGGTAAAGTGCGGGTCATTCATTTGTACAGCAACCAGAGCGGCGTCACGCTATCTTCCTATGCCGAAAACTGGATGGCAATCCCGATTTCGCTTGCCGGATATATCGGCTCCGCCCTATTCGCCCTACTGCTGTTCGTCCTCTATGCTAAACGGAAAGAACGAGCCGGGCTGATCGTCGTCATGGCGCTTGCCGCCATCGCAGCCGCCCTGTTCGTTCGCAACGGATACGGCGTTCTCTGGTGTACCGGTTTTGCCGTGCTAAGCGCCTTGGTTGCATTCATGGCTCCCTCCTGGCTGCGGAAAGGTTATTATATCCTTGTTGCTTTTATCTGCCTGGTCGAGTCAGTTATCAGTCCATTCGTGATTTTGTCGTTATCCGTATTTAAACCCGGTTCTGCCGGGGACGCGGCCAATCTCAGCCGGGCTACGCATGTGCCCGCCTTCATCTGGTGCCTGGTGTTCGCCGCTTTTGCGTTATGGTGCGCCAAGCTGTCCACGTCGCTGCTGTTTAAACGGGGCTTTGGCGGCGGCAATCCTCCGAAGGTCTAATCTTATTGAGACGGTTTGAAGCGTACGATACGCGGATATCCGTCTTTTTGTGCTTCATCATGCGGAAGGATTAACGGCACCCTTTTCACCCAAGTCGCCAGGTTTTTTGTGCCCTGCCTGTAAGTCACAATAACGAATGTGTTGTCCGGATTCGGCGTATGTTCGCCTTTGGGGATAAAATACCGCAGGGTCGCAGGATAGGTATGATTCGTATAGGTAAAGCCAATCCGATTGCTTAAGCCCTGCCCTTCTTCGCTTAAACCTGCCTTCTCCATCTCACTCTTTACTAGAGATAACGTCACCGAATCATTGCCGAAGGAATAGTCCTCCTTAGCCGTGTTCTCGAATGTCCGTGCCGTTAACGGACTGTAACTGAATACAGGATAAATTCTGACGGTATAGTCGCCCGTTGCAAGGGGCGCTTTCTTGGCGTTGTCTATTGTCAATTCAATGTATCTAGAGTAATTCTTTGCATTTGGGATGGATGATTGTGATTCCATGTCCTTAAGATAAGCTTTCACGAGAATGTCTTCAGGCTGGAGTTGTAATGCTGCTTCTTTGCCTGAAAATACTAGCAGAAACAGTGCGAGCATCACAAAAAGAATAACCAGACCGATGTACGCACTTTTATTTCTCATGATCTCACTCCCTGTCTATGATTGGATACGCCCGTATTGATTCTTTGTAGCTTTCCTTCCTCTATCATACAACCGACATCCATATTTTTACACAAAAAAACTAAGACCCGCCGGAAACTCCGGCAGGCCAGTCATCATGCCTTATGGATGATTTACGCTTTTTTCTGCTCCTCCAACTGCTTGCGCAGCTCCGTTTCTTTGGCCAGCAGGTCCGTGTCATCCGTTAAATCCTCCGGCTCGAACACCTGTCGCAGCTCGATCTCCCCCTGTCCGAATCCATGGGGGTCCGGCATGCGCATCGCCCATTCGATGGCTTCCTCTCTGGACTTCACTTCAATCAAGGTATACCCGGCGATCATTTCCTTGGCCTCCGTGAACGGACCGTCGATCACCTTCGGCTTGCCTCCCGGCTCCGGATAGGAGATGCGGATACCGGTCGAGCTCGGCTGAAGGCCGTCGCCCGCAAGCAGCACGCCCGCTTTCACCAGTTCCTCGTTATACTTCTGCATTGCGGCGATAAGTTCCGGGCTTGGCATAACCCCCGCCTCTGAATCTGTTGTTGCCTTCACAATCATCATGAATCTCATATATAATTCCTCCTTTTATAGTGAACCTTTGTCACCGGTTCGGAACATCTTAGGTTCAAGCTGCTTTCAGTAATACGACGAATCTGATGGGATGAAATCGACAGCCGGCTGGAATTGCTTTGAGGACATCCTGTTTAGCTGGCCCCCGCGAAATATGCCGTCAGCTCCCTGGAGATGGCTTTGGCATCGAGCTTCCTGGTATGGCCAAGCCCCTTTTTACTCAGCAGCCGTGCATTCGGAAGCAAATCCGCCAGAGCCTTCGCGCCGCGGCGCAGCGAATCCGGGCTCTCCAGGCCTTCAAGCACCAGGGTGGGTACCGAGACGGCAGTCCACGCTCCCCGCGGGAGTGGCTTCCCCTCCATGTAACCGTCCATCAGAGCGGCATCGTACGGCAGCGTGTGTGCCACCGCCAGCAGCCGCTTCCATACGCCGGGCATCATGCGCATCATGCTGACGACGAAGGAAGGTGCCCCCATGCCTTGGGTCATAAAATATTTGATCGCTTCCGCCCGGCGGTCAGCGGCAATGAGCTGGTTCACATGCTCGGCGAAGCCATACGGCGCCTTGCGATCGGAAGGGTTCACCACGAACGGGGGCTCATGGAGGGCCAGCTTCGTGATCTTAGCTCCGTTCGCCGCCGCCTGAAGCGCAAGCACCGCCCCAGACGACAGGCCCCAAACATAAGCCGAGCCACCCGCTTCATCAATGAGCGCCTGCAAATCCTCGATCTCACGCGTGATGGCGTAGGAATTCGCATCCCCGCTGTCGCCGCGGCCGCGGCGGTCATAATTGTAAACCGTGAAGCGCTCCGACAGAAGCTCCGCCAGCTGCACCTGCGCCGGAAATTCCCGGTAGCTGAATGCACCTGCGACTAAAATGAGCGCCGGCCCCTTGCCAACTTTGTCATAAGCGATTTTCGTACCATCTTTCGAGATTATGGTGTGCATGAAAAGTTCTCCTTTACGATTGGGTTCTCTCCGGTTATCCGGGCTTCTATTATGACGACGAACCAAACGAGACCAAATCGACAGCTCCGGGAAAAAAAGTTAACTTTTTTTGCGAAATCCATCCCAGTTCATTCTCTCGATGAATATTTGCTATGATAAAAGTAATCATTCCGCTCTTCTCTGTAAGGATCAATGCTATGATAAACATCTCTGCTATCATTATTTGCGGCCAAGGAAGTGAAGTTGATGTGGAAGCTCGATCGACAGAGCCAACAACCTCTATATGAACAAATTGCCGATCATCTGGAACAACGAATAGCTTATGGGGAGTTCCCGCCGGGCAGCCTCCTGCCCTCCGAGCGAAAGCTTGCCGAGCAGCTCGGCGTCAACCGCAGCACGGTGATTCTGGCCTTCTCCGAGCTGCGGTCGTTGGGAATCATTGAGAGCCGCTCCGGCAGCGGAACCCGCGTGAGCCAGCATAAATGGGGGGCTACGCCGAGGCACACGCCCAATTGGAAACGGTATGCCGAAGGCGGCAGCTTTCTGCCGAATGTGCCTTTCTTGAGAAGGATTCGGGAAGCCCTGCAGCAGAACCCGTCCCTTATCGATTTTGCGAGCGGCGAGCTTTCCGGAGATTTGGCACCGATGGATGAAATCGCGGGACTGATGAGCGGGCATCATTACGCCTCCTACCTGGGCTACGATAACCCGCAGGGATATATGCCGCTCAGACAAGCACTGGTCGCATACCTGGATCAATACCGAGGCATACGGACGACCGAGTCTTCCATTCTGATCACGTCGGGATCGCAGCAATCGTTATTTTTGATTACGCAATGCTTGTTGTCCCCCGGCGATGCCGTCGCGATTGAGGACCCTTCCTATGCCTATTCCCTGCCCATGTTTCAGTCTGCCGGGCTCCGGCTGTTTCGGCTGCCGGTGGACCGGGAAGGCATGTGTCCGGATGACCTGCATGCTTTATACAAAAAGCATCGCATCAAGATGATATTCACGAACCCCAATTTTCAAAATCCTACCGGGATGGTGCTTCATGAGGAGCGACGAACGAAGCTGCTGGACACCGCCAGGGAACTCGGACTTCCGATCGTCGAGGATGATCCTTACAGCTTAACGGGTTATGCAGGCATTCCCCGTCCCTCGCTCAAATCGGTGGATACTACCGGCTCCATCATTTACATCGGCTCATTGTCCAAAATTGCCGCTTCTGGCCTCCGGATCGGGTGGATGGTGGCTCCGAATGCCATCGTGGAACGATTGGCGGATGCCAGACAGCAGATGGATTTCGGTCTGAGCGTCATTCCACAGCAGGTTGCAGCCCAGTTCCTGTCATCGGAGCTATTCGAGCCCCATCTGGCACGCCTGCGCATGCAGCTTCTCTATAAGCGGGATCTGCTGGTCGAAGCGCTGGAAAAGGAGCTCCCGGGCGAAGTCCAATATGAAATCCCTCAAGGAGGAATTCACATGTGGTGCAGGCTGGTCCCCGAGATCCATGACGCCAAGCTGCTGGAAGAAGCGATTAAGAATGGAGTCGTGTTCGTGCCGGGCAGCGTTTACGGCTCGGATGCCGGATTCGTACGATTCACGTTTGCCCGCGCACGGACAGAGGATATTGGACCCGGGATCGCCCGTTTTGCCAAAGCGCTGCGGTATCTGACCCGTTGATCCTGCCAAGCCAAGCCTTGCGCTAACGCAAACAACCGCCGAGTGGCGTGCACACGGCGGTTATTTTTCGATATTGGATGCTATGGATTCCAGATTACGATCATAATGACAGCCAGCAGGATGATGCAGGCAGCATAAATGCCGCTAAGCCGCGCCCACTTTTTCCCCGTAAACTTAAAATAATTCGGGTCAGCCTTCTTATTGCTTTTCGATTCCCCGATCATCATCGTCGCGACAAAACCGACCACCATCACGGCCACGGCAAGAATGAATAATCCCGTCATGTTCCCCCTCCTATACGGGTTCCTGTTCAAACTTGTCTCATTATATTGAAGCGGCCCGCTCCTGTCACCATCCACTTTCCGATTCTTTGGACCATCCATTTGGTTGTACCATAGACCGTGACAGACTTAAGCCTCGATGATCAAATCTATGTTCTCATCCATGAGATATATCATGCCCCAGGCGACCCCCGACGGTCCGGCTCAATTATCGCTCATCACTTCTGTACTCTCGCTTCAAGTCCCGTTCTTCTTAATTTTTGAAGGAGCAGCACGGCAATCAGCGATATAGGAATGACGACTCCAAGCCCGCTCTCCACGTAAAGCACGGTTCCCCTCAATGCATCGGCCTGTGTAATCGATTTCGGATAAAGTCCGATCACGAATACCGCCATAACGATAATAAACTCGATTCGGCCCCGCTTGATGTTCGGAACAGCCTGCTTTAGGGTCGTTAGCGAAGCGAAGCAGAACATATACGTGACCATCAGGCTCGCAAGCATGAACAGGGCCAGCACCATGTTTTCGATGCGATTGAAAAAAGTGAACTCTATGTGATCAAGAAGATTAACAACCGGATAGGCATACGACAACAGCTGCTTAAAACTGAAAAAGCCGAATGAGATCAGGACCAGCGACAGCAAGGATATACTGATCAAGCAGTGGCCGAGGATCACACCTCTGAATAATTTGCTCTGCTTATTCACGTAAGGGAACAGGAACAAACAGAACTCAAAGCCGACGAAGGAGGTGTAGATCTCCCAATAGCCTAGAAATGAGTGCTGCTGGGGGGTATCTTGCAGGAAATGGGTCGTTAAACGAACCGCCTCCCATTCCCTCAGGTGAAACAGGTTAAGCAGTACGGTCCAGAAGGTCATCAAAAAGAAAACCGTATTGGCCTTGCCTACGTTATAAATCGGCTTGATGAGTAGAAGATAGAGCATGAAGCAAAAGATCAGGAACAGGTAATTGGGGTTTGTTGTCGGGAACACCATCATTTCATAGCCGAAAAAAAAGCTTTTCCCTATGAAAGAAGCAGCTATGATCCAAAAGAACGCCAGCGCCGCATAGATCGGATACCAGAAGTATTTGGGCAGCACAGACTCCAGGATTTCAAATACGGAAGCCCCGCGTCCCAGCCTGTAAACGAGCCAAAATAAGCCGATATTCGCGACCGCCAGCACCGACAATAGAATAAATACCAGCCACCCGTTTGTCCCGATATTCTCTGCCACCTTGCGGGGAAGCGAGAAAAAGGTTACGTTCTTTTCGGCCATGTAGATCAGCAGCATAATATGGATCACGTTCAGCTTTTCCTTCATTGCAAATCACCGACTTCGTTATGTATTCTCGCCGCTTCCGAAATAATGTCCCCCAAAATCATCCTTTTTATGCTGTAGCAAGGTCGCAAGGGGCTTCATGTGATGGAGGGAACGCAATAAAAGAGACGACCCGCGTCGTTGATTACGAACGGTATCCGTCTCTTGTTCTTTGTCTTCTCGTGTATTCACGAGAGAAACACCATATTCTTATTTATAATATACGTCAGCATAATCTTCATGACGGTCAAATTGACTCCTTGCGAAAGGACATAATGGCATAATCTGAATTCCGTTCATCCGGGCAAATTCGACCAATCGCTTCACCAACGCCTGTCCTACCCCTTGACCGCGCAGATCATCGGAAACAATTGTATGGTCGACGATAATCATATGCTTCCCATTCTGAACATAATGGATTTCAGCTTCTCTCCGGCCCTCTTCTCCCACATAAAAACTGTTTGCATCTTGCTTTATTTCGAGCATCATATCCCCCACTTATAGGCTTTGATTTCCTTACCCTATTTCTCGGCAAGAATATATTCCAATGCGCCGCTTGGACATTTCTGGATTTGGGATGCGATCTTGTCAGACGTTTCCCCATCCGCATGCACCCATGGTTTCTTTTTCACATCAAATACTTCCGGTAACCCGCTTACACATTTGGCTGAATGAATGCATTTTCCCGGATGAAATATCACCTCGATATCCTTCCCTCGATATCGCTTGAATTCATCAGACATGTCCTTTCACGCTCCTATTCCGATTAGACATATTACTTATTGACCAGATATGCCGCGACTTCGGCCAATCGTGAGGCGTATCCCCATTCATTATCGTACCAGGCTGCGACGGAAAGGATGTCTCCCTGTACTTGAGTCAAAGGAAGATCAATGATGGAAGAATGGGAATCGCCAACAATACGGGAAGACGCCCATTCCCCCTCCAATACGTCCAGGACTCCCTTCAACTCACCTTCCGCGGCGGAGCTTCTGAAGATATCGTTCACCTGTTGAACTGTAGCTGGTTTGTCCGTCACCAGATTTAATTCGGCGATACTCCCCGTACGTGTAGGAATCCGGTATGCCTTCCCCGTAATTTGCAAATCACTCCAGATGAATTTCAGAGCCCTTGCAGCTCCGGATGAAGAAGGAATGATATTCTCCGCAGCGGCCCATGAGTCGCGCCGGTCCTTCATAGGCTGATCCGTCAATGATTGGGTGTTCGTATAGGAGTGCACTGTGGAGAACAATCCGAACTTGATCCCGAAGTTTTCCTTTATGATTTTGACGACTGGCGCCAAGGCATTGGTTGTACAGCTCGCCATACTTATAATCTTATGTTTTTCCGGATCAAAGCTGTCCAGATTGATTCCTTTAAGCAGTACGGCATCGCAGTCATCCAAGGTTTTACTTGGTCCACTAACCAGTACCCTGTTCGCGCCCCGATCCAGATGGACCTGAGCAGCGGAACGGGTGACGGCCCGGCCTGTGCAGTCGATAACCAAATCAACATCCAAGGCCTTCCAATCCGGAACTTCCTTCGATGAATTGATAAACTGAATTTTTCGTCCACCAATCATGATAGAACCCTCATGCCCGGAGACACCTTCGGGCCAGCGTTTATAGTTGGTATCCACTTCGAATAGGGCCGCCAGCGTAGCTTCGTCTTTGATATCCGATATGGACTTCGGAACGAACAGTTCATCTTGTAAAGCAACTCTTAGCAATTGCCTACCAATTCTCCCAAATCCGTAAATAGCTATCGAACCCATAATACCCCTCCACTAGATTATAAATTTGTTCTTCCTATCGAACCTTTCCGTCGAACCTTTCCGATACATTATTGGTGAATGCTAAATGGAATCCAATTCCTTCACTTGAATGGGGGGCAGATTCTTTTCAATTTCAGCCCGGCGGTCTTCGAACCAGGATGGCAGCATTAATGTCTCGCCCAGGTGCTCTTCAGGCTCATCATTGGCGAAGCCCGGCGGATCTGTCGCGATCTCAAACAATATGCCGCCGTGTTCCCGGAAATAGATCGCATGGAAATACTGCCGGTCAATGACAGGTGTAGGATGAAACCCGCTGCTTTCCACATGACTTCTCCATGCTTCATGGTCTTCCACATCCTTGGCTCGCCATGCAATATGGTGAACGGTGCCGGCACCGGGGACTCCCGATTCCATGGGCTCCGCATTCACATCAATCAGGTTGCCGATATCCCCTTCTGCCTTATAACGAATCAAGCCGCCATCCTGTCCTACCTTTTCAAGTCCCAGAACGTTCTCGAGAACCTGCATGGTCTTGGTGGAAGCCAAGCTGTACAGCACCACGCCTCCAAATCCCTTAATGGCCTTATCCGCTGGAATGTCTCCGAATGACCACGTATTAAGGGCTCCACCTTCCCGTTCAACGATCTCTAACTGCAGACCGTCAAGATCCACAAATTCGATGTAGTCTTCGGAAAAACGGGTGCTTTCCGTGAAGGAAATATCGAACGCTGCGAGGCGTGCTTTTCAAAAATCAAGTGCGCCTACGGGTACGGCGTATGTTGTTGTCCCTACTTGTCCTCCACCGATGCGACCCTTATGGGAAAATTCGTACGGGAAGAACGTAATAATCGTTCCAGGACTGCCTTTTTCATCGCCGAAGTACAAATGGTACACTTCGGGCGCATCAAAATTAATTGTTTTTTTCACAAGACGAAGACCCAGGACTCCGGCATAAAAATCCACATTTCTCTGCGCATCCTTCACGAAACAAGTCACATGATGGATGCCTGCTGTTTTCTTGCTGATATGTTCCATCCTTCCCAAGCTCCTTTTGTTCGACTTTCCGTTCATGCTCTTAACCCGAAACATGCTCCTGCTTCACATCATAGGGAAAAGAGCAGCAGCGAACCATTCCAATTTATCTATACTTCTATAGCGAATTTACTATATCTTCGGCCCGGATCACCCACTTGGCCCAACGCAAAAAGGGCCAGGGGATTTTCCCAGGCCTTTTGCGATTACATACCCCGAGTAGAAACCGGATCCAGATTACCCCAAGAATGATTTCAACATCCATACATGCTTTTCGAGCGAGTAATGAATGGCCAACAGCATATCTCCGGTCGTCTCATCGTCCTCACGATTAGCGATGCTCATTCCTTCTTTAAGCTCGTGAACCATCGTTCCAAAATCATCAACAAGCGTGCGGACCATTTCCGCGGCGCTCTCATGACCCGCTGCATCTTTGATCGTCGCGGTGTCAAGAATTCCCTGCAAAGTCGCTATAGGGCTTCCACCTAATGCCAGTAGTCGCTCGGCAAGATTGTCCACATGAAGCGCAGCCTCCGTGTACAGCTCTTCAAATTTCACATGCAAAGTAAAAAACTGTTGTCCTTTGACATACCAATGATAGTTATGAAGTTTGGTAAACAGAAGACTCCAGTTCGCGATCTGCGTGTTTAACACTTCCACCAGTTTTTCAGACATATTAAAGCCCCTTCTTATTTAGCATTAAATTCAAGGACCCACTATAACACACCAAATAAATTGCTGTATATGCGGATTTTGAATTATAAGAAAAAGCTATACGAGATATAGACAAATCGATATGGGTCATGTTCAGGGTCGTTTTACACTTGTGTTGTGTTGCATCCCATCTCAATTTAAAGGGATATAGTTTTTTTCTATGAGATCTATAGAAAACTGAAGATTGTTTGCACGGTTACAAGTTTAATAGACTGGGTATATATCAGCAGGATTCCCTGCTTTTCGGAGGTATTTCCAGATACGGGAGATAAATCTATTGATTATTACAAACCAATTCTGAAGGAAGTGTGGTATTAACATGGCTAAATTAACAGTTGGAACAGAAAACGGGCAACCCATTGAATTGTACTTCGAGGATGTTGGCGCAGGCAAACCTGTGATTTTAATCCATGGATGGCCGCTGAGCGGACGCTCGTGGGAGGGGCAGGTTCCAGCCCTCATCGAAGCAGGTTACCGCGTAATTACCTATGACCGCCGCGGATTCGGACAATCCTCCCAACCGTGGAACGGTTATGACTATGATACGTTTGCGGCGGACCTTCATCAGCTCATTGAACATCTGGACCTTCATGACGTAACGCTGGTCGGATTCTCCATGGGTGGCGGAGAGGTTGCCCGTTACGTTGGCACATACGGAACAAGTCGTGTGAAAAAGGCCGTGCTTGCTGCTGCGGTTCCGCCGTTCTTCTATAAATCTGACGAGCATCCGGAAGGCGGTCTGGATGAGGCCACCATTCAAGGCTTCCATGACGGATTGAAAAAAGACCGTGTCGCCTTCCTGGACGACTTCACCCACAATTTCTTTAAAGCAGGGGATCGAACCGACCTGGTGAGCGAGTCCTTCCGTCATTACAACCTTGAAATTGCTTCTTCTGCTTCGCCAAAGGGGACGCTGGATTGTGTGGATGCCTTCGGCCGGACGGATTTCCGTGGCGACCTGGAGAAATTTGATATCCCACTGCTTGTTATCCATGGTGATTCCGATGCGGTCGTGCCGATTGAGGTAAGCGGCCAGCTTTCCCACGAAGCCGTTGCAGGCAGTCAGCTCGTCGTCATTGAAGGCGGACCCCATGGTTTAAACGCCACTCACCCGGAAGAATTCAATACCGCTTTGATTCACTTCCTGAATACAAAATAATTGCTTGAACCGTGACCCATAAGAAGGACGCTTAAAAAGTGACTCTCTTGTGGGTTCTTTGTGATGAAACGAAGCAGGGAATCTTCTTTCATGCCTCAGGCTTCTTCAAACCGTCTTCGCTGGCTTCGGAATTCCAGCGCTGTGATGCCTTCGGTATCCTTGAAGATTCTCGTAAAATGCTTCACATTTTCGAATCCCACCTGTTCACTGATTTCGTATACCTTCAAATCGGTATGCATCAGCAGTTCCTTCGCCTTATCCAGTCGTAGCCGGCGAACATAGTTCGAGAAATTCTCGCCGCAATATTCCTGGAAGGCTTGGCTGAAATACGAGTAATTGAGTGAAAAGTGGTTGGAAACGACCGCCATGTTCAAATCGTCGGCATAATGCAGCTTCAGGTATTCAAGAACCTTTTGCATCGTATTTTGTTCGGTGGGTTCCCGCTCTCTTTGATCTTGGATAAACAGATCCAGACAATCGAGAAGCTGCCCGACGGCTATGCGATAATCCTCCAATCGGTCGAAGTTTCCGATGTGACCGACACAGGCATACGGCCTTAATAGATCGAGTACTTTATCCCCATAGATGCGGAACAGCTTATCGAACAGCTCCTCGTTGAGCAGCTGGCTAATACGTTCCAGGTAGCCGATCTCACAGCTGCTGATCATGCGAACATCGAGAATTTGATCGAGAAGCTGCTTCATTTCATCCCCGCGTCCCATTCCGATGAGATTCAATATTCGCTGAACGAGATCCACAGGAACGACATGCCGTTCATTGCGTTGGCTTATGCCGGTGTAGTCCAGCACATCGAGTTCCGGAAGCAGAATGCCGTATTTCAAAGTTTGCTTGGCTTGACTATAGGCCCACCTGATCTGCTCAATCCCTTGAACAGATTCGCTAATCGCAATTCGCAGCTGCGGCTCATATGTACTCACTTTCCACCGTTCCGCCAACTGGTGGAACATAGCCGGGTCGCGGGCGACCATAATCGTCCCGCCTTTTCCATCACGCGTGAGCATCCAATCCATCTGCCCTTGTAATAAATCAGCGAGCTGATCCCTAAAGACAGCGGCATCCGTCCCGCCAGCCTGTGCTTCTCCGCCGCGCCGCGTAAGCAATCCCAGCGTATATTGTTCTTCCAACCAGCTTAAGCCGGCCTGCCTCAGCTTGATCGGTGTTAAAGCATCACCCGCATCCTTCTGGGTCAAATGCAGGGTAACCAGCTCCGAAGCAGACAGGCGGGTATCTTCACCCGCCGTCTTGTCTTTCATCATTATATCCTGCATTAATCGCCTCAGAACCGCAAACAGCTCCTCCCGCACCACAGGCTTGACGAGATAGTCCTTCACAGCAAAGCGAATTCCTTTCTTTGCATATTCGAAGTCATTGTAGCCGGACAACAATACAACCTGGGGTTTCATCGGATGGTTTTGCAGCTCTTCAAGCAGTTCAATCCCATCCATAATTGGCATTCGGATATCTGTAAACATCATATCCGCAGTCTCTTCGCGAAGCATCTCCAGCGCTTCTTGTCCGTTCTCCGCAAACCGGTAGTTGAACAGATTGGGGAACTGTCTCTCGATGACCGATTGCAGCCCCCTCCGAATAATCTTCTCGTCGTCGACGATCAGCAAGCTAATCATAGATGTCCACTCCCCCTCCCATGACCCGGTATGGCAAAGTCATGATTATGCGTGTATAGCTTCCTTCCTGACTCTCGATTCGAATCCCGTACTCCGCCCCGTAGCTCATCACTAAACGTTGATCCACATTGCGGAGACCGATACCATTGCTGTCTTGGCTATCTTTGCGAATGAATAATTGCCGGGCCTCCTGATAAGCGGATTCTTCCATTCGCAGCATTTGATTCAATACCCTTAACGTCTCTTCCGGGATGCCGCAGCCGCTGTCAGTGATCTCTATGACGCAGACCCGATCACGCCGGACGGCAGAGATCGTAATGACAAGATTTCCGTCGCTGGAGTGCATGCGGCTCATCCCGTGCTTGATTGCATTCTCGACTGCAGGCTGTAAGGACATTTTGAGCACTTCCTGCTTGAGGCATTCCGGTTCAATCGACAACCTTAGATCAAGTCTGCCATCATAACGGATATTCATGACGGATATATAATGCTGGACCTGCTGAATCTCATGCTTGAGCATCACGTGGTCCTGCCTCCACTCAAGCGAATAGCGCATCATACCGCCTAGCGAGGTCATGATATCCGATATAAGGTACTGTCCTTCAATCTCCGCCAGCATTTTGACATTCTCCAGTGTATTGTAGAGAAAGTGGGAATCGATCTGGTTCTTCAAAGACCGAAGCTCGGCTTCCTTGCCTGCCGCCTGCCGGTCTGCCTGCTCTTGGATGAGTTCGTTAATCTTCAGAATGAGCTCGCGGTAATGAAATCCCAGCTCTCCTACCTCATCGTTACCGGTCACCGGCGGAAGTTCGACGTTGAAGTTACCGTTTCTTACCTGCTGCATCGATTCCCTTAACGCCTTAAGCCTACGCAAAATAATCGCTTGCATCGAGTAAGACAGCAGGATGAGAAATGCTGCCAATAACGAAACGAGTACGATATAACGAACTCTTGAATGGTTAATGCCTTTCATGGTCTCCGCAAGACTAACCATATTGACCAGATGTACGTCAATCGACGGGATATAGGTTTGTAATGCCATGTAGGACTGCCCCTGAACCTGGAACTGCACGGCCTCATCATCGGTATTACTCGCCCGTTTAATGTTGCTGATTAATTCCTCTGCGCTGTGCTGCTTGAATACAGGCGAATCCTCCAAGCTATACACTTGTCCGTTCCTTGCTACTACAATCAGCTGGGAGTTCATGTCCTGTACGCTGCTGAACGTTTGGGAGAAGAATTCAGACAGCTTCATCGATATCTCCAGAATTCCGTTATGTGTGGCATTATCCGGATATTTGAATTCCTGCAAGTACGTCATAAAGGGCTCCTCCGACGATTGTTCGGAAGGCGCACCGGTGAGGCCGACGTCTTCCTGGATCTCCCACCAGATTAAGCCGCTCTGCTTCATTACGTCCTTATGCCAAGGCTTGTCCTGAATACGTGATTCATGCAGGATGACGGGCCAAATCTCATTCACATACAGGTTGTCCGTGAACAACCGGACATTCGCAATACGCGGATTGTTAAACAAAAAGTATTGAAAGCTGTTAACCACGTCTTTCTTAATATGAAGAACATGCGCCGTATCCTGGATTTGTTCAATTTGCAGATAATTGTTCATTTCCCGATTGGACAATGCCAGCTGACCGGTCCATCCCATCAGCTCGATGTTATTCTCAATATTGATCTTCTCTTCCTTGAGTACATACTTGTGGTTCTCCGACAATTCCTTCATAGCCTTGGAGGATTCCTCATTGAGCGTATACCAGGAGAATAAAATAACCGGTATAAAGATGACGAACACAAATGACAAAATCAGTTTGACTTGAAGCGAAAGCTTAGAGGTAAATACACGTATTCCCAATATCCAACGGATTGCTGCGAATCCCATTTTTCTGTTTCACATCCTGCTGCTTCCACTATCGAACGACGGATTGGACGACGATTTCAGCTTCTCTACATTTCGTTCATAGGCTGCCTGGCGGCTGGCTTTGATCGCTTTATATTCGGGATCCCCGGTCGTGGTGTTCATGTAATCGGCGAACCGCCGGTCGAATTCGGCATCCGACTTGGACATCAGCAGCTTCGGCAGCGTCTCGGCCCAAAGCCGCGTATTTTTGCTTACCGCGATCCCCTCTTTTGTCGTCGGGTCCGGATTCAGATTGACGAACTCGCTCATGCTGACCGTCTTGCCCCTCGTCCAATCCATCATTTGTTTGGAGGGCTCGGCGTCCATTCCCGTCATCCAAGCCAGATTCATATTCGTATCCATCAGCATCCAGTACGTATAAGAACCGCCATATTTGCTGCCGAACGCTTGACGATCAGTGTTCAGCAGATGCATGACCTCCGGCAGGAACTGATCTTTGCCGTTGATCGTATCGTAGGTAACACCCTTCTCTCCTAAGAACAGATCCTTGTTTCCCTCTTCGCTGAGCAAATAGCTGAGGAAGGCAATCGCCCTCTTCTTATCTTTGACGTTCTTTGAAATCAGCGTCACCGTCCAACCGGCGATGCCATTTCCTGCGAGCGTTGGCGCATCATGTGCATCATTCGCCGGACCATCAATGGCGATATACACCTTATTCGGGTCCTTCTGATACAGCGCCTGGTTAATCTCTGAGAAATCGGACCACTGATACAGCATGGCAAAATAGCGCCCTTGCGATATTTTTTCATCCTTTTCCAGTCGTTTCTCATCAATAAAGACATCTGTCGGCATCAGCCCGTCTTCATTCGCTTGGCGAAACATCTTCAGCCATTTCAGATAGGTCGGATCGCTTCGACGGTCATATAGTTTGCCGTTTTTCTGCTGCGGAATGGCCAGGAAGTTCTGAAGGTACTCTTCCAACGAATAGTTGCCCGTTTCTGTAAATTCATGCAAGCCAATCGGAATGAGCGGCTCTCCGTCTACTTCAGGAAACTTCTCTTTCGCAGCCTTGAGAGCACCCAGAAACCCTTCCGGCGTGCTCATATCCGGCTTTCCAAGCGCCTCATACATATCTTTTCGAACAACAAAGGTCTGATTAGAAGTAAAAAGCTGGCCATACTTTTGATAATCCGCAGGCGAGGAAGATGCATTCGGGTAACTGTACACATTGCCGTCATCCTGTGTGTACCAGCTCAGCTTCGCGGGGTCGGCCACTTTGAAGAAATAAGGATCGTACTGTTCCGCGAGCTCGTTTAGTGGAAGCACCATATCTCCATTAATCATTTTCTGCACGGAATCCTCGTATGAGCCTAACGTGATGAAGTCAGGGAGTGACCTTGCTGACATCATGGTGTTAAGCTTCTCGCTGGCGTCGCCAGCAGGCACAATAAAGTTCAGGCTGATGCCTGTCTTCTTCGTTATATAATCGGAAACAACATTTCCTCCCCATTTGCCGGTAAACCAATCGAAGTTGATGTACCAGTCAAACGTTACCGGTGTCGTGTCCAGCTTCCAAGCAGGCTCATCCGGAGAAGGCTTCGTTTGGGAAGCATCGGCCTCCGTAAGATGGGCGTTCGAGTTCGTAGGATCCTCAGCAGCGCCATGACTCGGTGTGCCCGCATTCCCAGAACAAGCCGCTGTCGTCCAACACATGACCAAAGCTAGTAACAGCATTGCTGATTTACGCATTTTATCCAATAGTAATTCCCCTTCGTCTATGCAGTGACGAACATATTATTACATTATTCCAATCAAATTCTGCCCGAAGCAGGCCTACTCTATTTAGAATCTCAATTTACAAGTATAAAGGTTATGGACAGCAAAAAAAAGAGCATCCGCCTGATGCGGAACGTTACTATTTCCCAGGTTTTCCTGCCGTCAACGCGAATAAGCGAGCAGACAAGGTATACTCCCTCGTCTTGGCTCGCTCTCGTTAGCTGCATAAGTTGAACTAAAAAACAAACATTTATGGCAAGCGGAAATTACAGAACCATTTATGCCGCTGGTTGCCACCTTTTAAGGTGATATCAGAAAAAAGTCGATGCATTTCTGAACAGAAGGATTGCTGTAATGATACTTTTTACAAATCAGCTTAATCTCACGAACAGGCGTTGGATCTACGAGACGGATGATTCTCAGTTGCTCACCAGGAACCATGACAGACGCAGGCAGAATCGCAACCCCCATCTTTTGCAGAACCATAGAAACGATCATTTCGGTGGACGTTGATTCAAATTTTGATTGCAAGGACTTGACCATTTTAGCGCTGAACGCATGAAGATGATCCATTAAGCTTCTATCTCCAACAAATAAGGTGGTTTCTAAATCTTCCAGCTCTTGAAAAGAAACGAAGGCCCGATCTGCCCATGGATGCTCCGCATAAACGGCCAATGCTTGTTCTTCTTTATACAGATGCATCATATGGATTTCTTTATTGGGCGTATAATGGTCGGTAAAGCCGATATCGATACGGCTATCCAATAATTGCTGCGATGTATTTTCTGCACTGGCAAAGTTTAATGTGATATCGGGATAACATTCATGGAATTTCAAAAAACGGGGTATGAAACCAAAAAAGTCCATAGGCGAAATGCCTATCGAAAGTTTATCGGCCTGAGCATTGTGTAAATCGTAAGTTTCCTTCTTCGCCTCTTCAAGAAGCCTCATCACGGAAAGGGCTTTTTCGTACAGGATCTCCCCGTCCGCTGTAATCTTTACCCCTCTGCCGACTCTCTGAAATAAAGGGGCTCCAACTTCGACCTCCAGATAGCGTATCTGTTGACTTAAGGTGGGTTGGGAAATCATTAGAACTTCTGCAGCTTTCGTAAAGCTTCCTTCTTTGCAGATTTGAATGAAGCATTCTAGTTGCCTGAACATGCAAGATTCACCTCAGCCTCTCTTACATAGGAATCCATCTCTTGAATGAATATGCGTGCAATGGACCTCTTCGAAACGGAATGATGGCATACAAGAGATATATCCCAACGAGGAATATGGCCCTCCAGTTTGATCATACGCAAAGAGTCGTCCCTTACATTTTCAAGCAAAGATATGGGGATAAGAGCTGCTCCAAGTCCATGACGAACCCAATGAATCAATACGGCTGTGGAGGATGTTTCGATGCTCGATTTCAAGGTAAACCCGCAAGAGAAACAACACATATCTATTAATGATTTGTTTTGTTCCCGGAATATGATGGAATTCATTTGTTTTAATGACGGAAAGGATATCGCGGATTTATGGGCAAAAGGATGTTCTGGGTGAATCAACAGCGCCATTTCTTGTCTATACAGATGTGTCGAAAGGACCGAAGCATCAGACACCGGCTTTGCCGTGATCCCAATGTCTACCCGTTGTTCCAAGACTTCATTCTCCGCATCCTCAGCATCGATAATTTTCAATGAAACATTCGGGTACTTTTGATGGAACTTCATGAAATAAGGGGCTAGATATTCAAGTTCAGCAGGACAACACCCAATAGAAAGGCTCTCTCTGAATGGGTTGTTTCGGCCAACGATTTCATTTCGCGCTTCTTCCAGAAGATTCATAATCGCCCTGCCTTTATTCAAGAGAATTTGTCCCGCTTCCGTTACTTCAACTCCCCTGCTTACCCGATCGAACAAATGAATATTATACTCATCCTCCAACACCCGGATCTGCTGACTTAGTGTAGGTTGAGTTACACCTAATTCTTCTTTTGCCTTCGTCAAACTTCCAGATTTGCAAACTTGAATAAAATATTCAAGCTGACGCAGTTCCACACGACTTCCCCCCTTAGTTCATCCCGTTTGGTTGTGTTGTAACATCTCCCTCTTCCTAAACCCTTGCTTACGTTTCTCAATTGTCCGAGACTGTAGTTGACGTAGAGGGTCTATTCGTATGATATAGTCGATGCGATCGTCAAAAACCTTTATTCGGCTTGCTAAATAAAATGAACTAAAGCTTAACCTATTTCTCTTTGATTCCATACGGAATACAGGAAAAGTGCGCTCCCTTTCTTTCGTTCAATTTAAATAGCCGGTACCTTTATTAAACATTATATAAGGAACCTGACCTGTAATATATCCGCTGGATTTCAGGTTAAGGTCACTAGATTTTAGGGTTGGTACGCTAAGAACAGGATGTGAATGGTTTAAAAATGTTGTCCCTGCTTCTCATCCGCAGAGCTGAAACACCTCGAAGGGCTCCTCCCTCCTGCATCTGCAGCCAGCTTTCGCTGTGACAGCTAGCTACATGGGAAACGCGCTCCTCGCAGCCTGGAATTACACCAGCAGATGCGTGCTGAATTAAACGGCAGAAAGATGTGTACTCCTGGGCACGCCTTTAACCAAAAAAGCAGCCGATCCCTTATCGGCTGCTGGCGTTTCGAATTTGAATTATCGTTTCCCGTTAAACCAGGACCAAGCTGATTTCGAATGGACTATGATTACCTTTTAATTCCGTGCCAAGATTATGCTCGGCGGTAATATGCCATATAAGAGTCTCGAGGGGGCTTATCCCGATGTTCTTGGCAACAAAAAAAACGCCTTTCGGCGTTTGCTTTTTATGATATGAGCGGCTGTTCCGTAAAAAATGGTCGGGATGACACGATTCGAACATGCGACCCCCTGGTCCCAAACCAGGTGCTCTACCAAGCTGAGCTACATCCCGTTAATGATGGTGCCGGTGAAGGGACTCGAACCCCCACGGTTTCCCTCACGATTTTGAGTCGCGCGCGTCTGCCAATTCCGCCACACCGGCCTATACAAGAAAATGCGCCCTAAGAGATTCGAACTCCTGGCCTTTTGATTCGTAGTCAAACGCTCTATCCAGCTGAGCTAAGGGCGCAAATATTGGAGCGGACGACGGGAATCGAACCCGCGACCCTCGCCTTGGCAAGGCGATGCTCTACCGCTGAGCCACGTCCGC
>NZ_JBQCKS010000009.1:0-67464 GCF_051966755.1 Paenibacillus sp. SAFN-054
CCGGTGTAGCTCAATTGGTAGAGCAACTGACTTGTAATCAGTAGGTTGGGGGTTCAAGTCCTCTCGCCGGCACCATTTAAAATAATGAGGGACCGTGGTGTAGAGGCCTAACATGCCTGCCTGTCACGCAGGAGACCGCGGGTTCGAATCCCGTCGGTCCCGCCATTTATTTTAAATCAGTGCATTTCCACAAAGAGAAGTGGGAAGATTAACATAACCACTTCATTTTTTTTGTAAGGCTCGGTAGCTCAGTCGGTAGAGCAGAGGACTGAAAATCCTCGTGTCGGCGGTTCGATTCCGTCCCGAGCCACCTTATATGGAGGCTTAGCGAAGTGGCCAAACGCAGCAGACTGTAAATCTGTTCTCGTACGAGTTCGGTGGTTCGAATCCATCAGCCTCCACCAGTTTTATGAGCCATTAGCTCAGTTGGTAGAGCACCTGACTTTTAATCAGGGTGTCGAAGGTTCGAGTCCTTCATGGCTCATCCAAAAGACCATTAACCTTAGGGTTGGTGGTCTTTTTGCTATGTATATCCTTGGATTCATGCAGAATAGGATGAAGGCAATATCAAGGGCTTTCGGAATTTAATACATAATATGATAAAATAGAAAATAAAAACGGCAAAGTGGTGGATGACATCGATGGTGGAGATGGAGACGTTACGTAACAGGTTGGAACAGATTGTTGGAACGCCTTTGCGCATGAAGCAGCTGACCAAGCAGCAGTCTGAAAGCGTATATAATGATGCTGAACGTCAAGATTTGCCCAGTCCTTCGCAAGGCAGCGATCATTCTGCGGCGCATAACCTTGGGCTTAAAACGTCGGTCGTGGTCGATGAGATGATCTGGTACCCTCTTTATGTGAAGAACGGACACGTTCATGTGTTGGAAGCTCCTGTCCGGGAACTGAGCAAAGAAACCGCTCAGCTGATTGAGCTGTTGGTGGCGCAGGTAAGACCGGATATCGGAATTCCCGTGGAGGTGCAGGGAGACGAGGAACGGGAGGTCCAGCGTTTGAGTGCCTGGATTGTCGACCAGTTGGAACAAGAACGCGGAGACAGCGAGATTCCGGACGATCTTGAGCTCAAGCGGCGCTTGACGGGTGAAATGATCCCATTCCTGCTCACCTGCGAGAGCGTGCATGCTGCCGATGTGAATCGTGCCCAGCTCAAGAAGCTGCTGAAGAGCTATTTTGACGGGGAAGTCGTGCTCGTCCCTCTGCGAAACCACGAATGGCTGATTCTCGCCAAAAAAGAGCTTGTCATAGGTGCTGGAGAGGACAAGGACGAGGATAACGCCGAGTCGGAGACGGACATGCTTGCTGCCTTTTGCCTCGGATTGTACGAATTGATTGCCATTGAATGGGTGGGGACTTTTCATTTATCTGTGGGATCTTCTTTTTCGCCGGTCAAGTGGCTTCCTTCAATGGTGGCTCTTCTTAGAGAGACGATCTTTCTTGGCCGCACCTTTCATGTGGCGGAGCATGTTCATTTTCCGTGGGAGCTTCTGCTGGAGAGGCTGCTGTACAGCATACCGGTCGATCAGCGCAGATTATTTTTGGAGCAGGCCGGCGACCATGGGGTCCTGTTCTCGGATAATGAGACGCTGTCGACCCTCGAAACGTTCTTTCAACTGGATTGCAATGTGAGCGAAACAGCCAAACGTTTATATATTCACCGTAACACGCTTTTATACCGATTGGATAAGATCAAACAAGAGACCGGACTGGATGTCAGAAGCTTTGGAGATGCGGTTTTGGTGAAGCTGACGATGCTATTGTATAAAGTAACGAAAAGAAAATAGGTTTTTTGTGCAGTTTGTGTATAGCCAGTCTGCGAGATGTTCGTTAATATAGTATTATAAAAATGTATTCGATTTCATAATATACACTTAAGGGGGCAAATCTCATGGCAGGTGTACGTTTAGAGCATATTTTCAAAAAATATCCGGGTTCGGACAAAGCGACGGTTATGGATATCAGCCTTGACATTCAAGACAAAGAATTTTTGGTACTGGTAGGTCCTTCCGGTTGCGGTAAATCTACAACTCTTCGTATGATCGCCGGCTTGGAAGAGATTTCCGAAGGCAAACTTTACATCGGTGACCGCGTCGTGAACGACGTAGCTCCTAAAGACCGCGACATCGCGATGGTGTTCCAATCTTACGCTTTGTATCCACACATGAACGTATACCAAAACATGGCTTTTGGTCTGAAACTGCGTAAAGTGAAAAAAGACGAAATCGACAAGCGTGTACGTGAAGCTGCTAAAATCCTCGATATCGAGCATTTGCTTGACCGTAAGCCAAAAGCGCTTTCCGGTGGTCAGCGTCAACGTGTAGCCTTGGGCCGTGCCATCGTGCGTGATCCTCAAGTCTTCCTGATGGACGAACCGCTTTCCAACTTGGATGCGAAACTCCGCGGTCAAATGCGCGCCGAAATCACGAAGCTGGTTAAACGTCTTGAAACAACTTGCATCTACGTAACACATGACCAAACTGAAGCCATGACCATGGGTGACCGTATCGTTGTTATGCAGGACGGCATCATCCAGCAGGCTGCTTCTCCGGAAGAGCTCTACAACAGCCCTACGAACCTGTTTGTTGCCGGCTTTATCGGTTCCCCTACGATGAACTTCATCACAGGAACCCTGAGCGAATCCAACGGTGCTGTGCGCTTCCGTTCCCAAGGACTTGACGTTGAAGTTCCAGGCGGCAAAGCACAAACCCTGAAGAGCAAAGGCCTGATCGGCAAAGAAGTGATCATGGGCGTACGTCCGGAAGATATTCACGAAGAGCCAGTGTTCATGGAAGCTTCTCCAAACACAATCTTCACTTCCCATGTAGACGTAACAGAGAACCTGGGTCACGAAATGCTCCTCTACCTGAGCGGCGTTGGCAGCGACACTGTAATCGCCCGCGTAGACGGACGTTCCAACACTCGTGAAGGCGCAAATGTACGCCTTGCAGTAGATATGAACAAAATTCATATCTTCGATAAAGAGTCTGAACTGAATGTATTGTTGACGGACTAATCCAGGCGGTATGCCTGAAACCCAAAGCCGCCCGAAAGGGCGGCTTTTTTAATTGCGTTGGGTCGATTCCGGTTGTTGTTTGGCCATGATTGCATTCATTGGAAATTTCCTTTACGATGAGTACATTGGATTCGTTAGAATCGTCTCGGACAGCAACAAGGCTGGATTCTGAGCCAATCGGACAGAAAGGGAGACTTGGGATGGCTAAAAAGGTTAAAGTGGCAGAATTGGTACAGCAATTTCAGCTGGAAGTCATATCCGGTGAGCAAGGCTTAAAACGTATTATTACGACAGATGATTTGAACCGACCGGGTCTTGAGATGGCGGGTTATTTTGATTATCATCCCCAAGAAAGGGTACAGCTGCTGGGAAGAACGGAGCTGGCCTTTTTTAGCATGCTGACAGCTGAGGAGCGCAGGGAGCGTATGGAGCGTCTATGCAGCGAGGTTACGCCTTGCATCGTGGTAACGCGCGGTCTGGACGTGCCGGAAGAGCTTGTGAGCCTTAGCCAAGAGAAGCAGCTGCCAGTGCTGCGTAGCGGGATGGCGACGACGATTCTGCTGAGCCGGATTACGGGCTTCCTGGAAAGAAGATTAGCACCAACGACGACCATACATGGCGTATTGTGTGATGTGTACGGAGTCGGCATGCTGATTACCGGGAGCAGCGGTATCGGTAAGAGTGAAACGGCGCTTGAGCTTGTGAAAAGGGGACACCGGTTGATCGCCGACGATGCGGTTGAGATCCGCCAAACATCGGACAGCCAGCTGCACGGAACAGCCCCGGAGCTGATCCGCCATTTGCTGGAGATTCGAGGCGTCGGCATCATCAACGTCATGACGCTATTCGGTGCTGGAGCCATACGGAACAACAAACGGATTACGCTCGTTGTCCGCCTGGAGGCTTGGCAGCAGGATAAGCAGTATGACCGACTGGGTCTGGATGAGGAGACAACACGGATTATTGATACGGATATTCCACTCGTTACGATTCCGGTGCGCCCGGGACGAAACCTTGCTGTCATCATCGAGGTTGCTGCCATGAACTATCGCCTGAAGCAGATGGGTCTGAACGCAGCTCTGCAATTTACGAACAAGCTGACGGCCACCATTGCGGAAGACATGGAAGATATGGATTAGGAGAGTGAAAAAATGGCCACATTGCTTCTCAATCCGATCGCATTCTCGATTGGATCCCTGTCCGTACACTGGTACGGCCTCATCCTGGGGTTCGGTGCGCTGGCAGGACTTATGGTGGCTATCCGTGAAGGCAAACGTTTTGGAATTTCGCCGGAATTTTTCATGGATATGCTGCTGCTCGGGGTGCCTTCAGCCATTATCGGCGCGCGCATTTATTTCGTAGCCTTTAAATGGGATGATTATAAAGACAACCTGGTCGACGTATTTAAAATCTGGAACGGCGGCATTGCCATATATGGTGCGCTGATCGGTGCCATTATCTGTGCGGTGATTTACTTCCGTTACAGGGGATATAATTTCTGGCGTGTTGCGGACATTTGCGCGCCAGGCCTACTCACCGGGCAGATGATCGGCCGCTGGGGGAACTACGTGAACCAGGAAGCATACGGCGGTCCGGTTGCGGAGTCTTTCTTGCGGGACAAACTGCACCTTCCCAACTTTATCGTGGACCAGATGAATGTCCAAGGCGTGTATCACCATCCGACGTTCTTGTATGAATCGTTATGGAGCCTCGTGGGCATTATTATTTTATTCATTCTCCGCCGTCAAAGATTTTTGCGGGCAGCCGAGCTGTTTCTTTCCTATTTCATCTGGTATTCTATCGGGCGATTCTTCATCGAAGGCTTGCGCACGGATTCCCTTGCATTTGTCGGTCCGAACTGGCTGGCCTCGATCATGAACGGATTATGGAAGCCGATGGAATGGATGGGCTTCGAGCACGGAGCTCTGGATTCGGCATACGGCAACGTACGGATTTCACAGCTCCTTGCAATTTTGATCATTATTGTCGCCATCGTGGTGATTGTTGTCAGACGTATGACAGGAAAAGAGAAAGCCCATTACTTAGACCCGATTTACTCCACCAAAGCCCACCCGGACAATGTGCCTGAGTCGGAGTCAGTGATGGAGGAACGGAATGCAGAACGTGAAGTAAACCGCCCTGAGCCTGTTTCAACACATGATACAGAGGATGCGGAGGATAAAAAGGAGTAAATACAGCATGATCGATACCCTACTATTTGATTTGGACGGAACGATTATCGACACCAACGAACTGATTATCACCTCGTTTATGCACGTATTGGAGAAGCACCAGCTGACGCCGCTGACACGGGAGGAAATTATACCGAAAATGGGTGCGACGCTGGAGCAGCAGCTTCAGCATTTTTCCGGCATGGGGGATATTACCACGCTGATGACGTCGTACCGCAGCTACAATGATGATCATCATGACGCTATGGTTAAGCTTTTCCCGCATGTGGAGGAAGTCGTGAGTCAGCTGCATGCCAAAGGCATTCGATTGGGCGTGGTGACGACGAAGAATAAGCCCGGGACGATCCGGGTGCTTGAACTGTTCGGTCTATCCAAATACATGGGAGCCGTGATCACGCTGAATGATGTCGATCATCCCAAGCCCCATCCGGAACCGGTGTTAAAGGCAGTACAATTGCTGGGCGCGGATCCTTCGCGGACGCTGATGGTCGGGGACAGTCCGATGGATATTCAGTCGGCTAAAGCGGCCGGAGTCCGGTCCGCAGGCGTGGCTTGGTCCTTAAAAGGCGAGAAGGCGCTGCTGGAATACCAGCCAGACTTTATGCTGCAGGATATGAATGATCTATTTTCGTTGTTAGATAAATTGAACTAAAGAAAAAAAGGGAAAGTATTTCTCCTATTTTCCGAATGGAACCTAGGAGAAGCAAGGTTAAACTTTAGTTCATTTTATATAGAACAGGAGTAAAGGCATTGTGAGAAAAGTAACCCGGTATCCGGTGGAGGGGCCAAACGCGCTTTGGCAGATCTACAAGACCGTCAGCCCCTGGAAAGGGGTTAAAAACTTCATCTGCATCCAGGCGGCGCGGTATTGTCCGGTCCTTCCGCTTAAGAACTGGATTTATCGTCACCTCCTCGGCATGAAGGTCGGCGAACATACGGCCTTTGGCCTGATGGTGATGGTTGACGTGTTTTTTCCTGAGAAGATACAAATCGGAAAAAACTCGATTATCGGATATAATACCACCATATTGGCACATGAGTATTTGATCAAGGAGTATCGGCTTGGCGAGGTGATCATCGGAGACCAGGTATTAATCGGTGCGAATACCACCATACTGCCCGGTGTGACGATCGGTGATGGAGCTGTCGTTGCGGCAGGAGCTGTGGTGCATAAGGATGTGGCTCCGGGAGCTTTTGTCGGAGGAAATCCGCTGAGGGACCTGGGAAATAGCGCCGAAGTATCTACTGCCGAGGCAGACTCCTGCGGACACGAAACAAAGGTTCTTTAGGCATTCCGAATCAGGAGATCTATATTCAGGAGCGTTCATACATCATGATAAAAAAAGAGCGAATATATGAGCTCGACATTTTCCGTTCATTCGCCATTATGGCTGTACTTATGATCCATGCAACATCGCAGACCTTGGCCGAGACCAGGGGATCCTCCCTGTACCTGCCGTTTCTGTTTTTGAACACGTTCAGCAGTTTTGCGGTTCCGGTGTTTATTTTCCTAAGCGGATTTGTCTTGTTTTACAATTATATGGAACGTCCGTTGAATAGAGGGCTGCTCAAATCCTTTTACGGCAAAAGGCTGCTCTATATTCTGGTGCCTTATGTGACGTTTACCGTTTTTTATTTCATCTTCCAGTTATATAAACAGAATCGGCTCGACATGCCCTTTCCGCAGATGCTGGACGAGTTCGGACATGATCTGACCCACGGCACGGCCTATACCCATCTGTATTATGTCATTATCATGCTGCAACTATATGTGGTCTTTCCGCTCCTGCTCGGCTGGTTCAAGAAGCAGCGCAGCATCCGGCCATGGCTTGTCGTGATCGGCCTGATTCTGGAGTGGCTGTTCGTGTATCTGAACAAGTACGGCATGCACCTTCCAAGCAACAATTACTCGGGGCAGCATATTCACTGGGGACTGCCGAAAGGCAGCATTCTCATCTCTTACCTTTCCTATTTGTTTCTTGGAGCGGGAATGGCCATCTATTATGATCGGCTGAAGTCTTGGCTCGGAATTTCCGTGAAAGGGCTGAAATCCGGTAAAGGGCTGATCTGGATTCTAGTCTGGGTACTGTGGATCGTGGCCGGAGTTCTCCATACAGCCGTTTGGTACCAATACAATACCGTCGGTAGCAGCATGAACTCCCTGGTATACGAGCTTTTGCGAAATGTGCATGCGTTATTGTCCTGTATTGTGCTTTGGCATATTTCATACGCCGTCTATTATTACGGCTGGCGCTGGCTGCGGACGGCTCTGACCTCGATAGGGGCCTGCTCGTTCGGCATTTACCTCCTCCATCCTTTTATTCTGTACTGGTATAGGGTATGGTTCCATGGAGGCTCGAGCCTGAAGTATACGCTGCAAGTGGCAGGGAGCTGGTTTACGGCACTGGTACTGTCATGGATTGTAGTCTACCTCGCTTTTAAATTTGTGAAAGGATCCTGGATATTATTCGGGTCCAACCCATTAGGATCAAAAAAGAAGTCCGCGAAGGGCTAATCATAGTTCAAGGATGATGACTTGTTCTCATCGCCCGTTATTATCGGCACCGCCCATAGTCCACACATGCTGGAACGTTGGGTGGTTTTTTTATCTGAGGACCTTTCGGTTCATTGACGGACGCTTCAAGGCCATGTTAAAATAGCAAAACATCCTTTACTTTATTAGCAAGGTACCACTTTAATAAAATAAAGCATTTCGTGTTGATATGAACGTTCACGACGCATCATTGGTTGGGAACGGATTATGTATAGATGAGGTGAGATGGACGTGTCGAAACCAAAGGGTTTTGAAAAGCCGGTGGGAGTCCGTGATTATGTGCCGTATGCGGTTGACCGGCTGCGCGCGATTGAGCGCAACGTGCTTGACTGCATGAGCCGCTGGGGCTACCGGCAAATCATGACGCCAACGATGGAATTTTACGAGACGGTAGGAGTGGCCAGCTCCACGTCTGATCGAAAGCTGTTCAAGCTGCTGAATAACCGTGGCACCACTTTGGTGCTCCGTTCGGATATGACGGCACCCATTGCGCGTGTGGTGTCATCGCTTCTCAAGGAAGAGCCGCTGCCCATACGGTTGTCATACCATGCCAATGTATTTCGGGCCTTTGAGGAGGAAGCGGGAAGGGAAGCGGAGTTCTTCCAGACGGGCGTGGAGCTTGTAGGTGACGATTCGCCGGAAGCGGACGCCGAAGTGGTGGCGCTAGCCATCGAATCGCTGAAGGCGGCAGGCGTGGCTTCATTCAAAATCGCGATGGGCCATGTCGGTTTCCTGAACGGATTGTTTGAAGAGGTGCTGCCTGGACGAAGCGATGATCAGCGGGCACTGAAAAAACATCTCCTGGGACGCGATCATGTCGGATTCCGTAAAGCGATCCGGGAGCTGGCGATCAGCGAAGGCCAGCGGGAAGAGCTTGAAGGCATTCTGAGGCTGCGCGGGAACAAGGAGATCTGCGAACAGGCATCCGAGCTGAGCCGCCATCCGCTTGCGCAAGCTTCGACCGACCACCTATGCAAGGTGTGGGAAGTGCTTGAGGCGTATGGGGTGTCGGAGCATGTGCTGATCGACCTGACGATGATCGGCGACTTTTCCTATTATACGGGAATGACGTTTGAAGGCTATGCAGCCGAGCTTGGTTTTCCGGTATGCAGCGGCGGAAGATACGATAACCTCCTGCGCCAGTTTGGCCGGGATGTGCCCGCAACAGGCTTCGCTCTCAAAACCAACCGCATTCTGGACGGGGTCAAGGGCTCGGCAGGGGAAGAAACGCTTCCCATCCTGATCCGGTACACCGCAGCTGGCCGCAAGGAAGGTCTAGCCCGTGCAGCGGAGCTAAGGGAGCAAGGCGAGGTTGTCGTAACACAAATGATCGAGGACGGGCCGGAGGGCCTGCAGGAGTCGGCCGGACGGTACGGCAAGCTGGAGATGTTCTCTTGAAAAACGCATGGATTGCAGCCCACCGGCTTGAAGCTTTGAAGCGGGCTTGATCTGCCGGAAATCAAGAATACAGGACAAATAAGGAGGGAGTAAGCTTGACGGAAACATTGAAAGTAGCCATGCCGAAAGGACGGATCTATAAGAAGGCGGCGAATCTGTTCCGCGCCGCCGGACTTCCGATACCGATAGAAGTAGATGATACCCGCAAGCTGGTGATTGCTCTGCCTGAGCTGAACATGGAATTTATTCTGGCTAAGCCGGTAGACGTGCCGACCTATGTGGAGTATGGCGCGGCAGACATTGGTATTGTCGGTAAGGATGTGCTCATGGAGGAGAACCGGGACGTATATGAAATGCTCGACCTCGGCATCGCCAAATGCCGGATGTCGGTAATTGGACTGCCGAATTGGCAGCCCGGTATTCAGCAGCGCGTAGCGACCAAATATCCGAACGTGGCATCGCAATATTTTCGCGAGCAGGGACAGCAGGTAGAGGTTATCAAGCTGAACGGCTCCATCGAGCTTGCGCCGCTGATCGGCCTGGCCGACCGGATCGTCGATATGGTGGAAACCGGGCAGACGTTAAAGGAAAACGGGCTGGTGGAAATGAACGAAATATTCGAGATTACGAGCCGCCTTATTGCTAACCGGGTCAGCTACCGGATGAAGAACGGACAAATCCAATCGCTGTGTGATCGTCTTCAAAAGGCCATCGCAGCGGAAGTTTAAAGCGTAAAGGCAGGATGGAGAGGGGAGAAGAGCATGAAGATTGTACCGGTACAGGATTTTGATCTGCGGCGTGAAGTCGACTACGGAACACCGGAACAAAATGCAAGTGCGAAGCAGATTGTCAGTGATGTCAAAGCGGAAGGCGATGCGGCGCTGCTTCGCTACACGAAGGAGCTTGACCGTACCGAGCTGACCGTTGGTATGCTGCGAGTGACCGAAGCGGAGCTGAAAGCGGCTTATGAACAGGTAGAGGCGTCCTTTATTACGGCGATCTCCGCCGCTGCGGAGAACATTCGCGCTTTCCATATGCGGGAGAAGCGGAACTCCTGGATGGATCTGCAGCCCGATGGCAGCATTCTGGGTCAGATCATCAGGCCCCTGAAACGCGTCGGCGTGTACGTTCCCGGCGGTAAAGCCGCGTACCCTTCCTCGGTATTGATGAACGTCATTCCGGCCCAGGTCGCCGGTGTGCCGGAGATTGTCATGGTCACGCCGCCCTCCACCGGAGGCGGGGAAGGGATCAATCCTTATATTCTGGTCGCGGCTGCGGAGGCGGGCGTGAACGAAATATACCGCGTTGGCGGAGCGCAGGCTATCGCCGCTCTGGCATACGGCACGGAGACCATTGCGCCGGTCGATAAGATCTGCGGACCGGGCAACATTTACGTGGCGCTTGCCAAACGCGAGGTATACGGGGCTGTCGATATCGACAGCATCGCTGGACCGAGCGAGATCGTGGTTCTCGCCGACGAGTCGGCAGACCCTGAATATGTGGCTGCCGACCTGCTCTCGCAGGCCGAGCATGATGAGATGGCATCCGCCATTCTGGTGACGCCGTCACGGGAGCTTGCGGACCGGGTATCCGCCGAAGTGCAGCGCCAGCTTGCTCTGCTGCCAAGACGCGATATTGCCTCGGCTTCCATTGAGAACTACGGAGCGATCATCGTGACGGAATCCCTCAAGGAAGGGATCTCCGTCGTGAACCGTCTGGCGCCGGAACATCTGGAGCTTATGGTAGCCGATCCGATGGCGCATGTGGGACTCATCGAAAATGCCGGAGCCATTTTCCTTGGGGCCTACAGCTCGGAGCCTGTCGGGGATTACTTTGCAGGCCCGAATCATATTATCCCAACCAACGGTACCGCGAGATTCTCGTCGCCGGTGGATGTGGACGATTTTATTAAAAAATCCAGCATGATTTATTATAGCAAGGAAGCCCTCATGCAAAATGGCGCGGCAATTATGGAGCTGGCACGCGGCGAAGGGCTGGAAGCACATGCACGGGCCATCGAAGTCCGGCTGAAGCGGGAAGGAAAGGCAGGAGAAGAACATGGAAACTAATCAGGAACAAAAGACGAGAAGCGCGGAGATCAGCCGTAAAACGAACGAAACGGACATTAAGCTGGCCTTTTCGGTTGATGGAACCGGCGTATCGGAGCTGGAAACAGACGTACCGTTTTTGAACCATATGCTCGATCTGTTTACTAAGCATGGGCTATTCGATCTGAAAGTAGTGGCACGCGGAGATATCGAGATTGACGATCACCACACGGTGGAGGATATCGGCATCTGCCTGGGTCAAACGCTGCGGGAAGCCTTAGGGGATAAAAAGGGCATCAAGCGTTATGCGAGCGTCTTCGTGCCGATGGATGAGGCCCTTGCCCAGGTGATTGTCGATATCAGCAACCGGCCGCATTTCGAATACCGGGCGGAATATCCTTCGCCGCAGGTCGGCAGCTTCTCCACGGAGCTTGTACAAGAATTCCTGTGGAAGTTTGCGCTGGAGGCGCGCCTTACGCTGCATGTTATCGTACATTACGGACAAAACACGCATCACATGATCGAGGCGATATTTAAAGCACTTGGCCGTGCCCTGGATGAGGCGACCAGCATCGATCCGCGGGTGACGGGGGTCCCATCAACGAAGGGAGTGCTGTAAGTGGCGATCGCGATCGTGGATTACGGCATGGGCAATCTGCATAGCGTAAGCAAAGCCGTGGAGCGCCTCGGAGCCGAAGCGCTCGTCACGGGCGATCGTGCGGAGATCCTGAACGCGGACGGCATTATTTTGCCCGGCGTCGGCGCCTTCGGCGATGCGATGGAGCACCTGCGTGACAGCGGGCTTGGCGAAGTTATGCAGGAGGCTGCTGCCGCAGGCCGGCCGCTGCTGGGCATTTGCCTTGGCATGCAGCTCTTGTTTGGAAGCAGCGAGGAGCATGGCGACCATGAGGGTCTTGGCATTCTGCCGGGTCGGGTAATCCGGTTTGCGAATGCAGACTATAAGGTCCCGCATATGGGCTGGAATCGGCTAGATTTCTTGCACAAAGACGATCCGCTGCTGGCGGGACTTGCGGAAGGGCATGTCTATTTCGTGCATTCTTATCATGTTCTTCCGGAAGTAAAGTCTGATCTGCTCGCAGTTACGGATTACGGACAGCCGGTAACGGCCATTGTCGGACGCGGCAGCGTATACGGAATGCAGTTTCATCCGGAAAAGAGCGGGGAGCTCGGCATGGAGCTGCTGAACCGGTTTTTGAAGATTTGCCGGCAGACAATGAAACCATAACAAAACCAGCGTGATCGTGCGGTAGAAGCATTATAAAAAGGGAAGCGGGGAGTTCATCGATGTCATCATTCATCATTTATCCGGCCATTGATATCCGCGGAGGCAAATGCGTCCGGCTGATTCAGGGGGATTACAGTCAGGAAACGGTATATAACGAAAGCCCGCTGGCGGCTGCCAAGGCATGGGAAGCCCAAGGGGGTTCTTATATCCATCTGGTCGATCTGGATGGGGCTAAAGCCGGGCATCCGGTAAATGACGAAGTGATCGGGGCGATTGCTTCCGGCGTTCAGGTTCCGGTTCAAGTCGGTGGAGGGCTGCGGACCGTGGATGACGTCAAACGCCTGTTATCGCTCGGTGTAAGCCGCGTCATTATCGGGACGGCTGCGATCGAGGACCGCGCCTTTACGGAAGAGGTGCTCGGCACCTATGGAGACAAGATTGCGATCGGCATCGACGCCCGGAACGGCTATGTGGCAACGCGCGGGTGGCTGGAGACCTCCGAGGTTAAGGCAGAGGAGCTTGCGAAGGAGCTGGCTTCCAAAGGGGCGGAAACGTTTATTTTTACCGATATTTCGCGGGACGGCATGATGCAGGGGCCCAACGTCGATGCCATTGTGGCGCTGGCGAAGAGCAGCGGCAGAAACGTCATTGCTTCGGGCGGCGTAAGCGTGATGGATGACCTGGTCCGGCTGAATCAGTACTGCCAAGACGGCGTGGGCGGTGCGATCGTCGGCAAGGCGCTTTATACAGGCAGCATCGATCTGGCCGAGGCCGTCAGAACATTGAAGAAGTAAAGAAAAAGCGAAGCGGCGAAAGAGGGAGAGAAGGCCATGCTGGCAAAACGTATCATTCCGTGCCTGGACGTGAAGGACGGACGGGTGGTTAAGGGAGTCAATTTCGAAAATTTGCGTGATGCAGGCGACCCGGTTGAGCTGGCGGCGCTGTATGACCGGGAAGGCGCCGACGAGCTCGTGTTCCTGGATATCTCAGCATCGGTCGAGGGCCGGCAGACGATGGTAGAGGTCGTACGGCAGACGGCGGGAGAAATCGCAATCCCGTTTACCGTCGGGGGCGGCATATCCCAAGTGGACGATATGAAAAGAATCCTTCGCGCCGGAGCGGACAAAATCGGCATCAACACGGCGGCTGTCCTGAATCCGCAGCTGATTGCCGACGGCGCGCGCCGCTTCGGATCCCAGTGCATCGTGGTGGCCGTGGATGCCAAGTATAACGAAGCGTGGGGCGAATGGGAAGTGTATACGCACGGGGGACGCAAAGCATCAGGAATCCGGGCGCTCGAATGGGTGCGCAAAGCAGAACAGCTCGGAGCCGGAGAAATATTGCTGACCAGCATGGATGCCGACGGGACGAAGGACGGCTTTGACATTCGGCTGACCGCAGCTGTCGCGGATGCAATCCGGATTCCGGTTATCGCCTCGGGCGGAGCGGGAACCAAGGATGACTTTGTCGAAGTATTCACGAAGGGAAAAGCAGATGCAGGGCTGGCAGCCACGATCTTTCACTATAAAGAGATCTCCATACCGGAGCTGAAGCAGGACTTAAAGCAAAAAGGGGTTGAAATCAGATGAGTGAACAAACGAAGCAACAATCGCTCGAGCAGGTGCAGGATCAAATCCGCTTTGACAAGGACGGACTCGTTCCCGCGATCATTCAGGATGCCGCGAGCAAGGAAGTCTTGATGATGGCCTATATGAACGGGGAATCCCTGAAGCGTTCGGTAGAAACCGGCGAAACCTGGTTTTGGAGCAGATCGCGTCAGGAACTATGGCATAAAGGAGCTACTTCCGGAAATACGCAACAAATCGTCTCGGCGCAGTATGACTGCGATGGCGACACTCTTTTATTCTTGGTGAAGCCTGCGGGTCCGGCATGCCATACCGGGGAGAAGACATGCTTCTATCGGGGCATCGAATCTCCGGCGCTTGCTGCCGCTTCAGCCAATGATGCCGCCGGGGACAGACACCGGTTCGCCGTGCTGGAGGAGCTGGAGCAGGTCATTGCCGAGCGTGAAAAGGATCGTCCGGAAGGCGCTTATACGACCTATCTGTTCGATAAAGGCATGGATAAGATCCTGAAAAAGGTTGGCGAAGAGACGGCCGAAACCATCATCGCCGCCAAAAATAAGGATAACGACGAGCTGCGTCTTGAAGTCAGCGACCTGATCTATCACCTGCTCGTTCTGCTGCAGGAACGGAAGCTTCCGCTGGATGACATCATGGCTGAGCTGGACCGCCGTCATGAGCGTCCTCGCCGGGATTAGGGGGCAAAGGCAGATGCTGATTGATTACCACACGCATCATGTGCGCTGCGGCCATGCCGTCGGACAGCTTGAAGAGTACGTGCGCCGCGGCATAGAGATCGGACTTGGCCAAATCGGCTTGTCCGATCATATGCCGCTGCTTCACGTCGATCCGGCAACCTATTATCCGGAAATGGCCATGCCGATGGATGAGCTTCCGCGTTATGTGGAGGAGTGCCTCCAGCTGAAGGAAAAGTATAAAGGGCAAATTGAGATACGATTGGGACTTGAAGGGGATTATATAGAAGGCTGGGAAGAAGCGATCGAGCGGATCGTGACCGCCTATCCATGGGACTACGTCATTGGTTCCGTCCATTTCCTCGGCGAATGGGATATCACGGATCACCGGCAGACGCAGGGCTGGGAAGGCAAGGACCCGCTTGAGGTCTACCAAACCTACTATGATGCCGTTCAAAAGGCGGCAGGAACAGGTTTCTATGACATTATGGGCCATCTGGATGTCATTAAACGGTTCGGGTACCACCCTGGCAGGGAAGCTGCAAAAGAAGTCGAGGCGCTGGAAAATGCGGCTCTGGCTGCCGTGGCCAAGAGCGGTGTGGCAATGGAGCTGAATGCTTCCGGGTTGTCCAAGCCGTGCGCGGAAATGTTCCCGTCGGAGCGGATGCTTCGTGAGGCCTTCAGACTGGGCATCCCGCTTACGGTCGGTTCCGATGCCCACGATCCGAAGAAGCTTGGCGAGAATCTGGACCGTGCACGGGCCGTTTTGTGGGAAACCGGATTTCGCGAGCTTGCCGTATTCGATCAGCGGCAAAGAAGCATGATCCCGCTTGAAGTTTAAATAACAGGTTCAAGGAGGAGCATATGCAGCACAAGGTGCGAATTTTTTCCGGTTCATCGAATCCCCAGCTTGCCGAGAGCATGTGCGAGAAGCTGGGGGCGGAGCTGGGCAGCATTACGTTATCCCGTTTCAAAAGCGGCGAGATTTATGTCAATTACGAAGAGAGCATTCGCAATTGCGACGTATTCATCGTACAGTCGCTCTCGCATCCGATCAACGAGCTCTTTGTCGAGCTGCTTGTCATGATCGATGCGGCTAAGCGAGCATCTGCGCGAACGATCAATATTGTCGTGCCGTACTATGGATACGCCCGTCAAGAGCGGAAATCTGCGCCGCGCGAGCCGATCTCCGCCAAGATGGTAGCCGATGTCCTGACGACAGCGGGGGCGAACCGGGTCATAACGATGGACCTGCATGCGCCAGCGATTCAAGGCTTCTTCAACATTCCCGTCGACCATCTCACGGCGCTGGACTTGATTAGCGATTATTTGAAGTCTCTGAAGCTGGAGAATCCCGTCATCGTATCCCCCGATGCGGGACGGGCCAAGACGGCGGAGAAGCTGGCGAACCGGCTGGACTCCCCGTTCGCGATCATGTTCAAGAAACGGCCGGCCCATAACGAGTCGGTCGTCACGCATGTCATTGGCGACGTCGAGGGAAGGACTCCGGTCATTATCGAGGACATCATCGATACGGGATCGACGATCGTCAACGTGGTGGACAGCTTGAAGGAACGCGGGGCGAAGCAGGCCATCGTCTGCGCGACCCATGGATTGTTCTCGGGGAATGCCCTGGAGCGGCTCAGCCATTCGCATATCCGGGAGATCGTGGTGACGGATTCGATTGCAATTCAGGAGGGGCAGCATGAACGGTTAACCGTTCTGAATGTAGCCCCTACGCTGTCCGCAGCCGTAAGAATTATCATGGAAGGCGGCTCGCTCGCCACCATGTTCAAAGACGCTGGAGTGTAGTTCTCCGGCGTCTTTTTCATCTCATCGAAGTAAAGGTTACGGTTCATGCCGGATCAAATGCAATTCTATCATCAATGAAAATTACATATACAAAATTGTTAGCCTGTTTTATAGCATGGGACAGCATGTATATAATAGATATTGCCTTAGATGCACCTTTAAAGTTATGGTATACTGTTCTCGATAGAATGTTATACGCAACTTAAGGGAGGTGCCTTGCTTACATGGAAAATAATCATTTGCAGGCGGAGGACCTACAACATAAAGTCATACCCATTCACATGGATGCCAATTTCTTTTTTGAACGAGCAGTCCGGTCCTTGGACCGCCTTCAACATGACAAGGCATTAAAATATTTTCGCAAAGCTGTTGAATATGAACCGGAAAATCCGGTGAATCATTGCAATATGGCGGGTATATTATCAGAGATGGGCGATTATGAAGGTTCTAACGCCGTCCTTACCAATATTTTGGAGCATGTCGATGCATCCATGACGGAATGCTATTTCTATATGGCGAACAATTACGCCAATATGGACCATTTTGAAGAAGCCGAACGCGCGCTGATCAAGTACCTGGAGGAGGATCCTGCAGGCCAGTTTTTGGACGAGGCCGAAGAGATGATGGAGCTTTTCCAATACGAGCTGGAGCGTCCGGTGAAGCTGAGCCGGATCCGCAGCCGTGAAGGCATGGTAGAGCATGAAGAGGCGCGGGCGTTGATGGAGGAAGGGAAGTTCTCTCAGGCAGCTGAGCTTCTCGAACGTATCGTGGAAGAGCACCCTGATTTCCTGGCGGCACGCAACAATCTCGCACTGGCTTATTACTACATGGGGCTGTTCCGCAAAGCGAAGGCAACGATTGGCGAGGTGCTGGAGCTGGAACAGGGGAATATCCACGGGCTGTGCAATCTCGCGATATTTTACCAGCATGAGGGAGATACTACTTCTTTGAATCCCCTGCTTGCACTGCTCGAAATCACGGTGCCTTTCCATCAGGAACATGTGTTTAAACTGGCTACCACGATGGGAATTCTGGGCAAACATGAGTCTGCCTACGGGCACTTCCGCCGCCTTTTGAAGGATGAGGAAGTGAACGGAGACCCGAGCCTGTACCATTACACGGCGGTGGCTGCCTTTAACAGCGGGCGTTATCAAGAAGCGCAGCGTTATTGGCGCCAGTTGCATAAATTAGACCCGGCATCGGATATCCCGCGGTTTTATTTGGCTCAGCTGGAGGAACTCGATCTGACGGGCACGCAGCAAATTGAGCTGAGCTACCACTACCATTTGCCGTTTGAGGAGCAGTTGAAGCGCTGGGAACAGAATGAAAGCGAGCTGTGCGAAGAAATCAAAACCAATCCGCTGATTCGTTCCTCGTTCTATTGGGCGCTGCGGTATGGAGACAAGGGAACCAAGCTTCAGGTGATTCGCGCGCTGGGCTGGATTGCCGACGAAGAAGTGAGAGAGACGCTGGAAGCTTTCCTCCAAGAGCCGGATGAAGCGGCTGAATTGAAAAGGGAAGCGCTGCGCATTTTGCAGGACATGGGACCGGAAGGTTCCTCCCAGGCCGTACTGGAAGTGAGTGCAGCTTCTGCGGTATCTATGATCGCGGAAACGCAGTCGGCATACGAATTTCATACGGGGGGAGAATCCCTTCAGGCGGTCGTGGACCAGGCATTTCTGCACATGGACGATCAGAAGGACAGGGAGCAGAAAATGCATTTGCAAAATCTGTGGTCCCAGTTTCTGGGCAAGCTTCATCCGGACACGCCGATGATCCGTCATACGGAGGGCTGGTCTGCGGCGCTGGAATACTTAACGTCCAAGCAGCACGGAGGTTCTCTGACCTATCAGGATGTAGCCCAGCGGTACGGGGTCTCCGTATCCACGGTCAGCCGCTATGCGAAACGCATCGACAGTGTATGCTCGCTCAAGGAAGAAAAGGATGAACTTTTCCGGCCTTTCACCGAAAATATATAAAAAAGAGGAGAGGATAGATATGTACAAATCCATCGTAATCGGAACGGGTCCTGCGGGACTGACGGCAGCCATTTATTTGGCTCGCGCCAACATGCAGCCGCTCGTCATTGAAGGCATGCAGCCAGGCGGACAGCTGACCACGACGACGGACATCGAGAACTTCCCGGGCTTCCCGGACGGCATTATGGGACCGGAATTGATGGACAACATGCGTAAGCAGGCCGAGCGTTTTGGCGCCGAGTTCAAAACCGGATGGGTGGACAAGGTGGATTTCTCCAAGCGTCCATTCAAATTGACCGTCGAAGGCATGGGTGAGATTGAAGCGGAATCCGTGATCATCTCGACCGGCGCTTCCGCGAAATATCTCGGCATTCCGGGAGAGCAGGAGAACGTCGGACGCGGCGTCAGCACCTGCGCAACCTGCGACGGATTTTTCTTCCGCGGCAAAAAGATTCTCGTGATCGGCGGCGGCGACTCCGCGATGGAGGAGGCGAACTTCTTGTCCCGGTTCGGGTCCAGCGTGACGCTGGTGCATCGCAGAGAAGAACTGCGCGCCTCGAAAATCATGCAGGACCGCGCACGCGGCAACGAGAAAATCATTTGGGCGCTGAACCGCGTACCGCTTGAGGTTGTAGCGGGCGATAACGGCGTGAAGGGCCTGAAGGTGTTCAACAACGAAAGCAAGCAGGAAGAGCTGATCGAGGCGGACGGCGTATTCGTGGCGATCGGCCATACGCCGAACACCAAGTTCCTGGATAACCAGATCACGACCGACGAAGTGGGATACATTATGGTGAAGCCGGGCACGACGGAAACGAATATTCCGGGCGTGTTCGCCTGCGGCGACGTGCAGGATGTGAGGTACCGCCAGGCGATCTCCGCAGCCGGTACAGGATGCATGGCCGCGATGGACTGCGAGAAGTTCCTCGAAGGCAGCATGGTGCATGACTGGAGCGAAACGCTGTAAGTCTTGAAAGCAGCAAGCACCGGAAACTGTAAGTGCCTGAAATATAAAAAGGGTGTCCTAAGCCAGGGTATGGCGGAGGACACCTTTTTTCATTAGTAATTATCTGATGTATTCGGTTTTTCACATACAATCGGCTCAGTTGCCGTCCGTATCGCCTCATGTATTCGGTTTTTCACATACAATCGGTTCTGTTGCCGTCCGTATCGCCTCATGTATTCGGTTTTTCGCATACAATCGGCTCAGTTGCCGTCCGTATCGCCTCATGTATTCGGTTTTTCACATACAATCGACCCGTTTCCTTCCGTGTCCCATCATGTATACGGTTTTTCGCATACAATTGGCCCGTTTCCTTCCGTGTCACACCATGTATTCGATTTTTCGCATACAATCGGCTCGTTTCCTTCCGTGTCGCATCATGTATACGGTTTTTCGCATACAATTGGCTCGTTTCAGCCCGTATCACATCATCTACTCGATTTTTCGCATACAATCGGCTCGTTTCCTCCCGTGTCGCATATATGTATTCTGTTTTTCACATACATTCGGCTCTGTTGCCGTCCGCGTCGCACCATATAATCGAATTTTTAGCGGTTAAATAGGGAATGCAGCAGGGGAGACGAATTCATTCACAAATCAGCAGCAAGTCCCACGTTTGCCCCGAACACAGATAAATTCCATGAATTAATGAAAGAAGCTGCCGACGGGTCGAAGACCCGGCGCAGCTTCTTAGTTCCATCTCGCCGAAGAATGAGGTGAGGAGAGTATTTGCCTTTAAAAGAAGGAGGAGCGGAGGTTTGGGGATAGCCGATCCTTTGAGAGCCAGTTTTCACCTTAGACCCTTCCAATCCTAAAACTGGCGAACAACAGAGCGGATAGCGCCAAACCGGAGCGGCTCAGAGCGGATAGCGCCAAACCGTAGCGGCTCAAACCGGAGCGGCTCACAACCACCCATTCTCCTCCGCCAAACCGATTGCCTCAATCCGGTTTTTGACCTCCAGCTTGTTCAGCATTTCGGAAATATAATTGCGCACCGTGCCGTGCGATAAGTGCAGGGAGCGGGCGATCTCGCTTGCGGTCTTACCTGCCGCGATCAGCTGTAATATCTCGCCCTCCCGCGGCGTGAGCGGGTTCTTCCGCACGGCCGAGTCGAAGACCAGCTCCGGGGAAATGGCTCGGTGCCCCTGCATTACCCGCCGGATCGATTCGGCCAGCCTGTCGCTCGGCTCGTCCTTCAGCAGATAGCCGCTGACGCCGGCCTTGACGGCTCGCTCGAAGTATCCCGGGCGGGCAAAGGTGGTTAGAATAATGACCCGGCATGGGGATGCCTTCATTTTAAGCTGCTCCGCCACCTCGATACCGGTCTGAACGGGCATTTCAATGTCGAGCAGGCAAATGTCGGGCGTAAGCTTCAAGATCATGGACAGCGCCTCCTGGCCGTCCCCCGCCTGTCCCACGACCTGCAGGTCGTCCTCCAGATCAAGCAAAGAGGCAAGAGCGCCGCGCAGCAGGCGCTGGTCTTCGGCGATCACAATTCGGATCATGCGGTTTCACACTCCTTGCCGGTTTCGTTTTTGACAATCGGGATGCGGATTGTGACCCGGGTGCCCTCCGAGACGGCGAGCTCGAGGCTGCCATCAATCAGGGACAACCGCTCCCTCATGCCCGTCAGGCCGTTGCCTTCTATTCCGCGGTCCTCATGTCCCGCGTTCCAGCCGATGCCGTTGTCGCTGATCGTCAGCCGGATTTCGCCCGACGTCTGCTCGATCGCGATCGTACAGGTATCGGCGAGGCTGTGTTTGACGATGTTGGTGATGGCTTCCTTCAGGCACATACTGAGCATGTTCTGCACAAGTCCCGAGATGTTCTCCACGCGGAAGTCCCCTTCCGCTATATACCGAATGCCTGCACTATCCAGCATCCGCTCTGATGCCTTCAATTCTTCCATGAGAGTTAACATGCGCATGTCGGTCACAAGCTCCCGTACCTGGCGCAGAGCAGCTCTGGAGGTCTGTTCAATCTCCTGCGCTTCATGTAGCGCTTTTTCGGGATCGCGTTCGATCAGGCGGGTGACGAGCTGGCTTTTCAGAGTAATCAGCGACAGTGTATGCCCCAAGGTATCATGCAGGTCCCTTGAAATGCGCATCCGCTCTTCACGCTTCACGAGCTCCGCAATCCGGTCGTTGGCCTGGTTCAGGTCGCGTTCCAGCTGCTGCTGCTTGAACATGGAGCGCATCCCGAACGGGGACATCATCATCACGATAAGAAAGGGAAGAACAATGTAGACATCCTGTCTTTCGAGACGCGGAATATTAAGGATGAGCGGCAGAATCAGCATCGCGTAAAATACGGCCAGCGCAGTGTAGAAGCGCCTCGTTTCCTTGTAATAAGCAACGAAGCTGGCCGTGTAGAAGCCCAGAAACAAGTTGTAGGGACTGTATGTGATGCAGAGAATAAAAGCGAGAAGCATCTGCAGGCCCAGCCAGAGAGTAAAGGATTTTTTGGCGAAAAACAGCTGCCTGTAGGTCAGCAGGAACAGGGCGATCAGCGCATAGCCCGCAAGCATCTTGAGCCCGTGCTCCCGGCTGATATAGTAGATCGGCATGGAGATATAAATAAGCCATACGTAGGGGAAGAACCCGAGCTCGCTCGGGAACAATCGTAATCGGGAACGAATCAAGGATTACACCGCTTCCTGTTTTTTTCGAATATATATGGATAGTACCATAAACAGGAATAAATATCCGGCCAGAATCAAAATCGGTTGAAGCGCCGGGAACTCCCCTGCCGCGATGGACCATACGCCGCTGCCGTAGTTATAGGAAGGGAGCCATCGGCCGATGGCCTTCAGCACAGACGGGAAGCTGTCAAGCGGAAACCACATGCCGCCCAGCACCGCCATCAGCATATATACGACATTGCTCACGCCGCTTGCGGTATCGACTCTTTTCATCGTACCGAACAGCGTCCCGAGGGCAAGAAACGGAATGGAGGCCACGAGGATCCAGAGTCCGCTGCCGATCCATTGGCCCGGAGACATCTGCACTCCATTAATCAGAAAGCCCGAGACGAAAATGACGATGACAGAGAAAGCATGCATGACGGTTTGGCCGAACATTTTGGAAATGAAATAGACGCTTCCCGGCAGCGGAGTGATCCGCATATAGACAGACCAGCCGAGGCTTTGCTCCTGCACCATGCGAATGCCGACGGTCATAACGGCCGACCCCATCACGCTGAAGGTGGTCATCGACATCAGATAATGAGCCTGCCAGGCTTCCGGGTTATCAACGCCAGTGTTAACGAGCTTGGTAAAAATGAAATAAAACACGATGGGCATCAGAAGGGACCAGAATACATAGTACGGATTGCGGATGATCCGCAGCATTTCCACCCTGCACTGCATAAACAGCATTTTCATTACGATACAGCCTCCTTGTTGTCGTCATCATGCGTGACCATCAGTTCAAATGCGTCGTCCAGCCGCCCCTGTTCGGTGCGGATGTCCCGCACGGGAATGTTATGCCGGATAATCGCAGCCAGCACCGCATCCGTATTGTCCGTCGTAACGGTCCATCTTCCTTGTTGCTCCTTGCAGTCGCTTACGCCGGGAACGGACCGCAATCTGTGAATCATGTCGCTTGCAGAATAGGAATCATCCCGTCCGAGATCGGCTATAAAAGAAACAGAGCGGCTGGTCAGCCTGGATACGATTTCATCCGGACTGCCGTCGGCGGCAATCTTTCCTTTATTAAAGAGTAGAATCCGGTCTGCGGTATCCTCGGCCTCCTGCAGATAGTGGGTGGAGAAGAGGATGGTTTTTCCCCGCTTCGCAAGCGCATTGGTCTGCTGCCAGAATGCCTTGCGGGCAGGGGCATCAAGTCCCACGGTCGGCTCATCGAAGAATAGAAGATCCGGGTCTCCCGCCAGGGCAAGCGCAAATCCGAGCCTGCGCTTTTGGCCTCCGGACAGCTTGTCGGCCCGCTTATTCAGCTCATCCGGCGTGAATCCGGCCAAATGGACCATTTCGGCCAGTTTTAACGGGCTGGGATAATAACTCCGGATGAGACTCATGATTTCATGCACCTTAAGTCCGTCAATCACGCTGACATCTTGCAGCATGGCGCCGATGCGTCTTTTGACCTGGGCATGCTTGGGGGATTGGCCGAAGAGTTTCACGCTTCCCTGACTGGGTTCCTTCAGGCCGAGCATCATGGAGAGTACCGTCGTTTTGCCGGCTCCATTCGGGCCGAGAACGGCGGTGACCGATCCCCGCGGAATGACGAAGGATACGTCGTCCACGGCTGTCTTGCCTGCGAAAACTTTAGTAACATGCTGAAGCTCTGCGATATGTTCCATATATGGGCCTCCATCCGAATCGTTATGGTGTTCGTTATTCCTGATACTTCCATTCTAGCTTCGCGTGAAGCGGACGGTTAGTGTATGCTGTCATGAAAAGCATGTGACAGTTGTCATGGAATCGAAAGGCGGGGAATGGGGCGAGCGGACTGTTTCACGAAATCTTCACAAAGCTGTTTCAGCCCGTGGCACGGGCATTGCAGGGGGTTTGTGACGGCTCTCACATCTCTTGACCGATAGTAAGGCTTCAATTATAGTGGGTACAGTAGGAGCAAACTATTATTTAAGGAAAAAAGGTGGCTTGTAACATGTCTGAGCAAATCTACGTTGGTGTCGATTTAGGCGGAACCTCGATCAAGGTCGGCATCTGCAATCAAGCAGGACAGCTTATTCAAACGTATGAAGGACCCACAGAAACGGAAAAAGGCGTGGATGTCGTCGTCGACAACATCGAGAAGTACGTGCGGCATATTGTTGACCAGTCTCCGTACAGCTGGGATCAGCTGGCTGGTGTGGGAGCGGGAGTTGCCGGCTTTACCAATGTCCGTGAGGGAATCATCATTTTCGCACCTAACGTAGGTTTCCGCGATGTGCCGATCCGCGCTATTTTGGAGGAAAAGATCGGCAAGCCTATTAAAATAGACAACGACGCTAACGTTGCTGCCCTCGGGGAAGCCTGGAGCGGAGCGGGACGCGGCGTCGACAACTGCGTATGCTACACGCTCGGTACGGGTGTCGGCGGCGGTATCATTATCAACGGCAAAATTTATCAAGGTTTCTCGGGACTGGCCGGCGAGCTCGGCCACATTTCGGTTGTTCCGGACCTGGAGGCTATTCAATGCGGATGCGGTAAGATGGGCTGCTTGGAAACTGTATCCTCCGCAACCGGCATTATCCGGATGGCGAAGGATGCCGTGGAACGCGGAGACCGCACTTCCCTGGCACTCGAGGCGCATATTGCGGCGAAGGAAGTATTCGATGCGGCTAAGGCTGGCGACGAGGTATCCCAACGGATCGTGAAGCGTGCGGCATTCTATCTGGGCAAATCGATGGCAGCTGTCGCTGCTGCGCTCAATCCGGAAGTGTTCATTATCGGCGGCGGCGTGTCGAAAGCGGGAGATATCCTGTTTGACGAAGTGCGCGAAGTGTTCGCCAAACTGACACCGGAGCCGCTGCAGAAGGGCGTTTCCATCCTTCCGGCGCAGCTTGGCAACGATGCGGGCATCGTTGGCGCAGCCGGACTGCTGCTTCGCTCCTAGAAATCAGTTTTGTAAGAACAGATACACGGCGGGCGGTGCAGGAAGAAGTTTTGAAGGTTTTGCGGCCCGTTTTTTCGCTTTCTGAATACCATAACAAGGGAGGGAAAGCTGATGCAAGACGTTGACAATAATGCGTCGGCCATGGCCACCCTGATTATTATCACAGGCATGTCGGGGGCTGGAAAGACGTTAGCGGTACGTAGCCTGGAGGATCTCGGTTTTTTCTGTGTGGATAACCTGCCTCCGGTGCTGATTCCCAAATTTGCGGAGCTCATTGAGCAATCCAAAGGCAAAATCGCGAAGGTTGCGCTCGTTATTGACCTGCGCGGTCGTGAATTTTTTACGGCATTATCGGAATCCTTAAATTATATCAAGGACCATTTTACGATCCATTGCGAAATTCTGTTCCTGGAAGCGACCGACTCGGTGCTGGTGCAGCGCTACAAGGAAAGCCGGCGCCGGCATCCGCTCGCGCCCGAAGGCATGCCGCTTGACGGCATCCGGCTGGAGCGCAAAATGCTGGAGGAGCTGAAGAGCTCTGCCACCGTCGTACTGGATACCAGCACCATGAAGCCGGGACAGCTGAAGGATAAAATCATTTCGCGGTTCTCCCATCTGGAGGGCAACACGCTTTCCATCAATATTACGTCGTTCGGCTTCAAATATGGCATTCCGATTGACGCCGACCTGGTATTCGATGTCCGTTTTTTGCCCAATCCCCATTACGTGGAGAACCTGCGGCCGAGGACCGGACAGGACAGCGATGTATACGATTATGTAATGAAGTGGCCGGAAACCCAGGCTTTCCTGACCAAGCTGCTGGATATGCTGCATTTTCTTATTCCGCAGTACCGGAAGGAAGGCAAGAGTCAGGTCATCATCGGCATCGGATGCACGGGCGGGAAGCACCGCTCGGTAGCGATCGCCGAATACTTAGGCAAAATGCTGGGAGCCAGCGAAACAGAATCGGTTTCGGTCAGCCACCGGGATTCCGAACGTGATCGGCATTAATGAGAGTGGAAGTGATGAGAGTGGCTGAACAACAAAGAGAGCGGCCGCGGATCGTGGTCATGGGCGGGGGCACAGGCTTATCGGTCATGCTTCGGGGCCTGAAGGAGATGCCGCTGGACATCACGGCCATCGTCACCGTGGCCGATGACGGCGGCAGCTCGGGCATTCTGCGGAGCGAGCTGCAGATGCCGCCTCCGGGCGACATCCGCAATGTCCTGACGGCACTCGCCGACGTGGAGCCTTTGATGTCGGAAATGATGCGATATCGTTTCAGCAGCGGCTCGGGTCTGGCCGGACACAGTCTCGGCAACCTGATTTTGGCCGCGATGACCGACATCAGCGGCGACTTTGTTACGGCAGTGCGGGAATTAAGCCGCGTATTCGCGGTCCGCGGCCGCGTGCTTCCTGCCGCAAACGAAGCGGTCGTGCTGTCTGCAGAGATGGAGGACGGGTCCAGAGTGACCGGCGAATCCAAAATCCCCGAGGCGGGGCTGCGGATCAAACGCGTGTTCCTGGAGCCATCCGAAGTGGAGCCGCTGCCTGAGGCTGTTGCCGCCATTGAAGAGGCGGATGCGATTCTGATCGGTCCCGGAAGCTTGTATACCAGCATTCTGCCGAATTTGCTCGTTCCCAAGCTTGCTGAGGCCGTCATGGCTTCGGAAGCGATCAAAATATTCGTCTGCAACGTCATGACCCAGCCGGGAGAAACGGACGGTTATACCGTCAGCGACCATCTCCAGGCTATTTATGATCATATCGGCAAGCACTTGTTCGACTATGTCATCGTGAACAGCGGGGACATCCCGCCGCAGGTACAAGACAAGTACGCCGAAAAGGGCGCCAAGCCGGTTGAGCTGGACTACGAAGAGGTAACCAACCTCGGATACAAGGTCATCGCCGACACGCTGGTGCTGTTCCGGACGTATCTGCGGCATGATGCCGACAAGCTGAGCCACCATATTTACCAGCTGGTTCAAGACTGGATTACACGAAAGAGGTGAGATTCCCGTGTCGTTTGCGGCGCTGACCAAGAAAGAACTGACCATGATCGAAGCAGACCATTGCTGCGAAAAGGCCGAATTGTCGGCACTCATCCGCATGAACGGGGCGGTCCAGCTTTCGAACAAGAAGGTCATTTTGGATATATCCACCGAGAATGCGGCGATTGCCAGACGCATTTACACGCTGATTAAGAAGCATTTTCAGGCTCATACCGAGCTGCTCGTCCGCAAAAAAATGCGCCTGAAAAAAAATAATGTCTATATCGTCCGTATTCCGGCGCGCGTTCAGGAAATACTGAAAGAACTGAAGATTGTCTCGGAGGGCTTTTTATTCCGGCCAGACATCGATCCAGACCTGGTCAAGAAAAACTGCTGCAAGCGCGCTTACCTGCGCGGGGCGTTTATGGCCGGGGGTTCGGTGAACAATCCGGAAGGCTCTTCGTACCATATGGAGATTTCCTCTATGTATGAGGAACACTGTCAGGCGCTGGTCGATCTGGCGAATGAATTTCAGCTCAATGCCCGTTTGATCGAGCGGAAGAAGGGATTCATTCTCTACATCAAGGAAGGCGAGAAAATCATCGAGTTCCTGAGCCTGATCGGAGCGCATCAAGCGCTCTTCAAATTTGAGGATGTACGTATCATGCGCGACATGCGGAATTCCGTGAACCGGATCGTGAACTGCGAAACAGCCAATCTGAACAAGACGATCGGAGCTGCCGTACGGCAGATCGACAATATCAAGCTGCTGCAGAAGGAAATGGGGCTTGAGAACCTTCCCGACAAGCTGCGCGAGGTTGCCGAGATCCGTTTGGCGCACCCGGACATGAACCTGAAAGAGGTCGGCGAGCTCCTTAAGGGAACCGTCAGCAAATCCGGTGTGAACCACCGTCTCCGCAAGATTGACGAGCTGGCTGAGAAGATTCGGAACGGCTAGTTTTTTCTTCTAGTGTCGTTCATGTTATAATGTTATAATGTTACCAAATATGGTATGAGAGCTATGCAGATTTCTTAATTAGGGGGTAAGGTTTCCATGACAAAGCATCCGGTAGTTGTCCGCTTGAAAACGGGTCTTCATGCCAGACCGGCAGCGTTGTTCGTCCAAGAAGCGAATAAGTACTCGTCTGAAATTTTCGTGGAAAAAGATGATAAAAAAGTGAATGCCAAGAGTATCATGGGAATTATGAGCCTTGCAATCAGTTCGGGGACGGAAGTCATCATCAGTGCCGAAGGAGCGGACGCAGATCAGGCTGTAACCGCTTTAGTCAGTTTGGTGGGTAAGGAAGAACTCGAGAACCAATAATATGGTTGATTCATACTCTGCCGGAAGATCGTAACCTTCCGGAAAATATTCAACAGCAGCCCTTTCTTCAAGCAGAAGAGAAGGCTGTTTTTTCATTGGTATCGCCCCGGAATGGATCCATATATTCCTTAAATAACCTTCTCAAACCGGTTCGTAACCATTTATTTAGAAAAAGTTTCGTTACCTGCAACATTTACCAATTCCCTGCGTCTAGTAGACAAATCAGGCAGAAGCGAAAAAGTAGGAGCTCTTGCTTTTGAGCTGCCGCGTCTTTGGGCAAACTGCTGGATAATCAGAGGAGGTCAATGAAGATGAACAGATGGATCAAACCTGTCGGATCGGTGCTGATCGCTGGCGCGCTATTGGTTGGCGGTGCGGGTGTAAGCGGTATCGGAGTCACATCTACGGCTTATGCGGACCAGGACGTGCAGCGCAATGTGGTGAATGTAGTAGGCAAAGGCGAAATTTCCGTGAAGCCGGACATCGCGTATCTGTCAATCGGGGTAGACACCCAGGCGGCAACCGCAGCAAGCGCGCAAAAGGCGAATGCCGAGAAAATCCAGAAGATTACCAATCTCCTGAAAAATACGTGGAAAATCGCCGACAAGGACATTCAAAGCGTATCCTTCTACGTGCAGCCGAACTACACTTACAATGATAAGGAAGGCCAGAAGGTCAAAGGCTACACAGCCCATCATACGCTTCAGGTTACCTACCGCGATCTCTCCAAGATCGGCAATCTGCTGGACGACGCGTCGAATGCAGGGGCCAACAACATCGATAATGTGAGCTTCTCGGTGGAGAACCGCGAGCAGTATGAAGAGCAGGTCATCACGAAAGCGATGGCTAATGCGGACCTGAAGGCAGGAGCGATTGCCAAGGCCGCCAAACGCCAGCTGGGCATGGTGCTGGTCGTAAGCCAAGGGGATGTGAACAATCCGGTTATTTTCACCCAGGCGAAAATGGAAGCCGCATCGATGGCCGATTCCGCAAACTCCACAGCGGTAGCGCCAGGCGAAGTGAAGGTTTCGACGCAGCTGAGCGTCCAATATGAGCTGAAATAGTTATTGAACAGCCCCTTAGCCGTCCGTTCCGGGAGAGCATCGTTTGCTCTTCAGGAAGCGGGCGGCTTTGTCGTTAAAAAAGGCTATGTAGCTTTTTCCTGTCGAATCCAACAGAAAAGTGTTGTACCCAGGGGGAAAAAACGTTATAGTGAATATGCGAATTTTTGTACTTACAACGTTTATTCGTGGGTCATTACGGTGAGACTTCGCATAATTGAATCATTTCGAGCCTGGTAAGCCATACCAATGGATATGGCTTTTTTTCTTAATGGGCTTTTTCACAATGTCGAGGGAAACTCCTTCATCAGCAGCGGTCTGTCGATTAAGAAGTACGCCGATAGACGTTTTTCTTTTGTAATGGGGTTTTCGCTGAAATAGCAGTTTAACGGCTTTATGAATTCAGAAGTATTGTTAGGGGGTTGATGCATATGATTGACCTTGTCCAGATCGAGAAACAGTTTGAAGGACAAGTGGTCGTGCATCCGCTGTCACTGAACATTGAAGAGGGAGAATTCCTGACTCTGCTCGGTCCAAGCGGCTGTGGTAAGACGACCATACTACGCATGATTGCCGGCTTTGAGACGCCAACGCACGGAGACGTGGTATTGGCAGGTCAGAAGGTAACGAATCTTCCGCCGAACCAGCGGGACTTGAATCTGGTGTTTCAGCATTATGCCTTGTTTCCGCATATGACCGTTGAAGATAATATTGCTTTCGGGCTGAAAATGAAGAAGATGCCGAAAGCCGAACAGAAGAAACGCATCGAAGAGGCGGTAGCGATGACGCAGCTGACGGCGCTGACGAAGCGTTATCCGCATCAGCTGTCCGGCGGACAGCAGCAGCGCGTAGCCATTGCGCGGGCCATCGCCAACAAACCGAAGGTGCTTTTGCTGGACGAGCCGCTGGGCGCGCTGGATCTGCAGCTCCGTAAGAACCTGCAGTCCGAGCTGAAGCATCTGCAGCGCTCACTGGGCATTACCTTCGTCTATGTGACGCATGATCAAGAAGAAGCGATGATGCTGTCGGACCGCATCGTCATTATGAATAACGGGAAGGTTGAGCAGGTAGGTACGCCAAGAGAGATTTATGCCACGCCGAAAACCCTGTTTGCCGCTACCTTTGTGGGTGAGAATAACATTTTCTCTTCATCGGAAGGGCTTTTTGCCGTGCGTCCGGAGAAGCTTCGTCCCGTGCGTGAATCGGAGCAGGCCCGCGTGACGGGGGTCATTCAGGACGTCCTGTACCTGGGCAACGTGCATAAGCTGACCGTTCAGCTCGACAATATGCCGATGACCGTGACGATTGCGCTCGACTTCACGGATGAAAGACCGTGGCAAATCGGCGAGAAGATCGGGGTGAACTGGAGTCCGAAGGACGAGGTGGTCATCGGGGCATGAGAAAATCAAAATTCCTGATGATACCCGTGCTGCTGTGGATGGCGCTTTTCCTTCTCATTCCGATGGTCATCGTCGTGGTCATATCTTTCATGAATCGCGACACGCTGGGTAATGTTGTCTTTGGCTTCAGCCTGACCGGATATAAAACTTTTTTTGACTCGCTGTACCTAGGCATCTATTGGGACACGTTGGTCCTATCGGTGCTGACGACCTTGATATGCCTGCTTGTCAGCTATCCGCTGGCCTATTATATCGCCAATGCCGCTCCGAAGATTCAAACGTGGGGCCTCATATTGATTACGATCCCGTTCTGGATTAACTTCCTGATCCGTACGTATGCCTGGGTGCTGCTGCTGCGGACGCAGGGGATCGTGAATTCCCTGCTGCTGCATTTCGGCTGGATCCAGGATCCGGTCCAGATGCTGTATACCAAGGGCGCGGTGCTGCTCGGCATGGTGTATAACTTCATCCCGTTCATGGTGCTGCCGATATACGTAGCCCTGGAGCAAATGGACAAGAGGCTGCTTGATGCGGCCAGCGACCTGGGCGCTTCGCGCTGGAAGGCGTTCCGCCACATTACGCTGCCTCAGAGCAAATCCGGCATCATGACCGGCTGCGTGCTGGTGTACGTGTCCACGACGGGCATGTTCGTCGTGACGGATATCCTCGGCGGAGCGAAATCGATGATGATCAGCAACATCATCCAATCGCAGTATCTGGGGGCGCGCAATTGGCCGTTTGGCTCGGCGTTGTCCGTCATCTTCGTTATCACGTCGCTGATTTTGATTCTGCTGTTCAACCGGGCGATGCAGTCCAAGGCTGACCGCGTAAAGGAGGGGAGCGCATGAAGAAGAAAAGTCATCCTCTCTTGGGCATTCACTCGGTATTGATGATGATCTTTATTTACGTGCCGATCCTGCTCATCATCATCTACTCCTTTAATAACACGAGACTGAGCGGGGATTGGAAAGGTTTTACGTTCGACTGGTACACCTCGCTGTTCGAAGACCGGCATGTGATGGAGGCACTGACGAACAGCTTGACCGTTGCCGTCATCTCGACGATCGTGGCAACGCTGCTCGGTACGCTGGCGGCATTGTCGCTGCGGAAGCTGAGCCGTCGCTGGAAGGGCAGCATGAACGGACTGATGTACCTGCCTGTCGTCATTCCCGATATCATCATGGGGCTGTCGCTGCTCGTGTTGTTTAACCAGATGCATATTCCGCTGGGCAAAGCGACAGTTATCATCGCTCATATTACGTTCAGCATGTCTTATGTGTACGTAGTCGTCACCGCGAGGTTGGCCGGCATGGGCCGGCAGCTCGAGGAGGCGGCATCCGATCTCGGAGCCACGGGCTGGAAAACCTTCCGGTATGTGACCCTTCCGCAAATTTCGCCGGGCATTATTTCGGGCGCCCTGATTGCGTTCACGATGTCCCTGGACGATTTCATGGTCAGCTTCTTCGTGGCGGGTCCAAGCTCAACCACGCTGCCGATCTACATTTATGGCCAGGTGAAGCGGGGGATCTCCCCTGAGATCAACGCCCTTTGTACACTGCTGATCCTGGTGAGCGTCGGGCTTATTCTGCTGGCGCAATTCTTCCTGAACCGCGGCAAGGGCCAGAAGAAGCACAAGACGCTGCCGATTTAAAGCCGTTTGAAGCATAAACGGACAGGAGACTGTTCGCTTGATGAAATATCGTACGATTCAAAAAAACGGAGTAACGGAAAGAGAGGAGATATGTAACTGTGAAAAGAAAGGGTATCGCCGGCTTGGTGCTGGCAGGGGCTTTTGCTGCATTGTCATTGACAGCTTTGGGGGGCTGTTCTTCCTCCAAGGAGACGCTTCATATTTACAGTTGGGCGGATAATTTCGATGAGGACGTACTGAAAGATTTCGAAAGCAAATTCAACGTCAACGTCACCTACGATAACTATGCAAACAATGAGGACCTGCTCGCCAAGATCAAGGCAGGCGGAGGCGGCTACGATCTGATCCAGCCATCCGATTACATGGTGTCTACCATGATCAAGAGCCAGCTGCTGGAGCCGCTGGAGATGAAGAACATTCCGAACTTCGCCAATGTCCAGGAATCGCTGAAGGATCCGGTTTATGATCCGGGCAATAAGTATTCGATCGTGTATATGTCCGGCGTAACCGGCATTGCCTACAACAAGAAATACGTGAAGGATAAGATCGACAGCTGGGAAGACCTGTGGAATCCGGCCTATAAGGGCAAGGTGCTGCTGCTGGACGACAACCGCGAAGTCATCGGTATGGCGCTGAAAAAGCAGGGCCATTCCAACAGCTCCACGAATGAAGGCGAAATCAAATCCGCCGTGGATGATCTAAAGAAGCTGCTGCCGAGCGTGCTTGCGTTCGATACGGATACGATCAAGCAGAAGATGATTCAGGAAGAAGGCTGGATCGGTACGGTATGGTCCGGAGACGCCGCTTTCATCGTGAAGGATAACCCGGATATCGAATACGTGGTTCCAAAGGAAGGATCAACGATCTTCTCCGACAACTACGCGATTCCGAAAGGCGCCAAAAACAAGGAGCTGGCGGAAAAGTTCATCAACTACATGCTGGACCCCGAGGTCAGCGCGAAGAACTATGAGACGGTTGGATACAGCGATCCGAACGCCAAGGCGATGCAGTATCACAGTGAAGAATACCGCAACAACCATATGATTAACCTGTCCGAGGACCAAATGAAGCGTACCGAGTGGCTCGGCGATGTGGGTTCGACGCTTCAGGCATATGACCGCTATTGGACAGAGCTGAAGAGCGGGCGTGAATAAATCCAATTAAGCTCACAGTTTGAATAGGAGTGAATAGCTAATCCCCTTTCTATGCAGAAAGGGGATTTTTGCGTGCCTAGATAAGTGTCTTCTTGATAAATAATAGACAATAATATAAAATGTCTAATATATACTAAATAATATAAGGGGTTGTTTGCTGATGGATATCGTGTCTGAACAGCTGCTGCAAGCCAGCCTTCACGATCTGAAGCGCGGCTATGCCGAGGAGGCAGGCCTTGATCGATATACATGCCTGATTTGCGGGCACCAAACGGAGAAAGGAGTTGTCTACCCGGAGGGCGAGGTGTTCTATGAAGCGGAGAAATCCATGCGCCGCCATATCGTGCAGGAGCATGGCTCTATGCTGGAATATTTGCTAAGTCTTGATAAGAAGCTGACCGGACTCACGGACCTGCAGCGTACGCTGATCGGATTGTTCTATCAGGGACTCAGCGATCAGGACATCGTAGCGGAAATCGACGGAGGCAGCACGTCCACCATCCGCAATCACCGTTTCATGCTGCGCGAGAAGATGAAGCAGGCGAAGCTGTTTCTGGCTGTGATGGAGCTGATGGAGGATGGCGGGAGGAATTCAAACCGGCAGCCGTCCGCGTCCAAGCCGTCTCCTTCGAAGCTGCCGGGCAAGCTGGGGCAGCGGTTGTCCATATCGAAAGAAGAGAATACGCAGATTCTGGGCAAGTATTTCGCAGATGGCCTTTACGGTCCACTCAAGTCTTTCCCCAAGCAGGAAAAGCGCAGAGTAGCCGTACTGCGCCACCTGGCCGGAGACTTTGAGGAAGGGCGCGTGTATTCGGAGAAGGAAGTGAATCAAGTTCTCGAGGCGCGTTATGAAGATTACGTTACCATCAGGAGGTTTTTGATCGAATACGGTTTTTTGGACCGTTTGCCGGATGGCAGCGAATATTGGGTCAAACAGCCTGATGGATCAGGAAAGGAGAACAAAGACATGAAGAACCAGAGAAGAAAAGAATTGGTGGATGAGTATATGAATACCCCGCGCCCAATGGGCGTGTTCCAGATTCGCAACAAGGAGAGCGGCAAGATTTATGTCACGAGCAGCACTAATTTGCCCGGGGCTTTCAACAGCCAGAAGGCGAAGCTGTATTCAGACTACCATGTCAGTCCGGCCCTGCAAAAAGATTGGAAAGAGCTTGGCGAGGATGCCTTTGCCTTCGAAATTTTGGAGGAGCTTGAGCCGGATCCTCAGGCAGCGAATGACCTGAAGCAGCAGAAGATTTATAAAGACAAGGTAGCAGGCATGGAAAAGGCATGGCTTGCGAAGCTTCAGCCTTACGACGAGAAGGGCTACAACAGACGCCCAAGGGCAGATAAAGTCTAAAAAGGTGGTCAGCGATCTGCTTCACGTCTGTCATCTTCTTGTTACTTGTCCCTCATTTGTATCGTTTAGGATATACATACCTGCAAAAGCGGGTAATAATCCTTAGCGTATACAATTTGTGAAATGGGAGAGAACCGGATAGATGAATAGATGGATGAAATGGAGCTCGGTTTTGATGTCCGCAAGTCTGCTGATGGGTGGGACTGCTTCGGTTACGGCAGCAAAGGTCCCTGCTGATGAAGAAGTAAAAGTGATCGCACCCGAGGCCGCGAAGACGGCGGAGGTCGGTTTGGTGTTTAACGGAGAACGGCTTCAGCAGAAAGGACTTCTGATCGGTGAGACCACGATGGTTCCCGTTACGGTGCTTCGGGACGTAATGGACCTGCCGATCACCTACGACTATAGTACGTTTACGTATAACGTGGGCGCGGGAGCAAGCCAGCTGAATTTGACCACATCGGAATATGGCGTTGTCACGAGTGTGAACCAATTTTATATGGGAGGCATCCATTCCGAATACAGCGCCGTCAATCTTCAGGGCAGGCTCTATGTGCCTTTCCGGCTGCTAAACGACATCCTGGGCTTTCAGGGTGCTTATGACACGGCCGCTCAAACGCTGGTGCTGGAGAAGAGGGAGGCCAATCCCATTCAGATTACGACCGGGACGCTGACGCAAAAAACCGAGGATTTGGAGATGCAGATTCGCTATCCGCAGATCACCGGGCTCGCGGACGTGAAGGTGCAGCAAAAAATGAACGAAGCACTGAAAGCAAAAGCAGATGCTTTTGCCAAGGAGGGAATGGAGAGATCCACCCACCGCAATTCGGAGCTTGTTCCTTTTCCATACAGCTACAATGCAAATTACGTGGTGACCTACAATCAGGACGGCGTGCTAAGCGTATTGATTGACCAGACCACATATACCGGCGGCGAGGATCCGGTACAGCGTGAAGCGATGACCTTCTCCTTGAAGGACGGTCATAGGATCGATCTGAACGAGCTGCTCCCGCAGGACAGCGGCAGCCAGGAGAAGCTGTATCCGATTCTGGCGCAGCGCATTCAGCAGGACGGCAGCCAGATCAGTCTGGATCAAATGGAGAGTTCGCTTCATTACTATGTTTCCGGCGCTGGCCTGCAGTTTTATTTTGGCGAGACGGGTCCCGATTCGTTTGCCAAGGGGATTCGCACCTACAAGGTTCCGTTCAACGAACTGCTTCCGGCAGGAGCGGATCCTTTTGCAGCCTTCAAATAGGTTGCAGCGATGCGTAGGTCTGGAAAAATGATGAACAGAATTATACTTTTTTCGCCTGTATGCGACAATACTGTAACCGCCTTTGTCATCCAATCCGGTTCGGCTCTTCGTATAATGGGGAAGTGGATAAATTCAGTAATCATTCATGTGACTAGCATATGTAGCAATGTTTGGAGAGGAGACATAACCAATGAATAAGACGATGAAATTCAGCGCGGCTGTCCTGGCCGCAGGAGTATTGTTTGGCGGAGCGAATGTAACGGGGGGAGCGATGGTGCATGCTGCAGCCGCCAAGCCGGCGGTAAAGCAGACGGTGGAGCCGTCCGTTGTCCTTAAATATAACGGAACGACGCTGAAACAGCAGGGTAAAATCGTTAACGGCATCACGATGATTCCAGTGACGGTCCTGCGCGATTCGCTGGGTCTGCCACTGAGCTACAATCCGGGAACCAAAACCTACAGCGTTGGCAGCGGAATCACCAAGCTGAACCTCGAAGTATCCGAGTATGGCGTGATGAGCAATCTTAACGGTTATTATATTTACAATTATACCGGCGATGTTGATATCTATGAATCCAAGAATATCAATGGACATCTGTACGTGCCGTTCAAGGTTCTGAACGATTTCATGGGCTTTAAAGGTGCATGGAACCCATCCCTGAAATCGCTGGATATCAGCAAGCAAACGATGAACAGCATCAATATTTCCAGCGAAACGCTGACCAAGTCGAACAAGAATGCAAGCATTGTGGCACACTATCCGCAGGTGAGCGGACTTCCGGACGACGTGCAGTCCAAGATCAATAAAGTATTTAAGGATGATGCTGAAGCCTTCGCTGCCGACAGTGAAAAGCAGGCATCCCATCGGGACGGCAAGGTCGAGAACATGTATGACTTTGTCCAAAGCTTCGTCGTGACCTATAACCGCGACGGCATTCTCAGCGTAGTGACCGACAAGTATGGTTACACGGGCGGGGCGCATGGCGGCACTTATCGTGAGGGCCTGACCTTCTCCTTGAAGGACGGCAAGCAGTTAGGCCTTGGCGATGTACTGAAGGGTGCACCGGATTACAAGCAGAAGCTCGACAAAATGCTAAAGCAGCGGGCGAAGAAAGATGCCTTTTTGGATATGGTCGTCAAATTAAAGGATAAACCGGATTTCTACGTCAAAGAAGGCGGCATTGCCATCTACTATCAACAATATGAAATCGCGCCGTACGCAGCCGGATTCCCTACTTATATGTTTAGTTTCGGCGAATTGCTGCCTGCGGGCACCGTCCCCTTCGCGGATTACAAGTAATCATTTCTAAATCAAAATTCGCTGATAAAAAAGAAAAGGCATTCCGGGCTCTAAAGCCTGGGATGCCCTTTTGGCGTGTATAACAGCAGTACACGACAGCGGTGTTCGGAGGAGATATTAAAAGATCCGCTTCCCTGAAAACAAGGAAGCGGATCTCTTGTATAAATATGAAAGGGGCTTATACGCCTTGTACCGGAGGATGCTCCAGCACTTTATCGATCAAGCCGTACTCCGCAGCATCTTTCGCGCTCATGAAGTAGTCGCGGTCCGTATCCTTCTCGATGCGTTCCAGCGGCTGGCCTGTGCGCTCTGCGAGAATGCGGTTCAACGTATCGCGCATTTTCAGGATGCGGCGGGCGCGGATTTCGATGTCCGTTGCCTGGCCTTGAGCACCGCCGAGCGGCTGGTGAATCATGATCTCACTGTTTGGCAGGCCGTAGCGTTTGCCTTTGGCGCCTGCATTCAGCAGGAATGCGCCCATGGAAGCGGCGAGACCTACGCAGATCGTAGAAACGTCCGGTTTGATATACTGCATCGTATCGTAAATGGCCATACCGGCTGTAATGGAGCCGCCCGGGCTGTTGATGTAGAGATGAATATCCTTTTCAGGGTCTTCGGCAGCCAGGAACAGCAGCTGGGCAATAATCGAATTGGCAACCACGTCGTTGACATCGGAACCCAGGAAAATAATGCGGTCCTTCAAGAGTCTGGAATAAATGTCGTACGCGCGCTCGCCGCGGTTGCTTTGTTCAACGACCATAGGTACATAACTCACGTGGAAAACCTCCCTATTCATGGATCAAAATGTAATCATTCTATTCATACTGTTACCGTATTAACCACATGATAAACAATTTCAAACAAAAAGTCAAAGAAAGTCAAACTCAGGGTAAAAAAAATAGCCGATGATTGGCTTTTGTCCTGCTGGTTAAACATATGGTAGAAGTTTGGTAATTATAATGGCGCGCCCGCGAGGAATCGAACCTCGATCTCAGGCTCCGGAGGCCTACGTCATATCCATTGGACCACGGGCGCACGATGCAACCTTACTTCTATTTATTGATATTGTGCAGCAAAAATGATTATATGTCATATTGCGAAAGATTGCAAGAGGTTATTTGGTGAATGCGGACAAGCCCTGGTTTCATGCAGCTTTTAATCCCTTCGGCCCCTACGCCTGTATAAGAGGAAGAAAGAATGTAAAAGATAGTCGTTGGACTACTTGCAACTGGGCTGAAAATTGAGTAGAATGTAAGTGGGACTTAAAACGTTAACCCGGGACATTTTAAGGCCATGGAGTCGAAGTGAAGGAAGCTGAAGTTGCAGGAGTGGAAAGCAATGCGGAAAATATTAGAGATACAAAAGCAGCTTCTGCCTGATCTCATGGACATTCTCAAGACAAGGTACACCATTCTTCATCAGATCATGCTCTCAGAACTCATAGGCCGGCGTACGCTGGCGGCATCCCTTCATATGACGGAACGGGTGCTGCGTGCGGAGACGGATCTGCTTAAGGCCCAGGGCCTTATTGAAATTGAGAGCTCCGGCATGAGGATCAGTGAGGTTGGACGCACGCTGCTGGAAGAGATGGGACCGATGGCCAAGGAGCTGTTCGGACTGAACGAGCTCGGGGAGAAGATTCGCCTCGCCTACGGCCTGCGGAAGGTGGTTGTCGTGCCGGGGGATTGCGAATCCTCGCTGCTGACCAAACGGGATCTCGGACGCGCAGGGGCCAAAGCGCTGCTGGGAGTCATGAGTCAGGGAGACACGGTTGCCGTTACAGGCGGTTCGACGCTGGCTGCGGTTGCAGAGGAGCTGAACCCGCAGGGTTCGGTACCGATGAAGAACAGCTGGTTTGTACCGGCCAGGGGCGGACTTGGAGAGAGCATGGAATTCCAGGCCAACACCATTGCATCAACGATGGCGAAGCGCGTAGGCGCGCAGTACCGGCTGCTGCATGTGCCGGATCTGCTGAGCGATGACGCTTACCAATCGCTTGTACAGGACCGAAACATTCAGGAAATCGTACAGGTGATAAGGCAGTGCCGCATCATCGTGCACGGCATCGGCGACGCTATGGAGATGACCCGGCGCAGGAAGCTGGATTTGTCTGCGGTGCAGGAGATTCAGAAGGAAGGCGCGGTAGCCGAATCCTTTGGCTACTACTTTAACGAACAGGGTGAAGTCGTCCATCGCATGATTACGCTGGGGCTCCGGCTCGAGGATATTATGCGAACGGAGATTGTCATTGGAATCGCCGGCGGGAAAGACAAGGCGAACGCCATTCATTCCGTGCTGAAATTCGGCCATGAGAATATTCTCGTGACGGATGAAGCTGCTGCCATCGAGATTTGCAGGCAGATTGACGAATCATCCCTCGAAAACCATTAAACGAGTTATCAATACAGGTGTAATTGCCTGTTTTGAATAAATACTGGATTTTGCGGGCCGCTTCGGCTCGACAGGATCCTCAAAAAAACGAAATTACTAGGAGGACTATTCAATGAGTGTAAAAGTAGGCATTAACGGTTTCGGACGTATCGGACGACTCGCATTCCGCCGCATTCAAAATGTGGAAGGTATCGAAGTTGTGGCAATCAACGACTTGACTGATGCTAAAATGTTGGCTCATTTGCTTAAATATGATACAACGCAAGGCAAATTCGACGGAGAAGTTGAAGTTCATGACGGATTCTTCAAAGTGAACGGCAAAGAAGTTAAGGTTCTTGCGAACCGCAACCCAGAAGAGCTTCCTTGGGGAGACCTCGGCGTTGACATCGTTCTGGAGTGCACAGGCTTCTTCACAACGAAAGAAAAAGCTGAGCTTCACTTGAAAGGCGGAGCTAAGAAAGTCGTTATTTCCGCTCCAGCGACTGGCGACATGAAAACCGTCGTTTTCAACGTAAACCATGAAATTTTGGACGGAACTGAAACGGTTATTTCCGGCGCATCTTGCACAACGAACTGCCTGGCTCCAATGGCTAAAACGTTGAACGACAAGTTCGGCATCGTAGAAGGCCTGATGACAACGATTCACGCTTACACTGGCGACCAGAACACACTAGATGCTCCACATCCAAAAGGCGACTTCCGCCGCGCTCGCGCAGCTGCTGAGAACATCATTCCTAACACAACAGGTGCTGCCAAAGCCATCGGTCTGGTTATCCCTGAGTTGAAAGGTAAACTTGACGGCGCAGCTCAACGCGTTCCGGTTCCAACAGGTTCCCTGACTGAGCTCGTAACAGTACTGAACAAAAAAGTAACAGCTGATGAAGTGAACGCAGCCATGAAAGAAGCTTCTGACCCAGAAACTTATGGCTACACTGAAGATGAAATCGTATCTTCCGACATCAAAGGCATCACTTTCGGATCCCTGTTCGACGCAACACAAACCAAAGTTCTGACTGTAGGCGACCAACAACTCGTTAAAACGGTTGCTTGGTATGACAACGAAATGTCCTACACAGCTCAATTGGTTCGCACATTGGAATACTTCGCTAAACTGGCTAAGTAATAACGGCGCCGTTTAACGAACATATGGAGCGGAAACAGACCTATTGTTTCCGCTCTTTATAAATCATCAAGGTTTTTTTGGATGGAAGACCGATTAGATATTGGATAGTGAAACTGGAGAGTTTGGATAGATAAACATATAAGAGGATTGTAAAAATCCCGATCATAGTTACCCCTGGATTCCTGATAAAAACAAATAAATGGGTGCGGAGGAACGAACAATGAATAAAAAGTCTGTACGTGACGTGGAAGTAAATGGCAAACGCGTATTTGTACGCGTGGATTTCAATGTGCCTCTCGAAAACGGTGCAATCACTGATGATACGCGGATTCGCGAAACGCTGCCAACGATCAAGTACTTGATCGAAAACGGTGCGAAGGTGATCCTGGCGAGTCATATGGGTCGTCCTAAGGGACAATTCGTGGACTCCATGCGCCTCACTCCTGCGGCAGAACGTCTGTCCCAGCTGCTTGGCAAACCGGTCGCTAAAGCGGACGAAGCCATTGGCGAAGCCGTGAAAGCGGAAATTGCGAAACTGCAAAACGGCGACGTGCTGCTGCTTGAAAACGTGCGTTTCTACCCTGGTGAAGAGAAGAACGATCCGGAACTTGCGAAGCAATTTGCTGAGCTTGCGGACCTGTTCGTCAACGACGCTTTTGGCGCCGCTCACCGCGCACATGCTTCCACGGAAGGTATTGCGCACTTCCTGCCGGCCGTTTCCGGCCTGCTGATGGAAAAAGAATTGTCCGTACTGGGCAAAGCCCTTTCCAATCCGGAACGTCCTTTCACAGCCATTATCGGCGGATCGAAAGTAAAGGACAAAATCGATGTCATCGACAACCTGCTTAACATTGCAGACAATGTGTTGATCGGCGGAGGCTTGTCTTACACCTTCATGAAGGCGCAAGGCTATGAAATTGGCTTGTCCCTGTGCGATAATGATAAACTGGACGTAGCGCTCGGATTTATTCAAAAAGCGAAGGACCTCGGCAAAAACTTCCTGCTTCCGGTCGACATCGTGATTGCGGACGATTTCAAAGCCGATGCAAACATGGATATCGTTGAAGTGGGCAACATCCCTGACAAATGGGAAGGCGTGGACATCGGACCGAAAACCCGTGCCAAATATGCCGAAATCATCAAGAACTCCAAGCTGATCGTATGGAACGGACCGATGGGCGTATTCGAACTGGATCCATTCTCCAACGGTACGCGTGAAGTGGCTGAGGCCTGTGCAACAACCGAAGGCTACACCATCATCGGCGGCGGCGACTCTGCTGCGGCAGCGGAGAAATTCCATCTGGCTGACAAAATGGATCATATCTCCACAGGCGGCGGCGCTTCGCTGGAGTTCATGGAAGGCAAGGCGCTTCCAGGCGTCGTAGCCCTGAACGATAAGTAATCCGGGTGAACCTGCTATAAGGACCAGGGGATTTGCTCCGCCACATCAGGCAGCTGAGACGCGTCTGCAAATCCCTGACTTGAGAAGGAGTTGAAACGTGTGAGAACACCAATCATCGCTGGCAACTGGAAAATGTTCAAAACAGTTCCGGAAGCCAAAACATTCATCGAAGAAGTGAAAGGCAAAGCAGAAGTGGAAGGCGTGGAAAGCGTCATTTGCGCGCCATTCACGAACCTTCCGGCTCTGGTTGAGGCAGTGAAAGGCACGTCCATCAAAATCGGTGCCCAAAACCTGCACTTCGAAGACAACGGCGCCTTTACCGGCGAAATCAGCGGCGAAATGCTGAAGGAGCTGGGTGTGGACTATGTCATCATTGGACACTCCGAACGCCGCGCTTATTTTGCGGAAACCGACGAGATCGTAAACAAAAAAATGCATGCGGCATTCCGCCACGGCCTGACTCCAATCGTATGCGTAGGCGAAAAGCTCGAAGAGCGTGAAGCCGGCCAAACGAAGGAAGTTTGCAAAGTGCAAACGGAAGCTGCCTTTCAAGGATTGTCTGCCGAACAGGCGGCTGAAGCAGTGATTGCTTACGAGCCGATCTGGGCCATTGGAACAGGTAAATCTTCAACAGCACAGGACGCGAACGAAGTTATTTCCTACATCCGCGACCTGGTCAAAGGATTGTACGGTAACGATGTTGCAAACAAGGTTCGCATTCAATACGGCGGCAGCGTGAAGCCTGAGAATGTAGCCGAGTACATGGGCCAAAGCGATATCGACGGGGCTCTCGTCGGCGGCGCCAGCCTGCAGCCAGTTTCCTACATCCAGCTTGCTCAGGGGGCGAAGTAAGATGACCGCACCTAAACCTGTAGCACTGATCATCATGGACGGTTTCGGTCTTCGCGGCACCGATGAAGGCAATGCTGTTGCTCAAGCCAAGAAACCGAACTACGACCGTTTGATGGCGAAATATCCGCATACAACGCTGACGGCTTCCGGTGAAGCTGTAGGCTTGCCGGCAGGTCAAATGGGCAACTCCGAAGTAGGCCATTTGAACATCGGCGCTGGCCGCGTTGTATATCAGGATCTGACCCGTATCTCGAAGTCGATCCGCGAAGGTGAGTTCTTCGGCAACCCGACCCTCGTTGAAGCGGTACGTGCAGCCAAGAACAGCGGCAAAAAGCTTCACCTGTACGGCCTGCTGTCGGACGGCGGCGTACACAGCCACATTGAGCATTTGTTCGCGATGCTGGATCTTGCCAAAAAAGAGGGCATGGATGACGTATACATCCACGCTTTCCTGGATGGGCGCGACGTGGCTCCGGATTCCGGCAAGAAGTTCGTCGAAGCGCTTCAAGCCAAAATCAAGGAAGTGGGCGTCGGCAAAATCGCGACCGTACAAGGCCGCTATTATGCGATGGACCGCGATAAGCGCTGGGAGCGCGTAGAGAAGTCCTACCGTGCGATCGTGTACGGAGACGGACCGAAATACACCGACCCGCTGCAAGCCGTTACGGAATCCTACACCAAATCGGTATTCGATGAGTTTGTAGAGCCTACGGTCATCGTGGACGAGAACGGCCAGCCGGTATCGCTCGTGGAAAGCGGCGATTCCGTCATATTCCTGAACTTCCGTCCGGACCGTGCCATTCAGCTGTCTCAAGTGTTCACGAACAAGGATTTCCGCGGCTTTGACCGTGGACCGAAGTTCCCTGAGAATCTTCATTTCGTATGCCTGACCCTTTTCAGCGAGACGGTTGAAGGGTTTGTGGCTTACGAGCCGAAGAACCTCGACAACACGCTCGGCGAAGTGCTTGTACAACAGGGCAAAAAACAGCTGCGCATCGCGGAAACCGAAAAGTACCCGCATGTGACGTTCTTCTTCAGCGGCGGACGCGACGTGGAGCTTCCGGGCGAAACTCGTATCCTGATCAACTCGCCGAAGGTTGCAACGTATGACCTGAAGCCTGAGATGAGTGCTTATGAAGTGGCAGACGCTTGCGTGAAGGAAATCGAAGCCGACAAGCATGACGCGATCATCCTGAACTTTGCGAACCCCGACATGGTTGGACACTCCGGCATGCTGGAGCCAACGATCAAGGCGGTTGAAGTGACGGACGAGTGCATGGGCAAAGTCGTAGATGCCGTCATCGCCAAAGGCGGGGTGGCGATTATCATCGCTGACCACGGAAACGCCGACATGGTGTTTGACGAAGAGGGAAGACCTTTTACGGCACATACGACCAACCCGGTACCGTTCATTCTGACGGCCGATAACGTCACTTTGCGCAACGAGGGCATCCTGGCTGATGTGGCACCGACCATTCTCGACCTGATGCAGCTGCCTAAGCCGGCTGAAATGACCGGAGAATCGATGATTGCAAGCCGTAAATAAGCGGTATAATGATAGAGACGTGTTTTTATATTTGAACCAAATATGAATGACAAAGGAGAACAAGTACTATGACTATTATTTCTGACGTGTACGCTCGCGAAGTCCTCGACTCCCGCGGCAATCCGACTGTTGAAGTTGAAGTTTATCTCGAATCCGGCGCAATGGGCCGTGCGATCGTGCCATCCGGCGCATCCACAGGCGCTCACGAAGCTGTTGAGCTTCGCGATGGCGACAAAGACCGTTACCTCGGCAAAGGTGTCCTGAACGCCGTTAATAATGTAAATGAAATCATCGCTCCTGAAGTGATCGGCATGGACGCTCTGGACCAGCTCGGCATCGACAAGATGATGATCAAACTGGACGGAACGCCTAACAAAGGCAAACTGGGCGCCAATGCGATCCTGGCTGTATCCATGGCTACGGCACGTGCAGCAGCAGAAGCTTTGGACCTGCCACTGTACGTTTACCTCGGCGGATTCAACGCTAAACAACTGCCAGTACCAATGATGAACATCGTGAACGGCGGCGCTCATGCCGACAACAACGTGGACGTGCAAGAGTTCATGGTTCTGCCAGTGGGCGCTCCTACATTCAAGGAAGCACTGCGCACAGGCGCTGAAATCTTCCACAGCTTGAAATCCGTACTTAAAGGCAAAGGCTTGAACACGGCAGTAGGCGACGAAGGCGGCTTTGCTCCGAACTTCACGTCTAACGAAGACGCTTTGTCCTCCATCATGGAAGCTATTGAGAAAGCCGGCTACAAACCAGGCGTAGACGTATTCCTCGGCATGGACGTTGCTTCGACCGAGTTCTACAAAGACGGCAAATACCATCTTGAAGGCGAAGGCAAATCCTTCACTTCCGCTGAATTCGTTGATCTGCTCGCTTCCTGGGTTGATAAATATCCGATCATCACGATCGAAGACGGCTGCTCCGAAGACGACTGGGAAGGTTGGAAGCTTCTCACCGAGAAACTTGGCGACAAAATCCAACTTGTTGGCGACGACTTGTTCGTAACCAATACCGAGCGTCTTGAAAAAGGCATCAAAGAAGGCATCGGCAACTCGATCCTGATCAAAGTAAACCAAATCGGTACGCTGACTGAAACATTCGACGCAATCGAAATGGCTAAACGCGCAGGCTACACGGCTGTTGTCTCCCACCGTTCCGGTGAGTCCGAAGACAGCACCATCGCTGACATCGCCGTGGCTACCAACGCCGGTCAAATCAAAACGGGTGCGCCTTCCCGTACAGACCGTATCGCCAAGTACAACCAATTGCTCCGCATCGAGGACGAACTGGCTGAACTGGCTCAATACAACGGCCTGAAATCCTTCTACAACCTGAAAAGATAATTGAGCTTCGAAGCTCGTGTTCTAAAAATCCGTTCCGGCCTGGTGCCGGGCGGATTTTTTTATTTCTTTTTGGCAGGAGGGGCGGGGGAAGTCCTTGTTTTAGGAAATAGGCTATGGTACAATAAAAATGCTGTTTTATGGACGATTCTTACTTATATATGGATTTTGCAAATTCAAGCATAGAATGATGTTTACGCTATTAGGAGGTGGAACGAATGGATATCTTATTGAAAGTGCTGCTTGTGATTTTCTCGATCGCATTGATCGCAATTGTTCTTTTGCAGAAAGGGAAAAGTGCAGGTTTGGCCGGTGCCATCTCCGGTGGCGCAGAACATCTTTTCGGAAAAACGAAAGCACGCGGCATGGACCTGGTCCTGCAGCGTACAACGGTGGTTGTGGCAGCCTGCTTCTTTATTCTTGCGATTCTGGTGGCTGTTTTTACGAAATAACATAGCCGGCAGTCCTTGAAAACCTTCGCTCTTGCAAATGATGGAGAGCGGGGGTTTTTTAATATATGCCGGAAGCTTGACCTCGTTACTCCTGCAGTGGTGCATACGGCTCCGGGTAGGGATGCAAACGATTAAATCCGTGTATACTAGGGTATGTGTATACTAAAGCGGCAGAACACCAATTACGAATCATTACATAGATACTTGCGGATGGTTTACCCCTACCTGCAAGTCAACTGAGGAGATAATCATGATAACGGAACAATCGATACTGGATTTGATGCAGGCACCGGAATATAAACCAATGACCTATCAGGAGCTGGAAAAGCATTTTGCCATTGCTGACGCCGTGGAGTTCAAGGAATTCCTGAAGCTTCTGAACGGTCTGGAGCAGGAAGGCAAAATTATGATGACGCATTCGGACCGCTACGGTCTGCCTGAGCGTCTTGATTTGCTGCGCGGACGGCTGCAGGTGCATGCCAAGGGCTTTGCGTTCCTGATCCCCGAGGACAAGGAGCATCCCGATGTATATATCGGCGCCCATGATTTGATGAGCGGCATGAACGGCGATACGGTACTCGCCCGTGTAACGACAAGAGGACCTGCCGGCGGCAAACTGGAAGGCCAAGTCGTCAAGATCGTCACGCGCGCCACGAGCCAGGTGGTCGGCGTGTTCCAGGGGCATGAAGCATACGGCTTCGTACTGCCTGACGATAAGCGGATCGTGCGCGATATTTTTATCCCGAAGGAATCCGTGAATGGAGCGGTGGATGGCGACAAGGTTGTCGTGCATCTCGTAAGCTACCCGGAAGGCCGTTCTGCGGCTGAAGGTGAAGTCATTGAGGTGCTCGGGCACAAGGATGATCCGGGCGTAGATATTCTCTCGATTATCCGCAAGCACCAGCTGCCGGAAGGCTTCCCGGAAGAAGTGATGGCCGAAGCGGAAAGCGCTCCGGATTCCATTACAGAAGAAGAGATCGTGAAGCAGGGCAGACGTGACCTGCGCGGCAAAAGAATAGTTACCATCGACGGTGAAGACGCCAAGGACCTGGACGATGCGGTGAACGTCGAGCGTCTCTCGAATGGGCACTACCGTCTTGGCGTTCATATCGCCGATGTCGGCTATTATGTACGGGAGAACTCCGAGCTTGATAAGGAAGCTTATAACCGCGGCTGCAGCGTGTATCTCGTGGATCGGGTCATTCCGATGCTGCCGCACCGTCTATCGAACGGGATATGCAGCTTGAACCCGCAGGTGGACCGGTTGACGCTGTCCTGCGAGATGGAATTCGACGAGCATATGAAGGTAGTGAAGCATGACGTCTTCACCAGCGTCATCAAGACGAAGGAACGCATGACGTACAACAATGTCCGCAAAATTCTCGAGGATGAAGATCCCGAGCTGATGGAGCGTTATAAGGATCTGGTGGAGGACTTCCGCCTGATGAAGGAGATTGCACTGCGGCTGCGTTCCAAGCGCATGAACCGCGGCGCCGTCGACTTCGATTTCGTCGAGTCGAAGGTCATCGTGGACGAGAACGGCAAGCCGGTCGATATCGTGAAGCGCGAGCGCTCGATTGCCGAGCAGATCATCGAAGAATTCATGCTGGCAGCCAACGAGACCGTGGCGGAGCATTTCCACTGGCTCAAGGTGCCGTTCATTTACCGGATTCACGAGAATCCCGATCCGGAGAAGCTGCAGAACTTCATGGCGTTCGCCGAGAACTTCGGCTACCACGTGAAAGGCCGCGGCAATGCGATTCATCCGCGCGCCCTGCAGAATCTATTGGAACAGATTAAAGACACGAAAGAGCAGACGGTCATCAGCACAATGATGCTGCGTTCCATGAAGCAGGCGAAATACGATGCGGAGATGTCCGGCCACTTCGGCCTGGCGGCGGAGTTCTATTCTCACTTCACCTCGCCGATCCGCCGTTATCCTGACCTTGTTATCCACCGCGTCATCCGCGAGGTTCTGGAGAGCAACAACGTGCTCTCCGAGAAGCGTCAGGAATATCTGGCATCGCGCATGCCGGAAATTGCGCAGCATTCCTCGGAACGTGAGCGCGTGGCTGTGGAAGCGGAGCGCGACACCGACCAGCTGAAGAAAGCCGAGTTCATGCTCGATAAGGTCGGCGAGGAATTCGACGGCATGATCAGCAGTGTAACGAACTTCGGCATGTTCATCGAGCTGCCGAACACGGTGGAAGGCTTGATCCGTCTGGCAGCCATGACAGACGACTATTACAATTTCGACGAATCGTCGATGTCGCTCATCGGCGAGCGCACCTCGAAGGTGTTCCGGATCGGCGACGAGATCAGAATCCGCGTGGCGCGCGTCAACATGGACGATCACACGATCGACTTCGAGCTGCTCGACATGAAGCCGCGGCGCGAACGCAATCGCGGCGGCGGGTTTGGCGGCCGCGGCGGCGAACGCGGCGACAAGGGCGGTGCCGCGCGCGGAGGCCGCGGCAAGGCTGGCGGTAACGGCGGCGGCAAAGCCGGCCGTCCGGGCAAGCGCGAGCGCATCGCCGCAGGCGCAGCCGGTGAGGCTGCGGGCAAGGGCGGCGCCAGCGCGGGAGCTGCCGCAGGTAAGCGCGGCAAACGCGGCGGCGGCACCGGAGGCGGGGGCCGCGGCCCGGCGCCTGTGGATGCGAGCGTCGAAGCGAAGCGACCGATGACGTTCGGCTTCGGTTCCGGCAAGGGCGGGTACACCTCGCCGGCCGGGGAGAACTCCAGCAGCGGCCGGAAGAAGAAAACGTCCGGCAGCGGCATATTTATCGGCGAAGGCGGAGCTTCTGCGGAAGGCGGACGCCGGAAGCGAAGCGGCGGAGAGCCGGAAGCGGGCGGTGCGTCAGCCGGTGGCGAGGGCGGCTTCCGCAAGCGCAAGAAGAAAAAAGGCGCCGCGAAGAACGGCACGGCCGCTTTTGTACGGAAGAAGAAAAAGTAGTTGCTGCGCTTGTTGGAGTGCAGAAGCTGATTTCCGGCATAGGGCGGAGCCTGTCTCCGCCTTGATTTTGCCTGGATCAGTTGATACAATGGACTTCTGGTATGATGCATCTGAGGTGATGCGGATGACCGGAAGTCCAGCTATTTTGTAATGGGTGAGGAGTGAAGGACATGGGTGGTAAGAAGAGTGACGGGAAGGTACTGGCCCAGAACAAGAAAGCTTCCCATGATTATTTCATCGAGGATACGTACGAGGCGGGCATGGTGCTGACCGGGACCGAGATCAAGTCGATCCGGAACGGGAAGGCGAACATCGGCGACGCTTTCGCGACGATCCGTAATGGGGAAATTCATATTCACAACATGCACATCAGCCCGTTCGAGCAGGGCAACCGGAGCAATCCGACCGATCCGACACGGACGCGCAAGCTGCTGATGCATAAGGAGCAGATCCATAAGCTGCTCGGCCAGTCCAAGCAGGACGGTTTCTCGATCGTTCCGCTGAAGATTTATATCCGCAACGGCTATGCCAAGCTGCTGCTGGGCCTCGGCCGTGGTAAGAAGCAGTACGACAAGCGCGAATCGGCTGCGAAGCGCGATGCACAGCGCGATATCCAGCGCGCACTGCGCGAGAAACAGAAAATTGCGCGGTAATGCGCGGTTAAACGAAGAATCAACCAAGTTTCACCTGCATTTCCTGCATCCTCTGTGTCATTTTGGCCGGATGGTGTGATATAATAAGTAAGGTAAGAGGCGAGCTTAACACGCGGTCTTTTACATGAACTCATGAATTTTGCTTCTGATCATCCTTTCTTATGGAGGGAAAGGATGCGGAATAGATTGCTTCTTATGCTGCAGAGCAGCTCATCTAATCCGAAGAAGCCCTTTATAATAAGGGGGCGTTCTTGGATTCGACGGGGATAGTTCGAGCATAGGTTGCGGGTAGTGGGGACGCGTCCGCTTCATCAACGCTAACGCCAATTAAACGGCAAACAACAAAACAACTACGCTCTCGCAGCTTAATAACCTGCAGACGTGCTCTCGCTCTGTATCGCCCATGTACCGGGATGAGGGCTCAACTTTAGTGGGATACGCTGTCTAGTCTCCGCCTGCGGCTAGCTGAAGAAGACAAACAGGCTGACCCTTTCGAGATCCGGTGACGGGGAGCTTGATCGGGTGACATCAAAACTGTCACTACACCCGTAGAAGCTTATGTGGCGTTGTCTTCGGACAGGGGTTCGACTCCCCTCGCCTCCATACATAAAGCCCCGCTCAGTTGAGCGGGGCTTTTGCTATCTTAACGGAATCCGGTGGAGAGCCTTAGTTGTTTAATAAAAAGATGGTTGAATGATATAATACATGAGTACTTTGCGTTAGATTACAGGGGGATAATGCTTTGAGTGATAAGCTTGATCCAAGACAACAGCGATCTAAAGATAAGCTTCGTGAGGCTTATTTAACACGAATAACTGCTGCGAATTCAGCTCTTTCCATTAAAGAAATATGTGATGAAGCAGGTGTGACAAGGCCGACCTTTTATAAGCTTTATCAGGATGTCAATTCTTTGAGAACAGCGATGCATAAGGAAATGCTGGATGAGTTAAATCAAAAGTTAGTGATTAAAGAACAGATGAGGGTAGAAGATGTTGGGGTTGAAAATTTGCCTATTAATATGGTGAATTTATTTCAGCATATTTTAGATAACGCCATATTCTATCGCGCATTTCTTCTGAGCAGTCCAGATGCTGATTTCATCAGTGAATTAAAGAGTATATTAAAAAATTACATTGAGGATGGGCTTCGTATTGCAAATTCGGGGGAAGATAAGTTGAGCATACCCTCTGAATTTGTCATTAATTATGCAGTTGGAGCCTATTTTGAGAGTATTTTATGGTGGATACAGAATGACTATAAATTCTCTGCCGAGGAAATGACGATGTTACTGCTGCGAATATCATTAAAGGGTCCATTCACCGACGAAATTCAGCGATTGTTTAAATTAGAAAAATAAGAAATTCCTTCATGATACAAAAACGAAAATTTTTCGTATCATCAAGGAATTTTTTTGTTATACAGGTCTGTCCACCAAGTCAGCTTCGGTGACTTCAAAACATGAGGAGGTGTGACCCATTTCATAGACTTTTTTAAAATACTTTCACCCAACTGGTTTACACTGTGTAAACTAGTTGGTATGCTATACATATGGTGTCATATATATTAAATGGGAGGAATTCATTTTGGGTCGTTTAGAGAATAAAGTCGCCATCGTAACTGGCGCAGCATCTGGCATGGGGGAAGCGACGGCTAAATTGTTTGCGCAAGAAGGCGCTAAAGTCGTCGTTGCGGATATTAACATAGAGGGTGCACAGCGAGTTGTCGCAGAAATTGAAGCTATGGGTGGAACGGCGCTTGCACAACACGTTGATATTGGCTCACCTGAAAAAATAGAAGAAATGGTGCTAGCAGCCAAGAATGCATATGGTCGCTTAGACATCCTTCACAACAATGCAGCCCGCCTTAATTTTAAAGGTGATGTTGATGTCGTGGGAATGGATGTGTTCGAATGGGATGAAACGATGCGGTTTAATTTAAGATCGGTTCTCTTGGGAACCAAATATGCGATTCCAGTCATGCTGGAAACGGGTGGAGGCTCCATTATCAATACTTCCTCCATGGGCGGCTTGGTGGCGGAGCTTGGTAAATCCGCATATGCAGCTGCCAAGGCGGGAGTGATATCCTTAACGAAGTCGACGGCGGTCCAATACGGCAAACAAAATATTCGCTGCAACGCCATTGCACCAGGTATGGTACTAAGCGATTCGATGGTTGAACATGCGCCAGAGCCATTGAAGAAACTGATAGATATCTATACCGATGTAAAATGCACTCCGCGCATTGGTAATCCAATGGATGTGGCTAATTTGGCTGTGTTCTTGGCGAGTGACGAATCTGCATTTATTACAGGCCAAGTCATTAGTGCAGATGGTGGTCTGCTTATTAAAAACCCAGCCGTTTCCGAAATACAAAAACAAAACTTGAGCTGGTAGTTTCACAGCAAAAATCCACAACCAAATGGGGTTGTGGATTTTGTTTTTTTGAAATAGGAATCTCCATTCATTAGCTGTAAAGGTTACGTGTCTAATCGATCGCCAGCCCATCCCGAGCCACCGTTATTTTGCACGGAAAGTCCTGCTTGGCGAACCAGTCTACCAGCTCCGCGTGGGTGGAAGTGTAGTGGTTGATATGCGTCAGGTAAATTTGTGAATCGACATGCAGCGTTCCTTGCTCCAGCAGCTCGCGAAATAGTTCCATGCAGCTGAATGCATCCAGATGGCCACTCGGGTGGAGGCCGCGTCCGGTGGTGAGACCGAAGGTACATTCGCTTAAGAGCACATCCAGCGAAGCATGTTGGAGTAATTGAAACGTTTCAGGCAGATACCAGCCTGTATCGACTCCATAATACAGCTTTCTCCCATCCGGCATCTGAATCAGATAGTTCGCGCAATGCTCGCCCATGTTCCCGAGATGATTCCCGCGAAGAGGAGTCACTTCCATGCCGGAAATGGTGACGGGCTTGTTGAACTCCAGCTTATGAAAGGCAATAATGCCGCGCGCTTCAAGGTCGGATGTCAAACCCTTTATGATGGGGCGGCTTTGCCGATAGAAATCGACGATATCATAAGCCTGATCCGTGAAATAGTAATGAAGGGGTTCTTCCGTTCGTTCCATCGCCATATTTCGGACGTTCATCATCATGTAATTCAAATGGTCTTCATGGGTATGGCTTACGAGCACATGTTGGAGTTTGGTAAAGTCCCCATATTCAATTGCTTGCTGAAAGGAATCCGCCCCTAGATCAATGCACACCTGCTCATTCATTCGAAACGTCGACCGGCGGCGGATTTCGGCGCCTCCTTCCTTTCGTGCGTTATGGCAAACCGGACAGGAACAAAACGGATTGGGAATTCCTTCAGCCGCGCTTGTACCGTAAAATATCATCTGAGTTTCTCCTTTCCCATCTGTTAAAGGGCTCGTTATTTCTTATTCCAGCGGTCATAGGCTGCTTGGTAGATCGCAAGGTATTTATCCAAATGCATTTTATTCAGCGTGCTTACATAGGCGTCCCATTCACTGATGGGTCTCGCACCGGTGATGAATTTGATCACCTGTTCATCCGTATAAGCCCCAATATCCGTGGTATAGGCGCTTAATTGGATATTCTCCTCTTCCGTAAAGCTGGGAATCATTAATTTCTCATCGGGTACCAGGTTCGGACGAATGACATCCTTATTCGCAATCATTTCCGGAAGAATCGCTGCGCTTTGGTCAACCTTCTGCGTTACACGCTGCGGAATTTGACCTCCCTGGAAAATCGTATACTCCGAAAGTGCCTCATCGACCGTAAGTCCATTCGGATTATTCGCAAATTCGTCCTTTAGCTTGTAGAATCCTTTGCTGTCTACGGTGTAGGTCACATCCTTGATTCCAAGTCGGGCCATAGCGGTCCCTTCTTCACTGAGTAAATAGTCTGCCCAGCGCAGCGTGGCTTCAGGATTAGGGTTCTTGCTCGTAATGATAAAGGAGCCCGTATCCCGAACTTTAGGGCTGATGCTTGTCCAATAGACGTTACCGTCAATGGCTCTCATCACCGGATTCTGTACATAATTGCTGCGATGATTCCCCATCCAGAGATTGTTGTTGCCTTTGGCCACATAACCGATTCTTTCTGCATCGATTTTGGATACGACCTGATTCATATCCTGGGAGAATATCTCTTTATCAATGAGTCCCTCTTGCCAGAGCTTGTTGAAGTAGGTCAGCATTTCTTTGAATGTAGGATCTATGGCGATATAGCGTACTTTACCGTCGTCATCCACATCCATATAAGGGGCAATAATGCCGGAATTACCGCCAAATCCCCAGCTGCCGTAGAAGGATTTGAAGAACTCATTTCCGCTGCTGGCAGCTTCTTTATAACCGGAAATCGGGATTTCGTCTGCTGTATGGTTTCCATTGGGGTCCTTCTCTTTAAACGCTTTCAGAACCTGATAGAACTCATCCATCGTTGTCGGCATTTCAAGCCCAAGCTTGTCTAACCACGCCTTATTGATCCACGATGAGCCAATACGTCCGTCGGCTTCGCTGATATTCGGTAGAGAATAAATATGCCCGTCAGCAGAAGTAATGGCTTTGCGGATGCCTTCATTTTCTTTCATCAAAGCCGAAAGGTTTGGCGCATAACCTGCTTCAATCATGTCATCCAGCGGAATGATTTGGCCTGCAGCAGCATAAGAGGCGATAAGCTGCGGTGACATCATCGCCCGCATAACAAAATCGGGAAGGTCATTAGACGCAAATAACAGATTTCTGCGTTCTTCAAAAGAATTTTGAGGTACGCTGTCCCAATCAATGATGACATTGGATTTGGATTCATAATCCTTTAATCCCTTATGCTCATTCCAATCCTTAACCAGCTCATATTTAGCAACAAGCCCTTTGAGATGAACAGGCTCTTTTGCAATCGGCATGCCGGTTTTGTTAATATTGGCCGTTGTCTCAGCTGCATCTGCCGCATTCCCGCTATCGTTACTTCCACAAGCCGTCAGCGTTAGCAGTGCGGCGATCTGCACGGCGCTAACCAATAAGACCATATTTTTTCTCATATATAAGTTCGTCTCCTTTTCAATGTTATCCTTTAAGTGCACCAACCATCATACCTTTTACAAAATACTTCTGAAGGAACGGATACAGCATGAGAATAGGTACGCTCGACACAATAATGACGGCATATTTGACGCCCTCGGCAACGAGGAATTTGCTCGTATCCATCTCGATGGAATCCATCATCACGTTATCGGACTGATTCATGACGAGAATTTCCCGGAGGAATAGCTGCAATGGATATAGGGAGCGGTCTTTCAAATAAATCATGGCCTCAAAATATGAGTTCCAGTGGAACACGGCATAAAATAGAACAAGGACAGCTAAAATGGGGGTACTCAGAGGCAGCACAATCGAGAAGAATGCCCTGATATTGTTGCAGCCGTCCATATAAGCCGATTCATAAATTTGCTCGTCAATGGATGTCTCCATAAATGTCCGGGCCACAATCATGTTGTATACGTTGATTGCCGTCGGCAGGATCACGGCCCAAATCGAGTTGTAGAGGCCCAGATTTTTGACCAGCAGATACATAGGCACAATTCCGCCGCTGAAAAACATGGTGATCGTGAAAAAGATCATGCAGGCGCGGCGCCAAGGGAAATTTTTGCGTGACAGGGGGTATGCCCCCATCATGGTGAGCGAAATATTCACGATGGTGCCTATGGTCGTGTAGATCAGCGTATTGCGGTATCCAATCCAGATTTCCGGGTTAGCGAACACCCGCTGGTAGGCCTCCAGATTGAAGCCTTTGGGGAGCAGCCCGATTTTCCCGGAAATGACCAGCTTCGGATCGCTAAACGATGCGCTGACCACATAAATCAGCGGATACAGAATAGCCAGCACCAGAATGCCGATGAGTGTATACGTAATGATCAGAAAGATCCGATCTCCGCTGGACTCCCGAATTTTGTAAGAAGCAGCCTCCATAATCATCTCTCCTTTTAGAACAAGCTGCTGCTGCTATAGCGTTTGGCAATTTTGTTGGCGGTAAGCAGCAAGACGATGTTGATGACATTGTTAAAGAGTCCCACAGCCGTGGAGAATCCGTAATCCATATTGATGAGACCCATTTTGTAAGCATAGGTAGAAATGACTTCGGATGATTCCATATTCAAGCTGTTTTGCATGAGAAGAATGCGCTCGTAGCTGAGGGTCATCATTTTTCCCATCTGCAAAATAAACTGAATGATAATCGTCGGCATAATGCAGGGGAGATTCACATGAATGATCCTTTTGAGCCGGCTGGCCCCATCGATTTGGGCAGATTCATGCAGTTGGGGATCGACGCCAGACAAGGCCGCGATAAAGATAATGGAATTCCAACCACAGTTGCGCCAGATATCAGATCCTACATACACGCCTGAGAAATAATCAGGGTCCGTCAGAAAAGGAATCGGATCGAGTCCGAACGTCCCCAGGATATGATTCAAATATCCGTTTTCTCCCCCAAGGAATAAATTAATAATTCCGACGAAGACGACTGTAGAGATAAAATAGGGTGCATAGGTGACTGTCTGAAATGTCTTCTTGAGCTTCTCACGTTTAATTTCATTGAACATGAGCGCCAGCAGAATCGGGATGGGAAAGCTGATGAATGTCTTTAACAGGTTAATAAACAGCGTATTTTTCAAAATACGTGCAAACTGGAACGAACCAAAAAGTCTTTCGAAGTGATCCGTTCCAATCCAGGGACTGGAGGTAATCCCCAGCGCCGGATTAAAGCGTTTAAAAGCTAACTGCACACCGTACATAGGACCATAGCAGAAGATCAGAAAATACAGAATAACCGGGACGATGAAGATTAAATAATCCCAATTACTTCGCATGCCGAATCTTCTTTTACGAGATCCAGGGATGGACGCGGATGCAGCCTTTGTCTTAACACGCATCAGGCAAGCCTCCTCAATTATTCAAATGTGTCAAAACCGATTCGGCGCCGGAATCGTTTGCTTATGGACCTGATGATAAGTGAACTTGCAGCTCTCAACAAGAATTGAAAATTGACTTTTAACGGCAGGTATTGATGTTTGCGGATGGATGACACCCTGCAAATTTATTAGCAGCTAGTCTATTTTTGCTATTTGACGTGGATGAATTGATAACCGGAGACAAAATTCGTATACTTGAGGGGAATTTTAGCCTATACCAGCATAGGAAGTGAACACGGTGCGGAAAGCCCTTCAGTCCAGGTTATATCGGCAATTTCTTCGGAGGTACCTTTTGATTTTGGCGGTATCCGGTCTTCTATTATTGACAACGAATATCATCTCTCTCTTCAATACCTACAACCGCTTAACGGATAATACCCACAGGTTCATGGCCCATACGACGGAGCTGCTGGACAATCGAATCATCGATCTGCAGAAGCTGACATTATCCGTATCGCGTGATACGAAGCTGCTGCCTTACCAATTGCAGGAGCAGCTTTCTTTTCCTTATCTGATTGCTGATGAGTTGGCAAAAATGAAAGCGCCTTCTGCAGATCTCGATTCGATTGGTTTGTTATACCGCAATACGTCTTATCCTTCACTGGCAAATGTTATTTTCACGGATACGGGCATGTATACGGCGGAAAGTTATGCTCAGCTCGTCTGCCAAAATCGGATCTTGCCAGAGAGCCTGCAAAGCGGGTTGGAGCAGCTCAAAACACCTATGCTTCTGTCCTCGTTGTCCAATACCCATAACCAAGGTGGAAAGGAGCAAGTTCTTCTGCTCTTGGTTCCGCTTGATGGCACTCCCTATTCGAGTGGAATCATGATCTATAAGCTGAACTATCCCGCGCTATTAAATAATTTCCAGCAGACAATCGATCGTGCAAGCAGCCTGATTGCTTTTGACCGTTATGGCACACCCATCATCCGCTTGGAGGGAGATCCCCGTCTAACCCGGAGTGAGCTAGCAGGAGCAGCCCAAGACCCCGCGGTGCGAATCCCTGGTTATCTCCTCTTGAGGGAAACCTCTGATAAACAGCAGTTTCACGTTGTGAACGCCATTCGTCGCAGCGCCTACTATCACGAATATTATGTGGCACTCACGATTTCGTTAGGAATTTTTCTGTTATCGTTCGGACTCGGATTAATGCTCAGCTTCAGGTCGGCGCGCAAGAGTTATCAGCCGATTCAGGAATTATCCAATCGTTTTCCTTCCATGTCTTCAGAGAAGTCGGTTGTTGGTGAGAATGATGAATTAGCCCAACTTACCTTATATATAGAGCGGATGAGAGATGAGAGTAACCATATGTCTCGGATGATGCATAATCAGGAGATTCTCACTAGAAATCAGCTGCTGCTCGCCGTATTAATGGGGAAGCTGAATGTTGACAATACCACCCAAGCGAACCGAAGTGCGCTTCAGAAGCTTTTTGGTGCGCGGAATACAAGCAGCGTGCTTGTCATGATGTTCGATGATTACAATGCCAAGTTAGGTAAAGAACAGCTTAGTGAGCAGTGGCTGATGAAGCACGCCGTCTGCAATATCTTCGAAAATAGTTCCGGTGAGCATGGCGTGAATTACGCTCTTGATTTGGCAATTGATAATGGCATTGTAGGGATTGTATCGTGGAATCATGAATTTGCAGATCAGTGGGAGGAAAGAAGCCGCGCATTCGCGGAGCAAATCCTGGCTTTTATGAAAAGGCATTTTTCGCTTTCCTTGTCCTGCATGGTAGGAGAACCGCAATCAACCAGTGAATTATATCAATCCTTCAGCTCTGCGTTATCGCTTGCGGAGTACCGGATATTTACCGGCAAGCAATCGATTATCACACCGTCTGAGGCTGCTCATCAAAAAGTCAAAAGCATGGCCAATGATAAACGTCAGATCTCCGGCATGGCGGAAAATCTGAGTGCTGCCGTTTGCTCCAAAGATCCGATGAAACTGCAAACGCTGATCCAGGAGTTGGAGGAGCAGTTCACCTTGCTGGAGGATGCTTCAGCATTCCGCATGACATTTCTGCAAATCGTCTTCACCTTGAACCAGATCGTTAACAATATTCCGCTCTCCCATCGGGAAGCCATCAAATATAAGCTGGAGAATTTGGTAGAGTATCAATCGGAAACCGTTGAAGAGGCTTGTGCCAATCTGCTAGATGCGGCTCTCAGTATACAGGGCAGCTTGGGCGAGGATTCAAGTGGCGACCGATTATATTCCTCGATTCTGGCATACGTTGCCGAATCCTATATGGACTGTAACCTCAGTCTCTCAACGGTAGCGGAGAAACTCTGCTTAACGCCATCTTATGTAACACGTTATTTCAAGAATAAGAACGGACTTCCGCTGATGCAGTATGTCTCCAAGATTCGTACGGAGAAGGCAAAAGAGTTACTTGAGACAACGTATCTCCCCATCAAGGAAATTGTTGAGCAGGTGGGATTTGTGGATGAGAATAATTTTTCCCGTGCTTTTCGCAAACGAGAGGGAGTTTCACCCACCCAATATCGATCGGTTCATCAGCGATAGAGGAATAGGTTTTTAGGTGCACAGCATTTTCTTGTTGAGCTAACTTGGAGGAGAATTGTAGGGTCACTGTAACGTCTATAGAGCAAAAAACCAGGTACCCATGACAACGAATTCATGGTACGATTTGGGTATTACTGGGTTCTCATCCAACTGGACGTGGCTCGAAAGTTCATCCTCTCATTCTTCTAATATCCGTTCTTGTGGTTCTCTATGTTCATTATCCATCCAGTTGCCTACTTTTAATTTCAATTCAATTGAGTCATCACCAGCTTGCCTGAAATTTACCATAAGATGCGGGTTTTCATCCGCAATAAGTTTACTCGTGCATTCAACTCATGGATACCGGAGGGTAAGATGATGATACATCTGCTCTATTATTTAACCTATGCATCCGCGGTAGGAGCCGGCCTGCTTGCTGGCGTATTTTTCGCCTTCTCGGCCTTCGTCATGCAATCGCTTACCAAGCTTCCCGCCGAACAAGGCATATCCGCCATGCAGAGCATCAATTCGACGATTCTACAATCGTCCTTTATGTTGGTCTTCATGGGTGCAACGGCTTTAAGTCTCGTGTTGGGGATCACCTCATTTATCAAATTAGGCAACACCAGCGCGATATACGTGTTTGCTGGAAGCCTGCTCATCATCGTCGGAGTATTTCTTGTAACGGCTATATTCAATGTTCCGCTCAACGATACTTTAGCCGCAGTGACTTCCGGTAGCTCGGAGGGGGCTCAGACATGGCGGGAATATTTGAAACGCTGGATGCCGTGGAATCATGTGCGGACGATCGCATCGATCGGGGCACTGATTTCTTTTATCATCGCTATTCGCAGGTGGTAAGCTTAGCTATACCAAGCTAGTTCGATGTTAGGCCGTGCTCTCTTTTGAGGAGGCACGATTACGAACGCTGTTACTTGGCTTGTAAGGAGGAGTACGGTGATCATTGTACTTATTTGGGCTATCAGCGGAATCTTGTTATTGCTGAGCGCTATTCATTGGTACTGGGTGGCGGGCGGAAGAATGGGTATACAAGCGGCGGTCCCGAGCGACGGTTCGACGATGTTGTTTCGACCTTCGAGACTCGCGACGGGTACGGTGGCGGTATTGCTGCTTTTGGCAGCATGGTTTGTGCTCGAATTTGGAGGAGCGGTGGAGCATCTTATTTTTCCGGAATGGTTGCTTGCGTACGGAGGGTGGGTTTTATCCGCTGTTTTCATCCTGCGAGCGATCGGAGATTTGAGGTGGGTAGGTTTCTTCAAAAAACGCAAAAGCACTTTATTCGCGCACTGGGATACGATTCTGTATTCTCCGCTGTGTCTTTGTATTGGGATCGGAATTACGGCGATTGCGCTGGTGTAGAATTATTTTTTGGATGGTTACCTCCATTTTTGCTATACTAAAGGCATGAAAAATTTAAAGGATACTTCAAACCAAACCGAAACGAATACGGAACTTAAAACCGAACCCCCTACACATATCCCGAAGCTGACGAAAAAAGGGCAGGCGACGCGCGCCCGCATCGTGGCTGCCGCCGCCAAGCTGATGTTTGAACGCGGCGTTGCCGGCACCAGCGTGGAGGACGTCCAGCAGGAAGCGGGCGTCAGCTCTTCCCAGCTGTATCACTATTTCAAGGAGAAACGGGAGCTCGTCCTTGCCGTGATTCTCTTCCAGAACGAGCAGGTGCTCAGCTCCCAGGAGCCGCTGCTAAGTCATCTCGACAGTATGGAGGCCCTGCAGTCCTGGCGCGATGCGCTTGTCCAGTACCAGACGAAACAGGGCTTCCAGGGCGGCTGCCCGATCGGCTCGCTGGGCAGCGAGCTGGCAGACCTGGAGCCTGCCGCGAGGGAGGAGCTGGCCGACGGATTTATGCAGTGGGAGCTGGCAATCCGGCAAGGGCTTAAGGCAATGCGTGACCGCGGTCAGATGCGGAGCGACGCCCAGCCGGAGCGGCTTGCTCTTGCGCTGCTGGGCGCGCTTCAGGGCGGACTGCTGCTGGCCAAGGTCCGGAAAGAGGCGGGTCCGCTCGAAGCCAGTCTGGACGTTATGCTGGAGCATATCGGATCCTTTCTTATTGAGACCTCACCCCAGTAAGCCAATAACCAATAAATTCGGATTTCTGACTTGAATCCCCAAGGTGAATGTTTGCCTTGGGGATTTTTTGTTCCTGTTCATCTTAAAAGGAGGCGGGCTGCTGGTTCAGTGTAAATTTTGGAGTTGACACTCCAAAAAATATCAGATAATATGATCTCAGGAATAAAAATGGAGTATTCACTCCAAACTTATTGGTTATTTTACATACTCTTTTCATTCACTTTGCCAGGCCATCCAACAGCATCATGAACGGGAAGTGAGCTTGCAATGAACTGGCAAATCGATCTGATTTTATTGGTTCACAGTTGAAGGTTTTCATTATAAGGGAGGAAGACAACATGTCATTAACTCAAGCTTTAGCAGAAGCCAAACAGGAATTTATCGCACATACCCCACTTGACATCCAAACCGAGATGTTCCGTCAGATCCGGGAGCAGCAGGAATCCGGTATTGCTTACGGTCGGCAGGAGGGGCAGAAGGCGAAGGATTTCACACTGAAGAATGCTTTGGGGGAAACGGTTAACCTATATGATGAACTGTCCAAAGGACCTGTTGTCCTGACGTTCTACCGGGGCGGATGGTGCCCCTTCTGCAGCATGCAGCTGAAGGCCTATCAGAAGATGCTGCCGGACATCGAAGCCCTTGGGGGGCAGCTGATTGCAATCAGCCCGCAAAGCCCGGACAACACGCTCTCCCAGCAGGAGAAAGAAGAGCTGACTTTCCAGGTGCTTAGTGACACCAACGGTCTTGTGGCCGCTTTCTACAACATCCTGTACGACGTTCCGGATTATATCCAGGACGTTATGAAAACGATGGACGTGAACCTGGCGGAATACAACGCAACGGACCGTTGGATCCTGCCGATCCCTTCCACCTTTATGATCGACGAATCGGGCATTATCCGTTCCGCTTACGTCAATCCGGACTTTATGCAGCGGTTCGATCCGGCGGATATTGTGCAAGAATTGAGAAAGCTGTAATGATTCATACTTGTCTTTTGCCGCGGCAGGCTTAAAGATCGTTTGAAGAATGCTGTAGCGAAACAACGCAGAGACTAAAGATAGCCAATTACACGGTGATAGATGGAAAACCGGTGACCGCAGTTTTGCTATATTCACCATGCAAGTAAAGAAAGGACAAGGGTGCGTGGAAGCGACCCCTGTCCTTTTTTCACGTTATCAGAAAGTATGAACGGTACGATAATCAAGCTTACAGATCGATTTTCCAGCTGCCCATCCTTTTGGCGACTTCGGGATCACGGTATGATAAGAAAAGACTTTCCCGCGTATCGAGGGAAGTAATTTGCTCGATATCGTCTGCGCTGAGTTCAAAATCGAAAATGTTGAAGTTTTCAATGATCCGCTCTTTTTTCACCGATTTTGGAATGACAACGACTTCACGCTGAACAAGCCAGCGGAGCACGACTTGGGCAACGGACTTGTTGTGTTTGTGTGCGATCGCGGCCAGCACTTCGTTGCCGAACATGTTGCCGAGTCCCTCAGCGAACGGCGCCCACGACTGATGCTGCACTCCCTGCTCTTTCATAAAAGCGCCGTCTTCGATCTGCTGGTAGAACGGGTGTGTTTCGACCTGGTTGACGGCGGGCACGATTTCATTATGCATGATGAGGTCCATCAGACGGTCGGGCAGGAAGTTGCTCACGCCGATCGCCTTGATTTGGCCTTCTCGGTACAAGTCTTCCATCGCACGCCAAGCGCCGTAATAATCGCCAAACGGCTGGTGAATGAGGTACAGATCGAGATAGTCGAGCTCCAGCTTCTTCAGGGATTTGGCAAACGCTTGCTTGGCGCTTTCGTAGCCGGCATCCTGAACCCAGAGCTTGGTCGTGATGAACAGCTCCTCACGCGGTACGCCGCTGCGCTTAATCGCGCGTCCGACCGCTTCCTCGTTCAGATAACCGGAGGCGGTGTCGATCAGGCGGTAACCGGCCATCAGCGCTTCGTATACCGCATTTTCGCATTCTTCAGCATCCGAAACCTGGTAGACCCCGAAGCCGATAATCGGCATTTTCACACCGTTATTCAACGTTACAGTTTGCATGGTGATTCCTCCCATTGTTCAAATGTAAACCGGCAAGCGGCCGAAAACTCCGTGAAACGGGAACCTTAGCGGGGCTTCCGCTTACGGCCGACTTGCATTACAATAAGCCTATCGCCTTCGTGTTACACGAAGTCAAGCATCTTCCTAAAATTATTTTTCAAGGGGGATTACCTATGCATACGGTCAAAGAAGCCGCCCTGATCACGGGACTCACGGAGCACGCGATACGCTTTTACACGGATAAAGGTCTGGTGCCGAGCGTACAGCGCAATCAAAACAACATTCGGATGTTCGACGAACAATCGATCAACTGGCTGCATGGCGTCAAATGCCTCAAGCAATCCGGGATGCCGATTGAAACCATTAAAACGTACGTCGATCTCTGCCTCGAAGGGGATTCGACGATTCCGCAGCGCTACGCACTCATGATGGAGCATAAAGAAGAGGCGCGCATGAAGCTCGAAGAAGCCAAACGGCATGTTGCCCATTTGGAAGAAAAAACGGCGCTCTATCAGGCTATTCTGGAGCACCGCTCCCCAGACACGACGAATCCCGGTAACTGGGACAAAATTCAGCATATGCATGGTGACGTATTCTACTCGCCTTCTGTTCGGAAGGCGTGAGAGATGTTCGTGAGGTGAGAGGGGGGCAAGAAACTGATGAACCACTTAACATGTGAAAAAAGATCCTATACCCGAAAATTGACGTCCCATCAGCATGAGTTTGGACAGTTCCTTTTTCCGTTGAAAGGCTCCTTGGATTTACAAACGAAGCAGCAGGAAATCACACTTAATCCGGATTATTGTTTTTATATCCCACCCAGGTCGATTCATAACTTCCATTCCATGGACAGAAATGAGTTTCTAATCCTGGACATTCCTACACAATATTTGCCCGACAATACCCATGACATGAAGATACGGCTGGATCCACAATGGGCTTCGATCCGTTATTTGCTATTAGAGGAGGCGAAGAGCCCGGACAATAGATCCTCCCTGGAGAATTTAACTAGATATGTGGCCAACAAGCTTGAAATTTCGATGCCGCCCTCGATGGAATACATTCATAATCATTATAAGGAGCCTATTCGGTTAGAAACGCTGGCCCAAATAGAGCATTATCATCCCGTATATTATTCATCATGGTTTAAGAAAAAGACGGGGAAAAGCCCAAAGGCATACATAAACGAGCTTCGGTTGAAGGAGGCAAAACATTTATTACAGTCAACAGCGTGGTCCATGTCTGAGATTAGCGAGGAATTGCGATTGGAGAATTCTTCGTCGTTTACACGGTGGTTTGTGAACTGCGAGGGAATATCTCCGCAGAAATACAGAATGCTTCATAAAGGATAAAAAGGATATTAAATTTGGTAAAGAAAATGTGTAAGGAATTTTCTATGCTAAGTTTAGCTGTTCTTTTTATTTTTTTATAGAAAGGGTGTTGTACTTCTATGATCCAGATAGAGGATTTTTATAACTTAGATATTCGTGTGGGCACGGTCATCCACGCCGCGCCTTTTCCTGAAGCCCGAAAACCAGCTATAAAACTACAAATTGATTTTGGCGAAGAGATCGGGATAAAACATTCCTCAGCACAAATTACAAGAAGATATTCTCCGGAACAACTTTGTGGACGTCAGGTGATAGGGGTGGTGAATCTTCCGCCAATGCGCATCGCGGGGTTTAAATCCGAGGTATTGGTTATAGGCGGTGTCCCGGAAGAGGGAGATGTTGTGCTATTAACGCCCGATGAACCGATGACGAATGGAACTCGCATTTCATAAAGGGAAGCGTTAATGAACCATTTTATGAAAATATTGGTTTGACGGAGAAGGTTATCTATGATTAAACTCTACAAGTATACCGGGGGCAACTGAATTCAAACCAAACCTGTGTAACAGGAGTAATGACAGTTTGGAGGTGTGATCGTGGAATACATTCTCATTCTTATCGTCATATCTTTTCTCATCATCATAAATTTATGGACTAAGGTGGGGAAATTAGAAGGCCGCATCAAAGGAATGCAGTATACTTTGGACCAGTTAACCGAGCAATCGGGGCTGCCTGAACATCCGATGAATCATGAACTACGCAAGTTAATACAAGAGGGTGAAGACGTAAGAGCAGTTAAAAAGGCAAGAGAAACGCTAGGTCTGACCCTGTTGGAAGGAAAAGAATATATCGATAAGCTGAAGTCCGAAAACAAATAATACTTCACTTACTAATACAAGCACAGACGATAATGTTGGAGCGTGAACATGGAGAATATAAACGTTTTAATGGCTGCACACCGTGAGATGGAAAGCGAGCGTATCTTATTGCGTCCGGTTTCATGGGATGATGCGGAGGATATGTACGAACATACATCAGATGAAGAAACGACGCGGTTCATTTTTGAGCAGCATCAGGATTTGAACCAGACCAAGAGGCTGATCGCGAACTATTTCTTAAAAGAACCGATCGGCAAGTATGCTATCGTGCTGAAAGAAAGCAGCAAAATGATCGGGACAATCGAGTTCCGGGTGCATGAATGGAACAAAAGCGGAGAGCTGGGGTATACACTAAGCAGGCATTTCTGGGGTCATGGCTATATGACTGAAGCCGGCAAATTAATATTGGGACTAGCGTTTAATGTATTAGGTTTGGAGCGAGTATATGCGGAATCCGATGTTAGAAATGAGGCTTCGGTTAAACTCATGAATCGTTTAGGGATGACGCATGAAGGTACTCTTCGGAGAAACCATATGATGAATGGCGTGCTTAATGATAGCGTTCATTATTCTATATTAAAAGAGGAATATGTACCATCAGGTCATACCGCAGGGCGTAAATCTTAATTGCACAGGCTCTCAGGAAAGCCATCCTGAGAGCTTTTCATTTTTACCTTTTCACTGTCCAATAAACCATTTGATGTTCCTCATAGCGGGCTTCTGCCTCATAATCCGGATGAACAATGTGCTTATGCATTCTGCCTCTTCGCTGGAAGGATCGATTTCCGTCACATGAATTCAATTGGGCCTTCGGATAGTCCCGTATGCCGTACAAATCCCGCCAGAGGTCGCGCCAATGGTCTCTTCAATCACTATTTTGCTTCATATGAGAAAGGGTTATGCAAGATTGATTTTTAATATTTATTATTGGATAAAATTACAACTTGAAGTAACTGTACATAAGGGTTATATTATTAGTCCGGCCACTTAAACATGAGTAGTCGGTCGGCTAATAAGCAGAACGGATTTAAAAAAGTTCTTGCAAACTTTGTCGAAAGATGATATATTATAAGAGTTGCTGCTGAGCTAACTGAGCGGCTTCGAAAACGAAAGAATTTGATCTTTGAAAACTGAACAACGAGTGAGATAAGGCTTTGCTTGCAAAGCCGATCGCGAAGTGAATTGGTGCACGCCTTCTGGCTGAATGATTCACGGAGCATAAATGAGATGTAACATCTCGTCAGTTTCAAAATGAGCTACAAACTTTCTTGGAGAGTTTGATCCTGGCTCAGGACGAA
>NZ_JBQCKS010000010.1:0-66421 GCF_051966755.1 Paenibacillus sp. SAFN-054
TCTTTCGATTCAAGCCTCTTTCGAAGCTCTCTTTCGTTCACCACCGCATCTCAGCGGCGACTTTTATAATATATCATACATGCTCGGTGTTTTGCAAGTCTTTTTTTTAAAAACTTTTTTCGAAGCTTTCAAAATATTCAATCTTGCTGTACCTCGCAGGCTTGCAATTTTATGTGACTAAAACTGAAGCGAAAATAAATTTATCATAGATTCCCGCAAACCGTCAAGCATTTATTCCTTATTCATTGCTTGAGTTGAGAAAGCTTATTGTTACGTGCATATTTGGACAGCTCTTTTTGGGGAGCGAACCTAGCATACATGCGGAATACGGTGCGATAGCGTTTGGAAATAGCGTTTCTGACCTCCAGGTCGAGTCTCTGATCACTTAAATCAAATAACATTTCATCCAATTCCTTACGCAGTACATAATCCAGTTCCTTGCATTCCTTATCATTAAAAAGCATACCCAGCATGTTTGCCTGGCCTCCTTGTCGATTAAAAAACGTTTTATCAATTCAGCGAAAGTGAACTGTGATCCGGATGCAATGGAACTGAAGAGCCCCACCTCCTCACGTGATGCTGCTGCATGAGATGATATGACCGCTTCAGTTCCTTATGAAATACCTGTTCGATTTTACCGCCTTACTGTTATGCACAGTTTTTGGGAAATTTATGAATATAAATTATCAATTTTTCACTTTCACTTCTCACTATCGCTATCCCTTCATCAAGGTGTAGGTGAGCGTGCTTTCAATAATGGCTGCCACAAACAGCAGAATGACGATCCATACGGATGCAGTCAGCGCTTTCCTGAACATTTCGCTCCACCTTCTTTTCATGTCAACCTTCCCGCTCCCTCCAACGCTGGTTAATACCATGAACCCCATTTGAACGCCGAAGCCGCATGCGATAATGATGGCCGGTATCTCAATGATTCCGTGAGGAAGCAGCCCCTTCACAACCAAATCAAACAGACTGTTCCCCTGCTCCATCGAGCTGTGTACAAGAAATCCTACGGCCATTCCGTTAATCAGCAGAAACAGGATCGGTAAAATTCCTAAGAGCAGTCCCAGGAAAATCATCACGACCGCCTTAATGCTGTTGTTGAAGAATATGAACACAAAAAAGCTCCATTTGGGGGTGCTGTACCATCCCGCAACAATGCCAAAAATGAACAGCACGGTTACGAAAAGCAGCGTTTTTCGAATCGAAACGAGATCTTTTAGAAACACACTGAACCTGAGCATATATAACCTCCTATTAGTAATAACTCGCTGGTACGAGCATACATTGAAGTAAACAAGCTTTTCGAAAGCAGGAAAGGGGCGATTATAGCGATGAATTCATTTTTTTATGTGCTGAACGGCCGCAAGATCAAGCGCACTTTTTTTGTGCTCGCCGCGGCACTGTTCGCTATCGGCATTATTTATGTAGAGTCTGACAATATTACGGTATTCTCTGAGGGCGCTCCAGCTGCTATTTACAGCGTTCCTACGGACAAGAAGGTTATTGCCCTGACATTTGATATCAGCTGGGGGGAAAAGCGTCCTGAGCCCATTCTGAACGTCCTTAAAGACAAGGGTGTCGAGAAGGCCACCTTCTTCCTCTCCTCGCCCTGGAGCAAAAGCCATCCGGATATCGTCAATCAGATTAAAACCGCCGGCTTCGAGATTGGAAGCCATGGCCACAAGCACGTGAACTATAGCAGCCTCAGTGACGAGGAGATCAAAACCCAGCTCGTGACAGCCAGTTCTATATTAACCGATTTGACGGGGAAGGAACCGAAGCTGCTTCGTCTGCCGAATGGCGATTTCGATAAAAGGGTGCTTAAAATTGCGGACAGTCTAAACTACAAGGTCATCCAGTGGGATACGGATTCTCAGGACTGGAAGAACATCGGCGTCGACAACATCGTAAACCGTGTTGTAAGCAAAGCTCATCCGGGAGACATCGTTCTCCTTCATGCCAGTGATTCCGTCAAACAAACTCATGAGGCCCTTCCCGTGATCATCGACGAGCTGCGCAAGCAGGGCTACGAATTCGTTACCGTCTCCGATTTATTGACCCAAGCAGATACCAAGGGCAAGGAGATCCGGGACCAAGCAACGATGCAGCAAGCCATCGATGATGCTGCAGGCATGTAAAAAATATGAATGCGGTAAAGAAAAAAGAGCTAAGTTTCTTAGCTCTTTTTTGGTTTCAGTATCTTATGAAGTATTAAAATCTGGTATGCATTGCAGGCTAGCAGTGGAACCAAAATAAAGATGGTGGCATTGTTGTCGTTGATTTTCAGTCCCCCTACCATTTCCACGATTGTAACCGCGGTCATGAAGAAGAGGGTCGGTACCCATGCACTCGGATTCGTGGCTCTGACCTTCAGGTATGCCACGCCTACGGCGACAACCAGGATGACTACACCCAGAATCAGATCGGCCATCTGGCTGCTGTTCTCCCTGCCGACAAAAGAGCGGAAGAACATAACTTCAAGCAGCGCCAGAATGGCCAGGACAAACTGTATGTACTGCCACGTTTTTCTTTTGAACACACCGATGGCTGTATAATTCAGGATCATATAAGCAAAAAATCCAAGCTGCGAGTATACGCTCGCCATTGCTCCAAAACCAAATAAGATGAGCAGGTAGAACAAAATATCCTTCGTATCGTTGAATGATATGGATTCCCTACTGTATGGCAGCAGGAAACCGGTAATTATGGAGACGATGGCTCCCACAAGCAAGGTTTTTAAAAATAACTTGGCCCAATTTTTCAAGTTCAACTCGTCTGCACCCCCAAGACTTTATTTTACCAACGTTCACATTAAAAAACCATTCCCGAAACGACATATTTCGAAAATCTCCACGGCATACTACATTCAGGATAATAAGCAAAGGAGTGACGCACATGAAGTGGCCGGTTATAGGCGTATGGGGAATCATTTTTGGACTTTCTGCCGTGCTCTCGGGCTGCGGATCTGAACAGAGCTATGCACCGCCGCAAGGCGATTATAAAGAGATGAAAACCATGGTGGTCGACATCCTCAAAAGCGACGAAGGTAAAAAGGCCGTTGAGGACGCGCTCAAACAGAGCGGCGGAAGCTCATCGGGAGGCATGGGTATGCAGATGATGACTACCCAGGCAACGGATCAGATCCGTACTGCCGTGAAGGACACCATTACTTCCGAAGAGTACAAAAAGGAATTCGAGAAAATCATGACTGACCCGCAGTTCGCCGGCGAGTTCGCGAAAGCGATCAATACCCAGAACAAGCAGCTGCATATGCAGCTCATCAAAGATCCGACGTATCAAAAATCGGTATCGGATATCATGAAGTCGCCTGAAGTCGCAAAGATGTTCCTGGATCTGACGAAGACGCCGGAATACCGCAAGCAATCCATGACCGTCATGCAGGAAGCCATGCAGAATCCCATGTTCAAAATGGAGGTTATGTCCCTCCTTAAGAGCGTAGTTACCCAAGAATTGCAGCCTAAGGTTGAAAAGGGCGGCAAGGGCGGGGAAGGCGGCAAATCGGAAGGCGGAGACAAGAAAGATAAAGGCGGAGATTCCGGTAGTGAAGGCGGAGACGGCGGCGGTTCATAAGAAACGAAGACAAACAAAAAGCCCCTTTCAGGGGCTTTTATTGTTGTATAAGTATCCGAATTATTTCTCACATTTCGCAATGACGTTGGCAGCCAGCTCATTATAAAGCTTGCCGCTTGTCGATTCGGATTTATAAACCGATGGCGAGAAATCAGGCTCGGAAATATGATTATCAGGAGCTCCCAGCGGAAACTGGGCGAGCAGGTTCGTATGAAGCGTTTCAGCCAGCTGTCCGCCGCCCCCGCGGCCAAATACGTAATCCTTTTCCCCGCAATGACTGCATTCGTAGTAAGCCATGTTTTCCACGACACCAAGAATTTCATGGTTGGTTTGAATCGCCATTGCCCCCGCTCTTGCGGCAACAAAAGCAGCCGTAGCATGCGGCGTCGTAACGATGATCTCTTTGCTTTGCGGCAGCATCTGATGCACGTCCAGCGCGATATCGCCGGTTCCCGGCGGCAAATCGAGCAGAAGATAATCGAGCTCTCCCCAATTCACGTCACCGAAAAACTGGTGAAGCATTTTACCAAGCATCGGTCCACGCCACACAACCGGGTTGTTTTCGCGGATAAAGAAGCCCATGGACATGACCTTGACGCCAAAACGCTCAACGGGAACGATCGATCCGTCAACAACGACGGGCCCCTCTTCAATCCCCATCATATCCGGAACGCTGAAGCCATAAATGTCTGCATCAATGAGGCCCACCTTCTTGCCTTGACGGGCCAGCGCAGCAGCCAAATTCACGGTCACGGTCGACTTGCCTACGCCGCCCTTCCCGCTCGCTACCGCAATAAAATGAACGCTAGGGTCGGTCAGCAGCTCATTTTTCTCCAATCCGGCCGCATGCCCTTTCACCAGCTTGTCCTGGTCCGTTTTGCTCTCATGCTCGCCCAGGATCTTGCCGCGCTCATGCTCATTGGCTTCGCGCATGCGGATATGAATATCTTCGGCTCCGGCTTTTTGCAGACGATCGCGAATTTCCTTCTCTAGTGCTTGTCCGTAGCCTTCGCGGTTATCCAAAGTAATGACGGAAAGGGAAACCCTATTTTCCTTAACAACAATATCTCTTATCATTTGCAGCTCAATCAAGCTTCTGCCCGTGGCTGTATCGCCGATGGGCTGCAGCACTTCTTGAACTTGCTCACGTGACAACATGATGGCAGCACCTCTGCTTTATATATTGGCATCCATACATGGATAAGCCCCAGTAGGTATTATACCATCAACGTTGATTTTATGACGACAGTTTCGGCTTTTCTCCGGATAAATACCTGAGGATACCCTTATAAACGGCTGCCGCAACCTGCCTTTGGTAATGCTCATCCCTCAGGAGCTGTGATTCACCGGGATGAGACAGAAAGCCAAGCTCAACAAGTGCCGATGGCATTTTTAAAGCTTGAAGGAGATAAACGGTGTTCACGGTTTTGGAGACGCGATCGGTATTCTCCAGATTCCGCCTGATCTCATCCTGGATAAGCGCGGCAAGACCCGCATTGTCGGGATGATTCGGATAATAGAAGGTTTGGGCCCCGCTCCAGCGGCTCGAGGGATAGCTGTTGAGATGAATGCTTAAAAACAGATCCGCCTTCGTGTTCTCGATCATCTTCGCCCGCTGCTTCAAATCCTCCGTCTTGCGTTTGGAATACCCTTTGGTGTCTGCCCCCGCCAAATCATAATCTCCTTCGCGAGTCAGATACACCACAGCTCCAGCCTGCTGCAAATAATCGCGCAGATATAAGGTGATGGCCAGGTTCACATCCTTCTCGATGACCCCCTGCTTGCTCACGGCCCCGCCATCGGGCCCCCCATGCCCGGCATCCAGCGTAATGACCTTTCCTGATAGAGGAAGGTTCCAGTGCCCTGTCGTCTTCACTGCCGGGATATTAAATGAGGCTACGGCGATAAACACCACCAGCAGACAGAAACCCATCAGCAATTTCTTGATCGAACTCAGCCGGATCCACAGCACCTGTTTGCCGGCCCTATGCTTGGACATCAAAAATCCACCTCCGTTCCCATATCGACTCTACTCATCTATATGGGGGAAGGTGGACAAATAGTACCTTAAGGCGTAACTTGCACTCTCATACCGGCTATCAGCACTTCAGCCACTTCCGGACGCGTAAATTCCGGCGGAGGGCATTGTCCTTCCCTAAGCAGTCCGCGCACCTTGGTCCCTGAAAGGGTGAGGTGGTCTTCCGGCGGATGCGGGCAGGTCTTGCTCGAAGCCATGTTCCCGCATGTTTTGCAGAAGAAGCTGTGCTCGAAGAACAACGGCGTAATGCCAAGCTCCTCCGGCAAGAAGCTGGAAAAAATCTCTTGTGCTTCGTAGGTGCCATAATAGTCGCCAACTCCGGCATGGTCGCGGCCGACGATAAAATGCGTGCATCCATAGTTTTTGCGCACGATCGCATGAAAGATGGCTTCGCGCGGGCCGGCGTAACGCATTGCTGCAGGGAAAACGCCTAGAAATGTCCTATCTTCGGGGTAATAATTCTCCAGCAGCACCAGATAGCTTTTCATTCGGATATCTGCAGGAACGTCGTCCGACTTGGTCTCCCCCACGAGCGGGTTCAGGAAAAGGGCATCCACGATTTCCATGGCGCTCTTCTGGATGTATTCATGCGCCCGGTGAACCGGATTGCGGGTCTGGAAGCCTACGACGGTTTTCCATCCCTTTTGCTTGAACAGCTCTCTCGTCCTTGCCGGATCGAAATAAAACTCGTTGAAGCGCTCCGGCTTAGGCCGGTTTAGAATCTTTACGCTGCCGCCTACGTAGATCGGGGAACGTTCAAGAAGCTTCTTCACGCCGGGATGCTCCGGATCATTCGTCTTAAATACATTCAAGGCCTCTTCCTGCTGATCAGCCTCATATATGCTTTCAATGTTCAAGACGGCATATACGACGTTATCCTCGGCCCCTGTTAATGCAACCTGATCACCGATGTTCAGACTGCTTGCAGTTTCCTCGTTCACGGACAACGTTACGGGTATGCTCCAAACTTCTCCGCTGGCAAGCCGCATATGGCGAACGACCGAATGATAGTCCTCCTCGTTCATAAACCCTTTAAGCGGTGAGAAAGCGCCGCTGCCGATTAAATCAAGGTCGGATATGGTCCAGTTGTTTACCGGAATCTGCTTCAAGTGATAGGATGCTTTGAGCAGCTCTTCCCTCTCTTGTCCTTCGGCAATCCGGTTAATGAGCTTCCCGCCATGCGGAAGTATCGTCGTCATCTTCGTTCCCCCTCGATTTGATTCATTCGTTTTATTGATGAAGTCCACATTCGGTTTTCTCACTGTCAGACCAGCGTCCCGCTCTCGGATCTTCTCCCGGGTTCACCTGACGCGTGCAATATTCGCAGCCTATACTGGGATAGTTCTGATCATGCAGGGGGTTATAAAATACTTGATTCTCACGGATGTATTGCCAGACATCATCAGAAGTCCAATCGGCAATCGGATTGAATTTCACCAGTCCAAACTTATGGTCATACTCTACCTTTTTGGCATTCGCCCGTGTGGGCGCCTGGTCCCTGCGGATTCCCGTGATCCAGGCATCATATTGGGAAAGGATACGGGTCAACGGCTCCACTTTACGGATGTTGCAGCATGAGTTGGGATCTGATTTCCATAATTCAGCTCCATGCTGCGCACTTTGCTCTTCAGGAGTCAGCTTAGGGGACACGCGCACGAACTGAATGCCGTATTTGGACTCCAAGCGGTCTTTCGTCTCATACGTTTCTTTAAAGTGAAAGTCCGTATCAAGATAAAATATATCTGTCGAAGGGCTCACCTTTTGCAAAATATCCACCAGAACCACGTCCTCAGCACCAAAGCTGCAGGCAAACGTCAAATTTGGAAACGTTTCTACGGCTATGCGAATGACCTCTTCGGCTGTGGCATGCTCCAATTCTGCAGCCTGAACCTCAATCCACTTTTCCTTTTCAAGCAAATTCATCGTGAATGTCTCCCCTTCCAATTATTCACCTCGTTAAATTCAGTTAATACCCAGTGGTTTAATATGATTAAATCCAGTATAAACCAATATGAGTAGTTGTCAATGCCATAATCCATAAATTCATCGCCTTTGCCCGTCTTTTTCCTCAGAAAACCATAAAAAAAGCCCTTCGCTTGAAGGACTTTCTTCCATTCTAATTTAAAGCTCAAGTGCTTTCTTGGCCGTCTTCTTATCATTCTCCAGCAGCTTATGCAGATCATAAGCGGGATAAAGGCCGCGCTCCAGCATAAAGTTAAACACTTTCGCATGTAATTTGATCGCACCGTTCAGCTGCTTCACGAATGTATCCCTTAACTGGGGAGTTGCCGTTTCCGTGATAGCTGTTGCGTAGTTTTTTATGCTGCATTTCAGCATGCCCAGCAAATGGCCTGCATAAAAGCCGGTCAAATCTTCATGCTCACCTTTACTTTTGTTATTGCGCGTTTCGGTTGGTGCCATCGAGTAAAAGTGCAGCAACTCTCTCAGGTTGCTTTCCATGGCACGGATTGTTTCTTCATACATGTGGCGAAGCTGCGGATCGGCGACATCGTGAACATGCATTTTAAGGGCAATCAAATTGTTGGCCGTTGAAGCCGTCAATTCATGGAGTTCCATCGTTTCATGCCAAGCCAAGTGTTTGCGTTGCAAGTTTGCATTCGTGTTGGCATTAACGTTGGCATTAACATTTTCAATTGTGTTAGGTTGCAAAATAAGATCCCTCCGGTATAAGTAATACCCTAGCTTATGATGAGAACGCCCACTCGGCACGTTGTCTTGATAAAAAACCAGAAATAATTTTGGTCTTAAAAAGGCACAATACCAAATGCAGCAACATCCCATTCCCAAGGAGGAACAACTTTGAACACTTATAGCCAACAGCAAATATCTCAACTCGTCCAGCAATTGATTCAACAAACCCAACAGGCCTCGCAAAAATACGAGCAGCTGCTCAGACAAGAGCAGCAAAATGCACAGCAGCTCGAACAAATGGCTCAGCGCGAACAGCAGGCAGCCCAAACGATTCAAACCGCATTGCAAGGGCACCACCATGCCATCCAACAGCTGCAGCAAATCTCCAATCTGGCCCATCAGCTGAGCAGCGGCATGAACACCAATGCATATTCCTTTAACTCGAATGCCCAACAACAGAACCAAGGGATGGGAATGGGAATCGGCGGATTCCAAGGCTTCCAGCGCTAAACGACGAATATGTAAAAAGGGAAATAGATCGTTGCAGGTCTATTTCCTTTTTGAATTTAAAGTGAGGTGATCCTATGCTAGTCGATTCCGGAAAACTTCAGTCATCTTCCTTGGTATGCCAAGAGTGCGGCAAAGACGCTGAACAGATTCATGTATGGTGGAAAGATGGACGCAACGACGATGGTCTGGGTTACAGCCAGGTGTTCGCCGAATGCCCCTCCTGCCATGCCCAGCTCCTTCACCGGGATGCCTACGGGGAAATCGGGTCCGTTGAGGATGCTTTACGCATTTTGCAGGGCTAATAATTCGCAAGATGTCGATCGAACTGCCTCTGGCAGTTCTTTTTTTGCAATGAAAAAGCCCCTGACCATAATGGCCAGAGGCTTTGAATCCTTGGGTACCAAGGGATATTAACGTTTGGAGAACTGAGGAGCGCGACGAGCCGCTTTGAGACCGTATTTTTTACGTTCTTTCATGCGTGGGTCACGAGTCAGGAATCCTGCTTTTTTCAGGGATGGACGGAAGTCTGGGTCTGCTTTGAGCAGTGCACGGGAAATGCCGTGACGGATTGCTCCTGCTTGACCAGAGATGCCACCACCATGAGCAATAACGAGCACGTCGTATTGTCCAAGTGTTTCAGTCAGGTTCAGTGGTTGTTTAACGATCAGCTTGAGGGTTTCCAAACCGAAATATTCATTGATGTCGCGTTTATTGATGACAATGCGTCCTTCACCCGGTACAAGGCGAACACGTGCTACCGAATGTTTACGACGACCTGTCCCATAGTATTGTACTTGTGCCATGAAACTGTCCTCCTTTTAATTATCCGCGAAGTTCGTAAACTTCTGGTTTTTGTGCTGCATGTGGATGATCGGTGCCTGCATATACTTTCAGTCTCAGCTTCATTTTCTCGCCCATGCGAGTTTTAGGAAGCATGCCGTGAACCGCGGATTCAAGAACGCGCTCTGGTTTGCTGTTCAGCAGGTCGTGAGCGTTAGTCACTTTCAAACCGCCTGGATGCATGGAGTGACGATAGTATTTCTTGTTTTGCATTTTCTTGCCTGTCAGATGGATCTTCTCAGCATTGATGATGACAACGAAGTCACCTGTGTCAACGTGAGTTGTGAATTGTGGCTTGTGTTTGCCGCGGATCAAAGCAGCAGCTTCGCTCGCCAAACGACCAAGCGTTTTGCCTTCGGCATCAATGATGTGCCAGTTGCGCTCAACTTCATTTGGCTTCGCCATATAGGTGGTACGCATGAATAGTTCCTCCTTGTATTCGTCCGAAAATCATTTATCTTCGTTCTTTGTGGTTATCAAAAGTCATTTGTAAATGTTAGGTTGTTATTTTCTCGATTGGGGGCTGTGGGATAGCCATCAAGAAAACACAACTTTTATTTTACAGTATAGGCAGATAAATCGCAAGCTGAAATTCAATGTTTTTAATTGAAATTCTCATACTCCACATTCCATAAAATGAGACCCTTGGATTCTGCGGTCGGACCGGCTTTCATCCGGTCTTTCGCCTCCAGAATAGAAGCGATATCCTCCTGCTTCTTACGGCCTTTCCCCACTTCAAGCAAAGTCCCCACAATGATCCGGACCATATGCTGCAAAAAGCCGTTACCGGTGATATAAAGATGGATCAGGCCCTGGTCCCGGGTTCCCGGGCGGCACATGGATTGATCCGTTTCGATATGGACATCATAAACAGTGCGGATATGAGATGGCTTGGTCGAGTGGCGGGATGCAAAAGATGTAAAGTCATGCGTGCCGATCAAAAACTTCACCCCTTCGGCCATAGCCTCAATGTTCAGCTTGCCGGGATGATGAAGCTCCGTATTTCTCCGGAAAAGATCCGGAAACTGATTGGCATTGATCGTATAACGGTAGGTTTTGCGCTTCGCAGACCTTCTTGAATGAAACTCCAAAGGGACTTCTCTAGCTTCGGTCACCATGATATCTCTCGGAAGTCTGGAATTAAGAGCCATACACCAGCGTTCCGCAGGAATCTTGGAAGCCGTGTGAAAATGAAACACCTGCCCATAGGCATGCACACCTGCATCCGTGCGTCCCGAAGCATGGATTTTCACTTTCTCTCCCGTCAACATCTCAATGGCCTTTTCCAAATAGTCCTGAATAGCGTTCCCATCGGGCTGTGTCTGAAAACCACTATAATTCGTACCGTCATAGCTGCACTTCATACATATGTTGCGCATTCCCCTAAACCTCCCGAATCCTCTGCCTGCCTTTTCCCGTAAAAAGGAATTCATGCGCTGCTTGCCCGCCGAAACACAAAACGGCTCCGCCGTACAACACGGCGAAGCCGTTCCGTTAGGTTAAAGGAACTTGAATCCGGGGCTGTCTCCGGAAAAGATGAACGTCTATATCCGTTCCCCGGCCCCGGACATGAAAAAAAGGGTTCGATCAGAATCATGTGATTCCTTCCCCCCTTTCCCCATCCTCACCTGTTTACGCGCGGTCAACCAGTTCCAGATAAACCATAGGCGCGGAGTCACCGCGGCGAGGTCCGAGCTTCAGGATACGAGTGTATCCGCCTGGACGCTCTGCATAACGGGTAGCCAGCTCGCTGAACAATTTTTGGATTGCGTCTTGCTCTCCATCAATCGTTTCACGACGAACGAATGCTGCCACTTGACGGCGAGCATGAAGGTCACCCTTCTTCGCCTTTGTGATCAGCTTTTCAGCGATCGAACGAACTTCTTTCGCTTTAGCTTCCGTAGTTTGGATGCGTTCATATAAGAACAGGTCGGTTACCAGATCGCGGAACAAAGCTTTACGTGCGCTGGAATCGCGGCCCAACTTTTGGTATGCCATGTTTTCCCCTCCTTCGCTAACGATTCTAAGAAGTTATTCTTCTGTCCGGAGTCCCAGACCCAATTCCTCGAGCTTCTCTTGAACTTCTTCCAAAGACTTGCGGCCCAGGTTGCGGACTTTCATCATGTCTTCTTCCGTTTTCGTGGTCAGCTCTTGTACCGTATTAATGCCGGCACGCTTGAGGCAGTTATAGGAACGAACAGAGAGATCAAGCTCTTCGATCGTCATTTCAAGCACTTTTTCTTTTTTGTCTTCTTCTTTTTCGACCATGATCTCAGCATCTTTCGCTTCATCGGTCAGACCGACGAACAGCATCAGATGCTCGGTCAAAATTTTGGCGCCGAGGCTTACAGCCTCTTCCGGACGAATGCTGCCATCAGTCCAGATTTCAAGCGTCAATTTGTCGTAGTTGGTCACTTGACCAACCCGCGTATTCTCCACGCCATAGTTGACGCGGCTAATCGGGGTATAGATAGAATCGACCGGGATGACGCCAATCGGTTGATCATCACGTTTATTCTTATCTGCTTGGACATAGCCACGACCGCGGTTAGCAAAAATACGCATGTGAAGTCTCGAACCTGGACCCATTGTTGCAATATGAAGGTCTGGATTGAGAATTTCCACATCGCTGTCCGCCCGGATATCTCCTGCCGTCACAACTCCTTCTCCCTCAGCGTCAATCTCGAGGACTTTCTCCTCGTCAGAATGAATTTTCAGGGAAAGAGCCTTCAGGTTCAGAATAATTTCCGTCACGTCTTCCATTACACCCGGAACCGTTGAGAACTCGTGGAGAACGCCATCGATCTGTACGGATGTTACGGCTGCGCCTGGCAGCGAGGATAGCAGGATCCGGCGAAGGGAATTCCCCAAAGTCGTTCCATATCCACGCTCAAGCGGTTCTACTACAAACTTGCCATAGGCTCCGTCTTCACTGACGTCTACGGTCTCAATTTTCGGCTTTTCGATTTCAATCACGCAAGTACCCCTCCTTCAAACGTCGCTCCTATTTGAAACTGTCAACTTTATCTTGTGTAACATGTAGTATGCCTAAACAACCATTATTAGCAGATTGTGCCGGAAATATACCACATTCTTCAGGTTGACTTCAATTAGACACGACGACGTTTAGGCGGGCGGCAACCGTTGTGCGGAACTGGAGTTACGTCTTTGATCAGGTTGACTTCCAGACCAGCAGCTTGCAAAGAGCGGATCGCTGCTTCACGGCCTGCACCTGGACCTTTAACCATAACCTCTACCGCCTTCATTCCATGTTCCATAGCTGCTTTAGCCGCGGATTCTGCAGCCATTTGAGCTGCGAACGGAGTCGACTTACGGGAACCCTTGAATCCAAGGCCGCCGGAGCTTGCCCAGGAAATCGCGTTTCCGTGAGGATCCGTAATTGTTACGATCGTATTATTGAACGTGGAACGGATATGAGCCACTCCGGATTCAATATTTTTGCGGTCACGACGTTTAGTACGTACGACTTTTTTCGGTTTAGCCATTGTCTTTTATCCCCCCTTCTTATTTCTTCTTGTTCGCTACAGTACGACGAGGGCCTTTCCGTGTACGAGCATTTGTTTTAGTACGTTGTCCACGAACCAGCAGACCGCGGCGATGACGCACTCCACGATAGCAACCGATCTCAACGAGACGTTTAATATTCAAGGAAATTTCACGACGCAGGTCACCTTCAACCTTAACCGTTTTGTCGATCGTTTCACGCAATTTGCTGACTTCATCTTCCGTCAAATCGCGAACACGAGTGTCCGGATTGATGCCTGTAGTGCTCAGAATTTTCTGGGAAGTCGTTTTACCGATTCCGAAAATATAAGTCAAGGCGATCTCAACGCGTTTGTCACGTGGCAAATCCACACCAGCTATACGAGCCATTTTACGCTACACCCCCTTCTATTAACCTTGTTTTTGTTTGTGTTTCGGATTTTCACAGATAACCATTACAGTACCTTTGCGGCGAATGACTTTGCATTTTTCGCAAATAGGCTTCACAGAAGGTCTCACCTTCATGTTAATTACCTCCCTCAAGTTTTGCATAGCAAAACTCACTTCGTAAGGATTGACTAAGGATTTGCTTCCATCATGAAGGAAGCAAATTCATATCTTATAGGATCGGGCCGGATTTTACAAGTGTAAAATCAGGACAAATCTTTTTCAAGTGCCATATAGGATCATAACATCCCTGGCGCATGATTGAAAGGAACGGCAAAAATTACTTACGGTACGTTATACGGCCTTTGGTTAAATCATAAGGCGATAACTGCACGACCACTTTGTCACCAGTCAGAATACGGATAAAGTGCATCCGCAGCTTACCGGAAACGTGAGCAAGAATTTGATGACCGTTCTCAAGCTCAACTTTGAACGTAGCATTCGGCAACGGCTCGATGACCGTACCTTCCACTTCAATTACATCTTCTTTGGCCACAGTTAGTCTCCTTTCTCTTCAGCATGGGGTTCGGTGGACTGCACAAACTTCATTACTGCAAAACGCAGCTTTCCATTCGTGACCCGACCGCTTTCATTTAAACTGTTAGCGACCTCGCTGCTAATGAAGGATTGGGGTTCCAGATGCAGAAGGCTTTTCTTCTTGCTCTGGTCAAACTTCCGTTTATGCCCATCCGCTATATACACGAACCTGCTGTCATCAATAGATACGACCACGGCCACCTGACCGGCATCTTTGCCCTTCAGGATCTTCACAATCTGACCGATTTGCAGGCTGTTTTGATTACTCAAGACAATCACCTACGCATCCAGTTTTGTGAGAATTTCATGACCTTGTTCCGTAACGGCTACCGTATGCTCAAAGTGAGCACACAAGGATCCGTCGACCGTAACGACCGTCCAATTGTCTTCCAGCGTTTTGACGAAACGTGATCCGGCATTCACCATAGGTTCAATCGCCAGCACCATGCCGGGTTTAAGCCTTGGTCCCCGATCCGGAACGCCAAAGTTCGGAATATTCGGTTCTTCATGCAGTTCTGCCCCAACTCCGTGTCCGACATACTCCCGGACTACCGAGAAGCCGGCGTCTTCGATGACGCGCTGGATGGCATGTGAGATCGTGAACAGGCGCACATCAGGTTTGACAAGCTCCAAGCCTGCATACAGGGATTGTTCGGTGACGTCCAGCAGACGCTGGGCTTCATCCGTAATCCTGCCAACAGGATAGGTCCAAGCGGAGTCTCCATGGTAACCACGGTACTGCGCACCGATGTCTAGCGTAATAATGTCGCCTTCGTTTAATTTGCGTTTGCCGGGAAATCCGTGTACCAACTGATCATTGACTGAAGCGCAAATGCTGGCAGGAAAACCATTGTAGCCCTTAAAAGACGGCAGTGCTTTTTGACTGCGAATGTAGTGGTCGGCAATAGCGTCAAGTTCGCCGGTCGTAATGCCCGGTTGTATATGCTGTGCCATGAGACGGTGCGTTTCAGCCACAATCCGCCCTGCTTCCCGCATAAAGCCTAGTTCCGTTTCGGACTTACAAATGATCATTACGACTAACCTCGCAGCACCGATACGATTTCGCTTGATACCGTACCGATTTCTTGATCACCATCGATCTGACGCAATAGACCTTTGTTCTCATAAAATGCTAGGAGTGGTGCTGTTTTGTTGATATATTCGTCCAGACGGGTACCTACGCTCTCTTCGTTGTCATCCGAGCGCTGATACAGTTCGCCTCCGCATTTATCACAAACACCTTCCTGTTTCGGCGGGTTAAAGATCACATGATAAGTAGCGCCGCAGTTCTTGCAGATCCGGCGTCCCGTAAGGCGCGCCATCAATTTATCACGGTCTACTTTCAGGTTGATGACATGATCCAACTGGGTGCCCAGTCTGCTAAGAATTTCATCCAGCGCTTCCGCTTGCGAAAGGGTTCTTGGAAAACCATCCAATAAAAAACCTTTTTCGCAATCGGACTGCTGCAGACGTTCCTCCACAATGCCGATCGTTACATCATCCGGTACCAAAAGCCCTTGATCCATGTATTCTTTGGCTTTAATCCCAATGGGAGTTCCCTGTTTAATCGCCAGACGAAATGCATCGCCGGTGGAAATATGGGGAATGCCGAATTCATTGACAATGACTTCTGCCTGTGTGCCTTTTCCTGCCCCAGGAGGGCCCATGAATAGTATGTTCACGTTTCTCTCTCCCTCCGACACTGCCTCTTTACAAGAAACAACGCAATAAGTTGCCGGGAAGCTTAAACTCCACTTCACCGGAACCTATTACTTATTTATTGATAAAACCTTTGTAGTGACGTTTGATCAACTGACTTTCGATGGTTTTCATCGTATCCAGCGCTACCCCGATGACGATCAGCAGTGAAGTGCCTCCGATTTTAACCGAGTCAGGCAAGCCTGCCAGGGTACCGAAGCCAATCGGCACGAGAGAGATAACCGCAAGGAAGAGGGCACCAGTCATGGTTAGACGGGACATTACTCGGGTCAGATACTTCTCGGTCGCTTTACCTGGGCGAATGCCCGGGATGTAGCCGCCGTTTTTCTTCATGTTGTCTGCCATTTGGTTCGGGTTCATCTGCACGAAGGTGTAGAAGAACGTGAAACCGATAATCATCAGAACGTACAGTACCATACCCAGCGGATAGTCATATCTCAAGTTGGTTTGAATCCACTTCGCCCACTCATGAGTTGACCAGAAGCTCGCAATAATGGTAGGGAACTGCAGCAGGGATACGGCGAAGATCACCGGAATAACGCCAGCCGCATTGATTTTCAATGGGATATGCGTATTCTGTCCACCGTACATCTTGTTGCCAACCACACGTTTTGCATATTGAACAGGAATTTTACGAATCGCCTGCTGGATGTAGATGACACCCACAATAATCGCCACGATGACAATGAGAACGATCAATGTTTTCAGGGTATTCATGAACGCCTGACCTTCTTGAATGAAATTGGATTGAGCTGTAGAACGGATATAGCTCGGAATATTTGCGACAATCCCGGCGAAAATCAGAATGGAGATACCATTGCCGATTCCCTTCTCCGTAATTTGTTCACCCAACCACATCAGGAATGCGGTACCTGCTGTCAGCACGATGGCAATCATCAGGTAATCCACAAATGTTGCATTAGGAATCATTTCGGCTGAATACAACCGGTTAAATCCGATTGACATCGCAAATGCCTGAATGAGACCCAATATGATCGTACCATAACGTGTCAACTGCGCCGATTTCTTTTTCCCGTGCTCGCCTTGTTTTGCCCACTCAGCCAGCTTCGGAATGACATCCATCGAGAGCAACTGAACGATAATGGACGAGGTAATATACGGCACGATCCCGAGGGCGAAGATCGAGAATTGATGCAGCGCACCACCCGAGAACGTGTTTAAGAGACCAAATAACTGTGAACCTTGCTGATTCGTCTGTTCCAGGACATCTTTATTGACGCCAGGAACAGGAACGAATGAACCAATACGGTAAATGATCAGTACAAACAAGGTGAACAGAATTCTTTTACGAAGGTCCTCAACCCGCCATATATTCTTCAGGGTCTTAAACATTAGATCACCTCGGTTTTACCGCCGGCAGCCTCGATTTTCTCTACCGCAGATTGAGAGAACTTATTTGCTTTTACAGTCAACTTCACGGTAACTTCACCGTTGCCAAGAATTTTGATGCCGCTCTTCGTGTTGTTCACGACGCCGTTTTCCACCAAAAATTCAGGAGTTACTTCCGTACCCTCTGCAAAGCTGTTCAGTTCCTCGATGTTAACAATCGCATACTCTTTCCGCGTAGGATTTACAAAACCACGTTTTGGCAGACGACGATACAATGGGTTTTGTCCACCCTCGAATCCAGGACGTACACCGCCACCGGAACGAGAATTTTGCCCTTTGTGACCGCGGCCGGATGTTTTACCCGTTCCGCTACTTGTACCGCGACCTACACGCTTACGGTCTTTACGGGACCCTGTAGCTGAAGTAAGTTCATGTAACTTCATCGTTCGTTGCACCTCCTTAATATTTATAGGTTAATCTTCGTCAGATTAACCTTCGATTTCTGTTACAGATACCAGATGGCTCACTTTGTTGATCATTCCGCGAATCGCGGGATTGTCGTTGTGTACCACGCTGGAGTTAAGTTTACGCAAGCCGAGAGTCTTAACGGTTGTACGCTGAGTTTCAGGACGACCGATTACACTACGGACGAGGGTAATTTGAAGTTTAGCCATGACATTCCCTCCTTAACCGAGCAGCTCTTCGACAGATTTGCCACGTAGTTTGGCAACATCTTCAACGCGCTTCAGACGGGACAAGCCTTCCAAAGTTGCGTTGACCATGTTCATGGAGTTCGAAGAACCCAAAGATTTTGTCAAGATGTCACCTACACCAGCAAGTTCCAGTACGGCACGTACAGGGCCGCCGGCGATTACTCCAGTACCTTCAGAAGCTGGTTTCAAAAGAACGCGACCAGCACCGAAGTGACCAGTAACCAGGTGAGGAATGGATGTTCCTACGATCGGAACGTGAATCAGATTTTTCTTAGCATCTTCGATGCCTTTACGGATCGCGTCAGGTACTTCGCCGGCTTTACCGATACCTGCACCGACCCAGCCTTTGCCGTCGCCGACAACAACCAGAGCGCTGAAGCTGAAACGGCGTCCGCCTTTTACAACTTTAGCTACGCGATTAATATTTACAACTCTTTCAGTCAGTTCTAAAGTGTTCGGATCTACACGCAAGTCGTTAACCTCCTTTTTAGAAATTCTTAGAATTCCAAGCCAGCTTCGCGTGCTGCTTCAGCCAAGGCTTGAATCCGTCCATGATACAGGTAACCTCCACGGTCGAATACAACCGCTGTGTGACCTTTTTCTTTCGCGCGCTTTGCGATCAACTCGCCGACTTGACGAGCGGACTCAACGCTGCCGCCATTTTTAACAGAACCGCTAAGTTCTTTATCAACTGTAGATGCGGACACGATGGTTACACCAGCTACGTCATCGATCAGTTGAGCATAGATATGTTTAGAAGAACGGAATACGTTCAAACGTGGACGAGCTGCAGTACCTTGGATTTTCTTACGTACACGCAGATGACGTCTGACACGTGCCTTGTTCTTATCCTGTTTTGTAATCATGACTTCCCTTTCACTCCTTTCAGTTTGCCATTACAGCTTCACTTTAAGACGCATGGGGTAAAAGACTGATAAGTTTAGAAAGCTTATTTCTTCTTACCAGCTTTACCTTCCTTACGGATAATGCGCTCGCCTTCGTACTTAATCCCTTTACCTTTGTAAGGCTCAGGTTCGCGAACGGAACGAATTTTAGCAGCGTATGCACCTACGCGCTCTTTATCGATACCGCGAACGATGATTTTCGTATTTGCAGGCACTTCGAATTCGATACCTGGTTCTGGAGTGATCTCAACTGGATGAGAGTAACCAACGTTCAGGACGATCTTATCTCCGGATTTGCTTGCACGATATCCGACCCCAACCAATTCCAGAGATTTGGAGAATCCTTCAGTTACGCCGCTCACCATGTTGTTGACAACGCTGCGGGTCGTGCCGTGAAGGGAACGATGCAGTTTGTTGTCAGATGGGCGTTCAACGACGATTTCGTTGTTCTCAACCGTTACTTTCATATCCTTGTGAAGTTCACGAGTCAAAGAGCCTTTAGGGCCTTTAACCGTAATTTCGGTATTGTTCAGTGTGATATCCACACCGCTAGGTACTGCGATTGGTTTGCGACCAATACGGGACATTTGTTGCACCTCCTTGTTTTGTGACGTGTATTACCAAACGTAGCAGACAACTTCTCCGCCAGCTTTGGATTGACGAGCTTCTTTATCGGTCATAATCCCCTTAGAAGTGGAGATAATCGCGATTCCAAGACCGCCGAGTACACGAGGGATTTCGTTGCTCTTCGTGTATACGCGCAGACCTGGTTTACTGATTCTTTTCAAACCGGAGATAACGCGTTCGTTGTTTGCACCATATTTCAGGAAAACACGGATAATCCCTTGTTTGTTGTCATCGATATATTCTGCATCACGGATGAAACCTTCACGCTTCAGAATCTCAGCGATTTGTTTTTTCATCGTCGAAGCAGGCATTTCTACTGTTTCGTGGCGAACCGTGTTCGCATTACGAATACGAGTAAGCATATCTGCAATTGGATCAGACATAGTCATGTGTGTAAACCTCCTTCCCGATTATAAACTTCTTACCAGCTTGCTTTTTTGACGCCAGGAATCTGGCCCTTATAAGCTAATTCACGGAAACAAATTCTGCAAATTTTGAACTTTTGCAGTACCGAATGTGGACGACCGCAACGTTCGCAGCGCGTGTAAGCACGAACTTTATATTTAGGCGCACGTTGTTGTTTTACTTTCATCGAAGTTTTTGCCACTTAGCCTGACACCTCCTAAAAATTTTCGGAGAAATGGATTTGCGAATTACTTCGCAAAAGGCATTCCCAATTGAGCGAGCAGCTCGCGGGACTCTTCGTCAGTTTTAGCCGTCGTTACGATAACGATATCCATACCACGGACTTTATCCACTTGATCATACTCGATCTCAGGGAAAATCAGTTGTTCCTTGAGGCCCAGTGTGTAGTTGCCGCGTCCGTCGAATGCTTTCGTGGACACGCCATGGAAGTCACGTACACGTGGAAGGGTAATGTTGAACAATTTGTCCAAGAAGTAATACATACGCTCACCGCGCAGTGTTACTTTGACACCGATCGGCATATTCTCACGCAATTTGAATCCAGCGATGGATTTTTTGGCACGAGTGATGACTGGCTTTTGACCAGAAATCAGCTGCATATCATTGACTGCGGAATCAAGCACTTTCGAGTTCGATACAGCTTCACCAACACCCATGTTGATAACAACCTTCTCGATTTTAGGCACTTGCATTACCGTAGAATAATTGAACTTCTGCATCAAGGCAGGAGTGATTTCGTTCAGAAAACGTTCTTTCATTCTTGTTGCCATGAATCATAAACCTCCTTTCTATAGCTCTCGATTAGTCGATAACTTCTCCGGACTTTTTCGCAACGCGAACCTTTTTACCGTTATCAAGCGTTTTGTAACCAACACGTGTTACTTTACCGCTCTTCGGATCCAGATGCATCACATTGGATACATGGATTGGCGCTTCTTGCTCAATAATTCCGCCTTGCGGATTCATTTGGTTCGGCTTCTGGTGTTTTTTCACCATGTTGACGCCTTCCACAAGCACGCGGTTCTCACGTGGATAAGCAGCGATGACGCGACCTTTTTTGCCTTTGTCTTTTCCGCTGATCACCATAACCGTGTCGTCTTTTTTGACGTGCAGCTTGTTATTGTGCGATTCCAGAACCTTTTTCACTTTTGGCATTTGTTACACCTCCTGCGGCTTGCCCTTCTGACAAGCATAACTTGGAACAATTTATTCAATCGTATGACCGATCAAGTTGTTTCTTAGATAACTTCCGGTGCCAAGGAAACGATTTTCATGAAGTCTTTATCACGAAGTTCGCGAGCCACTGGTCCGAAAATACGAGTTCCGCGCGGGCTCTTGTCGTCTTTAACAACAACCGCTGCGTTTTCGTCAAATGCGATGTAAGATCCGTCCTTACGGCGTACCGAACGCTTCGTACGAACAACAACAGCTTTGACTACGTCACCCTTTTTGACAACGCCGCCTGGTGTTGCTTGTTTCACGGAACAAACGATCAAATCACCGATTGCAGCAGTACGACGACCCGTACCACCCAATACGCGGATACACATCAGTTCCTTCGCACCAGAATTGTCAGCTACATGCAGACGTGTAAATGGTTGAATCATTGAAATTTCCTCCTTTCGGAAAAACTATCGCTATATCTTTAGATGATAACCGCTTTTTCAACGACTTCTACCAGTCTCCAGCGTTTGTCTTTGGAGAGTGGACGAGTTTCCATGATTTTAACGGTATCTCCGATTTTTGCAGTGTTGTTCTCATCATGCGCTTTAAATTTTTTCGTGTATTTAATGCGCTTGTGGTAGAGATCATGCTTTTTGTAAGTTTCAACAGCTACAACAATGGTTTTCTCCATTTTGTCACTGACAACTTTACCAACTTGCACTTTACGAGCATTGCGTTCTTCGCTCATCGTTAGCCTCCTTCCTGAATACAGGCAAATGACTGATTCAATTAACTAATCCCAAGTTCTCTTTCACGGATGACGGTTTTAGCACGAGCTATTTCCCTGCGCACATCACGGATCCGAGTCGGGTTGTCAAGCTGTCCGGTAGCCAATTGAAAACGGAGGTTAAAGAGCTCCTCTTTAAAACCCGCAATCTTTTGCTCAATTTCTGCAGTGGTCAAGTTACGCAGATCATTAGCTTTCATTTGCTTCACCACCCAATTCTTCACGTTTCACAAACTTCGTTTTGATCGGCAGCTTGTGAGCGGCAAGACGCATCGCTTCGCGAGCGATTTCCTCAGGCACGCCTCCAAGTTCAAACATAATCTTACCTGGTTTGACAACTGCGACCCATTTCTCTACGTTACCTTTACCGCTACCCATACGAACCTCGAGAGGTTTTTGAGTGATCGGCTTATCAGGGAAAATTTTGATCCATACTTTACCGCCACGTTTGATGTAACGCGTCATAGCAATACGCGCTGCTTCGATCTGACGGTTCGTAATCCAAGTTGGCTCAAGAGCTTGCAGACCGAATTCACCGAAGTTCAGCTCAGTGCCGCCTTTAGCCATACCTTTCATGTGACCGCGTTGTTGCTTGCGGTGTTTTACACGTTTTGGTACCAACATGATTAGTTGCCTCCTTCCTGAGCAGCTTGTTTCTTAGCCGGAGGAAGTACCTCACCACGATAGATCCATACTTTTACGCCGATACGGCCATAAGTAGTATGCGCTTCTGCTGTACCATAGTCAATATCAGCACGGAGCGTATGAAGAGGAACTGTTCCTTCACTATATCCTTCCGAACGAGCGATCTCGGCACCGCCAAGACGTCCGCCGACTTGAGTTTTGATTCCTTTTGCACCAGAACGCATGGTTCTTTGAATCGCTTGTTTCAGAGCGCGACGGAAAGATACACGACGTTCCAGTTGTTGTGCGATGCTTTCTGCAACCAAGATTGCATCCAGATCCGCATGTTTGATTTCAGAGATATTGATGTGAACTTTTTTACCGCCTGCAATTTTCGTAACTTGGCTGCGAAGTACTTCGACTTCAGAACCGCCTTTACCGATAACCATACCTGGTTTCGCAGTGTGGATAGTGACATTCACACGATTTGCCGCTCTCTCGATCTCAATACGAGATACAGCAGAATCTTTCAGTTTATTCTTAAGGTATTCACGAATTTTAACGTCTTCCAGCAAAAGATTTCCGAAATCTTTGCCTGCATACCATTTCGATTCCCAATCACGAATAATACCGATCCGGAGTCCGACTGGATTTACCTTTTGGCCCACACTTTATCCCTCCTTATTTTTCAGATACCACCAAAGTGATGTGGCTGGTGCGTTTATTGATCCGACTTGCACGGCCCATGGCGCGTGGACGGAATCTCTTCATGGTTGGTCCTTGGTTAACGAAAACCTGGCTAACAACCAGATTGTTAATGTCCATGGAGTAGTTATGCTCAGCATTGGCGATTGCCGAGTTGAGCAGCTTCTCTACAACCAGGGAAGCCGATTTCGGAGTGTGGCGAAGAATGGCGATAGCCTCACCCACTTGCTTGCCGCGGATCAAGTCAATCACGAGCTTGACTTTACGAGGAGCAATCCGGATCGATCTAGCATGTGCTTTTGCTTCCATTTCATTTTACCTCCTCTCAAACAAAGAGCTTCAAATTATCTTCTTGTCTTCTTGTCATCGTCCGTATGACCTTTGTAAGTACGAGTTGGTGCGAATTCACCCAACTTGTGTCCTACCATGTCTTCCGTTACATATACAGGAACGTGTTTGCGTCCATCGTATACACCGAACGTGTGACCGATAAATTGTGGGAAAATCGTAGAGCGACGGGACCAAGTTTTGATAACAGCTTTCTTGCTCGACTCGTTCATCACTTCTACTTTTTTCAGCAGGTACCCATCAATGAAAGGTCCTTTTTTCAAACTGCGACTCATCTATAAAATCCTCCCTTCGTCCAATCTCTCGTTACTTTCGGCACTTCACAAAGTTATGCACAATGTGCATTATTTTGTGCGGCGGCGAACGATATACTTGTCAGAAGCTTTTCCTTTTTTACGCGTTTTGTAACCAAGGGTTGGTTTGCCCCATGGAGACATTGGCGATTTACGTCCGATTGGAGCGCGGCCTTCACCACCACCGTGTGGGTGATCGTTAGGGTTCATGACGACACCGCGTACTTCAGGACGTTGTCCGAGCCAGCGGCTGCGGCCTGCTTTACCGATCTTGATGAGCTCATGATCTTCGTTACCAACGGAACCGATGGTTGCGCGGCAAACTTTCAGAAGCTTACGAACTTCACCGGAAGACAAACGTACGGATACGTATTTTTCTTCTTTACCCAGAAGCTGAGCTTCGGTGCCGGCTGCACGAACCAATTGTCCGCCTTTGCCTGGTTGCAGTTCGATGTTGTGGATAACAGTACCTACTGGAATGTTTTCCATTGGAAGAGCGTTACCGATTTTGATGTCGGCGCTCGGTCCGGATTCGATCTTGTCTCCAACTTTCAGACCTTTAGGAGCGATGATATAACGTTTCTCTCCGTCTGCATAGTGGATCAAAGCGATGTTAGAAGTACGGTTCGGATCATACTCGATTGTAGCAACGGTACCTGGTATGCCGTCTTTCGTACGTTTGAAGTCGATGATACGGTATTTACGCTTGTGTCCGCCGCCGTGGTGACGAACTGTAATTTTACCTTGGTTGTTGCGGCCAGCTTTTTTGCTGAGCGGTGCAAGCAACGATTTCTCCGGCTGATTTGTCGTGATCTCTTCGAAAGTAGACACGGACATGTTGCGTCTTGCCGGGGAAGTAGGTTTATACTTTTTAATAGGCACGTGATTTCCTCCTTACTCTACAGATTCAAAAAACTCGAGCGCTTTGCTGTCTTTGCTCAGCGTTACGATGGCTTTTTTCCACTCGGTTGTGTAACCGTTGTAGCGGCCATAGCGTTTCGGCTTAGCTGGAACGCGCATAGTGTTAACGTTGGTCACTTTCACTTTGAAAATAGACTCAACGGCTTGTTTGATTTCGGTTTTGTTGGCACGAATGTCAACTTCAAAGGCATACTTAAGGTCAGCCATGTAGTCAGCAGTACGTTCCGTAATCACCGGACGTTTGATAATATCACGAGGATCTTTCATTACGCGAGCACCTCCTCTACCTTCTGAACTGCTTCTTTCGTAATGATCAGCTTGTCGTACATCAGTACGTCAAGAACATTAATGCCGTCTGCCGCTACGAATTTCACACCAGGAATATTACGAGCGGAAAGAGCCACATTATCATCATAGCTAGGAGCCACGATCAGGGCTTTACGTTCCACTTTCAGGTTGTTCAAGATGTTTGCAAATTCTTTCGTTTTAGGCGTGTTCAGTGCAAGTGCATCCAGAACGATAATGTTATTGTCGATCACTTTGGAAGACAATGCGGATTTAATCGCCAGACGACGAACCTTTTTAGGAAGCTTGAACGAGTAGCTGCGTGGTGTTGGACCAAACACAGTACCGCCGCCTTTCCATTGTGGTGAACGGATCGAACCTTGACGAGCACGGCCGGTGCCTTTTTGTTTCCAAGGCTTACGTCCGCCGCCGCGTACTTCAGAACGGCCTTTCACTTTGTGCGTACCACGACGCAAAGATGCTCTTTGCAGCAATACAGCCTGGTTCATAACATGAACGTTAGGTGTAATACCGAATACCGCATCATTCAGTTCCAATTCTTCAACTTGGCTACCGCTGACATTCAACACGGATACTTTTGGCATTGATTGTTCCTCCTTTCCTTAGGTGATTATTTCTTCACCGTTTCATTGATTTTCACGAAGCTGTTTTTAGGGCCTGGGATTGCGCCTTTGATCAACAAAACATTACGTTCTGTATCAACTTTAACGACCTCAAGCTTTTGAACAGTCACAGTTACGTTACCCATTTGTCCTGGAAGGTGTTTGCCTTTAGGAACACGGTTTGCTTGAATAGAGCCCATGGAACCTGGTCCGCGATGGTAGCGGGAGCCGTGCGCCATTGGTCCGCGGCTTTGTCCCCAACGTTTGATGTTACCTTGGAAACCTTTACCTTTAGAAGTACCAGTCACGTCAACAAATTCGCCTTCTGCAAAAATATCAGCTTTAAGTTCTTGGCCAACCTCGTATGCCCCGAGGTCAACACCGCGAACTTCGCGAACGTAGCGCTTAGGTGCAGTATTAGCCTTTTTGGCATGGCCTGCTTCAGGTTTGTTGGATCTGCTTTCTTTCTTATCGGAGAAACCGATTTGGATCGCTTCGTATCCATCGTTCTCGACATCTTTCTTTTGCAGAACAACACAAGGACCTGCTTCGATAACCGTTACAGGAATTACATTACCTTCTGGAGTAAATACTTGAGTCATTCCGAGTTTTTTTCCTAAGATACCTTTCATGTTGACACCTCTTTTCTCTTCTCAATTCGGATATTACAATTTAATTTCGATATCTACACCGGACGGCAGGTCCAAGCGCATAAGAGCATCCACAGTTTGTGGAGTTGGGTTCACAATGTCGATCAGACGCTTATGTGTGCGCATTTCGAATTGCTCCCGAGAATCCTTATACTTGTGTACCGCACGGAGAATAGTAATGATTTGCTTTTCAGTTGGAAGCGGAATCGGTCCAGATACACCTGCACCCGAACGTTTCGCAGTTTCAACAATTTTCTCAGCGGATTGATCAAGAATTCTGTGATCGTAAGCCTTCAAACGAATACGAATTTTTTGCTTTGCCATTTTAGTCCCTCCTTCTATCGCCCAATTTGGTATCGGACATACTCCGTGAAAATTTTCTAACCCACCGCTCCATGGCAAAGGGGCCGGGTGTGTCAGTAACCTCTCACATCATCGCAACGTCTCAGAACAACATTCACTATTATATATAAAGAATGGGCACATTGCAAGCTTTAAATGAAAAGATCGTAATTATTCTCGCATGGCCGACAAATCCATTCGTTGCAGCCATTACAGCTCGGCGGTAGCTATCTTAAAACGCTCTGCAGATGCCGCTGCCTGGGCGGTTGAAGTTCCGATTCCTTCAATGGTAGTCATTAATGTGTGAATACGCTCTTCTACGGAAACGATATCCCTGCTGCTGTGCACCATGGAGTCGACAATATTGGTGAAAACCGTACGCGTATCAAGCGATTGCTCTCTCCCTTTCCCCGTCAAGGTACGTACCTCCTCAATTTTTGAGACAACCTGTGATGTCAATTGTCCGGAATTATGCACCAGCTCGGCAATACGAATAACAGTCTTCTTCGTGTCCTCCGACAACCGGCTGACTTCCTGGGCGACAACGCCAAAACCTTTCCCATGTTCGCCTGCTCTGGCTGCCTCGATCGATGCATTTAGAGAAAGCATTTTGGTTTGACTTGCGATTTCCTTCACGGAGTCGACAATGTTGGCGATCTGTCTGGAAGCTTCGCTTAGTTCGCTGACGTGTTTCTCCATCTCGTGAGTACGCTCGTGAATGCTGCTGATCTGCTCGTTTAACGCATCCATCTGCTGGCTGCCTTCCTGAGCCATCCTTTCCGATTCAACCGCAATGACAGACGATTGCTGGAAGGTATTGCTGAGCTCTGCGCTGCTTGCCACAAGCTGCTTAATCGCGGCATTCGTGGATATACTAAGCTGGACAAGATCCTCGCTGAACGAAGCGATTTTGCCCTTTAAATCATCCTTTACCATTTCGTACTGTCGCTGCTTCTCCTGCATGTTTTCCTTCTCGTAAGCCTCAAGCACCAGCTGCTGCTCCAGATTCAACAGTTTGGTAATCGTACGAATCACCCTTAATCGCTGCTGATCTTCCATTTGAATTTCACTGTAGAGCATTTCCATGAAACCATTCTGCAAGTTTTGAAAAGCGGATAGATACCACTTGGGTTCCAGACCTACTCTCTTGTGTACCTTGGCAATCAACATCCGCTTGGATATATAGGACTCATCAATATTACCATTGAAAATTTCCAGCAAATGATCACGAAGGGTTTGCTTCAAACGATCGATCGTACTGTGCTTTACGATGATTTGTTCCAGTTTGTCCACATCGAGCACGGATTTATAAAAATAATCGGTAATGCGATCTATGTAACGCTCCATTTCAGGCTTGATCAACCGAAGCAGCCTTAAATCGGATTCGTTCAAGTCGATCATTCGCATCTGCTCATTGAGTTCGTCGTGACCCGAAAGAAAATGATGATGTCGCTCTCCCTCTACACTTTCGCCCCATGCCATTGGAATGTTTTGTTTGTAATTATCATTTACCGAACCATGAAGCTTCTTCTCCAGAAAACCGAAAGGGCATTTCATACCTCCTGGTCACTCCTCAATCACAGTTATATTTTGTATAATCTTTGTACAAACATCATATGTATTTTGTACAACTTTGTAAAGGGTTTTGTTATATTTTCTATGTCCTCTAGTAAAACGTTTCTCCTTTCCATATGTACATAAAAACAGAAGGTGCTTCTCCAAGGAGAAGCACCTTCTGCATCTTGTGTTTACGACACCACGTTACTCGTTACAGTACAATGTTGCTTATATCGGGAATTAAGGCAAGAGCCTTAATTATTTGGAGATTGTTGCTACTGCGCCCGCGCCAACTGTACGTCCGCCTTCACGAATAGAGAACTTTGTTCCTTCTTCGATCGCGATTGGAGCAATCAGTTGTACGGTTACAGTGATGTTGTCGCCAGGCATAACCATTTCGGCACCTTCTGGCAGGTTGATGATACCCGTTACGTCAGTTGTACGGAAGTAGAACTGTGGACGGTATCCAGTGAAGAAAGGCTTATGACGGCCACCTTCTTCTTTTGTCAGAACGTAGATTTGAGCAGAGAATTCAGTGTGAGGCTTAACTGAACCTGGCTTAGCCAGTACTTGACCACGTTCGATTTGTGCACGGTCTACACCACGAAGCAGGGCTCCGATGTTGTCACCAGCTTGAGCGGAATCAAGCAATTTGCGGAACATTTCTACGCCAGTTACGACGGATTTTCTGGACTCTTCAGCGATACCGATGATTTCGATTTCGTCGCCCACTTTAACAGTACCACGCTCTACACGACCTGTAGCAACGGTACCGCGACCAGTGATGGAGAATACGTCCTCGACAGGCATAAGGAAAGGCTTGTCAGTGTCGCGTTCTGGAGTTGGGATGTACTCGTCGATGATGTTGAACATTTCAACGATTTTTTGTGCCCACTCGCCATCAGGGTTTTGCAGAGCTTCACGAGCAGAACCTTGGATGATTGGAGTGTCGTCGCCTGGGAAGTCATATTCGTTCAGCAGGTCACGTACTTCCATTTCAACCAGTTCAAGAAGTTCAGCGTCTTCAACCATGTCGCATTTGTTCAAGAATACAACGATGTAAGGAACGCCTACTTGGCGGGACAGCAGGATGTGTTCGCGAGTTTGCGGCATTGGGCCGTCAGCTGCGGATACAACCAGGATTGCTCCGTCCATTTGAGCAGCGCCAGTGATCATGTTTTTAACATAGTCGGCGTGTCCAGGGCAGTCAACGTGTGCATAGTGACGAGCAGGTGTTTCATATTCAACGTGAGCTGTGGAGATTGTGATACCGCGCTCGCGCTCTTCTGGAGCTTTGTCGATTTGGTCGAATGCTACAGCAGCACCACCGTAAGTTTTGGACAATACAGTTGTGATAGCAGCAGTCAAAGTAGTTTTACCATGGTCAACGTGACCAATAGTACCGATGTTAACGTGCGGTTTGTTACGTTCAAATTTAGCCTTTGCCATTTTGAACAATTCCTCCTTAAATGGAATAATGTTTTGTATGTTTATGCTGACCGGATTCTATGCAGGTTGTCTTGGATGTAAATGTTCCGGCCAGACTTTGAAACGTTGGTTTGCTTATTCAGCAGATCCTTTGGACTTGGAGATGATCTCTTCCGAGATGTTCTTAGGAACTTCTTCGTAGTGAGACAGTTCCATGGAGAACACGCCGCGTCCTTGGGTACCGGAACGAAGAGTTGTCGAATATCCGAACATTTCGGACAGAGGCACCTTCGCACGGATGATTTGAGCACCGGAACGGGAATCCATACCTTCGATCCGTCCACGGCGGGAGTTCAGCATACCCATTACGTCGCCCATGTATTCCTCAGGCACAGTAACTTCGACTTTCATGATTGGCTCGAGCAAGACAGGCTTACACTTGTCTTTAGCTGCTTTAAGCGCCATGGAACCGGCAATCTTAAACGCCATTTCATTGGAGTCGACATCATGGTAAGAACCGTCTACGATTGTAGCTTTAACGTCTACAAGTGGGAAGCCGGCGAGTACACCATTTTTCATGGCTTCTTCGATACCAGTCAGTGCAGGCTGAATGTATTCTCTTGGTACGGAACCACCGACGATTTTGCTGTCGAATGTGCTGCCAGTACCTGCTTCGAGAGGTTCGAACTCAACCCATACGTGACCGTATTGACCACGACCACCGGATTGGCGAACGAATTTACCTTCGACGCGAGCTGGTTGACGGAAGGTTTCACGGTAAGCAACCTGTGGTTTACCCACGTTGGTTTCTACCTTGAACTCACGACGCATGCGGTCGATGATGATGTCGAGGTGAAGCTCACCCATACCAGCAAGGATGGTTTGGCCAGTCTCTTCATCTGTATGAGCACGCAGCGTAGGATCTTCTTCTGTCAATTTGCCCAAAGCAACGCCCATTTTGTCTTGGTCGGCTTTGGTTTTTGGTTCTACGGCAATCTCGATAACCGGATCCGGGAAGTTCATGGATTCCAGAATTACCGGAGCCTTTTCGTCGCAAAGCGTGTCGCCTGTGCCAGTGTCTTTCAAACCAACGGCAGCTGCGATATCACCGGAGTAAACTTCGCTGATCTCTTGACGGCTGTTCGCGTGCATTTGAAGGATACGGCCAATACGTTCACGTTTGCCTTTGGTTGCATTCAATACGTAAGAACCGGATTGAAGAATACCGGAGTATACGCGGAAGAATGTCAATTTACCAACGTAAGGGTCTGTCATGATTTTAAATGCCAGAGCCGAGAACGGTTCTTCATCGGAAGAATGACGCTCAACTTCGGTTCCGTCTTCCAGGTGACCCTGGATCGATGGAACATCAACTGGAGCCGGCAGGTAATCGATAACAGCGTCCAGCATCAGCTGAACCCCTTTGTTACGGTAAGAAGATCCGCAGATAACTGGGAAGATCTTAACTTCTACAACACCTTTACGGAGTGCAGCTTTCAGTTCAGGAATGGTGATTTCTTCACCTTCCAGATACTTCATAGTCAGTTCTTCGTCAAGTTCTGCGACTTTCTCAACGAGTTCATTGCGAAGTTCTTCGACTTTCTCTTTGAACTCTGCAGGAACTTCTGTTTCTTCAATATCTTGACCCAGGTCATCTTTGTACATGTAAGCTTTTTGCTCAACGATGTCGATGATGCCTTTGAAGTCATTTTCCGCACCGATCGGCAGCTGAATAGCAACTGCGTTCGCTTGCAGACGGTCGCGCATATCTGCAACTACGTTCAGATAGTCGGCACCGATAATATCCATTTTGTTTACATATGCGATCCGTGGTACGCCATAACGATCAGCCTGTCTCCAAACGGTTTCAGACTGAGGTTCAACGCCCTCTTTCGCACTGAAAACGCCTACTGCCCCATCCAATACACGAAGGGAACGTTCAACTTCAACAGTGAAGTCAACGTGCCCCGGGGTGTCAATGATATTTACGCGGTGACCTTTCCAAGAAGCGGTCGTCGCGGCGGAAGTAATCGTGATCCCGCGCTCCTGTTCTTGCTCCATCCAGTCCATTGTAGCAGCACCCTCGTGAACTTCACCGATTTTGTGCGTACGGCCTGTGTAGAACAAGATCCGCTCTGTAGTGGTCGTTTTACCAGCGTCAATATGAGCCATGATCCCGATATTACGTGTATTTTTCAAGGAGAACTCTCTTGCCATGAAATAGTCTCCCTTCAAAATTGAAGTGTAATTTGTTGAACTGAATCCTACCAGCGGTAGTGTGCAAACGCTTTGTTCGCTTCAGCCATTTTGTGTGTATCTTCGCGTTTCTTAACGGAAGCGCCTGTGTTGTTGGAAGCATCGATGATCTCTGCCGCCAAACGCTCTTCCATCGTTTTCTCACCGCGGTTGCGGGAGTAGTTTACGAGCCAACGAAGACCAAGAGCAGTACGTCTCTCTGGTTTTACTTCGATAGGCACCTGGTAGTTTGCACCGCCGACACGGCGAGCTTTAACTTCCAGAACTGGCATGATGTTTTTGATTGCTGCTTCAAACACTTCCATAGGATCTTTACCAGTACGTTCTTGAATCAGCTTGAACGAATTGTAAAGAATGCTTTGAGCAACACCTCTTTTACCATCCAGCATAATGCGGTTGATCAGACGAGTAACCAGCTTGCTGTTATAAACCGGATCTGGCAGCACGTCTCTTTTGGTAACTGGACCTTTGCGTGGCATGGATATCCCCCTTTCTTACGTCATGTACTCATATAAGTTGTATTACGATTTTTTAGCTTTTGGACGCTTAGCACCGTATTTGGAACGAGCCTGCATACGGTTGTTCACACCAGCTGTATCAAGTGCGCCGCGAACGATGTGGTAACGTACACCCGGAAGGTCTTTTACCCGTCCACCGCGAACCAATACCACGCTGTGCTCTTGCAGGTTGTGTCCGATCCCCGGAATGTAAGCTGTCACCTCAATGCGGTTCGTCAAGCGAACACGGGCATATTTACGAAGTGCGGAGTTCGGTTTCTTCGGAGTCATTGTACCTACACGGGTGCAAACTCCACGTTTTTGAGGAGCGCTCAAATCCGTATCTTCACGCTTCAAAGCGTTATATCCTTTCTGCAGAGCAGGGGATTTCGATTTGTAGATTTTTGCTTGACGTCCTTTGCGAACCAGTTGGTTAATTGTTGGCATTCTAGCCACCCCCTTCCAATATGATTATTCTCGTTACAAACCTTGTTTTAAGTCCACAGACCCAGGCGGTTCATAAAAGAACAAATGAAAAGTTTTTGCCGAGAGAAGTTGACCACTCCCCTAACAAAAACGTTCCTTACAGATTGAACTTACGTCCATCCATATCGCTATGGTTTAATGATGGCAGCCATGGCTGCTCCCACTTCAATACCGCATGCTTTCCCCAAATGTACCATGGTATCCACATAGGTGATTTTCACGCCGTGCTTACCGCACAAGCCTTCAATCTTTGAAATGAGCCGGTGTTCCGCATCTTCGGCTACATAAACTTCAGCAGCCTGGCCCAACTCCACAAGCTTCATGGTTTGTTTGGCCCCGATCTTTACATGAGCGTCCTGTAATCCTTTATCATTAGACATCTTTACGATTCCTCCAAAAGTACAGGGTGTTACGTCTCACGCACCTTTGATATATTAGCACCTGCACTGAGCGATGTCAAGAACATCAAGCTATTAATTTTTGCTATTCGCATGAAAAATAACTAGATCCAGCATCCATTGCTTCATAGAAACCTTCATGTAGATAAATCCAACCATTTCTCGGATAGCGCAATAGCAAAAGATTGGAAGGCTTGCGCGAGGGCGCCGGTCAGCCCGGCACTCTCGCAGCAGACATTCCCATTCAAGACTATTCTACAGTAGCAGTTTCCAATTCCTTGGAGCTGTCATTTTCCGCGTTCGGATCATCGAATTTGACGCTGCGGTAGCGGTTCATACCCGTACCCGCAGGGATCAATTTACCGATGATGACATTTTCCTTCAGGCCGAGCAGCTGATCGACTTTGCCTTTGATGGCAGCATCGGTCAGAACGCGCGTTGTTTCCTGGAAGGATGCGGCAGACAAGAACGAATCGGTTTCCAGGGAAGCTTTGGTAATACCGAGCAGGACAGGTTTGGCTACAGCCGGTTCCTTGCCGCTCAGGATCGCTTCCTTGTTCGCTGCTTCGTATTCATGCATGTCGCTGAAGGATCCCGGCAGAAGCGGCGTGTCTCCGGCATCTACGATGCGGATTTTCCGAAGCATCTGCTTGATCATCACTTCAACGTGCTTGTCGTTGATTTCTACGCCTTGGTTCCGGTATACGCGTTGAACTTCCTGAAGGATATAGTTCTGTACGCCGCGGATGCCTTTGATGCGCAGCATTTCTTTCGGGTCAATCGAACCTTCGGTCAGCTCGTCGCCGGCTTCGATTTCCTGTCCTTCGCTTACGCGGAGGCGGGAACCGTAGGTAACAGAGTAAGTTTTCGTTTCCGCTTCGCCTTGAACCTCGATTTCACGACGGTCCTTGCCTTCGCGGATCTCTTTGACCACGCCGTCAATTTCACTGATCGTTGCTTGACCTTTCGGATTCCGCGCTTCGAACAATTCCTGGATACGCGGAAGACCCTGAGTGATATCGTCACCTGCTACACCGCCGGTATGGAACGTACGCATGGTAAGCTGGGTTCCCGGTTCACCGATGGACTGGGCAGCGATAATGCCGACTGCTTCGCCGATTTCGACAAACTTACCGGTAGCCAGGTTACGTCCGTAGCACTTCTTACATACCCCGTGACGCGCACGGCAGCTGAGTACGGAACGGATTTGCAGTTTGGTAACACCAGAGTTTACGATCAGGTTCGCTTTGTCCGAGTCGATCAGTTCGTTGCGGTGAACCAGAATTTCTTTGGTTTCCGGATGACGAACCGTCTCGAAGCAGTAGCGGCCTTCGATACGATCGTAAAGATCCTCGATAACCTCTTTACCGTCTTGGATACGGCTGACGGTGAAGCCTTTATCGGTTCCGCAATCTTCCTCGCGAACGATCACGTCCTGCGCAACGTCAACCAAACGACGAGTCAGGTAACCCGAGTCAGCGGTACGCAAAGCTGTATCCGCCAGACCTTTCCGCGCACCGTGTGTGGAAAGGAAGTACTCGAGTACTGTCAGACCTTCACGGAAGTTCGATTTGATTGGGAGTTCGATGATACGGCCCGACGGGTTGGCCATCAGACCCCGCATACCGCCCAGCTGGGTGATCTGCGATTTGTTACCCCGCGCTTTGGAGTCAACCATGAGCATGATGGAATTGAAACGGTCCATCGACTTCATGAGGACTTCCGTAATATCGTCCTTGGCTTTGGACCAAATATCGATAACGCGGTCATAACGCTCTTCGTTGGTAATCAGACCACGACGGTATTGGTTGGTAACAACCGCAACCTTGTCGTCGGATTCCTTCAGAATCGCTTGTTTTTCTTCCGGCACGATAACGTCGGAAACCGCTACGGTTACGCCGGCACGTGTCGAGTATGTGAAACCGAGCTGTTTGATTTTATCCAGAATAACGGAGGTTTCCGTCGTATGGTAAATTTCGAAACAGCGGGCAATGATCTGACCCAGATATTCCTTGCCTACTGCGCTGCTGACAGGCAGTGCTTCCATACGCTCGCGGATGTCCACGCCTTTTTCATACACGAAATATTTCTCAGGCGTACCGTTGAACAGGTTGTCGCGGGTCGCTTCGTTAATGTACGGGAAGCTGCTTGGGAAAATCTCGTTGAAAATGATGCGTCCTACCGTCGTAAGGAGCATGGCATCCTGCTGCTTATCCGTAAAGCTGGTTTTACCCAAAGCTTTGACAGGGATTGCAACGCGGGCATGCAGACCTGCAGAACCACGCTGATAAGCGGATACGGCTTCGTTCACGGTACGAAGGATCATACCGCTGCCCTTCTCTTCCTTGTTATCCATGGTGAGATAGAAGGAACCGAGGACCATATCCTGGGATGGTGTAACGACCGGTTTACCGTCTTTCGGGTTCAGGATGTTACCGGATGCCAGCATCAGGATGCGGGCTTCGGCCTGAGCTTCGGCAGACAGCGGAACGTGAACCGCCATTTGGTCACCGTCAAAGTCGGCATTGTACGCCGTACATACGAGCGGGTGAAGACGGATCGCGTGACCTTCAACCAGAATCGGTTCGAACGCTTGAATACCCAAACGGTGAAGCGTCGGTGCACGGTTCAGCAGTACCGGATGCTCCTTGATAACTTCTTCGAGGACATCCCATACTTCCGGACTTACACGTTCTACTTTGCGCTTGGCACTCTTGATATTATGGGCAAGGCCTTTGTTGACCAGTTCTTTCATGACAAACGGCTTAAACAATTCCAGAGCCATTTTCTTCGGCAGACCGCATTGGTACATTTTCAGGTAAGGACCAACGACGATAACGGAACGGCCAGAGTAGTCAACACGTTTACCGAGAAGGTTTTGACGGAAACGTCCTTGTTTACCTTTCAGCATATGGCTGAGGGATTTGAGAGGACGGTTACCCGGACCCGTTACAGGACGTCCGCGGCGGCCGTTATCGATCAAGGCGTCGACAGCTTCCTGCAGCATGCGTTTCTCGTTCTGCACGATGATGTCAGGTGCGCCCAGATCAAGCAGGCGTTTCAGACGGTTGTTACGGTTGATAACGCGGCGGTACAGGTCGTTCAGGTCAGACGTTGCAAAACGTCCGCCGTCCAGCTGTACCATCGGACGAAGTTCCGGAGGAATGACCGGAAGCACATCCATGATCATCCATTCTGGCTTGTTGCCGGAATTGCGGAAGGCTTCGATGACTTCAAGGCGCTTGATCGCACGGTTACGGCGTTGACCTTGAGCGGTACGAAGCTCTTCTTTCAGGAATTCGAGTTCTTTCTCGACATCGAGATCCTGCAGAAGCTTTTTGATAGCTTCGGCACCCATGCCTGCTTGGAATCCGTAGCCGTATTTTTCACGGTAGCTGCGGTATTCTTTTTCAGACAGAAGCTGTTTCTTCTCCAGAGGCGTATCTCCTGGATCGGTTACAACATAGGATGCAAAATAAATGATCTCTTCAAGAGATCTTGGAGACATATCCAAAGCGAGACCCATCCGGCTCGGAATGCCTTTAAAGTACCAGATATGGGATACGGGAGCTGCCAGCTCGATATGACCCATCCGTTCGCGGCGAACTTTCGCGCGTGTAACTTCGACGCCGCAGCGATCGCAGACAACGCCTTTGTAACGGACACGCTTATATTTGCCGCAATGGCATTCCCAGTCTTTTTGCGGTCCAAAAATACGTTCGCAGAACAGGCCTTCTTTCTCCGGTTTCAGCGTACGGTAATTGATGGTTTCCGGTTTTTTTACTTCTCCGCGGGACCATGAACGAATTTTTTCCGGGGATGCAAGCCCGATTTTCATGAATTCGAAATTGTTTACGTCCAACAAGGAGCAACCCTCCTAGTCCTATTGTTTTAATCCGAGAATGAGGCAGACGGGTTAGCCCCGTCCGCCGTCAATCACGAACTTATTCCACTCCGACTTCCGCGCCTTCCAGATTGAGGCTCAGCTTATCGCCTGCAGTCTCATCTTCGTCATCGAGCTCTTTCATCTCGATTTCCTGCTCGTCACCGCTCAGGATCTTCACATCCATACCGAGAGACTGAAGCTCTTTGATCAAGACCTTGAATGATTCAGGAACGCCCGGTTCCGGCACATTCTCGCCCTTGACGATGGATTCGTATGTCTTCACCCGGCCGACCACGTCGTCGGATTTGACCGTGAGGATTTCCTGAAGCGTATAGGCGGCGCCGTAGGCTTCCAGCGCCCACACTTCCATCTCACCGAAGCGCTGTCCGCCGAACTGAGCTTTACCACCCAGAGGCTGCTGCGTAACGAGAGAGTAAGGACCTGTGGAACGGGCATGGATTTTATCGTCAACCATGTGCGCCAGTTTGATCATGTGCATGACGCCGACCGTTACTTCGCGTTCGAATCTTTCGCCTGTACGTCCGTCATAAAGCACCGTCTTACCATTGCGCTGCATGCCTGCTTCTTCCATCGTGTCAAATACGTCGTATTCATTGGCTCCGTCAAATACCGGTGTAGCCACATGAATGCCGAGCTGCATGGCCGCAAAGCCCAGATGGACTTCGAGTACCTGCCCGATATTCATCCGCGATGGTACGCCGAGCGGGTTCAGTACGACCTGTACAGGCGTACCGTCCGGCAGGAACGGCATATCTTCTTCCGGCAGAATGCGGGCCACGACCCCTTTGTTACCGTGACGTCCGGCCATTTTGTCACCCTCGGAAATTTTACGCTTCTGAGCGATGTACACACGAACCAGCTGGTTTACGCCTGGAGGCAGCTCATCGCCGTTCTCGCGGGTAAACACTTTAACGTCAACGATAATCCCGTCACTACCATGCGGTACGCGAAGGGACGTGTCACGGACTTCACGAGCCTTTTCACCGAAGATTGCATGCAGGAGACGTTCTTCAGCAGTCAGCTCCGTAACACCTTTTGGCGTTACTTTACCAACCAGAATGTCGCCGGCGCTAATTTCGGCACCGATGCGGATAATGCCGCGCTCGTCAAGGTTTCGAAGCGCATCCTCACCCACGTTAGGAATATCGCGGGTAATTTCCTCAGGTCCAAGCTTGGTATCACGAGCTTCGGATTCGTACTCCTCGATGTGAATCGAAGTGTAGACATCCTCTTTAACCATCTTCTCGCTCAGAAGGATCGCATCCTCGTAGTTGTAACCTTCCCAGGTCATAAACGCAACGACGACGTTACGTCCCAGAGCGAGTTCGCCCATTTCTGTGGAAGGACCGTCTGCCAGGATGTCACCTTTCTTCACGATGTCGCCTTTTTTGGCGAGCGGACGCTGATTAATGCACGTTCCTTGGTTCGAACGCATAAATTTGTGTAATTTATGCTTAACGATATCGCCTTTCACTTCTTTGCCGTCCACGTTTTCGATCCGGCGCACCCAGATCTCGTCCGCGCTCGAACGTTCCACGATGCCGTCATGCTTGGAAACGATACATACGCCCGAATCCTTCGCCGACTTGTGCTCCATTCCGGTTCCGACGAGCGGAGCTTTAGGAATGAGCAGAGGCACAGCCTGACGCTGCATGTTCGATCCCATCAGCGCACGGTTGGAGTCATCGTTCTCAAGGAACGGAATGAGCGCCGTCGCGACGGATACAACCTGCTTCGGAGATACGTCCATGTAATCGACGCGTTCATTCGGCATTGGCAAAATGTTATCGGACTGTTTGTTATAACGGACGATAACCATTTCTTCCGCAAACGTTCCATCATCATTGAGCTTCGCATTCGCCTGGGCGACAACGTAGTTGTCTTCCTCGTCTGCCGTGAGATAGTCGATATGATCGGTTACCACACCCGTCTTCGGATCTACCCAGCGGTACGGAGCTTCGATAAAGCCGTACTCATTGATGCGGGCAAACGTAGACAGGGAGTTGATCAAACCGATGTTCGGACCTTCCGGCGTCTCAATCGGACACATACGGCCATAGTGACTGTGATGGACGTCACGCACTTCAAAGCCTGCGCGCTCACGCGTCAAACCACCTGGTCCGAGTGCGGACAGACGGCGTTTGTGCGTCAGTTCTGCGAGCGGGTTCGTTTGGTCCATAAACTGCGACAGCTGGGAGCTTCCGAAGAACTCCTTGATCGATGCAATCACAGGACGTATGTTGATCAGTGCCTGAGGCGTAATAACATTGGCATCCTGGATCGACATTCTTTCACGTACCACGCGTTCCATCCGGGACAAACCGATCCGGAACTGGTTCTGCAGCAGCTCGCCAACGGAACGCAGACGACGGTTACCCAGATGGTCAATGTCATCCGTATTGCCGATGCCGTGCAGCAGATTAATAAAGTAGCTGATCGAGGAAATAATATCAGCAGGCGTAATATGCTTCACCGATTTGTCGATGTTGGCATTCGCCAGTACCTTAACAACTTTCCCGTCTTCGATCGGCGAGAACACTTCGATGCTTTGAAGCGGAATGTCATCAGCATCAAGCACACCGTTCGCAACATGATAGGTTTTGTGGCCGACCATGTTGTCCAAATGTGGCAGAATCTCATCCAGCAAGCGGCGGTCAACCATTTGACCTGCTTCTGCGATGATTTCGCCGGTGCTTGCGTCAATCAATGTCTCAGCCAGACGTTGGTTGAACAAACGGTTCTTGATATGAAGCTTTTTATTGATTTTATAACGGCCGACGTTGGCCAGATCATATCGTTTTGGATCAAAGAAACGCGCTACGAGGAGGCTCTTCGCATTATCCAGCGTAGGCGGTTCGCCAGGACGGAGGCGTTCGTAAATCTCAATGAGCGCTTTCTCCGTAGAATCGGTATTGTCTTTATCCAGCGTATTGCGGATATATTCGTCATTGCCTAGCAGGTCCAAAATTTCGGCGTCGCTGCCAAAACCAAGCGCCCGAAGCAAAACGGTAACCGGGATTTTACGGGTACGGTCAATCCGGACATACATAATATCCTTCGCATCCGTCTCCAGTTCAAGCCATGCGCCGCGGTTAGGAATAACTGTCGCGGTGTATGTCTTTTTGCCGTTCTTATCGACTTTCGTACTGAAGTAGACGCTAGGAGAGCGTACCAACTGGCTGACAATGACCCGTTCTGCGCCATTGATAATAAACGTACCGGTCTCCGTCATCAGAGGGAAATCTCCCATGAATACTTCCTGTTCTTTGACTTCTCCGGTTTCTTTGTTGATGAGCCGTACCTTCACCCGTAAAGGTGCTGCATACGTCACGTCGCGTTCCTTAGCGTCATCGACGGTGTATTTAGGTTCACCAAGGCTGTAGTCAATAAACTCCAGCACCAAATTGCCCGTAAAATCCTGAATTGGCGAGATATCCTGGAACATTTCGCGCAATCCTTCCTCCAAAAACCATTCGTATGATTTCTGTTGGATTTCGATCAGGTTCGGAACCTCTAGTACTTCATTAATTCGCGCATAACTTCGCCGAGTGCGTCGACCATACTGAACAAGATGTCCTGCCAACTTTAACTCACCCCTCATGTCTACTCACTTCAAAAATTGATTGCGAACCTCTGTTTGGAACCTTATAATGGATTCATGCAGAGGATTCATCCACAAATAAAGAAAAGCCCTTACCCGAATGCTTTCGAACAAAGAGCAACTTATCCATGGTCTTCTTAGCTAAACACGGAAGTGGCCTCATATCCTGTAGATTTGCCCAAAATGTACATATTATACGTGAACATGCCCTCGTTTATGCATCTCTCCGCATAAAAACTATTGACATTTCAGTCAACTAAAGACAAGAAGCCTATCCTAATACTGACATTTTATAATAATATCACATCAGTAATTTCAAGTCAATAGTCCTATTGCACATTATTGAGAAGTTTTTATAGCCTTAAAAATCCGGTAGCCTTTATCCTTCGTGACTTCCTCCACTCGCCCAAACAACCCTTCAAGCTTGGCCTTTGCCGAAGGTGCACCCTGCTTCTTCTGAATAACAATCCACAGCGTTCCACCGTCCCGCAAATGTGCATAAGCCTGTTCAAAAATCGCATGCACGGTATCTTTGCCGGCACGGATCGGCGGATTGGTCAGTACGACATCAAAGCTCTTGTCTTTAACAGCAGCGAACAGGTCACTTTCCAGAACGGTCACATTTCCGATGCCATTCAGCTTCGCATTTTCCTTGGCCAGCTCCACTGCACGGGAGTTCACGTCGAGCATCGTCACATGACCCTTAACAGCTAGTCGAGCGGCCACAAATCCGATAGGGCCGTATCCGCACCCGACATCGAGAACTTCCGCATGCTCCGGAATATCCATCGCTTCAATCAGAACCTTGCTGCCAAAGTCCACGCCCTTTTTGGAAAACACCCCCGCGTCGCTAACGAACTTCAAGGTTTGGCCTCGAAGCGTTTCTTCCAGCTGACGCCGGTCATGACTGGCTTCCGGCTGATTCGAATAGTAATGCTGTGACATGCCGTTCCTCCGTATCTTGGTCTTGTATTCACAGAATTCCCCTTCCGGCCGCAACTCAGACCTCAAGGACAGACTGTTTTTACAAAAACAAACCCCTTGAGGATTCAAGGGGTTTGTTATGTTCAATGCCGCTTAAGAAGGAATTACTTCACTTCTACAGTAGCGCCTGCTTCTTCCAATTTTGCTTTAACGGATTCAGCTTCTTCTTTAGCCACTTTTTCTTTAAGTGGTTTTGGTGCGTTGTCAACGAGGTCTTTAGCTTCTTTCAAGCCAAGGCCAGTGATTTCGCGAACCGCTTTGATAACGTTGATTTTGGAAGCACCAGCGTTAGTCAGGATTACGTCAAATTCGGATTGCTCTTCAGCTTCAGCTGCGCCAGCGCCGCCGCCTACCATAGCTACTGGAGCTGCAGCAGTTACGCCGAATTCTTCTTCGATTGCTTTAACAAGATCGTTCAGTTCCAAAACAGTCATACCTTTGATTGCTTCCAAGATTTGCTCTTTACTCATGGTTGAACCTCCATTTTATAATAAAAGTTTTTTGTGGTTGTACTTCATATTGCGGGAAGAAGCAAGTGCTTACGCGCCTTGTTCTTCTTTCTCTGCAACGGCTTTAACTGCAAGCGCGAAGTTGCGCATTGGAGCTTGAAGCACGCTGAGGAGCATGGAAAGGAGACCTTCGCGGGATGGCAGTTCTGCCAGCGCTTTGACTTGGTCAACGCCAACTACACGGCCTTCGACCACGCCACCTTTCAATTTCAAAGCATCGTTCTTTTTAGCAAAATCGTTAAGGATTTTTGCTGGAGCTACGGCGTCTTCCGCGCTGAATGCAATCGCTGTAGGACCGGTCAAAACTTCGTCCAGTTCAGTCAGCTCAGCAGCAGCGGTAGCGCGGCGCAGCAACGTGTTTTTCAACACTTGGAATTCAACGCCAGCTTCACGAAGCTGCTTACGCAGTTCAGTCACCTGGGAAACGTTCAATCCGCGGTAGTCTGCAACAACGGTAGATGCGCTGTCGCGCAATTTAGCCGTCACAACTTCTACTGCTTCTTGTTTCGCTTGAATCACTTTAGCGTTTGCCATGTCTACACCTCCTGAAAAATTTCACTGTCCTCAGCCACCGGAGTGATCCGGTCGCCGGGACATTCTGCTATAGGTTCAGACGAAAAGCATGACTGCTTCCGCCCTCTACTACGTTCTAGGCAAGTAAAAAGCCTCCGTAGAATCACGAAGGCCTGATAAATGATGTTTGTCCGAACCGAATTCATTCAAACATCTAAATTCTATCACAACACCTCGGTAGGAAATTAAGCCTTGATGGCACCTACTGTCTACGGTAAGCATATTCAACTTTAATGGTCACTTCTTTGCAACAACTTTAACAGATTATCAGATAACGTGACAGAAGTCAACGTTATTTTTATTATCTGTAAGTAGCTGTGCTCACGCGTGCGCTTGGTCCCATCGTCGAGGATACTGCGATCCCTTTCAGATAAACACCTTTTGCAGCAGCCGGTTTAGCACGGTTGAGTGCGTCGATGAGAGCTTTGAGGTTCTCATTCAGTTGAGTCGCATCAAAGGATACTTTACCGATTGGAGCGTGGATTTGACCTGCTTTGTCCAGACGGTATTCGATTTTACCGGCTTTAATTTCTTGAACAGCCTTGGAAACATCGAATGTAACTGTACCTGCTTTAGGGTTAGGCATGAGGCCTTTACCACCGAGCAGACGACCCAGTTTACCGACTTCGCTCATCATGTCAGGTGTAGCTACGCAGACGTCGAATTCGAACCAGCCCTGTTGGATTTTGTTGATCATGTCTTGATCGCCAACATAATCCGCGCCAGCCGCTTCCGCTTCTTTCGCTTTGTCACCTTTTGCAAATACCAGTACGCGTTGTGTTTTACCTGTGCCGTGAGGCAGTACAACAACACCACGAACAGCCTGGTCTTGTTTACGCGGGTCTACGCCCAGACGAACAGCAACTTCAACGGTTTCGTCGAATTTGGCAGTCGCAGCCTTTTTCACAAGCTCAACAGCTTCTGAAGGCTCGTAAAATGTTTCGCTGTCAATCAGCTTGGCAGCTTCAACATATTTCTTACCATGTTTCGCCATGTTTGTTCCTCCTTTGTGGTTTTAACGGAAATTCCTCCCACATGTGCCGGTCACGCTTGACCGGTTGTCGCAGAAAAACCGAATAAAAATTAGTCTTCGATATTGATACCCATAGAACGGGCAGTACCCTCAACCATACGCATAGCAGCTTCTACGGAAGCAGCGTTAAGGTCAGGCATTTTTGTTTCAGCGATTTCACGAACCGCGCTACGTTTAACTGTTGCCACCTTTTTCTTGTTAGGTTCGCCGGAACCCTTCTCGATTTTTGCAGCTACGCGAAGCAGAACTGCAGCCGGTGGAGTTTTAGTGATAAACGTAAAGGAACGATCTTCAAATACCGAGATTTCAACCGGAATAATCAGACCAGCTTGATCAGCAGTACGAGCGTTGAATTCTTTACAGAATGCCATGATGTTGACACCTGCTTGACCCAATGCTGGACCTACCGGTGGTGCTGGATTCGCTTTACCTGCAGGGATTTGCAGTTTTACCATTTTGATTACCTTTTTTGCCATGTAAGACACCTCCTTCAAAAGTGGTTAACGGGACTAGGTTGCCCCTCCCACAAGAAACCTGAAGATAATTATATCTTCTCCACCTGAGTATAATCCAGCTCAAGCGGGGTTTCCCGTCCAAACATGTTGACGTGAACTTTGAGTTTGCTCTTGTCGGCCAGAATTTCTTCTACAGAGCCCACAAAATTCGCAAACGGACCAACCTTGATACGCACAGATTCTTTGATGTCGAATTCGATCTTCGGCTTCGGTTCTTCCATCCCCATATGCTTCAGGATTTGCTCAACCTCTTCCGGAAGCAGTGGAGTCGGTTTGGAACCCGAACCCGTCGATCCGACGAACCCTGTAACTCCAGGCGTATTGCGGACAACATACCAAGAGTCGTCGGTCTGGATCATTTCAACCAAGACATAACCGGGGTAAACTTTTCTCATGACGGTCTTCTTCTTACCGTCTTTGTTTACGATTTCTTCTTCCATCGGAACAAGAACGCGGAATATCTTGTCTTCCATGCCCATAGACTCAACGCGTTTCTCCAAATTGGCCTTTACCTTGTTCTCATACCCGGAATAGGTATGCACAACGTACCATCTTTTTTCCATAGTTTCCATATCAAGCCACCCGGGACCCTTCTTAAATAATCGCTTCGATCACAGCGGAAATGCCGATATCCAGAACCCAAAAATAAATCGTGACGAATACAATGGTGCCGAGGACGATCAGAGTATAATTCGTCAGCTCTTTACGATTAGGCCAGCGAACTTTTTTGAGCTCCGCCCAGCTTTCAGAGAAAAAGGAAAACAGAGACTTGAAACTACTTTTCACGCCGACTACACCTCCAAAAAACTATCTGGTTTCGCGATGAGGAGTTTGCTCGTTACAGAACTTGCAAAATTTCTTCATCTCCATGCGGTCGGGGTGATTTCGCTTGTTTTTGGTAGTCGTATAGTTTCTTTGTTTGCAGTTCGTACAAGCCAAAGTGATAATTACCCGCATGCTGTGCACCTCCCGAAGACTTCCTTCTTTTCAGAAGGGTCTATATTTCCTAGCAGAACAGCCCAAGCCCTTCATTGCTGAAAAGAAAAAAACCGTTCCTGCGAAATGAATAAGAAACAAAAACCGACCGGTCTTTGCTCGAATATTCATTAAAACACGCGAATTTAGGCCTACCTAAAACACTTTATCATAAGGGTCAACCCGTGTCAACGAAAGAATCCCTCTGTTTTCGGCATGCAAAAACCGCTTTTTCCCTTGTCGTTTCAAGCCTTTTTTCTCTGACGAAAGCCGCCTGCATTCATTTACCATTATGATTCATTCCTGTTGTGCTTAAACCTTGGCAAACTTCCTCTGTGAAAAAAAAAGACTCTGAAATGAGCCTTTTCCATCAAAGCGTCTAATTGTCGCGAACTTCCAAATAACGTTCCAATTTGCGTTTGACCCGCTGCAGTGCATTGTCAATCGATTTCACATGCCTCTTCAAATCGACCGCGATCTCTTGATAGGAGCGGCCGTCCAAGTACAGCATCAGCACTTTGCGTTCCAGGTCACTTAAAATTTCGGACATCTTGTCCTCCAGGCCCACAAACTCTTCCTGGTTAATAATCAGCTCCTCAGGATCTGAAACCTGGGAACCGCAAATCACATCAAGCAGCGTACGGTCGGAATCTTCATCGTAAATCGGCTTGTCCAAAGATACATATGAGTTCAGCGGAATATGCTTCTGTCTCGTCGCCGTCTTGATCGCCGTAATGATCTGCCGTGTAATGCACAGCTCGGCAAAGGCTTTGAACGAAGACTGCTTGTCCGTTCTGAAATCGCGAATCGATTTGTATAAGCCGATCATGCCTTCCTGAATGATATCTTCCCGGTCGGCACCGATCAAAAAGTAAGACCTGGCTTTGGCGCGTACGAAATTCCGGTACTTGTTAATCAAGAACTCCAGCGCTTCGCTATCGCCTTCGCGAAAATATTCGACAACGTCCTCATCTGACTTATACTCGTAATCCGACAACGTTAATTCTTTGAGGTCTACACTCACCAAGAATCCCCCCGGCTGCAACGCAAGGTACCCCGTTACTCTGTGAAATATACGAACAGTATATATGATGGCAGTTCAAGCCGTCAACCACGTATTCCCTAAAAAAGAACATGAATAACAAAATTGTCAAGAGATTCAAATTTGTAATAACTTCCATATTTTGTTATTCTCTGCGCCATTTCTCGAATATTTCCCTGAGCTCCGGTTTGAGCTTGCTGTCCAGCGTGTTCCGTGTAGAAGCAGCTTGATCATGCTTAATGCGGTTTTGAATTGCCTTTTGGCAGTTTTCCACCTCGATCAGAAGCTCCCGGGCAGATAGCCGAAGCGCACCACGGGCAAAAATCACATGCTGCTCGATGAAATCGCTGGTCGCCACGTATATTTTGCGGCTGCGAAGGCTGAGTTCTCCTACGAGCCGCTCTATACATTCATCGGCAGTTTCCTTCTCTTTCGTGAAGTAAACCTGAATTTTACTTTGGTGAAAGGCTTTGCCGAGCCCCGGCACCCGGTATGCGTCGAAGACGGCAATAACCTTGCGGCCGGTGAAAGCCTGATAATCCGCGAGCATGCCGAGCAAATTATCGCGCGCCTCCTGCATGCTGATTTGCGACAGCTTCGCAAGAGACGGCCAGGCTCCGATCATGTTATAGCCGTCCACCAGAAGCACATCCCGCAAATCTGCCATTGCACGTTAACCTTGGTTGCGGCGGCGCAATACTTCGTACATGACCACACCAGCAGCCACCGAGGCGTTCAGTGAATTGATCTGCCCGTTCATCGGCAGCTTGATCAGGACGTCGCATTTTTCACGGATTAGCCGTCCCATGCCCTTGCCTTCATTTCCGATGACGATAGCTACCGGCCCGTCGAAAACGTTGGTTTCGTAAATACCGGCTGCTGCTGATACATCGGTGCCTACGACCCAGATTCCTTTTTCCTTCAGAGCATCAATGGTCTGACCCAGATTGGTCACTCTCGCAACAGGCACATACTCCGCGGCTCCGGCCGATGTTTTCGAGACCGTTGCCGTAACCTGTGCTGAGCGGCGCTTGGGAACGATAACACCATGCACGCCGGTGCAGTCCGCGGTACGGAGAATCGATCCCAGATTATGAGGATCCTCAATTTCATCCAGCAGCAGAATAAAAGGCGGCTCCCCTTTGTCTTCTGCCGCAAGCAGGATATCCTCTACTTCCGCATAAGCGTAGGGTGCTACTTGAGCGACAACGCCCTGATGCTGCATTCCGGGCGCCAGCTGGTCAAGCTTGCGCTTATCTACCTGCTGAATGACGATGCCCAGCTTCTTGGCCTCGATGATGATCGGCTGGGTCAGATGCTTTTGCGCATTTTCGGCAACCCAAATTTTATTGATCGTACGGCCGGATTTGAGCGCTTCGATGACCGAATGCTTCCCGCCGATAATTTCTTCTTCCATGATATCCTCCACAAGCTTTATTTTACATGCTGCTCTTGCTCCATATATTCTATACCCATTCCGATCAGCTCCCGCATCCGATCCAGACGCTGCATGTAATACAGGTACCCGATCAGGCTTTCAAAGGCCGTGGCGTGCCGGTATTCCAGCACGTCGGCGTTCTTGGGAATGCTCCCGGATTTGGCGTTGCGTCCTTGCCTTACGACATCCTTCTCCTCATCCGTTAACACGGGCTCAAGCGCGGTCACGATCCGGCTCTGTGCTTTCGCCGATACCATGCCGGTGGCCTGGCGGTGGAGCTGATGAGGCTTCAGGTTCTGCTTGGAAATCAGGTACTGCCGGACCGCGACCTCATAAATGGCATCACCGATATAGGCAAGCACGATCGGCGGAATCAGCCGGGGCTGCCTGGAAGGCGGAAAATCGAACCATCCCGCTTCAGGTGTCAGCCCCGGATTGTCTTGGCCGCTCATTTCCGCCGCCAGCGCATACCCTGCGCCGTATCCTCAAGCACGATCCCCTGCGCTGCAAGCGTATCGCGGATTTCATCGGCACGGCTCCAGTTTTTATCCTTGCGGGCCTGCACGCGCTCTGCGATGAGCTTCTCCACTTCTTCGTCAAGCAGCTCTGCCTCGTCTCCTGCGTACAGGCGAAGCACGGCGTTCAGTTCGTCGAAGGCGGACAGCATGGCTTTCAGATCTTCCGGATTGGCGACCGGCTCCTGCAGCAGCAGGTTCGCTTCATTCACCCACTCGAACATCGCCGTAATGGCATCCGGCGTATTGAAGTCGTCATCCATTTTTTCATAGTACTGCTTCAAAATACCGTCCAGCTTTTGCTTCATTTCCTCCCGGACCGGACCATGGCCGTCTGCCGTTGCGGTTTCAAGGCGGTGCTTCAAATTGCCGACGGCATTCGCGATACGCTCCACGCTGTTTGTCGCCTGATCCATCGTTTCCGCGTTAAAGTTCAGCGGATTGCGGTAATGGGTCGAGAGCATGAAATAACGAATCGCTTCCTTCTTGAACTCCTTGCGAAGATCCTTGACGAGGATACCGTTGCCGAGCGATTTCGACATTTTCTCGTTATTGATTTTAATGTAGCCGTTATGCATCCAATAGTTGGCGAGCGGCTTGCCTGTCAGCGCTTCGGACTGTGCGACCTCGCACTCATGATGCGGAAACTGCAGATCCTGTCCGCCGCCGTGGATATCGATCGTGTCGCCGAGATAACGGCGTGCCATGGCGGAGCATTCGATATGCCAGCCGGGACGGCCGTCTCCCCATGGACTCGACCAAAAGATTTCACCCGGCTTGGCGGCTTTCCAGAGCACGAAATCCTCCGGATTCTCCTTGCGCTCGTCGACGTTGATCCGGATGCCGAACTGCAGCTCATCCAGCTTCTGATGCGACAGCTTGCCGTAGCCCGGAAACTTGTTCGTCCGGTAGAATACGTCCCCGCCCTTTTCGTAAGCATAGCCATTTTGCTCGAGTTCCGTTATAAAGGCAATGATATTGTCCATGTTCTCCGTTACGCGCGGATTGATTGTCGCCTTGTGAATGCCGAGGCCTTCCAGATCCTCGAAGTATGCCGCGATAAATCTGTCGGCAACCTCAGGAACGGTGCTGCCCAGCTGTTCCGCCTTGCGGATGAGCTTGTCGTCCACGTCGGTAAAATTCACTACGTAATTCACTTCATTGCCGATCTGCTCCAAATACGTGCGGACCACATCGAAAAATATCATCGGCCGTGCGTTGCCGATATGAATATAGTCATACACGGTCGGTCCGCATACGTACATTTTCACCTTTCCGGGTTCCTGCGGTGCGAACTCTTCCTTCGACCGAATGATTGTATTGTAAATTTGAAGTGCCATCGTCACATTTCCTTTCTTTAATAAAAGTCGATCCATTAACGGAGCAAGCCACTCCTACTCCCTGTGCTCTCTTCCGGCAGCAGCTTTGATCCGAACCAATTCGTTGTTTTCGTTTTTGAGGCCTTCGATTTCGCCGCGCAGCCGGTCCATCTCCTGCTGCATGCTGCGGATGGAATCGACGATCGGATCCGGGAGCTGATGGCTGAGGCGGTCCACCCGCCGGCCATCCTGTTTCACTATCGTACCGGGAATGCCGACAACCGTACTATTCGCGGGAACCTCCTTCAAAACGACAGAATTCGCGCCGATGTTGCTCTGATCTCCCACCTTGAAAGAGCCCAGCACTTTCGCGCCGGAAGCGATAACGACATTATTCCCTATTGTCGGGTGCCTCTTTCCCTTTTCCTTGCCCGTACCGCCCAGGGTTACCCCTTGGTAAATGACGACGTCATCGCCGATCTCGCAGGTTTCCCCGATCACCACGCCCATCCCATGGTCGATAAAGAGTCTTTTGCCGATCTTGGCGCCGGGATGGATTTCAATCCCCGTCATGAAACGGCTGAACTGCGAAATGATGCGCGCCAGGGTAAACCACCGGCGGGTATACAGCTTATGGGCAACCCGGTGGGCCCAGATGGCATGCAGTCCTGAATATGTGAATACCACTTCGAACAATCTTCTGGCGGCCGGATCATTTTCAAATACCGTCTGGATATCCGATCTGATCTGCTTAAACATACCCGTTCCCCTCTTCGTCCTCTTCTGTTCCTCGCGAAAGTGCCGCGAAAGACGTCTTATTACATAAATCGAAGGATTACTCCAGTTCATTTACACCCTACCGGCGGTCATCATTTGTGCGATATAAGGCAGCTAAGGCCCTGAATGCAACCCATTCCTATATCTCAAAACCAAAAAACGCCTCGGCAGCTTTCGCTGCAGAGGCGTTATACGCGGTTCCACTCTGCTTGAATCCTTCCTGGTCGGCACATGCCTTCTGTCTTGCATGGCCGGGGACGAATTCGTCTCGTCTGTCCTGATAACGGGGGACCTCCCGGCACAGTCTAACGGTTCACGTGCTGAACCGCTCATCCATGCAGCTCGCAGGCGCATTTCCGCAGTCGGCATATGGATAACTTCCAGCCGCATGGAAAGCTGTATCTCCATGAGGTTATCCTCTCTGGCAAATGCCCTTGGCTAAAGCGTACTTCTCCTGTTCGTCGCTGTTTGCAGCATGATCTATTCGAAACCTGCTGTTTAAGACAGGTGGTAATAGATCTTATTTTGGTAGTTATTATATCCGAAAATACATCAGACTGACAAGAAATGTTTTCGGCGCTATTCGGCTAAAAGGAAGCGGACTGGCCCCTTCAGGCTCCTTTAATTTGCGATCTCAAGCGTTCGATGACCCGATCCTTGCCCATCAGGTAAATCGTTTCGTTCAAATCGCGGCCATGCATTTGTCCGGTAATTGCCACGCGGATCGGCATGAACAGCTGCTTGCCCTTAAATCCGGTTTCCTTCTGCACTTCTTTGATCAGGACGGCGATGTGGGCTGCCGTGTATTCCTCGGAAGCCTCAATTTTGTCTACGAGGGATTTCAGTACGGTCGGCACCTGTTCCTCTGCAAGAATCGGCAGAGCCTCATGATCGACCTCCAGATGCGTCCGGAAGAACATGTCGGACAAGCCGACGATATCGGACGCAGCCACCATTTGCTCCTGGTACAATGCCACCAGATTTTTAGCCCATGCTTCCTGCTCTTCGCTTAGCTCCGCGGGCAGGCGGCTTGCTTTTTGCAAATGCGGGATTGCCAGCTTCGCGATACGGTCCGGATCGGCGTTCTTGATGTAGGCGTTGTTCAAATGGGCGAGCTTGTTCTGGTCAAACACGGCCGGGCTCTTCGATAAACGGTCCGGGTTGAAAATTTTAATCAGTTCTTCGAGGCTGTAAATCTCCTCTTCCCCTTCCGGCGACCAACCGAGAAGCGCGATGAAGTTAACCAACGCCTCAGGCAAATATCCGAGCTGATCATATTGTTCGATAAACTGGATGATCGATTCATCCCGCTTACTCAGCTTTTTGTGGTTCTCGTTGACGATCAATGTCATATGACCGAAGCGGGGCGCTTCCCAGCCAAGCGCTTCATAGATCATCAGCTGGCGCGGCGTATTTGAAATATGGTCCTCTCCGCGCAGTACATGGGTAATTTTCATTAGGTAGTCGTCGATGACAACCGCATAGTTATATGTCGGAATTCCGTCTCTTTTCACGATAACAAAGTCGCCGGTGTCCTGCGTATTAAACGAAATCTCACCCTTGACGATATCATCGAACGTATAGGTTTTGTCTTCAGGCACACGGAAACGGATGCTCGCCGTGCGGCCTTCCGCTTCGAAAGCCTTGCACTGATCCTCGGTAAGATCCCGGTGCTTGCCGGAATAACGAGGCGTTTCGCCGCGGGACATCTGCTCCTCACGTTCCTTTTCAAGCTCCTCTTCCGTGCAGTAGCAGCGGTAAGCCAGGCCTCTGCTGAGCAGATCCTGCGTGTATTTGTTATAAATATCGAGGCGCTCGGTTTGACGGTAAGGGCCGTATTCGCCACCTACGTCAATGCTCTCGTCCCAGTCCAGGCCAAGCCATTTCAAATATTTGAGCTGGCTTTCCTCGCCGCCGGCGATGTTGCGCTTCACGTCCGTATCCTCGATACGAATCACGAAATCTCCGCCCTGATTGCGGGCATACAAATAGTTAAACAGCGCCGTTCTGGCATTTCCGATATGTAAATGTCCAGTAGGACTCGGTGCGTATCGTACGCGAACTTTATTGGTCATGGTAATCCCCTCCGCTTTTGTGTTTGCATTCAATTCATACATCACGTTCCTGAAATGTGCGAAGTGACCGCTACGGTTACGGATCGTTTTTCCGATCGCTGTTGTCCCCGTATTTTCTCGATTAAATATTACAAAGGTTAAAATTACGGAAACAAAGCATATACTTCCGAAGCGAGCTTTCCTAAGGAAAGCTTTTAGGCGACCGCTCGCGCTTCTTCAAAACGATTCCGTCCCCTCCGCTACTTTTCGCCATAATAAGTTCGCAATGAATTGGACAATGCTTTATACCTTTTCCCTCTTCAAATCCTTCAAGATGATAATACATCTTTCACAAGGCAGACAACGGACTGCGCAGCGATTCCCTCGCCGCGGCCAGTAAAGCCGAGCTGCTCGGTCGTCGTCGCTTTGATGTTGACCTGATCGACGTCAGCATCCAGCGCACGGGCGATCACTTCCACCATTTGCGGAATATATGGAGCCATTTTCGGCTTTTGCGCGATAATGGTGGAATCGATGTTGCCAAGGCGGTATCCCCGCTCCTTGGCCATCTCCCAAATATGAAGCAGCAGCTTCAAGCTGTCCGCATCCTTGAATTCCGGATCCGTATCCGGAAAATGCTTTCCGATATCCCCAAGCGCCAGCGCCCCCAGAATGGCATCCGTAATGGCATGCAGCAGCACGTCGGCATCCGAATGCCCTAGCAGTCCCTTTTCATATGGAATCGTCACGCCCCCGATAATGCATGGCCTGCCCTCTGCAAGCTGGTGCACGTCAAACCCCTGTCCTAAACGTATCATGTATTCTTCTCTCCCTCACGTTTCAGCATGAATGCGGCATATTCCAAATCTTCCGGCGTCGTTATTTTGATATTCGTATAGCTGCCTTCGACGACGGCAACCGCAGACCCCATTCTCTCCATGAGCATGGAATCATCCGTCCCTGTAAAGCCGTCTGCCGCGGCCTGCTCATGCGCCTGCTTCAATTCAGAAAGACGAAAAGCCTGTGGGGTATGAATCGCCCACAGACTTCGGCGGTCGGGTGTTGCTTCGATCGTTCCCGACTCGCTCACCTGCTTGATGGTATCCTTCACCTTCACCGCAAGGACTGCCGCGCCGGAAAGCTGGGCTTTCCGCAGGCATGCCTCCACATGTTCGGGCTTGACGAATGGGCGTACGCCATCATGCACCATTACCCAATCCGTTCCGATTTCCAACAAGCCTCTATAAACGGACTGCTGTCTTTCGCCGCCGCCCGGTATCACCTTTATTACCTTGCGAAGCCCGTACTCCGCAATCCACGCGGAGCATCGCTCGATATCATCAGCCCCTGTGACCAGCACGATTTCCTGAACCAGCGGCATCTGTTCGAAAACTTCCAGAGTATGCATAATGATGGGCTTGTCCTCCAGCAGCAAATACTGCTTGCTTTCAGGGGTTCCCATTCGCGTGCCTTTGCCCGCGGAAACCACCACCACGCCCACATGGCTTTCAGTGTCCAAGCTTCGTCCTGCCTCCCTCAATCCCTGCCAGAAAAAATGTATACCCCCATCATACCCCTTTTACTGGGCTTTTTCCAACAGTTTCGGTTTGGCAAAAATCATCCGTCCCGCCGATGTCTGGAGGACGCTGGTCACCAAGACCTCCATCATGCTGCCGATATAGTCACGTCCACCCTCAACCACAATCATGGTTCCGTCGTCCAGATAGGCCACTCCCTGGCCATGTTCCTTGCCGTCCTTGATCACCTGCACCATAATTTCTTCCCCCGGCAGGACGACCGGCTTCACCGCATTCGCGAGATCGTTGATGTTAAGCACCGAAACTCCTTGCAGCTCGCACACCTTGTTCAGGTTGAAATCGTTGGTGACGACTTTTCCTTGAAGCACCTTGGCGAGCTTCACCAGCTTGCTGTCCACCTCCGAAATTTCCTCGAAGTCCCCTTCGTAGATCAGCACCCGCACGTCCAGTTCCTTCTGAATTTTGTTCAAAATATCAAGTCCCCGCCGGCCGCGGTTACGTTTAAGCAAATCTGAGGAATCCGCGATATGCTGAAGCTCCTCGAGTACAAACTCCGGAATGACGATCGTCCCTTCGATAAAGCCCGTCTTGCAGATATCGGCAATCCGGCCGTCGATGATCACGCTGGTATCCAGGATCTTATGTTCTTCGATCTTCCGGTCTTCGTAGGCATCCCCTTTGCTCCATCTGCCGGATGTCCAGAGCGTCGCAAGCTCATCCTTTTTGTCCAAACCGATCCGGAATCCCATGTACCCACATAAAAGAGTCAAGCCTACAGCTGCTAGCTCTCCGGCTTTACCGGCCCAAGCCAGACTCGGATAAATCAGCAGCGACAGCAGCAGACCTCCCGTAAGACCCGCAGCCCCGGCAGCCAGTTCATTCATCGGCAAGCCCGCCAGCAGCTGCTGCATCGATTGCAGGCGGGATGTTAAAGTCTGCGCACAAAGGGAACCTATCAACAAAAATAAAATTGCGCCAAGCGCTGCAAACATCAGATGACCCCATACGGATTGATCAATACCTAACCTCGGGAACGTCCATCCGCCTGCCTGGTGCAATGCAAAGCCTGCCCAAGCACCGCAAAGACCGGCAAATGCCAAAACGAATTTTCTAAGCATATGTTCCCACACCTCCTTGATTGTATTAGTTCTACATATTTCCTTAGCAGTATGGTCCAATTTTGGTCTGCGTAATCCTTGGTGCATCAAATTTTTCTATTCATTTTTAGAGATGAACTTGAGTGTGCTGTGTCATTTCTGGTTGAAAATGGGCAAATGCCTGGCATATAATGAATTCAATTCTTATGCTAGAGGTGAAAAGGAAAATGAGCGCACCAAGTTTACAGGCTTTTCAGGATCAGGTTTCCGAACTGTTGCTCCGCCACCGCAGTCTTTTGGATGTGCTGTCTAAGAATGGACAAAGCAGCGCTTCCGTTAATCGGGCAGTCGCCAAGGCCGTTACGGACTGCGGCTGTATCGAACTGCATGCTACCAAGCAGTCCTTTGAACCTGAGGTTGACCTGGAGGATGCCAAGGAAGTGGTACGGACTCACGTTCGCGGGGAATTGTGCGAAAACTGCAGGGAAATTATCAGTACCGAGCTGGGGCGCAACATTTTCTACATGTCGGCCTTATGCAATCTGCTCGATATCAACATGGATGAGGTCGTTCAGAAAGAATCACAAAAATGCTCCACTCTCGGCTTGTTTAATTTGTCATAAAGCCAGCATGACAGCGCTGGATAACCACCAAAACCAAAAAAGCATTTATTTCTCTGCCGAAGCAGGAAATAAATGCTTTTTATCATTTCGGAACGGTTCTCTTATGAATGGTCGTTATACACTTCATGCTCCGCCGATTGGTCATGATGACGTCTGCGGGTCAGCTTCTCCACATTTTGCTTCAATCCGTACGCGGCGTAAAGCACGAGCGGTACAAAGATCAGCTTGGAGATTTGATCCGGGAATATCACGGCGACAGCAACGGCAGCCACAATCACAACGGGTGCGTACATCACCGCTTTTTTCGGAAGTCCGACTTTTTTAAAATTAGGATATTTCACCGAGCTGACCATCAGATACGAAAGGATCAGCATGGCAATGATCATATAAGGGGCCGATATTTCTTTATGAAACAGCGACAGGGTGGCCAGAACGCCGCCTGCAGCCGGTATAGGTAAGCCAATAAAATATCCCGGAATCCCGGATTGAACATTGAATCTTGCCAGACGCAGCGCTCCGCAAATCGGGAAAATCGCGGTCACGGTCCAGATCAGTGCATGATGCATGCCATGGAAAGAAGTTACATACATGATGAGTGCGGGTGCGACACCAAAAGAGATTACATCCGAGAGGGAGTCCAGTTCCTTGCCGAATTCGCTCTGCGCATTGAGCGCCCGGGCCATCCGGCCGTCCAAACCGTCACAAAGCATTGCAATAATAATCATGATGGCAGCGAGGCTTAATTTATTGTCGAAAGCCAGCATGATTCCTACCATTCCGAGAAACAAGTTTCCTAACGTAAACAAGTTCGGAATTGATTTCGTAAACATTTCTTCACCTCGAATATTATTTGTACCCCCGTATCATCCATTGATTGTATGGCATTTAAATTTGTCTGTCAATGAATACTTGTTCCTGTAAACGCTTGAGTCCTTCTTTGATGTTGCGGGCTCTGACTTCGCCAATTCCATCCACTTCATCCAATTCCTCAATGGTTGCCATCATGACGTGCGGCAGCTGTCCAAAGCGTTCAACCAGGTTGTGGATAATGACATTTGGCAGACGCGGAATTTTGTTCAGGATGCGGTAACCCCTCGGAGCGACGGACTCTTCGGAGGTTGCAGCCGACAAGGGATACCCGAGAAGACGCATGACATAATGGATATCCAGCAGTTCATCATCGGTTGCCCGCTTCAGTCCTGCGATCATCTCCCGGATCTTCTCGTCGTTGTCTTCCCTTGCATAGTCCTTATACAGCAGCCATGCTTCCTCCTCCATGTTGCTGACGAGTTCTTCCATCTGCATGCTGATCAAGCGGCCCTCATTGCCGAGCTCATTGATGTAGCGCTTGATTTCCATTTTGATGCGCAGCACCATCTCGACGCGCTGAATGACGTTGACCACTTCCGGAACGGTAACCAATTCTTCGAACTCGGATGCCGACAGGTTCGTCAGCGACTGGTTGAGCACTGCACGGTATTTCTCAAGCGTTTGAATAGCCTGGTTCGCCTTGGTCAGAATAACGCCGATTTCTTTGAGCGCATATCTCAGCGTACCCTGATATAAAGTAATGATGTTACGGCGCTGGGAGATGGATACGACCAGCTTGCCGGTCTGCTTCGCTACCCGTTCGGCCGTACGGTGACGGATGCCGGTCTCGATCGAGGAGATGGATGAATCAGGAATCAGCTGGGTATTGGCGTACAGAATCCGCTTCAGATCCTCACTCAGTATAATGGCCCCATCCATCTTGGCTAACTCGTATAAATAGTTGGGTGAAAAATCACAGTTGATCGAAAAACCCCCATCGACCACCTCCATCACTTCCGGACTGTAGCCGACGACAAGCAGCCCTCCGGTTTTGGCCCGCAGCACGTTTTCCAGGCCATCCCGAAACGGCGTGCCCGGCGCAACCAGCTTCAGCAGGTCGTTCATTTTATCCAATTGGCTAGGTTCCTTCATCTCTATATGCCCCCTAATCTAACGCGACCGCTAGTGCATCTGCCACGGTATTGATGCCGATGATCTCTATGCCTTTGGGATGCCTCCAACCTTTCAGGCTCTTCTCCGGCATGATGATTCGTTTGAAGCCGAGTTTCTCGGCCTCCTTGACGCGCTGCTCCGCCCGGGAGACTGCTCTGACTTCCCCGGTCAGGCCAACTTCGCCGAACATAACGTCAAATGGCTTTGTCGGAATATCTCGAAAGCTGGAGGCGATGCTGACAGCAATCGCCAAATCGACGGCCGGTTCATCCAGCTTCACGCCGCCCGCCACATTCAGATATGCATCCTGATTCTGCAGGAACATGCCCATCCGTTTCTCCAGGACGGCAATAATGAGTCCCATGCGGTGATGGTCAACCCCGGTGCACATCCGGCGCGGCGACGGGAAATGCGTGGACGAGATCAACGCTTGCAGCTCCACCAGTACCGGACGGGTTCCCTCCATGCTGGCGACAACCGTCGAACCGGCTACGCCGAGCGGCCGCTCCGACAGGAACAGCTCGGAAGGATTCTCCACTTCCACCAGGCCCGACTCGTTCATCTCGAAGATACCGATCTCATTGGTCGAGCCGAAACGATTCTTCACGGCCCGCAGAAGCCGGTACGTATGATGCCGTTCGCCTTCAAAGTACAGTACGCAGTCCACCATATGTTCAAGAAGTCTCGGGCCGGCAATGGCCCCTTCCTTCGTAACATGCCCGACAAGCACGGTTGCAATGCCCATGCCTTTGGCTACGCGCATAAAGCGCGCCGTACACTCCCTGACCTGAGCCACGCTGCCTGGAGCGCTTGTCACTTCAGGTATATAAACGGTTTGTATGGAGTCGATCACCAAAAATTGCGGCTGTATGCTGTTAATCGCCTCTTCGATCAGATCCATATTCGTTTCACACAGGACGTACAGCTCGGCGGATAATGCTCCCAGACGATCAGCGCGAAGCTTGGTCTGTCTTACGGATTCCTCCCCGGATACATAAAGCACTCTGAGCCCCGACTGTGTCAATGCATGCGATGTTTGCAGCAGCAGCGTCGATTTACCGATCCCCGGATCCCCGCCGACCAGAATCAGCGAACCTGGAACGATCCCGCCGCCCAGCACGCGGTTCAGTTCCCCGATGCCGGTTTGCACGCGCGCTTCATTGCTGCTTTCTATATTTATGATCGAAAGCGCCTTTTCTTTACTATGAAAAAGCGGAGAATTCATTCCCTGGGTTTTAATGACGCTTTCCGTTTCTTCCACCATCGAGTTCCAAGCCTGACAACCTGGACATTTACCATACCATTTGGCAGCCTCATAGCCGCATTCCGTACAGTAGAACTTCGTTTTCGTTTTAGCCATGATCTCTCCTTTGGGTACATGGAAATTTGTCTTTTTTTGTCGATCGCTCAGAAAATTGGCATTATTTTAATTTTACCATTTATTCAGATTTATCGTAAAGTATTTGCGAAAAGTTTAGATACACGTATAAAGGGATTGACCCGCCGCTTTATGCCAAAGCAGCGAGGCAATCCCTTATCAAGCTCATGTTTTCTTATTGGATCAGCACATTCCGAATTAGGAACTGGCCGAAACGTTATCGTTCTTCTTCACGGTCAATGCGCCATCTTCTTCGTCAATGACAAGCGAATCGCCTTTAGCCACATTGCCGGTCAGAAGCTCTTCGGATAAACGGTCCTCAATATGCTTCTGAATCGCCCGGCGGAGCGGACGGGCACCGAAGGCAGGATCATAGCCCTCTTTGGCCAAGAAGTCTTTTGCCTTGTCGGTCAGCGTAAAGTCCACATCGTATTCACGCAGGCGTTTGCGAAGCTCCTCGGACATCAGCGTGACGATTTCGGCAATATGCTTCTCTTCCAGCGAGTGGAAGACGATGATTTCGTCGATCCGGTTCAGGAACTCCGGACGGAAGCTCTTTTTCAGCTCGCCCATGACCTTATCCTTCATATTGTTGTAGTCAGCGCCGGAATCGTGCACAGCCGTGAAGCCCAACGTCGAATTGCGCTTGATGGCTTCGGCTCCGACGTTCGACGTCAGGATGATCAGCGTATTACGGAAGTCGACGACGCGTCCCTTGGAGTCGGTCAGGCGTCCGTCTTCGAGCACCTGCAGCAGGATGTTGAATACTTCCGGATGCGCTTTTTCGATCTCATCCAGGAGGACGACGGAGTAAGGCTTGCGGCGTACTTTTTCGGTCAATTGGCCGCCTTCCTCGTAACCGACGTACCCCGGAGGCGCCCCGACGAGTCTGGAGGTGGAGTGTTTCTCCATGTATTCGGACATGTCGATCCGGATTACCGCATTTTCATCGCCGAACATGGCTTCCGCAAGTGCACGGGCAAGCTCGGTTTTACCTACACCGGTAGGTCCGAGGAATATAAACGAACCAATCGGACGCTTCGGATCCTTCAGACCCGCACGCGAGCGGCGTACGGCGCGGCTGACGGCTTTGACCGCCTCTTCCTGACCGATTACGCGCTCATGAAGAATATGCTCCATATTAAGCAGACGCTCGGTTTCCTCTTCCTTCAGCTTGCGTACCGGAATGCCGGTCCAGCTGGCTACCACCTGAGCGATATCCTCCGGAGTCACTTCGGAGTCGGTGCGGCCCTGTTTTTCTTTCCATTGGTTCTTCGTGATCTCGAGCTCTTCCCGAATCTTCTGCTCGGTGTCGCGGAGTGCAGCCGCCTTCTCGAATTCCTGGCTTTGCACCGCAGAATCCTTTTCCTTGCGGATGTCTTCGAGACGGCTCTCCAGCTCTTTCAAATTTGGCGGGATCGTATACGTATGAAGCCTTACTTTGGAGCCTGCTTCATCAATCAGATCAATCGCCTTATCCGGCAGGAACCGGTCGGAAATATAGCGATCAGACAGCTTCACGGCTTCCACGATCGCTTCGTCCGTAATCTTCACACGGTGATGGGCTTCATAACGGTCACGCAAACCGAACAGGATTTGAACCGCTTCTTCAGGCGAAGGCTGATCTACCGTAATCGGCTGGAAGCGGCGCTCCAATGCGGCATCCTTTTCAATATACTTACGGTATTCATCAAGCGTCGTGGCACCGATGCACTGCAGTTCGCCGCGGGCCAGGGAAGGCTTCAGGATATTCGAGGCATCAATCGCGCCTTCTGCACCGCCGGCACCGATCAGCGTATGCAGCTCATCGATGAACAGGATGATATTGCCTGCCTGGCGGATCTCATCCATGATTTTTTTCAAACGGTCCTCGAATTCGCCGCGATACTTCGTACCTGCGACTACAGAACCCATATCCAGCGTCATAACGCGCTTGTCGCGAAGTGTTTCAGGAATTTCGTTATTGATGATTTTTTGGGCAAGGCCTTCCGCAATCGCGGTCTTACCTACCCCTGGCTCACCGATCAGAACCGGATTGTTCTTCGTACGGCGGCTCAACACTTGAATCACGCGCTCGATTTCTTTGCTGCGTCCGATGACCGGGTCAAGATTGCTCTCTTTGGCCGCGGCCGTCAAATCACGGGCAAGACTATCCAGCGTCGGCGTGCTGACGTTCGCCTGAGAGCCATGGTGGCTCGATACCGCTTCGCTGCTTCCGAGCAGCTGCAGTACCTGCTGGCGTGCCTTGTTGAGGCTGATCCCCAGATTGTTAAGCACACGCGCTGCCACGCCTTCACCTTCACGGATCAGGCCCAGCAAAATATGTTCAGTTCCCACATAGGTATGACCCAGCTTGCGGGCTTCATCCATCGACAATTCAATGACTTTCTTGGCACGCGGAGTGTATGCGATATTGGTCGGCTGCTCCTGTCCTCTGCCGATGAGCGTTTCCACTTCATCCTGGATTTTTTCAAGTCCGAGTCCGAGACCAATCAATGCCTTCGCGGCAATGCCGTCTCCTTCGCGAATCAGTCCAAGCAAAATATGCTCCGTGCCGATGTTGTTGTGGCCCAAACGTACTGCTTCCTCTTGTGCCAATGCCAGCACCTTTTGAGCGCGTTCCGTAAATCTTCCGAACATCATACTCCTGCACCTCCATGAGTTTGAAATCTAAATTCAGGCTTGCGCCAGTGTTTCGCGTATCAACCTTGCCCGGTAAATATCCCGTTCCTCGCTGTTCATGTCGTGGCCGTATTTTTTCTGCAAAAAGCCAGCTTGCGTCATGACATTCAGTTCGTTCATTACCGGAATCGATGGTCCTTGCACAATGCCGAGATCAATGCCGAGTCGCACGTCGGATAGCCGCTGCCCGGCCTCCTTGGAATCCATGACCTCCGCATACGATAAAATACCGTAAGACCGTTTGATCCGGTCCGTAATCCGCAGGCGTGAATCGTTCATCAGGCGGGTGCGGGCATTCTTCTCATGCTCGATGATTTGCAGCACCACGCTGTGCAGGTTGTCGATGATCTCATTCTCCGTCTGTCCCAGCGTAATCTGGTTGGAGATTTGAAACAGGTTACCTATTGCTTCGCTGCCTTCACCGTAAATTCCTCTAACGGTTAAGCCTACCTGCGAAACCGCGGACAAAATCCGGTTGATCTGCTGCGTCATTACCAGCGCCGGAAGATGCATCATGACCGATGCCCGGAGCCCCGTTCCCACATTGGTTGGGCAGCTGGTCAGATAACCCCGCTTATCGTCAAAAGCATAATCCACGTCGGCCTCGAACAGGTCATCGATGGACGTTGCCTTTTCCCATGCCTCGCGGACCTGAAAACCCGGATACAGACATTGAATGCGAAGATGGTCCTCTTCGTTAATCATAATGCTGATGGATTCGTCCTCGCTGATCATGACGGCCCCATTCTGGGACTCTCCAGCCAGGCTCGGGCTGATGAGATGCTTCTCGACCAGCACCTTTTTATCGATTGGCTCGATCTCATCCAATTTAATGGTATAAAACGTTCCGATCGACTGCAAATCCTGATCCTCCGACACCTTGGCCAGGCGATTCAGCACTTCCTCCGACTGCTGGCGTGTCGCCAAAAGAGGAAAAGGCAAGTGCTGCAGGTTCCGGGCGATTCGCACCCGGCTGCTGATCACGATATCGGAGTCGCTTGCCGTCCCCCGCATCCATTCACTGAGCGCTTTCTCGGTAAACCGGAGATTGGGCATTCGCTATTCCTCCTCTCTCTTGCCGCGAACATTACTGTCCTGCCATCTCTTTTTCAAGTGTTCTGATCTGGTCCCGCAGCTGAGCAGCTTCCTCAAATTCTTCCTGCTGGATGCGCTGCTGCAGTTCGAGCTTGAGATCATCGATCTTTCGTTTCAATTGAATCCGGCCGCCGCTTCTCTTCGGCACTTTGCCGACATGCACGGTATTTCCGTGCACTCTTTTGAAGAGCGGATCGAGACGGTCGTCAAAATATTTGTAGCAGGAGCTGCAGCCGAAACGGCCGATTTTGCTGAACTGCGAATAGGTCATGCCGCATTCCTCGCAGCGCTGCGACTGTGCCGCTTTGATGCTGCTGGCTGCCCCTTTTCCTGCCGTCTCAAAATCAAGCAGTCCTGATAAAAGGCTGTGTATGGAAAATCCGCCCGAGGAGCCCGGAATCATCTCTCCCTTTTCCCTCGCGCAGGTTTCACAGATATGGAACTCATTTTTTTCGCCATTGACGATTTTGGTAAAATGCAGTGTTGCGGGCCTTTTGCCGCATTCCTGGCATAGCATATCGATGTACCTCCTTTTCTCCGCAGACTCATTTGCCCAGCAAAGAAATCAGCATCGCCTTTAAGATTCTCGCACGTATCTCATCCCGGTAGGGAAGTTTGACCATCAGGACCTCTCGGGCAATCGCGGCTCGCATCATGTTCGCTTCCCGTTTCGTTAAGAAGCGGGCCTCCTCCAGCTGATAAATCAGCCCTTCCGCGACGGTCTGGTCGATCGTGCTGCCAATCGTCGTATGCAGATGCGTATGAAGCGCCGAATGCTGCGGAAGGTCAATGCGCCGAATGCGGATATAACCGCCACCTCCGCGCTTGCTTTCCACGAGATAGCCTTTTTCCAGCGTAAACCTTGTGCTTATGACATAATTGATCTGGGAAGGGACGCATGAAAAATGATCCGCCAGATCATTACGCTGTATTTCGATCAATCCTTCGGGACTTTCATGCAAAATACCCTTCAGATATTGTTCAATAACATCAGAGATATTACGCATCATTCATCCTCCACTTGTATTGCTGCTTGAAAGCCGGTTGCTTCACCTAGGGTCCGGTTAGAATTGGGTATGGTCTCCTTCAAAAACTGCTGATAGCCACCTTGTCAGATGGCCTTCTTACAGCAACATTTTTATGTAGTAATCGGAACGGCCTTGAAGCCAAACGAATCGATGCCGATACCATAAAAATTAACCAAAGATTCTATACGCGAACCGGAAAAGAATACAAACATGGGCCGCCGGTATTCCCGCAGCTTCTGCTTCGTATAGTGTAACAATCGAGAATTCGGATCATACATAAACCTTCACTGCAAAGCAGTGTCCAAGGTTCATTATTCGATCTCCAACTGACTTTGACTTTCTTTGACTATATTATAACATATTATCCTGTTTTGCCAAGGGGAAAGCTTCACTTTTAACATTTTTGACCCTTTTGCCCGATTTCATCCCCTATTAGGTAAGAAAACGTCCAAAGAAGGATCTGCCAGTGCGGACAAAAAAACTCCCCACTTGAAATATCAGGAAGGGAGTCGCGAAATTACATTAGAAGTAGTCCAGCAAAAAGGTCTGGTTCCGAGGGATGGCGAGCTCAAGGCGGTGAACGGCTTCCTCATCACCGGTCAGTCTGCCCAGTTTATGAAGCTCTTGCGGGCGTTTATACCCCATCATCATGACGGTAAGCGTCTGAATGTCGCACTGAAGCTGAGTCTTAGCCTCGGAAATAGCCTCAACGGCAGCACGGCCATCGTCTGTTAAAGTCCACTGCCAGCACCCCTCATTCCAAGGAGCATATGGATCACTGATTTGTATCGTCCAGGACTGTTGTTGTGTGCTTTTCCCAAAAGCAAAATTCTCCACAAAGCCTGCAGCATTGATGATCCGCGCCATTCCATAGGGTACGATCTCCTGCGTGATTCGAGGGTCCTGAAGCGTATAGGTCAGCCCATCATCTGCAGGCATCTGTGCCAATATGGTTTGAGTGACCATGGAATCGTGATTGCAAAGGAATGCCCACAGACCTTTTCTCGCATCCTCATTCAACCAGACGAATTCTTCGACCAATAGCTCCTTCTTCTCGGCTTTGTACAGTACATATCCCTCGGGCTCACCGGATGCTGAGTAGTAAACCGCGGTATGTCCCTCATCATCCAGAATGGAATGCTTCCACCGATCCTCGTTCCGGAGCATCATGCCGTTGTATCCTTGGGCGTATGCTTCATAGATCCGGTTTAAAACAGCAATGTCTGTGATGTCGCGGCGCACATCCCCATCGAATGACTCCTTTGCCGGAAGCTTATCGGTCGGGATCACATACTTCTTATAATCACAGAACATTTCAAAGCCGAATTTGCGGTAAAAAGGAAACGAAAAGGGATGCAGCAAGGAGAGCAGCTTACCCGATTCATTCATCACCTGGAGGGAATGCGTAAGAAGCTGCTTGACCAATCCCTGTCTGCGGTATTCAGGCCATGTTGCCACGCCCCCGATGCCGGACATCGGCATCCGCTCACCGTTCACGAAAATATCAGCAGACAGAAGTCCAAGCTTGGCGCACAGCTTGCCCTCTTCGTCGAAGGCTCCCCATACCGTTTCAGGATTAAAGCGTTGTCTCGCGTTCGCCTTCGACTCCTCGGACATCCGATATTGGAAGGCGTATTCACCCAGCCGGATCATGGCATCAAAGTCGTCCGGTTTTAGTGTCCTGATTTCCATCCCATTCACCTCACTTATGTATTCAAAAAGAGGGGCTACATCATGTCTTTCCATTTATCGTTCTTTCTGTGGATTACATGCTCAGTATCGCAAAGGGTGTGTGCAAAGTCAACGAATTACCCACAAGGCCAACGTGTTAAATGATAAAATTAGCTGCTAAAATGCATGTTCTTCACAGCAACCTGTGTATGATGGGGATGAAATTGTGAATTTGTGGACGGATCTTTACGCCATAAATCTTAAATCGCATGAAGTATGTTGGAGAAGTGCATATGTTTGTGTACAAGTACGGGGTTTCAAGAAGAATATCGGTGTGGTTGTGGATGATATTCGCCTAACAATCAAACCATCCACAGGTTTAGAGGTTCATTGGGCATAAAAAAACCACCGTCGATTGTTATCAACAGTGGTTCTTTGCTTGGCGGCGTCCTACTCTCCCAGGACCCTTCGGTCCAAGTACCATCGGCGCTGGAGGGCTTAACGGTCGTGTTCGGGATGGGTACGCGTGGAACCCCTCCGCCATCGCCACCAAACAGGATTTTTCCGGTCGTTACTCTCCCTGAAATCCTTCAGGAAAATATCCGACACTAGAAAAGTCATGCAGCTTAAACTGCGAATCAGATGTTTAATCACCTGAAAACTAGATACGAAACGAATTTGGTTTTAGAATTCAGTAGCTTTGCCCTTCACTCTTGTTCCGGGCCCCGCCAAAGTATTCGGAATCCGCTGCGAAGCTTTTCTTCACTTTGGTGGGTAATTTAGGATAAGCCCTCGACCGATTAGTATTGGTCAGCTCCATGCATTGCTGCACTTCCACCTCCAACCTATCTACCT
>NZ_JBQCKS010000011.1:0-63283 GCF_051966755.1 Paenibacillus sp. SAFN-054
CACTCGTTGTTCAGTTTTCAAAGATCAAATTCTTTCATTTTCGAAGCCGCTCAGTTAGCTCAGCAGCAACTCTTATAATATATCATGTTCGGCCCAGTTTTGCAAGCTTTTTTTGAAGTTCTTTTTCAGAGCTTTCAAATTCAATCGCTTGCTGGCTAGCAGTTTAACCTGCATTTCTTGGCCGGAATAATAATATATCATGTATTCAGAAACAGCGCAAGCTTTTTTGAATTATTTTATGAACAGTACAATTAATCTTATAAGATCCTTACCTTTGTTCCTCATATACTCATCCTTACCGCTTGGGCCACAACGTGTAACTGAAGCTAATCAGAAAATCGATGGCTACAATTCCGCCCCACCATATGGGTACCATTTTAAGAGCTTCCGTGCGGGCAGGATCGTTTACGAGCAGGATCATGATTATGAGCAGTATTGCTCCCACAAACCATGCGAGGAGATGCCTGTACCAGCCTTCCCTTTCGCGCCGGGCATGCGCCTTCCCCCGTTTTGGCGCTGGTTCTGGCTTTTCCCCGCCAGCAAACCGGTAAGCAAACCTTTCATCCGCCCACTCGATCATCCGATGTCCGAATGCCACGGTTACGCCGATATAGATTGCTGATAGACCATGCATAAACTCGGCTTCCGCCCCATTTTTAAGATCCATTACCGTAAATACCATGAGCAGCACATCCACCACTGGTGTGGCTAACAGCAGAAGAGCTCCGGTACGGTTCCATCCCGCGAGGTATCTGGCGCTCAGCCCCGCCAGTACAAACACCCAGAAGGCAATTTCACAACCTATAATCATTGCGGCTATGATGGTTTTCCTCACCCCATCTTTTTAATACATTCGTGTTAAAAACAATTTATCACGACTGTATTAAAAAAACAACAACAATGTTATACTGGAACCATGCCTAAAATAGTGGATCACGTAAAACAAAAGGAAAAAGTAGCCGAAGCCGCCTGGCGCGTTATTCGCAAAATGGGCCTTGACCAAGCTTCTGTTCGCAATGTTGCCGATGAAGCTGGTCTGTCTGTCGGCTCCATGAGACATTACTTTGCTACACAATCTGATCTGATGTCCTATGCCATGAAAAGGGTATCCGATCGCGTCACGGAGCGAATCACAGGAATCACCTTCAGTGGAGATTTGCTCAAGGACATTCCTCTCCTGGTGGACGAGTTTCTCCCCACTGACGAAGAGAAACGGCATGAAATGGAGGTATGGTTTGCTTTTGTCGTCAAATCCTTGTCTGATCCTGCGCTTGCACAGCTCCGCTGTGAGGTTGATAACGAGCTCCGTAAGGTTTTCATTCATATTATGGATGAATTGACTTCTTCGGGCCTTGCCCTGCCAGATCTGGACGTTCCTCTGGAAATCGAGCGCTTCTACGCCCTGATTGACGGTTTGGCGGTTCATGCCATTTTGAGACCGGAAATGGTGACAACACAAATGATACGCACGGCGGCGCACAGGCATCTCATGACGCTATGCCGTCCGCATCCTGTCATAAGCGGAAATGAACCGATGACAAGGGATTAATGTGCGTTCCCTATATATAATAAACAGTCCAATTCTCTCCCCTGAAATTCATAAGGATTCGGAAAAGAGGGTAGAGAAAAGCTTCGCTCATTCCCAGGACAACTTAACCTATAACAAAAAAGGAACAGCCGTGAGCACTCACGCTGTTCCTTTTTCTATAGGAGGATATATCCTCCGAGTTTGTTTTCCAGATCTATTCCTGCGTACGGTTCCGCATATGCGGGAAGAGCAGCACGTCGCGAATGGATGGGGCGTTGGTCAGCAGCATAACCAAACGGTCGACGCCGATACCCAGACCGCCGGTAGGCGGCATGCCGTACTCCAGCGCATTGAGGAAGTCCTCGTCCATTTCATGCGCCTCGTCGTTGCCCTGTTCGCGTTCTTTGAGCTGCGCCTCGAAGCGCTGGCGTTGATCGATCGGATCATTCAGCTCGCTAAATGCGTTCGCATGCTCACGCGCCACAATGAAGAGCTCGAAGCGGTCCGTGAAGCGCGGGTCATGCTCGTTCTTTTTCGCAAGCGGCGAAATTTCAACCGGATGGCCGGTTACGAAGGTTGGCTGAATCAGCGTTTCTTCTACAAACTCCTCGAAGAATGCGTTCAGGATATGACCGAAGGTCATGTGCGGCTCCACTTTAACGTGATGTTCTTTGGCCAGGCGATGTGCTTCCTCATCCGTCATGTGCACGCCAAAGTCTACGCCCTTCACTTCCTTAACCGCATCCACCATGGACACGCGGCGCCATCCTGGAGCCAGGTTCACTTCATTGCCTTGATAGTTGATGACCTGGGTTCCCAGCACTTCCTGCGCGATATGCGCGATCATGCTTTCGGTCAGGTTCATAATATCTTTGTAATCCGCATAGGCTTCATACAGCTCGATCATTGTGAATTCCGGATTGTGGCGGGTGGAAATGCCTTCGTTACGGTATACGCGTCCGATTTCATATACCTTCTCCAATCCGCCTACGATCAGGCGTTTCAAATGCAGCTCAATCGCGATACGCATGTACAGCTGCATGTCGAGCGCATTGTGGTGCGTGATGAACGGCTTGGCTGCCGCACCGCCCGCGATGGCGTGCAGGGTTGGCGTTTCCACTTCCAAATAGCCTTGCGAATCCAAATAACGGCGCATCGACTGGATGATCCGGGAACGGGTAATGAAGGTTTGCTGCACTTCAGGGTTAATGATCAGATCGACATAACGCTGACGGTAGCGAAGCTCCACGTCTTTCAGTCCATGATATTTGTCAGGCAGCGGATAGAGCGACTTGGAAAGAACCTCGACCTCACTTGCTTTGATCGTGGTCTCCCCTGTCTTGGTTTTGAACATGGTACCGGCGATGCCGACGATATCCCCGAGATCCAGCAGACGGAAGGCTTCAAACGCCGCTTCAGGAACCGAATCCTGACGTACATAGATTTGAATCTTGCCGCTGAGGTCCTGAATGTGGGCGAAAATCGCCTTGCCCATACCGCGCTTGGCCATAATTCTGCCTGCAACGCGCACTTCCGCATGCTGCTCATCCAGCTCCTCTTTGGTCATTCCGTCATACTTCGCGATCAAGTCGCCTGCATGATGCGTCCGGTCATACTTTTTACCGAAAGGGTCGATCCCCAGGCTGCGAAGCTCGTCCAATTTGCCGCGGCGAATCTGCAGCATCTCGCTAAGTTCAATTTCTTGTTCGTGGTTGTTTGTTTCTTCCGACATTTTAAATCGTCACTCCTTCTATCTCACTGCCTGCCGCCGATCACGTTACAGGGGTCTAGCATCGGATGAACCAAAGAAAGACGCAAGCCTTCCGCTTTGCCCACCCATATATCTGAAAAAAAAGCTTCCTAAAGGAAGCTTTCTAACAATCCTAAAGACGGATCTTACTTTTTGATATCGATGATGGTGTACTGGATGACGCCAGCGGGAACGTTAACATCCACCGTTGTGCCCTTTTGCTTGCCCAAAATCGCTTTGCCGACCGGGCTTTCGTTCGAAATCTTATTGTTAAGGGGGTCGGATTCAGCCGTACCCACAATGGTGTATTCCATAGTATCGCCGAATTCAAGGTCCTTCACGATAACCGTAGCGCCAACGCCGACAACATCCGTATTGATCTCGTCGTTGTTGATGATCCGCGCATTGCGAAGCATTTTCTCAAGGGTAATGATGCGCCCTTCAATAAAAGCCTGTTCATTCTTGGCATCTTCATATTCCGAGTTTTCGCTGATATCCCCGTAGCCGATGGCTACTTTGATCCGTTCCGCAACCTCGCGCCGTTTGACTGATTTCAGGTTCTCGAGTTCGTCTTCCAGCTTTTTGAGTCCGTCCTGTGTCAGAATGACTTCTTTATCGCTCATCTTAACCGATTCTCCTGTCATGTAAATAAATTTAAAACTACCGTAACCCTTATAGAGTGAACTATCATGTAGCTTTAGATCAATCTATGTTTATGCAAAGTTTGAAGGATCAGAACATCCCTCTGCTGTTTTAAGGATAAAGTCGAATTTATACTGAAAAATTATATGGTAAGCATTTCAAAATGTCAATCGCGCCCTGGGGAGGATACACCTGGACATTATTGGGAGACTGCTTCCTGCTCCGTCTGCTCTGCTTCCCGCTCTTCCCGTTCCTTCAACCCGGACACGAAGTTTTCCAGAAGTTTGACCATTTCGTCCCGCTTCGTCCCTTCCATAATCTCATCCTTGATCCGGGCGGATCCTCTCAGGCCCTTCAAATACCAAGCCAAATGCTTGCGCATTTCACGCACGGCTACGGCTTCCCCTCTCAAGGCAATCAGGCGGTCCATATGCAGGATGGCGATGCGGATCTTTTCTTCGCCGGATGGATCAGGCAAAAGCTTGCCGGTCTTCAGATATTCGATTGTACGGTACAGCATCCACGGATTACCCAGGGCTCCGCGACCGATCATGACGCCATCAACGCCTGTCTGATCCAGCATCCGGCGCGCATCCTCGGGCGTCACCACGTCCCCATTACCGATGACGGGGATCGATACGGACTCTTTAACCTGCTTTATAATGTCCCAATCGGCGTGGCCTGTATACAGCTGCTCGCGGGTACGACCATGCACGCTGACAGCCTGACCTCCCGCACGCTCAACGGCGCGCGCATTTTCAATGGCATAAATGTGATCACTGTCCCAGCCCGTACGCATTTTGACTGTTACCGGCTTATCGACAGCATCCACCACCGCGGCCACCATCTCATAAATTTTATTCGAATCGAGCAGCCAGCGGGCACCGGCGTCGATTTTGGTCACTTTAGGGGCGGGGCAGCCCATGTTGATGTCGATGATATCCGCATTCGTTTGCGTATCGACGACTTTCGCGGCTTCGACCAGTGCATCACGGTCTCCTCCGAAAATTTGCAAACTTAGCGGCTTCTCCCGTTCATCCACAAACAGCATTTCCTGCGTGCGCTTGTTGCCGTGCACAATTGCCTTGCCGCTGACCATTTCGGCGCAAACGAGCCCGGTTCCGAATTCCTTCGCGATCAGCCGGAATGCCGGATTGCAGACGCCGGCCATCGGAGCCAAAACGACCTGATTCTTCATTTCAATATTGCCAATCTTCAGCATTCGATCTGTTCGCTCCTTCAGTTTTAGTTAGTACCTAATAAAATGAACTAAAGCTTAATCTTGCTTCTCCTTGATTCCATCCGGAATACGGGCGAAGTGTTTCCCCTTATTTAGTTCAATTTATATATAATTCTCCCTGTATCTACAGGGTCTATTGATTGGTAAGCTCCTGGACCGATACGTCCAGAACCTCTGCTATTTTACTCAACGTCTGTTCGTCTGCGCGCCGATTCCCCCGTTCAATGGCTCCAAGCACCGCCAGCGAAATGCCGCATCCGGATGCCAGCTCCTGCTGCGTGAACCCTTTTAGTTTCCGGAAGGCGCGGATGCGCTGTGCCAGCTGCAAGTTTTCCAAAGCTGTAAACCTTCCTTTCCATCCAGTCTCTCCATGGCTGCCAGTACTGCAGTCCGCAGTCCAGAGGACTCATCGCCAGGTACAATGTCCTTTAATGGGACAAGCACAAACAAGCGCTCCTCCATGCGGGGGTGAGGCAGAATCAGTTCTTCTGTGTTTTCAGTCTGCCCTTCCATCCAGAGCAAATCCAAATCGACGGTTCTTGGGCCCCAGCGGACATGGCGAACTCTTCCGAGCTCCTTCTCGATTTGCTGCATCACATGGAGCAGTCCATAGGGATCCAGCCCCGTGCGTACTCTTACGGCCATATTCAGAAACAGCGGCTGATCGACATAGCCGACAGGCTCAGTTTCGTAGATATTGGAGCAGTTCACCACGGTGATCCCCGCCGATTCGTCCAGGCGTCTCAGCGCCTCCATCAACGTATCCTCACGGTCGCCCAAATTGGCCCCTAAAGCAATATAAGCCTCTGATGACTCAGAGGTGGAATGTGCATTCATGTTGGATTCTCACTTTCTTGTTCTGTGAAGCTCCACGGTGACCCCCTGAAAATGGATGTCAAAGGGAGGGTGCGGTTTGGTCACTTTGACCGTCAATGCATCGATACTAGTATAAGTGTCCAGTACAGAGGATGCAATACGTTCGGCCAATGCTTCGATCAGGCGGAAAGACTCGGTTTCAACGACCTTTTTCACCGTTTCATGCACTTCGGCATAATTTACCGTTTCCGTCAGATCGTCATTTTCCCCGGCGGCCCGCAAATCCAGCTCCAGTTCCAGATCGATGTAAAAGCGTTGGCCCAGCTTACGCTCCTCTTCAAAAACGCCATGATACCCGTAATACTCCATGCGATGCATTTTCATTTTATCCATGATCGGCCATCCCCTCCGCAAAAGTTTATATTCCGTACCCCAAGTTCATATTATAAGCGTACCCGTCTCAAATCTGTGGATGCATAGAGCATCGCATCGCACATTGTGACGGTTCGTTTGATTTGCTTCACATCATGCACGCGTACCAACTGGCAGCCCTGTGCGATTCCGAAAGCGACGGTCGCTGCCGTACCTTCCACAATGTCATCCACAGGCAGATCGAGCACCGTCCGGATGAATTTCTTGCGGGAAGTTGCCAGCAGGACGGGATAGCCGATATCGACCAAACGGTCCAGCTGTGTCATAATTTGCAGATTCTCGGGACTATTCTTGGCGAATCCGACACCCGGATCCAAAATAATCTGCTTCTCGTACACACCTGCTTTCAGCGCAAGCGAGACGCTCTCCTCCAAATCCCGCACGACGTCTGCCGTAAAGTCGCCATAATTCATGTCTTCCCGGTTGTGCATTATAATAATCGGGCAGCCAAGCTCTGCCGCGGCCTTCAGCATCTCCGGATCCTTCTTGCCTCCCCAGATATCGTTCATGATGTGGGCGCCGGCCCGAATGGCCTGACGAGCGACCTCCGCTTTATACGTATCCACCGAAATCGGAATATGAGGAGCCGCGCGGTGAAGGGCCTCAATCACGGGAATAACCCTGCGCAGCTCCTCATCCACCGTGACAGGCTGATAACCCGGACGCGTGGATTCGCCTCCAACATCGATCAAATCCGCCCCGTCTTCCACCATCTGCAGCGCATGCCGCACGGCTTGTTCCGGGTCGACGTACCGACCGCCGTCGGAGAACGAATCCGGCGTCACATTCAAAATCCCCATGATTTTGGTGGATGTTCCAAGTTCGAGCACGGCTTCACCCATGGTATAGGTTCGTTCATAAATCGTCGTTTGCATGATATCCTCCTGTTTGCCGTCGGTACATCCGCAGCAGCTTGTCCGTCACCGGACCAATGCGCCCTCCGCTGATTTCCGCTGCCCGTCCGGATGCATCCATTAATGTTGTCACAGGGACGAGCTCCTGAATAGACGTCGTCAGCCATATTTCATCTGCACGAAGCAGGTCGTCCCACGTGTAAAAGCCTTCCTCACAGCTTAGGCCAGCGGCGGCAGCCAGTTCCATGACCACACCGCGCGTAATACCGGGGAGCAAGCCGCAGGCCGTATCCGGCGTGTACAGCCGCTTGTTTCTCACGAAGAACAGATTGCTTACGATTCCTTCCGATAAATATCCGTCCGCATTCAGCATCAGCCCTTCGGCGTAAAGGCGAGCTGCCTCCTCATAGGAGGAAAGTTCTCTTTTTGCCAAAATATTATTCATGTAATGCAGCGACTTCAGCCTCACCGGGCCCTCTGGGGAATTGCGCCGGGTAGCGAGCAGCTGCAGTGCTTTGCCATGCGTATACAGTTGGCCTGAAGTTTGCGGCAGGGGCTTGGCCATCAAAATTTGATTCGGGCGGGTGTATTCCCCCGCTGGCAGTCCCAGTATATCCTCGCCGGCGCTGACGGTATAGCGGATATAAGCTTCCTCCAGCTCATTCGCCTTCATCAAATCCGCAATCGTCCTGCGCAGCGCAGCTGCATCAGGAAGCGATTCCGTCCCGATCCCGAGCTGCCTGCAGCCTACAAGCAGCCGCTCCAAATGCCTTTCAAGCAGAAACGGCCTGCCCTCATACGTACGAAAGGTTTCAAACAAACCCATGCCGTATAAAAAGCCGTGATCCATAACGGAAACCACGGCAGCATCAGCATCCATACATTGACCGTTCAGGGCAATCCATTTCATACGTTCGAGGCTTCAGTCCGCTTCAGAAAGTTGCGCAGCATCTGGTGACCGTAATCGGTAATGATTGACTCGGGGTGGAACTGCACTCCTTCAATGAGATATTCTTTATGACGCAGCCCCATAATTTCGCCCTCTTCCGTCTCGGCCGTAATCTCCAGGCACTCCGGCAGGCTGCTGCGTTCCACCAGCAGGGAATGATACCGCGTCGCCGTGAACGGAGACGGCAGCCCTTCAAATACGGAGGTTCCCCGATGCAGGATCGGCGAGGTTTTGCCGTGCATTAAGCGCTCCGCCCGAACGACTTCGCCGCCAAATGCCTGTCCAATGGCCTGATGGCCCAGGCACACGCCGAAAATCGGGATCTTGCCTTTAAAATGTGCAATCGTCTCCAGGCTGATGCCTGCTTCATTCGGCGTGCAAGGCCCTGGCGAGATCAAGATATGATCAGGAGCGAGCTCTTCAATGCCCTGGATATCAATCTCGTCATTGCGGAATACCTTCACTTCTTCCCCCAGCTCTCCGAGGTATTGAACCAGGTTATACGTAAAAGAATCGTAATTATCAATCACCAAAATCATACTCTCATCTCCTTTTCCCGCCGGATCATGCCGGCTGCAGCTTCCTCTTCGCTCAACAGAACCGCCTTGACGATCGCCTTGGCTTTATTGTGGCATTCCCGGTATTCCCGGTACGGATCGGAGTCAATAACAACCCCCGCCCCGGTCTGGATCATACCGGTTTCGCCTGTCACGACCAGTGTTCTTATAATAATATTTAATTCCAAATTTCCATTATAGTCAATCCAGCCCATGGCACCCGTATAAGGTCCGCGCCTTACCGGCTCCAGCTCTTCGATGATCTCCATGGTCCGCACCTTCGGCGCCCCCGTAATCGTTCCACCGGGGAAAAGAGCGGCTATTACATCAAAAGCGTCTTTATGCTCCGCGAGCTGCCCTTCGACCTGAGAAACCAGGTGCATGACGTGCGAATAGTGCTCAATGGTCATCAGTTCAGGCACCTTCACGGTACCATAGGCGGCCACTTTGCCAATGTCATTACGCTCGAGATCGACGAGCATGACATGCTCTGCCCGCTCCTTCTCGCTGCCGAGCAGCTCCTCGGCCATGGCCTGGTCCTCTTCGCGGTTTACTCCGCGGCGGCGGGTTCCGGCAATTGGACGGGCGCTGATTTTATCTCCCTGCCGCTTCACCAGCAGCTCCGGAGAGGCGCTCGCCAGACTGAAGCCCGGCGAACGAAGCAGCCCCATATAAGGGGATGGATTGAGGATGCGCAGCCACTCATAGATCCGTTCCGGTTCGGAACGAAGCTCCCGCTCCTGTCTGAGCGATAAATTGACCTGGAACACATCACCCTGCCGGATATATTCCTGGATTTGCCCTACTGCCTGCTCAAAGGCCTGCCGGGAAAAGGCACTTGCCATACCGGGCCACTGCCCCTCATCTTGCTTGGTTCGGGACCTTGCCACCTCTTGCACACGCAGGCGACGTTCCTCGGCTAGATCTGCTTGCACCTGTTCGGTAAATCCGCGCCATCTTGCCAGCATACGCTCTGCCCTTACCTGAGCCGCGCCATATTCATCCTCTAGTCCATTCGCGCCGTTTGCTTGCGTATGCACCGCACAGACAAGCTTGTGCTCTGCATGATCATAAATCCATACTTCTTCGAACCGCAGCCACAGGTAGTCGGGAATGTCCGGATTGTCTTCTGCACTTTCGGGCAGCGATTCCAGAAAACGAACCACATCATATCCTAAAAAACCTACGCAGCCACCGAGAAAGGGAGGAAGCGCAGCCGACGCTTCACTAAGCTCCTGTGCCGATGGAGCCTTAAAGGGCTTCATCCAGTGCTCAATGACCTCCAGCGGCGATCCGGATGTTGTTGTAGCTCCGCCCATTCCGATCCCGGTGATTTCAGCCTGCTCTCCTTTACCTTTTAAAACCGAGACAGGCTCAAGACCCAAATACGTATACCGTCCATCCTTGCCGCTCTCGAGGACAAAGGAATGCGGAGATGCCTGCTCCCAGGCATGCGACCAGGATACGGGCAAACCCAATTCATCCTGCCGCAGCTTCATTTCAAGGATGTACGGCAGCGTCGTGCTCCCTTGTTCCATCCACTTCTGCCAATGTTCGAGCGTAATGATGCCGTCCCCATTCATTTTCCCCATCCCCTTTGCCGCAAGAGCCTTCTATTGGTTGTCAGTATACTTCGCCCGCCGCCCTTTTGAAAAGGCCTTTTGCCAAGGTTTTCGCAAAACATTGAAAAACAAATAAAAAAACCTGCTACCGTCGAAACAGCAGCAGGGGCGAGAAGCGTTATTTAAAATGCAGAACGGCATGTTCTGTCATTTTTATCCTTCAAAATTGTACAGCGGCGTGCTCAGGTAACGCTCCCCGTTACTTGGGATGATTACAACAACGCGTTTTCCTTTTCCAAGCTCTTTGGCTACCTTAATGGCTGCAGATACGGCAGCGCCGGAGGAGATACCGGCCAGAACGCCTTCTTCTTTCGCAACGCGGCGAGCGGTTTCGAATGCTTCATCGTTCTCCACATGAATGATTTCGTCATAAATTTCACGGTTCAAAATATCAGGAATGAAGTTGGCTCCAAGACCCTGAATTTTATGAGGTCCCGGCTTGCCGCCGGCAAGAATCGGTGAAGCCGCAGGCTCAACCGCTACGATCTTGATATCCGGGAAGCTCTTCTTCAGCACTTCGCCCGCGCCGGAGATCGTACCGCCGGTACCGATGCCTGCAACGAATGCATCCAGTGTGCCGCCGATGGATTCAATGGCTTCGACAATTTCCGGACCCGTCGTTTCGCGGTGAATTTTCAGGTTAGCCGGATTTTTGAACTGTTCTGCCATAAAATATCCGGGATTTTCGCTGACGATCTCCTCAGCTTTCTTCACTGCTCCGTTCATGCCTTCCGCTCCCGGCGTCAGGACCAGCTCCGCTCCATAAGCACGAAGCAGATTGCGGCGTTCCAAGCTCATAGTCTCAGGCATTACGATGACCGATTTATAACCTTTCGCTGCGGCAACCATAGCCAGGCCGATGCCTGTATTCCCGCTCGTCGCTTCGACGATCGTACCGCCCGGCTTCAAAGTGCCGTCCTTTTCCGCTTCTTCAACGATGCTGATGGCAATCCGGTCTTTCACGCTGGAGCCCGGGTTTTGGTATTCCAGTTTGAGATAAATTTCCGCACTGTCTTCGGAAACGAGACGGTTCAAACGAACAAGCGGAGTACTGCCGATAAGTTCAGTAACATTGTTGACGACTTTAGCCATAGTAAAAATCCTCCCTTATTTAACTGTAATCATTCGAGTTTACATCTATACGGATTCAGATCGTGTATCTGGCTGTCTTATTGATTTATATCCGAGTAATTAAGTAGGTATTTAGTACCTTTATCTTATCAACGTTCCATACGAATGTCAATATGGCCCATAGGGATTCGAGCCTATTCCCCAGGAAATTGCGGCAAAAAAAACAAACCTTGCTATCCGGACGGCCGTCCTTAAGCAAAGGTTTAGAAATGCATGTGTATTATATAAATTGAACGAAAGAAAGGGAAAGCACTTCTCCAGTATCCGTATGGAATCAAGGAGAAGCAGGGTTAAGCTGTAGTTCATTTTATATAGCTCTGCCGTTCGGAAGAAGATTGGGTGATCAATTCGGCACCGTATTTGTCCCTCAGCTTCGCTTCCAGCTCCGTCAGCGGGACCGCCTCATTCAGGGCAAGCTGCTTGTTCACGCGTACGCGGATCTCCGCATCGCTCAGTTCTCCGGTTTTTACGATATCCCGGATCTGCATGACCGCATATCCGTCATCCTTCAGACCAATCGGGCCGGCAATATCCCCGGCTTCCAGGTCTTTTGCAGCCTCCAGAAGCTCCTCCGGAACAAACGGATCATCTTCCTCGATGAGTCCCAGTCTTCCGCCCTGCATTCGAGTATATTCGTCAAGAGAGAGTTCTTCGGCCAGTTTACCGAAGTCCTCGCCATCCTCCAGGCGATCCAAGGCCTTGTTTGCTTCCCTGCGGCTTTTCAGCTTGATCCAGGCCAGATCGTACTGCCTTTTGGGTTCGAATTCTTCTTTGTGCTCTTCGATATACCGGTCAATGGCATCATCGCTGATATGAATGTTGACGATGGCTATTTTCTCGAGGGTAAGCTGATAAGCAGCCTCCGCCCGAACTTCCTCGGGCGTCAGTCCAAGCTGCGCGGACATCTCCCCGTAATAGGCATCCTCCGATTCGTACCCTTTGGCTTCAGATTGAATTCTTCCCGCAATTTCATCCGGGCTCACACGGATCTTAAGCGCCTGCGCTTCGGCGTACACAGCCTTCTGATTCAGCATTTGCAGAAGCATCTCATGCCCGCGCGCCCGCTTCAGTTCCTTGACCCATTCGTCTTCCGTGATCATTTGTCCGTCAAAGGATGCCACCGCGTCCAATCCGCCTTGCTCATCGTCCGGCTCATGCACGGTTCCCGCCGGCTTGAGGCCGCGGATGACGATCAGGCTTCCCATCAGCAGCACGCCTGCCGTCAAAATGATGACTGCAGCCCATAGCGCCTTTTCTTGTCTGGTCATCATCATCTCTGCTTTCGCGCCTTAGTGGAGTGCTTGGTCTAAGATCTGCTGCAGATCGTCTTTATTGAACGCATATTTCTCGTTGCAAAAATGACATACGACCTCGGCTTGTCCATCTTCCTCGATCATTTGCTCCAGTTCGTCCTTCCCGATGCTGACCAAGGTCTGTTCCACACGATCACGCGAGCATTGGCACTTGAAGCTGATATCCATCTCGTCGAGAATTTCGACATCCGGCAGCAGCCAGCGCAGCATTTCTTCCAGTTCCAGCCCTTGATCCAGCAGCGACGTTACCGGCGGCATCGCCCCGACAGCTTGCTCGATCACCGTAATCTCCTCATCGCTGAGTCCCGGCAGAATCTGCACGATGAACCCGCCCGCCACGATAACCGAATTGTCGGAATCTACGAGAACGCCAAGTCCCACCGCCGAAGGCGTTTGCTCCGAAACGGCAAAATAGTACGTAAAGTCCTCGCCTAGCTCGCCGGATACAATCGGTACGCTACCGCGGTAAGGATCTTTTAAGCCAAGGTCCTTCGTGACATGTAAGAAACCTTCACGGCCCACAGCGCCAGCAACGTCCAGCTTCCCCTTGCTGTTGCTCGGCAGATGGACATGCGGCTCATCCACGTAACCTCTCACTTCGCCTTTGGCGTTCGCGTCCGCTACGATCTGCCCGATAGGGCCGTTGCCCTGTACCTGTACGGTCAGCTTTTCTTCGCCTTTGAGCATGGCGCCCATCATGGCTGCTGCCGTAAGCGTCCGTCCCATCGCCGCCGTAGCGGTCGGCCAAGTGTCGTGTCTTTGGCGAAGCTCCTCCACAAGTCCCGTCGTTCTTACGGCAAAGGCACGGATGCGCCCGCCCATTGCAGTGCCTCGAATGAGGCGATCTTGTTTATTTCCCATGTCGTATCCAGCCTCCTCACTCTCTATTTAACCGAAATCGCGGCTGACTTCCGCCGCTCCTCGTCCTATTGTTTCCAACATCCAAAAGAAAACATTCTTACTCGGGCTTCTCCTTACGCCGCAAGCCGTGAATCCTTCTTCAATCAGCTGTTGCGCTCATAAATAAGCCGCAATCCCTCGAGCGTTAACAACGGATTCACTTCATCGATCGCTTCCGACTCGCCCGCGATGAGCTCCGCCAGTCCACCGGTGGCAACCACCTTCAGCAAAGGCGCATTCATCTCCTGTTTCATGCGCTTCACGATGCCGTCCACCTGCCCGGCATATCCAAAAATGATTCCGGCCTGCATGGCATGAACCGTGTTGCGCCCGATAACCTTTTTAGGCTTTTCCAGCTCAATTCGCGGAAGCTTGGACGCCCGCTCAAACAAAGCCTCGGTTGCGATTCCGATTCCCGGCACGATGGCGCCGCCGAGATAGGCCCCTTTTTCATCGATGCAGTCAAACGTGGTCGCAGTTCCGAAATCAACGACGACCAGAGGTCCTTTGTACAAATCCACCGCTGCCACAGCATTGACGATCCGGTCCGCACCGACTTCGCGCGGATTCTCGTAGCGTAAGTTCAGCCCAGTTTTGATACCGGGCCCTACCATGAGCGGCTGTTTGCGAATATATTTGCGGCACATCTCCTCGATGATATGCACCATGGGCGGAACCACGGATGACATAATGACCCCGCGGATATCCGAAACCTGAATCCCTGACATGTGGAACAGGTTATGGAACCAAATGCCGTATTCATCCGAGGTGGACTGCCGCAGCGTACTCAGGCGGAAATGGTGAAGAAGCTCGCGCCCTTGGTATATACCCAGCACAATGTTGGTGTTGCCAATGTCGATGACCAGGATCACGGAGGATCCCTCCTTTATTTTACAGCGTTGAGATCCAGGCTGATGTCCAAGCTCTCAAAAGAATAGGTTAACCGCCCTACGGATATCACGTCAACCCCGCACTCTGCGATTTTTTTGATCGTCTGCAGCGACACGTTGCCTGAAGCCTCCACGCAAACATGGGGGGCCTTGGTTTTAATGCGTCTGACAGCCTCTCTCATCAAATCATGGTCCATATTGTCCAGCATGATGATATCCGCCCCGGCCTCCAGTGCCTCCTCGACCTGCTGAAGGGATTCCGTCTCGACTTCAATCGTCATCGTATGCGGAATGTGTGCACGGGCACGCTCGACTGCCCGGCGAATCCCGCCTGCCCCTTTGATATGATTGTCCTTGATCATGACCGCATCATAAAGTCCAAAGCGGTGATTAGCTCCGCCGCCGATCCGCACCGCATATTTCTCGAGCATGCGGTGACCCGGCGTCGTTTTGCGCGTATCCACCAGCCGGGCAGGAATCCCTTCCAGCGCATCCACGAACATGCGGGTCCGGGTGGCGATGCCCGACAGCCTCTGGAGCAAATTAAGCGCAATCCGCTCCCCGGTCAAAATATGATGCGTGCTCCCCTCCACGACGGCCAGCACGGTGCCTTTCGCTACATGCTCTCCATCTTTTACGTGTGGTGTGAAGGATAGGGAAGGGTCCACCACCTGGAATACGAGCTCCGCAACGGGAATGCCTGCCACGATTCCGTCTTCCTTGGCATGAATAATCCCCTTCGATTCGTGCCCCGCCGGGATGGTAGCCATGGTCGTCACATCCCCCGAGCCCACGTCCTCTTTCAGCCACAAGCGGATCGACTCCACCAGGCCTTCGTTATATCCGTTAAACATCATCGCTGAATTCCTCCATGATTTCATTTTGACGACGTAAAAGCAAATGCTTGCGCCACACCGCGTCGTCCTTCTGAGGGTAATCCTCCCTGTAATGCGCGCCGCGGCTCTCGGTTCTCTCCAATGCGGCACGGGTGACGAGCAGGCAGCTCGTCAGCATATTCGCGAATTCAAATTCTTCCTTCTTGGAAAGCTCGGAATGGAAGATCGGCAGCTGGCGTCCCAGCTCTTCGAGTCCTTTATGCAAAAGCAGCTCGTTCCGGCGCAGTCCGGCATAGCGGACCATCACCTTCTGCAGCTTCAATCTTCGTTCGATCATGGCCTGCTTGGGGGCTCCCGTCCGTCCTTCTTGGTATACTATCGCTTCGGTCACTGCCAAGGGAGCCAGCTCCCGGACGCGATTAACGATCCGTTTGCCGAATACGATGGCCTCGGACAGTGAATTGCTCGCCAGGCGGTTCGCGCCATGCACGCCGGTCGAGGAAACCTCTCCGCAGGCGAACAGGCGCGGCACGCTGCTCTCCCCGTTGAGATCCGTTTTGACCCCACCCATCATATAATGCGCAGCCGGGGCGACGGGAATCCAATCCGCGGACAGGTCCAGCCCGTAATTCATGCAGGTCTCGTATATCGTTGGAAAACGGTGCTTAATCATGTCCTCGGGTTCATGCGTAATATCCAAATACACGAAAGTGGATTTCGTCTCTTCCATCTCGCTGACGATCGCCCGGGCAACGATGTCGCGGGGTGCCAGCTCAAGCAGCTCATGATACTTATCCATAAAACGTTCGCCCTTGATGTTCCGCAGCACGGCCCCCTCGCCCCGCACGGCTTCCGAGATCAGGAAACGCGGCGCGCCGGGATAGCACAGAGCCGTAGGATGGAACTGAATGAATTCCATATCACGGATTTGCGCCCCGGCACGGTATGCGATGGCAATGCCGTCTGCGGTTGCCACATCGGGATTCGTTGTGTAGCGGTAGAGCTGACCGGCGCCTCCGGTGCACAGTATCGTCGCGTTAGCCTTGACGTACACCCTTTGTCCATCCGGCCGCTGCACGAGAGCTCCGATGCACTCGTTCTTAGACGTAATCACATCGATCACAAAATGATGCTCCCATAACTCAACCCGCTCATGCATCCGGACCTGCGCTGCAAGAGCCCTTACAATCTCAAAGCCTGTTGCATCCCCATTGGCGTGCAGAATGCGGCGGCGGCTGTGTGCCCCCTCCTGCGTCAAGGCCAGTTCCCCGTTCTCCAGGTCAAAAGCCGTTCCGAGGCGAATCAGTTCCTGCACGCCTGCCGGCCCTTCGTTCACAAGTACGTCCACGGCGGCGGAAGAGCATAATCCGGCGCCCGCCATCAACGTATCCTCGCGATGGTAAGCAGGGGAGTCATCCTCGGAGGTCACGGCAGCAATGCCCCCTTGGGCGTAACGGGTATTGCTCTCGAGAAGCGCATTTTTGGTAATCATGATAACGCGATGGTCTCGCGCAGCTTCAATAGCCGTATATAAACCTGCAATCCCCGATCCGATGACGATGATATCCGTTTTAATGGAAGGGAGCGCTTGCAGGTCAAAGTCAACCAAGTACTGTGGAATCATCTTCCGTTCACCTGTCTTAAGAGAGAGAGTAGCACATGCAGCGCGATCAAGAAAGACAACTCTAATTTTCCTGATCGCGCCCCAATTAAACCTGCAGCATGCGCTCTAAGGAAATGCGGGCCTGATCTGCAACGACCGGCGGCACATAAATCTGCGGCTTCATCGTTTCCAGACATTTCACCAATTTTTTAAGGTTGTTGACCTTCATGTTGGGGCATACCAGGTATTTCGTCGCGAAATGAAAGGTCTTGTTCGGGCTGTCCAGGCGAAGCTGATATCCCGTTCCGTCCTCCGTACCTACGATAAATTCCTGACAGTCCGATTTCTTGCAGTAGTCGATAATGGCGGTCGTACTGCCGACAAAGTCGCCCATCGCCACCACTTCGGGACGGCATTCCGGATGAACGACGAACTGGGCATTCGGATGCTTTGCCCTCATTTCCACCACGTCTTTCACCGTCAGCATATCATGGGTGTTGCAATACCCTTCCCAGATGATCATCTTCTTGTCGGTATGCTGCTGTACATAATGCCCAAGGTTTTTATCCGGTACCCAGATAATTTCGTCGCAGTCCAGCGACTGAATGACTTTGACGGCATTGGCCGATGTACAGCAAATATCGGTTTCCGCTTTCACATCGGCGGAAGAGTTAATGTATGTAACGACTTTGGCATTCGGATGCTGCGCCTTCAGCTTGCGAAGTCCGTCCACGTTGACCATATCCGCCATCGGACAACCCGCACGCTCGTCGGGAATAAGGACGGTTTTGTTTGGTGCGAGGATTTTCGCGCTCTCTCCCATGAAGTGCACGCCGCAAAACACGATTGTATCCGCATCCGTTTGCGCCGCTTTTTGAGCAAGCAAAAAGGAATCGCCACGGAAATCGGCAACCTCCTGAATTTCATCCCTCTGATAATAATGAGCGAGAATGATTGCATTTCTTTCCTTTTTCAGCTGCATTAGCCTTTCGGTCAATTCCCGTTTTTGTTCCTCTTTATGCTGCAGCGCAAGAGCTTCCACCAGCGACCCATCTCCTTTTATGAAGTCATAATATAACAAATGAAGGTTTGTGAATTTTCTCTCAAAGTTGGGTGTCCAAGCTTCGAGTGCTTTTCAGTTACCAACTAATGTACACAAGGTTTTTCAGGCTGTCAATTGGCTCCCCTGCTGCTTCAAAATCGGTCTAATGCATTAAAAGTCCCATTACAGCGCCACTTTGGCGCATTCCCGCGCCGTATACATACAGTCTTTCAGAAAAATAAAAATTTTATATATTGTTATTCCGAACCATAGGCAGCAAAAAGCCCGGAAGACGATTGCCGTCATCTTCCGGGCTGATTCATCATGCTATGGGTGAAGCTGTTCCTTTAGGATCTGGACTCCGGAGGCGTGCCTCCGTTGCCTGGATTCCGGTCATCTGCGGGACCTTGGTTCGGAACGTCATTCGGAATGTCTCCTGGAAGGTCCGCCGGACTTTCCGGTGTGTCATTCGTGATATTCTCAGGTACGTCGTTCGGAAGCTCATTCGTTGGCAGATCGGATGCATCATCCTTGCCTTGAATGCGGACGCGTACATCGCCGATGTTATCGATGACAGGTGCGCCGCCTTCGGAAGAACCTCCGTCTTCGCCATCACGCGGTCCGTCTTCCGACAGGTATCCTTGTTCGATCAGTTCTCTGATTTGATCCAGCTCCAGCGTTTCTTTCTCAAGCAGCGTATTCGCAATGAGGTGAACCTCTTTGGAGTGCTTGATGAGCAAATCTTTACAACGCTGATAACATTCGTTCGTCAGGCGCTGCATTTCCTGATCGATCTCGTATGCGATGGAATCACTGTAGTTCTGTTCATGTCCGAGATCACGGCCCAAGAACACTTGGCCTTGGGACGAACCGAACTGCAGCGGTCCAAGCTTCTCGCTCATACCGTATTCCATGATCATGCTGCGGACGATGCCCGTTGCTTGCTGGAAGTCACTGTATGCACCAGTGCCGATTTCTCCGATGAAAATCTCCTCGGATACACGGCCGCCCAGGAGGCCTGTCACCTTATCCAGCAGTTCCTGCTTGGTTACGAGCATGCGATCTTCCTTCGGCATCATAATGACGTATCCGCCAGCACGGCCGCGAGGAATAATCGTCACCTTGTGCACCATATCGGCATTCTCGAGGAAGTAACCAACAATGGTATGGCCAGCTTCGTGATAAGCCACGATCCGCTTCTCGCGGTCGCTGATCACGCGGCTGCGTTTCTCCGTACCGACGATAACGCGGTCAATCGCTTCGTCAACCTCACGCATGGAGATATCCTTCCGGTTGCGGCGTGCCGCAAGCAAAGCTGCCTCGTTCATCAGGTTCTCGAGTTCCGCACCCGTAAATCCGGTCGTACGTTTAGCCACAATGTCCAGCTTAACATCCTTGGTCAGCGGCTTATTGCGCGCATGAACTTTCAATACTGCTTCGCGGCCCCTCACGTCAGGACGGTCTACCGTGATTTGACGGTCAAAACGTCCCGGACGCAGGAGCGCAGGGTCAAGAATATCGGCACGGTTCGTTGCCGCAACGATAATGATGCCTTCGTTGCCGCCGAAGCCGTCCATTTCGACGAGCAATTGGTTCAGCGTTTGTTCGCGTTCGTCATGGCCACCGCCAAGACCGGCGCCACGCTGGCGGCCAACTGCGTCAATCTCATCAATAAAGATAATACATGGTGCGTTTTTCTTGGCGTTTTCGAACAAGTCACGCACACGGGATGCACCGACACCCACGAACATTTCCACAAAGTCAGAACCGGAAATGCTGAAGAAAGGAACGCCGGCTTCACCTGCGACCGCACGGGCGAGGAGCGTTTTACCGGTTCCCGGAGGACCTACGAGCAGTACCCCTTTAGGGATACGCGCGCCTACCGCGGCAAACTTACGTGGATCCTTCAGGAATTCCACGACCTCGACGAGTTCCTGCTTCTCTTCATCGGCTCCAGCCACATCCTCAAATGTGACCCTCTTCTTCTCTTCATTATATAGACGGGCACGGCTTTTGCCGAAGTTCATGACTTTGCCTCCGCCGCCCTGCGCCTGATTAAACAGGAAGAAGAAGAGAATGAACATAATGACCAAAGGAATCATGGAAGAAAGCAGCGTCAGCCAGATGCTTTCGCCTTCCATTTTCTTCTGGGTATATGTCATGCCGTTTTTGTCACTGGCATTCACCAGTTCCTGAATCGCGGCATCTGTAGCCGGAATGTAGGTTGAGAAGCTGTCGGATTTAACCCCGTCCGGTTTTTGATTATATTTACCGGTTACGAGATAGGCGTAACCGTCAAATTGAACCGTGATATCCTTCACATTGCCAGCCTTGATCTCTTGCCGAAATTCATCGTATCTAGGATTGTGAGCAGATTCACCGCTGTTGCTTACAAACTGGACAATGCCCACCACAACTAAAAAAAGAATCAAATAAAAACCAGAATTCCGGATGAACCGATTCATCCCCTACCTCCTCTCAAAACACTTTAATTATTTTACCATAGCCTGTCTGACCATCTCAACAGAGGTGGTATGAGCATGAACCAAGGAAAAGTCCATGGGCTGGAGAATCACCATTAGTGGGAATAGATTTCCGGTTTCAAGATCCCGATGTAGGGCAGGTTCCGGTAATGTTCGGCGTAATCCAAACCGTATCCGACAACAAACGCGTCAGGCAGGGTAAAGCCTGTGTAATCCGCTTCCAGACTCACGGTGCGGCGAGCCGGTTTGTCAAACAGGGTGACCACGCACGTCGATTTGGCGTTGCGGCTTTTCAGAAGTTCAATCAGATGGCTGAGCGTGAGCCCGCTATCGATGATGTCCTCGACAATCAGCACGTCGCGTCCTTCAACCGGCACATCTAAATCCTTGATGATTTTGACGACGCCTGATGATTTGGTTGACGCGCCGTAGCTCGACACCGCCATGAAATCAAGTTCCATGGGTACTGTCATATTTTTAACCAAATCAGCCATGAAAATAAACGCGCCTTTGAGTACACAAATAACCAAAGGGTTGCGTCCTTCATAAACCTTGCTGAGCTGTGCTCCAAGTTCCTTGATCTTCTTCTGGATTTCTTCTTCGCTGATGAGAACTTCTTGAATATCGTTTTGCAACTGAGCGAACCTCCTACGTTTATACTATGAAAGTCTTACAATGACCATTACAGTTGCTCCACTGCTTCTGTATCCTCCAGACACATGTGGAGAACGGATGTCGTTTGTGTCCCGACTGCTGCATGCATGGAGCGCCGGACCCCCGGTATCCAGATCATGTTGCCTGAACCATCAACTAACACAGGAATGCGGGAGCGCACGGATGGAGGTATCTTCGCGTCAATGAAAATATCTTTTACCTTTTTGCTTCCGTTTAATCCCATGACTTTCATGGTATCTCCAGGCAGCCTTGAACGGAGTGTTAATGGAAACTTCAGCTGGCCTGCATCAAACACTGCTTCGGCGCAGGCTCCGGCCATGTCAGAAAAATAACGGTCATGCGGCGACTGCACCTTCATTTTCAACTTTTTACCAATCTCAGGGATACACAGTTCCGGAACAGCAGTTTGAAGCTCATATGTATAGCTCTTGGACTGCTCTGGCGGCTTTTGCATAAACAATATCATATCGTATTCGCGTATGCAGGCCAAGCCTCCTCCAATATCAAGGCTCCAGGTCGTGCTTTGGTTCTGAATAATACCTTGGCGGATCAGTTCAATCTTGTGAAAATCGGTGATTTCAATGCCTGCCGACAGATAATTTAATATTAGTTTAATCAACCTTCGTTGTAAAGCGACATGTAAGGCCAAAAAGGAAGGCACCCGAAAGTAGAGCCTCCCATCCTTCTGCTGCACCATATCATGATATGCATGATTCGCAGCGTGCTCCATGTAATCATCTTCCATACCCGCAATATCGGCCAGTTGAACCAGCGAATGCCGAATCTGACCATTATATTGCCCCAAAAACGGGAGTACATCCAGCCGGATTGCATTTCTGCGGTACTGGCTGGAGAGATTGGAGCTGTCCACGGCGTAAGCAAAACCGTTTTGTTTACATATGCTTAAAAGGTCCGTTTTGTATATACGTAAAAAGGGACGAATGAGTTCCACATTTTTTTCGCGTCTTTTTATTTTCATGCCTTTGATTCCTCCGAGGCCGGTGCCCCGGAGCAGATGCAGCAGAACCGTCTCCGCCTGATCGTCGGCATGATGGGCCAGCGCGATCGACGCCGCTCCGTATTGACGCGCGGTTTCATGCAAAAAAGCATAGCGTTTGTCCCGCGCGGCCTCCTCAAACCCTTTCCCGCTTTCCTTCATATAAGAAGGGACGTCGATTCGCGCCGACGCAAACGGCAGGTTCATGTCGCGCGCCAGGCCCCGGACAAGCTCTTCTTCCTGATCCGACTCTGCCCGCAGGCCGTGATGGACATGTGCGCAAACAAGCCGCAGCGGAACGTAATGTTCGGAGATCTGGCGCAGAACATGCAAAAGAGCCACAGAATCCGGTCCGCCGGATACTGCGACTACAATCGTGTCGTGAGGCTGCCATAATTCATGCTCCCCGGCCATACGGAGGACATGTTCTATCAGCATATTCAAGTTCGTCCTGCTCTCCATCCGTATGTCCCCTTTTCTACGGTACCCTATGTATCAATCCTCTGTTGCAGCTGCTCAAGGCACGTTTACCTCCGGTTCGCTAGCGTAAACGCACGCTCAAAATTATAAGAAAAAGGCCCAAATGCACGCCAAGCACACAATCATAATCGATAGGGCAAACGCATTGATCAGCCACCGAGGCGTCTTGCCGGGCAGCTTGCCGACCAGAGCCGGCGTGTAAATCGCTTCCTTCCACAGCTTTAGCGCCTCCTGGGAACCGGCGAATTCCCCGCGGATCGCCCGCCGAAGCCATGCCGAATACGGCTTCAACTTGGGGCTGCCCTGCACGATAGCAATCAGCTGCCCAGGACTCCGGGTCTGCGGCAGATGCTGAGCCGAAGCCCTTTTTAACTCTTCCTCGCACATCAGCTGTATGATCAGCACCGCAAAGGCAAACAGATCGTACCCTTCGTCACTCGTGCGCGAGCCGGCGTTCCAGTACCCGCGATCATACCACTCCGTAAACTGTTTGACACTCCGGCCGATGGAGCTTACGCCGCCGTAGTCGATCAGCTCCACATGGCCCACGTCGGACACCATCACATTCTCAGGCTTCAGATCCCCGAAAATGAATCCCGCCCGATGCAGTCCGTTCAGCTTCTCAAGCAGACGCAGCCCGGTAAGGCCTACCCACTCCCGGCCTCGATTGCGTATGAAATGGCTGAGCGAGCTCCCCCGAATATAACGCATCACATAAAACGGAATATCCCCGTCCTGGCCTCTGAAATCATCTACCTCAAGCAGATAGGACATGCGCGGGCCGTTTTCGGACGATTCCGACATCCTGCGTTTGGACTGCAGCGACATGAGCACATTAATCTCCGATTGAAGATCAAGCGTGTCATATCCCATTTTGAGGGCATAAGGATTGCGCGACCCTTCCTTTTGGACAAGGTAAACGATTCCGTTGGCGCCTTGCCCCAGTACACGCCGAATGACAAAGCGGCCTTTGCGCCATTTCCCCGTAATGACCGTTCCGGCCGGATATGCCGGATTAGACGACGTAATCACCGAGCATCCCTTCTCCTTCATCGGCATTTCCCCGCCATGTTTGATGTTCATCTAGTGTACCATAACGGAAGAAATCAATCACCCTCATGATGGCAGGACCCGTCGGCGTCGCGCCTTTCATCTGCAGCCGCTGGAAAAGGGATCTAAGCGCACCGGCATCCCGCGTCCAGTCGCTGTCCAGAACGGCATCCTCGCCGCTCCGCCGGCCCGGAAAGTGGAATACGGCAAGTTCACTTGCGCCTTCCCGAGCCTGGAGGCTGAGCATCAGATCGCGAATCGCGTTCTCAACAGCGTCTAGCTTCGGTTTCATACTTGCGCTGGCGTCAATCAGAAGAGCAACTTGCAGTGGCGTGGTTTCCGTCATTTCATCGACGACCTGCACCACCTGCGAGCGCTGTGATGGCGGTAGATCTTCCAAGGCTGCTCCGCCCAATATTTGCTTTAGCTCTTTATTAACCGCCTGCTGGATGGTCTGAACCACCGTTTTCCGCGTCATCATCTGCATCGTTTGGGCGAGCTGCCTCGTGCCTACGACTCGGCTGACGCCGCCCCCCGCCTTGGCGATCTCGGCAATTTCCAGACTGCCCAGCTCACCGATGGTTCCGTAATCCACCACCCCCGCCACATTGACCGTAATCCCCTCCTGAAAAGCATGGGCTGCCGCCAGCACCGGGCTGGTCCCCACGTTCGAGCATCCATCCGTAATCAAAAGTATTTGTTTCACGATCTATCATCCTCCCAAAAGTGGCATAACTCTCTTTCCTCCTATCATTTCCACTTTTGAGAGATTCCAAACGCTTTTCCATCCTCCTTCCCCTGCATTTCGCATTTCCCGGGCAATGTAACGAACGGCATCAGCTTACCGTGCGCGGGCGCTCCATTCGCGTAAGTCCGGGCACATGCAGTGTCGTCCATTCCGGACGGAAGTGCTCGACTTTGCCAACGACGACCGTCATGTCGTCATGAATAATATTTTGCTGGTAACGGATCACCTTTTCCAAGAGTATATCGGCGATGTGCTGAGGATCGTCACTGTCGATTTCCTGAATGAGACGCTTCATCCACAGCTCCTTATTCACGGCATGCCCCGGCGCATCGTAAATACCGTCCGTCATCATGATGACGATATCCCCGGCCTGAAGCTTCAAGGTGACGAGATCCACCTCGATATCCTGAATGATACCGATCGGCAGGTTGCTCGCGGATACTGGAATCACTTCCAGGCCGCGCTTGATAAAGCTTGGCGTGGAGGCAATTTTCATAAAGGTAGTCTCCGCCGTATACTGATCGATCAGCGCCATATCGACCGTCGCATATACCTCATCCGGCGACCGGAGCATCAGAATGGAATTCACCGATTTAATCGCCAGCTTCTCGTCCATGCCGCTCTGCAGCAGCTGCTCCAGGATCGACAAGGCCGTGCTGCTCTCCTGCTTCGCCCGCTCCCCGTTGCCCATGCCGTCACTGAGCGCGACCGCAAAGGTCCCATTGCCGAGCTCCACCATGCTGAAGCTGTCTCCCGATAGCAAATCTCCGCCTTTGGCCGCGCCGGCAATGCCGGTCGTAATTTCGAAGGTTTTGGCCGATCCGAACATGACCGTGGCCAGTCCGTCTTTGGAAGAAACGGAGGACTCGTGAAGGACGGCAATATGCTCGTCCAATATATCGGACAACAAAGGCGCGATGATTTTGCGGCATTCGTCGTAGCCGCGGGTAAACGCATGGATGATCTCAATTTCCACGTGGCCGGAATCCAGGCTGATAATTTCAATGCCCTGAATAGAGAGGCCCAGCTGCTCCAGCGCCTCGCGGATTTGCTCCTCCTGCCGGTACATCGCCTGTCCCTCGCGCTGAATTTCCCGTGCCAGATCCTCCATGACCTGGGATACGCCCGACAATTGTTCCGCGACCAGATGGCGGCTGTCGTATATTTGGCGTTTCCACTGCATATCATGCTGATAGAGGTTGTACTGCTGCTTCAATTCCTGAAGCACTTCGCCTGTTTTACCGCAAATCCGCGTCCACTCCTTCGGAATCTGCTGATCGGTTATTTCCGGATTGTCCTCAACGGCGGTCATCACATCCGTCATATATTTATAGGTTTGATAGAATTTCGCATCCCAGCAATGGCTCTTTTTGAAACAGCTGGAGCATGACCCTTCTGCTACGGCATTCATGAAATGGTCCATTTCGCCGTTTCGTTTGCTCACCTCCTCAGTACCGGCCACCTGGCCGAAGCTTTGCGACAGCTGCCGGAAGACCTGGGAGAACTGCGTTACCCTCTCCGCGGTCAGATCGCGCACCCTTTTGGCATACTCATGCTGGGATTTGCTGTGGTCATTCGTGCCTGGCACATATTTGGAGATCATTGTAATGATCGATTTCGGCGTTAATAAAAAGAGCACAATTGCCGCGCACGATTCCCAGGTGGAGGTCATCACGTCTGCAGGCCCGCTGAAATAAATGGATAGAATCGAGGAGCCCAGCAGCATTCCGATCATCACTGCCCCCTTTTTGCCCTCACGCAGCATCCCGGCCAGCATGCCGGAAAAGGCAAGGAGGCTCATCTGATAGATGGCCGAAATATCCGCAAGACTGAGGATGAGGCCCGTCACGACCCCGACCGAGGCCCCAAGTGGCGCCCCGCCGACCAAGGCGAAGATCAAGATGAGATAACGGGAAAGCACATGCTCCACGGAAAGGGAATATACCGTCCAGCCCACAGCGCCCGTCATCACGGAGGCTAGCAATATGATCAAGCAGAGAATTTCCTCGCTGCGCAGCTGATAATTTTTCTTGCGATAGGTAAACACGGGAATGGCTTGGATAAACACCAGGGTGAGTACGAAGCTGAGAACGGCATCCAGCGAGCTCATCATGAGCGCATACCAGGTAAATGGCGGTCCGGTCATAATCGTAAACAGCTTAACGGCGAAAGCGGAGACGAAAACCATTAGAGGCGCATATGACAGCTCGGCATGCTCGAAAGCGTTCAGCCCCCGGTGGATCAAGTAGAAAATAAGAAGCTCAGCCGCAATGATCAGCGGTGCAGGAAAGGGAGCAAAGAGGCTGCCGGCAATGAGCGCAACCGTCACAGGGAGCAGATAATCGCGGCGCATGAACGCGATGACGGCAAAGTAGGCGATCGCAAATGGCGATAGCTCGTCCAATATCATGGCCTTTCCCAGTAAAAACGCCATCAGCGTCAGCAGCAGCATCCACTTCTTGGCTGCAAACAGCTGAAGCGGGCGCTGGAGCATGGGCATATTGCGCAGCCGAGCCGTCCAGCCGTTATCCTCCATCACCGCTTCTTTTTGCAGCGTATTAAATCCGGGAATGTTTACGTTCAACTTCTCCATGTGTTCGGCACCACCATTTCGTAGATTTGATGGTACCCATTATAGAGGCCATGAAACATGAAAGTTTGTCATAACAGCGGACAGGCCCCAAAAAAGTTTCCGACAAAAAAGCCCGCCTCGCGAAATGTCGGGAATCGGCCGTGGCACCCTTGCACCATAGCCGTTTGAACGGCATCGGAACTTAGCTCTGGCGTAAAGGCTTTCCCGGTAGCCTCCAACAATCTGCTAGCGATTGCGAAAGACAGAACCGGAAAACCGTTGGATGCTGTCGGTAATTTTTTTCCGGACGACAAAAAAACCGCAGCAGGCTCGAACCTGCTGCGGTTTATCTTAAGATCATAGAATTCAGAAGTTTTCAGCGAAGCTGAACAATGCAATGAGCGCAAGAAAAACTTCCGCTATAACGCGGTTTTTCATCTATGATATTACGTCAATAGACGATTTTTCTTATTCAAGTCTTCGGCACATGCGCGGGGAAGCTAAATTACATGCGTTTAGCGCCGCGTCCACCGCGTTTGGATTCCGTCTGTTTCTTGATGGAAGAAATACGTTCTTCACTGTCCTTCAGGAAACGTGACATTTTATCCTCAAACGAAGTTTTGTTGGCTGCAGGCTTGAATGGGCGCCCGCCACGTTCACGGTTGTAGCCTCCACCACCACCGCCGCCGAACCGCTCTCCACTTCCGCCACCGGAACGTTCCGGTCTTGGTCCTCTTGGAGGCCGAGCTTCGGATGCTGGCTTATCAACAGCTTGTTTGATGGAAAGTCCGATCTTGCCGTCCTTGTCGACATTGATCACCTTCACGGTTACAACATCATTGATCTTCAGGTGATCGTTGACATCCTTGACGTAATTATCGGCGATTTCCGAGATGTGAACGAGACCCGTGACACCTCCTGACAGATCCACAAATGCTCCAAAATGCGTTATGCCTGTCACCTTGCCTTCTAACTTGGTGCCCACTTCGATTGCCATAGAATAAAATGATCCTCCCTTAAAAATATACAACAAGATTTGAGTCAAACCTTGGCTGTGGTGATTTGATTATACATAAAGCAGAAACTGAGGTCAACTGAGTTAGGCCCAGTTTCAGCGCCTATATTAGGGGTTTGTTTCCTCCGTATAGATCGGGGTTTCCCCGGGTAAATACATTCCGAAATTCTTGCGTGCGAGCTGTCCGATGTACTCCGGATCATTGAGCCGTTTCACTTCGGTCGTCAGCTCATTCTTGGAATTGTCCGTCGCCTGCTGCTCCACCTTCTTCTTGGCAAGCTCGGCACTCTTGTCCGCAATTTGCGATTGCTGAGAAATATAGGTATAGCCTGCCCAGCCCATAAAGATGACCATAAAAGAAACCCAGATCATGATCCGTCTGCGGGCACCGGCACTTTTGACGGTTTTGCTTTCCTGATTGGTTCTGGCCGTTTGGGTGCGTGCTCGTTCCTTGGCAGCGTATTTTCCCATGGGTCTCCTCCTTCAAAACAGGGTATCGTTACCTTTATTCCAGACGGGCCTGCCTTTTTCCTCTATTCCTTGTTCTTTGGAAACCACTTGTTCCAAAGAACCGCTGCGGCTTCTACCAGCTTGTCAAGCCACTTCGGCATCCGAAGACGCGAGGTGATCGGTCTGAACATCCACTTCGTCAGCTTCCAGAAAGGCAGCAGAATTTTCAGTACGACATGCAAAATGAACATCAGCAGGCTTCCCAGCATGACGGCTAGTCCCTTCAGCAGCCTTAGCAGCAGCCGGATGGGCGACCAAACCATAAGCCTGAAAAGTCGCTTGAGCATATCGATCATATAACGCACTACCTTTATTAACATTACCACAAAACGCTGAGTTGTAACACTTAAGAATAAAAAATATAACCATACTCCCAGAAAGAGTCCCACAAAGACATAGAAGCGAAGCTGCCCGTAATTGCTGACATACAGCACCCTGAACACAAAAAGAGCTGCCCCGCACCAATAGAGGAGGTCCATAACATGGAGGGTCCATCTCGGAAAATGCAGCTGGCCCGACAGCACCCGGTAGCTGTCATAGGCCAGTCCCATCGCTGCTCCCGAGAACAGCATCCAAAGCAGGGTAATCCACTGAATATGCGGACTCATTTAAACAGCTTGCCGAGCATTCCCTTGTTTTTGCCGTGTGAACCGGGATCCAGGTAAACCAGGGAATGAACCAAGCCTTCGATGGAAAGCAGGCCTTCCTCCAGGCTTAGGTTCTTGATATGTAAATTCTGTCCTTTGATGGTCAGGTGTCCAAGCTCGGTATGGAGCAGGAATTCTTCACTGTCAAAGCTCTCCACGTTATGGACTCCCGTCAGGTGCAGCTGCTTGCGGTTCAGCATGTGCAGCTCATGCTGTTTGCTTTTGGCTGGCTCGTTCATGGCATGTACCCCTCCTTCTTACCAATAGCTTATGGAGGGGACACGCGGTTTAGAACTACAACGGAAGAACCCGGGCGGCCGACCTGCAGGTGGTGCAAAGGACTTCTATAAAATAGCATGGCACCCCCCGAACCCGGGAGGTGCCTGTATGTGCTGACTATAAAAGTGCTTGTTACCAGTTCAAACCGTTATCTTTTATGATCGGCTCTTCCTTGACCAAGGAGTACAGGCTCGCGGCCTCATCCTTACGCGTGCTTTCAGCGAGACGCTCCACCTTCACGGTGACGAGCTTCTGTCCAAACTGAACCGTGATTTCGTCGCCAACCTTCACGGTGCTGCTGGGCTTGGCCTCTCTGCCGTTAATGAGCACACGGCCTTGATCTGAGACATCCTTGGCTACGGTACGCCGTTTGATCAGCCTGGATACCTTTAGGAATTTGTCGACACGCATCTTATTTTACGGCTTCTTTCAGCTTGTTGCCCGCTTTGAACGCAGGTACGTTAGCTTCTGGAATGTCGATGGTTTTGCCGGTTTGAGGGTTGCGGCCGGTACGTCCGGAACGTTTGCGGGTTTCGAATGTGCCGAAGCCGATCAATTGCACTTTATCGCCGCTTGCGAGGGCATCGGTGATTTCACCAAGGAAACCGTTCAGAACGGATTCCACGTCTTTTTTGGTCAAGCCGCTTTTAGTCGAAATGTTGTTGATCAGATCTGTCTTGTTCATAAATTATTATCCTCCCAATATACAAAGAAATAAGTATAGGTGCGTCATGATAGCATGGCACGCGGCCCTTTGTCCGCCGTTCCGCGGTTCGGGATGCATGAACCTGCAGTCACTCCCGCAGTTTTCATGAGTATGGTTATTCTGGATGCCTTACTCGAATTCCTGCTTGAATATGCCAAAATTTTATCATTTATGAGGGAATTCTTGTAAAAATTCGGCTGATCGACGAAGAATCGCGACGAGTGCAGCAATGTTTTACATTTCCTTCATGTACTGCCTAGCAGTTGGCAGCCTTCATCCCCCACGCAGATGGAGTCCTTATCATACCTGATTTTTGGCCTGTTGCCAAATCGCGTCCATTTCCTCCAGGCTGCTATCTTCCACGGTCTTTCCCTTGGCTTTCAGCTGTTCTTCGATAAAACGGAACCGTTTGACGAATTTCCGGTTGGTCCTCGACAGCGCCTCTTCCGGATCGGCATGCAGGAAACGCGCCGCATTGGTTGCGGCGAACAGCAGGTCTCCGAGCTCCGCCACCTGCTCCTCCGGATCCAGGCCCTGCTCGACGGCTTCACGCAGCTCGGACAGCTCTTCCTCGATCTTGAGAAATACGTCATTGATCTGATCCCAATCAAATCCTACTTTGGACGCCTTCTTCTGCAGCTTATAGGCTTTCATGAGCGCAGGCAGATCACGCGGGATTCCGTCCAAGGCCGATGCCTGCTCCGGCTTCTGTCCCTTGCGCCGCTTTTCCTCGGCCTTCATCTGCTCCCAGTTTGCAAGCGCCGCTTCCGCATCCTCCGCCTTGTTCTGCCCGAACACATGCGGGTGCCGGAAAATCAGCTTGTCATTCAACCCCTGAATCACATCAAAGACATTGAAGGTGCCGACTTCCTCCTCCATCTGCGAATGCAGCATCACCTGCAGCAGCAGATCACCGAGCTCCTCCTGCATATGCTCCGGATCATCCTCGTCAATCGTCTCGATGACCTCATAGGTTTCTTCAATCAGATTCTTGCGGATGGATTCATGTGTCTGCTCCTGATCCCAAGGGCAGCCACCAGGGCTGCGCAGAATTCCGACGATTTCGTGCAGCCGCGCAAAGGTTCGCTGGCGCAGCATGTCATCCTCGCTTCGAGGCACATAAATCAGTGACAGATTTCCGTAGCCCTCTACTCGATCGAGTTCATACACCGGTACCTGAACGATCTGTTCCTGCCCCTCAACGCCGAGGGCGTGTCCCACAGTCACCAGGTAATCGTCTGGATAAAGCTCCATCAAGGCCAGCTTGACGTCAGAAGCCGTGAACGCGTCGTACACTTGGCCGATGAGGGTATGCAGCTGCGGCTGCAAAAAGCTTGCATTCAGCCCGCTGGCGTCAAGAAGCTGGAAACCTTCAATCGGATCGAATCCGAGTCGCACAAAGGCTTCATCCAGGAAGGACTCCCCGCCGAGGATGCTCAGCTCCACGCCTTCGCTTGCGCAGCGCTCACGCAAAATCTGCACGGTCGATTCGGCGACCATCGGATGGCCAGGAACGGCATAGACGATACTCGACCCTTGTGCTCCGGCAGATGCTTTCTCCAATAGCGTATCTGCAATGGATGCATAAACCTCGGGAAACGAGTCCCGTGCTTCGTAAATATGGTCAAAAGACTGCATGGAAACCTTCAATTCATCCAGCACTGACATCATCGGATGGTCTTTGGTCCTAATGTATACTTCCGTTGCCTGCTGGAGCGTCTTGACGATTCCCATCGTCAGGCGGTCGGGATTGCCCGAGCCCAGACCGACAATGGTAATGGATGCACTCATTCTTCATTCCTCCGCTCTATCATCATTCTTCCGGTTATTGGCAGCAGCTATACTATACCACGGCTGCTTCCCTCACCAAAATCTTTCCGTTCGCGGCTATGCGATCAGCCGCAGCCTGCGAAGCAGTCCGGCAAGCGGAGCGCCGATCTTCGGCAGCATGCGCAGCTCCTGCAAGCTGAGCAGGCGCGTCTTGGCGGCGCCGGCCAGAAAGGCGGCGCCACCGGCTGCGGCCCCGGCCAGGCTGGCCGCAGCGGCCGTGATGCGGGCGTGCAGCCCGAGCGCGGACAGCAAAGCGTCCGCGGCGAGCATGGCGGCGCCCGCCGCCAGGGCCATGCCGGCGAGGACAACCGCCGGCCGCCCGATCATCATACCGGCGCGGATGCGCAGGCCGGTATGGCGCGCTAGCAGCGCGATATTGAGCGCTGCCGCCAGGAAATGCGCGGCGACGCTGGCGACGGCCGCGCCCGTGATGCCGAGGCCCGGCACGAGCAGCAGGTTCAGCAGCGTCTTCGCCGCTGCCGCGGCCAGCAGGTGCAGTGCCGGCGCCTTCACGATGCCGATGCCCTGCAGCAGGGCGGCAGAGATGATGCTGAGCGCGCTGCCTGCAGCCGTAAAGGCAATCCAGCGAATGACGCCGGTACCCGTCCCGTCTTCGTAGAGCGCGGTATTGATCGGCATGGCGAGCACCGCGATCCCGATGGATGCGGCCATGCCTACCAGCCAAAACCAGCGCAAAGACAGGCGGCAGCGTCCCTCGACCAATGGCCTGTCTGCCTTTGCCTTCGCTTCAGCCAGCGCAGGGATGAACAGCACCGACAGCGATGTGGCCATCATCGTGACCAGCTGCACCACAGGCATGCCCCGGTTATAAATACCGAACTGGACCATGGCTCCCGCTTCTCCGGCCCCACTCGCCTTCAGAAGGCGCGGCACGGTAAAGGTGTCTGCCAGACTCACCAGCGAAATGGCCAGCGCCCCCAGACATACGGGAAGGGCATACTTCAGCATGCTCCACAGCAGACGCAGGTCCCCCCCCTCCTGCCGCGCTTTAAAGCTATGTTCTGACGGAGCTTTTTCCTCCCCGCCTGTATGGCGTCCCTTGCGATAGCCGCGCCAGTATCCACCCATGACGAGCAGCCCTGCCGCTCCCCCTGCAGCCGAGCCGAGCAGGGCGCCTGCCGCTATGCGTTCCGCTGATGCTCCAGCAGAGGTGAGATATATCAGCAAAATGATCATCACCGCAACCCTGAAGCACTGTTCAGCGATTTGTGATACTGCTGTCGGCATCATATTTTGATATCCCTGAAAGAAAGCGCGCAGACCGGACATCAAAGGCACAAACAGCATCGCAGCCGCAGAAGCCCTGAGCGCCGGCACGACGCTTGCATTGCCGATCATCCGGCTGATCAGCGGCGCTCCGAAATAGATCGCCGCTCCGAGCGCAAGCCCCGAGCAAGCCAGCGCTGTTGATGCCACCCGGATGACCTGCCGGCTGCGGATTTGGCCGCCCTGCGCGGCATCCTCGGCCACAAACTTGGAAATCGCCGCCGGAAATCCGGCAAGCGCAAGCGTAATCATGAGGGTGTAAAAAGGATAAACCGTATTATAAATGCCGAAAACGACATCGCCGCCCATATTTTGCAACGGTATTTTTTGCAGCGTCCCGATCAGCTTCGAGAGCACCATCGCGATGCTCAGCACGAACGCGCCCTGCAGTATTTTCGAGGATGTCCCCGCTTCCTTCATTTTCGTTCCCCTACTTTTTTCTCCCGAATGGACAAGAAACAAATGTGTATTGCAGCAAGTGGATAAGCCGCAGTTTCTATTATACCTGGGATTCCAGGCACAAAAAACTCCCGCTTCTTCTCATGAATGCTGCACGCAGCGTTCGAAGCGGGAGTTTGCCTTGCTTACTGCTCCATTTGTTTGCCCAGAAAAGCCGCAGCCGTTTCGGACATTTTGATTTCAAGCTGCGCCATCTTAACGGAATCGTCCTTACTAAGCAGGATGACTGTACCGATCGGGTCACCGCCAGAGATGATAGGCGCAACCACGAAGGACGACAGCGTTTCCTGATGGTCCTTGCTGATTTCATAATTGCCGCCGTTTGTTTCCAGCAGCGTCTTGCGGTTATCCATGCAGCTCTCTATCGGTGCGCCGATTTGCTTCTCCAGATACTCCTTCTTGGAGCCTCCGGCCACGGCAATGAACGTATCGCGATCGGAAATGATCGTGGTATGCCCCGTACCCTCGTACAGCGATTCGGCATATTCTTTGGCGAAATCGCCAAGCTCTCCGATTGGCGAATATTTTTTTAGAATAACTTCACCATCACGGTCAACGAAAATTTCAAGCGGATCTCCTTCACGGATTCGCAGTGTTCTTCGAATTTCTTTAGGGATGACCACTCTGCCCAGGTCATCAATACGACGGACTATTCCAGTAGCTTTCATTTGACATGTTGCCCCGCTTTCTCGAGAAGATTTTTCAACTACTGTTCGGATGGGAAGAGGAGTGTCCCAGGAAATATAAGTGTGATATCTGACCATAGTATTCATCCTTTCCCAAATCCTTATACATGAACTTGGAATGAATAGTTGCGGTCAAAAAGCGCATTTTGTTCAAAAGCACCCCGGGAAAACCCCACAAAAAAAACGCGGATCGCTCCGCGTTTTCCATTTGAATCACGGTCTGTTAAAGCCCATTGCTGCTTACTTGCCGCTTGTCTCGCCGGTCTTTACGTCTTCCTTGTAACTACCTGTAGAGTCCTGTTTGTCTGTTCCTGCCTTGTCCGTGTTGGACGGTTGGTCTTCGGTCTTCGGCAAATCGATCTTCGTGATAATATCCTTCAGCTCATTCTGCATGAAGTTGTCGATTTTGGCCGCACCCAAGTTTTGTTTAATAATATCCTTTTGCTCGGCGGTCAGCTTGTCGAAAGGCGTTTCCTGCCGGGAATCGACCTTTACGATATGGTAGCCGAGCGTGGACTCGAACGGTTCGCTCACTTTACCCAGCGGCAGGGTCAGCACCTGCTCCTTGAATTCGTTCACGCTTGTTTGGCCCAGCGTGAAGTTCTCGTATAATCCGCCGTCATCCTTCGTTGCGGTATCGTCCGAGTACTTCTTCGCAAGCTCGGCGAAATCTCCGCCTTGATCCAGCTTCGACTTGACCTCTTTGGCAATCTTGAGCGCTTCTTCCTTCGTACGTTCCTTTTTGTCACCGTATTGCAGGCCGATCAGCACATGATGAAGCTTCGCGACCGTATAATCCTGCTTCGAAGACTCATATTTGTTTTTAATATCGGCATCGGTGACCTTGCCTGTCATGTCCGCCAGAGACGTCATGGCTTGTACGAGGTAGGCCTTGAGGTCTTCCTCCTTCAAATTCTGCTCTTCCAGCAGCTTCTTGAACTGCTCGTCGCCCATGGATTTTTTATTCTGGTCCATGACCTGGGTTGCTTGTTTATCGCCGTCTTTTTTCGCGGTCTCGTCGGCTTTATTGCTCAAATATTCAAAAGCAATCTTCTGCTTCACGACATAATCCTGAAAATCGCTTAGGTTAATGAACTGGGAATATTCCGGAGACATGAAGGAAATGATCTTCTTCTGCTTCTCCAGCTCCTGCTCGGTTATTTCCCCGCCTTTGTAGGTCGCAATGACCTTGCTTGAGTCCTCCTTGTCCGCAGACTCGCCCTTTTCGCAGGCAGCCAGCATGGACACGGCCATGGCAGCGATCAGCGTGAGGACGATTCCCTTCCAGGCTCTCTTTTTATTGAACAACATCCTGAAGCTCCTCCTTCGATTTAAACAGCTCTCGGATTGCCTTCAGAAATTGCTCCAGCAAACTCAGCAGCTGCCCGTCATCGAGCCCCTTACCCTTGATACGGATCGACATCTGGGACTCCTGCTCAAATTGTACACGTCTTTCGAACTTATTGCCAATCTGGGCCAGCTTAGGCGTGCTGATTTTCTTCTCTTGACCTTCATAGAACTTCAGCAAGAGATCGTCCCCGCGCTTGGTAATGGAGTCGATGCCATACATTTTGCCGTATATTTTCAAACGCGCGACCGTAAGCAGGTTCACCACAGCCTCCGGCAGCTCTCCGAACCGGTCCAGCAGCTCATCCTCGAGTTCCCGCTCATCGTTAAACGTGCCCACGGCGGCCACTTTTTTGTAAATTTCAATCTTTTGGATGCTGTCATAGATGTAATCGGCAGGCAGATACGCATCGATGCCGATATCGATCATCGTATTCCATGCCTTCGACGGCTCTTCCTTCTCGCCCAGCATGGACACCTTCCGCTTCTTGATCTCTTCGGCCAGCATCTGCGAGTACAGGTCAAAGCCGACGGAAGCGATAAAACCATGCTGCTCCGCCCCGAGCAGATTCCCTGCACCGCGGATGGACAAGTCGCGCATCGCGATTTTGAAACCGGAACCGAGTTCCGTAAATTCCTTGATCGACTGCAGCCGCTTTTCCGCCACCTCGGTAAGCACCTTGTCCCGCTGGTAGGTGAAATACGCGTATGCAATCCGGTTGGACCGGCCTACGCGTCCCCGCAGCTGGTAAAGCTGGGACAAGCCCATCTTGTCGGCATCATGCACGATCAGCGTATTGACGTTCGGAATGTCCACGCCGGTCTCGATAATGCTCGTGCTGACCAGCACATCGTATTCACCGTCGAGGAAATCAAGAATCGTCTTCTCAAGCTCCGATTCCGACATTTGACCATGGCCCACGCCTACCTTAGCCTCCGGTACAAGCGCCGTGATCTGGCTGGCCATCTCCTGGATGCCCTGCACCCGATTGTATAGATAATACACCTGTCCGCCGCGGGCAAGCTCCCGCTCGATCGCTTCCCGGACCAGGGTCTGGCTGTATTCCACAACATACGTCTGAACGGGGAATCGATTCTCCGGCGGCGTCTCGATGACCGACAAATCGCGCACGCCCAGCATCGACATATGCAGCGTACGCGGTATCGGCGTCGCCGTCAGCGTCAGCACATCGACATTCGTCTTCAGCTTCTTGAGCTTTTCCTTATGGGTAACGCCAAAGCGCTGCTCCTCGTCCACAATAAGCAGGCCCAAATCCTTGAAGATCAGGTCCTGGGACAGGAGGCGGTGGGTGCCGATGACGATATCCACGGTTCCCTGGCGGATGCCTTTGGTCGTTTCATTCTGCTCCTTGCGGGAGCGGAAACGGCTGAGCACCTGAATGTTGATCGGATAACCGGAGAAACGCTCGCGGAACGTCTCATAATGCTGCTGCGCCAAAATGGTCGTTGGAACGAGCACCGCGACCTGCTTGCCTTCCATGGCCGCTTTAAAGGCCGCACGGATAGCAACCTCTGTTTTGCCATAGCCTACGTCGCCGCAGAGCAGTCGGTCCATCGGACGGTTCTGCTCCATGTCCTTTTTGATTTCTTCAATGGCCCGAAGCTGATCCCGCGTTTCGTCGTACGGGAACATTTCCTCGAACTCGCGCTGCTCGGCCGTATCCTTTTCAAAACCGAAGCCTGGAGTCGACTGCCGCTCTGCATAAAGCTTGATCAGGTCGTCGGCGATGTCCTGCACGGACGAGCGGACCTTGCTCTTCACCTTGTTCCATTCGTTGCCGCCCAGCTTGTATACTTTAGGCTCCTTCTCTTCGGAACCGACATATTTCTGGATCAGATCAATCTGCTCGATCGGTACGGACAGCTTATCGCCGCCTGCGTACAAAATATGCATGTAATCCTTATGGATGCCGTTGATCTCAAGCGTACCGATGCCCATATATTTACCGATGCCGTGATTCTGATGAACCACATAGTCTCCAACCTTCAGCTCGGTGTAGCTTTTAATGCGTTCGGCGTTGTCGATGTTTTTGCCCAATTTACGGATTTTACGCTGCTTTTGCGAGAACATCTCGCCCTCCGTAATGACTGCCAGATGAATAGAGGGCATTTCGAAGCCGGTCTGCAGATTGCCCTGCAGCATCACTGGCTCGTCGATATTATAGTCCTGCAGGACGCGCCGCATCCGGTCAAGCCGCTCCTCGCCGCTCGCCAGCATAATGACCTTGACGCCCGACTTATGCCAGCGTTCCATTTCCGATTTCAGCACGTTCATCTGACCATGGAAATCCTGCATCCGCGACTGATGAAGTTAAGGATATTCTGCGGCTGCGTGTGCGGCACCTGGCGCAGAAAAATAGACATGAAGATCGTCTGGAATGGACGGTGATACAGCACGGTTTCATTCTCCACCGACAAATGCAGCTGTGGCAACGTTTTACCGTTCTGAAGCAGATGCAGGTTCCACTCCGACTCGTCGCGTTCCAGCTGTCTCGCCGTCTCTAAGAGACGGGCCGGCTCATCCAGAATGAGTACCGTATCCTTCGGCATGTAATCATACAATGTTTTGCGCTCCGGATAGAGCAGAGCAATATATTTATAGATTTCAGGAAAATAGACATGCTCACGCAAAAGCTCCATTTCCCGGTTCATTTCCTCCGTTAAGCGCAGCTTGGCCTGGCGGTCCGTCATTTTGCCAAGCTGCTCCTCCAGCAAATGTCCGGCAGCCTCCGCCGCCTGTACCAGCCGGTGCTGATCGGCGATAATCTCCTTGCATGGCGTAATGGTCACTTCCTTGACTTTGTCGATCGAGCGCTGGTCCGCCGGATCGAAGGTCCGGATGGAATCCACCTCATCGTCAAACAGCTCAACCCGGAAAGCGAGCTGCGAGGTCATCGGATAGAAATCGATAATGCCGCCGCGCAGGCTCATCTCGCCTTTGTTTTCTACGCGTTCCACGCGCTCGTAGCCCATCTCGATCATGCGCAGCATGAACTCGTCTACCGCCAGCGTTCCCCCGTCTTCGATCCGAATCCGGGCCTCTGCCATCACTTCCGGAGCAGGCAGAAACCGGCGAACACCGGAAAATGGCGCAACGACGACTCCCGAAAATCCCTGTGCGCACCGCATCAGCACATCGATGCGCTGGGCGAGGGTTTCTGGACTGGAAACGGCAGATTCCGCGGCTACCAACTCATTGGCTGGATATAATAAAACCTGATCCGGTGTAAGCGCTTCCTGCAAATCCTCTGCAATTTTTTGGGCTGAGAACATATTATGGGTCACAATCAGCATCGGCCGTTTGATTTCATCAAACAACGCTGCCAGTACCATCTGCCGCGACGATCCCGACAAACCGGATACCAGCTGCTCCTTCATTCCGGCCTTCACCCCGGCCACAACGGATTGCAAATCCGGATCTTTGGAAAACGCTTCTATTAGTGCTTGTAACAAAAGGGGCACCTCTCTCATGCTTACTTTTAGGATTGTTCCTCTTTTAATAAGGACTTTCTTATCTTTATTCATTGATCTTCCGTTCGTTCTTGGACCCTTGCCGGGTTTCCCGAAAGATTTTACCATAAAATGGTTTGTGTTGCGATGCTTTCCGGTTGCCGCATCCTAGGCCCCGTCAGGGAATACCGAAAAGAAGCCTCAGCAAACTGCCAAGGCCCCCAAAGAAGGGTATCCCAATCGCATCATGTTCATTGCAGCGGACTTGTGATCAAGCTTAGCTCCGGATTCTGCTCCAGCGCCTCTCTGCAGTAATCGCAGATCACTTTAACAGTCATGTCCCCGCTTAAATCATACGCTATTATATCTCTACGTTCCGCAGGGGTCAAGGAATGGAGCCCCAGCTGCATATCGGTCACCTGGGCGGAATCAATGCTTCCTAGCGGCGTGCGGCAGTGCCGGCAGATATAATTTATAGCCATCTATATGCCTCCTGAAGGTGATTTATACCCTCATTATGCCCGCTATTCACTTGATTTAGCCCTGTTTTCCGAAGCAGCAGACCCTATCTATCCGTTAAACTTCGCCATGGTCTGCTCATAGGTATGGTTAAGACTGAATTCTGCGGCATCGCATGCATGCTCAATCATATCCTCCAGCAGCTCCTTCTCCTTTTTGGGGAAAGCGGACAGTACATAATCGACTACCGCAAAACCCGGCTCCGGACGGGAGATGCCCATACGGATGCGGTCGAAGACCTGCGTTCCGGTATGCTGGATAATCGATTTGATACCATTATGGCCGCCTGCACTTCCCTGATACCGCAGCCGGATTTTCCCGATTTCCGTATCCAGGTCGTCATAGACGACAATCATATCTTCCAGTTTTACCTTGTAATAATCCATATACGCGCGCACGGCTTCGCCTGACAAATTCATATAGGTCATCGGTTTGATGAGTACCACCTTATCCGTTCCGATAAACCCCTCACCAATCAGCGCTTTGCACTTGCTGGGACCAAAGGTGATTCCATGGCGCTTGGCCAAGGCATCCAGCATCATAAAACCAACGTTATGACGCGTTTTTTCATAATTTGAACCGGGGTTCCCGAGTCCGACAATCCATTTCATGTTGATTCTATTCCTCCAGGCACCATGATATGGCGAGAAGGGTTATATTTCCCCGGGCGGGAAACATAACCCTTTCTGCGCTCTCCTATATCGAATGAACCAGCAGTATGACTCGTTCATGCGATATATCTATTCGATTTCAAACAGCTTGCTGATCGACAGTTCTTCATGAACCCGGATAATCGCTTCGCCCATAAGCGGAGCTACCGAAAGCACTTTGATTTTGTTGCTAGGGTCTGGATGCATGATTGGAATCGTGTCCGTCACAATCACTTCACTCAGCGGAGAATTTTCGAGACGCTCCATCGCAGGGCCGGAGAATACCGGATGCGTACAGCAGGCGTATACTTCCTTCACGCCGCCTTCCATCAGTGCATTGGCGCCAAGGACAATCGTTCCGGCCGTATCGATGATATCGTCGATAAGAATCGCGGTTTTGCCTTCGATGTTACCGATGATATTCATGACTTCGCTCACGTTCGGCTCCGGACGGCGCTTGTCGATAATCGCCAGCGGCGCATTCAGGAAGTCTGCCAGCTTTCTGGCACGTACCACGCCGCCATGGTCAGGAGATACGACGACCGGATTCTCAATCTGCTTGGAACGGAAATATTGCGCCAGAATCGGTACGCCGAGCAAATGGTCTACCGGAATATCGAAGAATCCCTGAATCTGCATCGCATGCAGATCCATCGTAATGACGCGATGCGCACCGGCTTTTTCAATCAGGTTCGCCACCAGCTTAGCCGTAATAGGATCACGGGAGCGGGCCTTACGATCCTGACGCGCATAACCGTAGTAAGGAATAACTACGTTAATGCTTTTCGCTGAAGCGCGCTTCAGGGCATCGACCATGATGAGCAGCTCCATCAAATTGTCGTTGACCGGTCCGCAGGTCGACTGCACCACGTAGACGTGACAGCCGCGAACGCTCTCGTTCAGTTTCACCTGAATCTCGCCGTCGCTGAAGCTGGTCGTGTGGGAATCGCCCATAGGAATTCCGATGTAATCGGCAATTTGCTGCGCGAGCTTCGGATTGGAGTTACAAGTAAAAATCTTTAATTTCGAATCACAATAAGTCATAGAATAAAAACCCTCCGTGCTGGTTCATTGAAATTCATGCCTGTCTCCATTGCCGTTTGAACAATGTTCATTTCCTATTACTATTTAATCATCCTTTGGACGTTAAAGCTACTTCTTGTCTTTTTTTGCCTTTGCGCGGGCGCGGATTTTCTCAGCGTAGCCCGGCTTGTTCTCCTGGCGCTGTCTGGCGATAGCCAGATCATTCTCAGGCACGGAATGCGTAATGGTCGAACCAGCGACCACGTAAGCACCTTTTCCAACCTTCACAGGGGCAACCAAATTGACGTTGCTGCCGATAAACGCATCGTCTTCGATATCGGTTATAAACTTATTATACCCATCGTAGTTGACTGTTATCGCACCGCAGCCGACATTGACGTTCTTCCCTACGTTCGCATCACCGATATAGCTGAGATGCGATACTTTGGAACCATCATCGATCTTGGCGTTTTTAATTTCCACAAAGTCACCAATTTTCACGTCTGCACCAAGCTTTGCTTTCGGGCGCAGATATGCAAAAGGACCGACAGTGGTACGGCTACCGACTTCGGCCTGATCGAGCACGGAATGTTTGATGGCAGCGCCATCGCCAATCATGGAATCCGAAATGTCGCTTTGCGGGCCGATATGGCAATCCTCTCCGATTGCGGTGCTGCCTTTAAGCACGGTGCCCGGATATAGAACGGTGTCCGAGCCAATGGTTACATCAGCGCCGATATAGGTGGAGGCCGGATCGATAATCGTCACGCCATTCAGCATGTGGCGCTTGTTAATGCGCTCACGCATCAGGCCTTCCGCCTCTGAGAGAGCCAACCGGTCGTTCACGCCGATCGATTCCGCGTAGTCTTCCGTCATATGACCAAGAACGGTTTCTCCTTGGCTGACCAGAATACCGATGACATCGGTCAAGTAATACTCCTGCTGTACGTTCTCGTTGGTAACCTTATCGAGTGCTGCGAACAGCTTCGCATTATCAAAACAGTATGTGCCTGTATTAAATTCACGAACCGCATCCTCTTCCGGTGAGCAGTCCTTCTGCTCCACGATACGCAGGACGCTGCCGTCCTCGCTGCGGATCACGCGTCCGTAGCCCTTAGGATTCTCCGTGTACGCTGTCAGCACTGTTGCTGCCGCGTGGTTGCTCTCATGAAGCTCGGTCAGAGCCTCGAGCGTTTCTGGGGTCACGAGCGGTGTATCTCCGCAAATGACAATGGTGGAGCCTTGTTCAGATCCGAGCAGATCCTTAGCCATCTTCACGGCATGACCTGTTCCGAGCTGCTGCTCCTGCAGTACATATTCAGCGGTCTCACCCAGATAAGATTGGACAGCCTCCGCACCATGTCCTACGATAACAATGCTGCGCTCACAGTTGACTTGTTTCACCGTATCCAGCACATGCCCTACCATAGGCTTTCCACAGACGGGGTGCAGCACTTTGTACAGTTTCGATTTCATTCGTTTACCCTGCCCTGCGGCAAGAACAATCGCCATTCTTTTCAAGGGTCTTGACCTCCTACTCTTGAACTCACTACTGAATATATCGTATTCTACGCAAAAAGAAAAGAGAGCCATAGTCCTGGCTCTCTTTTCCTTGAACCCCAATTGTAAAGCTTAAGCGCCTTCCTCAATCACTTCTTCTTCGTTGGCAGCGCGTTCATATTCCGCCAGAACAGCCGTTTGGATCTTCTCCCGAGTACCGGAAGAGATCGGATGGGCGATGTCGCGGAATTCTCCATCAGGAGTGCGCTTGCTCGGCATAGCAACGAACATTCCATTGTTGCCATCGATGACCCGAATATCATGAACCACAAATTCGTTATCAATGGTAATGGATGCGATTGCTTTCATTCTCCCCTCAGAGTTGACTCGGCGGAGTCTGACATCCGTAATTTGCATGTGTGTTCACCACCTTTTTCCATCAGAGACTTGGGTAGTATAATTCCACACAGCAAAGCGAAATCCTCTTTTTTGGGCTAACAAAATGTCCTAAATTCAGGAATTTTTTTATCAGATTGATAATGTCGACAGACTTCGGAACTATTCGCCGATAAAAGATTTTAATCGACAAATTCTGCAGTCTTTATCAACCCTTATCATTTGTTAAAATAGTTGCCGGGACTGACGTCAATCTCCTTGGATTTGGAATCGACTCCCGTTAAAATGGCGAGCGAAACGTAATCATGCAAGAGACGCTCCTCCGATTCCACGGATCCGGACTCGACCAAAACGCCTACGCCTGCGACTTCGGCATCAAATTCGGCCAACAGGTCGACCATACCCTGAATCGTTCCCCCCGCCTTCATGAAGTCGTCCACGATCAGTACTTTGGACTTTTCCTTCAGTGCCCGCCGGGACAGCGACATCGTATGGATGCTCTTATGAGACCCGGATACGTAGTTGATGCTTACCGCGGATCCTTCCGTCACCTGATGATCGCGCCGCACCAGCACTACCGGCAGGTTCAGCTGGGCTCCGGTCGCATACGCCAGCGGAATGCCTTTCGTTTCCACCGTCATGACCACATCGATGTCCTGATCGGCAAAGGCGGTGGCAAAAATTTTGCCCGCTTCGTTCATAAGAGACGGCTGGCCGAGCAGATCGGACATGTACAGGTATCCTCCCGGGAGAATCCGGTCCTTCTGCTGCAGCTGGCTGCACAGCTCCTCGGCGAAAATCAGAGCCTGTTCTTTCGGAATTTTGGGGGTGAATTTGACTCCCCCTGCGGCTCCGGCCAGCGTCAGCAGTTCTCCGATGCCCTCGTCCTCGAACACTTCCTTGATAATGACCAGATCCTCGCTAATGGAGGACTTGGCCGCCCCGTACCGGTCTGCGAACGTGGTAAGCGGGATTAATGTATGGGGTCTGGACAGCAGATACTGGGTCATCTCAACCAGACGCGCGCTTCGCTTTAATTTTTTCACGAAAGACTCCTCGCTATCGCATTATTCATTAAATTCCAGCCTTGAAATCGAAATTCAGCGATACGTTCCAAGACATTTTCCAATTCAATCCCTATCTATGTGTAAAATCCGAATATTATAGTATAAATATAGCATTTTTGTACGTATTTGTACAATCGAAGGATGTATTAGGTCAACAGGCGCACCGCATACACTTCTTTGCAAAAGCCCCTGAGACCGTTATAGATCCGTGCGACCTTTGATTCCTTATACACCAGACCGAATACGGTTGGCCCGCTGCCCGACATGAGTGCCCCGTCGGCGCCAAGCTTCAGCATGGCTTCCTTCAGCTGCCCTACCTGCGGATGAAGCCTGAGCGTCACATCCTCCAGCACATTGCCAAGACCCGCGCACACGGCTCCAAAGTCGCCCGCTTCAATCGCCTGGATCATTCCGCTCGCGGATGGATGCCGCTTCACCTCTGCCGCTCTGAACTTGCCGTATACCTCGGCAGTGGATACATTGATCGGCGGCTTGGCCAAAATAACCCAGCACTGAAGCGGATTGCTGACATGCGTCAGCTTCTCGCCCCGCCCCGTCGCTAGAGCGGTTCCCCCCGTTACGCAGAACGGAACATCTGAACCGAGTTCGGCGCCAAGCTCCTGCAGCTCCGCTGCCGGTATGTTCAAATTCCAAAGCCGGTTTAATCCGCGCAGCGCCGCGGCTGCATCGCTGCTTCCTCCGGCCAGCCCGGCGGCTACCGGTATCTTTTTATCCAAATGGATGTGCACGCCGCTTTTGACATCATAGCGGTCTTTAATCAATCTTGCGGCCTGGAAGGCCAGATTCTTCTCATCAAGCGGAATATACCCCGCCTGGCTCGTAATAATAATGGTGTCGCGCGGCAGTTCAGACATTTCCAATCGATCCGCCAGGTCCACCATGGTCATGACCATTTCGACCTCGTGAAACCCGTCGGGCCGTTTATGTAATACGTCCAGCATCAAATTAATTTTGGCCGGCGCTTTTTCGTAAATTTTCAAGGCGTTCACCCACCCTCAAGTTTCCCTCTTATCAGCTTCAAATCATTATATCAAACTGGAACATGCAAGTCATTTCGAACCTGAATTTAGTTATGAAAAACGGAGATCCCCATGAAAGCATGGGAGGTCTCCGCCGCAATTCCGGTATTCGTTTACGACTTGCGCGCGGCTGCCTCTTCGGCAAGCTGGATCGCACGCTTCACCATATTACCCGCATCCTTGGCCTTGATTCCGCCCCAGCCTTCCTGCTGTACGGTCTCGTAAAAGCCCAGATCCTTGGCAAGCTCGTTCTTCAGCTCTTCCGACATGACACTGCGACGTCTGCGGCTCATTAGAAGTCCTCCTTATCATGATGAAGCTTTGAAAGAATGATTCAGCGCTCTTGCATTGTACTTGTCTGCAAAACGATCCGCATGCTGCCATTGCAATCAACAAAGGCCATGCTTTATGTATTATGACTCAAGAAAATGAACCTCATTCGAGAAAGCCTCTGCCAACAAAAAACAGCCTTCCGCGAAGGAGGGCTGCTTCGAATGATAAAGTTACGCTTTTTCCAACTCAATCCGGGTGTCTGTGTTATCGTCGCAAATCGTGACCTCCACGGATTCCGTCAGAATATCTGCATAGCTGTATGAAACACGTTTAAAGGTTTGCTGTTCTTGGTCCAGCTTTACGATAAAAACAGATGGGTACGTTTCTTCCAAGACACCAGTTCGTTCGATGGTCTTTCGGCGACCACCATTTGCCCGAAGCGATATTTTTTGACCCACATGGGCTTCGAGATTGCGTTTGATTTCCAACAGCGCATTTTTAGCCATTGTCGACGACCACCTCTTTCCTTGTCCATTATAACTCGGTTAGTGGTTTTTGTCAAATAAAATTTTAATTATATCAGCAACAAAAATGAGTTGTCAACGGATTTTTTTGCGGATTTTTGTAATCTTTCCGCATACACGCCGTAAACGACAAAAAACCTTAATCCATAAAGCATGATTAAGGTTTACAAAACGATGATTACATGACCGAAGGCGTAACCTTCAGCTGCGAGAGGTCATTCAGGCGCGGCAATCCGATACGGTAGCTTCCGCGGGTCTCGATCCCACCGACGCCTTGAGTGCCGCTGATCGTATTATGGAGCACATCCGTCATGTCGATGGTATCCTTTACCGAGGTAAAGGAAGCCTTGGCAGCGACATAGACCGGATCCAGCGCATGGATGAGGATGCGCCCCGGCGAGCTGGCGAAATTCGCTCCCGCTTGCAGCAGCGCCTCAAAATGCGACTGGCAGGCACCCGCGACGACGGTCAGGGTGTCGTAGTGCCGTTCATACTGCCTTGCAACCTGAATAGCCGACACGAAATTTTGTGAGTTTTTATAGCTGTTCAAGCTGTATAGATCATTATTGGGCCGCTGCTTCAGCACGCCGTCATGACCGGTGATGACCACAATATCCGGCCGTACCCGCGGCAGCAGGCGATACAGGGCATCCGCCATGCCTGACTCGCTCACGTAATGGCCTTCTGCAGGCACCCGAAGCTGCTGATACAGGCTGAGGCTTTTCTTTAAGTAATTTAAATCTCCATCGAGATGGAGCACCTTACCCGGAACCTCAAAATAAGCCGGCTGCTCCACCATGGGCCAATTCCCGCTGAGATTCACCTGGTTGCGCTGTGTCTGTTCCTCACGATGACGCTTCAGCCTGCTTAATGACTCGTTTGCCTTAATATTGGCCTTCTGGGACCTTTCGTTCAGCGGCGCGTATGGCACCCGCACAAGGTCATCCAGGGGCGAATCAGCCAGCAGCCGAAACTCGGTCCCCTTGATTACAGCCAGATTGCTCCGCATATCCTCCACACGAAAAGCGATATCACCGCCATATGATTTGCGGACGACCAGGTCTCCTACATTCATCACAACATCACCCCTACCCCATGGTATGGGCAAATCCCCCTATTGGTTCATCACTTTTGGCAAAATAAGCTGCGATGCTGGTTACAGGATTACACCTCGACTGGAGAATCGCATCCTTCTACTGTCCGATCCCCGCTCTCAGGAGTACGTTGCTGAGCGTCGCAAACTCCTGCAGGCTGAGGGTTTCTCCGCGTCTAGAAGGCTCAATGCCCGCCTCGGCAAGCAGACTCTCGAGGCGCTCCCTGCCCTCCTTGGAGAAAAAGCGCGATTTCAGGTTGTTTGCGATCGTTTTGCGACGCTGCGCGAAGGAGGCTTGTACGACCTCGAAGAAGAAACTCTCGTCATCGACATCCACTGGCGGCTGCTCGCGCACCGTCAACCGGATTACCGCCGATTCCACGTTCGGCTGCGGAATGAATACAGTTTTGGGCACGATGCAGACCAATTCCGGAACACTGTAGTACTGCACGGCGATGCTGAGGCTGCCGTAGTCCTTCGTTCCCGGAGAGGCGGCCATGCGCTCCGCGACCTCTTTCTGGATCATGACCACGATATTCTCAAGCGGAAGCTTCTCTTCCAGCAGCTTCATCAGGATCGGCGTCGTCACGTAGTAGGGCAGATTAGCTACGACGCTAACCTTGGAAACGTCGGCAAAATCCTTCTGAAAGAGAGCCGCAAGATCCGTCTTGAGAACATCTCCATGATGGATGCGAACATGCGGATACTCCTCCAGTACTTCCTGAAGGATCGGGACGAGCCTTTGGTCAATCTCTACTGCCGTCACGGTGGCGGCCTGCTGGGCCAGCTTTTCGGTCAAAGCACCGATGCCCGGGCCAATCTCAAGCGCCCCTTTAGTCGAATCCAGGCCGGCGGCCTCAACAATGTTATTTAGAATGTTTTGGTCGATCAGAAAGTTCTGCCCCAGGCTCTTCTTGAATGAAAAACCGTGGCGCTGAATAATTTCCTTCGTTCGCCTCGGTGTGGCGATATCATCTTTGTTCATGGTTTATTTGTCCCCTTCCTGTTCCAATCGGGCCAGCGCCTCCGCAAATTCCTCCCGCGTAATCTGAAAAACGGCAAGACGCTTGTAAAACTGCTTGCCGTTGCAGTATCCGATGCCAAGGAGGTTCCCCATCGTCATGCGTCTGTGGGCCGCGTCGGGATGCACCAGCAGACCGGCGGCCATCAGGTCCTCCATATCGATTTGGCTCTCTGCGCCTTCATAAGACGTGTGCACGCGGGACAGCGCCTTTTGGATAGCCTCCGGCGAGGCGTTCTCCACGCCGATATCGCCTTTGCGTGTTGCATCCTCTTCAGGGATGAAGGCATGCTTGCATCCCGGTACCTTGTTCGCTATGATTTTGCGGATCCGCTCGCCCGCATGGTCGGGGTCCGTCAGCACGATGACGCCCCGGCGCTCCTGCGCCAGCGCGATCCGCTGCAGGATCCGGCTGTTGATGGCCGAACCCCCGGTTTCGATCGTATCAGCCTCGACCGCCCGCTTAATGGCCACGGTGTCGTCTCGGCCCTCCACAACGATCACTTCTTTTATCATGACCTGAATCTTCCTTTCCCAAAAGCTCATCCGTCCGTTTGCCAAGCGTTTTTCGGACATCCAAACAACAAAAAGAAGAGGAATGCTCCTCTTCTTTAGCATGACATTTTCATGATCATAATACTATAACATTAGAATGGCAAAGTAAAACCAAATTAATTCAGCTCCGGCTTGACCGGACCGATGACATATACCTTGAGACCGGACTTGCGGCCAAAGGTGTTGGCGCGCTTCACGGAGTCGTAATAGATGTCGATCTTATTGCCCTTGATGGCTCCGCCCGTATCTTCTGCACGGCGGAAGCCTATGCCTTCGATGTACACCCACCAGCCGAGCGGAATCACGCTTGGATCGACGGCAATGGTGCGGCCCTCAGTGACGCGCGTTCCTGTAGCAGTACGGGTGCCGATGCCCGGCTCGCCTGAGGAATAGGCCGTCATGGAGACATGAATCATTTTTTTGTATGAGAAATCAACGCCGGCTTTGCTTACCCGGTTATTGCTGGTGACGGCCTTCTTGGTTTGAACCTTCTTGGCCGATTTCACGGAAGCCGTTTGGACGGCGGCCTTGACTTCGACCGGCTTCTTTTTGGTGCCGACAGCAATGACTTTATCCAGCGTTTTCGCCTGTACTTCTTTGCCTACCATGCGCATCGAAACCATTTTACCATCATGGTACACCTTCTCGATGTGCTGCACCATGACACCCGGCGTGCCCTTCTGAACGATCCTGACCTCGCCTGCGGTCAAGCTGGGATCGGCGGTTTTGATGACGCGGAACGGCAGACTTTCGTGACGGTCCACGACCTGCTTGTTGATGCGCACCACTTTAATATGGGTTTGACCCGATACCGTCTCGGTCAGAGCCGGCGTTACTTTATCGCTTTCTTTCAGCGATACGCCCATTTCCTTCAGGACGTCGCTGACGGTATTCCCCGTTGTATTCCAATGCTTTGTTGCTCCATCAGCTGTCAGTGAAACAGAAACCGCACGATCGATGACCACTTTATCCCCATCCTGAAGCGAACCGCTCAGCGGCATGGAAATCTGATCTTCCGGTCTAAGACTGATAGACTGCTCCTCCAGCATTTCTGTTAACAATGATTTATGGGTCTGTATCGATTTGACCTGACCGTCTACCACCAGATATACCTGCTTGCGCGATTGTGTGTTGACGAGCAGCAGAATCATGATGGTAACCGCGATTGAAACGATAGCTGCAGTAGAGATGTGGCGCAAATTCTCATGCTTCCATCGCAATGCGTAAGACATGCTGGAGATTTTGGAATCATGGGTCTCTTCTGGTTGGAAAAATCCCACTTTCTCGATCCTCCTTCATAGCCTCGCCATTTTAGAGTTATGCATGAATGACTTTGACGCGGGCTATACTCAATTTTTTACAAGAACACACAAGGATCATGCGCTCTTGCACCATGAACCCGTCTTTTTTTCATGATTTTGTCACCTCCTGTTATACAACAGTATGACGACCCCCTTTTCTTTATTCAAAACAAAAAAAGCCTGGTAAAGAGCTGTTGAGGACTCTTTCGTGGCTTCTCAGATGTCGGAACGACCGAAAAGGATATGCACGAATACCTCTCTTATTTGCGCCTACGGGGTTAGCTGTCGGGTTCGGACGAAAGAGAACGCCCTATCTTCACCAGCCCGCTCATGGCGGACGATGCCAGAATTCACCCCAGAGACCCTGAAAAGAAATCAAATACATAACGGCTTGCGAAAACGCCAGACACTCTATGTATCGGTTCCCCCGTTCCTTCGAAGTACGAAAGACTCAGCGAGACTGGTTCACAGAAACTGCCGGAAAGGAAACCTTTAACAGCAGCTCAAGCTTACTGACAAGATAATATCCTGTTTCGATGCATGTTGTAAAGCGGTAATCAACCACGTTTATTTGAATATATGGTTAAAAAAATGTAATATTCTTCGATTTATTGGTTAAAATTCTTTAATCCATCGTTCATGCTCGTTTTTTCAGTTGTTTTTCTCACGTTTTCACACAATACCAAATCGTTCCAGCGCGTTCGCATACGTTATTTTTGCAATTTCTTCCACTTCCAGCCCCTTAATTTGGGCTGCCGCCTCGGCGACCAACCTCACGTTAGCAGACTCATTTCGCTTCCCCCGGAAGGGGTGCGGAGTGAGGTAAGGGGAGTCCGTTTCGATCAATAACCGGTCCATCGGCACCTGTGCGAGCACCTCTTTTGGCTGTCTTGCATTTTTGAACGTAATCGGCCCTCCGAAGGAAAGGTGAAAGCCCATATGGAGGCATAGTTTTGCGGTTTCCCAGCTGCCGGAATAGGAGTGCATGACCCCGCCGACCTCGCTCGCCTTCTCTTCTCGCAAAATTTTGACGATATCCTCATGTGCATCCCGATTATGAATTACGATCGGCATGTTCAGTTCCCGGGCAAGTCCGATTTGCTGACGAAGAACGTGATGCTGGACCTCCTTCGGTGACGTATCCCAGTAATAATCGAGACCGATCTCGCCAATGGCAACGACCTTCTCGTGACTGCATAAGGATGCAATCCACTCCAGATCGCCATCCTGCATCGTAATCGCGTCCTGCGGATGCCACCCGACGGCAGCATAAATAAAATCATACGTCTCGGCAAGCTTCATCGTGGAGGGTATCGTCTCCCGGTTAAAGCCCACGTTAATCATCCGGCTGACGCCGGCATCCAGCGCCCGCTGTATCGTCTCCTCGCGGTCCTCGTCGAACTGCGGCGCGTCGAGATGGGTATGTGTGTCGAATAGATTCATGTGTAAATCTCCCTTCCTGTCGTGAAGCCAATGCTTGGTTTCGCAGTTATTTGTCGTTATCGTTTGAAAATATGGGATATGGAGTCGGGTAGTAAGGAAATAACGCCCCTCACTTTGGAGCCCGGGTAATATAAGTGATATTTGCCGCGGTGGATGCCGCTGATCGAGCGGACAATATCCGACACCTCCGAAATTTCCCGCAGTCGTTCCTCGCGATCGAGGAGCAGGATCTGTTTCTGGCTGGCCTCGTCGCCGGGACGAAATACATCGTACGGAAGATCGGTGGGAAAATCAATCTCCAGGTCATATTCCGGATGGAGTCCTACCCGCTTAAATTCCCTGCGGATCTCATCGATCATTTCTAGGTCTACCGATTCAACCTCTACATATTTATACAACCTCCGATGCATAAATCGGCAGCATAATTCACTTAGCACTTCATCCTTTTCACTGGTCCACTGCAAAAATGCGGTTTGAATCAGCGCCTCATCCAGCTTGAGGTAGTCCTGCACGGAGAGCCTGTCCTCAAAAAGTCCCGGCAGCGGCTCCACCATAAAGCCGAAAGCATATCCTTCCTTGTACAGCTCCTTGGCCCGCCGGAAAATTTGCCGCAATATAATTTCCGAGCTGCGGGTTACGGGATGGAAGTACACCTGCCAGTACATTTGATATCTGGACATCAGGTAGTCTTCCACCGCATGCATCCCCGATTCTTTCACCACAACTCTGCCTTGATAAGGACGGAGCATCCGGAGAATCCGGTCGATGTCGATCGTTCCATAGTTGACGCCCGTGTAATAAGCATCCCGAAGCAAATAGTCCATCCGGTCCGCATCAAGCGGGCTGGATACCAGATTCACGACGATGGGGTTGGCATAGTCCTTGGCAATCACCGATGCGACTTTAGCTGGAAAATCCGCTGCCACCTCGGTCAGAATTGCATTCACTTCGGTATCCCCCAGAATAATCCGGCGGGTCCAATCCTCATGGTCCATATGAAATGCTTCTTCTATAGAATGGGAAAAGGGGCCATGCCCCAAATCATGCAGCAAAGCCGCACATAATGCGAGCAGTCTCTCGCCGTTCGGCCAATCCGTATAGCCGCTCCGTTCGAACTGCGAAATAATGCGGCGGGTAATCTCGTATACGCCAAGGGAATGGGAGAACCGGCTGTGCTCTGCCCCGTGAAAGGTCAAGTAGGAAGTACCCAGCTGCCGGATTCGGCGCAGCCGTTGAAATTCCGTCGTATTGATGAGTCGCCAAATGGTGGAGTGCTGCACATGAATATAATTATGTACCGGATCCTTAAAAACCTTTTCTTCATTCAGGGTATGCATGATTTGCTGCTCCTCTCTACTCATTCTCTAAAAATTAAAATAATTTTGAATTTTTTTCGACAATGTTTGTCGAACAATGTCGATATAGGTAGAAAAAGCGATTTCCAAATCGACATTATCCTACCAACGTTATATAATGGGAAAAGAATCCTGATATGAGTGATTTCCCAGCAACTACGCGATCTGTACTGATTTTGGTGACAAATTTCCAGGTTGACTGTTTTGGGAATCGTTGGTATTATTAATATCATAAAAGAGAGAACGTTGTCGAATTATGACACTTTTAAACTATGGCGAGAGGAGCAATGATCAGTTATGATGAAATCAACTGGTATTGTAAGAAAAGTAGATGAACTGGGCCGGGTCGTTATTCCAATTGAATTGCGCCGCACATTGGGCATCGGGGAAAAAGACGCATTGGAAATTTACGTAGACGGAGAGCGCATCATGCTCAAGAAATACGAGCCAGCCTGCATCTTCTGTGGAAACGCTGAGAACGTGACTTACTTTAAAGGTAAAATTGTTTGCCACGAATGTATCTCAGAAATCCCAACACCTGTGACAAATTAAGTTTTATAGTATATAATAGTATTATTCTATTTGTTAATTCTAACCTTTTTCATATCTCCTTGGTGTCTCCTAGGCTATGAACCCGGCCTTGGGAGACATTTTTTTGCCGTTTTTTCGTCCGCTCACATCAAAGGGGGTGCGTTGATGCGGTAATCCCCCGCGGATGAGCGATATTCTTCCCCTTTTTACTTTCAATGATTAACTTGACCGTCATATCAATGCGTTATAAACGTCCCGCTTCGAAACTCCGCGGTCCCCGGCCGTCTTTTTCATCGCCTCTTTACGTGGATGCCCTTCCGCCTCGTAATGAGCGACATGCTCCTCGAGGGTCATGCTCTGCCACCACGCCGCCAGCTGCTCCTGCTCCTCTTCTACGCTTGTCCCCTGCACGACGATGCAGTATTCGCCAAGTGGCGGATGCTCCTGAAGATACTCTAAGCATTGCTCAATGCTGCCGCGTACAAATTCTTCATAACGCTTCGTCAGTTCCCTGGCCAGTGCCACCTGCCGATTTCCGTACACTTGCAGCAGGACATTCAGGGTTTTGATTACCCGGTGTGGAGATTCATAAAACAACAGCGTTCCCTGGGAAGCGCGACAAGACTGCAGAACGGCTTCAATCTCTTTACGTTCCCGGGGAAGAAAGCCAATAAAGGTGAAACGCTCTGTCGGCAGACCTGATGCGATCAAGGATGATAACGCGGCGTTCGCCCCAGGAATCGGAACCACGCTGATGCCCTGTTCCACCGCCAATTTAACCAGGTCCGCCCCGGGATCGGAAATCGCCGGCAGACCGGCATCGCTGACCAGTGCCAAATTTTTTCCTTCTATTATATACCGTATCAGTTCGGGGCCGCTGGCTGCCTTATTATGTTCGTGGTAACTGAACAGCATCTGCGGACTAATCTCGAAATGCGTCAGCAGCTTCCGGGTCTGACGTGTATCCTCCGCTGCTATAATATCACACTCTTTTAAAGTCCGAATGGCGCGGAACGTCATATCCTCGAGATTTCCGATCGGCGTACCGACAAGATAGAGTGATCCCATGCCGTGGTTTGATGACTCTTGAAAACTGCTTTGACGAGTTAATGTCATACTTCTCCCTCTTTGGAACCGTAGTAAATATCCATGATCTCCGGACAATATTGATTGTGGTCATCATAAACGATCAGCGGGGGAAGCAGGCGCACCTCGGGCTTGCCGTCCCTCATGGCTTCGATGAGCACCATGTTCGCCTCCAAATGCGCACGCGGATGGACAAAACGCACACGCTTGGGCTCCAGCCGATACTGACGCATCAGTGCCATAATGTCGGCCATACGCTGCGGTTTATGTACCATGCTCACCTTACCGCCGGGCTTAACTAATCGAAAACAAGCCTGAATGACCTCTTCCAGCGTACAGCTGACTTCGTGGCGGGCGATCGCCTGATGCGGATTAAGCTTGATATCGCTGCCATTCAGCGGCATGTAGGGCGGGTTCACCGTAATTGCATCATACGTTCCATGTCCCGTTTCTTGATGGAGCTCGCGCAAGTCCCCCTCCCGGATCATAATCCGATCCTCCAGTCCGTTTAGTGCCACACTTCGTCTTGCCATTCCCGCAAGCCTTGGTTGTATTTCAATGGCTTCAATCTGCGCCTTGGTACGGGTCGTCAGCAGTAGCGGAATCACGCCATTGCCTGTGCATAGATCGAGCACCTTTCCTCTCGGTGGCACGCCCGCAAACCGCGCCAACAGAACGGCATCCATTGAGAAGCTGAATACCTCGTCGCTCTGGATAATGCGCAATTGATGAGTCAGCAGATCATCCAGTCGTTCCGAAGGCTCCAAAAGTCCGTTGTCCATGTTCATCGTTTATCTTATCCTTTATCCGTATAATCTAGTTTTCACCAGTAATCAATGTAAAATAACCCCACAAAGTGGAGCATTCGCTGTGACGCTTATCCAAATACGCTTGAGGAAACCCCACAACCCGTATAAAAAGGCCTGCCGCCCATGTCATGCAAACAACAGACCTCGATAAATTCTTCAGAAAACGTTTATCGATATGCTTTAAAGGAGACAGACCGAACTAAGATGTTTTCTTGTTCTCTTACGATATCAGGATGGTCTCACTCTGAATCCTTTAAAAAAAACCGTAGGAGTCGCTCCTACGGCCTCATTTATTCAAAAAAGACAGGCAGAAAAGGCAATCGCCTTCCGTGCGCAAATGTCCATAATAGACGTTGCAAATGTGAAAGCCCTCATGATAGAGTCTTGCCAAGTTGTCATAGCCTTCACCTACCACGTCATTCGGGTGCTCAGGTTTCATCGAAACATGAGGCGGAGTGGGCAAAGGAATCCCTTCTTCCGCTGGCAGAGCTTCCTTCAAGATTTTGCGGAGGTGTTCATTTTCTAATGTCAGACGATGATTCTCCTCCAACAATTCCTTCATGATCAGCTTCATTTCACCCAGATCACTGTGGATCTGTCCCATTTGTGTTTCCATTTCTTGAATGTGTGCAAAAATACTTTTCTTTTCCAAGTTTCCACCTCGAAAGTAACCCTATGGTCTACTTAATGACAACGTCATCCATTTGCAGTTCCTTGACCTTGCCGACTTCAAACAGCTGGACATGGACAGAACGTGTGTCGGCATTAATTCCGACGACTTTGCCTTCGCCCAAGGACGTGATGACGATTTTGCCTACCGATGGCAGTTCTTCCTTCACACTTTCATAATTATCATGCTCAAACTTCAGGCAGCACATGAGTCTTCCGCATAATCCGGATATTTTGGTCGGATTGAGCGACAAGCTTTGATCCTTGGCCATCTTGATCGATACCGGTTCAAAATCGCCGAGCCACGACGAGCAGCAAAGGATGCGACCGCATGGGCCAATTCCGCCCAACATCTTCGCTTCGTCCCGAACCCCGATTTGTCTGAGCTCGATCCGTGTCCGGAAAATACCGGCCAGATCTTTGACAAGCTCCCGGAAATCCACTCTTCCTTCAGCCGTAAAGTAGAAAATGATCTTGTTACGGTCAAACGTAAATTCCACGTCCACGAGCTTCATTTTGAGACCATGGTCACGGATTTTATTTAAACAGGTGGTAAAAGCATCCTTTGCAGCCTGCTTGTTCTCTTCCACAACACGTGCGTCAGAGTCGCCGGCTATGCGGATGACCTTTTTCAAAGGCAGCACCACATCAGCTTCCTGCACCTCTTTTTTTCCAACGACAACTTTACCGTATTCGATACCGCGCGCCGTTTCGACGATAACGCTGTTATCCTTCTCAATCGGGAAATCGAGCGGGTCGAAGTAATAAATTTTGCCCGCCTTTTTAAAACGGACACCCACTACACTGTACAAAAACTAACCCCCTTGTATGCCAGAGAAAAATGGCTGGCCTTGAAGCTATCCTTCCAAACCGATCAAAAATTGTTCAAGACAAAGTTGGCCGTTCACATTGTAGCGCAATTTCTTCCTGCACTCTGCGGCCAAATCCATATAGGAGACCCATTGTGCCGTGCTGCGGGATGAAGCATGTGTGGATAAGAACTCCAACTGATCTATAAAAACGATACTTTCGTGCCTTCCGTATTGGACGTGAAGCATATCTTTGAACCACAAATGAAACAAGCTTAACAGGTAATCCAGATGATCGGAAAGACCGGACTTAAACACCTTCTGCCCTGCGGTCACCAGAGCGGAGCTGCCTCGTCCCAGCGATTCCTTCCCTAATTGTAACATTACGTTTCTAATTTCTGCAAACCAATTCTGCGCAAGTAATTCCCGGCATCCATCCAAACCTGAGGATAGCTGAACCGCACAGCGGGCAAGCACCGGAGGAAAGCCCTCATCGACCAGCTGCTGCAGCATAAGCGCCGGCTTGAGCGGGAAGAAGGGAATCATCTGTGCCCTGGATTGTATGGTCGGCAAAAGGGCCTGTCCATTCTCCGTGAGGAGTATGGCCACCGCTGGAACGGGAGGCTCTTCCAGAAATTTAAGCAGGCTGTTTGCAGCTTGTACGGTCATGGTGTCCGCATGGTCGATGATATATACCTTCGGATTTTTAGACTCCGAACGATAGGAAAAGACCCGCTGCAATTCGCGGATCTGGTCTATTTTAATGGAAGATCCGTCCGGTGCAAGAAGATGAAGATCGGAATGGTTGCCGTGCGCAACCTTACGGCATTCCAGGCATTGTCCACAGGCATCATCCTGGCGCTCCGTACAGAACAACGCCTGCGCAAACGTCATGGCCGTCTTCATCTGCCCGCATCCGGCGGGTCCGCTGAAAATGTAAGCATGGCTGACGGAATCGCTGCGAAGCGCGCTTTGGAGCATCTGCTTTGCCGCATCCTGCCCCATAATATCTTGAAAAGACATAATGCCTCTCTTCCTTTATCTTAAGAAGACTATATTCTTTTGGTTCGTTATATATCCTAGTGTATCATGAGTTGCTATGAATGTTCATTCCTATTTCTTCAAAATGTAAGGTTAATCAGCATTCCGCGAATTTCACCGATTCGCTGCAGCAACTCGATCTTGCCCTGTTCAGTATCAAGCAGTTCATCGGCCATGCCAAGCAGTGCCGAGTCGATTTCATCAAGCAGTTTATAGCGTTTCCCCCGCCCGCGTCGGTCCCATCCACGTGCTTCCTTCATCGTAACGCCGCGTCTTACCGTATCCTCCAAGAAACGCTTCACAAGCATGCGGTATGCTTTTAATTCCCGAATGGTCATCGCTCTGGCCAACCGGTCCCCCTGCATCTGGATTTCCTTGAACCGTCGCCCAAGCTCCTCCTGCGAGGCATTTGCCGTCTGCTGCTGCATCACGTCCATGAACGACTTTTGCTGAACCGGCTTTGCTGAACCGTCCGTTACCGGAAGCTCGCTCTTAATGGGTCTAAACCCCGGGTTGATCTTCACTATAATCTCCTGCCTTTTCACGCTTACCAAACGTATTTTCAATCCAATCCCAAGTAGGTCCCTATCAGCATTCAAAATAGATATATGTTCGTCTTCAAAGATTCGTATATACGATCCTCAAGATTTAGAAATGTTCAAATCGTTCTACCGGAAGCACGAATACCGTTGCTCCGCCCACCTGTACTTCCACGGGAAGAGGCAAATAAGAATCTGTCGTACCGCTCATTGGCGTCACCGGAGTGACAAGCTGCTCTCTGACCTTACAACTGCTGCGGATGACGTTCATCACAGCCTCGACCTGACTATCATCCACCCCGATCATAAATGTGGTGTTGCCCGCCCGAAGAAACCCGCCGGTACTTGCCAGCTTGGTTGCCCGAAAATTCGCCTTTACAAGTCCTCCCGATAAACGGTTGCTGTCTTTATCCTGTACAATCGCAACGATCAGTTTCATCCTGCATTCCCTCCTCTTTGATTTAAAGCCTGCCGCTATTTGGCAAAACCTATATTACTTATTTGACATAGATCATCAAAAATCCTTTAAAATGCGCTCTTCCAAGCTTCGAATGATATCCCGCTCGACATTCTCCACCGTTTGAGAGGCATCAATCACCACGATTCGATCCGCGAAACGCTCGGCAAGCTTGAGATAACCTTCCCTTACTTTGTGATGGAAAGGCAGCCCTTCAAGGTCAAGTCGGTTCACTTCACGCTCATGGCTCGCTGCAATCCGTGCTAATCCCACTTCCGGCTTGATATCCAGATAAAAGGTCAGCTGCGGCATCCTGTCATGAATGGCAAACTCGTTTATGCTCCATACCTCATCCATGCCTATTCCGCGGGCGTAACCCTGGTAGACCAGGCTGCTGTCAACAAAACGGTCGCATAATACCAGCTTGCCTTCCGCCAGCGCCGGCTCTACTTTTTCGGCCAAATGCTGGCTTCTGGAAGCGGCATACAGCAAAGCCTCCGTCCGCGAGTCCATAGCCGTATGGCTAGGATTCAGAATAATTTCGCGAATTTTCTCGGCAATTTCGATGCCACCCGGTTCACGCGTCATGATATGGGGAATCGAGCGGCTCTCCAGATATTCCTTCACTTTGGCGATCACCGTCGTTTTGCCTGAACCATCCCCTCCCTCAAGCGTTACGAATATACCCTGGCCTTTAATCATTATTCATTTCCCTGCTTTCTGCTATTCTTCTTGTATACGAGTATGGTGCCGAGCCTCGGGTCCTGCGCTCCCTGGCACTTTGCGCCTGCGTGAGCGAGCCCCTGCAGCCTGATGGCTGCCGTCTCCGTAATTCCCTCTCCCGGATACAGAAGAGGAATACCTGGCGGATAGGGGATAATCATCTCTGCAGCCGTTCGTCCTGCACTTATAGACAACGGTATGGCCTCGACCTCATCCGAATGGATCGGTCTCAGCGTAAACGGCACCGGCTCTGAAAATGAATTGTTCCACGTGGAAAATTCGACAGAAGCTTCCTTCCCCTTATCGCTGTTCGCGGAGGAAAGACCAGGGGCGGTGAATGCGTCACGGGGCTGAACCGTGAGCTGTTGGGCATCCGCCTTCTCTACAGATATATGCGTAAGGGCATCCAAAAGGTGACGGGTGTCCTCCTCCGTCGACCCCAAGCTGTAGAGCAGGACCACGTACCGGTCATCGCTCATCTCGGGCACGCAGCCGCGCGCTTCCAGCCGGCGCTGCAGCTCGTAGCCGCTCAGGACCCCCGTTCGGTCATATATGACCACCTTGAACGGGTCCTGAGCGGTATAGGCCGCCGCATCATAACCGGCGGCCGCCCCCTGCTGCCGCGCCTGCGGCTGCAGCAGCCCAAAGCGCGGCAGCTCCGCCAAGCCGCGCTTCAGCCCTTCCACGGCGGCAAGCCCCGCCGTGAAGAGATCGGCGCCCTGCACGTGCAGGAGGCGCCGCGCCAGGTCCAGCGAGCCCATCACGGGGTACGATGGGCTCGAGCTCTGCACCATGGCGAGCCGCTGGCGGAGCAGTCCGCGATCTACGCGCGGACCCTGCACATGCAGCATGGCTCCCATGGTGAGGGCGGCCAGCATCTTGTGCGTCGACTGGACGACGACGTCCGCGCCGCTGGCCACTGCACTTCGCGGCAGCTGTGGATGCTGCCCGTAATGGGCGCCGTGCGCCTCGTCGACCATCAGCGGCACATCATGCCGGTGACAAGCCTCCGCGAGCGGCGCCAAATCATTGCCCATGCCATAATAGTTCGGCATGGTGACCAAGACCCCCTTGGCATCCGGATACGCAGCCAGGGCCGCAGCCAACGTCTCTGCCGCGGGCGCCGTCATAAGACCGCTGCCCGCATCCATTTGCGGCTGGAGAAACACAGCACTTGCTCCAGCCAGCATCAGTCCGTTCAGAACGGATTTATGGACATTTCTCTGAACGAGAAGCAAGTCTCCCGGTTGGGCACATACCGTCAGAATCATGGCAAGATTCCCTGATGTACTGCCTCCAACGAGAAAGAAGCTTTCCTCCGCGCCAAAACAATCCGCAGCCAATTGCTGTGCATCGCGAATGACCCCTTCCGGGTGATGAAGGTCATCGGTCCCGGAAATCTCCGTCACATCCGCCCCCATCACCTCATCTAAGAAGCCTGCTCCGCCATAGGCAGCGTAAGCCTTTCCTTTCTTATGACCTGGCACATGGAAGGAGACTTGTCCGCTATTTTTATATTCATAGAGAGCCTCATATAAAGGCGCCTGTTCTTTTCGCAGGTTCACACGCTTCATATACTTTCTGATTCCTTCCGGTTTCAATCTCTACCCTATTTTATCGTATATTGAACCACCAGGCTATGCAGGCGCCTTCCCGCTTCATAAAAAAGGGGCAGCAGCCTGCAAGGCTCTCCCCCTTATCCGCCAATATGCGGAGCATATATCATTATCATCGGTTCTGTTCGGATGTTCCTGCTACACATGCGTCTGCATGCTGATTTGTCTCATTTGATGAATAAAATAATGATATTTCGCGTCATTGGCATCGGTGTGCACCATTTCGCTTTCACAGTCTTCGCAAATAAACTGGGATATAATCGTTATCCCCTCTTCTTTCGCATGCCCGCAAATAATACAGACGTGTTCGGTATGATCTTCCATCAACCATCCCACCTTGTTTCTTTGATTACTATGAAGTATGGCTCATTTTCTATTATTTTAAACCTTTTCATAGTTGTTTCATATCCCCTTTGGCCTACATCATTCATATTCAACTGCGACTTTACGCGTGTTTGTACCGAAAACTTAAATAAATACCGGCCAAAAACCGATATATGAAGTAAAGACGGCAAGGGAGGAAAGCTATTTATCTATGGCTGAGGAGAATAATATTAACGCTACCTTTTATCATTATAAATTAATCAAAAAAATCCCGGTTACGCGCCTTTTGGTCCGCTGCTACCTCTTTCTTCCCTATATCGCAATCATAGCGGAAATGCTTCTCATATCCTGGACCAGCCTGTTCTATTTCGCTTTGGCCTCACCTCTGGTATTGTGGATACATTATGTCATTTCGCGTTCAGTGCTGCTTCTTTCCGGTTCTTCGTACCATAAGCGTTGGAAATTTTCCATGCAGCTCCCCTGGATTGGATACATAACAGATCAGCATATCAGTTTCCGCTTGTTCCGCAAAGTTTATACCTATATTACGGCCATCGGCCTTGCGCTCTTTCTCATCTTTATTTTTATGTCACCGCTTTCCTTCGTGGTGTCTCTGCTCTTCTGGCATCTGTGGCTGCTGCTCCCCCGCTTTTATGCGTACGCACGGCTAACCGGTGTCCGCCAAGACGGCATGATCAAATTCAATAACCAGGATATCAGCTACTACCAGCAATAATTAAAAAAGGAATTAGAAAAAGACCTGCATCCAAAGATGCGGGTCTTTAAGGTTTCGAGGAATCCGTACTTTTAACGGTGGCCTTCCCTTTCGCTAAAACAGTGACCGTAAAATAGTTATCATGAACTGTTAAATGAACGATTCGGTTCTGCTTCTCAAAAACTCTTGAAGCATCCTCCGCCTCATCCGTATTTTCTCGCCATCCCCATTCTTTGATCTTCTGCAGATAGGCATCAGGGATACTTTCCTTTTCTTTAAGGCCATTCATCGAATAACGGACATAATCTATTTTGGTGTTTCCTGCATTACGGTCTGTTCGATTTGCTTCTTTGGGTACCGGAAAAGTTTTCTCATTGGCGGCACCTTCGAAATCGTTCCAAGAAGGTTCAGACTTTCCACAGCCTGATAACAGCATAACAACGATGCCAATCAAAAGAAGAGCATGCAGCCATGATTTTCTGCGCATGTATGTCCTCCTTCTTCTAAGATCATCAAATCCTGAAAGCACCTCCTGACATGTACACTCATATTATACTTACAACTTTTGGTTCGTCGGTAACAAAAATGTTACATTAGTTTATTGATTATATATTCTCTACCTTAAAATATTCTCTCAATCAAATCCCATTCCCCTAAAATTGCATAGCACTACCCCTGCACTAGCCGTGTAATTCCCTTCTTACATATGATAAACAGAGCCCATGTGTCATTCAAAAAACAAAAAAACCACCATCGATTATTCATCAATAGTGGTTCTTCGCTTGGCGGCGTCCTACTCTCCCAGGACCCTTCGGTCCAAGTACCATCGGCGCTGGAGGGCTTAACGGTCGTGTTCG
>NZ_JBQCKS010000012.1:0-49473 GCF_051966755.1 Paenibacillus sp. SAFN-054
GTTAAGCCCTCCAGCGCCGATGGTACTTGGACCGAAGGGTCCTGGGAGAGTAGGACGCCGCCAAGCGAAGAACCACTGTTGATGAATAATCGATGGTGGTTTTTTTGTGTTGTTAAAGCTCGTAATTGGAAAATCATGTTATACTTACTCTGTGTGCATTTACTGGAATTAAGATTGGCCTCGATCATCAGCAGTGGAATGTTTTAAGCGTAGACGATTGAATTCAATCTGTATTTCTTTTTTCATCCACGTATTTTTTTAAAAATTTATGAGAGTGGGGTAAGTACATATGAAACAAAGTAAGAACAAGCTGATATCGGCGATTTTGACGGGCGTTTTGGCGATGGGAATCGCTTTACCCGTATATGCGGCAGAGGCCTCAGCTGGAATTACCCGCGGTGACTTTTTGAAATTGGTTGCTACTGATTTAAATATAACTGCAAATTCTTCCGAGGAGCTTCCAAAGGATATTATGGCCGATTCACCTTATAAGGAAGCGGTTAGCGCCATGCTGGAACGCAAAGTGCTAAAAGGGTTTCCGGATGGAAGCATAAGAACGGATGTAGCGATCACCGGTAAAGATGCATCGATTGTCCTTGGACGTGTTTTAGGATTCAAAGATGAAGATAGCATCAAACGCCTACAATCCGAAATGGGTATCGACTGGCAGTCGCAGAAGGTATTAAATGCCGCAGAGGTCCAGTCCACGCTGGCAAAAGTGCTTAGCAATGATAAATCGGCGATTGACTTGATGGATGCCGTGCAGAAGGGAATGGGTGATGTCCACTCTTACGAGTCGCAAGTGGGCATGCAAATCAACATGGCTTTTCTCGATTCAAGTGATTCTGACCCGAATGAAATGTCCATGAAGATAGATGCCGAAGGATTGGCCAAGCTGGATGATAAGCAGGGAATGATGCAAACCATGACAATGAAAAACTTTTTGGGCTCAGGGAATATGGAGACCGTAACTTATATCGTTCCAGAAGGAGTCTTTACGCAAAGTCCGGACTTGGGAACAGGCAAGAAACAATGGATTAACATGTCCAAGGGAATGCTGGGTTTCAATCAACTCATGGAATTGCAAAAGGCCAACGCAACGCAACTCAGCAGCTTAAATCAGAAATATTTCATATACCGTGATTTGGGTAAAGAAACGATCAATGGCAAAGTACTAGCTAAAATTGCTTTGTATGGCAAGATTCCGTCTCTCAAGGGACTTATGAACGATACGCAAAGCCTGACTGGTATGAGTGACATGATGAGCACCCTGCCAAGCGACGGCAAAGCAGCTGTCGAGAACATGGGCGTTGCAGCCAACATCATTTACTGGATTGATGAAGCCGCTCACCGCATCTACAAATCCGATGCGAACATGTCTTACTCCATGCCGGCAACCGGGCAGACTCCGGAAATCACCATGGAAATGAGCATGAATATGAGCTATAGCAAGTACAACGAGCCGCAAACGATCAAACTGCCGGATGAGGCCAAGAAGGCTCCGACAATGGAGGAATATACGACACAGCTGTCTGCAGCGCAGCCTCAAACAGGAAAATAATCAACGTTATGTATGAAGACTATGAAAAGTGGACATCCCACCAAGGGATGTCTTTTTTATTCCCTCTGTCTAGTCCCAGTGGACAAGTGAATGCAGCGGCTAGACAGCCAAACGATCTGTTCGTTTTACCAGCTTCAATTCCTTGACAGCCTCGCAGGGCCTTTGCTAAGATGGCAATAATATATTTTCAGAAAATGATTTTCAAACCTTGTTGTATAAGGTTTTGACGAATACAATACATGACAAATGAGGGGGAAGTTCCGAGGTGTGGGAAGACAAATTCAGTAAAGAAGGATTTACTTTTGACGATGTATTGCTGGTGCCGCGCAAGTCTGAGGTACTGCCGAAGGAAGTGGACGTGTCCACAAGATTAAGCAAGCATGTGAAGCTCAACATTCCGCTCATCAGTGCAGGCATGGATACTGTGACCGAGTCCGCGATGGCAATTGCAATTGCCCGTGAGGGAGGAATCGGCATTATTCACAAAAACATGCCCGTAGAACAGCAAGCCGAAGAAGTAGATCGCGTAAAACGCTCGGAAAGCGGCGTTATTACGAATCCATTTTCCTTGACACCAGAACACCTTGTTTCCGATGCAGAGCAAGTGATGGCCAAATTCCGCATTTCCGGCGTACCGATTGTGGACGAGCAGCATAAGCTGGTGGGCATCCTGACGAACCGCGATTTGCGTTTTGTACATGATTACAGCATCCAAATCAAAGAAGTCATGACCCATGAAAACCTGGTAACGGCTCCTGTGGGTACTACACTTAGCGAAGCCGAGGTACTCCTCCAACAACATAAAATTGAGAAGCTTCCTTTGGTGGATGAGAACAACGTATTGAAGGGCCTTATTACGATTAAGGATATCGAAAAAGCCATTCAGTTCCCGAACGCTGCAAAAGATGCGCAAGGACGCCTGCTTGTCGGCGCTGCGATCGGCATCTCCAAGGATGGCTTCGACCGGGCTGAGGCATTGGTTAAAGCTGGTGTCGATGTTGTGGTCGTTGACTCCGCGCACGGACATCACATTAACATTCTGGATGCCGTTCGCAAGCTGCGCAGCTTGTATCCGGATCTGACGATCATCGCGGGCAACGTTGCCACAGGCGAAGCAACACGCGATTTGATCGAGGCTGGCGCATCTGTCGTAAAAGTAGGGATCGGGCCTGGTTCGATTTGTACGACGCGCGTGATCGCGGGTATCGGCGTACCACAAATTACGGCCATTTACGATTGCGCGAAAGTAGCCCGCGAATACGGTATTCCATTGATCGCAGACGGTGGCATCAAATACTCTGGTGAAATTACGAAAGCACTCGCTGCCGGAGGGCATGCGGTAATGCTGGGAAGCATGTTTGCCGGTACCGAAGAAAGCCCGGGCGAGTCTGAAATTTACCAAGGCCGCCGTTATAAAGTGTACCGCGGTATGGGTTCCATGGCTGCTATGAAACAAGGAAGTAAGGACCGTTACTTCCAGGATGACGACAAAAAACTCGTGCCGGAAGGCATCGAGGGACGGGTAGCTTACAAAGGGCCTTTGGCGGATACAATTCACCAATTGATCGGCGGACTTCGCTCTGGCATGGGATACTGCGGTACGAAGACGCTGGAAGAGCTTCGCGAGGATACGCAATTCGTTCGCATTACTGGTGCCGGTTTGCGCGAAAGCCATCCGCATGACGTGCAAATTACGAAGGAAGCGCCGAACTATTCGGTATAAAAAAGAAGGATGTTTGCATAAAACCAACATCTTCTTGTACAGACAGGTCGAATTTCGCCCTGTCTGTCTTTTTTTGCTTAATTCCCTGTGATAGAATAGAACAAGTAAGAATTAAGTGGGCTAGAGGGGAGTTATACATTCATTGAGTAAGCATTGGAAGCGTCCAAGCCGGAAGGCGGGACAACAAAAACAAAAACGTCATCTCGTTAAAAAGAGCATAGCTTCGGTTGTGCTATTGAATATGCTTTGTCTATCCGCTCTACCGGCAGCTATGGTATTCGCTGCTCCGGCAAGCACTGCTGCAACCAGCACAACGACAAGCACTGCAAGCAGCATTCAAAAGCCTGAATTGAACCTGAAGTCAGCGGTACTAATCGAGCCGACAACAGGTCAAATTCTCTATGCCATGAATGCGGATGAGCCACTGCCACCGGCAAGCATGACCAAAATGATGACGGAGTACATCGTTGCCGAACAGGTCAAGCAGGGGAAGCTGAAGTGGACGGATAAGGTTACCGTAGGTAAAAACTCCGAGGAAACCATCGGATCGCGTATTTTTTTGGCTGAAGGAGACGTACATACCGTAGAGGAACTGTACATAGCGATGGCTGTTGGATCCGCGAACGACGCTACGGTTGCACTGGCCGAGAAGGTATCGGGAACCGAACAGGAGTTTGTGAAGCTGATGAATAAGACCGCGCAGGAAATGGGTATGAAGACGGCCTATTTTATTAATGCGACAGGTCTTGACCGAGCTGACATGCCGGAAGATTTCCGGCCGGATACCGATAAGGAAGACGTCATGTCGGCAATGGATGCGGCCATTCTGGGCAAGCATATTGTCACGGACCATCCGGATTATGCCAAGTATACTTCGATTCAATCCTATAAATTCCGTGAACGCGACAAGGCTCCAATCATTAACTATAACTGGATGCTGGAAACCAACAAGAATATTCAGAACTTCAAGGCCTATGCTTACCCAGGGTTGGATGGTCTGAAGACAGGCCATACGCAAAACGCGGGTAACTGTTTCACTTCAACGGCAGTCCGTGACGGCGTGCGCCTGATCGGCGTGGTCATGGGAGCTGACTCCGAGGCGCACCGCTTTACGGAAACCAAGAAGCTTCTCGACTACGGCTTTGATAACTTCGAAATCAAGCAGGCTGTTGCAGGCAAATCCAAGGTGGAAGGCCTGGATACAGTTCCAGTCAAAAAAGGCGCTGAGACTAAAGTCGGCGTCGTGACCGATGGGGATGTCAGCTTTGTCGTACCGAAAGGCGCAGAAGTCAAAGGCGTGAAGTTCACGACGAAACTGGATTCGGCTGACGGACTTACAGCGCCGATCGAGAAGGGCACCAAGGTCGGTACGATTACCTATACTTATAAAGCCGACGGCATCGACAAAGCGCAAACCAAAACCGTGAATCTTATCACCTCCGACAAAGTGGAAAAAGGCGGCTGGTTCCGCTTGTTCTTCCGTGCCATCGGAGAAATGTTCAGTGATTTGTTCGAGGGAATCAAGAACCTTTTCTAAATTGGTGGGAATCCTGAAGCCAAGGTGAGCCACTCTCCTGACGTTGAAGCAATAAACCGCTGCAAGGCGGAATTATTTCTGTGAAAAACCGATCAGACGGTTTTCTTCATATGGTTTTTGGTTGTGAATGGAGCTGTATTCCCCTTCAAGTTAAGGCGGATAACAGATGACATGATATACATTTCGGGAGGCGTAGACATGGAAACGGGAACTTCGAGAGTCAAAAGAGGTATGGCAGAAATGCAAAAAGGCGGCGTCATCATGGACGTCATGAATGCGGAGCAGGCAAAAATCGCTGAAGCGGCTGGTGCTACAGCCGTTATGGCATTAGAGCGCGTACCGTCCGATATTCGCGCGGCTGGCGGCGTGGCCCGTATGGCTGACCCAACGATCGTTGAAGAGGTTATGAAGGTGGTATCCATTCCGGTCATGGCGAAAGCCCGGATCGGCCATTTTGTAGAAGCAAAAGTGCTGGAATCGCTTGGCGTAGACTACTTGGACGAGAGTGAAGTTTTGACTCCGGCGGATGAAGTTTTCCATATCGATAAATGGGATTTCACCGTTCCGTTCGTTTGCGGTGCTAAGGACCTGGGTGAGGCACTGCGCCGTATTGGCGAAGGGGCATCGATGATCCGTACAAAAGGCGAGCCGGGAACAGGCAACATCGTTGAGGCTGTCCGTCATATGCGCTTTATTAACAGCCAAATCCGAAAAGTACAGAACATGTCGAAGGACGAGCTATATGCTGAAGCCAAAAACCTTGGCGTGTCCTACGATCTGCTTGTAGGCGTGCATGAAAACGGCAAGCTGCCGGTGGTCAACTTTGCTGCAGGCGGTGTAGCCACACCAGCTGACGCGGCGCTGATGATGCATTTGGGAGCCGATGGCGTATTCGTGGGATCCGGTATTTTCAAATCGGACAGCCCGGAGAAGTTTGCCCGTGCCATTGTCGAAGCCACCACTCATTATCAGGACTACAAACTCATTGCTGAAGTTTCGAAGAACCTGGGTGCGCCGATGAAAGGCATTGAGATTTCGAAGCTGAGTCCGGCTGAACGGATGTCGGATCGCGGCTGGTAAGAGAGAGAAGGCTGTAGACATATGAAAATCGGGGTTTTGGCACTTCAAGGTGCCGTTGCAGAGCATATCCGCAGTATTGAACTGGCCGGTGCCGAAGGACTCGCCGTGAAGAAAAAGGAAGAGCTTCAGGAGATTCAGGGCCTGATCATTCCCGGCGGCGAGAGCACGACGATCGGCAAGCTGATGCGCAAGTACGATTTTATGGATGCGATCCGCGAATTTTCAGCGGAAGGCAAACCCGTTTTTGGAACCTGTGCAGGCCTGATTGTGCTCGCCAAAACGATTGAAGGCCAGGAAGAGGCTCATCTGGGATTGATGGATATTACCGTTGCACGCAATGCTTTTGGCCGCCAGCGGGAGAGCTTTGAGACGGATCTGGATGTAAAAGGCATTGACGAGGCCGTCCGTGCCGTATTTATTCGCGCACCGCTCATCCGTGATGTGGGGGAACAAGTGGACGTTCTTTCCTCCTATAATGGAGAAATTGTAGCAGCGAGACAGGGCCATTTGCTGGCATCTTCATTCCATCCCGAACTGACGGATGATTATCGCCTCCATCAGTATTTCGTGGATATGGTAAAAGCCAGTCAGACGTCATAAAGCCCTGCCGTTTTACCGATATATAACATGACAGACACCTTGACTCTTTCGATGATATCTAAGGCCCCCAATAGGGTAAGCTTTAGGTAAGGGAAGTTTGGCCTGCGCGCTCCGGTAAAGGGGCGGCAGGCTGATCGACCCACAGGGGTCGGGGTTCTTTTTTTGGATGGATAAGTGAATCAGTTTGAATTTGTGAATCAATGCAAGATTTCTAGGAGGAATTGTCCAATGCTGGATGTGAAAATATTACGGAGCGACTATGCCAAGGTTGAGCAAGCGCTGAAGGACCGCAACAAATCGCTCGATTTGATCGCGGGTTTCCCTGAGCTGGATACACGCCGCAGAGAACTGCTGCAGGAGAGCGAAGCGCTGAAAAACCGCCGCAACGTCGTATCGGGCGAAGTAGCCAAGCGGAAGAAAAACAAGGAAGACGCGGAGGAGCTCATTCTTGAAATGCGCGAAGTATCTGACCGCATCAAAGCGATGGACGAGGAAGTGCGCGAACTCGAAGCCTCCATTTCCGAGCTGATGATGGCGATTCCGAACATCCCGCATGAATCGGTACCTGTCGGCACTTCAGAAGATGATAACGTAGAGGTTCGCCGCTGGGCGGAACCTACATCTTTTGATTTTGAGCCTAAAGCTCACTGGGATATCGCTCAGGGCCTCGACATTCTGGATTTTGAGGCTGCTGCCAAAGTAACGGGCTCGCGCTTCACCTTCTACAAAGGTCTTGGCGCCCGGCTGGAGCGTGCCCTGATCAATTTCATGATGGACCTTCACAGCAGCGAGCATGGTTATGAGGAAATGCTTCCACCGTATATTGTCAACGGCGATAGCCTGCGCGGTACCGGACAGCTGCCGAAGTTTGAGGAGGACCTGTTCAAAATCCGAGATACGGAATACTACTTGATTCCGACAGCGGAAGTGCCTGTTACGAATTATTACCGTGATGAGATTTTGTCGACGGAGGATCTGCCTAAGCATTTCGTTGCCTACAGCTCCTGCTTCCGTTCCGAAGCCGGTTCGGCAGGACGCGATACCCGCGGTCTGATTCGTCAGCATCAATTCAATAAGGTCGAGCTGGTAAAGCTCGTGGCACCGGAAACATCTTACGAAGAGCTGGAGAAAATGACAGCCAATGCCGAACACGTTCTACAGCTTCTGAAGCTGCCGTACCGCGTTATGGCACTCAGCACGGGCGACATGGGCTTCTCTGCAGCAAAGACGTATGACCTTGAAGTATGGCTGCCTGAGAGCGGTATGTACCGTGAAATCTCCTCTTGTTCGAATACGGAGGACTTCCAGGCCCGCCGGGCAAACATCCGTTTCCGCCCGGAACCGAAAGCGAAGCCGGAATTCGTTCATACGCTGAATGGTTCTGCACTTGCGGTCGGACGGACGGTTGCAGCCATTCTGGAGAACTATCAACAGGCGGACGGCAGCGTGCTCGTCCCTGAAGTACTTCAGCCATACATGGGCAATGTGCAGGTTATTCAGTCGAAGAGCAAATAAAACTTGATCAATATATTCATCTGTGGTAAAATATTTTTGTTACGCATTATGTAATTGAATATGATTTACCACCTGGAGAGGTACCGAAGCGGTCATAACGGGGCGGTCTTGAAAACCGTTAGGGGGCAACTCCACATGGGTTCGAATCCCATCCTCTCCGCCAGATATTACAACGACAGAAGTCATCCTGATCAGGAAGGCTTCTTTTTTTATGTCTTCTTCCTGACTTCTTGGAACGCATAAATGTGATTGCTTTTTCGCACATTAAAGTCAGGGGAGGTGTGAAGAATGAACCGAGAATTTGAATTAAATCAAGGTCAATTGGTCGATGCGTGGAAGTCCCAGCTGCCGCAGAACCTCGACCCGTCGGATTCCGCCCAAGTATTTGCCGACGAGGCAAACCCGAATGCTCTCCGAATCCATATCGATACCGCAGGCCGTCAGATGTATTCCTTCGACTTTCAGTGTTCATACATGGACACCCGCGAGGTAAAGGTGGATTTGGTCGACGTGGAGCGGGAAGGACGAACGGTGGATGAGCGGACCGAGATTATTCAGGATATGGCCCAGGGGTACACACGTCAGATCCATGAATGCGCCCAGGCGCTTCACGATGTGACTCATCACTCATAAAAGGGAAATGAGGGAAGTTAGATGACCAAGGCCAAGCCCGGTTTAGACAAAAACCTGAGCAACGTTATTGATGAGCTGAACGAGACACCCGTGAACAGTCACCATGCGCAGCAGATCCAGCAGGATGAGAATGATCGCCGCCATGAAGACGCCCGTCATCGCCACAAGCCGACGGACTTGACACATCCGCATTCTTAAATCCTAAAGATGGGGTGATCCCGATGAGTAAACCGAAAGCTGTCCCCGTACCGGAGGCTCAAAGAGCCGAGCAGCGTCAGCACCACCCGCGTCATGAGGAAAACACGATGCAGGAGCCGTTGTCCGGATCGAAAAAAGTCAAAAACCGTAATCATGTGGATCATTTGAATAAAGAGGGGTAACTTTTACTCCTAAATGGAAAATTCAAAAGCATTTCGGCAGCCGCCGGAGTGCTTTTTTTATTGGGTTTTCCATGATGATTTGGACAAAATTTCGCGGTTTTAAGTCTGTTTTCTGAATTTTTGCAACCATCAAGCAAACCCACCGTATAACAACATGTGAGCTCACACAACAGGAAGAAAAGGAAATTACTTAATTTGCAAACATATAATTTCCAAAAATATGTTTAAGTTATGGACTAAATCGTTTATGATTAATAGGTGATTTATGGCTTTAGAGAACCGAGAGGAGAGAGAGATTAATGAACAAGAAGTTTGCGGTCCTGATTCTAACACTGATCATGTCCATGACAGTGGTCCTTGCAGGATGCACAAGCAAGCAGGAACCGAAAGACGCGATGAAGAGCGCCACGGGGAAAGCGATGGAAATGACTTCGTACGAAATGAAAAGCAAGGTGGTCATTAAAGATCTGAAAGTATCCAGCCAGGATACGGATGCTGCGGCTACCGAGCAAGTGATGAGCATGCTCAAAAATGCAGAGTTGACAATTGATGGGGTATATCAAAACGATCCGATGCAAACCGAGCTTACCATGGGTATCAATTTGAAGGGCGATATGTCCATGAGCTTTAACGTTCCTATGGTAATGACGAAAGAGAAGCTGTACGTTAAAATCCCAAGCATTCCAATGCTTCCGCTTCCGGAAGATGTAGTGAACAAGTATCTCGTGCTTGACCTGAAGGAACTGGCTGAGCAAGAAGGAACGACGTTCAACCCGGATTCGATGGATACGAAGAAAACGCAGCAACTTTCCAACGAAATCATGAATACGTTATATGGCGAGTATGACGGTGAAAAATACTTTAAGGATATCAAGGTTAAAGACGCAAAGCTTCCAGAGGGTGTAGATGCCAAGCAAGTGGTGCAGTTCTATGTAACCAACGATAACGTGAAGGAAGCGGCAGAAATTTTTGTGAACAAGGCAATGCCTAAAATCCTCGATATCGTGGGTAAAGACGAATACCGCGATATGCTGGGTCTGACGAAGGAAGACATCGAAGACGCGAAGAAGGATCTGAACTCCGCGAATCAGGATGAGCTGAGCAAAGGCTTGAACGATCTGAAAAACTACCTGAAGATCAATCAATTCACTGTAAACACGGCAATCGACAAGAAGGACTTCCCTTCTTATCAGGATGCTGTCGTAAACGTGGAAATGAATGATCCGGAAACCAAGGACAACATGAAGCTTTCGATGGAAATGACGAACCAATACAGCAAGGTGAACGAAAAACAAACCTTCAAAGTCGGCATTCCAAAAGACGGCGACGTTATCACGATGGAACAATTCCAAGAGAAAATGGGAAGTGCAGCTTACTAAGCACACTTCAACAACAAACAGCCTGGCGGGGGTCATCCCTGCCAGGCTGTTTCAGTTATTAGGCTTTGCCACGCAGCCTGCGGAAAAATTGCGTCAACAGGGAGGCGCACTCCTCTTGCAGGATGCCTTCAACGATCTCTGTGCGGTGATTGAACCGCGGCTCTTGGAGCAGGTTCATCAGCGTCCCGGCGCAGCCTGCTTTGGGATCTCGCGTTCCGTAGATCACTTGGGGTACGCGGGACTGAACGATGGCGCCTGCACACATCGGGCATGGCTCCAGCGTGACGTAAAGCTGGCAATCCAGCAGGCGCCAGGCACCGATCGCCTGGCTGGCTTCACGGATGGCCACGATTTCAGCGTGCGCCGTGGCATCCTGTGAGGTTTCGCGGAGATTATATCCACGTCCTATAATTTCGTCGCCTCGAACGACGACCGCACCAATCGGTACTTCACCGATTTCTTCAGCCAGCCTCGCTTGAGCAATCGCTTCTCTCATCCACCGTTCATGCACAAGGTTATCCACAGTTTCATCCACAATCAAGGGATGGTTGAGCTGTTCATCCAAGTTTAAAAGCCTCCTCTGATCCATAAACGATTTATTCAGCGAACAAACATTCGGTTGTTAACATGCTGTGCATATTATTGTGGATAGTTTTTTGGTTACGCACAATTTTATCCACAAAATACGCTTAATAAAATGTGGATATGTGTATAAAGTGAATAAATCACCCTCTTATTTTAGAGAATGAAGCGTTGAATATCAATCTAAAGTGTTTATTTTACGGTGTCGGCGGGTTATAAGAAGCGATCCGGATTTTTAAAGCGCTCTTTTCAAATGTAAGGGTTTGGGGTTATGATGAAAGGTGTATTTCAATATTTTTATATAAAATAAATTTTTGGTTCACTTTCGATATGTAATGTTAAAGCTTTCCTTGCCAAGAGGTGGTCCTTTGTCCATTAAAAATAAGCTAACCTTGATCATGTCTGGCTCCCTGCTGTTAATCCTGCTTTTATACATACTTCTCAGTTTCTACACCACGCAAGCTAATTTGCGGAAGGACAGCGAGAGCAAGATGCTCGTGGCTGCCAGGCAAATTGCAGCGTCTATCGAACAAAGCCGGTACAGTTCGGAATATGTTGAGCGCCAAATTGGCGAGATGCTCAGAATGGCGGCAATCCTCGCGGCCAAAGAGCTGCCCGAGGACTATCATGATATCGACACCAGCCAGCTGAAGCGATTGAGCGAGGAAGTTGGCGTGACCGATATTTCGATTATGGTACGTACGAAGGATGACGTCATTATTAATAAATCCTCGGATCCCAAGGAAGTGGGCATGTCCACACAGGATTGGGGTTACTGGTTCACTGCATTTAAGCAGCTGTTTAACATGCAGAAGGTAACGGTCTCGCAAGGAATGTATATGGATAAATTCTGGACAGGACCGTTTGAATATTCGACGTCGAACCCCGGTTTTATAGATAAATGGGGTTATTATTATGACGGCAGACGCAATTATATGATCGACCCGTTTATTCGAAGTGATGCCGTCAACGATTATGCCAAAATGGTAAGCCCCGAAGCGGTCCTGGAAAAAACAAAGCAGGTGAATCAGCAGATTCTGGAGATCACCATTATCAATCCCCAGACCTTCGGCAACCGAAACATGAACGACCAAGGCTTCGACAGCAACAACGTAAAACTGAGAAACCGTCCGATCCAATATGGTACTTATGCGTATGGCGACGTACCGAAGGACAAGCAGGCGGTATCAGAAGCGATTAAGACAGGCACCAACGTCGTGCAGGTCACCCGGGTGAACGGGGAGAAGGTGCTCAAAAGCTTTATTCCGGTGTTCAATCCGGATCAATCGGTATATGTTATCAGCATCGTCACGGATTACAAGGGCATCTCTAAGGTTCTGAACGAGCAGCTGATGAACTACATCGCCATTTCCGCGGTGCTGCTGATTATCGTCATTATAGTGAGTTATGTGCTGGCAGGGTATATCATCCGTCCGATTGAATCCATGCTCATCAAAGTAAAGGATGTTTCGGAGGGGCGGTTTGATACGCCGCTGGCGCTCAACAGTAAGGATGAGTTCGGGTTGCTGTCCTCCAAAATCAATGCGATGACCGCAAGCCTCAGCGATTATACGAATCAGCTGAAGCAGGCTGTCGAGGAGAATCAATCGGTGAAGGACCATCTGGAATCGATCATCCAGCAGACGGCTGATGCCATTCATACGGTGGATTGGTCCGGTCGCGTCATTCAGGTGAACAGGGCTTTCGAGACGTTATACGGATGGAATAGCGATGAGGTGCTCGGGAAGCATTTGAATATCGTGCCGGAATTTTTGCAGGTCGAAGAGTCGAAGAAGCTGACGGCTCTTCGCAATGGAGAGCAGCTTCCGCCGACGGAAACCCTCCGTCTCAGAAAAGATGGATCTCTTGTGGAAGTAAGCATCAGTACAGCTCCCGTGAGGGATGAGGACGGGAATATTCTCTCCTTTATCAGCGTCTCCCGGGACATGACGGAACGCAACAAAATGGATGAGCTGTTGCGGCGGTCGGAGAAGCTGACCACGGTGGGCCAGCTGGCGGCCGGCGTGGCACATGAGATACGGAATCCTCTGACCACGCTGCGCGGATTTCTGCAGCTGCAGCAGGAGAATAACCATGTAACGCCGCTGCATAACGAGATTATGCTGTCGGAGCTGGACCGCATCAATCTGATCGTCAGCGAGTTTCTGATCTTGGCCAAGCCGCAGGCGATACAGTTTCAGGTAAAAAGCATCAGGAATATTTTGAACGACGTCGTGTCTCTTCTAAACAGCCAGGCGCATTTGTACGGTATTGAATTCAGGTTCCAATCGGAGCCGGACGACTATAAAGTGCACTGCGAAGAGAATCAGATGAAGCAGGTGTTTATTAACATCATCAAAAATGCCATTGAGGCCATGGAGAATGGCGGCATCATTACAATAGAGCTATTCAGGTTAAGCCGGGAGGAAATCGGAATCACCATTTCCGACCAAGGCATCGGAATTCCGAGCGAGATGCTGCCGAAGCTTGGGGAACCATTCTTCACAAGCAAGGAAAACGGGACTGGCCTGGGACTCATGATCAGCCAAGGTATTATTGAAGGACATAAGGGGATGATGGAGATATTCAGCAAACCGGGCAAAGGCACCCGGGTGGATATCGTGTTGCCTTTGGCGGAAGAAACCGAAGAACATAAATGATAAGGGGGAAGGAACCCATTGCGGATCAATAAATTCATCAGTGAGACCGGGTTTTGTTCCCGTCGCGAAGCCGACAAACTGGTTGAGAGCGGCAAAGTGACGATTAACGGTGAGAAGGCCGTACTGGGCAGCCAGGCGGAGGAAGGGGACGATGTGCGCGTTGACGGCCGTCCCTTGACTTCAAAACCGAAAAGCCATGTATATATCGCCTTGAACAAGCCTGTAGGGATTACCAGTACGACGGAGCAGCATATCAAAGGCAATATCGTGGACTTTGTCGGCCATACCGAACGAATCTTTCCGATCGGGCGACTGGACAAGGACTCGGAAGGCCTGATTCTGCTGACAAGCGACGGAGACGTGGTCAATAAAATACTGCGTGCGGAAGGGAAGCACGAGAAGGAATATATCGTAACGGTGGATAAGCCGGTCACGACGTCGTTTCTGACCGGAATGGCCGGCGGTGTAAAGATTCTCGGTGAAATGACGCGTCCCTGTACGATTACGCGTATTTCGGAGCGGGTATTTAAAATTATTCTGACCGAAGGGAAAAACCGACAGATCCGCCGGATGTGCAGCGCCTTCGGCTACAGCGTCCGGAAGCTGCAGCGCATCCGGATCATGAACATCCATCTCGGTTCGCTGCCCAAGGGACAGTGGAGGGATTTGACTGACGCGGAGAAAAAGGAGCTTAGCCGCTCGTTACATTACGACCTCGTATAAGGTCTCATTCGAGGCCATATATCCCCACATATGATTAAAAGCTGTATTTATCGTATATAACGATAATACAGCTTTTAGCTTTAGAATGGGGTTATTTGGCTTTAACTTCCTGCGCGTTATCTGTATATTTGCGGATGATGGACACCTCGACGCGGCGGTTTTTGGCACGGCCTACTGCCGTATCGTTGGATGCGACAGGGTGGAACTCGCCGTAAGCAGTCGATGTGAATTTCACCGGATCAAGTTTCGTGTTTTGCAGCAGGATCTTCATGAAATGAAGGGCCCGATCCGAGCTGAGGTCCCAGTTGGAGGCATACTCGCTATTGGAAATCGGCATGTTATCGGTATGACCGGAAACGACCACGCTGTAGGTCGGAAACTGCTGAAGCATGTTGCTGATGGCCAATGCCAATTGTTTCGATTCCGGCTTCACGACCGCGCTTCCGGATGCGAAAAGTGCATTGTCGCTGATCGTAATCGTAAGCTGGGATTGATTCAGCTTCGTGTCGAGCAGATTAGTCAGTCCATTGCCCTTAATATATTGGTCCAGCTGCTTTTTCAGCTTCTCCAGGTCTTCTTGTTCCTGTTTGGCCAGCTGGGATTTCTGCCTTTGCTTGTCGGCGCTGTTTACGACGCTTTCCTCGCTGTTTTTCTTGCCTTTATCCATATTGCTATCGGAAGGAAGGGCTGAACTGAAATTCAGGACTCCTGTGCCCGTGCTGAGGGCGGTGTTGAAGGCTTTGCTCATTTCTTCAAACTTCTTGTTATCCGTGGCGCTCATGGCATACATAACGATGAACAAGGCTAGCAGCAGGGTCAAAAGGTCTGCATAAGGAAGCAGCCAGGATTCATCTGCATGCTCCTCATGGGGTTCATGTCTAGTCTTTTTGCTCACCTGCGGACGCCTCCTTCTCATTCATTTGAGCACGCTCGGAAGGGGTCAGGAAAACAGAAAGCTTTTGGTTGATGGCGATCGTGGACACGCCGGATTGAATGGACAGCAGTCCTTCGATCATCATGAGCTTCAGCTCGATTTCCTTTTTGGACAAACGTTTCAGCTTGTTGGAAATCGGATGCCACAGCACGTAACCGGTAAAAATACCAAGAAGGGTCGCAATAAATGCTGCACCGATCGCATGCGCCAGTTCACCCATGTTCTCCATCTTGGTCAAGGCGGCGATCAGGCCGACAACGGCCCCGAGAACCCCGAGAGAAGGAGCATACATACCGGCCTGGGAAAAGAGCAGGGCGCCTGCACGGTGCCGTTCTTCCGTAGCCGAGATATCTTCCATCAGGACATCGCGGACAAAATCCTGGTCATTGCCGTCAATAATCATCCGCATGCCGTTGCGGAGAAACTGGTCATCGATTTCTTCGACTTTGGTTTCCAGAGCGAGGAGACCTTCGCGGCGGGTGATCGATGCCCATTCCATGAACATCGTGATCAGGTCGCGGCGATCCACCAAATTTTGTTTTACGAACACCATTTTCAGCAGCTGGGGAAACTTCTTAAGCTCTGACATGGGAAAACCAATAAACAACGTGGCGGCCGTTCCCCCGAGAATAATGACATAAGCGGCGGGGGTGAGGAGGGATATCAAAGGAGCCCCTTTGAGTATCATACCGACAAAGACCGCGATCAAGCCAAGTATTAGGCCTATAATTGTTGAAATTTCCATTGCACACCTCATCCATGAGAAATAGAATTGAATCCTTTCGTGCACCATGTTTGCGTCCTTGCAAAATGGTGTGCTGCACCAAAAAACGTAATATAATATTTATCGTCAGGATTCTCTTTTTTTTTAGGGGGATTTTTCCGTTATAATGAAACCATGGGGTCCATCAGTCCTACCGGCGCCTGATTCAAACGGCGAATGTACAAGCACAATGCACAAGCCAGGGGCCCTAAATAAAATGTTCTATTGCAAAAATGGGCGGTTCATGACCGGCCGTATGATCGGAATATCTGGCAAGGCAAATTCAGCGGGACCCTGAATTGCACAGGGGGATACGTAACGAGGGCGGAGGGAATAGCCATGGGTGTAAAGCATGGGCGCGAATACGATGAAATCCTGAAAGAGCTGACGAGCGCGGTAGGGGAAATCCCCGACAGCTACTTGTTCTTTGAAATGGAAGGCAGCGAATGGCAGCTGCTGAGTCCCGAAGAGAAGCGGGAGGTACATGAGGCGCTGGCCGAGGATCTTTTTTACGGATTGGGTACAGAGCCCGTGATTGAAGTGGGCAGCGGCGTCGTCATGTATGACAAGGAGCATCACCGGATCAATCTGCTCATCGGGGACGAGGAACTGACTGTAGTTCCACTGATCTAGTCCATGGGCCGAATGGATTTTTGAATGCCTGGCGTGTTAAGATATAACAAGTGTTTGGCCCTGTGGAAGGCCATATTCATAAATATTCAATGACCGGAATACAATGGGAAAAGTTAATGGAAAGCAAGGTAAAGACGCATCCTTTTGGCCGAGGCCATCAGGGTGTTTGGTTTCAGGGAGGAACTTAAACAATGGTTTATACGCAGGAAGAAGTCGAGGCACATTTAGCGAAGCTGGAAGGCTGGGAGCTCGAAGAGGGCCGCTGGATCGTGCGCAAATTCATTTTTTCCAATTTCATGAAAGGGATTTCGTTTGTCGACGAGGTTGCGACGATATCGGAGGCCTTTGATCATCACCCCTTTATTTCCATCGATTACAAAAACGTGACGCTGCGTTTGACTTCCTGGGATGAAGGCGGCATTACCGCCCTGGACATCAAGGAGGCCCACCAGTTTAACGAGCTTTTCGAAAAAATGCGCTCAGGCGAGAAACGTTAGCATTTCATGCCCATGCGGGTACAGCAAAAAACACGCTTCGGCCCTTGACCTCTAGGTCAAGGATTCGAAGCGTGTTTTTCTATCCCATGCGGGAAAAGATTACTTTTTGGCTGCAAGCCACTGGGCTACGTTGGCAATTTCCTCACTCTTCAGCTTGTCTTTGAATGAAGGCATGCCGCCTTTACCTTTAGTAACAATTGTATAGATTTCTTCTGCGGAAAGCTGGGAACCGATTTTTTGCAGGTTAGGCCCTACACCGCCCTGCAATTGGTCACCGTGGCAGCTAAGGCAGCCTTGGGCTTTGACGGTTGCTTCAGCCGATGCAGCGTCCATCGTTACCTCAGGCATGGATGGTTTTTCTTCTTCAGCTACTTGCTCTTTGCCAGGCAGTGTAAACATGAGCACAATGGCAAATACGCATGCGATTGCTACGACACCGCTCATGATCCATTTTTGCATCCGTTTTCGTCCTTTCTATGTAAACTGCAGTTCTTCATTTCTTCATTATAACGGAACAAGCCGGTACATCAAATAGTTTGTGACAAAAAAGCAAACGAAAGCGGGGCATAGCCTTGAAATATACACAATTTTGTACCATTTATCATTGACGATCGGTTATTCTTCCTCATATACCATGCAGTGAAAGCATCCGATCCCTTCAGGGGTCTGCCTTTCATACGTATCGGTAATCATAAAACCAGCCTTCAGGTAGGCCCGAATGGCCCGCTGATTCCAGTCCTGGACTTCCAGATCCACGGGCAAACCGGGATAGCGCTGCTTGGCCGCATGCACGATGGCATGTATAAAGCTTTTACCCAGCCCCTGACCGCATAAATCAGGCCGCATACCGATTCCCAGGCGGATGACGTTAACCATCGGAAAAAGCTGCGCAAAGCCACACAGGGTGCCCTCAGCATTCAGAACCGAAACATACTGCTGTTTGCGTACCTCGGGGTCGCCCAGCTCGATTCCGAGCGCCTCCATCTGAGGCCAAGGCAGCCAGCCGTAAATCGCATCGTAAGGGGGCTCATACGACCAGGAGCAGCACGTTTCAGCCTGCTCGCGGCTCATGGGAACAACGGTGAAAAAACGTTTGGAATCATTCATGGCGTATCCCCTTTCCTTGAGAGACAGCGCTAAACCATAGGATTTGAAACTTTTTGCGAAACTATTCCTTCCTTAAGGCTTTAGGGTGTTTATTTGGCGGAAGGAAGGGTAAACAAATAATGTGGGCAGCATATGGTAATGATATACAGCCTCAGATGCCCACAAAAAAACCCGCCTTTTGAGATTTCGGCAAAAATCTCAAAGTACGGGTGGTCGTACAAACCGTTCAAGACAGTCAGGCATTACTGCACGTCATCATTGTCTTCGGAATCAACGGCGGCGGACTTGTAGGTATCCGTGCTCATGACTCGTTTGGCGCCAACGTAGCGGTTGACGTAGTAGCTGTCGCTAAGCGAACTGACAATAACACCACGGGAAGTCGAGGCATGCGCAAACTTTCCGTCGCCGACATAGATTCCGACATGGGAAACGCCGGAGCCGGAAGTATTGAAGAATACCAGGTCTCCTGCTCTCAGATTACTGCGGGATACAGCGGAACCCATGCTGAATTGGGAGCCCGATTGGTGCGGCAGGTTGATCCCCAAATGCTTGAAAACGTACATCGTGAATCCGGAACAGTCAAATCCGCTCGTTGTCGTTCCTGCGGTTTTGTACTTGGTGCCGATGACATCATCGATCACTTTGTCCATTTTGGAGTCCGCGAAAGCGCTTCCGGCTCCAACGGTAAATACGATGGCAAAACTCATGACTGCTGCTGCTAGCTTCTTTTTCAAACAAAATACCCCTTCCGGTGCCTGCGAGGTTAGCTTAAGGATTCGGTAGAAGGTCCCCTATGATCCCTCTGTTGCAAGATCAATTCACCCATCATGGTTCCCCCGCTTCCCTAGTGTGAGGAAATTCGGCATAGATTCTCTACACTATATACATCAGGAAACGTTCTATTCATAAACGGTCCAGCAAAGATTACAAAGTTGTTACTAACTCACTGGGACTATTGTAGCAAAGGAATTTGCGTTTGGCAATTGTTTCTATCAATAAAGGCTATAAATAATCAACTTTTTTTAAAAATAAGGCATTTTTTAGAGCATTTTATAGGAAAAAATGTTTATTTGTTGGCGGGGTGGGTAAATGAGGCGTAAGAAGGAGCACGAATTGAAGGCTCCTAAAATTTTTTTGCGAAAAGTTGTTACCTTTTAGGCATTTCAACCGTCTAATAAGTAACAAGAAACCCGCAAGAGGGATTTCGGCAAAAATCCCCGGTGCGGGCCTTAAGTTAAGATATGTGTATGGGAGAGAGTATTAGTTATAAACGGCAGCTTTGTATTTAGCCGTACTCATGACTCGTTTGGCGCCAATGTAGCGGTTGGCGAAGTAGCTGTTGCTAAGCTTGCTGATCGTAACACCCTTGGAAGAGGATGAATGAGCAAAATTTCCGTTTCCGACGTAGATCCCGACATGGGAAACGCCTGCGCCAGTCGTATTGAAGAATACCAGATCTCCGGCTCTCAAGTTGCTTTTGGAGACCGCAGTGCCTGTTTTATACTGTGCGCTGGATTGGCGAGGAATGGAAACACCCAGCTTTTGGAATACATAACGCGTAAATCCGGAGCAATCGAACCCGTTCGTCGTGGTTCCGCCGGTTTTGTAAGAAACACCAATCGTTTTGTGGACAACGTTATTCAATGAGGAATCGGCGAATACGCTGGTTCCCATCGAGAACATAAGCGTTAATCCGAGCGCAGCGGCTGCAAACTTCTTTTTCAAAAAAATAAACCCCTTCCGAGTGCCTGCGAGGTTAGCTTAAGGATTCGGTAGAAGGTAGTCCCCTATGATCCCTCTGTTACGAGATCAATTCACCCAAAGTGGTTCCCCCGCTTCCCGGTGCCAAGGAATTCGGCCTTGATCAGGCACCTGAAACGTGAATGACGGCATGGTATCAATTGGAATGTGTCGTTTAAAATTTCGTTTACAGTACAGTGGAATAGTTACAGCAAAAATTACAAAGTTGTTACTAAGTTCGTACTCGGATTATTGTATCAGACGATTCGCGCTTTGGCAAATACTTAAGGCACTTTTAAACGAACAAAACCCCTGCCCTTTACATGCGAAAGGGAGGGGTTTTTCTTCTATCAGGGGATTGAAGTGATGACAAAAAATTAACCAATCCAATGCTGCTGGCTGTTTAACCACAAAAAATAATTTTTTTATTTTTCCGCATCCTTATGAGCCAGCCGATACCACAGATCAAATTTGGTCGAAATGCCCCATAGCCTCATGATGCAGCTGACCAGATGATAGCCCTGCTGGAGAATCAGCGCGAAGATGCCGGCCCAGAAGAGGGAGATGCCCGTAAAAAGACTGAATATAAGCAAGCTCGCCATCCCCAAAGTGAGGGAAATTCCCACCAGAGGCAGCGCACCGCGCAGGCATTGCCATAAGGGTGCCAGGAAGCCGGTGCCGCCGGTCTTGCCGAACTGCATGAAGAGGATGAGCTGATGGATCATATAGCTGTACAGAAGCCAGGCAGCCGCGTACGGAAGGACCTGAAGTGCAAGAGATGGCAGCTGGACGCCGCTAAGAAGGATCTTATACAGCTTGGGCAAGATCCAATACGCGGGTGCCGCGATGCATATCCATTCCGCCAGGTGGAAGAGAAAGACGACCTTCCCGTGACGTCTCATGCCCTTGAAGAAATGCAGCCCGATATCTCCTTCGCGCTCCTTGTGCAATCCGTGATAGATGCCAGCATGGATGAAGGGTGTCAGCAGCATGCGCAGCGCGAACATCGAAAGCAGGATCCAGAAGTACGTATGGACGGTTCCGCTCGTGGAAAGACTCGTCTTGCCTTCGATGTAGAACAGCAGCTGGCTGAGCTCGTTCGGCGGGGGATCGGGATAACGCATCAGCAGCGGCGTCACTGCCGAATGGACCAGGCGGTACAGGAAATATCCCCAGATCAGCTGGTACAAAAAGAGAATGATGACGATATAAAATTGATTTTTAAGACTTTTCCAGCCATTTGCAATATGGGATTTCACCGCTTCTCACCTCACCAGGACAGACTTCCAAGCAGAGTCTCAATCAGCTTGGTGATGCCAAGATTCCAGCGGACCAGCACCTCGCGGTCCATATCCGCCTTTAAATAGTTATTGATATGCTTGTTCTCAATCACAATCGAGTATTTCGGGTCGACCATGGCCCAAGCCAAAGGTGCGCTGTAGCTCAGCTTGAACGCCGTGCGGTCGCCTGTCCCGTTCCAAACCTTGCTTAGCGTATGTCCGTCGGTAAAGGTAAACAGCACGGGCACTTCAGGGTAGTCTCCGCCCTTTTTGGAGATCTGAACGGTGGATTCATACATGGGCTTCCCTCCGTCGGCTGCTTTTTTGCGCACGGAGATGGTGTCGACGGCAAAATCCGCCATTTGGCTGCCGTAGACATACTGATCGAAGAAGGGCTGCCATGACTTGCGGGTGACCTGCTCGGCCACTTTTTGAAAATCGGTCGTTGTTGGATGCTTAAACCGATACTTTTTGGCGTACGTACTCATGATTTTGTTCATCGTTTGCGAACCGACCTGCTGTTCCATGCCCTTTAGCAGCAGCTTGGCGCGGTAATAAACATTGAGGGCGTACTGATCCTGCGAGCCGTATTTCCAAGCCTCCTGCGTTAGCGTCATCGGCGAGGAAATGATCGAGGCCTGGATCGGAAGGTTCGGGATAACTCCATATTCCTGCTCCATGAGCTTATCTTCTGCGTATGAGGTAAAGCCCTCGTCCAGCCAAGCCTCCTCAAATTCATTGCTGGCCAGCATGCCATAAAAATACTGATGACCGATCTCGTGAATGACGGTCCGCTCGAGGTCGTAGCCGGGCGAATCGTCCTTCGCTCCGAATGCCGTAACCAGTGTCGGATACTCCATGCCCCCGGCGCCGTTGCCTGATTCAGGCGGGACGACAATGGACAAGGTAGAGTAAGGATACGTGCCATACCACTTGCTGAAGTACTTCAGAGCGGCTTTGGCAGCGAAGAAGTATCTTTCCTTCAGGTCTTTATGGGCCGGATCGAGATACAGCTTGATCCGTACGCCAGGCACCTCGGCTGAGGAGAAGGGCTCCTCGGCGAAGACGAAGTTCGGGGATGCGGACCAGGCAAAGTCATGCACATCATCCGCATAAAACTGATAGACTTTTTCGTGATTGCGGATCTGGGACGACTGCATGATTCCGGTGCCTGCGACGATGTAGTTCTCAGGCACATGAATGCGGACGCTGTAAATGCCGAAGTCCGCGTAAAACTCGGAATTCCCGTGGTACTGATGCAAATTCCAGCCCTCGGTCTGGCGGCCCCTTACACCGGCAGGCTCATAGACACTGATTTTGGGAAACCACTGCCCGGCCATGACAAAATCATCGGCAGTACCCATCCGAGCGAATATTTTGGGGAGCTTGACCTCAAACTGGATGCTGAGCGTGATGCTTTCCCCGCCCTTAACGGGTTTGGGAAGGCGCACTTTGGCGAGGGTCTTGTCCTTGGCATTGCCGTCGTCGGGCTGGACATACTGAATACGGTGCATGAGCGACAGGCCTTCAGAGGTTTTGATATCGGTAATCGCGATGGAGCCGAAGCCGTCCGCAGGCATCGCGTCATTCCGGAGCTTGCCCCCGGATTCCTTCATAAAGGTAGAGTCCATGGATGAGAAAGCGTTGGGATACAGGTGAAAGTAGAGCTCGTTCACCGTTTTTTTGCCGGGATGCGTCCATGTCAGCGTCTGGGTTCCCTTTAGGGTGCGATTGTCAGGATCGAGCGTGGTATCAATGTGATACTCCACGATCCGATTGCTGAGAATTTCGGCTGTCGGCTGCTGAACCGGTTCCTTTTGGACAATCGGAGCGGATACCTTGGGAGGCTTGGCCCGATTCGGAGCATAGGAAGCCTGCGATTCCGGACCATCCCTGAAGAGAAGCCACCCTGTCCCTGCAAGCAGGAGACAAAGGACGAAGATGGATGAAAAGACGATTTTGGCGCGTGCTGGAGCCATATACGAATACCTCCCGTTGACAAGCATCTACAGCATGTATATGTTGGCTTTCCAGCGATTATTAGTTAAAATAAAATTAAGTCGCTTCATAAATTGAACTTCGTTCACTATATATCAATCAAGAAATGCCTATCCGGCCTAGAGCAGGCGAGAGGATAGACGTTTTTCGAATAGGAGGAACTCGAGCTAATGGAGAACAAGGAGCCAATCGGCAAAAAGCAAATTGCACTGAACATCGTCAGCAGCAAGAGCAAACATAAGATGGGCTTTGGCGCAGGCTCAATCGATCTGAACAACATTTCGCCCGTTATTATCGACCGCGGCGTAGCAACGATCGATATCGGCGCCATGCATGCCAAGAGCAAGCCGGAACGCCGGATTCGCTTTTCCACGAACCGGGAGGATGTACCGAACGGCCGGCAGGTATGGATCGTGTGGGTAGCCGTGGACCGGGATGCCGAAGGCCAATTTTACGGCGGAGCGACGGCCAGCGAAATGTGGATTGACGAGGAGGAGCGCCGGGGCTGGAAAATTCTCGCCGAGCATGTGAACCGGATGGATGCGGCATTGAAGCGCAAATTCATGCTGGATGAGCTTGGAGCCGAGGAGAAGAAGCTGCTGAAGGATCTGCTCGTATCCCATAACGAGGAATGGTGGGAGAAATCGCCTGAAGAACTGAAACAGGCACTGGAAGCATAAGGATTTCGATTTCGATACAATAAAGGACCTGGCCCATGCTTGTTGATCGCAACAAGCATGGGCCAGGTCCTTTTTATGAAGGAAAGGAGAAGTGTTACATCGTCTTCCATGGAATCGGGTGCTTATCTTTTACGGATACATAGGGGTTCCCTTCGATATAGAAGCGCCACGGCTTGGATACGTAATCGCCCGCATAATCGATATTGATCCGCGGACACTGGACAATCGGCAGATCCTGAACGGGATCGCCGGATTCCAGCCGAAGGGGACCTGCAGCCTGATCCAGTCTGCATCCATTCAGACTACGATCAATGCGCAGCGCGCGGCATAGCTTGCCGGGGCCGTTGCTTAAATTCGCAGCCTTGCCGGAGAAAAGCCCGCGGTTTCGGCGCATCAGCTCCTCATCCTGCTCGCTGACAGGCTGGACCGCGCGGATCAGAACCGCTTGGGGATCATCAAGGTCTCCCACCACCACGTTCAGGCAGGAGTACATGCCGTAAATCAGATACACATAAGCGATGCCGCCGGCAGCAAACATGACCTCGGTCCTGGCCGTGCGCCGATTGCCGAAGGCGTGGCTGCCCTGGTCTTCGGCACCGCCGTAGCTCTCCGTCTCAATGATGCGGCAGCGGATATCGCCGTCTTCGGTGGAGCGTACCAGCGTCTGACCCAGCAGAAGCGGAGCGGCTTCCCTGGCTGTCAGCGACAGCAGCGATGAAGGAATCAACTTGTCGGTTTCGCGCATTCCAGGGGCCTCCTTCCTTTCATTTCAATTTAAACTCGGCCGTAACCGGATTATGGTCGCTGTGCTCATGCTTCAAGTCATGCCCTGTGACCTTTATAATCTCGACGTTCGGGGAGACCAGAAATCCGTCAATGACGGCCCGGAAGTTCACGCCTTCCCGATAAGCGACGTCGACGGTGCGAACGGATGGCGTGTCTTTATCGACAGCCCACTGAAAGCCTTCCGGCTTGAAGCTGTCCGGGAAAGGCTGGAGCCATTCGGGCCATTCCTGCGTGGCCGCAAACGCTTTGGGATCCGTGCCGGGCAGCGAGTGGTTCCAGTCGCCGCCGATAATGAGATAGTTCCCCTTATTGCTTTCCTTCTTTATATAATCACCCAAAAATTGCAGCTGCTGCCGCCCTTGTCGAAGGCCGACAAATGAAGGTTCACAAGGACAAGCTCCTTGCCGTTGTCCACAGGTATTCGATTTTCGATCAAAGCGCGGTCGACATCAAACAGCTGCCGCGGCCACTTCTCCTTCCCTGGCAGGTCATATCGCGCTGCGCTGGTACTCTTAAAGCCGGAAAGGGTAACCATGCCGCTGTGGGCATATCCCATGGGATGAAGTACGGGCACCGGAACCCAAGGAACCTTGTAATTGTCTGCATAGGAGAAGCTGTAGTCCGGCAGTGCGCTTCTCAGCTCCTCGATCTCGTTGATGCGATAGCTGCGCGAAGCCTTTACGTCCGCCTCTTGGATAAAATAGAAATCCGAATGATTGCTGCTTAGAAAAGAAGTGATAGCCTGCAAATTGGCAAGTGTTTGTTTCTTGCTGCTCGAACGCGATGCCGTGCCGCCGTCCATGAAGAAATCCTCATCTTTGCCAAGCCCCGCATAACCGATATTAAACGTCGTCAGCGTGAAAGGGGTTCCCTGTTGAAGAACCTTTGCCTGATTGCCTGAGATGGCAACCGGTTCAGTCGCATCCGGCTTATAGTCGGTCACGGTGACGTACAGCAAAAAGCCCAAGAAAAGCAGTACGGCGGCAAGTACGATGCTCCCCAGGGTCCATAGTGTCTTTTTGGCCATTTCTAGCGTCTCCTTTATGGTTGGAGTGATTGCCTTTATGATCCGTCTCCTGATGTGCAACCCTAATGTATCATGGGTGATTAGCGAGGTCCAGACATTAAAAAGGGCCTTTCCCTTGCCGTTTTTATACGGCGGGAAGGCCCCCACTGCGGGTATTCACCCGGTTATTCCGTCAGCCAGCGCTTAAAGTCGCTCCACCACGAATGCTCTTCGGGATTGCCTTTGGTCGAAACCGGTTTTTTATCCTCACCGCCGTGCTGGGCGCAATACTCCGTAGGCTCCGTGCCGGCGACGAATACTTCAAGCTTCTTATCCGGACAATCGGCGGTTGCCAATTTGCCCGTCGCTTCATCCACATATACCGTAACGACCCCGCTTGGGATGGCAAAAATTTTCGGGGGTACATTCTCCAGCGCCTTTTCGGTATATTGGGCAAAAATCGGTGCTGCCCGGTGTCCGTCCAGCGTAGTAATCGCACGGCCTTTGTCGTAGCCGACCCAGACGGCGGTTGCAAGCTCCGGCGTATAGCCGACCATCCAGGCGTCGCTATCCGTCGTACCGGTTTTGCCGGCGACCGGCCGCTTGATCATCGAGGAGACTCGGCTCCCGGTCCCGCCCGTTTCGAATACACTTTCCATCAAATGCGTCAGCACGTATGCCGCAGCAGGATCTACGACCTGATCTCCGCTCGTCTCGGGGGCCTGATACAGCACTTCGCCGGCGGCATCCGTTATTTTGAGCACCGCGACGGGCGGCATGCGTTTACCGGCATTGCTCATGACCGCGAAGGCGGAGGCCATCTCGAACGGACTGATCGGTGATGTCCCGAGCGCGAGCGAAGGAACCGGCTGGAGCGGGCTGATGATTCCCAGCTTTTTGGCCATAGCTATGACGTTATCTGCACCGACCTTCAGCAGTGTGTTAACTGCATAAATATTGTCCGAGGCGGCGATCGCCTCCTGCATGTTAATTTCACCCAAATATTTCTCTCCGAAATTGCTAGGCTGGTATGTTTTCCGGTTGTTGTCGTAGTGAAACAGAGTGGGCTCGCTGTTGAATGTGGTGAGGCCGGTCATCATTCTCGAAGACAGCGCCGTCAGGTACATGATCGGTTTAAATGAAGAACCCGGTTGGCGCGTTTTAGCGAGAGCATGGTTGAGTTGGCTGTTTTTATAATTTTTGCCGCCGACCATCGCCTTGACATAGCCCGTCCGAGGGTCAAGCGATACAAGAGCCGTTTCAAGCTCGCTCTTCGGGTCCATTCCTTGCGACACGGCCTGTTCGGCTGCGGCCTGGGCATGCGGATCGAGCGTGGTATAGATATTCAATCCGCCATGATCCAGCTGTTCCTCGCTGATGCCCAATTGGGTGGTCACCAGCTTCTTCACATAATCACGGAAAAAGGGAGCGGACACGAGCGCCTGCTGCTGCCCTTGTGGCTTGAAGGACAGCGTCTCAGCTGCAGCCTGCTCCGCCTCCTGCTGTGTAATATCGCCGGTATCCACCATGGAGCCAAGCACGATTTTTTGCCGCTTCTTGGCATTTACGATATGAGTATACGGGGAATAATAGGTTGGACCTTTTGGGATGCCTGCCAGCATGGCGCTTTCCGCGAGATCCAGCTCGGCCGCCGGCTTGCCGAAATACATTTGTGAGGCCGCCTCGATTCCGGATGCCCCATGACCGTAATAAATCTCGTTCAGGTACATCTGCAAAATGTCGTCCTTACTGTATTTCATTTCGAGCTGGGCGGTATACATGGCCTCCTTGATTTTGCGTGTCCATGTTTTGGCGTGCGACAGATACAGGTTGCGGGCCAGCTGCTGTGTCAGCGTGCTGGCGCCCTGCGCCCGTTCCATTTCCTGCAGGTTCACGAGTACGGCCCGGCCCATCCCCTTGAGATCAAAGCCGATATGATCATAAAACTTCCGGTCCTCCACCGACAACGTCGCTCGAATCAGCCAAGGCGATATTTGATTGAGCGGTATCGGTTCATAGCTGCGGCCGCTTGCCGAAAAGGTGGCGATAATGCTCCCCTGGCTGTCGAGCAGGCGGGAGTTGCGGTCGGTGTCGGCAACGGGAAGGCTCTTCTGATACAAATATCCAAGCAAGATACCTCCTGACACAAGCATGGTTATCATCAGGGCCAACGTCAGCTTGAGGAGTGCAGCGAGTTTGCTTCTGCGCTTGGTCTTCGTTTTTGGGGGCTGCGGCATGGTGTTAAACGTCCCTTCCATTTATATACACTCATTATGGGAAAGGAGCGGGAGGGATATTCATGAGGGGGTTACAAAATAAGCGGCAACAGAAGCGAAAAGCCCTGTACACTGCGGCTTTCGAGGGGTCAGGAAGCCATCCGATTCGGTGATGAAAAGGGAGAAAAACTGTATCTTTACACTTATTTCCCGCATCGCGTATAATTCAAAAGATGTGTTTACGCATCCATAGTTTGGTACAATGTAACAGTATGGACTGGTGTCCAGGACAAGGCGGGGATTCAGCCCGACCGGGAATCATCCGGGAATATAGAAACAACAGATGGAAATCCCCTCTATTCTAGCGGAAAGAAGGTAATAACGATGGAATTGTGGTTCACGGAGAAGCAGACCCCCGCTTTCGGGATAACGGCTAAAATTAAACAAACCTATGTAAGCGAGAAAACCGATTTTCAGGATCTGGCCATGGTGGAGACTGAAGAGTTTGGAAATATGCTTTTACTGGACGGCATGGTCATGACGACGGAGAAGGATGAGTTCGTTTATCACGAAATGGTAGCCCATCCCGTGCTGAATACGCATCCGAATCCGAAGCATGTCCTAGTCGTTGGCGGCGGCGATGGCGGCGTGATCCGCGAAATCATCAAGCATCCGGAAGTCGAGAAAGCGGTGCTGGTGGATATCGACGGCAAAGTCATCGAGTATTCGAAAAAATATCTCCCTTCAATCGCCGGCAAGCTGGAGGATCCGCGGGTAGAGGTTCATGTGAATGACGGCTTCATGCATATTCACGAGCATAAAAACGAATATGACGTGATCATGGTCGACTCTACGGAGCCTGTAGGTCCGGCTGCGCCTTTGTTCGAGCGCGGGTTCTATCAAGGCATCTACGAGGCGCTGAAAGACGACGGCATTTTCGTGGCGCAAACCGATAACCCTTGGTTCAAGGCCGACCTTATTCAAAAAGTTAACCGTGACGTGAAGGAAATCTTCCCGATCGTGCGCGTGTACGGCGCCAACATTCCGACGTATCCAAGCGGTCTGTGGACGTTTACGATGGGCAGCAAAAAATATGACCCGCTTGAAGTCAATGAAGCGGACATTCCAGAAATGGATACGAAATATTACACGCCGCGCCTGCACAAAGCGGCATTTGTACTTCCAAAATTTGTAGAAGATCTGACGAAGTAGGGGGAACTTACACGATGAAACTGGATCAAGCTTATTCCGGTAACGTATTTATTTGCAGCTCCGAGGATTACGAGGGCTCTAAGGCGGTCATCTACGGTATGCCGATGGATTACACCGTCAGCTTCCGCCCGGGCTCTCGTTTCGGCCCGTCCCATATCCGCCAAGCCTCGGTGGGACTGGAAGAATACAGCCCTTACCTGGATAAGAGCATCGACGATATGACTTACTTTGACGCCGGCGACCTGCTGTTGCCATTCGGCAATGCCGCACGCAGCCTGGACATCATCCGTGATTATGTGGGCAAACTGCTGGACGACGGCAAGTTTCCGATCGGTCTCGGCGGGGAACATCTGGTGACCTGGCCGATCATCGAGCAGGTGTATGCCAAATACCCTGATCTGATTCTGATTCACATTGATGCCCATGCCGATCTCCGTGAGCAGTACGAGGGCGAACCGCTTTCGCATTCCACGCCGGTCCGCAAGGCGGCAGCGCTGATGGGCGGCAAGAACATCTACCAGTTCGGCATCCGTTCCGGCTCGCGCGAAGAGTTCAAGTTCGGACACGAGAACATCAACTTCCACCCGTTTGACGTGGCGGCTCCACTCAAGGAAGCACTGCCGCAAATGGGCAACCGTCCGGTATACGTGACGATCGATATCGATGTGCTTGATCCGTCCGCGGCCCCGGGCACCGGTACGGCAGAAGCGGGAGGTATTACTTCCAAGGAGCTTCTGGAGGCTGTGCATCTGATTGCAGGCTCCGCCGTGAACGTCGTCGGCTGTGATTTGGTCGAAGTGGCGCCAATTTACGATCCTACGCAGCAAACACCAATCGTGGCAGCCAAGCTGATCCGCGAAATGCTGCTTGGCTTCGTAAAATAAACCTGTTACTTTCATGAGCATCTGTCAGCGGGATGCCGGAGCAGACGAGGAGTCTGCCCGGCGGAACGCGGGCGATGCTTTTTTTGCGTTTCCTGATGCCAAACGACTTATGACAATATTGAAATGTCCGAGTGATTCCCGGGCATAACGGGTAAGTTCACTGTACATGGAGGTGTTGAAATGAACTTGCACAAATGGATGAAGCGTTCATCACTGGCTGCAGCCGTCCTGCTCCTGGCTGTGCCGATGAGCTGGGCCTCTCCGGCCCGGGAAGCATCGGCGGCAGCGGAGCAGGCACCGACTCCGTGCGGGAGCGGCGATCACGGTCTGCTGCAAAGCTTGCAGAAACAGCACTCGGGAACGGATCCGCTGCATTTTACGGATATTGAATTTCTCAGCGGCAGTACCGGCAGAGCGGCGGGCACGGGCTTCATGATCGGAACATCGGATGCCGGATGCCATTGGCAGGAAATTTATAAAGGGCAGTGGCAGTTTACGCAAATGGATTTCACCGATAACGTGAACGGGTGGGCGCTGGCTACGATGCCGGCCCAGCAGACGACGTATTTGATCAAGACTACCGATGGCGGCTCGCATTGGAAGGGTGTATACACCGGCAGCATTCATTTTGAACGGATACAGAAGCTGGATAAGAACACCGGATTCGGCTATACCCGTAACGGGGCATACCGGACTGATAATGGCGGCAACAGCTGGGTCAAGATACCGACACCCGCCAATACACGTTATGCGACCTTTAATAGTACGAAGACCGGATATGTGCTGACCGTCATGCCCGGCGGAGGCTATAAGGTGCTGCAAACACGCGACGGCGGACATAGCTGGGCGACTAAACTCACCGTGAAGACGCCATCGACGGCGGGTGGCGAGATTTATAGTCTGGATAACCAGGTGTGGGCGGTTCTGTATGGGGATGCAGGCATGTCCCAAGTGTCGTATTCCCTGTACGGCAGCACGGACCAAGGCTCCCACTGGAAACGCGTCATTGGACAGGACACGGCAGGGGGCGGACCCGCTCCTGGCGGCTGGACGCCTGTCGTCAAAGACGGTCCGGCAGAACCGGGCGGACATCCCGGCAATATGCAGCTTGTCGGCAAAGATACGGCTTTCCTGGCAGGCGGTTCGCCAGCAGGCGGCGTTGTATCGGTTGGGGTAACCTATAATGGAGGGGATACGTGGAAGAACGTGAAGCCGACCGTGAACGGTTACGACGGACGAATCTCCTTTCAGGACGGCAAAACGGGCTGGCTCGTCGTGACGAGTGCTACGAAGTCGGCCATATACTCAACCAAGGACGGGGGAGCGACCTGGAGCCGCAAATTTGCTTTTCCGGAAGCGCTCCAGCCATAACAACAGCGAAAGGATAGGCCCTTGCGGCCTATCCTTTTCGTTTATTCCGGGATTCCTCCCACTCCTCGCGGAGCATGCCCATCCGAATCGAGTCATAGTAGACTCCGTTATAGAGCCGGCATTTGCGAAGTCTGGCCTCCATGGTGAAGCCCAGCTTTTCACCGACCCGGATCATTCGATAGTTGCCGGACCATGTCGTATACCCTACGCGCACCAAAGGCAGCGTTTGGAACAGATGATCGATCCACAGCGTGAGTGCCCGCGTGCCGTAGCCACCGCTCCAATAGGAAGGGTGATAAATGACAATGCCCATTTCCAGCCAATGTGACGGTTCGTGCTCCCAGTAGTAACAGACGGTGCCAATCAGTTCCCCATCCGACTCAATCGCCCAAAAGTCGCTCTGATGGACCAGGTGCTCTTTTCTCCCCATATATTCGTCAAAGGAAACAGCTTTGTGCTCATAATAAGGGGCATCCCACTTTTTCCATTCGGGCGCTTCTTCTTTCGCGGACAGCTCCCATAGGCGGGGCAGATCATGCTCTTCTACGGGGCGTATGATGAGTTGATGTTCTTGTTCGGGTAACAATCGGTATCCTCCTTATGTGCCAGCGGCGACTGCAGCGCAAGTTCAAATCCTGTACCTCAAGGTCCCTCATACAGGTATACTTCGCAGTGAACAGGGACGCTTCCTCTTTTTATCGTTCCTTGCATTTTCTTCATTAAAAAAGAGATTTGCAAGAATATGAAGAACGGGACGTGTGAAAGCTGTATAATAGCAGATGGGAAACGGGCGCAATGATCATGTCAGGCGGTTCTTCTTGTTGAATTGAACCCCTGAACTGGATATAGTATTACAATAGGAAAGAACAGATTGGAGCCGTATACTTATGCAGGAAGCCAGGAAAGCCCGCATTCGTCTTCAAAGCCGGCACGAAGGCCAGAATGTGGTGCAGGAGACGCAGGCCGAAGCGTTCGAGCGCGGCGGTGCGCTCTATCTCAGGTACGAGGAGCCGGATGCGGACTTGCAGGGACAGAAGACCCGCACGCTGCTGAAAATTACCGGTGACAGTCTCAAAATGATCCGGCACGGCGCGGTGGAATCGGAGCAAACCTTTCAAGAAGGACAAATGCTGCCGGGATTTTACCGTTCGCCTTACACCTCGTTTAACCTTTCGACGCAGACAAGCTCAATGCGGATTCAGCTGAACGGAGGCATGTCCGGCACCGTATCCTGGGCGTACGATCTATACGTTTACGAGGAACGCACGGGACATTTCGATATTAGTTTGCATATACAGGAGGAACATTGATGACAACCAATCCATTAGAACATATTAACCAGCTCGTGACCGAGGCTCTGGCCGATGCGGTGGTGGCCGCAGGAATCGTGACTCGCGAGGAGCTGCCTGTTTTTGCGCTGGAAGTGCCGAAGGACAAGTCCCATGGGGATTTGGCAACCAATGCGGCGATGCAGCTGACACGGATCGCGAAGAAAAATCCGCGCCAGATTGCCGAGTCGATTCTGGAGCATTTTGACATGAAGAAGGCTTCGATCGAGAAAGCCGACATTGCCGGCCCGGGCTTCATCAACTTTACATTGAATAAAAGCTACTTGTACCCTGTGGTACAGCAGGTCCATGAGCAGGGCGACGATTATGGACGCGTCAACCTGGGCCAAGGCCAAAAGGTACAGGTGGAATTCGTCAGCGCCAATCCGACGGGCAGCCTGCACCTGGGCCATGCGCGCGGGGCAGCCGTGGGGGATGCGCTCTGCAACGTGCTCGATTTCGCCGGATACGAAGTGACGCGCGAATACTACATTAACGATGCCGGCAACCAGGTCGAGAACCTGTGCAAGTCCATCGAGGCCCGGTATTTGCAGGAGCTTGGACACAACGCCGAAATGCCTGAGGACGGTTACCACGGGGAAGACATCAAAGGCTTCGCTAAAGAGCTTGCCGCCGAGAAGGGCGATTCGCTGCTGGCCATGGAGCCGGGAGAGCGCACGGCGTTCTTCCGCCAGTATGGACTTGAAAAGGAACTGAACAAGATCAAGCGCGATCTGGGCAAGTTCAGAGTTCACTTCGACGAGTGGTTCAGTGAAACCTCGCTCTATGAAAAGGGACTGGTCGAGGAATCCTTGAGCGAGCTGAAATCCAAGGGACAAGTGTACGAGCAGGACGGTGCCACATGGCTCCGCACGACGGATTACGGCGACGACAAGGACCGCGTATTGGTGAAAAATGACGGGACCTACACATATTTGACGCCGGATATCGCATATCATCGCAACAAATACGAGCGCGGGTATGACCGTCTCATCAACATTTGGGGTGCCGATCACCATGGATATATTCCGCGGATGAAGGCTGCTATGGAAGCCATCGGTTACGATCCGGGAAAATTGACGGTATTGATCGCCCAAATGGTCAGCCTGTTCCAAAACGGGGAAAAGGTCAAAATGTCCAAACGGACAGGCAAAGCCGTGACCATGGAAGACCTTATGGAAGAAGTCGGCATTGATGCGATCCGCTACTTCTTCACGATGCGCAGCATGGATTCCCATCTGGATTTTGACATGGATCTGGCGATTTCGACGTCCAACGAAAACCCGGTATTCTATGTGCAATATGCACATGCCCGCATCTGCAGCATCTACCGCCAGGCCGAAGAGCAGGGCGTCACACTGCTGCCGCTCGCCGAGGTGGACCTCAGCATGCTGAATACCGAGCATGAATACGATTTGCTCCGCAAAATCGGCGAGCTTCCTGAGGAAATCGCGACAGCCGCAGCGGGCTACGCGCCTCATCGCATGATCCGCTACGTGTATGATCTGGCATCGCTGTTCCACAGCTACTACAGAGCGCAGCGCGTCATCACCGAGGACGCCGCCCAGACGCAGGCTCGTTTCGCCCTGCTTGGCGCCGTTCGCACGGTGATTGCCAACGTGCTCAGACTGGTCGGCGTAAGCGCGCCGGAGCAAATGTAACTCCGCAAGCACATTCCTGCCAATGGATAAATAGGCCGTTCCTGCTGTCAGTACCAGCAGGGACGGCCTATTTTACGGAGAGGATATGTTCCTCTTCATCCCTTCCTTTAACAGCTTCAGGGCATTGACCTCCCAGCCCTCGCCTGAGCGCTTCTGTCCTTTTCGCGAACGCAGCGGCGTGGCGGTTTGCAGCAGCAGCGCTTTGATGTCGGCAGGCTGCAGGTCGGGATTCTGAGCGAGCAGGAGCGCAATGGCTCCGCTCACATGGGAGGTTGCCATGGAGGTGCCGCTCATTTCATGGTATTTGCCGTGCGTCCAGGAAGAGATAATTTTGTCGCCTGGCGCATAAATATCAATAAACTCTCCGCGGTTGCTGAAGCTGGCAATGCGCCTGCTGCGGTCGGTGGCTCCAACCGAGATCGTCTGGGGATATTTGGCCGGGTAATCGATGTTGCGCCGCTTTCCGTCATTACCGGATGAGGCGACGATGGATATGCCGGACAGATAGGCTTTATTTACGATGTCCAATAAGGCCTTGCTCCGCGTTTTCATACCGAAGCTCATGTTGATGACATGCATGCGGCTTCGGATGCACCAGTCAATTCCTTGAATAATGTCGGAGACGTATGCCGATCCGTTATGGTCGAATGCTTTGACCGGATAGATGGTGGCCCGCGGCGCAACGCCGATCATGCCTTCCGTGCCGTTGGCAGCGGCGATTGTGCCTGCAATATGAGTACCATGTCCATTGTCGTCAAGCGGCATCATATGCCTGTTCAGCAGATTGATCCCCTTGGCCAGCGATTGGCGAAGGTCGGGATGGTAATAGTCTGCTCCGGTATCGATGACGCCGATCTTTACCCGGTATCCTGTGGACGTCGACCAGGCTTTAGGGGCTTGAATTTGCTTGACGCCATAAGGAATGCCTGGGCCTGAATTGACTTTGTTCGTCAGCGTATGCACCTGAACCAGGCTGTCATCTTCCACCAGGATGTCATGCTTATATGCATCCAGGTATTTGGTGCTGCCGGACAGGGACGTCATGACGGAATGGGATAGATTGGACGTCGGCAGGTCGGGCCAATCGGGATGACGGGCCTTGAGCTCCTGCAATGTTTGCTGGAATGCGTCGTATTGCCGGGGATTGACAAAGGTGAGTATTTGTTTGGCTCCGGATGGTGCGGGACTCTCCATGTTTTCAAGCAGCATCTGTATCAATCCGGTGTAGTCCATATTGGGCAGTCCCCCTCATAATGAACCCTGCTTTTGCAGTGTATGTAGGAGATGGTCGCTACGAGTGGGAACTTGCCCTTTTTTATGGAAATAGGCCCTGCCTGAATGTCAAAAGGAGCCCGTGGACATAAAATAAATGGAAGAGGGCGATAGGCGCTCTTTCGATCATCCCGGTGGGTAGCACCTGCCAGGGACGGATACAGTCAACGGGCAGGGGCAACCCTGCCTTTTCTTTTGGAGAACGGCAGTATACATATTCACAACATTAAAACTTGCAATTTATTTCTAAATAGGTTTTACTTAGTTTTGATAATGGATATGTTGTTATAAAGCAGGATGTTATACGGACTAAGCGACTTCAAGATTTCCGTATAAGTGAACATTGCGTGAGAGGAAGTGTCCGTTGGTGAGTAACTCACTCCAATTAAAGCTGGACCCTGAAAAGATCAGGGAAATGCCGCTGGTGGATTTGGCTTTTGCCGTACTGAAGGCAGCGAATACGCCATTTTATTATCTTGACCTGATGAAAGAGGTTGCCAAGCTTCGCGGCTTGACGGAGGAAGAAATTCAAGATACCGTTGCGCAGCTATATACAGAAATTAATATCGATGGCCGGTTTGCCTGTGTCGGAACGAACCTTTGGGGACTGAAACGCTGGTATCCTGTCGACCGCTCCGAGGACCCGATCGCGAGCTCGAAACGTCCGCGCATCATCAATGACGATGACGACGATGATGACGATGACGACTTTACCGATGAAGACGATACCTTCAGCGCCGACGACAGCGACGAAGATTTCGACCGCATCGATGAAGACCATGACGATATCTACTCCGACGATGACTCCGAGGAAGAGGTTGAGGATGACGGCATCATGGAAGACGAAGAGATCGATGAGGATGATGACGATCTGGACGAAGATGAAGAAGATGCCGAAGAGGACTCTGAAGAAAATTAGAAATATGAATCGGTTTGCCTTTCTCTCTTGACAGGGGACAAGGCACAGAGTAAACTATTGCATGGGCTTATGATTGAGATGTAAATATGCGTAAAATAATAAAAAGTGCCCCGTCCTACGGGTGTCACTTTTTTTGTTTTTATAAGGCAAAAATAGCTTGTTTTTCGGCTGTTTTGTCTCTGTAGAATGGACTTGTTTACGATCTGTTCATTCTGTATAGATGCCGGATTACCCACTTTGTGCCATTTGATTTCAAATGGCGCATTGTTGTTCAAGCGGACGGTAAAAAGCAATAAAACCGGTGCAGCCCTTTCGGGTGGAAATCGCGAAAAAGGGTTACGCTAAACATCATATGTATATAAATTGAACTAAAGAAAAGATAAGCCTTCCGAAATAACTTTAGCTCAATTTATGTTCCTGAATTTACTGGACTTTAATAGGAGGGTTTTTATAGTGACGAAGTATATTTTTGTGACGGGCGGGGTTGTGTCTTCCCTGGGTAAAGGGATTACTGCGGCTTCACTGGGCAGGCTGCTGAAAAACAGAGGATTAAAGGTTACGATCCAGAAATTCGATCCCTATTTAAACGTGGATCCGGGAACCATGAGTCCTTATCAGCACGGTGAAGTATTCGTTACCGACGACGGCGCCGAGACGGACCTTGATTTGGGACATTATGAACGATTTATTGACATCAACCTGTCCAAAAACAGCAATGTCACCACAGGTAAAGTATATTCGTCGGTGATCAGCAAGGAACGCCGCGGCGAATACTTGGGCGGAACCGTTCAAGTCATTCCTCACATCACCAATGAGATCAAGGAGCGCGTATTCCGTGCTGGCCGCGAAGCAGGTTCGGACGTGGTTATCACAGAAATCGGCGGGACTGTAGGCGACATCGAGAGCTTGCCGTTCCTTGAAGCCATTCGTCAGATCAAGAGCGAAATCGGCCGTGAAAATGTCATGTACATCCACGTGACGCTTATTCCTTACATTAAAGCAGCCGGCGAAGTGAAAACAAAGCCGACTCAGCACAGCGTCAAAGAGCTTCGCAGCATCGGCATTCAGCCGAACGTGATCGTATGCCGCACCGAGCATGAGCTGTCCGCGGACATGAAGGCGAAAATCGCCCTGTTCTGCGATATCGACGAAAATGCCGTTGTGGAGTGCCGCGACGCGTCGACCTTGTACGAGGTTCCACTGAACCTTCGTGACGAAGGCCTTGACGAAATCGTGGTCAACTACTTGAAGCTGACGACACCGAAGCCGGATATGACCGAGTGGGAAGCTCTGGTTGATCGGATCAACAAGCTGGAGAAAACGGTTGAAATTGCCATTGTCGGCAAATACGTTGCACTGCATGACGCTTATTTGAGCGTGGTTGAATCCCTCTCCCATGCCGGATTTGATGCGAATGCCGACGTGAAGATCCGCTGGGTGAACGCGGAAGAAATTACCGATGAGAACGTGGGCGATCTGCTTGGCGGCATCGGCGGCATTCTCGTTCCGGGCGGCTTCGGCGACCGCGGCATCGAAGGTAAAATCTCCGCGATCCGTTATGCCCGCGAGCAGCAAATTCCATTCTTCGGCATTTGCCTTGGAATGCAGGTTTCGGTAATCGAGTATGCCCGTTCGATCGTTGGCATGGAAGATGCCAACAGCTCCGAGATCAACCCGGCCACGCCTTTCCCGGTTATCGACCTGCTGCCTGAGCAAAAGGACATCGAGGATCTGGGCGGCACCATGCGTCTGGGACTCTATCCATGCAAATTGACGGAAGGTTCCCTGGCTATGGAATGCTACAATGATGAGCTTGTGTACGAAAGACACCGCCACCGGTATGAATTTAACAACCAGTACCGCGAAGCGATGGAAAAGGCTGGATTCCGCATTTCCGGTACCTCCCCGGATGGACGTTTGGTCGAAATCGTCGAGCTTCCGGGCCACCCTTGGTTCCTGGCCGTGCAGTTCCATCCGGAATTCACGTCCCGTCCAAACCGCCCTCAGCCGCTCTTCCGTGAGTTTGTCAAAGCTTCGATTGCACATAAAACCCTGTAATGCTCGATATAAGGACGGACCTCTTCGGAGGTCCTTTTTTCATTTTTACGCAGAGGCAGGAATTCGTAACCAGAGAGCGAATAACATTAATTGGATAAATGACGTCTGGAATAACAATTCATGAAGATTCAAGGGTATGCAGGGTCAGGCTGATGTTGGGAGGTTTGCTTTAGTGGATAAAAAGAAGGTTTTGATCGTCGATGACCAGAACGGAATCCGCATTTTATTAATGGAAGTGTTCAGCAGCGAGGGTTATACGACGTATCAGGCGGCCAACGGCAAAATCGCGTTAGAAATCGTAGAGAATGACGCGCCCGATCTGGTTCTGCTCGATATGAAGATACCCGGGATGGACGGACTCGAGATTTTGAAGCATATCAAAGAAATGAACCCTTCGATTAAAGTCATTATGATGACCGCTTACGGTGAGCTGGACATGATCAAGGAGGCCACGGAGCTGGGAGCCTTAATGCACTTTACGAAGCCGTTCGATATCGATGAAATGCGTGTTGCCGTAAACATGCAGCTTAAACATAACCCGGTTCAATTCGGGTAGCACCTCTGGGATTCTGCTTAGGCAGAATTCTTTTTTTGCCATGGTGTATGATAAGGCACAGCGCAAATTCAAATGCTTGTTTAGTATTTGTAACATGATGTGGTATAATAATCCCGAATGAGAGAAGTCGGCTAAAAACCATAGAAAAAAACATATACTTAGGAGGATTTGAAACCATGCCATTAGTATCCATGACTGACATGTTAAACAAAGCGCTGGAGGAGAAATACGCGGTAGGTCAATTCAACATCAACAACCTGGAATGGACCCAAGCGATTCTTGCTGCTGCAGAAGAAGAGAAGTCCCCTGTGATTCTTGGCGTATCCGAAGGTGCTGCCCGCCACATGAGCGGCTTCTACACGGTCGTTAAAATGGTTGAAGGTCTTATTCATGATATGAAAATTACGGTTCCTGTAGCCATTCACTTGGACCATGGTTCCAGTTTTGACAAATGTAAAGAAGCGATCGACGCTGGCTTCACTTCCGTCATGATTGACGACTCGCACAGCCCGATCGACAAAAATATCGAAACGACCAAAAAAGTCGTTGAGTATGCTCATTCCAAAGGTGTTTCCGTTGAAGCTGAAGTGGGTACGGTCGGCGGACAGGAAGACGACGTCATCGGCGGCGTAATGTACGCGAAGCTTGAAGATTGCGTTCGTATCGTCAAAGAAACCGGTATCGACACCCTTGCTCCAGCTCTGGGCTCCGTACACGGTCCTTACAAAGGCGAACCGAACCTCGGATTTAAAGAAATGGAAGAAATCAAGAACGAACTTCATCTTCCGCTCGTTCTTCATGGTGGTACAGGCATTCCTACGCATGACATCCAAAAAGCCATTTCTTTGGGAACATCCAAAATCAACGTAAACACAGAGAACCAAATCGAGTTTACGAAGGCTGTACGCGAAGTGCTTGCTGCAAAACCGGATGCTTACGATCCGCGTAAATACATCGTGCCAGGCCGCGATGCGATCAAAGCAACTGTTATTGGTAAAATTCGCGAATTTGGCTCCAACAACAAAGCGTAAGACGCTTTTCATTGTTTCTGTGCTTTGCCGCACAAGAGAGCTTAAGTGTTGTTTGATAGGGAAGCGGACAGTCCCTGGCGGGGCTGTCCAATCGAATAGGTTGGAATGGAGAGCACACCGCTTAGCCGGTGTTTTTCCATTTCATACACCAAAATTAACACCGTTGCTGCAGCGAAGTATGTGGAGGGAACCAGAAACGTATGGAAAAATTAATGATTAGCGGCGGGCGCCCGCTAAATGGCACCGTAACGATAAGCGGAGCCAAAAACAGCGCTATTGCTCTGATACCTGCCGCGATTTTGGCTGAGTCCGAAGTCGTGCTCGACAACCTGCCGCTCCTGAGCGATGTAGCGGTATATGCCGAAATTCTTGAAGAACTAGGCGGGAAAGTAAGCTGGAAGGACAGTCAGATGAAGATCGACCCTTCCGATATCAAGTCCATTCCGATGCCGAACGGTCCTGTGAAGAAGCTGAGGGCTTCTTACTATATGATGGGAGCCATGCTCGGACGTTTTAAAGAAGCGGTGATCGGTCTTCCCGGAGGCTGCAATTTCGAACCTCGTCCGATTGACCAGCACATAAAAGGCTTTGAAGCTTTGGGAGCAACTGTAACCAATGAGCATGGGGCGATACACCTTCATGCGAAAGAGCTGAAAGGCGCCAAAATATATCTGGATGTATCCAGTGTGGGTGCAACCATTAACATCATGCTTGCGGCCTCCAAAGCCAAAGGCTCTACAATTATCGAAAACGCGGCCAAAGAGCCTGAGATTATAGATGTAGCAACCCTTCTCAATTCTATGGGGGCAGTCATCAAAGGGGCGGGTACGGAAACGATCCGTATTGAGGGCGTATCCGAACTGCACGGCTGCCGTCACTCCATTATCCCGGATCGGATTCAGGCGGGTACTTATATGATCGCCGCCGCCGCTACCCGTGGAGATGTCTTGATCGACAACATCATTCCCAAACACCTTGAAGCACTCACGGCGAAACTGATTGAAATGGGCGTGCAGATCGAGGAGCTGGATGAAAGCATCCGCGTACTCGGCCAGCCGAACTATGAGCATGTAGACGTGAAAGCACTGATTTATCCAGGATTTGCTACGGATTTACAGTCGCCGATGACCAGCTTGCTGACGCAGGCGGAAGGTGTTAGCGTTCTGAGCGATTTCGTATACAGCAACCGGTTTAAGCATGTACCGGAGCTCGTCCGAATGGGCGCAAAAATCCGGGTGGAAGGCCGATCAGCGATCATTGAACGCAGCCGGCTGAACGCTGCCAAAGTGAAGGCGACCGACCTTCGTGCGGGGGCAGCGCTGGTCATTGCGGGACTTACCGTCACGGAAGGCGTAACGGAGGTTACCGGCGTAGAGTACATCGATCGCGGCTATGATCACCTGGTGACCAATCTGCGAATGCTGGGTGCCGATGTGTGGCGTGAAAACGAGTAAGCCATGTGCATGAAGGGGATTTGCGTGCTGCCTCCCACGGACTCGCGCGGAGGCAACTATTTTTGCGGTGAATTTTGCATATCTCCTTCTAAATTGGGTAATGCTATCCTAATGAGGATTTTTTAAGATTATAGAATTTATAATTTCAGAGAAGCTGAACTATTCTATAATCGCAAGAAAAACTTCATCTAATCGCTTCGATTGACGTTTTTCTCATAGACTGATAGTGATAGACAAGCAAAACAACCAATAGTTTGACTGGACTTATAAAATTGAATAGGTGGTTATTACATGGATTTGCAAATTGCCGATTTGGAAGAAATGAAGCTGACCGATCTGTACAAGCTTGCGAAGAAGTATCAGATCCCGTACTACGGCCAGTTGAAGAAGAAAGAGCTGATTTTTGCGATTCTTAGAGCACAGGCAGAGCATAGCGGGCTTATGTTCATGGAGGGCGTCCTGGAAATCCTGCCCGAAGGGTACGGCTTCCTCCGTCCGATCAACTATCTGCCGAGTACCGAGGATATTTATATCTCAGCATCCCAGATTCGTAAGTTCGATCTCAGGACTGGAGATTTGGTCTCGGGGAAATGCCGCGCACCGAAGGAAAACGAACGTTATTTCGGTCTGCTGCAGGTCAATGCGGTTAATGGCGAAAGCCCTGAAGCAGCTGCAGAGCGCCTTCACTTCCCTGCACTCACACCTCTCTTTCCGCAAAAGAAGCTCGTGCTTGAAACATCCCCTAACCATTTGTCTACCCGGATTATGGATTTGCTCGCTCCCGTCGGTTTGGGACAGCGCGGTTTGATCGTTGCACCTCCAAAAGCAGGTAAAACGCTCCTCTTAAAAGAAATTGCCAACAGCATCTCTACCAACAATCCCGAAATTGAACTCTTTGTACTGCTTATTGATGAACGTCCTGAAGAAGTGACGGATATGCAGCGTTCCGTTAAAGGAGAAGTGGTTGCTTCGACATTCGATGAACTGCCGGAGAACCATATTAAAGTTGCGGAGCTTGTTTTGGAGCGCGCACTTCGTTTGGTGGAGCACAAGAAGGATGTTGTCATTTTGATGGACAGTATCACCCGTCTGGCGCGTGCTTATAATCTGGTCATTCCGCCATCCGGACGCACCCTGAGCGGCGGTATTGATCCGGCTGCATTCCATCGTCCGAAACGCTTTTTCGGCTCGGCCCGGAACGTGGAGGAAGGCGGCAGTTTGACGATTTTGGCCACGGCGCTGATTGATACCGGCTCGCGGATGGATGACATCATTTACGAAGAATTCAAGGGAACGGGCAACATGGAGCTTCATCTCGACCGTAAATTGGCGGAACGCCGCATTTTCCCTGCGATCGATATTCGCCGCTCGGGTACGCGTCGTGAAGAAGTGCTGTTAACGAAGGAAGAACTGGATACCATTTGGGCGATCCGTAAAAATATGAATGAATCGGCTGATTTTGTTGAAGGATTCCTCAAAAAGCTGCGTGATTGCAAAACAAATGCGGAGTTTTTGGCCTCCTTCGACGTCAGCAGCGTAGGCAGCGGGAACAAAGGATCCGGAAGCCACAGCAGTGGGGGCAACCGCCGCACATCCAGACCTGCGGCCGCATCCGTGCCGTTGACCTAACTTTTAACGAACAAAGAGGAGAACCATATGTACCTGGTTTATGCAGATGAGAAAGGCAATGTATTCGATCATCCTTCGCTCTTCGGGCTTGCCCGCAGCGGCGATATGATCGTGGAAATCTTGGAGGATGAATTAATTCCGCTGCCGGATGGCGCCACGCTCGTTGGGCTTCCAAACACGCGGGCGATCGGCATGGACCCCGAAACCGGGGAGATGATGCCGCTGCCTGACGATGCTCAGGCGGTTGGTGCGCTTCTTCCTCAAGGATTCACCCGGCTGTGTTTGCCTGGTTATGTAAAGACGGATAAAGAATATAAGCTGCCGCTGTTCGGGTATTCCGCCGTGGTATGGAAGGATGGACGTTTTTACACGACGGCTCGTCTCTCCGATGATCCAGAGAAATGGAATCCGCTCAATTGCGATCTGAATGAGCTGAAGCTCGGCGTGAAGAAGCTGACCCAGAAATACCCGGAAAACCGGCTGTATGAGCATTTGTCCAACTGTGCCCTGGGATATGAGTGCCTGACGGCCTCCAATACGTTCCTGAATCGCTGGGAAGGCGCCGTTCCGGTGTCTTACTCCTGCAACGCGGGCTGTTTCGGGTGCATCTCCGAGCAGCCGGACGACAGCGGCTTCGTTGCGCCGCAGACGCGCATGAACTTCAAGCCGAAGGTAGAAGAGTTGGTTCAGATCATGCTGGAGCATCTTCAAACGCCCGAATCCATTATCAGCTTTGGGCAAGGCTGCGAAGGCGAGCCGTCCACGCAGGCGAAGATTATCATCGAAGCCATGCGTGAAGTCCGTTCGATTACCGATATGGGATACATCAACATCAATACAAACGCTGGACTTACGGATTTCATCCGCGGCATCGTCGATGCAGGGCTTGATTTGATGCGGGTGAGCACGATCAGCGCTCTGGACGACCATTACAATGCCTATTACAAACCGCGCAAATACACGCTGGCCAATGTGGAGAAGTCTTTAAAGTATGCCTCCGACCAAGGGGTATATACGTCGATCAACTACCTCATTTTCCCGGGCGTGACGGATCGGGAGGAAGAGATTGAGGCAATGGTGGAGTTTGTACGCCGTACAGGCTTGAAGCTGATTCAAATGCGTAACTTGAATATTGATCCGGAGAGCTATCTAGGGCTGATTCCGCCTGCTCAAGGTGAGATTCTGGGTATGAAGCAGATGATTGAGATTTTCCAGGCGGAGCTGCCGGATGTTGTCATTGGTTCTTATACCCATGTGCCGCCCGTTGGAATGAGACGCCCTAAGAAGCCTGTATTGGCGCGGGATTAGCAGTTTCCAACAATCCGTTGATTATTATGTTTGTCCCTGTTATAATATATATGTTGTGTCATTATAACTCTGTGTACGCATGAGACTCAGGGCAAAAAGAGGTGAAAGACATGAAACAAGAAATTCAACCAAAATATCACGTAACGACCGTAACATGTGCTTGCGGCAATACATTCGAAACGGGTTCCGTTAAAGAAGATCTGCGCGTTGAGATTTGCTCCAACTGCCATCCGTTCTTCACTGGCAAACAGAAATTCCTGGATGCTGGCGGCCGCGTTGATAGATTTAAGAAGAAATACGGTATCTAATACGAATACAACAAAATCCCTTGTCCGCCTTTGGCGAACAGGGGATTTTTTTTTATCCAGCCTCGAATTATACACATTACCGGGTTCCTGCAAAGTATCTCAATAGGCCTCGGAGCAAGACCCCGATTTGTGGGTGGAGTTGTCCAACTTTTGCCTTGGGTTGCACTTTGGCCTGAAATGAACTATACTAATTCTTGCCGTGCTAGACGGGGAGGTAGCGGTGCCCTGTAACTCGCAATCCGCTGTAGCGAGGTTGAATTCCTGTTAGAGGTTTTGTCGATGTGAGGTTTGGTCCCTGCGTGCGATGTTGACGGCTGGGTCCTCCGCAATGAGCACTTGTGAACCTGGTCAGGTCCGGAAGGAAGCAGCCATAAGCAAGCCCGCTCTTGTGCCGGAGGGTGGCCTAGCCCGAGTTGTTACTCAGGGGTGCCGCTTGGATCGCAATTATCAATAACAGGTGCACGGTATAACCTTACAATGAAATGTCAGCATCTTTGCCCGTTAGGGGTGAGGATGCTTTTTATTTTAGGAGATAAGAAAGCATGAGCATCCGAGGCTTGGGACTGTTATTTTGCTAAGAATAACATCTTTTAAGCGCAGTCTTTCTGTTTTGGAAGTGCTTGGATGTGCATTTTTCTTTTTATAGATGATACCTGTGTCCTCGGCCTTACGCGGATTTCGGGGGAATGTCAAAAAAAGCGAATACAACGATAGCGGTTAGACGTTTTGTATAACGCCGTATTATAGTATAATGATGAGGCGGCGAACGCGCGCTAGTGGAAGTTGAAAGAGGGTATAGCTAAGTGAAACATATCGCGCTCTACCGTGCCTGGCGGCCGCAGTCGTTTCAGGACATGGTTGGACAACAGCATATTATCCAGACGCTGCAGAACGCCATTCGCGAACAGCGGGTTTCTCATGCATACCTGTTTAGCGGTCCGCGCGGAACTGGTAAGACGACCGCTGCCAAAGTTTTGGCTAAAGCCGTCAACTGTGAACGCGGTCCGGGAGCCGAACCCTGCAACGAATGTGAGGCATGCCGGAGGATTACGGCCGGAGCCGTCATGGACGTACAGGAGATCGATGCTGCATCGAACCGGGGCGTGGAAGAAATTCGCGATCTGCGCGAGAAGGTAAAATATGCGCCGACAGAAGTCAGACAAAAGGTGTATATCATTGACGAAGTGCATATGCTGACGACGGAAGCATTTAACGCACTCTTAAAGACATTGGAGGAGCCGCCTCCGCATGTTATGTTTATTTTGGCGACAACGGAGCCCCATAAACTGCCGGCAACCATCATTTCCCGCTGTCAGCGTTTTGACTTTCGAAGGGTTTCTTTGGATGAGCAGACACAGCGGCTGCGGCAAATTGCCCAGGAAGAAGGAATGGAAGCCGACACGGAGGCTCTTCAATATATAGCCCGCCTATCCGATGGCGGTATGCGGGATGCCTTGAGCATTCTGGATCAAATTGCATCCTTTACGGATGGTCATGTATCCTATGAGCAGGTGCTCAGCATGACGGGGGGCATTGCTTCCGAGCAGTTCGGCAGACTGGCCGGCGCCATTCAAAAGGGTGATGCGGGTCTGGTGCTGCAAATGGTGGAGGATTTTATGCAGGAAGGCAAAAGCGCCGATAAGTGCATGGAAAATCTCCTTTACTATTTCCGCGACCTTTTGATGATCCAGATGATTCCGAACGCTGACAAGCTGACGGACCGGGTGCTGCATCCGGAGGAGTATAAGGAAATGGCGTCATCTTTTTCAAGGCAGCAGCTGTTTCATATGATCGACACCTTGAACCATTACCAAAGTGAAATGAAATACGCATCGCAGCCGCAGACGCTGTTTGAAGTAGCATTGCTGAAGCTTTGCGGAGCTCCGCAGGAACCGGCGGCGGCAGGATATGACCAGTCGCACGCACAGCAAGCGGCAGCGCCGGCGGATTCCTCAGAAGTGAACCAGTTGAAACGGCAGGTAGCCGCGCTGGAAAAGAAGCTTGAGAAGCTGATTCAGAACGGCGTAGCGCCATCCGGAGCAGCTGCCGGAGGGTCTTCCAGGCCGGCACACAGCACCCCTGCGCCCAGAGCGTCTTCCGCGGCCAAAATTCCATCGAACATGGATCAGTTCCTCGCTCAGAAGAGCAGCCCGGAGTTTGTAGAAGTGCAGCGGCAATGGGGACAGGTTCTTCAAGGAGTCAAGGAAGAGAAGGTAACGGTTCACGCCTGGTTCATGGATGGCGATCCGGTATCGGTATCCGGGGACGCGGTGCTGGTAGCTTTTAAAAACAACATTCACCGGGAAACGACAGAGAAGCCGGCCAACAAACAGGTGATTGAAGGCGTGATGCAGGATAAGCTCGGCAAGCCTTACCATCTGGTAACCATGATGCAGAAAGATTGGGCCGCAGCCCTGGAAGGCGCCGGCACCCAGCAGAAAGAAGAGCTGAAGCTCGAGCATGAGCATGAAAGCAAGGATCCGAACGCAAAGCCATGGATTGATGAGGCCCTCCAAATTTTCGGAGAAGATCTCGTGATCATAAAGGATTAATCTGCACTGCTTCTCGGTGCGCCCCAATAACTTAAGAGGAGACGATGATTTATGAATAATATGAACCAAATGATGAAGCAAGTGAAAAAAATGCAGGAACAAATGCTGAAAGCCCAAGAGGCCCTTGCCGACAAAAAAGTCGAAGGCAGCTCCGGCGGCGGCGTAGTAACCGTGGAAGTCAACGGCCATAAAAAACTGCTCTCCATCACCATTAAACCGGAGGCTGTTGATCCGGAAGATGTAGAAATGCTGCAGGATCTTGTGATGACGGCTGTTAACGATGCATTGACTAAAGCAGACGATATTGCCAACTCCGATATGAGTAAGTTTACAGGCGGCATGAAAATTCCAGGCCTGTTCTAATTTAAAGCAGAAAAGAGGCCCGCGTTTTGTATTATCCCGAACCGATCGCCAAGCTGATCGACGCTTTTACACGATTGCCGGGCATTGGGCCGAAAACCGCGGCCCGTCTGGCTTTTCATGTGCTGAACATGAAGGAAGACGATGTCATTGACTTTGCCAAGGCGCTGGTCAGCGTGAAGCGCAATCTTCACTACTGCTCGGTTTGCTGCAACATCACCGATACGGACCCTTGCCGTATCTGCCAGGACAAAACGCGCGACCCGTCCGTTATTTGCGTGGTTCAGGATCCCAAGGATCTTGTAGCCATGGAACGCACCAAAGAGTTTAATGGGTATTACCATGTTCTTCAGGGTGCCATCTCGCCCATGGAAGGCATCGGCCCCGATGACATTCGGTTAAAGGAGCTGTTGACGCGGCTCAGCGATGAACGCGTGAAAGAGCTTATTTTAGCGACGAATCCGAACATTGAAGGCGAGGCAACCGCGATGTACATCTCGCGCCTTGTGCGTCCCTTTGAACTCGTTGTTACGCGGATAGCCCATGGCCTGCCGGTAGGCGGCGATTTAGAGTACGCGGATGAGGTCACGTTATCCAAGGCGCTGGAAGGGCGCCGTCAATTGAACTGATGAACAAGGAAGACTGCGCATAGAGCGCGGCAAGAGGGGAGCTCCGAAGGGAGCTTCTTTTTTTGTGTTCTAAGTTTGTCCCCCGGACCGTATGAATGAAAGTGGAGAGGACACATGAGATGATCATGCATCAATATGAGGACGGGGGGATCATGATGGCGTGGTTTTGGAACAAAAAGCCGAGGGTGCCTGCATGGCAGATGAAAGAGAAGCGGGACGAGGAACTTGCGGTCTATATGGATGTGCGGAAGGCCCAGAGTGAATGGGAAAGGGCAAGGCGGCTTTTTGAAGAGGCCGTGGGCGAAGAGCAGATCGATTATGCGATCTATATGCTGGAGGCAGCTGAACTGAAGTACCAGATGAATTTAAGAGCCGCCAAAAGGATTGGCCTGAATCGGGCTCAGCTTCCGGTGTCGCAAAGGGTCGAAGCTTAATCGATAAGATGGGAGGGCGAAAGAATGAGAATGGCTGTTATGGGAATCATGGTGGTGTGCCTATTGCTTCTTCTGTTTATTGCTGTAAGGAAGAAGATCGGCTTCGGTTGGCTGACGGTGTTTGGAACGCATATGGTGCTTGCCGCGCTGGGCTTGTATCTTGTGAACTTCTCAGGTTTGATGACGGAAGTGTACATTCCGTTGAATCCTACAACGGTAGGAACCGTCATGGTGCTTGGCCTTCCGGGGGTCGCTCTTTTATATAGTTTGAAAATTTCTTTGATGGGGTAGTTGACGAAGTTCTTCAATCTATGGTACATTAATTCTCGCCCCTTTCAAAAAGGTACAAGCTTGCCGGTTCGGTAAGCGAAGAAAGAAAAAGAAATTAAAAAAAAGTACTTGACGAAATGCTGGGTGACATGATATATTATAAGAGTTGCTGCTGAGCTAACTGAGCGGCTTCGAAAATGAAAGAATTTGATCTTTGAAAACTG
>NZ_JBQCKS010000013.1:0-1683 GCF_051966755.1 Paenibacillus sp. SAFN-054
GGTTGTCGTCAGCTCGTGTCGTGAGATGTTGGGTTAAGTCCCGCAACGAGCGCAACCCTTGATTTTAGTTGCCAGCATTTCGGATGGGCACTCTAGAATGACTGCCGGTGACAAACCGGAGGAAGGCGGGGATGACGTCAAATCATCATGCCCCTTATGACTTGGGCTACACACGTACTACAATGGCCAGTACAACGGGAAGCGAAACCGCGAGGTGGAGCCAATCCTATCAAAGCTGGTCTCAGTTCGGATTGCAGGCTGCAACCCGCCTGCATGAAGTCGGAATTGCTAGTAATCGCGGATCAGCATGCCGCGGTGAATACGTTCCCGGGTCTTGTACACACCGCCCGTCACACCACGAGAGTTTACAACACCCGAAGTCGGTGGGGTAACCCGCAAGGGAGCCAGCCGCCGAAGGTGGGGTAGATGATTGGGGTGAAGTCGTAACAAGGTAGCCGTATCGGAAGGTGCGGCTGGATCACCTCCTTTCTATGGAGTACCTCGCTTCCGTAGCGAAGCGGTACAAATGAAGTGATATCACTTCAACAAAACATCATTCTATTTGTTCAGTTTTGATGGAATTTGTATGGGGCCATAGCTCAGCTGGGAGAGCGCCTGCCTTGCAAGCAGGAGGTCAGCGGTTCGATCCCGCTTGGCTCCACCAATAATTTCATCTAAAACTTGATTAAACTTTTATTCACACATTCGTGATGAACCGGAACTTTAATCGATTGATCCTTGAAAACTAGATAACGAAACGAATTTGCGTTTTAGAAATATCCTTTTCGTACTGAAATGAAATTTCGCTTCGCGCAAAATTGAATTTCAGTATAGCTGCTTGTGTCAAGTGATTGACCAAGTAAATAAGAGTAGCAGCGAAAGTTTTGGGATCATCGATCCTTTGAGAGTTTGTTTTAACTTTGATTAAGTTCAATCGAGAAACAAACGAACAACAGAGCGATGAGCGCAAAACCGTAGCGTTTGGTTAAGCTACTAAGAGCACACGGAGGATGCCTAGGCGCTAGGAGCCGAAGAAGGACGTGGCGAACAACGATACGGCCTCGGGGAGCTGTAAGCAAGCTTTGATCCGGGGATGTCCGAATGGGGAAACCCGGCTGGAGTAATATCCAGTCACTCATATCTGAATACATAGGATATGAAGAGGCAGACCAGGGGAACTGAAACATCTAAGTACCCTGAGGAAGAGAAAACAAGAGTGATTCCGTCAGTAGCGGCGAGCGAACGCGGAACAGCCTAAACCGGTCAGCTTGCTGGCCGGGGTTGTGGGACGTCTCACATGGAGTTACAAAGGAACAGATTAGGCGAAGAGGTCTGGAAAGGCCCGGCATAGAAGGTAAAAGCCCTGTAGCTGAAAGTTTGTTCCCTCCGAGACGGATCCCGAGTAGTGCGGGGCACGTGAAACCCCGTATGAATCTGGCAGGACCATCTGCTAAGGCTAAATACTCCCTAGCGACCGATAGTGAAACAGTACCGTGAGGGAAAGGTGAAAAGCACCCCGGAAGGGGAGTGAAATAGAACCTGAAACCGTGTGCTTACAAGAAGTCAGAGCCCGATCTATGGGTGATGGCGTGCCTTTTGTAGAATGAACCGGCGAGTTACGTTCCCGTGCAAGGTTAAGGTGAGAAGCCGTAGCCGCAGCGAAAGCGAGTCTGAATAGGGCGA
>NZ_JBQCKS010000016.1:0-563 GCF_051966755.1 Paenibacillus sp. SAFN-054
CTTTCTTGGAGAGTTTGATCCTGGCTCAGGACGAACGCTGGCGGCGTGCCTAATACATGCAAGTCGAGCGGACTTGATGAGGAGCTTGCTCCTTTGATGGTTAGCGGCGGACGGGTGAGTAACACGTAGGCAACCTGCCTGTAAGACTGGGATAACTACCGGAAACGGTAGCTAATACCGGATAATTTATTTCTTCTCCTGGAGAGATAATGAAAGACGGAGCAATCTGTCGCTTACAGATGGGCCTGCGGCGCATTAGCTAGTTGGTGAGGTAACGGCTCACCAAGGCGACGATGCGTAGCCGACCTGAGAGGGTGAACGGCCACACTGGGACTGAGACACGGCCCAGACTCCTACGGGAGGCAGCAGTAGGGAATCTTCCGCAATGGGCGAAAGCCTGACGGAGCAACGCCGCGTGAGTGATGAAGGTTTTCGGATCGTAAAGCTCTGTTGCCAGGGAAGAACGTCCGGTAGAGTAACTGCTACCGGAGTGACGGTACCTGAGAAGAAAGCCCCGGCTAACTACGTGCCAGCAGCCGCGGTAATACGTAGGGGGCAAGCGT